>DASXUY010000031.1:0-171709 GCA_036504535.1 Capsulimonadaceae bacterium
ATCGTAAGCGCAATGCCAACTCTTAGTAACAGCCATGCCTAAAAGTATAACACTCTCGCTTTACGAAACCAACCGAGCTGACGAACAGCTTCAGAGACGCGCTGGTCCGTGGCAAGCCACGGGGAATTCTTTTGTATTAAATATTATACTCGCAATGGTGGCGTCGCGCTATCCGCCTGGAAAGCTGGTTGCCCCTGGCCCAGGGCCGAACTCGCGAATCGCCTGTCGTGAAGTTAGCTCGGCGGCGCTTTTGCGAGCAGTGCCGAGTAGACGTAGTATCCAATAACGGACGCTACGCCTCCGATGAGGATAATACCTAACACTTTTACGAGAAGCTGCTTCCGCTCGGCATCGCGAGATTGTGTCATCCGCTCAGTTGCGGGATCGGCTTGCCATGCGGGCAAACGTAGGGAAGTGAACGTTGCGTCGAGCACTCGAACATCGTATGTATATGTAGTTCCCCCGCCGCTGGCGACGGGATCGAGCCTGATTGCTACGTTCTTATCCTTGTAGGTACGCAAGCCCGAGAAGCTAAACCCAGGCGGCGCGATGAAGCTCAATCGAATATGCTTATACTCTTTGAGCGACAGGATGAATGGTTCGAGTTCAAAATGGGTTGCGCCGGTTCGCACAAGGCCGGGCGTCGTAAACGTGACGCATGTCATTCGCTGCGACTGCCCCGACGCGAGAGGCGTGCGATCCGTGCTGACCTGCACCTCATGCAGTGTGCGCGATGTCACTTTGCTGTAAGCCAGAAAATCACGCATCGCAATCTTCTCGCTCATCTCCTTCGGATACGTGAACGTTACGTGATCCTCACCAGCCGTGTCCCCGCCCGCTGGCGGGAACATCGACGACGGAAACACCATGACGTGGACGTCTGCCGAGCCTGCAATCGGATCATCCGCACGAGAAGCACTCATCGATGCGAGAGCCATTATTGTCACCACTGCGATGAGGATTTTCGAGAATTGTGGTATGGGATTCACTAGTATTCCGATCTACGCCAACAAGTGAGGCGCTCCATTGCGCCGATAACATTACACCGTATTTTGATGCGAGATAGACGCAGCTCGTTTGTACAGCGCCAGTGCCGCAGTCCGCTGTACTGCATGATCAACGATTGGTGCTGGATAGTCTATGCCAATCCTACAGCCGACATAGGCTTGCTCAGTAGGCGACAGCAGCCACGGTTTGTGGACGTACTTGTCGGGTACCTTTGCGAGTTCGGGAATATATTTCCGTACATATTCGCCGCGAGGGTCGAATTTCTCTCCTTGCGACACAGGGTTAAATATCCGAAAGTATGGTTGAGCATCGGTGCCCGTCCCTGCCGACCATTGCCATCCCCCATTATTAGCAGCCTTGTCGCCGTCAACCAGCATCTGCATAAAGTACAGCTCGCCGCGTCGCCAGTCGATCAACAAATCCTTAGTCAAGAACGACGCCACAATCATACGGCATCGATTGTGCATCCAGGCTTCATCGCGAAGCTGTCGCATTGCCGCGTCCACTATAGGATAACCGGTTTGGCCCGCAACCCACGCATCAAACCATGAGTCACCGCCGGTCCACTCGATATTGTTCAGGTCGCGTTTGAAAGATCCAACTTCGACATGCGGGAAGTTATACATGACCTGTACATAAAAATCGCGCCAGGCAATCTCGTTTAAAAACACATCGGAACCAGACTTACCATTAACAGCGGAGAAGATTGTTCGCGGTGAAATGGTTCCAAAATGCAAGTGCTTCGAGAGGTGAGATGTTCCCGCCACTCCCGGCACATCGCGCTGCTCTGGATAGTCCTGGAGCGATTGAGCCACGAACTGCGATAACAGCGCTGAAGCCGCGTTTTCGCCACCACATTCAAAGTGCTGGAGCGTGGATAATCCCATGTCTTTAGCCGTAGGAATATCAGCGCTGAGAATATCGTTTGGCGAATGGATACGGGTAGGCGCTGAAACCGGTTGACTGACGGGGCGCTCAAACCACGACCTCTTATACGGCGTAAAGACTGTATAGAACCCGACCGCTTGTGTCAGGACTTCGCCAGGGTCGTGTAGCACATAATCGTCAAACGCAGTAACTGTCACGCCGTGGTTCTTCATTTCGCGAGTGAACGAGTCGTCTCGCGTACGAGCATACGCCTCATAGTCACGATTGAAGAAGACAGCATCAGCCTCCAACTCCCGTACCGCGCGTATTGCTTCGTCTGGCGCGACGCCCTGGCGCAAGAAAAGACGGGATCCGCGAGAACGCAGGTTGGCGTCGAGGTGCTTCAGGGCATCGAGCATAAAGATGACGCGGGCTAGCCCCGTGTCGGCACGATCTAGAATTGACCGATCAAGTACAAACAGCGGGATGACTTCATCGGCAGTCTCCACCGCAGCAGCGAGAGCGCTGTTGTCTGCTATCCGCAGATCCGTCCGAAACCACACAACTGCCCGCTTGTACTTTCTATGCTGCATTGGGGCAATTGTACCTCCAGTCTTGTGACGCCTATGTGGCTCCCGAGTTTCGCATGTCTGTTAGGTGGGAATAGGTATTGACATCCGTTGGCAGTCGCGAGACTTTGCAGCCGACACGAGTTTAGTACCGGGAGAAGTAACATGACAGACCGAATGAGCGGCCCGCTCACGCCAGAAGAGCGCGCAAAACTACAGCGCGACAGCGCTTTGAACACGGCGGCTGACGCTACAATCGACCGCGACATCGCCGAAGCCCAGGCGAAAGCCGCCCTAAATGAGAGCATGCTGTTGGAAAGTGAAGCGCGGGCGGCGAGACACTGGGGAGCGCAAAGCGCCGTAGAAAAGACAAATGCCGAGCGGGTCGCTGAAGGTGCGCGATCCGAAGCACGCACAAGTACGGCGGGATTCTTTATCGTGCTGACCATGCTTATCGTTATAGGGGTGATATCACTTATCGTCTACGCGAATAGGACGACCACAGTTGTAGAAAACCCGCCCATTCAACGAATAATCAACGTACCCGCACAATCTCCGGCTCCCGTGCCAGCCACCACAGTGATTAACCAGCCATCCCCCGCGCCGCCAGCGAATGTTACAATCAATCAGGCTCCCGCGCCAAGTCGAGCGGAACCGCCGACAACTATTATCGTACAGCCACCAGCAATCGCAACCGGCAACGGTAGTTCGCCCCGCAATCAGAACACGCCAAACACAGATACAACGACAAACAGCAATAACACACAGACTACCACAGACGGCTCTAGCCAATAATTCGTCCAGATAGATAAGGCCCGCTCTTAAGCTCGGTGGCGGCGAGCGGGCTTATCCTTATCGCATATGATCATGGAGGCACTGCTACCGCAGTGTGCCATAATATATTATGCGAAGAATCTGGGCTCTCGGAGACCTGCATCTGTCGTTTTCGTCGCCAAAACCGATGGATGTGTTCGGTGCTCACTGGAAAGATCATCCTGCCAGGGTGAAGTCGAATTGCGATAAGCTCATTGAACCGCAAGATATACTCCTGCTTCCTGGCGATTTATCGTGGGCTATGAAGCGCAAGGATGCTGATCTTGACCTTGCGTACATCGCCGACCTCCCAGGGATTAAGGTGCTGTGCAAGGGCAACCACGACTACTGGTGGGATTCTGATCGACCTCTTCGCTATGACGGTCTCAACGATACTCCCTTCATTTCAGAGGATGGACAAATAGGCGTCGCAGGCACGCGAGGCTGGACTCCAATCTTTGGCCAACTAACCGCTGAAGAACGCGTAGGTGCCGAGAAGACCATAGCCAAAGAAGCTAAACGCCTCGAAAAGCGGCTGGCCGCGATAGCCGACTGTCCGTTGAAGCTTGCAATGATCCACCACCCTCCCCTGCCTGTTTTCGCGCCAATCTTAAAGCAATACGGTGTCGACACGGTCGTCTATGGACACGTTCATCTCGGGGGTAGCGATGAACTACTGCCGGAAATCTGGAACGGCATGCATTGCTTTTGTGTCGCCGCAGATAGAATGCGTTTTCAGCCTCGTCTCCTAAAGTCGATAGACTCATAATTGCAAGAACAGCAAGCCTCGGGAGTAAATGTTGTTTGAATACTAACATTTCGTGCGTTCGCCTATTGCGGTTGCTTAACAAACTGACCAGTAAGTGATATACTATCTCCCATAGGCGTTCGCGATGTAAATCTTGCGTCCGCGACCTAAACCGCCGACTGCCACGTCCCTGAACCACTACCAGGGGACAGCTATCGACGCTCACCACGATTTCGCAATTCGGAAGGAATACGATATGGCTCCTGGAATCTCGATGGTCGTCGTCCTGATCGTCGTCATCATATTCATCTCCCTGTTCCTGCAGTATGTGCCGATTGGCCTTTGGGTCAACGCTATTGCAGCTGGTGTCAACGATGTCACGCCTGGCTACCTAATCGGCATGCGGCTGCGAAAAGTCCCGCAGGACCGCGTGATCCTCCCGCTCATCGGAGCGGTGAAGGCGGGCGTTCAGGTTACGTTGAATCAGTTGGAAACTCACTATATGGCTGGCGGTAACGTCGACCGTGTCGTACAGGCTCTCATTTCTGCCCATCGCGCCCAGATCCCATTGACCTTCGAGAAGGCTGCCGCGATTGACCTTGCTGGCCGCGACGTGCTCGAAGCCATCAAGATGTCAGTCAACCCCAAAGTAATCGAAACTCCGGTCGTCTCCGGCATCGCGCGAAACGGTGTCGAAATGAAGGCGTTTGCCCGGGTAACGGTTCGCGCTAATATCGACCAGTTTGTAGGCGGCGCCGGTGAAGCAACCGTCCTCGCGCGCGTCGGTGAAGGCATCGTGACCACGATCGGCTCGGCGGCGACCCATATCGACGTGATGGAAAACCCTGCAGCTATCTCCAAAACTGTTCTAGCAAAGGGATTGGACGCTGGCACCGCTTTCGAGATTCTGTCAATCGACATCGCCGACGTCATGGTGGGCCAGAATATTGGCGCACGCCTACAGGCTGACCAGGCCGAAGCGGACAAGAAGATCGCCCAAGCGAAAGCCGAGGAACGGCGCGTGATGGCTGTGGCCCGCGAGCAAGAGATGAAGGCGTACACGCAGGAGATGCAGGCGAAACTCGTAGAATCGCAGGCTCAAATTCCGCAGGCGCTTTCCGAAGCCTTGCGCACAGGCAAGCTAGGCGTCATGGACTACTACACAATGCGCAATATCCAAGCGGATACTGACATGCGGTCAGGCATCGGCCGTATCGCATCCGACGAACCCGGTGGTCAGGACACTGGCACCGCGCCACTCGCGTAATAATAGGTGATGTACATTGTTAGGGGCATCCAAAGGATAACGTGAACCATGCATGAGATAGTTGGCTTTATCATAATTGCGCTGATCTACTTGCTCTTCACTTATCCGAAGGTCATGGTGCCCCTGCTCATCCTCGTAGGCCTGTTATATCGCGCCTACGCCAAACGAAAAGGCGAGGCGTCAGGCGAGATCCCAAGGCCCGCCCCGATGTCTACGCCAGCCGGTTTTGAACGCACCGCCGGTGACGCTAATATGCGAACAGAGGCGTCCGACTTTAGGCCCCAGGGACTTGCGGAGTCGTTTGGCTTCCAGCAAACTGGTGCTCCTCAATCCACTGCAGATCGTGCGGAAGCCTCACCAATATCTGCAGCGTCTGTCGCCATGCAAGCCCACCGCGATGCTCAAGTTAAGCAGGAGGACGCCAAACGGGCCGCCGAAGAGTACCGCATTGCCAACCTAGCAAAGTCTGATACTACTATGGGAGGCTGGTTAGTCGTCGAGAAAGAGATTCGCAAACGCGCTCCGCGAAATGCGTCTCTACTAAGTGCAGTTATTTTGGGCGAGGTCATGAACAGACGCGGCGGGAAGTCCACGTTACGCTAGTGCGCCTACGCGTTATTTTTATCTATTTTTAACGTGTTATCACGTGTTTAACGCTAAACCAAGACGCAAACGTAAACGCTTTACGTTTCGTTTTGACATTTGACAAGACCTGAGGTATATTAGGTATGAAGCATGCCGACATTGAGATATGGTGGCATGAAAATACCTATGAACTCAGTAGTTCCCAGCATCAGACGAGCGCCGCTTATTGGAACCCTTCCGCTAGATGTTCAGACCGAGCTTGAGCAGTCAGGCGAAGAGAAGGTCTATCGCCGCCGCCAGATGATCTTCATGGCGGATCAGCGCAATGAGTACGTTTACCTCCTCTCCTCGGGACGGGTTAAGCTTACGCGCGTTTCTCCTACTGGCCGTGAAATCACGATCACGATCGTCAACCCAATGGAGTTCTTTGGCGAGGCTAGCCTCTTTGACTCTGGTGCCCAGTATGGGATGACTGCGGAAGTCCTCGAAGATGCTGAGGTGTATGTTTTCCGTCGCAACGAACTCGCGGCAGCTGTCGGCCAATGCCCTGACTCACTTCGTGAGTTGGTGACGATTCAGAGCGCTCGTCGTATACAGGCTGAGAACCGCCTCACCGAACTCGTGTTCTGCGATGTTCCTACCCGCGTTGCACGCCTCCTTTCACGCCTTGCGGCCAGCCACGGACGTACTGCAAAGGGCGGTTCGATGATTCGAATCAAACTAACGCACCACGAAATCGCAAATCTCATTGGCAGCACGCGCGAAACAACAACGCTGGTGCTTAATGATTTCCGCAAGCGTGGACTGATCGAAATCCAGGGACGGCGAATTATCATCGTTGATCACGACGCCCTCAAAGGCCTCACAATTCAGCAAGCAGGCTGAGTGAGCCACAAGTCTAGGTTGCTTAGTACCTCTCTCACACCCCCATTCCCAATAGTCGCCGCACGGCACGTCGGAACTCAAAGTCGTCAACGGTTGTTAACAAGGTATACTGATCTAGTAACTCTTTACTCCTTGTTGATCGCTTGACAAAACAATGACCACCCTTGTTCGACCTACACTTGAAGATTTGCCCGCACTGAGTGCACAAATGGAAACTCAGTCGCCACAAGAGATATTAAAGTGGGCAGTTGATACTTACGGCGACAAGCTGTGCATGGCAACAGCATTTGGCGCCGAAGGATGCGTGCTTCTTGCGATGCTATCCGAGATTCGCAACGACGCCTACATTTTCAACCTCGACACTGGATACCAATTTCAAGAAACACTCGAATTGCGTGATCGCATCGAAGCAAAATACGAAATTGACGTTAAGGCTGTGAGGAGCGAGGAAACGGTCGAACAGATGGAGGGCCGTTTTGGAGGTCCAATCTACGGTACCGACTCGAACCAATGCTGCCACATCCGAAAAATCGTGCCGTTGCACAAAGCTGTCGCTGGTTATGAAGCATGGATTACCGCGATTCGCCGCGATCAGTCTGACGCACGAGCGAACGCCCCCATTGTCGGCTGGGACAGCAAGTTTAATCTGGTTAAGGTTAACCCGCTCGCAAACTGGACCAAGAAGGACGTTTGGAACTATATCCTGGCGAACGACGTGCCATACAATCCGCTACACGACCAGGGCTATCCGAGCATCGGCTGCTGGCCATGCACCCAGGCTGTTGGTGCGGGTCAAGACGACCGTGCTGGACGCTGGGCAGGAACGGCAAAGAAGGAATGCGGTCTTCACCTCTCGAACTGAGTGGCGCCGTAGAGATGTACCTCTCGCCGGCGTAATCCGGCCTTAACGAAAAGAGCAAAATGTACCATAACATCCCCATCGGTGATCGTGCACCCGAAATAGTCAACGCTATCGTCGAAATCCCGCAGGGAAGCAATAACAAATATGAGTTCGACCACGAGCTCGAAGTTTTCAAGCTTGATCGTACGCTCTATTCGCCGTTGTACTATCCATTCGACTATGGCTGGGTCTGCGACACTCTGGCTGACGATGGCGACCCGCTCGATATTCTTGTCATCACCTCACAACCGACATTCCCTGGCTGCCTAATAGAGGCGCGTCCGCTGGGCATTCTTATGATGCGTGACGACAAAGGGCCAGATGAAAAGATCCTCGCCGTCGCCGCAGCCGATCCTCGATTTCGCGGCATGAGCCACTTGTCGGACCTCCCACCCCATATCTTAAAAGAGATTGTCCACTTCTTCGACATCTACAAAGAGCTAGAAGAGAAGCAGACAATGGTGCTAGGCTGGCAAGATGTCGATTCAGCGTACGAAGTAATCCGCAAATTCCGCCTCGACTCGATCCCACCACTTGAAGGCTAACCCGGTCTACGGTACGAAGAGTATCTTTCCACCTGACATAGCGGCGGTGTAATCTGACAATGCCGCGACAGCGTCGTCTAGCGGATAAGTGCGCCTTACCTCAGAAGCCAACACGGTCCCGATCAGCTTTTGTACTTTCGGCGCGTCGGTAAGAATGACGCCAAGACCCTTATTCGCAAACCACTGCGAAAGCCAAAATCCCTCCACGGACTTGCTGCGGAATATGAGGTCGTCTAGTGATAATGACGCGTCCTTCAGGCTGAGGCCGCCATAGACAATCACCTGTCCGCCAATGTCCAACGCCTTTGCGAGGCGCGCTGTGGTTTCCCCGCCAACTGCGTCAAACGCCAGCTTTATCTTTTCCCTGCGGCACAGTACGGAAAGTTCTTGCTCGAACTTCGCATCAGCGGCGCACAACACTTCCATACCTCTGGCCTTTAGTTCGACTGCTTGCTCCGTGCGTCTCACAATACCGACCACATCCACTCCTTGCTCCTTACCCAGTCGCCAGATCATCGAACCCAGCGAGCTGCCAGCAGCAGTTGACAGCACCGTCTTTGCACCCCTCTCACGCGCAATCGACATAAGCGCCCACGCGGTGAACGGGTTGACCAGCATCATCGCCCCTTGCTCAAACGTCACGTCGTTTCGAAGCGGCAGACAGTGCGCTGCGGATGCGACAGCGTACTCTGCCCACGTCCCGTCGCCAGTTGCCTGTACCGCAAACGCTACGCGCCGTCCCATCCACAGCCTGGCCAGCAATCCGCCCCCCGAAGCGACGACGGTGCCTGACGCCTCAAAACCGGGAACGACTGGCAGTCTCTTCTTGAAGCCATAGCGTCCAGTCATGAACATCAAGTCTGAAGGGTTAATAGGAGATGCGGTGACCTTTACAAGTACTTCGCCATTCTTGGGTTCGGGGACATTTCGTTCAATAACTTCGACGGCGCCAAAACCAGGCCCATAGTCAGTCAATAGCACGGATTTCATAGTTGTCGGAATCGACGACATTGGAGGTGATCCTCACTTCCCGGTTAGTAGTGCAAACAAAAGCGCAGCGGCTACTCGCGCGGAGCCTCGATGGCTGGATAGGGAGATGGGGCCGCACACACGCAGTTTCGACCGAGCGACTTGGCTGCGTAGAGTGCCTTGTCACCAGCTTGAAGGATATCGTCAAGTGTCTTGCCGTTGTCCGGGAAAGTGGCGACACCAGCGGACATGGTGGCGCGAATGCGGTCGCCTCCATAGTCAACCACCGACTCCTCGAATGCGCATCGCCACTCTTCGGCACGCCCGAGAGCAACTAAGGCGGGAGTTTTCGGCATTATAACGAGAAACTCCTCGCCGCCATACCGGAACGCTGTGTCGTACTGGCGAATCTGACTGTCAAGGAGCCTGCCAAACGCCCGCAGCACCTCGTCGCCAGCTTTATGACCGTAGGTATCATTAAGGTCCTTGAAGTGATCGATGTCGAGCATCACAATACTTGCAAAGCTCCCGTCTCTCACCGCACGGACCAGTTCGCTTTCGAGGCGCTCATCCATATACCGACGGTTATAGAGGCCGGTAAGAGGGTCGCGCACATTTTGCTCGCGCAGTTCTTCTTGAAGCTTTTCAATTTGCACGAGACGATCGCGCATTTCAGCGTTCACGCGCTGCACTTCCAACTCAGCCGCCTTACGGGCAGTTATGTCAGTAAGGACAATAAGACGGCCCGTCATATCACCCTGGCGGTTTCGGATAGGCGACACGCTGACATCCACGTAACGATTGCTCGATCCCCTTACAACGATCTCAGACCTATGCTCGATAACGTCACGGATGTTTTCAAGCAATTCCGGCCACTGATCAAGCATCTCCCCCTGTTTGAGGGCTCCGCCAGCTACAGCCGTAGAGGCGACCAGGCGGCGGCCAGCCGGATTGATGTCGATCACTCGGTTCTGGCGGTCAAGGACCAATACGCCTTCCGACATCTTTTCGATAAGCGTCTCACGAGCAACAGGCGTAAGATCCAGCAAGCGGAAGAAGTAGATACCAGCTGCAAAGCACATTCCGGTGAACGCTAAGGCGAGCGGCGTAATCTCGAGGCCTGGGGTCGGCGAATACCCCATGTTGTAGGCTATGTTTGCGGCCCACGGTATAAGCGACCCAATCATGAGGCTCACGGTCTGGCGGCGATAGAGATCGTTGAACCTCACTCCCGCCCAGATCATGAGCGTAGTGCCCACAAACAACGCCACATAGCTATATCCAAGTGCGCCGATATAGTAGACAGGACCGTGTCCGAAGACGATGATGTTGGGATCGCGAGAGCTCGGGGTAAATGTGGGCCAAACGAGCCCGTGCCACTCGTTGGTAAGTGTTACGAGGAATGTTATGGAAGGGACCGTGAAAAGCAGCGCAACGCGCTTAGGTGTTAGCCAGTCATCAAGACGGTTGTACTCGAAGCTGAAAAGGAGATAGAGTATCGGCACGGTGAGCGTTCCGAGGTATTCGACCTTCGACCAGAGGATCTTGGCCGGTATGCCATAGGACGCGTGCTCAAGCGCTGCGCCGAACGACCACACCATTCCAGCAAGCATCATCAGCGACAATGCAACGGAGCACGGCAAACTGCGGCGTCGCCAAGCAACTATCGCGATAAGCAGTTCGATAACGCCAGCCAGCGCATTAGCAAATGCGTAAGCTGTGAGGTGAAACGACAAGACTCTCTCCAGGCACCGATATCAAGCGCTTGCAGCAGCCTTAGGGCACCCACCTGTCATGCCCTGGAAGGTCGCTGGCATTGCGCACTTCGATCCGAAAGGCAGCTGAGTGCAAGCTTGGTATATTTTTAATATCGGCATATACGCCGCAAAACACGACGGCTCCGGTCTCCCGGAGCCGACGCAATTCTATTATACTGGAACCGCTGACAATACGTTTACACGTTTTCTGAGAGCAGACGTTTTAAGCTGTGGAGCGCGTGAGTTTGAAGTCGAGACACGTGCATTTGGCTAATATTTAGCTTGGCCGCAACATCTGCCTGCGACATATCACTAAAGAAGCGATAGACGATAATCATTCGTTCCCGAGGCTCCAGGTTCTCGATTGCCTGGGTCAGGTCGCCATAGGCCGTGAGCGATTGAATGGTTGCATCTTCTTCACCGATAAACTCGCCAAGCGTCATGCCGGAAGAATCCGATTCGAAGCTCATCTGGCTGTCAAGCGAGACGGTATCGTATGCGTTCCCGAGTTCGATCGCTTCCAGGGTCTCTTCTTCGGTAGCGCCGATTCGCTCAGCGACCTCGCGAATACTCGGTGGGCGTCCCAACTTTGAACTAAGGGCTTCTTGCGCCCGCGACGCCGCAATATTTAGTTCCTGGAGCCGACGCGGCACCTTCAGGCTCCACGCTTTGTCTCGGAAGTATCGTCGTATTTCGCCGACAATTGTTGGTGTCGCATATGTCGAGAACTTAATGCCGCGTTCTGGATCGAATCTGTCCACCGCGTTGATCAAGCCTATCGTGCCGACCTGAACGAGGTCGTCGAAAGGCTCACCACGATTGACAAACTTGCTCGCGAGGTAGCGCACCAAGTTCAGGTGCATTTTGACCAGTTGGTCGCGCATACGGACGTCACGAGAGATTGCAAACCTGCGGAACATCGATTCCGCATCGCGCTCTATCGGATCAGCCTCGGCGCCACTGGTAGTCTTCTTATCACTCACAGGCTTGGTTACTCATGTTTTGGACAGTCCCCTAATTTGCGGGGACAGACGATGTGGATGCTTCAGGGGCTCGCTTGACGAGGCGAATCGAAGTGCCGTTCGGTTCAGTCTTGACTTCCACCTCATCAACGAGAATTTCCATCAAGAGCTCGCCCAAGCCCTGCCGATCAATATCAAGGTCGGCGAACTCTTCGTCAACAACATCACTCCCCGCGCCACCTGTCGGCACATCGTCAGCAACTTCGATCTGCAGTTCTGATTGTGAGACATCGGCGATTATCGTGATCGTTCCCCGCCCACCGTTTGTCGGCGCCTTATATCCGTTGGCGGATGCCCGCTCAACGGCGTGCGTGCACGCTTCGCCGACGGCCAGCCGTACATCCTCAACCTCATCGTACGAGAGTGATAGACGGCTCGCGACGCCGAGAATGGCCAGACGCGCAATGCTGACATACTCTGCGCTACAGGGAAAACTGATCGACACGCGCCCAGTTTCCAGGGGTCCTACACCGCCATTGGTATTGCTGTTGCTCACAGTGGAAGCTTCTCCTTCTCGGCCGCCTCGGCAACGGTTTCGTAGATCTTGAATATCTTATACAGGCCGGTTATCTCAAAGACGCGAACAATTCGAACGCTGGGACTTACGATGATCAAGTTGCCACCGTTCTCCCGAAGCCGCTTCAGCGCGCCGATGAGGAGACCAAGGCCCGTACTGTCAAGGTATTCCACCTTGGCCAGATTCAAGAGGATGTACTTCGCGCCAGCCGCCAATATGCTCGTGATCTCTTCCTTGAGTTGGGTTGACGTGTAAACGTCGACCTCCCCTTCGACATCAACCACGCGCACTTCAGGAGTGGGCGCTTTGGTAGTGATCGTTAAGTTCAAGTATCTTCTCCTTTACCTACTGCTGCCGGTCCCAACTTTTGTCGAATGGGGCGACAGGCTCCAACTTCAAAGTTAGCTTGCCGTATCAGGACTTAAATCGGGACGCTACGGCATCGGACAGCTCGCGAAGGCGATCTGGCATGTCACGCAGATCTAGCTCCGGCAGTTTGCCCTGCGACGTTTTCTTCCCGACTAAGTAGCCAAGAAGTGTTCCGACGATCGACCCTAGGACGACTCCGCCGATTAAAGACCCAACGAATCCATTTCGTAGCTTACATTCAGTTTGTGGTTGCGACATAGTCTTGCTTTTCACTCGAGGCGACTGCCTGGCGGATTGTTCCGCCGCCAACGACAACATCGCCGTCATACATTACAACTGCCTGACCAGGAGTCACGGCCCTCTGCGGATGATCGAAAACCAGCCCAAAATCGCCAGCGCTGGTTCCGTGCTTCACGGTCGCTGGCGCGGCTTCCATATTGTAACGAATTTTTGCATTCACCCGGCCTACTTGATCGGGTCCGGCCACGCCAATCCAGTTGCAGTCGTCGGCAATCAGTTCGCGCGCCTTTAGGTCCTGGTTGTCGCCAACGACGATCCGGTTCGTGCTGGCGTCAATTCCGACCACGAAGAGCGGCACGGGCGACCCGACGTTAATCCGTCGGCGCTGGCCAATCGTGTAAAACGCGATGCCATCATGCTGGCCGCGAACTTTCCCCGATGTGTCCACAATGTCGCCCGGCTGCACAGTCTCAGGCGCCTTTTCCGCCAGGAATTCGGTATACGAATGCCCCTGTGTGAAGCAGATCTCCTGCGAGTCCGGCTTGTTGGCAACCGCGAGACCCAATTCGGCTGCGATGGCCCGGGTTTCGTCCTTACTTGTAAGGTCACCAAGCGGCATCAGTGTGTGCGCAAGTTGATCCTGCGTAAAGTAGAACAACGAATAGGTCTGATCCTTCGCGCCGTGGCGAGCGACCCGCAGTACCCAGCGCTGGCGATCTTCATCGAACCCTACGCGAGCATAGTGACCTGTGGCTAGATAGTCGGCCCCAAGCTGCTTAGCCTGTTCCAGGAGCGCGTCAAACTTGACGTGACGATTGCAGTTGATGCATGGATTGGGCGTTCGGCCACGCTTATATTCATCCACAAAATCGTCAATTACCTTCTCAGCAAAATAATCTCGGTAGTTGAGACAATAATGCGGGATGCCAATCTTTGCCGCAACCCGTCGCGCATCTTCCACCGCGCCAAGCGAGCAGCATCCAGCGCCTTTCGTCTCGGCGGCCGGTTCCTGCCAGATCTGCATGGTGGCGCCGATGACGTTGTAGCCCTGGCGCACAAGTAAGGCTGCGGCGACACTGCTGTCTACGCCGCCACTCATCGCTATAACGACCGTCTTCTTGTTCGTCATGCCTTTACAACCCGATCCAAATCACTAACTTCGGCACGCCAATCGAGCAATTGCCTTCGCATAGATACGAGTGGCGAGAATTAGCTCGTCGACTCGCCAAAACTCATCCGCTTTGTGAGCGATCTCCGGCGATCCCGGGAAATCAGGGCCGAACGCGACACCTTTGGCAAGTGCACGCGCGTACGTCCCTCCGCCCATGGTCTTCGGAGGCTGAATGTCGCCGGTCTCGGCGCGGTAAACATTCATCAGAGTCTCCACCAACACATCATCCGCTGGTACGTACAGCGGCGGGCTATCTTCCCAGCGTGTCAGGCTGTATCCGAGGCCAATCGCAGCCTCCAGGACCTTCGCCTTAACATCGCTTCCCTTCCATGTTACCGGATAGCGAATACTAAATGTTACCTGCAACTCATTATCAATAGTCTGAGCTACTCCCAGGTTACAAGTCAGATCGCCGCACACTTCATCGTTGCCCGCAATTCCCAAGATGGCCCCGGTCGTGTCCGACGCCAGCGCGTGCACTGTTTCCAGCCACTGGTTTAAGCCCGGTACGACATTCGCGTCGATCAACGCACCAACCAACATCGCGACGGCATTCACACCCTTATGCGGGTAGCTTGCGTGAGCGGACAGCCCAACCGCCGTAATGTGCAATTCATCACCGTCCATAGAGGTGGTGATATTCTCGCGCACAATCTTTGAGGCGACCGTATCCCAAGGCACGCCAGCGCCCGTGAGCGTTGCATACGCTCGGTCGGGCACCATGTTCGAGCGCTCCCCGCCCGATAACTCGCGCAGTTTTATTTGGTCAGCCGTCTCAGGAATTGCCGACTGGAGTCGAGGCCCCGCTATGCCCTTCTCGGCATAGATCACAGGGAACGATCCGTCAGGCGTAAAACCAACATCGGGCATTTCCTCGCGCTCAAAGTAGTGGGCGACACATCTAAACCCTGTTTCTTCGTCAGCCCCAATGATAGCGCGTACCCGGCTATTGATTTGTACCCCTGTTTGTTTAACCGCAAACATAGCATACAGCGACGCGATAGCGGGCCCCTTATCGTCGATGGCCCCGCGGCCAAAAAGCTTACCGTGGGCGACGTCGCCACCGAACGGAGGATAGGTCCAATCCTGCCCAGCTGGTACAACGTCGACGTGGCTCAAAACGCCTATAAGGTAGTCGCCTTCGCCGAACTCGGCGTGCATGGCGTGGCCATCGAGCATCTTGGTCGTAAGGCCGTACCGCTGGGTCAGGTCCACGACGAAATCCAGTGCCCGCCTCGTCTCCACCCCGTACGGCGCCCCGTCCTCAGGCTCGCCCAAAACGCTTGGTATTCGGATGAGTGCTTGCGCCTGTTCTACAATCTCGGCTTCATGCTCGGTAATCCACTCATCGAGCTGCCTGTCGATCAGGGCATCGCTGTCCCGTTTCGTGGCTGTCGACGGGTCGGAAAGGATCGCGAAGACGCCTCTGAGGTTGCTACGGTCTCCGGTTACTGAGTCTTGCGACCCAGTCGCCTGCTCTGATTGATCGTCACTCTTATTAAAATCTGTCACTGGCGTTCATCCTTTGATGGTGATTGTCCCAACGTATAGTATACCGTTACGGCTGGGGTCCCTTTCGCGCTACGGTTCATGGGTAGCAGTTCAGTCCTGTCGTAAGTTATCCCCGGCCCAACCGCTGGCGCAGGATGGAAACTCTGCGCTGCAGTGCCTGGTAATGAGAGTTCCACAGGCTTCCCAGGCTCCGGAGCTATGATATGCGCATATGCGGCATGCATAGCTCTAAATATGCATGCGCATAACTTTCTCGGTGCCCTGGGCTTGGCATACCACTTTGAGTTGGCGTCTACTATGTCCTTTACGAACGATGCACATGTTGACCATCTCCCTACTTAACTCCAGTTATATTATACCTGATAAACAGACTATTAGTAATATTTAACAAACAAGTGTTGCTTTTTAATCGGGAACACTGCGGCGGATGCCAATTGGGTTCGGTGCTTGCGGGCGCGAGCCTTGGAAACGGCGTTCCAGGTGGGTTTCGATTAGGGCTGTCCGAAGACCTTTGGACGCGCTACCCCGCCATGCGGCCAGCCAGCCAAGCGGCGGCCTTCGCGCGATTACGCTGGACGGCGGTGTCGTATGGTGTGTTGCCCGCGTTATCGCGTGCGTAGAGATCGGCTCCAGCTTCGGCAAGTGCGGCGAGGGTTGGCGCAGCGAGGCCACGCCCAACTGCGGCGTGCAGTGGCGTGGTTCCGTCGCTGGCGGCGAGAGTGGGGTCGGCTCCGTGCGAGAGCAGCCATTGCGCTGGTTTAGTCTTGCCCCAGTGCAGGCGCTCGTGGAGGATGGTGCGTGCGCCCTCACGTGCGTTGACATCGGCACCATGGGCGAGCAAAAACTCGGCGAGGTCCCATGCTTCCTCCCACATGGCGCTACCAAGGCCGTCCGTGGGATTAGCGCCATTTTCGACCAACAGACGCGCTATGACGGGGCTCTTTGGTGCCCAATGAAGAGGCGGGAGGCTGTGGCCCTCAAGAGATGCGATCGCGCTGTGCAATGCGCCCGCGTCGAGAAGCAGTTGCGCGCATCGCAACAGACCTACGGCGGAGTCGTCGCTGCCGCGCCAGAGTTGGGAAGCGGCGCAGTAGTGCAGCGGCGTCATCGTATTGCTGTCCTGTGCGGCTGCGAGAGACGCATCCTCGTGGAGCAGATATTCGACCCTACTCGCCCACCCTAGCGCTGATGCTTCAAAGATGTCAGCTTCTCGCTCGCGAAACGTCGCCGCTGTCAACACGGCGACGACCGCTGGCTCGCCCGCCATGGTCGATGTGAGCAGCGACGTTGAATGATGCCATGAGCCGCGCACGGTTAGGTCCGCGCCACGAGCAACGAGCAACCGGACAACGGCAAGGTGCCCGTCGTGGCGCGGCACGGAGTCTTTCGGCTCGATGGCTCGGTGAAGCGGCGTGAAACCTGACGGCGACGCGGAACTAATATCCGCCCCCGCATCGGCGAGCAGTCCAACGATCTCGACGCGCCCAAGGTAAGCCGCCTCATTGATCGGCTTCCAGCTAGCCGCGAGGTCCGGTGTCGCTGAGAGGAGAGCGTGCGCATCGGCCACGTTGTTGGTCCCGATGGCGGCAAGGAGCGAGTCAAGCTGTGGGTTATTGGTGGGCATAGCGGATGAATGGAGAGTTGGTTTCGTGTCTAGACGAAGATGAATGCTACGCGCGGCGCAACCGTTCAAGTAAGAGACGATATCTCAACAGCGCCGTCAGGAGCTACTTCGATTCGTACCTCGTAGCCGTCGAGTAATCCAAGACCTATGAGGGGCGTGGTTTCCGCAGGCTGCACGTTAATCCCAATCCAGTCGCCATCCCACTTGATCCTCGCGTCGTGAACATTACACGCTACCGAACTACCATCCGCCAAAATCACGGAAATGTTGTCTATAATCGGCAAACCGAGTGATTCAACGACAGCGGGAGGCAACGTCAGGTATTCGGTAAATCCCGTATCAACGATCGCCTGTACTTCCATTGTCCCTGAAGGACCTCGAACAACAACGCTAACCATTGGATCTTTGCGCTTTGTCATGTACCCGATGATCATGACTTGGTCGTTACCTCTGGTTTCATGCGCCCCCCGATTGCCGCCGTCGTCGAATAGCCGATAAGCTTGGTGTAGAGAATCGCGTCCGGCTTTTCAGCTAGGAAAGCCAAAACAGTTGCACGATGCTCGTCTCCGAGACGGTATTCACCGGTGTCAACGTCGATTACAACGTAGCGGCCAAAATTGGCTGCGTCGAGAAGTTGACGAAGGTTGTTATTATATATCCGTTCGCCACGCTCTACGACAGCATCGGCTGGTGGTCTTGTAGTTGCCATCCGCTTGTCCTCCCGTGCCTAATTATACCAAAATCGCTCAGAACCTACCCGAACATGGCCCGCAGTATGGTCTGACCCAATGCAGTGGGGAGTGCAGCAAAGGCCCCAGACCTTCGTCTAGCGGACACGGTCACCACGTATTCAGTACGTACTATCCCGAGGCACTGTTCAATAAACTAGCAAGCCGGGGGAATTGGCAAACTGGTAATGCCTCCAGTGGGCCTTCGCGGCCAAACAAGCAAAGCTATGCGACGACTCACGCGCGGCTTAGATGCACGTCTTGATCATCCCAGCACGTCTGCAGGTAGTCAAGCTGGCCGCCGTGGTTCTCGAGGTGCAAAGCGGAAATGGTGAGGAAGAACTTGAACGGCATCTGGGCGTGGGGCGCGTCGATGATCGAATCTATTTGCTCTGGCGTGACTGTGTCTAGCGCCGCAATTGCGTCCGCGATACCCTTTCGCAACATCGTCTCGGCCTCTTCAACCGTGGTGATGCTCTCGATTGCCGCGTGGATGGGGCCGAGGAACTCGTCGACGGTGGGCGGGAATTGGCCATCACGGATAATATTGGCGAAAGCGTGGCTGTACCCAGCGCAGTGAGCCGCGATGTCGAGCGAAGACTTGGCAGTCGGCACCGGAGCCCATGTCAGCTTGTCGGCGGGGACGTGGCTAAGAATGATGAGAAAGCGCTCCAAGGCAAAGCTCGTGCGCTCCTTACAGGTTTCTATATAGTTGTCCATAGTTTAAGGCCTCCTATGCAGGCCGAGCCTGAGTTTTCGAGCATTCGCAGCCCCGGTAGCTTACAAGCAGCCCTCGATACACATACTGCTCCAGTGCTGATTTTAGGTGCAGCACCTAACTCACTACCGTTATCGGGCCGTGTTATCCCGTAATGGGGTCATCCCATGGCCGAAAAGAGCGTTCCTGACGGTCTCATCGAGAACAGGGACCGAGTGTTCAGTCGAGACGCTCCATTGTAAATCTGGCTCCTTCGACAAAGTCTAGTTCAACGTGGAATCCTTTAAGGAGTTTGAGACCAGCAAGCGCATCGGTTTCAGCGGTCTCCACCAGGATTTGTGTCCATACCCCATCCCACTCTACACGGCACCGGTACACATCCGCCACATGGGATGAGCCATCAGCAAGCTATATTCCTGTTATCTCGGCCCACGGCAAGCCAAGTAATTCGATCACGGCGGTTGGAAGCGTGAGGTAGTCAGAAAAACCGGTGTCGATGACAGCAGCCATATTAACGAAGCTACCAGCCGTCCCACCGATACGTAGCTCGACAATTGGCTCCCCGTTATCGTTGATGTAGCCTTCGATCATGCGGCGTTCCGTGCCTCCCGCTTAAGGCGACCACCGATCACGACTGCGGACTTATAGCCTATCCGCTTCGTGTACGGGACGGCGTCGGGAAATGCCGCATATAATGCGTCCACGGTAGCAAGGTGATCGTCGCCGAGTTCGTAGTGACCCGAAACCGTGTCAATCGACACGTACCGGCCAAAGTTGTCTGGCTCAACGACCGTCTTGATCGTCTCGTCGTATATGGTTTCGCCTTTAGCGGCGATTACCGCCGCTGGCGGCCTAGTGGCTGTCATATCGGTCACCTCCCGTGTCCATTATACCAAGACCGCCCCAAACGCACACCAGCCCCCGCGCCGTGTTTTCACATGATGCGGGGGCTGAATTAACGAGGCGCTTAGCTAAGCGCGGCTGGCTGATGGCCGATCCCGGCCGCGTTCTTACCCGGCCGAAACAGAGACGCTGTGCGTCTAGAAGCCCATGCCGCCCATTCCACCCATAGCCTGGCTAGGAAGCCTTCGCCGGGCATGCCGCCGCCAGCAGGGGCCGGGAAGCCTTCTCGGGCATCTCGGTGACGAGGCATTCGGTCGTCAGAAGCATGCTTGCGCTAGGAAGAGAAGTCATGCGCTATGAAGCGAGGTCACTTCGCTGGCGCGACCAGGTCGCCGAACACGCCGGTGGCCGCGTTGTAGCTCTTGTCGCTGTGCTTGATCTCCACGACGAAGACGCTGCCTTCGACGCGTGCGTGGTTGGCGAGCGGGCTTTTCGAGACTGCGGACCGAGCGATCAATCTAGCATAGCAACCGACACATTTCCGTCCAGAACGACGTCTATGTTCAAATTGCAGCCGTTCAGCAACGCCATGCCAACCAATATGTCCCCATTCGTCTCTTCGACGTTGATTCTCATCCATGAGGACTCCCAGAGAACTCGTGCGAGGTATATGGTTGTTCGACGCATGCTGCCATCCCCTAACCTGATATCAACCGAACCCGATGGAGTCAGGCCCAGTTCCTGGATTATCACTGGAGGAAGCGTGAGGTATTCAGAGAAGCCCGTATCCACGATTGCGCTAACAGGTACCTGTACTCCGGTGGACCCGCCGACAATCAACTCGATAATCGGCTCGAAGCCGTTTCGAACGTAACCCGTGATCATCCGGCTTTCTCGCGGCCCGCCTTCACAAGCCTGGATCCCAACGCAACGGCCGATGTATAGCCTATCTTGACGACATAGCACGATGCGTTTGGAATTCTCGCGGTGACAGCATCCAAAGCGTCAACAATGGTAAGGCCAAGGCCGTATTCCCCAGAATTGATATCGATGGCAGCAAACTCGCCCATATGTTCAGATTCAAGAGTGCTTCGCAATCGAGAATTGTAAATTGCCAGCCCCTTGTCGGCTATTTCATCCGCTGACGACAGTCCTGTATCCATGTCGCTCCCCCTTCACTCCCATTATACCAAGACCGCCCCAAACGCACACCAGCCCCCGCGCCGTGTTTTCACATGATGCGGGGGCTGTATTGCGCAGCGCTTGGCTAGGGGGGATAGGCTTAGAAGCCCATGCCGCCGCCCATGCCGCCCATTCCACCCATGCCGCCGGGCATGCCGCCGCCAGCAGGAGCGGGGGAAGCCTTCTCGGGCTTCTCTGTGACGAGGCATTCGGTCGTTAGGACCATACCTGCGATCGATGCTGCGTTCTGGAGGGCGGAGCGGGTGACCTTGGCGGGGTCGACGATGCCCTGGGCGACGAGGTCGCCGAACTCGCCGGTGGCCGCGTTGTAGCCCTTGCCGTTGCGCTTGATCTCTTCGACGATGACGCTGCCTTCGACGCCGGCGTTGTTGGCGATCTGGCGAGCGGGCTCTTCGAGAGCGCGGACGATGATCTGGACGCCGACCTTCTCGTCGCCTTCGGCGACAACCTTAGCGGCAATCGCAATGGCGTTGATAAGAGCGGTGCCGCCGCCGGGGACGATGCCCTCTTCGACAGCCGCGCGGGTGGCCGAAAGAGCGTCCTCGATGCGGTGCTTGCGCTCTTTGAGCTCGGTCTCGGTTGCAGCGCCGACCTGGATGACGGCAACCCCGCCGCTCAGCTTGGCGAGGCGCTCCTGGAGCTTCTCGCGATCGTAGTCGCTGTCCGACTTCTCGATCTGAGCCTTGATCTGGGCGATGCGGCCCTGGATGGCCTGAGCGGTGCCCTTGCCTTCGACAACCGTGGTCTCGTCCTTGGTGACGGTGATACGCTTGGCGGAGCCGAGGAACGTCTCGTCGATGTTCTCGAGCTTGTAGCCGAGGTCTTCGGTGATGAAGCGACCAGCGGTCAGGACGGCGATGTCTTCCATGATGGCCTTGCGGCGATCACCGAAGCCAGGAGCCTTGACGGCGACAACGTTGAGCGTGCCGCGGAGCTTGTTGACCACGAGGGTGGCAAGAGCTTCGCCGTCGACATCCTCAGAGATGATGAGAAGCGGCTTGCCCTGGCGGACAACCTTCTCTAGCACTGGGAGCAGATCCTGAATGTTGGAGATCTTCTTCTCGAAGAGCAGGATGAACGGGTCTTCGAGAACCGCTTCCATGCGCTCTGCGTCGGTGACCATGTACGGCGAAATGTAGCCCTTGTCGAACTGCATGCCTTCGACGAGTTCGAGCGACGTTGCCGTACCCTTGCTTTCTTCGACGGTGATGACGCCGTCCTTGCCGACCTTGTCCATCGCGTCGGCGATCAGAGCGCCGATGGCGTCGATCTTAGCCGAGTTGGTGGCGACCTGCTGGATAGCGTCCTTGGTCTCGACCGGAGTGGCCGTTTCCTTGATGTAGGCGACGACGGCTTCGACGGCACGGTCGATACCGCGCTTGATGGCGAGCGGGTTGCCGCCAGCTGCGACGTTCTTGAGGCCTTCGCGGACGATAGCCTGGGCGAGAACGGTGGCGGTGGTGGTACCGTCGCCAGCAACGTCGTTGGTCTTCGAGGCGACTTCGCGAACGAGCTGAGCGCCCATGTTCTCGAACTTATCTTCGCACTCGATCTCTTTGGCGATGGTTACACCGTCATCGACGAGGGACGGCGAACCGAACTTCTTTTCGAGAACGACGTAGCGGCCGCGGGGGCCAAGGGTCACCTTGACGGCGTCCGCCATGATGTTGACACCACGCTCAAGGGCGCGGCGTGCCTGCTCGTTGAACAGAATTTCTTTTGCAGCCATGAATATCTCCTACCGGGCTTATCCCGGCATCTTGGTTGCGCTTCGTGAGCGCGGAGGCAATCGAACTATCAATACGGTTGTCATCGCGTTCGCGGCGACAGACCAGCTAGCCTGATTAAGCGGTGACAACTCCGAGGATATCGTCGGCGCGCAGGATGATGACCTCTTCGCCAGCGATCTTGATCTCGGTGCCGCCGTACTTGGAGTAGACAACGACATCGCCGACAGCGACATCGATCTGGGAGCGCGTGCCGTTTTCCAGCAGCTTACCGGGGCCAACTGCAAGCACGGTGGCTCGCTGCGGCTTTTCTTTGGCGGTGTCCGGGATGACGATACCGCCAATGGTGGTCGATTCCGATTCTACGGCCTTGACGACAATTCGGTCGCCGAGTGGCTTCAACATAACAAGAACCTCCTGACCAGGCAGAGCCTGGACCCTTGTCGCGCCGGATGCGGCGCGGAGTGATACGAGTGGACTATCAGGCAAACGATGCGAACGATGCCACGTCATGGGCCGCGCTCACGATCACGCCTAATGCACTACGCCAAGCGCCCCGACAACGGGATCAATCCTGACGCATTTTCGTGGTTATTATAGACGACTTTAGCACTCGTGTCAATGGAGTGCTAATCAATCCGTCAAGATTTTTTTCCTGTTTATTTAGCGCATGAGACTAAATAGGTCAGAGTGCTCGTCCGAAGGAGATGGAAACTCTGGCGGGATTCGCCTACCGCTAGATAATGACCCGAAAAATGGCTTCGGAAAGGTTGTCGGCGTTGTGGCGGACGACGTTGGTTTCGGAGATGAAGTTGCCGAGGACGGGGGTGTACCCGAGGGCGCGGATGTTGTCTACGTCGGGTTCGACGAAGTTCTGGCCCACACCGCCGTACTTGGCCAGCAGCGCGGGGTCGGGGCGCTGTTTGTTGACGAGGACGTAGTCGAAGAGGCGCTTGCCGGGGGCGTGGGCGGCGATGGCGCAGACGTGGTCGCTTGCCTTGAAGCCGTCGGTTTCGCCGGGCTGGGTCATGACGTTGCAGACGTAGATCTTCACGGCTTTAGAGCGGTGAATGGCTTCGGCAATACCGTCCACGAGCAGGTTCGGGATGACGCTCGTGTAGACGCTACCGGGGCCGAGGACGATGGCGTCGGCGTTTTTGATTGCCGTGAGCGCTTCGTCTACAGGGCGCGCGCTTTCGGGACGCAGCCAGATGCGCTCAATCTTCTTGGCGGAGTGCGCGATCTGCACCTCTCCTTCGATGCACTCGCCGTCCTCCATCTCGCCGATCAATGTCACACTACTAAGGGTCGACGGGTAGACCTTGCCGCGAATGGCGAGGATCTTGGACGCGTCGGCGATGGCCTTTTCGTAGTTGCCGTCGTTCAGCTCGGTCATCGCGGCAATAAACAGGTTGCCGAGGGAGTGACCGTGGAGGCCCTTCGGGTGCTGACCGTCGAAGCGATAGTTGAACGCCCGCGCGAGGGTCGGCTCTTCGTCCGCCAGCGCCACCATGCAGTTGCGCAGGTCACCGGGCGGCAGGATGCCTGTGCTCTCTGTCAGCTGGCCCGATGACCCGCCATTATCGGTCACCGTGACGATCGCAGCAAGGTTGCTCGTGTGAACTTTGAGGCCACGGAGCATGGTCGAAAGGCCGGTACCGCCGCCAATCACCACGATGCGCTGGCCTTGGGCGAGCGATCTGCGCTGATAGACACGCTGGGCGATGTCGCCGGTCTTGAGGCCGCCGCTGTCAGGCAGCAGGGCACCGATTATAGAGCGGTTGACCTGCCAGAACGACACGAAGATGGTGAGGAGGCCCAGGATCGCGATTCCAGCGCCAGCAGGTATGAAGACCTTTGGGCGCGAGATGTCAATGTGTAGGGCGTTGTAGACCTCGTTCGCGATCTCGTTTAGCTCGTTGAAGAAGACAAGTGTGCTGAGGTTCGTCAGTAGGGCCAGACCGACGACGACGAGGGCGATCCCTACGACGGTAAGCGTTAACCAGCGCTTCACCCGCATTCCGGGGTAAAGCCATTTGACCCAATTCATGAACGGCATTCTTGTATCTTCTGCGGCGGGGCAGGCCGGTTAGGGCTTGGCGAGGTCTCGGTGGTGGACGAGAACGTAGAAGCCCTTGCTGCGGATGAACTCTGCGAGCTTCTCGGCGACGACGACGCTGCGGTGCTGGCCGCCGGTACAGCCTATCGCGATGGTGAGGTACGCCTTGCCTTCTTCGATGTAGCGTGGAAGCGAGAAGTCGATCAAGTCGAACAGCTTGTCGAGATACGGCTGGCTGCCGGGATCGCTCATCACATAGTCCACGATGACCTTGTTGCGACCGTCAAATGGGCGAAGCTCATCGATGTAGTGCGGGTTCTTGAGGAAGCGCACGTCGAACATCAAGTCGGCGTCTAGCGGGATGCCGTACTTGAAACCAAAAGCCTGTACCGTCACCGTGAGGCGCTTGATCTTGTCGCTGTCTCCATAGGTGCTGTAGATCGTGTTCCGCAGTTCTTGCGGGTTCATGCCCGATGTGTCGATGATGTAGTGCGACCGCTCACGGATGGGCTGCAGGAGGATCCGTTCGGCTTCGATGCCGTCGAGGATGCCGCCTTTGACGTTGAACAACGGGTGTGGGCGACGGGTCTCTTTGAAGCGCTGCACCAGGACTGTGTCTGATGATTCAAGGAAGACGATCTGCGGAGCGACACCGTTCTTAATGACCTCGTCGACACTGTCTGCGAACTCGGCGAGCAGCGGGCCCGAGCGGGCGTCGATGACGACAGCAAGCTTGGACGAGTTGCCAGCACGCGGGCCGATCGAGTACTCGTCAACGAGTTGCGGCAAGAGGTGCGGCGGCAGGTTGTCTATGACTGTGAACGAGAGGTCTTCAAAGACCCTCGCGGCAGTCGCCTTGCCTGCTCCCGAAAGACCGGTTAAAATGATCAGTTCCATAACTGCCTAGCCAATGACGGTAGTTAGTCCCCGCGATCTACCGCGGAAACAAGCGCCCAGTTGAGGGGGCCGGAGACGATGGACATCACGATTGAGCCGAAGAGCGCTGGAACGAACCCGCCTACATGGAAGCCCGGAACGATCATCGCCGTCAACCAGAACATTAGCGCGTTCACGACGAACGAGAACAGGCCCAGTGTAAGGCACGAGATCGGCAGCGAGATCAACTGTACGACTGGTCGAATGATGGCGTTCACCAGGCCGATGGCGAGCGACGCCATTAGCGCTGTAATTGCAACCGATGTGGCGCCGCTGGTGGCGAACTTGAGGTCAACACCAATTGCCTGCGCCAGGTAAACCGTAATGGCCAGGGCCAGGGCGCTGGCTATCCACCGCATGATGAGATGCATGACGAGTAAGGCCCTTTTTGATCAGCTTGGTCACATTCCCGCCGGTTACGCCAGGGTGCTTGCCAGGCTCTCGGTTTCATCAAACTCTTCGGGAGGCTCGACAGGCAGCGCGGGATCCTCAGCGTGCAACGTATTATACACCGCCTCAGCGGACTTTCGGCCCATGCTGGGGACCGTAGCGATCTCGTCGACACTTGCCTGCCTGAGCAACTCGACGCTGCCGAATGCTTTGAGCAGGTCCTTGCGGCGTGTCGGGCCTATGCCCGGCACGGTGTCGAGCACCGATGTCAGTGTGTTGCGGCTCCTTACCGTGCGGTGATAGGTAATCGAGAACCGGTGCACCTCATCGCGTATACGCTGAAGCAGGAACAGCGCCTGCGAGTTGCGTGGCAGCACGATTGGAGCCGATTCGCCGGGTCGGAAGATCAGCTCGTACTGCTTCGCGAGGCCGATCATGGCCAGACTCTCCCATCCTGTCGCGCTGGCGGCTTCGAGCGCTGACGACAGCTGGCCCTTGCCGCCATCGATGAGCATCAGGTCGGGCAGACGCTTGAACTTGGGGTCGCCAGCCGACGCGGCCGTAAGGCGTCGCGTTATCGTCTCCCGCATCATCGCGAAGTCGTTCGGCTCGCCGGTGGTCTCGGGCATCTTAATTCGGAAGCGCCGGTATTCGCTCTTGGCGGGCTTTCCGCGCTCGAAGACAACCATGCCTGCGACGCTGTATTTGCCCTGAATGGTCGAGATGTCGAACGCCTCGATGCGGTCCGGGAGATCGTCAAGCTCTAGGGCCTCTTGTAACTCGCTGAGCGCGGTCATAATCCGGTCGGTCTCAGCCGCGGTGTTCTGGCGCATCTGCTCGACGGCGAGTTTGGCGTTGCTGCCCGCCATCTCAAGTAGGCTCTTCTTCTCACCCCGTTCAGGAACTACGAGTTGGACTTTGGTGCCCTTCTTCTGGCGAAGCCACTGCTCAATGATCTGCTCTTCTTCAAGACGGGTCCCGAGAATAACCTCGCTGGGCACGTAGGCCGCTTCCTGATAGTACTGTTTGATGAACTCAGCGGTGGCGGATTGGAGGTCATCGTCGCCTTCGAAGCCGTCCAGCAAGAAGTGCTCTTGACCGATCAGCTTGCCGCCGCGAATGAAGAACATCTGGACGGCTGCGAGGCCCTCGTCGTTGACAAGGGCAACTACATCCTGATCGGCCTCCTTACCTGAAACGACCTTTTGCCTCTCGATGAGCGTTTCGACGGCCTGGATTTGGTCTCGGAGCCGCCCGGCTCGTTCGAATTCCAGGTTTTCGGCGGCCTCTTCCATCTCCGACCGGAGTTTGCGCATAAGGTCGTCCTGCTTGCCTTCTAGGAACAAGGCAACGTCCGCCACTGCAGCCTGGTAAGCGTCGACATTGGCGAGTCCGGCACACGGCGCTTCGGTGCATCGGCCCATATGGTAGTACAGGCACGGTCGCTGGACCGGCGTGTTGTCCCACTTCTTGCGGCAGGTCACCAGCGGAAAGAGGCGGTAAATGAGGCGAAGTGTGTCCCATACGGCCTTCGACGACGTGTACGGGCCAAAGTAGCGGTTGCCATCGCCGCGCCGGACGCGCCTGGTGATCATGAGGCGCGGAAACGGCTCGCTGGTCGAGAGCATGAGGTAAGGATACTGCTTGTCATCGCGCAGGCGCACGTTGTAGTGCGGTTTGTGCTGCTTGATGAGGTTGCATTCGAGGATGAGCGCCTCAAGTTCGGAGTCGGTGATGACGATGTCGAGGTCGACGATCCGCGCCACCATGTGCCGCACCTTCATGGTGAGCGCAGAGGCCCTCTGGAAATAGGAGCGCACCCTGTTACGCAGGTTGACGGCCTTGCCGACATAAATGACCGTTCCGGTGCTGTCCTTCATCAAGTAGCAGCCGGAATTTGTGGGCAGCGTCTTTAGTTTTTGATCGAGTAGGTCAGGTCTAGCCATAGGTTATAGACGTTTCACAAGCGGCGTCTGTGCTGCTCGTGAGGGTAATCGATATTATAACACCGGGAAGCGTGCAAATGTTCGAGGCTGTTGTTAGGTACCAGTTCAGACCTGTTGTAAGCAATCTCGGCCCCCCCGCCTCGAAGACTCGGCATCCGCCCAAAGGGCACCCGCCGAAACGGGATGGAAACTGTGCTCTTCATTACCACGTACGGCGGTCAGACGATGAGATTCTCCGCAACTCTGAAATGTTACGGTGTTAGGCGGGCACAGAAAGAAATTTACGGTCGCGGTGTTAGCCGCTGTCCCTGTTACGAGCGCTCGCCCAACCGAATGCATAGTCTAAGAAAACGAGGTGGGTATGCGTTTTCCTCGTGACTGCTACAAAATTCGTGGATAACGCGCTTATGACATCAAAAACGCGGCGCATTTTATGCGAATTTGGTGTGTTTAGGCGGCTTCTGTTGGACTAATGGCCCCACAATTCACGAGTGGCTGGCGCATATTATCAAAGTGCAAACGATGACCTCTTTGGGTTGCTCATCTTTACTCCAAGTGTATCACAAATTAGATAAAATATCAATAAGTATAATTTTTTAGATAAAATGTTTGCCCACCCCCCGCATCGTGATGGGCGCAGGTTTCGGAAGGCGATATGACAAGGTTCGCGGGATGTCGCGCGCGTGTCCTAGCTGCGGACATACCGGTAACCGGATAGTCCACAAATCGGCGTATTGTTGATTATAATTGACAGTTACCGGTACGGAAAGTTGACGCCACGAGCGACAGACCCTATAATATTTATATCCGACTACAATTATCGGAGACCACCGTGGTCGGATTAAAATGTCGAGAAATCGCTCAATTGGCGGTTGTCCCGACTATTAGTATAAGGTGGAATAATATCTCTATGAAGCAACCTAGGATACAAATATATATCGCTATGATACTTGCAATGCTAATGATACCTACCATATCAGCAGCATGCACAAGCGGCCTAGCGGTTATACCTACTGCCGATGTTGTTGGCGCAAAGCAGTTTTCAATCGAGCTTCAGCTTGATGGGACGACAAACCCTCTTGCTGCGGACTGCAAGGTTTTCAATGCCGAATTCGGGATTGGTGATCGGCTTGAGGTCGGTGTCGATACCGACCTGGCAGAAGCAACAGAAGACCGCTTCTTCTTCAACGGCAAATATGTGCTTGGCAAGAGTATTGACGGGAAGCTGGCCGTGGCTTTTGGGGTTTGCGGTTTCACGCCCACTGGCCATTTCGATTCAAACCCGTATGTCGTCGCCACACGCGACTTTGCAAGGTTTCGCATAACCGCGGGGGCGAGCTATCTTTCCAGGCGAACGGAAGCTGTGATCGGAGTCGACGAGCCCCTGAACGAACATGTCACGCTCATGTTGGATCACACTACTGGGCCTAATAACTATTCGTCGGGCGCGCTCAACTATCAGGTAAGCGACCACGTGGGCATCATGGCGGGGGTACTGATCCCCAATAGCAGCTCGAATGACACGCGGTTTAGTATTCATTTCGTGTTTGGTGGAGCGTTAGGGAAGTGAGCGAGCTTCCCGGTGGGTGGACTTGCGAAGGAGACACGAGCGCGGCAGGTGGGGCGATATGAAATTCATACCGACCGGCTAAACGGATGTAAAGGCAGTATGTGGCATGCCGACGCCAGGCGCTCACGCGCAGATGCCGCTCCGTGGCGGGGGTTGGCGACATTTTCTTCGGGGAACCCAGGCGGCTAAAGCCACGGCTGTAAAGTACAGATCGTGCCGCCTTCGCGGACTAGGAAAACGCGGCAGGGTGCCACGATTGGGATGATTGGGCTGGGTAGGTTCCGACAGGCATAGGTGCTTCTACGCCGCGAACAAGTGGTGCCACCTTCTGCGGGCCATTCCCCAAGCCTGGTTCGTTCGGAGATGTGGCAATATGTAAAGCAGCTGCCTCAATCATGAATTACGACCATCGCATGGAGGTATCGAAAGTTATTTGGTGTATTAGTTTGATGAGAGGCTAACCATTTCGCCGTTCACGACGGTCCGGTGATGCCACACTTGAGAATACTCCATGAAATCACAAGACAATGTCAGCTCCCCCACTCTGTCGAACGGCGATGAGGCCGCCGACGATATTCCGCCTTCGCCTCATTTCCAATGCTCGTCTCCAACACGGCCGCTCTCCCGAGTCGCACTTGCTGAGCGAATCGTTTTTGTAATGACCGCCGTGGCTATGTGCTGTCTGGTTATTGCTTCCGCTGCCCACAAAGTGCCAGTTTCGCTCACCGAGGCGCTAGGGTTTGTAACGGGCGCCCTTTGCGTCGGCCTGACAGTGAAACAGAATATCTGGAACTGGCCGATAGGAATCGCGAACAATGTGTTCTTCGTCGCGCTGTTCCTTCAAAGTCGCCTCTTTGCCGACATGTCGCTGCAGGTTATCTATATTATCCTCGGCCTGCTAGGATGGTACTGGTGGCTGCACGGCGGCAACGATCGTACCGAGCTTTCGGTTGGGCGAGCGTCTCGCCGCACAGTCCTTGCTACCGCAGCACTAACAGCCATTGCGACGTTTTTTATGTACCGCTATCTTCTTACCGTCAACGACTCGGCGCCGTTCCTCGATGCGCTAACGACCTGTATGAGTCTCGGGGCGCAGTATCTCCTGACGAAGAAGTATATCGACAACTGGCCCATTTGGATTACAGCCGACATCATATACGTCGGGCTTTATGCCAGCCGCCACCTTTACCTAACCGCAGTGCTTTACGCGCTGTTTATCGTGCTATGCGTTGTCGGATACCTCGAGTGGAGAGCTGAACTATCGCGGCGGGATATTCTGGATGATGGCCCCGTAGACGCGGGACCGGGCGCGGCTGGTGTCCGAAATGAGTAAACGCGGGATCGTGATCGGGAAATTCCTACCTCCCCACGCTGGGCACAAACTCTTGATCGAAACGGCTCAGTCTTCCTGCGAAGACCTCGTCGTGCTTGTCTGCGAGCGCCAAGATCAGCCAATTCCGGGTGACGTTCGAGCTGCCTGGTTGCGCGAGATACATCCAGGGCTGAATGTCAGGGTCATTTCTGACCCTGGATACGACGACGATTCGGAGTTCTGGGCTCGCCACACGATTTCGCTGCTTGGGTACGCTCCGGATGTTGTGTTCAGCAGTGAAGCGTACGGGGAAACGTGGGCGGCGGCCATGGGAGCCGCCCACGTGAGCGTCGACAAACCACGGGCCGTAGTCCCCATTTCCGCAACAGCTGTCCGCAACGATCCCTGGGGCACATGGGAGTTTCTCGAGCCATATGTCCGCAGCTACTACGTCCAACGTATCGCAATTGTCGGCGCGGAATCGACCGGATCCACCACATTAGCTCAGTCCCTCGCTGCGCACTTCAATACGCTATGGGTTCCCGAATACGGGCGGGAATACTGGATCGAAAAAGTCGAGCGCGGTGATGCGGATACGTGGCGTTCAGAGGAGTTTGTCCACATTGCCGAGCAGCAGTGCGCGTCGGAAGATCGGGCCTCGCGAGTGGCCAATAGGCTGCTGATCTGCGACACACCTGCATTCGCCACAACGATCTGGCACGAGCGATACCTCGGTGAAACATCGCCGCTCGTGGATAGGGTCGCGGCGGGCTACCGATATTCCCACATCTTTGTCACTGCAGCCGACTTTGATTTTGTACAAGACGGTTACCGCGATGGGGAACATATTCGCGATTGGATGGACCGACGTCTACGAGAATGGCTGACCAAGCGCGAAATGGCGTTTACAGTTCTTGAAGGGACGCACGAGAAGCGGATGGCGAGGGCGGTTGAGGTGATTGAGGGTATGAGAGTTTAGGATCCCTCGGGCCGGGCGGGCTTTTTTATATTCGCATCGCTCTTGGGTGGTGATGCGATAGGTGTGTTTGGGCTAGCGAGTGCCGTAGTAGGTGGCGAGGGCGGTTTGGGCGCGTGTAATGTCGGTGTCGCTGAGGCGCAATACGGCTGAGTCGGACCATGGTGTGCGCGTTACTGAGTCGAGGGCTGGCACACCGGTTTTGATGCCAGCTTTACGGGCTAACTGCACGGCTGCAATATCGCAGATACGAAACGATTGCAGGGGATTTGCTGGGGGCGCAGTTGCTGTAGGCAAATCGGTGGTGGTCTGCACGGATCCGTTCACGGATGTCGTGATGCAAACTCGATGATCGGCGACGCTGCGGTTAAGTGCCGCCAAGGTACCCGGATTGTCGATGTTATCGAGACGTGCAAATAACGCCAGTAAGTCGGCAGGGCGAGCGTTGTCGATTCTGGCTGCCAGGCGATTAATCGCCCACGGCTCGCGTAGTTCTGCCCCAGCGGCGTACACGGCCAGGCTCCACCGGTCTTCGGTTTCCTGATACTGGACTATTGAAAGTGGAGGGTTTGCGCCAAATGGTTTTAAGGCTTGTCCGGGTTCGATAGCGTCGCCAGCGGCCGATCGAAGGAACGAGATAACGTCAGCGTCTTGCCCGTACCATGTCAGCATGTAAGCACCAATGTCGACGTGGTACTTTGCCAGCCCAGCAATCAAAGCCAGCTTGGTCGCCTGACCGCCGAGTTCGGGGAGAGTCAGCGGCGTGTACGATGTAAAAAGTGTTCGCATCGCCGCTACCGCCACAGCCTCGTCGGATCCGCTAGCAGCGGCAGATAGTAAAGCGACCGATTCTCGCCCCGGAAATGAAGCGGCGAGCTTTACGATTGCGAGCCCCACAGCCGTATCGTAGGGCCTGAACTCAGTCGATAGCCGAGGAAGCACAGCAACGCCCAGCGGCGAGAGCCTGGCAATGGCGTTGGGGTCTGTTCGCTCGCGAACAGCACTGACAGCGGCAGAGATACGCTCCGTGGGCGTTTCCTGCGGCGGGTCGGCGCGCGCTGATGGCGCCGCCGCGCAGAGCAGCGCGGAGAGCATGAACGCGACAATAGGTGCGTGTCGAAAAATGGCCACAATCTATTATAGGCAGATGCTCGCAATATTGCGAGGGGTGCGACAAGCCACCACGCACTAAAGTACGTGGTTAGGGATTTAAGATAGGGTCTCCGACCCATAGGATTTGTGCAGGCTATGGACGGGGTTGTCCCTCAATGTAATGTGGTCGGTTAAGTGAATACCATTCGATAGACCTACTGCTCCAAACAGCTTGAAAGTACCGGACATATGAATGTTGGACATAAGAATGTCCGGGCACTGGGATTCGGGTGGGGTCGCATCGGATGTCGCGTGATCTGCGCCGGATTGCCGCGTCGGGGTGCGGGTGGTGAGGTACAATATTTCGGCCATGGCATACGTCTCCCTCTACCGTAAATACCGTCCCCAGTGCTTCGCCGATGTTGTTGGTCAGGAGCATGTTGTTCAGACACTGCAGAACGCACTCAAGGCGGGTCGAATCGCCAATGGGTACCTGTTTTGCGGCACGCGAGGGGTTGCCAAGACCACGATTGCGCGCATATTTGCCAAATGCTTGAGCTGTATCGGGCCGGATGGCACATCGACAACTCCCGCCATCGAGCCTTGCAACCAGTGCGGACCATGTCGTAGTATCGCCGCAGGGCAGTGCGTGGACGTCATCGAAATGGACGCTGCATCAAACCGCTCCGTGAACGATATGGCGCGGATCCGAGAAAATGTCCAGTTTGGCCCGATGGAGAACCGCTTTAAGACGTACATTGTCGACGAAGCTCACCAGTTGTCCACCGATGCGAAGGACGCGTTTCTCAAGACGCTTGAAGAGCCGCCGCCCAACGTTGTTTTTATCCTCGCCACCACGGAGTCCCACGCGATTCCTGTGACTATCGCGTCCCGCTGCCAGCAGTTCGACTTCAAGCGCGGCTCTATCCTGACGCTGTCGCAGCAGGTGGAGCGAGTGCTGGGTTATGAGGGCTTGACAATGGCGCCGGATGCGGTGGGCATTCTGGCTCGCGCGGCCGAGGGATCGTACCGCGATGCGCTTTCTCTACTGGAGCAGGTGCTGGCGTACAAGCGCGAAGACGTCACGCCGCGGGATGTGACGGACGTTCTCGGCGCGGTTGACGGCGAAGTGATCGCCAGTGTCATCGACACGATCGCCAGCAGCGATGGCGCGGAAGCGTTCGCCATCGCCGAGCGGGTTTTCACCGGCGGCAAGGATGTGCGCCAGTTTCTGAAGATGCTAGCATCGCGCTATCGCGATATGTTGTATGTCGCAGTTGGCGCGAAGACCGGCGACACCGCGGTAATTGGGGATGTGACGTCGCTGGCGGCCCAGGCAAAGCAGTTCACCCCGCCAACGTTATTAAAATCGCTCGAAATATTGGCTGAGGCGGAGCGCGAAACGAAGTATATGAACCAGCATCGCTTGCTGCTGGAGATGACGCTTCTCAAGCTGATGCATGTGAACGTAGAGCCAGTCGCGGTCGCGGCACCTGCGCCAGCGCCCACGCGTCAGGCTGCGCCGGTCGCACGTCCGGTAGTGCGCGCGGTAGAGCCGACGCCAATCGACGATCTCCCGCCACCTCCGACAAACGCACCGCCAGCGGAATACGCACCGGCTCCCGTAGCTCCTGTGCAAGCACCGCCGCCATCGAGCCGCCCTGCCCCGCCACCGATGTACAACACTGGCGGAAGCTCTCGCCCAGCGCAGGCGCCAATTCCGGCTACGGTGGCTGCAGCGCCAGCCAGCGGGCCGGGACACGATGTGCACGAGTCGCGCGAGCAGGCGGATTATTTGCGGACACATTGGCAGCAGGTTGTGAACCACGTTCAGGCGCGTTCGCCGGGTGGTGTCAAGGTGTTCCAGGACTGTCGTCCCGTGGCGCAGGAGAAGAACGTCGTTATATTGGGGTTCGAGAACAAAGCGTATCTCGACATGCTGGAAAACGTCAAGCGGCGTCAGTTTATCGAGGAGATCATCAACAAGATCTTGCGTGTCGAAAACGGAACGTTCCGGGTGCGCGGCATCCTGAACAGCGCGTTCCGTGGACCCGCGCCACAGGCTCCGGTGCAGGCTGCGCCGGCACCGCGTCCAGCCCCTGTTGCGGCGGCTCCCGTTGAGACACAGCAGAGCCTCGAGGATGAATCGCCGCTACTGGACGAAGTTATTTCGATCTTCGGCGGCAAAGTGACCGACGAAGAATAGGACAAGGAGTAGATTATGGGTAATCCATTTGCCAATATGCCGGGCGGACTGAATGGCATGATGAAGGCCGCACAGCAGGCGATGAAGCAGGCCGAGCAGGCGGAGGCCGATCTCGCTAACGAGCGTGTCGAGGCATCGTCGGGCGGCGGCGTGGTTCGCGCGATTGTGACCGGTAAAGGCGAGATGATCGAGGTGAAGATCGCCAAGGAAGTGGTGGACCCGTCGGATGTGCAGCTTCTCGAAGACCTCGTCACAACGGCGGTGCGAGATGCGCTGGAGAAGGCTAACACGATACGCACTGAGCGGTTGCAGAAGATCATGCCGGGTGGCGGTGGTATGCCGGGGTTGTTTTAGCGGCGGGGCGGTAACCCATCCGTCACTCGCTGAGACGAGTGCCACCTTCCCGCAGCGGGAAGGAAACTTAATTTGGCCAACATTTTAGCCTCTCACTCTACGATCTTATAACAACTATGGCGTCACATTACGCAAAACCTTTAGCACGGCTGGTCGGGGAGTTTGAGAAACTGCCCGGTGTTGGGCCCAAGAGCGCGCAACGGCTGGCGTTTCATGTCATGCGTATCTCAGAGCCGGAAGCGCAGGCTTTGGCGGATGCGATTGTGGATGTCCGCAAGAACATCAAGTTCTGTACGGTGTGCGGCAACTACACCGATCAGGACATTTGCGGCATATGCGCAGACACACGTCGTGACCAGACTTTGATGTGTGTTGTTGCCGAGCCGCGCGACCTGATCGCAATGGAAAAGACCAACGAGTTTCGCGGGCTCTACCATGTGCTGCAGGGTGTCATCTCTCCGATGGAGGGTATCGGTCCCGACAGGCTACGTATTCGGGAACTCGCAGATCGCCTCAGTCAGGGCGATTTCCGCGAGGTGATTCTCGCTACCAACCCTACCGTCGAAGGCGACACTACGGCAATGTATCTGGCGCGCAATGTCATCAAGCCGTTGGTGCCGAACGTTAAGATCAGCCGGATCGCACACGGGATGCCCATCGGCGGCGATCTCGACTACGCGGACCAAGCGACGCTTATCTCAGCGCTGGAGTGGCGTCGAGAGATGTAGCGGTCGCGCGTGCTTCTGCTCTCGGCGGATTACCGCCGAAGGTGAGCGCGGAGTTCGTTGACGATGTCTTGCGTTGTGCCCAGTGCATTAAAGTGGTTCTTCGTCACGCCTACCGCGAGACCCAGTACGGGGTCTGCGAATCCAATCGACCCGCCATATCCCCCGTGCCCGAACGCATCGATGCCACCGTAGATCGATCCTTCGCCTCCGAGTTGGTAGCCGAGGCCCCAGTTCTTGGGGTAGTCGTCGTTTTCGGGATGCTCTAGCGTCTGCGGGGTCGTCGCGGTTTTTATGCGACTGGCTGGTAAGAGCTCGACGCCGTCAACGCCACCTGGTAGGAGCGCTGCGTAATGCTTTGCGATGGCGTTTGCGCTCATGACGCCTGTGGAGGCGGGGATGCATGCGCGTCGGCCTTCGGGGCGGTTCATCCAGTAGCCAAGCGGCGTAACATAGTGCGGAATTGCTTTAGGCAAGCCGTCATCCTCTACCATCATTGGCTCCGGTTCCACGATTGTGGCGATTCGGGCGTCAACCTCGTCTGGTGCACCGCAGTACATCGCTTCCACGCCGATGCGGTCGGCGACCTCTTCCTTGAGCATCTGTTCGAATGGGCGTCCATCGACGCGGCGCGCGACTTCACCGAGTATCCATCCGTAGGTGACGGCGTGGTATTCGATGCGTGTGCCAGGTGTCCACTGCGGCGTGAGCGCTGCGACGCGTTCGCACATCGCCGTCCAATCTACGAGATCTGGGGCGGTGATGCCGGTGGGCATTTGAGGGATTCCGGCCGAGTGGCTGAGCGCGTGACGCAGGGTGATGGCGCTTTTGCCATTCGCCGCGAACTCTGGCCATATCGACGCGATGGGCTCGTCGTAGGAGAGCTGGCCGCGTTCAGCGAGGATGTGGATGATCGTCGCCGCCACGCCTTTCGTGGACGAGTAGACCGGGAATAGCGTGTCTTCGTCGACGGGCTGACCGGTGGACGCATCGGCTATACCAGCCCAAGCGTTCACGGTGAGCTTGCCGTTGACGTAGGCGGCGACTTGCAGGCCGAGTTCGGGGCCGTCGGCGACGAGGCGGTCGAGCATGTTTTGTATGTGGGTTTGCATTCGGTACGATCTTTAGAATTGGCGTGGGAGCGCCACGGGGAACTCTAGAAAGATCTTACGCTACTGAAGCTGTTAACTCCTGCTTAGGGACGATTTGAGGGTGTGTAGCAATTTTTCAGGCAACATGAGTTTTATATATTCCAGCGGTTCAAAGGAAATTGCGGCATGCCGACCGCAGCCCCTCACGGGGGACCGCCGCTCCGTGGCGAGGGTTGGCGACGATTTCTTCGGGGACCGTCTCCTCGGAGGCGGCCCCAAACATTGGCTAAACGCCGCGAATGGAATGATGGGTTTCGGCAGGTGACGAAAAGCTTTGTGGCTTCTACGCCGCGAACAAGTGGTGCCGCCTCCTGCGGGCCAGTCCCCAGGCTTGGTTCGTTCGGAATCGTGGCAAACAGTGATCGGATGGCTCACTAGTGAATCACACCCACGATTAGAAGAGAGGTTTACGCCACACGGGATTCGTGTGGCGTATCGCACAACTATCAATGGGCAGGTGCTGGGACGGTGACTTCCTTCGATAGCTTCTCGCTGAACGCGCTATTGTTATCGAGGACGATTAGCGATGCGCTATAGGTACCGGGTGATGCGTATACGTGGGTGGGGCTTGTGCCGTAGAAGTGCGGGGTGCCGTCGCCGAAGTCCCAGTCCCAGCCGAAGATGCCGTCTTGCGGATCAGGGTCTGTTGATGCGGCACCGTCGAACGCTACTGCGAGCGGGTTTTTGTCTTTCGTGGGGCCGGTCGTGAATGAGGCTATCGGTGCGCGATTGGGCAGAACGGTCACCGCCACGGTAGTCGATATCGCTCCGTTGGTATTGTCGCGCGCGGTGGCGGTGATCGTCGCGTTACCCGCGGCTTTTCCCGAAACTGTGCCATCAGGAGTAACCGAGGCGATGGCGGGGGCTGAGCTTGACCAGAAAACGCCTTTGTTGTCGGCGCTTAGCGGGCTGAGTTGCGGCGCAATTACCTTACTGACTGCGATGTTGAGCGACAGAGCCGACTGGCCCGCTGGCAGCGCGATAGCAGTAACGGGGATCGCGGGAGCGGGAGTGGTAATGGTCAACGTCTCGCTTTGGGGCGACGAAATGCCGACGCGATTGTGCGCTGCGACGGAGAATGCGTACTTGGTTCGCGGCGCTAGATTGGCAACCTCGGCGCTGTTCGAATGGTAGAACATGCCCTTAGCGCCATCCTGGTAGACGCTGTAAGAGGCGATGCTCTGCTCGGGGCCAGCTGGGGCGGACCAGTTGAGAACCACGCTGGAGCTAGTCACCTTTGCAGCGCTCAAGCGGGTCGGAGGCTTTGGCGCAACGTTGTCTGATGGCCCGACCACTATGCCGCTACGCGGGTAAGCGCTGGTTATTCTCCAGGCAACCTCCTGAATCTTTTTAGCCGTTTGCTCGTTGATCGTGTATCCATACCAGGAGCCCGGACTGACGTCGGCGGGGATGCTGAAGTTGGCCGGATTGACGCCGTAGAGCGTAATGAATTGCGTCATACCGTCGGCGTAGTTGCCGATGCGGCTCAGGTGGATGGGGTCAGCGTACCAGTCGGCTTCGTGCGCCACACCAGGAACCTGCCCCAGCGCAGTGAGGCGGCGAAGTTCCTGAATGACGAGGCCAGACGGGCAGATCGGTACTGTTGAGCCGGGGTGCGCCTTTTGGATAGCATCCGCGATGGCCTCAAAGTACGCGACACCGTTGGGCTGGCGACCGGTTTCAAAGGATGTGACGTCGCGGGTAAACCAGATCTGCTTGACGATCATCTGAACGTTGGGGCTCTTGTTGGCCAATGCGTAATCGTAGAACTTGTTGCAAACGTCGATGCACGCTTCCTGGTTGTCGTAGAATGGCTGTACCACAAACTTGTCCCACTGGTACTCGGTCAATGCGCGCTTCCACCCGGCGAGGCTGCCTCCCTTATCGCTTGCGGCACTGGACTCGGGGCGTGCCCAATGTCCCCAACTGCCGCTTAGCTGCATTCCGGGCGCCCACGCGCACCTGTGCGTGTGGGCGGTGAACCCCGCGCATTTGGCAAAATACTCGGAGTGGTAGTGAGTGTTGACCGTAAAGCTATTGCCGAGAAAGAAGACGCGGTAGCCGCTGGTACCGACTGTTTGGGCAGGCGGTGAGTCGGCGGCGTAGGTGGTCGAGAGACTTATAGAGAGCGTCAAGCAGACAGCAACAAGGGCTTTCATACAGTAAGTGCCTTTCGATTTGGCGTAGGAAGATAAGGAGCGCTCTTTGGCCGCGCGGGCCATTTTTGTATCTCGCTTCGCTCGGGTTAGTAGCAATATGCTTTCCGGGCGCATAGGCTACAGCCCGATTTCGTACCAGATGGTTTTGTAGTCGGGGCCGATAGACAGGGTTGCGATTCCGCCACTGACAGTAACGGGGACCTCTTTGGTCCGCTTGCCTGTGGGATCCAGTGCCCAGGCGTGCTTGATATAGGAGTTTGCGATAGTGAGTGTCGAGGGAATCCCCTCAGCCTGCGCGGGTCCTTTGCCGAAGTTCGCGCCAACGGTGGTGCGGTCATCGTTCCATCCCATGCCAATGTTCTCCGCCTTGCCACAAATGGTTAGCAGCAGGCGCTGCGATTGCGTGACAGGCTTGCCGTCGATTGCGGCGAACGCGAGTGAGGCGAAGTTGTTGCCAAATGACGGGAAAGTGGCCTTTAGCGCTCCGAAATCCATCTGCCTCCCACCCAGGTAACCTGCCGCAAGGACGGCGCGGGGGCTAGTGGCGATGTACTGCGCTCCTTCGTATGTGAGGCCAACTTGCGCCGACGAGTCGCCTGGGACGCCGGTCACGCGCTGGATGGACGGGGATTTGGCGGTCGGGTCCACCACGACTTCGATTCGGTTGGCGATCATGTTTGGCATTTTGCCGTTGCAAGTCGAAGACCAGACGGCGTTAGCTCCACCACCCTTGAGAGTGTCCGCGGATGCAGGAGGGATGTGCAGGATCAGCTTCTGGGTGAGCGGGGAAATGAGCCCCTGGCGGAAGATAAGGGCGGCGAGCGGCGTGAAGCCTTCCTTTGCCGGATTTGCCTGCATGGCAAACCAGCCTTGTATGGCATCCTTTGGTTTGTCGTCATGAACGCTTCCGTAGGTGCCGTAATCGAACTGAAACACAGCGTCCCAATCTTGCAGCGCTGCGAAGGATGCGATTTCGGGGAACATCTCTGCCTGGTAGTCGTTCGGCGCAGGGTTGCAGTACTCCGAAACTGTGTACGGTTTGCCAGCCATCCTGTATGTGGCGAGCTCGTTGAATGTCGTCGGCAGCCAGGTCGCAAGCGCGGTTGCCATCGGGGTATTCGGAGTGCGCCAGTTACTGTGATCGAACTGCACTCCTGGGAACTGAGGGTGCTGCCAGTAGGCGTGGCCGTCGATAAAGTCGCTCGCAGCTTCACGCTTGAATGACGCCAATCCGCTGTAGTCCTGCCCCACCTGGGAACCAGTCATGGCTGCTCGCGACTTGAGGTCGTTGCGTACAAAATCGCGCATCTCGGTGATGTAGGCGGTTTCGGCATCCACGATGAACGTCCGCCAATCGAGCCTCTGGGCGACTGTGCTCATGTCGGGCAAGTCGAGATTGCGCGCCTCAAGACTGGCGCCTTCTGGGATCACGTCGTCACCGGTCGCCGCCGAAAGGCGAACATCGGCTAGCGACAGTGTGCCAGTATCACCGCCGACAATAAATGTAAGCTTACCTGGGCCAGACGGGCTTACGCTGGCTGCGGCAAACGCATACTTATAGGTAGCCCAATCGGTGCCCACGGTCACCTTGGTTCGCAGCCCGATACCCGGATAGCCGCCATCGGGATTGGTTGCGGTAAGGGTAACGCTTCGCGCCTTATCCGCTTTCGCGCGGAAGGTCAGCTTGTATCCTTTGCCCTCCTCGAACGGTACCTTCTGAACAAACAGCACCTTGGCCCAATCAGGGTTCGAGATGGTCGGGTTATAGAGATCGACTGCGGGCATCGTGGTAGCGGTGGCGGGAGCAACTTGCGTAAGCTTGGCGTTTTTGTCTTTAAAGTCGACTAGCATCCAGGATTGGTTCGGACCGAAATAGTCGGTCGGGCCAGCAGCAGCGGCCGCGGTGTCAGTCCACGCCGCCTTCAACGCCGCCGTCGTCTGGTACTTCTTCGCGAGGTAATCATTCCAAAGCTTGACGACACCGGATCGAAACTCGGGAGGCAGTGAGTTCACGAACGTGGTGCCGCTCTTTGCGTCTCCGGCCAGTGAGTTCTCATTGTTGATTTCGATAAGCGCGACCGCAGGATCGTTGACGTAGCTCAGCCCGGTATAGGGGTTCACCCGCCCCAGGTAGTTTCGCGCGAACTCCTTCTGCAGGTCAATCATGTGCCGGTCGATCTCATCGATACCTTTGTGCGGTATAGAGATGTTCTTTATCGAAGCGGGAAACCCGTTTTCCGGTGTGTACCACCGGCTGACGTGCAGGTTGAGATCGACGTAGATGCCGTTCTTCTTGAGCGCTGCGATAAGATAGTCCAGCTTGTCGACGCCAGCAGGATCGAACGTGTCCCGGAAGTCGCCCTTATGCATCACCCACAGCTGCGTGTTGTAGTTCATGTCGTGGTGATGGATGCGAATAATATTGATGCCCACCTTTGCGATGTGAGCCGCGATTTTGTCTGCGTCGTCGTGAGTTGGATAGTTCGCCATGAACGTGAAGTTGGTCCCAAGAAACCGCACGCGGGCGCCGGTCTTCGATTCGGCGAAGTGACCGTCTTTGACGATGATGGCGCCGTTCACTCCGGCGGGTTTTGCGTTCAGGAACGACATATCGGTCGCAGTTCCGGCTGCGGCATCGTCCCATGGGATGACAAAAGGGAAGAAGGCGGGAGTGGACGCAGGCGTGTCCTGAGCGTACGCGTGACCAGACGATAGCGCGACGACGGCGAGCGCTGAAACGATGAGCTTGTTCATGGAGAGGACTTTCTACGAAAGCCGGTCATCGCAGACCGGCTTGTCTGACGAAATGAGGTGGACGTCACTATGCGCTGCGGCTAGTCGTCCTTGTTCGTGAAGTTATAGAGGTATCCGCCGCGAGACGCCATGAGTTGGTACATGTCCATATTTTTGACATGGCCGTCGCACCAGAGCACGTTAGCGGTATTGGTGTGGCGCGCTGGCAGGCGAGGATGGGTCGCGTCCTGCATACCTACCGGTACATCGGGGTAGGTCGCGGTCGTGAGCGATACCAGCGTGCCTGCCGTGCTGCTGCGAGTAAACCATCCGCCCGGTCCGTAGCTTTCTATGATCCAAGCCGTTGCCGCAGGGACTGCAACGTCGGACGATTGAATCTGAACGTCCATGGGAGGCACCGCGCTCATGTCGTAGTAGTAGCCCGGTCCCATGCGCAATCGGATGCGCGGATTGTCGTAGATGCTCACCGCGTTCATTACGTAGCTGCCGCTGACGGGAACTGTTGCTGGCCATGTGGCGTACATGGTGCCATTCGCGTTGTACTTGTAGGGGTTAGTGAGCGTTCGGTCATCGGGGCACGCGAATATTCCGTCCGCTTTGGCGTAAGCGTAAACCAGATCGCACCACGTGTACTTGTTCGTCATAGCAGCAGGGACCATCATCTCGTCGTAGTCCTGTACATACTGCAGCATCGCAAGCCCCATCTGCTTTTCGTTGCTGGCGCATGTCGATTGTCGCGCCTTTTCACGAGCGCTGGCAAAGACCGGAAAAAGTACAGCTGCTAATATAGCAATAATAGCGATAACTACGAGTAGCTCGATTAAAGTGAAACCTCGTCTATTAACCATAGCACAACCTCCTGTTATAGTCATACCGTCTAGACGGCTTGTTGTGTCTCTCGAAAATCCATATCTCAACGACTTGCGCTAGTTTCCTAGCGCGTAGTTTCGCCAATGCGAAGCGCCGTTGGGATAACTAGTTGCTTGAAATCGCCTGTCAGGTCGCCAGATATCCTTCCGATTAAAAGTTCGGTGGCCGCTCTGGCAAAAGTGTCGATCGGACATGCCACAGTCGTGAGCCGCTTCTCCATGCATTCTGCTTCTTCGATACCATCGAAACCAACTACGCTAATGTCTTCAGGAACCCGAAGCCCAAGGCTTCGGAATGCATTGTATACATTTATCGCACTAACATCGCCGGTGCAGAAGACCACTTCGGGCAGGTCTCCCTTAGGTCGCCGACCAATGTTCAACCCCGCGTTGAAGGCATCCCTAATACTAAAAATGGGCTCCAACATGTGGTACTCGGGTGTTACCCCACCCTGCCTGAGAGTTTTATCGAATGCGACTACGCGCCTGTCAACCTGTCCAGTTTGATTAAAGTTGGCCGAATTAAGGCACATGATCTTGCGATAGCCGCGATTAAGCAGGTGTTCAGCAACAATCCGGCCGCCGTACTCGAAGTCGAAGATCACATTGTCGAGTGGCTTGTCTTCCTGGTTGCCCAGGTAGACAATTGGGAGGCGGGCCGATTGTGCTCCCAGAAAGTAGTTAAGGTCTTGCTCAAGAGCGGAAAACACGAAGACGCCGTCGACCGGCCAGGCATAGTTGGTGGCGTGTTTGCGGTACGCCCACGCCTCGGAGATTGTTGTATCGAGCACAACCTGATAGCCAAACTCGACGGCAACACGCTCGAACTCACGCGCCACTGCGACGAAAAACGGATTTTGAAGTCCGGCAACCATAAGTCCCAGCGTGTTAGAAGGCTTGCCGTGGAGGCGCCGCGCAAACATGTTCGGGCGATAACCCATTTCAAGCGCGATTTTGCGGACTCGCTCCTGAGTGGCAGGGGCAATCCTGGCACGTTCGTTTTGGTTGAGCACATGCGACACCGTTCCCACCGAAACGCGCGCTCTCGCGGCAACGTCTACGAGGGACACTGCGGATTCCAGCTTCTTTTTAGCGGGTCGTTCGAGGCTAGTAGTTTTCATGCACAAACCTTATTGCAATAACCATTGTGCACAGTTTAACACAGACCATTATCGTTGTCAATAGGACGGTTGATAAAAGAATGTGGTGGCAATGGTTTTGGCTAACCGGCCAGCTGCGCGCCATGGCGGGTCAGGGTTTCGGTGATTCGCGGCAGGCTGCGTACGGTGGCGTGGTCGAGGGCGGTTTTGCCGGTGGCGTCGACTGCATTGAGGTCTGCGCCAGCGGCGATGAGGAGTTCGGTGACTTCGGCGCAGTCATCCTTTTGGGTAGCGTTCATGATGAGCGGTGTGACACCTTCGAATTGCGACCCGCGCTTGACGTTGCGCCCGTTGACGTTTGCCCCGCGCCGCAGGAGAAGGTCCACGGTGCCGGGCGCGTGCTCACTGGCCCAAATGAGTGGTTTGCCACCGATCCAGAAGATTTCGTCGGCTTCGATATCCGCGCCAGCGTCGAGAAGCATTTCGACTATCTCGACGTAGTTATTGTGCGACGGCCAATGCAGGGGCGAATCACCGATCCAGCCGCGCTGGAAGACGACCAGCGGGTCGGCGGCGATATGCTTTGCGACGATATCCGCCCATCCTTCGCGGGCGGCGAGGTTGATCATGACGCCAAAGCCATTGGTGCCGTTCGCTTTGTCTGGAATCTCATTCAGGAAGTAGTCTACAACCGCCTGATGCTTCTTCCACGCCGCTTGAATGACGGGCGGATAGGTGTTCATCGGGTTGGTGTAGACTTCAGCGCCGCGCTCGACGAGAAGGCGGCAGGCATCGAGCTTGCCGAACGCTGCGGCGAACTGTAGCGCGGTCCAGTGATTGAGTGCAGGGTCGGCGTGGCGGATATTGACGAGCATGGGATCCTCGTCAAGCAGAGCGGTCAAGTCGGTGAGCTTATCGTTTTCGATAAGCGCGAAGATTGCTTGCGACGAGGATCCCATACTTCAGATTCCTTTAGTTATTTATGCATCCGCACCAGCGGGAGTGCGCGATGGAGTGCGCGGGCCGCGGGTTAGCCGGGACAAGCGGGAGTGCGCGGCCCGCATGTTAGCCGGGACTGAACTCCCGGCCTGACGAAGAACACCCCTACGGGGCTAATTTAGCACCATTGCCGCCAATGTTGCCGCAGTAAACGAGCTAACGGCCGACATCAGGAGCGCGTGCCGATTTCGGGACACGCATCCACTATGCACCGGCACCGGCGGGAGTGCGCGGGCCTCGGCCCTTTTCCTGCTTTTCGCGGCCAGGCTGGCCCGGTTTGCCGGTGTTGAGTGACTCGCCAATGGCGAGTGATCGCCCGACAGTCTGGAGGCGAACTCGGACGGTCTGTCCGAGTAGCTTGGCGCCATTCGTGATGTCTACCTGATAGCCACCAGCGATATGCGCCGATGCCCACGGTGGCTGCGACAGTTCGCTCTTTTCGACAACGCAATCAATGACGGTCCCACGCTTGGGAAGCGGGTAAGCCTGTTCGATTTTCGCCATCGTTCCCGGTTCGATCTCGAACTTCTCGATATGCCAGTGCGGCTGGGAGCGAACGTAGATTGCGCGTCGGGACTGCCGTTCGAGGCGCTCGATGTCCTCGCCTTCGGCGCCGATCAACTGCGCGGCGGCTTCGGGGTGAACCTGAATAAGCAGCGCTTCGCTATTGACTGTCGTCGCAAGCTTGTTGACTTCGCGCTCAATCTGCATGCTAACGGTTTCCGCAGACGGCACGCGCCCGAGGCCGTGGCAGTACGGGCAGATGTCGCTGAGGGCAACGTCGACCGTCTCCTTGGTTCGCTTGCGGGTCATCTCGATGAGCCCGAGCGGGCTGATCGACGAGATCTTAGTGCGGCTACGGTCGTTCTTAAGGGAGCGCACGAGCGCATCGGTGACCGACTTCTTATCGCGCGGGTTATCCATGTCGATGAAGTCGAGGATAATCATGCCGCCGATGTCGCGAAGGCGAAGCTGGCGCGCGATTTCGCCGGTCGCTTCCATGTTGGTCTGGAGGATGGTCTCAGCGAGGCCGGTGCTTCCCGTGAACTTTCCTGTGTTGACGTCGATGGAGGTCAGCGCCTCGGTCTGGTCGATCACGAGGTAGCCACCTGAACGCAGCCACACCTTGCGGCGCAGGAGGCGCTCGATGTCGTCTTCGATGCGGTAGTGCTCGAACATCGGCTTGACGCCATCGTACAGATGGATGCGGTCAGCGAGCTCGGGCGAGATCTTGCCGACGATTTCGTGAGCGCGAGCATAGTCTTCGGGCGAGTCGAGGATGAGCTTATCGACATCGGAGCCAAACGCATCGCGGATGATCGTGTAGATCAGGCTCATGTCCTGATGAATGATTCCGGGTGCGGGGGTGACCTTTGACTTTTGCAGGATCTGCTGCCAGGTTTCGACGAGCATCAGGTAATCCTGATACAGGTCGGACGCGAGCTTGGTCTCTGCTTCGGTACGCACGATAATCCCGTAGCCCTGCTGGCGGAACTTTTCGACGATACGCTTGAGGCGGTCTCGCTCACGGGCATCTTCAATCTTACGGGACACGCCGAGGTTGTTGGCGTCGGGCATGAGCACGAGGTAGCGTCCGGGGAACGACATGCGTGTCGAAACGCGCGATCCCTTGGTGCCACGAGGGCCTTTGACGACCTGAACCATCAGCTCCTGGCGAGTCTGAACCAGTTCCTGGATGGGGATATGGCGTCGGAAATTTCGTCCGCCGCGCATGGGGCGACGAGGGGGACGCTTGTCCTGGTTTACGGGACGACCACCACGGGTCTGCTCGGGTTTTGCAGGCCGATCTTCGTTAACAACGGGGATCTCGTCGGTGTCGCCATCTTCGTCCGCTTCCCCGCTGAGGGACTCGTCACTGTAGGGATCGTCCTCATTAGCGCCAGCAAGCTCTTCGGCCTCGTCCACTACGGCGCGCTCTTCGGTGGAGACGCCGTCGTCATCGTCATCATCGTCGTCGATCGCGCTCTCAGCGGAAAGCGCTTCGTCGTACGTTTCCCCGCCAATGTCGGTGTAGTCGACGTCGTGAACGCTGTCAAGGGAGGCGTTCGCCTCGTCGACAAGCGCTTCGTCCTCGGCGCGAGCCGCACGAATGGTTTCTTCGATAGCAGCAGCTATCTCCTCGTCGTCTTCCTCATCAGCGCGCAGAGCGGCTTCGGCGGAGGCTTCGGACGAGTCCTCGTCGTCATCACCGTGATCGACGGCTTCGGGCAAAATGTCGGCTACATAAAGGAACGCATTGCGCTCCAAGCCAATATCGACAAACGCGGCATCCATGCCTGGGAGCACATTCTCCACTCGGCCCTTGTACACGTTGCCGACAACGGGCTCTTCTCTCTCAATACGCAGCTCGACGAGTTGTCGATCATCGATCACCGCAATGCGGGTCTCGCGATTGGCTGCGTTTACGAGAATCTCTTTTCCCATAAACTTAATAAACCTTTCAAATTTATCAAACTCCGGCAATTCGCAATCGCGGCGACGAATAAATGGTCACCTGCGGATCGAACGCGCTGTTGCACGTCGTCTGCCAATTGGCCGGAAATAACGAAACAGGGGCGATTGTTTCGCCCCTGCGCAAAAAGGAACCGTGATCAAGGGATGCGCCAGGAGTCAGTCTATCGACACCCAACCAGGCTGAGCCTGGCCCCTTATCAAATTACACTTCAGGTTCCACAACTTGTAAAATGGACTCAGCCTAGCGTACGGAGAATCGCGCTCAGACTGTTACCGAGTGATGAAGTTCATCCACGCACTGCGAATTCGCTGCAGTGGGCTTTCATCTTTCGGCTGGGCCACGGGAGTCGGGTCATTTTCCAGTACGAGGCGCACTTCGCCTTTACGAAGGTACCCTTCGGACCTGGCCGCGACTTCGATGCCTTCGGGACGGCTAAGAGATTGCTTTCGGGCTTCAAGCTTGGCGTTTTCAGACACAGTTTCGTTCACCTGCGCTTGGAGCATTTGGATCTTTCCGCTCTGGTTGGACGCGCGCGCAAACGGCTCAACTGCCTTGCCCACAAGGCCAGTGATAATCGCGACACCGATCAGGACAACGATACCGATGACTGTGAACCGCGGAAGCAGGCCATAGACAGGCTTCCGTTTACGAGTGCGGCGGCGCTTTCGCGCGTTCGCGTCCCTGTTAACTTGTTCATCGTTCATGGTTCCGCCCCATCCACGCGAAAGGTGTAATCACGTGGCAGTTTCATGATACCGATGCTTCGCAGCGTTCGTCGCTCGGGCATCGATGCTTAAGCCGAAAACAGTGGTTGTCCAATGCGATGGACTTTCAGGAAGTTGGTGCTGCCGGGTATGTTCACGGGAACTCCGCCAGTCACCACCACAATATCGCCGTCTTTCGCAGCGCCTATGCGCAGCGTCGCCTCAATACATGCCTGCATCATTTCGTCAGATGTTGCGACTTCCCCCGTCATAACCGGCGCCACGCCCCACACCAAACCGAGCCGCGAGTAGGTCCTACGCGACGTTGTGGGCGCAATGATCGGCACGCTAGGTCGATACCGCGAGATCGCAAGCGCTGTCGTACCTGATGACGTCGCCGCTATAATGGCTGTCGCTCCCAAATCCTGCGCCACGTCGCACGTCGCTTGCGCGATGGAGCGGGTCATGGCTTCCTGATCGCCGACTTCCTGCGGCGACAGCTTGTCCTTCGGTTCCGGCGCTATGTGACGGTAGCTCAGCGAGCCTTCCGTACAGCACGCGATCTGGTCCATCATCGACACAGCGTAGAACGGATACTGCCCAACTGCCGTCTCGCCTGACAGCATGATCGCATCGGTACCATCGTAGATCGCATTGGCGACGTCGCTGACTTCGGCTCGCGTCGGTCGCGGATTGCGGATCATCGAATCGAGCATCTGGGTTGCGGTAATGACCGGTTTGCCAGCAGCATTCGCTTTCTTAATGATCATTTTCTGGACGATAGGCACGTGATCGATGGGGATTTCAACACCCAAGTCACCGCGCGCTACCATCACACCGTCGACAACGCTCAAAATATCATCGATATTTTTGACGGCTTCGTGCTTTTCAATTTTTGCGATCAGTGGTATACGCGCCCGCGCCGCATTACACACGCCACGCAGAACAGCCATATCCGCCGAGTTGCGAATAAATGACGCCGCGATCCAGTCCACTTTCTGCTCAATGCCGAACTTAAGGTCTTCGAGATCCTTATCGGTTATCGATGCGATCGGTAGCGAATGACCGGGTGCGTTCACGCCCTTGTGGCTCGACAGCACACCACCGATCACGACCTTGGTGACGAGCGTGTCGCCTTTTCGCCTAACGACGAGCAAATCGATGAGGCCATCATCCAGCAAAAGGTGCGCGCCCGCCGGGACCGACTCGACGATCTCCGGGATCGACACACTCGCCATGTGCTGGTTGCCGACCATCGGTTCTGACGCCAGTATAAACTCATCGCCAGGAACGAGCGTGACGCCGTTCCCTTCGATTTGACCAACACGGACTTTGGGCCCCGAAAGGTCCTGCATGATCGTTATCGGACGACCAATATCTTCTGCGAGTGCGCGGATATTCGCGACCACCTCCGCATGCTGCTCGTGCGTTCCGTGAGAAAAATTGAGCCGGGCCACATCCATCCCAGCTTCAGCAAGCCGACGTAAACCTTCTGGGGAGCTCGTGGCTGGCCCAATGGTGCATACAATTTTGGTTCGTCGCATTAAACCTACAAATATTCTTTACGAGGTCCGGGCAAAAATCGCGGTGATTCGGACTTTGAATCCCCATCATCCTTATGGTTTTTTATTATAGCACTTCTTAAGCAGCGTTCACAAATCATTTTTGCTAACAGTCCAGTACCGTTGTAGGTGTTTCGGCCTCACCTGCCGCGAAGACTCGGCATCCGCCCAGAGGGCACCCGCCGAAACGGGATGGAAATTCTGGGCCCCAGCAACTGGGAACTGTTGATTGCTGCCAATTACCGCCCCCCGACTGCGATTACGCGGGTCGGGGAGCATCAAGAGTCATCTTAAATCGCTTGTCAGTAAGCGTCTTTACATACAGCACCGAAACTGGACCGGGCTTAACCTGGGTCGTACGCGTGTTGACGCATGAATGCAAACAATCGTTGTGACCATTGCGCGATAGGGGTCCAGGCTCAGCCTGGCTACGCTTTGACGACGTCCCAGTTCTTGTAGAAGAGGAAGTTGACGCTCTTGAGGAAGAAGCGAACGACAGTTACAACGCCCTGGAAGAAGGCCGGGATGAGCGAGGGGCGTAGGATGTCCACGAACAGGCAGTAGCGAACCTGCTCGGATTCGTTGAACGATTGGTGCATAAGAGTGTCGTCGAAGATGAACAGCTTTTCGTCCTTCCAATAGTGGTTGACGTCGCCAACGTTGATGTACGCCGACTTATCGTTCATCTGGTTGATGTTGTAGAGAACGCGCAATGTGGCTCGAAACGGCCCGAAGTGCTTCGATGTGGACTGCTTCTTGTTGAATACCGAGACGCCAATAGTCTGGATGTATTTGTAGTCGTCATTGAACGCCGGGATATCGACGCTGTTTTCGATCTGGGCGCCGTACCACTTAAAGAACACCATGGTGCGCGCGCGGTCAGCGGTGAGCGCTTCAAGCTTTGCGACGACATCCTGCTGGGATGCGCCTTCGATAAGACGCTGGACTTCGGCGCGGTACTCGTCGGGCAGGTCGTCGATGGTGTAGATGCCCTTGTTGACGTAGGGCAGCGACAGCAGGTCGAGAAGCGTATTGATCGGCGAGAGCAGCCACGTGATGCCGCCGTTGCCCGCGAAGTAGCGCTTGGCCACGTCGCGGTCAGCGGGCTTGTTGCGCGCGAAGTCGTAGACACCCGCTGCAGCGATCACCGCCACCAGCTTACCGGCGAATTTCAGTACTGGCTTTACCACGCCCCAAACACCTGACGCGATATTCGAATTATCTTTCATAGCACTCCTGTTGTAAGCCGCAGCAAATTGTTGGTCTATGAAATGAGCGTTTCGCGCGAAAACACCGCCGCGAAAAGCCGCTCTTCCCCGCGTAGACCGATGCGGCTAAGTTGTGGGAATGATAGCACAAATCGGCCAAAAAGGGGACAGTGGAGTGTGCGACTACCTACTTGCGCAGGTGCATGTCAAGAACACTGCCAGCCCTACAGTCGCGGGTCTACCGGTTCGCTTTCGAGCGCCAGCACGCCGAATACGCATTCGTGGACGCGGCGAAGGGGTTCGCGCCTGACGAAGCGCTCTAGGCCTTCGATGCCGAGGGCGAACTCGCGGAGGGCGAGGGAGCGCTTGCCGGCGACACTTCGAGAGCGCAGGCGGTTCAGGTACTGCGGGAGCGTGTATTCGGGGCCATAGATGATGCGAAGGTACTCGCGGCCTCGGCATTTGACCGCTGGCTGGACAAGCCCCTTCGGACCGCGAGCGGTGAAGTTTAGTGGCTTGACGACCATCCCCTCCCCGCCCCTGCCGGTGAGCTCCGTCCACCAGTCGACACCTTCCTGTGCACCGCTCTCATCTGTGAGATCTAGCACCTTGTAGGGAGTCGCGAACAGAACGCCATCGCTGCATGCGCATAGTCTGGCCAATGTTGTCATGTGCCACACGTGGTCCTTATCGGTATACGTGCGTCCTTCTGTCGCAAGGATATGGAACGGCGCCAGGCGCAGGTCTTCCAAACCGTTGACGGTCCAGCAGTAGCGCCCGTACGCGGTCGTGAACATCGATGCCATTTCCAGGCGCGCCGTGGTGGCCTCCAACAGCGGCGCCGCAGTGTCGGTCCGAATAGCGGCCATGGCCAGCGCTTCTACCGACGCTCCAAGAGCGCCTTGGGCAGCGCAGCCTACGGAGGCGTACTGCTTGATCAACAGCTCGCGAGCTTTCGCCGACCAAGGCATAAGCTCGCAGTCAAGGCATACCCAGTCAGTTTCAAGCTCATCCCACAGGCCTGAAGAGGTCATTGCGGCCCGAACTATATCAATAAGCGCGGCTTCGGTAGCCAAATCGTCGAAGAATCTGCGGCCAGTGCGCGTGACACAAATGCCCGCGCCACCGCCTTGCACGGCGAAGCGTGCGCGGGCAACGCTTTCATCACGGCACACGACCACCACCGTGCGCGACCCCATGTGCTTCTCTTCGCACACGACGGTCGCAACGTCGTTCCGCCGGAAATAGGCAAACGCTTCGTTAGGGTGCTCCAGCAGTCCAGGTTCGGACGTTGTTTCGGGTGGCGACATGGTTGGCGGCAGGTAGATCAGCCACTTGGGATCGGCGGCAAAGCGGCTCATCACCTCAAGGGCCGCGATGGCGTTTTCCTCGCGAATTGTCACCTTCCCGTGAAGACGCGTTTCTATGAGGCGCTTCCCGATGACGTCATCGATGTCCAGGATGTCGTCGTGAGCCTGCTGTGACGACAGCGCGTCGGTGATCGGCGCGTCGGGGTCAGGTAGAAACGGTCGCGCTGGTTCCGCGTAGGTTTGCAAAGCTGGAACGGATACGATCTCTCGTTCTGGATATCGGAGAGCGGTCAGTGCCCCGCCAAATACGCAGCCAGTGTCGATGTTGATTGTGTTGTTGAGCCATTCGGCAGTCGGAACAGGAGTGTGACCGTAAACGACCATCGCCGTTCCGCGGTACTCGTTCGCCCAAATGATGCGAACGGGAAGTCCAAACTCGTCGGTTTCGCCGGTTGTTTCGCCGAACAAAGCGAACTCACGGACCTTGCCCGAGCCGCGCCCCTGCATCTCAGCCTTCATGCCCGCGTGCGCGACGACAAGTTTGCCGCCATCGAACACGTAGTGGCTGACCAGACTGTCTAGGAATGCCCGCACGGACGCAATAAACTCCGACGTCTCGCCTTCAAGCTGCGCAAGGGTTTCTCCAAGGCCGTGCGTGATCTGAACGTTCTTACCGTTAAGCTTGCGGAGGAGCTTGATATCGTGGTTTCCGGGGACGCATCGGGCTGTTCCTGCGGCGCACATTCCCATAACCAGCTTCAGCACACAGGGCGATTTTGGGCCGCGATCGCACAGGTCGCCGACAAAAAGCGCGCGCCTTCCCTCTGGCGGGGTCACGATCCAGCTGTCGCCAGTCGGCTGAACGTCGTAGCCTAAGGTGCCGAGCAATGTGACAAGCTCGTCGAAGCATCCGTGGATGTCTCCGATAATGTCGAACGGACCGGTTTCGTCCTTCTTGTTGTTGTACAGCGGTTCCCGCGTCAGTTCGGCTGAGTCGACGTCCTCAAGTGATCGTAACACGAAAACATGACGGAAGCCTTCGCGCTCCAACCCTCGCAGCGATTGTCGCAGGTTTTTGATGTGGTTGCGCACGACGTGCGGACCAAACGCGCGGTCTGGCCGTGCCTGGTTCCGATCCTGGCACTCACGCTCCGGCATGTCAAGCACGATTGCGACCGGCAGGCAGTGATAACGACGAGCGAGCTCTACCAGGGGACGGCGAGCCTCGGGCTGCACGTTGGTGGCGTCGACGACTGTAAGCTTTCCCGCTGCCAAGCGCTTGGCGGCCACGAAGTGAAGCACATCAAATGCATCGGTGGTGGCCGCCTGATCATTCTCGTCATCGCTCACAAGGCCCCGGCAGAAGTCAGACGATAGCACTTCGGTCGGCAAGAAATGCTTCCGCGCAAATGTCGATTTGCCGGAGCCCGACGCGCCGATCAGAACGACGAGTGAAAGGTCTGGGAGTGTGATCTTCATTGTGTTGTAATTACTAGTTTGCTGTGTTGAGTGAGTGCCAGTGGCTGCGCAGCAGTGCTTCCCTATCCTCACACAAGGCGTGTAAACACGGCCATCTGGCTTGGCGCGCCGAGTTGTTCGTCAATGGGGCCGACCGGCGAGAAGGCGGCAGTATAGCCGAATCGGTCGCAGAGTGTTGCGGCCCAGGTTTCGAACTGTTGGCGCGTCCATTCGAATCGATGGTCTTTGTGGCGGAACTTCCCTGCGGGCAGGGTCGGGAATTTGGGATTGTATTCGATATTTGGGGTCGTAACTACAACCGTTTTTGGCCGGGCGAACTCGAAGACCACCCGCTCGAACGCCTGCAAGCGCGGCTCGTCGAGATGCTCGATTACCTCGACAATGGCTCCGGCATCGAAGCCGGCGAGGCGCTTGTCGCGGTAGATGAGTGATCCTTGAATGAGCTTGATCCGTTCAAGCTGCATTTCGGGCATCCGGTCGAATCGAAGCTTGTCGCGAGCGACATCCAGTGCGCGGTAGGATACGTCCATGCCCAAGATGCTGGCGAACTGTCGATCCTTGAGAAGCAGGGAAATGAGACGCCCTTCGCCGCAGCCAAGGTCGAGAACGGATTTCGCCCCGGCGGTTTGCAGTGCCGTGACAACCGATTCGAGACGCTGGGTGTGCAGGCTGATCTTCTTCTCAATCGCCTGTTCCTCAACATCATGGGCTTCCTGCGCTTCTTCGATTTCTGGCTCGTCCTCGATTAGCTTTTCGAGGGCCTGACGCACAAGAGAGTAGCGATGCTTGAGGTAGCGGCGAACAATCGTGTCCTTCTCGGGATGAGTCGCCAGCCATCCTTCTCCCTGGCGGATCAGCTTGTCGACCTCATCTTCTCCAATCGCGTAGTGTTTGGCCGCATCCAGCGCTGGGATTAGCACATACAGGTGCGATAGCAAGTCTGAGAGCTTGACGGTACCAGTCAGTTTGAGCGAATAATAGTCACTCGCTCCCCAATCTGGAAACGCGGGGTCAAGTGGAAGCTCTGTAGTTTGTACGGCGTACCCCAGAGGCTCAAAGAGTCGGTGGAGAATCTGTTCACCGGCGCGACTTGGCACAGCCGGAATGAATGCCTCGTACTCGCGGCTAGCCTCTGCCGCCTCAGGAAGCTCCTTGCATCTACCGGCAAGGGCAGAACCATAGACCTGCGAGATCGCAACGCTGAGATAGGACGACGCTGCATAGGGGCGGTCGTTGACGTATTGCGCCAGGGTTCTGTTCTCGCGCGACGCTCCCGACTTGCCGCGAACGAGCGAGATCGGGTCGATATCCAGCATCAAGGCTGCAGTGCAACGGTCCTCAGTGGCCTCTGGGTAGAACACATAGGCTTTGCCAAACGAGAGGCTGAACTCCTGAGTTCGCGCCGGGTTCTTGTGCAGCAGGTAGCCGAGGTCGGTGGCTGGTTTATGGGATGTTGAGATAGTTAATAGCATACGATCACGTTTATCCGAGTATTCTCCTATTGTACCTCTCCGTTACCTCGCCCGACATATGCGGACGGTGAACATCCATATTCGGCTTTGAAGGCTCGGCTGAAGTGGAACGGACTGGCGTAGCCCAGGTGCTCGGCGAGTTCGGTGACGTTGAATCGGCGCATCCGCAGGAACTGTGCGGCCTGGCGAAGGCGCACTTCGGTGAAGTAGCGCTTCGGGGAGCGGCCAGTGTGCTGGGCGAACGCTTGCCGCATGCGGCGCGGACTGATGCCGATGGCGGCAGCGAGCGCGTCCAGGTCAGGCGCGGCGTCGCGACTGGCGTTGACATGCTTTACGGCGTTTCGGACAATTTCGGCGGCGGCGTTCCCGGTGCGCGGTGTTTGGCATCGCGCTGACCAGTCGGCAAGCAGGCCGTGCACGAGCATCGATGACGCAGCCTGGGCCGCCGTGTCGGGGAGCGAGAGGTGATCGAAAACGTGCCCAAGCAGTGCGTCTTCCCAACTGGCGACGGGAACGGGAAGCGCTTCGTTGAGGGGCAAATCGATTGCAACCGACGACGCGACTTCGAGCCAATAGAACCGCCATCGATCTTCGTACGTGCCGTGATAGTTGACGTCCCCGATCTCGGTCACGAAGACGCTGCCAGCAGGCACCGTGACGATTCCGACACCGTCGAGGTCAAGCACCCCGGCACCGTCCAGCGTGCGCACAACTGCCAGGTCGCGTTCACCTCGCCTGGAGTAGCGCGCGCTGTAGGTTTCGTCAGCGTCGACATGCCAGATGCACTTAAGCATCCCTGTTTGGATAGGCGGAATCGACGATTGGTTCAGCATTTGATCACCATGAATGCTTTGCCGTTTTTGGCATGTTAGTGGAACGAATTAAGCATAGCACTCGCCGTTATCATTCCGTATAATGCAGATATTATACGAGCAAAGCAGGCAACCAATGCGCTGCCGAGGTGAAAATATGCCCACAATCTCAAAGCCAGTTCAAGACGGCGTCCACGCACTGCGCCCGCGCGAGCTTATGGACCCAGCCGCACGCAAGTTGCGCGACATCTACGCCATAACCCCGGGAGCGCCGATTCTGCACCGTGAATTCGGATACTACTGCCTTGACGAGTGGCGCGAGCAGGGTCTGCCAGCGAACGCGGACTTCGATACGCTGTTCGGGTTCGATCAGTCGGGGAGCTTTGGGCTCGGGGGGCTTGGATGGTGCGAAGCCGAGTTCTGCCCGCCGTTCGAGACGAAGGTGCTTGAAGACCGCGGCGAGTATGAGCTTATACAGGACTTCGCCGGACGCAAGCTTCTCGTTTTCGCGGGAAGGCGGAACGGTTTCATGCCGACATACGCCGACCACCCGGTTAAGGACCGCGAGTCGTGGGAGCGCGAATGTCTCTGGCGGCTGGACCCAACAACGCCAGAACGGTATGCAAAGCTGCCTGCCACCATGGCCACAGCTAAGGAAGCGGCGGCACGTGGGCTGGTCATCTCGCAGAGTATTGGCGGTTGCTGCATGTACCTCCGCAGTTTGATCGGCCCCGAGGAGATAATGTACGCGTTCTACGATCAGGCCGACCTGATCCACTCCTGCATGGAGACGTGGTTCAACCTCGCGGACGCTGTCACGGCGCGCCACCAGGAGCACGTCACGCTCGACATGGTGTTCTTCGCGGAAGATATTTGCTACAACCACGGGCTCCTCTGGTCGCCAGCGATCATCAAGGAGTTCATGGTGCCGTATTACCAACAGCTTCTGACGAATATTCGGTCACGACAGATAGACCGCGACCGCCACTTGTACGTGCACGTGGACAGCGACGGTTACGCAGTTCCCGCAATTCCCCTCTTCCAGGAGACGATCGGCATGGATGTGATGTCGCCGTTTGAGGTAGCGTCTCACTGCGATGTCGTCGCCATCGGACGCGACTACCCCACCCTCGCCATGACTGGTGGTATCGACAAGCGAGTGCTTGCCGAGGGCAAGGACGCCATCGACCGAATGGTGGAGCGTATCATCCCAACGATGCGCGAGCGCGGCGGCTACTACCCGACGTGCGACCACGGTGTGCCCGCGGAGGTCCCGCTGGAGAACTATCTGCACTACCGCAAACGGTGCTTGGAGTTGGGCGGGTGAGGCCCCTGACAGGCTGACAGAAAAGAGGGTGCCGCAATCCTGCGGCACCCTCTTTTCAATCGTTCTCGCCCTACTTTTCCCAGCCGAACTCCAGCTCGTTCGTCCAATGCTCAATCCAGTCGGCGTGCAGGGACTGGTTTCTTTACGAGACGCTGCGGTTGCGGGACAGATCGACCGTGCCTGAGCTTTTATCGTCGTTTACACGGAACGTAAACTTAATTGTCTTACCGGCGGCGGGGCGCTTCTTGACCTCGGGAATCTCCGTCCACGGAATCGACGCTTCCACTACGCGTGTGTTGCCGTCGCGGGTGACGACTAGCTTGCCATCCACCGCGCCGTCGAACTTCGACTTCGGCTGCCTGGGATAGAAGTGTTTGCGCGGCATCCCGGGGACGCTCAGCCACCAGATATCGACACCGCCGTATTGATCTGGGGCCCGTCCGCATCGTTGACGAACTGATTTTTAGCGTCGGCTGGTCCTTGGGGCCAAAGCACGCTACCGAGCATGCTGGACGTCACAACCTCCGCACTGTAGGCGTATGTTCGCTGGTTAAGCACGACGCTAAACCTCATTGAGAGAAAGGCTTAGCAAGGGCTTTAGCTCCGGCAACAGTCTGGCAATCCGGTAGGGTACGAACCCGTCGTCCAACATCGACTTCAGCTGCTCCGCCAGTAGTTGCGACAGAGAGCGAATATTTGATTCGGCGTAGCCAATTGCTTCACCGAACAACAGTGGAGTTTCAGGGCGGATCATGCCTCCAGCGGCAAACATTCCGGGGCCGAGCCCCAAACGACGCACGACCGGTCTTGTTGTTGAGGACTCGCGATATTAAGACGGGCGACAGATTTAGTTTATGTGAAACCTCGCGAAGTGCTGCTTCCATTGCTATACTGCATCAAAAGCGAGGCCGCAGCAAATTGTCAGGTTATAATGAAGGAAGGGTTGTCACTCAGACTCTATCATCATTGACGTAATCATGTTTCGTCGCGCCCGCTACAGGCGCTCCGAACTATCATACGAAAAATCGGATAGAATCTGAAACTAAGCGCTTTTTCAATCGTCCTAACCAATAACGAACGTTCCCATCTCAATCATTGGAGATCTTTGCTATGCAAAACGCCAAGTTGTATCCCGCCCGCTCCCACCGAGGCTTTACTCTGATCGAGCTCCTCGTCGTGATCGCGATTATCTCGATTCTCGCAGCTATACTCTTCCCCGTCTTCGCCACGGCCCGTGAAAAGGCACGCCAAACAAGCTGCATGAACAACATGAAGCAACTTGGGCTTGGCTTTATGCAGTATGCCAACGACTATGACGACACACTCCCTTCTGCTACGGACGCGTCCAGTACAGCGGGCGCTACCGGCGGATGGATGTGTATCAAAACGTTTGACAACTCATCCAACCCCAAGTCCAAGTTTGATTCAACGAAAGGCTCGCTCTATCCATACGTCAAGAGTAAAGGCGTTTTCGTCTGCCCAGACGATATTATCGCGCAGAACCTTCTTGATGAAGGCGAGTCATACGCAATCAATGCTTGCACGGTGGCGGCGCTCTCTAAGAGAACTCCGGCGTCTGGCGGTTTGATGCCCGGACTGCAGCTATCGTCATTCGCGACTACTGACGACGTCGCGCAACTCATGGAAGAAGCGGCTGGTTTGGCGGCGGACAACGTCACCTGTCTCAACACGGTCGCCGGAACCACTGACGATGCCTATCTCATCGCGAACGGCACATACACCAACTGTATCTCCGCGAGGCACTCAAAAGGACTAAACGTTCTCTACATCGACAACCATGTTAAGTGGCTGCCGCTTGCAAAGGCTCTCATTCCAAGTCCGACCGGGGCGACATACGCTTATGCGTTCATGGTAGGCTCGAGTGGGACAACTCCTTCCTGTCCGTAGGCGGCTAACTCGTCTGCGAGACACCGGATAGTGCAGCTCTGCGGCGCAAGATCGGCATCAATGCAAGTCCAACGTAACTATCTCCCGATAGCGATAGCCCTTCTTATCGCCGCAACATGTGCGGTTCGGGCCGCGTCGCCGATACCGGCAAACCTGATCGCCAATGGGACGTTCACGTCGCGGACAGCATCGGGCGAGCCGGTCTCATGGACGAGCAAAGCGCCGCAGGCCTCAGTCACGACGGGCAACGACAGCTGGGCGACGGTTGTATCGATCAAGGGGCAATCCGACGCCGGCGCATCCATTGAACAGAGCGTTCACCTTCAACCCGAATGGACGAGGCTGCTCGTTCGAGGGTTCTTCAAGGTCACCGCCCCATCCCCGACCGGAGCATCTCCTTCCGCGAGCGTCCAGCTCTCCTGGCGCAGCACGGGCGACGCAGCCTCTGCGCCACCTGTACCCGCAGCACTCGCCGCGCCGTTCGATGGATGGACAGAGGTCAACCAGCTACTGACCGTCCCTAAAGGCGCAACCGATCTCGTCGTCGCGCCCTCAGTAGCCGCAGCGGCCACGGCCTCGTTCCGTGACCTGAGCGTTGTGGCATGGGTGCCGACGCTCATCGACGATTTCGACGGCTACGAAGTCAACCAGAACGCCTGGACTCCAACCGATTCGGATCACTTCGTCTACTCACCCGGTATCCAGCACTTCTCGCCAGACTACGTCCACATCGAGGGGGGCTCGGCACGCTTCCATGCCGATAAGGTCGCTTACGGCACGCAGGCGTACCAATCGGGCGAACTCACCACGCTCGACAAGTTCCAGCAGCTTTACGGCTACTGGGAGTTCAAGGTCAAACTTCCCATGGTGCGCGGCGTTTGGCCCGCAGCGTACCTCATCCGGTGGGACAATGGCTGGCCCCCGGAGATCGATGTGCAAGAAATGAGCGGGAACGACACGAGCACGGTGATCGAGACGAACCACTACGCTGACGATTACGGCCGCCACAAAGCGTCGTCGGTCAATTGGGACGGCACCACCGTCGACCGCAGTCAGTGGCATACGTATGCCGTCTGCTGGGAACCCGACGCGCTGGCATGGTACTTTGACGACAAGTACATGGGCACAACTCGCCCACCAGACGGTCGCGTGTCAGACGTGCCGATGTACATTCGGCTCAACCTAGCGGTCGGGTCCTATGGCGGCGATCCCGAGCAGAGTCCGTGGCCGCAAGACCTGGTCTGCGACTTCGTACATGTGTACCAGCGCCACGACTTTCCGCTGCCTCTCTATTGCGCGCCCAGCCAGGAGATCACCATTCCTGTGCGGACAGCCTACCTGCACGCCATCGCGTCATCACCGATGACAGGAGCGACCGTCACTTGGGCTTTGGTCGAAGGGCCGGGGGCGGCGATTATCGCATATCCTGGCGAACTCGACACCATGGTGACACTCACGAAACCTGGCATGTACCGTTTCAGCGTTAAAGTCGAGAAGGGCCAGAGCAGCGCTACACGCGAGACATTGGTTTACCTTAACCCGGAGGCGCCGAAATGAACCGAAGGCTCCTATTGGGCTTAGTATCGGCTGCGATTGTCGCCCTATTATCGCTGGGCCTTCCCACAGTTCCCGCCGTCTGCGGCACTTTGCCTGGGCCCTACAATACACGCACTGCCACGGTCGAGTGGACGGGGCCGAACAACCACTATGCCACCGCGCTCCTTGCCGAGCCTGATGGCTGGTACTGGGGCACAGACAACAACGGTCTGTGGCACTTCGCTCCCGATGCGCCGTTCGGCAGCCGCTGGCAGCACTTCCGGGCGCAGGACGGGCTCTACGACGACAGCATTACTGCCCTTTGCCGCGACAGGCAGGGCCGTCTCTGGGTCGGCACCGAGCGGCGCGGCGTGTCGGTCTACAACGGCAAATGGTGGCGCAACTACGACGTGATGACCGGCCCTCTTGGCGTCCACGTCAACGCAATCGCGATGGAGCCATCCACCGGTGACATCTGGATCGGCACCGAGTGCGGCATCGCGATCTACTCCGAGCGTACCAAGGCCTGGAGCTACATCACCCGCGCTGACGGCCTCGTCTCCGACAAGATCACAGCGATCGCGTTCGGCGCTGCCGACAGAGTTTACATTGGTACTGCATCCGACGGCCTCATCACCGGTGTCGCAAGTACGTTGCCGTCGTCATGGCACTCGCTGGCCGCATCCGCGGAAGCGGCGCTGAACGAGACCGGCGATGGGCTCCCAAGCAGTCAGATCAACTGCGTGATCGTTAACGACGCCGGTAAGGTCTTCTGCGGCACAGCGGCGGGTCTTGCGACCAGCACGGACAATGGGTCGTCGTGGACCTACCTCCACGGCTGGGACTGGCAAGATAAGGCGCGACGCGGGTTCCGCAAGGGCGGCAAGCGTCCGCGTATCGACGACACCAGGATCCCACTCGCCGACGATGTCGTCACCAGCCTCGCATTCGACAAGAACGGCCACCTATATGTTGGCCACAGGCAGCGCGGCATCGAAGTCTACAACGACGCAACCGGCGAGCAGCTGTACCATACGCCATTCGACGCGTATGGTGTCTTCGTCAAAGCCATCGCCCCATCCCCCAAGCGCGGCGTGCTGACGGCCGAATATGGTTCAGGCGTGACGCTGAGCACATGGCCCGACATCGAAACTGTGCCGCATTCGACGGCGGTGACACCAGTACCCGCGCCCGTCGTCGCGACAAGCAAAGCGAAAAAGCCGAGCAAAGCGCCTGCGCCGATCTATCCCGATCACCCAACGCCAGCTTTGGCCGTCATTTCGCCTCAGATCAGGGCTGTCGCCGTTCCAAAATCTCCGAATGGCCCGGTCAGCGCTCCCGGTTACTTCCTCGGCGAGGACTGGATGACCCAGGGCAACTGGATCGGTCGCTACGGCCTCGATTTTGTCGAGTTCTGTGCTCAGGATGGCCGCACCGACCTCGAGCTTACGACCACACCGGGCTACTCGGTCGTGCCGCAGCTTGGCAACAGCACTCATCCTGGCGAGGATGTGTCCCACTGGCTTGTCTGGGACAGCAGCGGCGATCCGCGCGTGCTCCACGACCCTTCGACGGGTGTACGACGCCAGGGCGAATGGAACGACCATGGCGAGCGCTATAACATGGTCTACGATGGCCCCGATCTTTGGCTCAAAGTGGCAGTTCCCGAAGGTGTGCACCGAATGAGCATGTATTTCATGAACAAGGACGGCCATACGCGTGTCACTCGCTTCCGCGACTACATCATCGAGCTTCGCCAGTTTGTCGCCAACGTCCCGGTAGCAGCCACCTACGGCAACGATAATGCGCTGCCCATTATCGCTCAAACCAGGGTCAAGGACTTCTGGCCCGGCGTCTACGAAAGCTTTGTTGTGACTGGCCCCAGCCAGTACTATGTCAAGCTGGAGCGCAACTACAGCCTGAACACGATCCTGCAGGGCGTCTTCTTTGACAGGCTAGACATCACCCGCGATGCCTGGACTCCGTCGTGGCTGTACGGCGTTCCATTGACACCGCCACCAGCATCGGTCAAAAAGCCTGTCGCCCTAAAGGTGTCTCCAGCGGCTGTTGAAGCCATGAAGCTTTGGGCGCAGCTCGACGGACTCTACGGGAGCAGTCAGACCGGTGCAATGCAGCGCCCCTACCGCATCCAGCTTCTTCGCGTCGCAACGCAAGGCGGCGCTCCTGCCACCGTCCTTGCCGCGTGGCGTCGCCAGCTCGGCTTATGGGCGGACGCCGATTGGGCCGAATACAACGATTTCATTGTCCGGGAACGGGCTGCAATACCAGTAAAGCCGAAACCTTGAACACCTTGCCGCGACCAGACAACTCAACCGGAACCGGTGGACGGCTAAGCTCGTGCGTCGAGACGCTGGATCAGCCTACGAAAGCGGTGGTGCCACCATCGACCTCGGCTATGCCTGTGTCCACGCAATGCGACTCAACATGGAACGCCAGGACCGTTTTAACCTGCATGGTATCCATCGCGACCGTCCTGCTTACCATTCGCTATGTGGTTTGGCGGTGCGCGATCAATAACTGGCACGATTGGCTTCTTTCGGTGCCCCTCCTCCTCGCGGAGCTTTTCACGGCGTTCCATATTTTGGGTTACCAATACACCATCTGGCCACGCCGATGCCTGCCGCTTGAGCCAACAGGCGACGTCGGCAACCTGCCGGTTTACGTGTTCATCCCTACAGTCAACGAAGGCGCTATCGTCCTTGAGCCTACCATTCGTGGTGCGCTAGCCTCTCGGGCGCGGTTCATTCAGTCGTATCCGAATGCTCACGTCGATATCGTCGTTTGCAACGACGGCTTTGTCGCAGGAGCCGCCGATTGGGCAGAAACTGCGGCGCTTGCGGCCAGCCTTGGCGTCCGGTGCATCACTCGCCAGATTGGCGGCGGGGCGAAGGCGGGCAATATCGAGAACGCTCGCCGCGACCTCGGCGCATTTGGCGACTGCATAATCGTTGTGCTCGACGCGGACCAGATTCCTCGACCTGAGTTCTTGCTGCGTACCGTCACACCGTTCGCGGATCCGTCGATCGGCTGGGTGCAGACGCGGCAGTACTACCGGAACTGCGAAACGCGCATTTCGCGCTGGGCCGAGCATCAAGCGTCGTTGTTCTACGACTTCGTGTGTCCTGGCAAAGAGGCCGTAAACGCGAGCTTTATCTGCGGTACGAATGTAGCGATCCGCGCCAACGTCCTGGACGATATCGGCGGCTTCCCAACCGACAGCATCACCGAAGACTTCGCGGCATCGATACGCACGCACCACACCTGGCGCAGCGTTTACATTCGCGATGTGCTTGCCGAGGGTCTCGGCCCGATGGACCTCACAGCGTACTTCGTTCAGCAGTCACGATGGGCGCGCGGCACCCTCGGGGTGTTTCTTAGCGACTGGCGCAGAATCTTGCTGCCGGGTCGCGGCGGGCTTGAGCTCCAGCAGCAGATTCAGTACCTGCTTTCCGGTACGCACTACCTCTGCGGGCTGCGAGACCTCGTGTTCCTGTGCGCCGCCGTCTTCTGCCTCGTCGCCAGCCGCTCCCCTATCGTGCCGGTCACAATCTGGGACATCGCGAGCTACCTGCTGCCGTATATTCTGGCCACGCAGCTACTGATCGTGCTCCAGTCCGGCCCACGCCGGGTCCTATCGTCGATGTTCATCAGCTACAGCAGCTTCCCCACCCTCGTCTGGAGCGCCCTCGAAGCTGTCGCTAACCGCCGAGTCCGGTTCATGGTGACGCCTAAGACCGCATCGAAGACCACGGATGTCCCCGCAATCATCCCGCACATTGTGATCGTCGCCGTCTGTGTCGGTGCCCTCGCCTACTCGTTCGTGAACGGGGTCGCCTTTACCGCCACCAAGATCGTGCCGGAGCTCTGGGTGCTCTACGCCCTCGTGATGATTATGCCGACATTCGGCCTCGCGAAACTCACGACGGGTCCGGCGGAATAGCGCAAAGGTGCAATTAGGAACCTCTCCTTCCCACGCGTCGCGCGGGCCCCTTCCTCTCCTAAAGGAAAGGAAAAGAGTTAGTGGCGCGGCCTAAGCGTGGATGCCTATAAATTCAGCTGGTGCCGTTCGGTTTGCGCAAAGCAAAAAACGCAACGCGATTCATTTTTTTGCGCAACGAAATTTCGACATGCTTACCGCAGATGAAAAGAAGCGAAAACCATCGATTATCGACTTTGTTATTTTGCGCAAAACGGTAGTTTGAGTTACAGTTTTGCGCAACGTTGCGATTAGGTCTGCATGGCTGCCCTCATTCCCGTAACCAAGATTCTACGTTTGTTTCAAGGCTGCGCTTGAAATGAATGGCCGCTTTGCGGCAGCGATTACCACTGAATGAATTCAGTGGCTAGCGAGTTTCTGATTGTCCCTACCGGGACGTCGGAGCGGCTAGGGCCGCAGTTACCCCCAAGCTCGCACGGCTCGCTTACCCCCAGAATCTGGGGATTATGATGTCCGACCACCGTTGTCCGGAAACTTGTGCGCAGCGGGTTCGGGCCGGATTCGCATCGCCGCTTGGCTGTCGGCTGTCGCCCGGTCGCAACTCGGGGCGGCTTGGGCCGCGTTGATAGCTGCGCCGGAGTGCGCGGCGGCAATGCCAACGACAACATGTTATCGTTCAGAATTTTGCAAGAGCCTAGTATCCTATAAATAGAACACATGTTCTATTTATAGGATACTAGGTGTTTGTTATTTTGTCAAGAACACTCGGATGATTTTTCCGAAGATACCAAGAAATGTCAGGGCATTGCCATAAATATTGCAGGGTTGGTTCTGCCATGTGCGAGGAGGAGTCAAACCATCACACTTGGGGTTCAGGCTGGCAAAACGAATAACAGTGTTGCTTGTTCAGCCGATATCTTAAGGGCAACACAGCCCGCCTCCCCAACCGATAGCTCGGCGGGTGGCGGGCTGTGTTCGTCACTAAACTACGGCGCTACGGCGTCGCTTGTGCGGGCGCTACAGGCGCTGCAGGAGCCGCAGTCGCTGGCGCTGTCGCGTCGGGAGTGGCCGTCGCCGGTGGGGCTGCAGGGGGCGCGGGTGTTGGCGGCGGTGTTGGCGCGGGCGTGACTGGAGCTGGCGCGGCAGGCGGTGTTGGCGTGATCGGGACGATGGTCGGGTTGGCGACGGGCGGGCTCGTCACTGTCACGGTCGGGAGTGGGACCACGATGGGCGTCGACGGCGGCGCGCTGCCACCCACTGGCTTCGCTGGGGTCGGTGGAGCGGCGACGGGAGCCGGAATGGCCGCTGGCGCTAGAGTTGGCGACGTTGCGGACGAGATTGTCTCCTGTACAGGCTTGGTTTCCACCGGCCCGCTTGGCGTTGTCGCGGCTGCGGCGCCTGCTTGCGGGATCATCTGCTGTGTTGTGCGTCCCAATTGGCTTTCGGTCAGTTCCCGCAGCCGCTTTGCCTCTTCCGGTGATCGGACGACGTGCGGCGTCATAAAGACGAGCAGTTCGGTCTTGTTGTTATCCTTGCTGCTGGACCGGAATAGATGCCCCAGGATCGGCAAGTCGCCAAGGATAGGCACCTTGTTCTTGGTGGTCGTCACCGTGTTGTTGATGATGCCGCCCAGAACGATGGTTTCGCCGTCCTTCACGCTGGCCGTAGTCTGGGCCTCACGCTGATTGACGATAGGCGCGTTGAACGTCGTGTAGCCCACAAAATCGTTCGCGGTCTGGGATACGTCCATAGTCACGTAGCCGTTCGATGTGATACGCGGCGTGACGGTCAAGACGATACCTACGTCGAGGTAGCTGTAGTTGTAGAGCGTGGTGCCATTCGTATCGGTCGTCTGACTGGTCACGTAGGGCAAGCTCTGACTGATATTGATCTGAGCTGGTGCATTATTGGTCGTGAAGATACGCGGCGTGCTGAGCACGTTGAACTGCTTGTCGGTATGCACCGCCTGCAAGAACGCCGAGTACTGGCCAGCGTTGATGGTGTATCGCAGTCCCTGCGGCTGCGAGGCATCAGACTGTAGGCCGAAAGACGATGAGCCGCTGAAGCTGCCGTTGTGTGTTCCGAAGAGGCTCGCAGCTCGCTGGGTCCACTCGACGCCCATCTTGTCGGTCTTGTCGAGGCTGGCTTCGACGACCAGGGTCTCGATCATGACCTGTTCGGGCACCTGGTCCATCTCCTGCAGGATCTTCTCGACCAGCGCCCTGTCTTCGGGCGGCGCGACGCAGATAATGCTGTTCGTGTCGATATTAGGCACGAGGAGCACCTGACCAGTGAGGTTGCGGATATTGACTACCTTGCCGGTGGTCGCATCGAAGCCAGTCGTCGCTGCCGTTGTGGTGCTCGATGTAGCGCCCTGGTTCTGGTTGTTGCGGCCGTTGGCCGTGGTTGTCGACAGGGTCGCCGGTCGGCCCGATGTGGCGCTGCTGGCTGTGCTCGAGACTGATGTGGCACCGGAAAGCGAGCCGCCGGTGGGCCCGTTGGATGTGCGGTTGCCGAACGATTGGTTAAGCAGGTTGGCGACAACATCCGCTCGAGCGTTCTTCATCATATACACCCACGTGGTGCTTTGGAAGGTCGGCGCTTTGTCGAGCTGGGCGATCACTTGAGCAATTCTGTCGAGGATGTCCAGCGTGCTGGTGACGACGAGCGAGTTCGACTTCGTGTCGATTGCTACCGCTCCCGCCGATGTGGATGTTGTCGCCTGGCCCCCAAAGAACGGGTTGCGCGGCTGGCTTGTCGTGGTACGCGCAGCCGATGCCGCTCGACCTAGCGGAATAGTGTTGGTGAGAATGTTCTGAACCACGCCCTGCAGATCGCTTGCGAGCACGTATTGCAGCTTGAACACACGGGAGTTTTGAGGCTGGTCTGCGGTACGATCGATCTTGTCGATGATATCGGCAATTTGATCCTGCTCACGACTTGGAGCGTTAACGATAAGCGCATTGCTGTAGTCATCCGCCGATGCCTTCACAACGGGTGTATTGTTGCCGCGATTGTTGCCGGTATTGCCGCCCAAGCCTGCCGCCGCAGCAAGGGCCGCGAGGTTGTTCGTGCCGCCGGGACCAAACCCGCCTGCTCCTGGCGCTCCTGGCGCACCACCAGCGTTACCGCCTCGTCCCCCACGACCGCCCGCCGCTTGGCCGCCCTGCAAAAGCGATGTCAGGTCGAATCCGCTGTTCGCGCCGGAGTTGGCGTAAAGATCATTGATGACTTTGGCAAGCGCGGTCGCGCTGGCGTACTTGAGTTGATAGATCTTGACCTCGGTTGTCCGCGTGGCGCCCCGCCCACCTCCGGTCATTCCCTGCATGATAGCGCTCATGTTGCCCGGAAAGCCTGAGTTGGCTGCCTGTTTCGTCTGAATGACAAGGAAATTACCCTTCTTGGCAAGCTCGTAGTTCTTCATGCCAAGAACGACATTGAACATGTCGAACGCGTCCTTCAGCGACTGCTGCGTTGGGCTCTGCAACGTAAGGCCGCCCGTCAGTCCGGGGTCCTTGACGATGGCGATGCCGCTCGCCTGGCTCAGCAAGTGCGTGATAGCATCTACTGTCGCGTTCCGGAAGTCGAGCTTGACCTTCGTCTTGGGGTTCAGCTTGAACTGTTCCCATGCTGGCACCGTCGGCGCCGCAGGCGTGGTCGAAGCCCCACCGCTTAAGCTCGAAAAATCGAACTGTGCGCTCGCGGAAGAGGTGGCAAATGCCAGGGCTGTGAAAACTGTAAATATTCGCAATGACTTCATTGTTCGTTCGAGCTTTCTGTAGACCGTCGTGCTCGGTCTCGCTATTGTGCGCTGCCTGCGCTGCGCCGCCTTGAGCGCTGACTAAAACCGGTCGGCATGGGAGGAAGCGGTGTTATTGCCGATAAACTTGGCACTGCCGGATTTGCGGAGCCATCCGCAATAGAACCTGTCGTGTCGGACGATTTCCCGGACTTTTCGTCTGGCGCTGGTGCGAAAGTGATCTGGGTCTGCTGCCCGAGAGCATTTTCAAGACCGACGTTGGCTGCGTCGATAGAGATAACCTTCAGGCCGTTCCACGTGTCGCCCAGCTTGAGGAAAACGCTTTGGTTAAGGCTGACGTTCTCGATCACCGCGCTCATCGCGCCATTTATTTCATTGACACCGGTCAGCACCCAACCGCTCCGTCCAGTAGGCAAGAGCATGGCCGCTGGTACCTGACCGCTTAACGCGTTCGGGTTCACCGGGACAACGCCTGCGACGAACGGGTCTCGCGCGCCTCCCTTGTAGCGTGGGAAGTGGGCATTGCGGTCTTCATCGGTGATGCCGTTCGCATCGGCGTGCGATGTGGTGGTCACCTTGATCTTCTTTTTGACTGGCGGTGCGTCAGGCTGCGTCAAGAAGACAACAGCGCCAGCGACGACGGCGAATAGCGTGGTATAGACGATTGGCCGGCTTACTTTAGGCATGGTCGCCTCCGTTCGGTTCGAGTAGCGGGTCGCTTGCCACATAGGCCGATAGGCCGAGCGTCACGGTCACCTCGGTGCCCGCGTCCTGCGACGACGACACCTGCACCGACCGCAGGACGACGCGGCTGCCTGGAGCATCGAGGCTCGCCATGATACCGTGAACGCCGCTGTAGGAGCCGGTCACCTGCACAATGAACGGGAACTCGGTGACGCCTGCGAGAGGCTGTGCTCGCTGCGGGCGGAACGCGCCGAGCTTGACGCCCTTCTCGTTGGCCCTATTGGAGAGCAACGATAGAACCGATGCGCTTACCGTGTCGGCGTCGCCCGACCAGATTCGCGGCGCGATTCGCTCACGGAACGTGTGCTGCGACGCTTTCGCCGACGCGATTCGCTTCGTGTAGTCTCGCAGCGATTTGTAGTTCGGCTTTATTGGCTTCGGTGTCGGCACGAGCAACATGAATGCCAGCGTGGCCGCCATGATGATGATAGACAGCAGGATAATCGTGCTGGGCAGGATTTCGTCTTTGTTCTTAAAGTTGATCATTTTGCTGACCCCGTTGCCACTGCGGCGGCTGTCCGGGCTGCAGTTTTCTTATCGGGCACAGGCATCGGAAGGTTGCCGACACAGGTCGCGGTGACGTTGAATTGAACCACCGGCACCTTGCCAATCAGAGCGCTGTTGGCGAAGACCAGCTTGACGTCACGGAACCGCGGGCTTGCACTGAGCGCGTCGACAAACTTGCCTACGTCCGCCGCCGATTTCGATGCCCCTCGCACTTCGAGCGCTTTACCGCGTTCAAGAATCATGCCCGTCAACCAAGCGTCTTTCGAAAGGCTGTCCGAGACCACGCTGGCAATATCGCCTAGCGGCTGAGCCGATTGGAACGCCTGCGTGAGCGTGCCGTCGATCAAGCCAAGTTTGTTGGCGCTTTCAGCTTCGTGCGTTAAAATTGATTGCTGACGAATGAGCCTACGGGCATTGCTCCCCTGCCCCGCTTTGACCTTGGCTTCGGCATCGTCGCGATCCGCCCAGACTACGACCACAAGCAGGATGGCAGCGAGCAGCATCAGCACCGCGAGGCGAGTCCGTGATGCGACCCGCTTCTTCTCTTCAATTAGCCTGTCTTCGGCGAGGTCGAAGTTGAACGACGGCGCCGACTCAATGAGACTGAGCGACGTATCGAGACCAGGCGTTGCGCCAGGTACGTTCGCCGCGCCAACCGAAACAATTGGCAGCGCGCCGACCCCAGCCGCCGCCAGGGTTCGCTGCGCCTCCACGGCGCTATCGGCTGCGAGTGGCGCAATCCGGCTGAGGCGAGTGATGCCGCCCTGGACCACATCCAGCGCCAGGCCCTTGCGGTCGGGTTCGGCTACCAGCGCATCAGCGAACCCCGCGCGGGATGCGACACTTGGCGATGCGAGCGCTGCAGGCAGAATACGCAGGGGCAAGATGCCAGCCTGCTTGAAGTCGGCCCGCAAGCGGCGAAGGTCTTCTGCGCGCATGGCGGCGACCACAGTGAGGCAGCCGTCAGCGGTCTGATCCGCAGTCTGGATGAAGTCGAATGCGAGTTGATCCGACGGCAGTGGGAACAGCGTTGCCATCTGGACCATCAGGATGCGGCGAAGATCGTCGCCGGAGGCTTTAGGCAAGCGCGTCGACTTCAGGAACACGTTGCCTCGGCTCACCGCGACAAGAGCCTGTCGGTGACCGTTAGTGATGTTGGTGACATCGGCGAGCGTTGCGCCTTCAGCGGTCTGGCCCGTAGACGCATCAAGCGCACGGACCCAATCCGGCGACCATTCGATATGGAGAGGCGTTATGACTGGTTTTGCCATCAGCTGCCCCCCGCATCGAGAGTAGAGGTCGAGTCGGCATCCCAATTCCACCATGCTGGAACACCGCTCGTGCTAAGTCTTTTCAAATTCACTACCTGTACCTGTTTGTTTCGCAGTCCGACGACTGCTTCGTATGCCACACTGATGCCACCGCTGGTTCCGTAGATTCTTGCGGTCCATGTGTCGCCGCCAATCGTAAAGCTGTCCGAAAGTTGTCGTAGCTGGCCGGGCGTGATCCCCTGCAGCGACGCGAGATCGCCGAGCGTTGTGAAGCCTGTTGATTGCTGCGTCACAATCGTTGCCGCAAGCGCTGGGGTCATCGCGGGCAGTGTCAGGAGTACGCCCTGGGTCGCCGTATTCAGGTTGATTTTGCCTGTGAGCCGTGAATTCGTCGTGAAGCAAGCCGCATTCAAGAGGATTCGCATATCGTTCGTCGATAGGCCAGGTGTCTGGAACAGATCGCTGAACGACGTATACGGCCTCGTTTGCGCTCGCTGCGAAATTGTCTGTGCTAGCTGGCGACGTATCCCGAGGCGCTGAACCGTATTGATGCTCAGGTTGCGCACGTTAAAGTTAACCCGCGCGGTACCGTCGGCCCTTGTGTTCGGCGACCCGCTGTCTACGGTCAACAGCGCCGCTAGCGGCAACGCGGCACCGTTCGCGTCTACCGGATACTGACTCGATGTCGTCTGGATGGGCGGCTGGTACAGGTCGGCTGTCGTCCATTGGCGCACCAACAAAAGTTCATCCGTCGTCGTTAGCGGCCCGAGCTTCGTGTTGTACGGCTGCGGGAGCGCGTTGTAATATTCGTCTTTCGCCCCATCGGACCGCGGCGATGTTCCCGTCGATCGCCAGTCGAGCAGGCAGTCCACTTGCTCCTGTGTGATCGGCAATAGCAGCAACTGCGATTGTGATGCGGTGTTGACGTTCACCATAGAGCCTGCGTCGACCAATTGCATGCGAAAGGTTGCACCGTCGCCAAGATCGAACTCGTCAGCGCCATTGTTGCCCAGCGTCGCCCAATCGTCGGAGGTCTGCACCAGATCCTGGGTCGCGCTTGCGACCACCGCGAGGGCACGAGCCACGCCGGAATCTGCGGCGGCATCGGCGCGGCGCTGGGCCAGCTTCGACTGCACAACGCCCACTGCGGCACGCTGGTCGGCGGCAAGTATGGCGACAAACGCCAGTATGCCAGCGATTGCGACAAGGGCCTGTATGAGGATGTAGCCGCCGTTTCGTTGTCTCATTGCGTCGTCGTCGCTGTCGTCGAAGCCGTGTACGGATTCGACGATGTCACATCGCTGCACGGGATTGGCGCGACGAACACATGGATGGTGTTGCTGTCGTCGTCCTTGAGCTTATAGCTCACCTGCACCGCCGCGGGTAGCCTCCGGGATCCGGTCGTCGTATCCCACGACGTCACCCATTGGGTGCCGTCATAAAACTGAAAGCCGACGCTCGAAATGTTTGGGTCCACAAGCGACTCCATGCCGCCCTGCGTCGTATCGCCATCAGCTGGCCGCTGAACACGTCGGAACAGCCCTGCCTTATCGCCCGCGTTGCCGATCGGCGTTGTGCCAAGCGACACTTCCGCCAGGCCGCCGACGGGGCCGCGCGCGGACTGCTGCGTGTCGAAATCGTCCGTGCTGTTCATTGCTGCCATCGGTGCTGCGGGTTCGGTGGTGGTGAATGTCACCCTGTCACACCCAAGATCGCTGCCGCCGCTGTCCGAGACGCCTTGGAAATACGACGTCGTGTCGGTGGTTACCGACGAAATCCTTGCGCCACGCAATAGCCGCGTGACCTCCCGCTCCATTGCTCCGGTCTCGTCGCCCTTGCCTCGGTCGGCATTGTGGCGACGTTGCATTGTCACCATAGACGAGTACGCGAACGTTATTGCGCTTGCCAGAAACACCGTCATGACCATCACAAGCAGCAGTTCGACCAACGTCAAACCCGCCTGGCGCTTCCGCCCTGATTGTCGAGGCATCAAATGCATCACGGCGATGCGGCTCCCGCGCTGGTCGAGGACGAAGACGATGAGCTGCTAGTCGATGATGGTATGTAAACCAACGTTGTGAGCGACTGCTCTTCCTTGCCCTTCGTCACCGTAACCGTCAGCTGATCGACGTTTGACACGCTGCTCGCCTGATCGTCAAGGCTCCACGTGATATCGCTGTAGCCCCGGTCCGTAAAATCTCCACTGGTGCCGGTAGATGTCGGGTCGGACAGGAACCGCACATCGCCCAGCTTCTCGCTCGCCAGCTTCTGCAACAGGTCGGCGTCGCGCATTTTGCCTTCGGTGACGCCTATAGCACGGATCGCCCCCATCCCGGCTACGATCACGGTCGCGACCAGCGCCGTTGTGACGAGCACCTCGATGAGCGTGAACGCTCGGCGGCGGGAGGGAGGAGACGACCTCACCCCCCGGCCCCCTCTCCTAGGATAAGGAGAGGGGGAGTCAGAGCTTAATGACGCTAGACTTTCTTGCTCCCCTCTCCTTATCCTAGGAGAGGGGCCGGGGGTGAGGTCATTTCCTTTCATCATGATGACGTCCGTTGCTGGAGAGTGCCAGCTTGCCATTCGTCTTGTGTCTGGTCGGGCGCGTCGCCGGTTGTCCATTGCGATGTGCCATCGGTTTGCATAACGAGCGAGAGCCTCGCGGTTCCTTCGGCGAACTGGACGGCGGCTTTGTCAGCGCTGCCGTCAGGGTAGACGGTCCACACCCACGAACCGGTATCGGACTGCTTGCCGTTGAGCTGCACGCTGTCCACTTCGATGCCGTCGCCTAGATCAACCGTTTTGACCTCTGTTGCTGCGGTGCCGTCCGTCGGCGCATCTTCCATGATGAGCGACGAGCCCGACACCCTGAGCGTCACCGGCATCTGCTTGTTGACCGCTTCGCTGCGGGCTTCGGCAGGCAGGCGAGCAATCTTGGCCTCGATGGTCTTCGCGGCCTGCGATTTCGTGTACGCGATCACTCGCGGCACGACTGCGGTCGAGAGCAGCACCAGGATAAACAGGACAACGGTAAGCTCGGCGAGTGTGGTGGCGCGTCGATTGCGCCGCCGATCACTGGTCGCTGGTGATATCCGCAGCATCGCCATCGCCTCCCGGCGCTCCGTCAGAGCCGTAGGACGTGATCAGGAAGTCCTGACCTTGCGGTCCCGGGCACTGGTACAGGTACGGGTTGCCCCACGGGTCGGCGGAGACATCCTTGGTAAGGTACGGCCCCTTCCACCTTGGTGCATCGCTCGGCGCCACTTGAAGGGACGTCATTCCCTGCTCCGTGGTTGGGTACTTGTCGTTATCGAGCCTGTACTGCTGCAGGGAACTGGACAGTGTCGCGATATCGGCTTTGGCTTTGCCGATTTTCGCGTCGCTGGTTCGGCCAACGAGGCGCGGGATTATGAGTGCCGCGAGGATCGAGAGAATCAGGATCACCACGAGCATTTCGATAAGCGTAAAGGCGCGACGAGATCGGTTGAGTGTTGTTGTTTTCATTTTACTTGACAAGGTTTTGCGCTTGATAGATCGGTAAGAGCACCGAAAGGACGACGAAACCGACGACGGAGCCCATTGTGAGAACAATCACGGGCTCGACAAGCGATACCAGGCGGCGCATGCCGGTATCGACTTCAAAATCCAGGCTGTCCGCGACGCGGCCGAGCATCTTGGGCAGATCGCCCGTTTCTTCTCCGACGGCCACCATGTGGGTCAGCACAGGCGGGAATCCGCCACTGTCGCGCATCGCGTCGGCGATAGGCCGACCAGCGCGCACCTCTTCCTCGACATCCTGCGAGCTCTTGAGGAACACGCGGTTGTTGGCGGAAAGGCCAGCTATTTGCAGCGCTTCGAGAATGGGAACGCCACCGAAGACGAGTGTGCCGAGAACCCGGGCGAATCGGCTCACGGTCGCTTTCTCGATCACGGGGCCGACAAGCGGCGCCTTGAGCAGGAACCGGTCGCGAGCGATGGCTCCTCCTGGCGTCAGGAACCACGCCTTCAGCGTGCCAGTGATAAGCACAATAGCGAGCACGATAACCACCCAGTTTTTCGTGATGAAATCCGAGCTGCTAAGCAGCAATTTGGTCGTGATCGGCAGATCGTTGCCCATGTCCTTGAAAACGCCCGACATATGCGGCAGAACGAACGTGACGAGAAAGATGATGACGCCGAATGCGGTGAACGCGAGCAGCGATGGGTAGATGAGAGCGCTGACAATCTGGCCGCGCCGCGTTACATCCTTCTCCTGATACTCGGCGAGGCGGCTCGCGACTTCGCCGAACTGGCCGCTGGCTTCACCGGCACGCAGAGTTTGCGTGAACAGCGTATCGAAATACTTCGGGTACTTGGCGAGAGCCTGACTTACCGGGACGCCTGACCGCACATCCACCAATGCCTCTTCGCAGATATGCTTCAGGACACCGCTTTCCGACTGCTCGGCGACAACGTGCAGCACGCGGTCCAGCGGCAGGCCAGCCGAGGCGAGGTCGGCCATGCGTCGAGTGAACAGCGCGAGGTCCTGCCCCGACGGTGGGCGGGTCGAGACTGCCTGCGACGACGTAGGCTTTTCGGCACGCGCGCCTTCCTTGATGTCAATAACGAAGCGGCCTTCGGAAGCGAGACGGGCAACGGCGGCGTCACGCGTTTCGGCTTCCACGGAGCCCGAGCGGCGGGTTCCGGCGGCATCAAGCGCCGTGTAGGCAAATGTCTGCTGGGCCACTAGAACGACTCCCTCGCGCAGACACGCATCACTTCTTCGGGTGTCGTCTTGCCTTCGAGCACGGCCAACACACCATCGCCAAGAAGAGTTCGCATCCCTTGCGTCTCGACGGCCTTGTCGCGCATTTGCGAGGACGCGGACCGCTCGACGGTCATGCGGCGCATGGTTTCGTCGACCACGAACAGCTCGTAGAGACCAACGCGACCCTTGTAACCGGTATTGAGGCACTTGTCGCAGCCGCGCCCACGGCGGAACGGGTTCGTCCCGGCGTAATCGGCAGCAGTAATGCCAAGCGCTTCGAGCATTTCGGGGTCCGGCGTGTCGTGCTGCGTGCAGAACGGGCAGATACGGCGGACAAGTCGCTGGGCAACGGCGCCGATGAGCGACGACGCGACCAGGTAAGGCTCGACACCCATGTCAAGCAGGCGGGTGATCGCGCCAGCGGCATCGTTGGTGTGCAATGTGCTGAAGACGAGGTGTCCGGTCAACGCGGCTTGAATGGCGATCTCGGCGGTTTCGTGGTCGCGGATTTCACCGACCATGATGATGTCTGGGTCCTGGCGAACAATGCTGCGGAGGCCCTTAGCGAACGTGAGGTCGATTTGAGGGCGAACCTGGATTTGACCGATACCGGCAACCTGATATTCGACGGGGTCTTCGATGGTGAGAATGTTGGTGGTCGGCGACCAGATCTCTTGCAGCGACGCGTATAGCGACGTCGACTTACCGGAACCGGTCGGGCCAGTGGCGAGGATGACTCCGTGCGGCATGCGAATCATCTTGCGGTAACGTATAAGCGTGTCGGGCCGCATGCCAAGGTCTTCGAGACCGAGCATTGCGGTGCCCTTGTCGAGAATACGCAGCACGGCGCGTTCACCGTAGACGGTGGGAATGATGCTGACGCGGATATCGATGTTGCGACCGGCGATGACGATCTTGATACGACCGTCCTGCGGCAAGCGGCGCTCGGCGATATTCATCTCGCCCAGGATCTTGAGGCGGGAGACAATCGCAGCGTGCATTCGCTTGGGCGGGGTCATCACCTCGCGCAACATGCCGTCAACACGGTAGCGCACCTTCATATCGCGCTCGTATGGCTCAATGTGGATGTCACTGGCAGCGTCGCGAACAGCTTGTGCGAAGATAAGGTTGACCATCTGCACGACAGCGGTCTCGCCCGCCATCTTCTGCAGGTCGGCGAGGTCGGTGGTATCGTCGAATTCGGTTGCGGCAGCGCTGTCTTCGGCCTGCCCGGGCAGCCCGGCGAGAATGCGCTCAAGGAAGATCTCCTCGATACGCTCCTTGACAGTTGCCGGCGCGGCAAGGACGGCCTTGGTCTGCATCTGGAGCAGCACACCGAGATCGTCCACGGCGGCAAGAGATTCGGGAGCAGCGATAGCTACGACAAGCACATTGCCCTCGACTGCGATAGGAAGCACCTGGTTCTTGAGCGCGAAGTCACCGGGAGCGAGCCTAATAGCTTCTTCGCTGGGCTTGATCTTGTCGAGATCAACCCACTCGAATCCATCGTTGGATGTTATATCGGTTGCTGCGCCGTCGGTACTGTTGTCGGGGGAAGTTATCATACGAATAAAAATGGTTCGCGAATTGCGATGTAGCGATCTGAGCGAGGCACGGGCCAACATGCTTAGGTCGCGTTAGTATTCTATTGTACCAGTCATCACGCTTTTGCCCTAGCCCAATTAGCGGATTCAGGTACTGCAATGTAGCGTTGCAGGGCAGAACCCTGAACTGAGGGACAGGCTCATTGTAGATGCAATATATGAAAGTCTTATGAAGGGAGTTGACGCAATCTCTCGGTATCGGCGCACGGCGTTGTAGTGCTTGTGGCAGTTTGAGGGTGGCGAGCGGTGGAAATTGGGTGCCAAACCAATACGTACCACTAGTTAGAACCTCTGTGCGGTCACTTCCTTCAATAGCATCGTGGATTAATATACGTTAAGTCGAGAATGTCACGGGCCGAAAGAGTCCCCTACCCCTTTACGTACCGGATCGCCGTCGTATCGGTCACCGTGACCAGCGCTTCGATGTCCATCGTCTCGACTGTTGCCAGCGCTTGCTCGATATGTTCAGGCGTGTCGACAGCTTCGATCACCACGGGAAGACCCTGGAACAGCACTTCCAGGCGCTGCGTGTGGAGCCGGCGATGCGCCCCGTATCCTTCGATGCCATGGAAGACCGAAACGCCAGCAATGCCAGCGTCCCGAAGGCGGGCGACAATGGCGCCGTAAAGCGGGCCACCGCTGAAGATGTCATTTTCGCCGATATAGACTCGAAGCACTTTCGACACCGTCGTCGTTTTCATGTTGCGCCTCCTCTGTCGGCCCAATTGCCCCGTGTGAGATGGCAATACCTCATCCCCAGCCCTTCCCCTAGGATACGGGGAAGGGAGCCAGAACGAATTGAGGCAGTAACAATATTCTTACTCCCTCGCCTTATCGTTGGAGAGCGGCCGGGGGTGAGGTCCACTCGCTTAGCTCTTCGCGACACTATGCACTCCAGCGATCCACCTTGCTAGTTGTATACCCAACCACACCGCCCCATACCCAACGACAACGCTGCCGATGAGGTTCGCCATAGCGCGCCACGACGAGCCAAGCTGCGCGCTCTCGTACTCGTAGGTCGAAAACGTCGTGTAGGCACCCACGAAGCCAATTGTTATAAACGGCCGCCAGTTGGGGTTGCTTAGGACGCGTTCCGACAGAAGAGTTGCGACGACGCCGAGGATGAAGCAGCCGGAAACGTTGATAATGAACGTTCCCCACGGAAACGATGCCCCGGTCTGACGCGTCACCCACGACCCGACGGCGTACCTTGCGACTGCCCCAAGCGCTCCCCCTGCGGCGATATAACAATATTGAACCAACGACATACGTCAATCTCCTGCTCCGGTACTATTCGCCACAAACACACAAGGCTCCTACAACAGAGCAATGCATTGCGGCATCGACGTTGTAGGAGCCATTAGTCAAAGACGGTTTCGGCACGCACTACGCGCCGAGGCGGGTTCCATCGCCAGTATAGGGGGATTATAGCATGGGTCGCGGTAAGTTCGACATCCAAAGTGCCATGCGCGTAGGGTTGTAGTCAATTACGGACCCACCCGCCTCGAAGACTCGGCCCCCTCCCGAAACGGGATGGAAATTTTGCAATCCCACAGATGGCACCGCTTACCAAAGGCTGGAATTGACCAAGCCTGCGACCTGTTAACTAAACGATACGTAGTACGCGTGAGCCCCAACCCTATAATCACCCAATCGGCGGATGTATACCGGTGCCGCAGTCGCTAAGCTCTCTGTTACGTACCACCCACTTCCCGATGTCGTGACAGAGGAGATTTACGGTGCACACACCCACTATCGATGAGCTTTGGAGCACGCCTCCAGCTACCAATCGCTTCTTCGACCCCAATGCTTTCTCGTCGCTTCCCGAACCTGCTCAGCGCTATCTGTGCCATGCAATCGCCCCCGGAACCCCGCTCGCGTCGGCGGTCAAGATGACGTCGCATGGCGAAATCAAGCTCAAAGGCTGGAGCCCGTTCACCGCCGAACAGGTCAATCGCATCGACGGTAGGCTGTTGTGGACGGCGACAATACGCCAGAGCGGCATGCCTATCACGGGATTCGATTCCCTTATTGGCGGTGAGGCACGAATGAACTGGCGGTTGTTCGGGTTCATCCCTATCGCGAATGCGGATGGCGATGATGTCACGCAATCAGGTATCGGGCGCTACCAGGGTGAGGCCGTCTGGCTGCCGTCGCTCCTGTGCGACAGCTCCGTAACGTGGGAATCGTCGGGGCCCAACCAGGTGACGGCAAACCTGTCCACACTTGGTCGAAACACTCGGTTATCGCTCACTATCGATGGCGACGGACGCCTTGAGCAGCTCGCGTTCCTTCGATGGGGCAACCCGAACGGATCCGACTTCCACAATGAGGATTACGGCGCCGTCATCGAAGAGGAGCGGACATTTGGCGGCTATACGGTACCGTCGAAGCTAACCGTCGGCTGGTACTTTGGTACCGGGCGGTTCAAGTCCGAGGGCGAGTACTTCCGTGCCACAATCGACTCGGCTCAGTTTCGGTAGTGCCAAGTCGCGCCGCCAAATCGGAGCCGTCATGCTGTTGAATCGGTGGCGTCGGTTGTCGACGACAGCTTCGCCGCGATTGAGTAATCACGCGACAGCGAACCATCGCCGACAACCGACCGAAGCTAATACTTCACGTTGAAAGTCGCCGTAACGCTTGAGCAGGTGGTTGGCGACGACAGAACGGTAGAGTCTGAGGCTGTCCCGCCGCAGGGAAACGGCGTTCCGTAGTAGTTGCCACTGTTGGAGTAGCCTGGCGAGACGAGTGTCCCGAGCAGCCATTTTACGTGACCATCGGCAAAAAGGAAGCAGGAACCCTCCTGGTGACGTCCCTTCAAGTTTTTCATTAGGTTCTGCGTCGCCGGTACCCTGTCATTGCCGAGCAGTCCTGTCGCAAGCAGCTGATTGTTATTGTCGAGAGTGGCAGCAGCGTTTGGCGATCCGTAGGTGCCTCCTGAAATGCTTTCAGAGTCAAAATTGGCCAGCGATACAGTTTCAGAGTTGAAAATCTCAGACAAATAAACTGATTTCGCGGAGGATGCCAGGCTCGACATCTGCTGCGGGGGAACTGTTGCGAAGTTCAGGTTCAGCGCATAGGATACCGTCGGCAAGCTGCTCTTATGCATGGTATCGTTGGGACAGGTAAACGCATCCGCTGCTTTGACATAGGGATAGAGCTGACCGGCCCAGCCTCGACCATAGAACCCATAGAACAGGCGACCGCAGGCATACGTCTCGTCGTAGTCCTGGACATACTGTAGCGCTGCGAGACCGAGCTGCTTCTCGTTCGATAGGCAGGATGTTTGCCGCGCCTTCTCGCGAGCTGTTGCAAACACAGGAAACAAAATAGCTGCTAATATCGCAATAATAGCTATAACTACTAGTAATTCAATAAGAGTAAAAGCTTTTTTCATTCAGGTATCCCCTTTGGTTGATATTCTTGCACAATTCCAATCTTGCTTTCCCCTCGAGGCGTGGCTCGTAATGCCGAACTCCGTTCGATCAAGTGAGAGTGCAGAGATATCTTCTGACTCGTCCTATCGCCCGATAGAGCCGCTTCAGCCAGGCGCGCCGCTTCCAATCCCATTTGTTCCAGTGGCGGACGAAAGGTCGTCAAATCGAATTTCGCCGCATCGGGAATGTCGTCGAATCCGATAAGCGAATAGTCTTGTCCGGCCACCATTCCGCATTCAAGCGCTGCGGTTCGAGCCCCCAGGGCTGCTTCGTCATTGCAGCCAATGATCGCGTCGGGCTTTCCAGCCGTGAGGCCGTTGACCGCCACGTGGTAGCCGACGAATTCGTGTTTGCCGGGTTTGGTGTCATCGCCCGGTTTGGCTACCCTGAGCGATGCGCTACCCAACCCTGCAACCGCAAAGGCGGCCTGGATGCCAAGAGCTCGATCGCGTGCCCAGTCCCAACTGCATGTCGCTACATAGAGCGCAGATTGTACGCCTCGTTCGATCAAGTACTCGCCAGCCTGGTAGCCGACGTCGAAACTGTCATAGTAGACCGATCGCAGCGGACGCTTCATATCCGCCGTCGTAACGAATACGACTGGAGCGCGACGAGCAACCGCCCCGAGCACCGCGTCGACATCTATCGTCGTGTGGATCGAATCAGCGATTAACACATCGCAGTCTGCGTTAAGCAACTCCCGGGCGCCATCCGCTGCGTCCTTGCTGTGTCGGTAAACGGTTGAGCCGCCCAACGCGGACACGCGACGCTCGATGGCGCTTCTAATGATGAAGTTCCACTCGTGCAGATCACTGCCTACAAACATAATGCCGACTCGGGAGCCGCTTCGAACGATGGGCACTGAATTGGATGACAAATCCTCAGCGGCGCCACCGATGTTCCCGCTGGCCAACACAATAGTCGCCCGATTTCCATCAGCTCCAATCAGGCCATCATTGATCAGTGTGGAAATGGCCCGCTGAAGGGTCATAAGCTCGACGCCGTATTGCCGGGCCAGTTCTCTTCGGCTAGGCAGACGGGTACCGACCGGCCACTCGGAGTGAGCGAGCCGCGACCGCAGGTCTTGTTCAATTATCTGGTAACGCGCAACCGCCGAAACGACGCGCGATGTGGCGGAGGACAAGTTCGACCTCTGTGTTATAAACGTGTACTACTGAATTAGTACACGCCATTCTAACACGGGTCAGATCGACTGTCAAGTGACTGTTAGCGCGGTTTTTTTCCAAAGCGCAAGCAAAAATGTCGTCCCCAAGGCCGGAATAGCCACTCGCAAAAAAAGGTCGCGACCATTCCCCGTGGTCGCGACCTTGAATGCTTCTATTTGGAGAGTCAATGGCGATAAAGATAAAAGCCATCTACACTCAGTGTTATCGGAAAGAACCTGGTAATTCTACAGGGCTTTCGTGAAACTTATCGAGAGCAAAATCCACAGCCCCGCCCAGGGTAAACCGAGCCGTCTGAGAGGAGACAATGGTCCAACGACACGTCGGTCTAGAGCGCCTTTCAGGTTAGCCCATCCCAAACATCTTCTCTTTCAGGTCAAGGTAGTAGATATAATCCTCAACCTTCACGTTTGGCGGGCAGCGGTGGTCGCAGAATGGGATGTAGCCGCCGCGTTCAACATACGGAACCAGCGTCTCAAGGTACGCCTTGATGGCTGCGGGACCGTCGCCGAGCGCGATCTTGTCGACACCACCCATGATTCGCAGGTCTTTGCCGTATTCATCGAATAGCGCACCGGGGTGGGCGCAGCCATTCACCTCGAACGGGAACAGGCAGTTGATACCGCTTTCGAGAAGGAGCGGAAGAATCGGGCGGACATCACCGTCGCAGTCCGTGTACCACAGGTCAATCCCGTGTGCATGCAGCTTCTTGCTAATCCGCTTGTATCGCGGCACGATGATATCACGGAAGAACGGCACCGAGACGATGGGACCGCTCTTGAAGCAGATGTCTTCCCAACCGGACGCGTAGTCGAAATCGATATGCGGCAGCAGCTGATCGAGAGCGTCCTCAACCATGACGCATGACGTTTCCACCATATCCTCGACCATCTCCGGGTAGTCGTAAGTCGCGTACGCAAGGCCCTCGAATGTGAGCATGTCGCGGATCTTGCCGATCATGGAGCCGCACCAGACGCCCAGCGGGTAGGTGCGCGTCGACGGGTGCGCGCGTTTGATGGCTTCGACATCGATGATGCGCGCGGGATCGTCGCGACGGAACCGCTCTTCCTTGCAGCGCTTCCAGTCATCCGGGGTCACAACCGACGCTTTGATATAATGCGGGATGGTGTCGTGCCCGTCGGCTGGCACTTCGGCCAGCAGACCGTCGCCGTTCATGACGATGTTGACCGTTGCGGTTCGACTGACGACAGTCTGCGGGAACGTCGGTGATAGCCAGATATTGCCCCCGACGCTTCCGATTGGGTCGAAGTTGAAGAACGTGTTCGCCTCCGACTCGTTGGTGATACCGTTTTCGGTGAATATCGACCACTCGCGATAGTTCTCGTCCCAGTAGCCGAACTCCATGTTGAACGTGCGGTCGATGGGCTTGTAATGCATCTGGTTGTTGAAGCGCTCGCGCGCTGTCATGGCGCTCTTCCACGCGGGACGACAAGGGGTGATCGTCTTTGACATAGGTGTGTCTCTCCCAAACTGTTGGCGGCCGAAAAGCTCGGCTGTTCACCAAAATGGTACACGAATGCAGGCAAGCGAGTAAATGGACTGCCACGCTATCACATGGACTATTCTGCTAAATATTAGCAACGATTGAAAACAAGAGCTAAACACAATTTATTAAGAATGCAATGCCATAAATAGAGAGTCCGCTTGCTTTTGACAAATCGACGTAGAAAATCATGAAAACTGGCCGTAAACCCTCAAGAGTCCGCACCATATTGCCACTATGTGAGTAAGCCCGGTCACAAGTCGCGCACAGCGCGTCAAACTGGCCAGCTTACGTAAGGGTAGTGCAACGAAGCAAGATCCGTAATACAACACCGAAAGGCCAGGATCTTGAACAACGCACAACGCAGCTACGACTACGTTTCGCCCACCGCCCCGCCCTACTCGCCCACGTCCCGCTTATCGATGTCATCCGCCGCCGACGATCGCGACGCCAATGTGAACCCTGAGCGGATCGCATCTCTCACGCGAGAGCTCGCCGCAAAGATGCACGAGACCGTGGACGAGATCAATGACGTCAACCGCACCACTCGCCTCCTTGCCATCAACGCCAAGATCGAAGCGGCGAGAGCAGGCGCGGTCGGCGCATCGTTCTCGGTGGTCGCCGGTGAGATCGGAGCGCTCGCGGAGCGTACCACGGTTTCCACGAAGGCCATGATGGCCGAGACGCAGATCGCGATAGTGGAGCTTGAGAAGATAAGCGAAACGCTTTCCACCAAGGTGCGCGGCACCCGCTTGTCCGATCTTGCGCTGACCAATATCGACCTCATCGACCGCAACCTTTACGAGCGCTCCTGCGATGTGCGCTGGTGGGCCACTGATAGCAGTGCGGTCGATGCGTGCCGCGACCAGTCGCGGGATGCGTACCGGTATGCGTCCGAGCGCTTTCGTGTCATCCTGTCGTCGTACACGGTTTACTACGATCTCGTTCTGTGCGATATGGACGGCAATGTGGTCGCCAATGGCCGCCCGGACCTGTTCCGGTCGCAGGGTATGAACTGCGCGCACGCAGAGTGGTTCCAGTCCGCTCTGAAGACGCGTTCGGGTGAGGAGTTCGGGTTCGAGAGCGTCCACGAGAGCCCCCTGGTCAATGGCAAGCGGATCCTCGCCTACTCGTGCTGTGTCCGGGACACATCCGGCGGCGGGGCGCGACCAATCGGCGTCCTGGGTATCCTCTTCAACTGGGACGCGCTCGCGCAGACCATCGTCCACGCTACCCCCCTGCCCGTCAGCGAGAAGGCGGCAACGCGCGTGTGTATCGTCGACTCAAGCGGCCTCATTCTGGCCGACACAGCGGGTCGGATGCTGGTAGACACCATCAACTTCCCGCACCGCGCTGATATCTTCAGCGAACCGAAGACGGCGATCACCGTTACCATCGCTGGCAAACCACACTGTATCGCCCACGCCAAATCTCCCGGCTACGAGACCTACGCCACCGGCTGGCACTCGGTTGTCATACAAGCGCTGGGCTCCGGCGGATAATATCCAGGGCCCGTCCAATAAACACCGTGAACAATTTCTCAGTTCGTGTCGTCAGACTAAGCGAACGGCTTCAGCCACCCGCGTTACGAAGCGATGCTTCGAATTTATGCGCGCCCATTGTTGCACTACCGTGGCTCGTTTGCAAAATCTCACAATTACGATCACCGAGGAATCACTCAATGAAGAAACTCGCCACCTTTACCGCATCCATCGTCGCGCTTGGTCTCATAGGCTTCGCGCCGTCGGCTAAGGCCGAAGATACCGCTCCGCCCGCTGGCGCTCATCAGGACGCTCGCGGCCAGAAGCCGGGTGCGGGCCAAAAGCACGATCCTCTCGCCCAGTTCGCGAGCTTGAACCTCACCGACGACCAGAAGGCCAAAATTCGCGCGATCTTCGACGCCGCCAAAGCTCAGGTTCAGCCGATTGAACAAGATACGACGCTTACTCCCGATCAGAAGCGCGAGAAAACTCAGCCCATCCGCAAGCAGGCCATGCAAGACGCTCTCGCGGTGCTCACCGACGCACAGCGCGCTCAATTCAAGGCGGAGCGAGGCGGCCCCAAAGGCGGCGGACCGCTTGCCGACCTGGCCTATCTCAACCTGACCGCCGACCAGAATGCCCAGCTCGAAAAGATCAAGGCTGACGCGAAAACGCAGTTCGAAGCTGTTCGCGGCGACGCATCGTTGACGGAGGATCAGAAGAAGGAAAAGGGCCACCAGATCATGGAAACGGCGACGAAAGCCTTTATCGCCATCCTAACCCCCGACCAAGCTAAGCTGTTCCGTGAGCACCACCAGCCCCAGAACGGCGGCCAGCCACATGGCGACCAGCCCGCGAAGCCGTAACTGGTGATCGGTAAGCATCGTTCTCTCCCCAAGCCGCCCCGTCCTTCCAGGATGTGGGCGGCTTGCTGTATACTCCCAGTACGCCGAAGAGGGTGACCATCGCTCGGCTGCGATAGTCACCCTCTTCGTATTGCTCGTTAAGTCAATCGTGTGTCGGTATCGTGGTCCGCCTCCCTGCGTTCCACCGCCACTTTGCAAGAGCGCACTCAGTGCTTCGACGTGTCGTGCGATGCTGCGCGGAAGGCATCTTTAAGGTGACCGGTGGCTTCTTGCGCCTTGCCTTGCACCTTCTTAACCTGCCCCTTCGCTTTCTGGTCAGGGTTGTTGGTCATATCGCCGAATGCGGCTTGCATATGGCCCTCAGCATGTTTCGCTTTGCCTTTGATGACATCTTTGTCGGGCATTGGACTACCCCTCCTTCGATGTAATGGCTAGTGCTTACCCCGGACGTCCCCGTATCTAAACCCAACCTAATCAATCAACAATATCATTTAACTTGTAAATAATATGAATGGCCGCTACACTTGCCGCAGCAGGACGTGTCACGCAATCGGGTCGCCGCCAGTAACGCCGTACACCATTCCCGTGATATAGCTCGCTTCGTTGGACGCCAGCAGGGCGTACCGTCGCGAATTCGACCGGCTGAGCGGGACGCTTTAGCAGCGTATCGCCGCCAAATTGGGCGACGTGGCTGATTTGATTCAATGATTGCCATAGCGTGCCCTCAATTGATCCCGGCAGTCCCGACATAGGGACGTAATATCTACTAGCCGGAAAGTCAATTCTCGGCGCTCGCTGCAGCCACCGATCGGTCTGATACATGCGTGAATGTCGCTTCCCCGTGGACGTTGACATTGTCTTCGGCGCGGTCACATGCCAGTGGGCCGGCTCGTTCCCGTCGGGGTTGTCCGCGTGGGCAGTTGGCTCCCTCAGCTGTTGGGCTGGGTCTCGGTATCTGCGAAAGCGCCTGGCTTAGCCTCATACACCGCAATTTGTGCCAAGCGAAGGGCGCGCTTTATGCCAGCGAGGTTTTCATCTGTCGGATCAGGCAAACCAAGCGACGATTTTATGAGGTTCACGGCGCTTATGACTTCATCACTTAAGTCATCGAAGAGAATACTGTCGTCGACGATTAGCTCAACCAACTTGATAGCATACTTTGCTGAGTCCCTATCACGAATCGGTAATTGGAGGATATTCCTGATCTGGGCAGTGTCCAAGTCTTGGTAATTCCAAATCCTGGCGAACGCCAGTACGACAGCTTGAGCTTCGAATCTTTCCCAAACAGGAATCGCGGGATTACGTACAAGGTCACTTGCGAGTTCCAGTGCCACCTCTACACATTGATGCATTGTCAGCCATGTAAAGGCTCCCGCATTACCGATGGGAGATTTGCTCGCTTGCCGCTCCAACAATTTTATGCATACAAGCATGTTATTGTCAGAAATATCTGCGACTTCATCCTGATACCATTTGTCAAGATCGTTCATCATAAGCTGCACCCTCATGGATTCCGATAAGCCAGCGCCTCATGCCGTCCCGCACGTACAAGCACGCCACGGTGCCAGATAACACAACGCCCAAGCGACCGCATCGGGGCGACTTCGATCATCTGTAGACGTAATAGACGTAGAGTCCTGGAATGATCGCCTTCTTGTAAAAAATGGCATGATGGGCCGCTTCAGGGAACGTGTAATCTGGCGGGCCGATGAGCACGCCGTAAAGCGACCATGAGAGCACGACGCATTCTGGCGCTTTCGTCGCATGCGACAGCCTTATCGAGACCTCGGGCGCGGACAGCCACGCATGCCGCACGTAGCTTGGGATCTCGTTTTGCTGAATGTCGATGTCACCTTCGGACCGGTAGTGCGCGTGCGAGCCGAGCTTGAGCGATCCGTCATTATAGCGGCGAAGCATCCCCACAGCCCAATTCTGTAACCTGGAAGCTCCAATCCTCTCGATTTCGTCACCAAGATCGTTGGCGGTTTGTGTCGCTTCAGGCTCACCGCAGGCAAAACGGACGATGTGCCCGATCGGGCTATAGCGCCATCCCGTAACAGTCGCGTAGAGGCAGTAGGCGCAAAGCAGCGTCAGTAGAAGTCGTCGCCTATTTGCCGCTTTCGATGTGATCGCCATTAGAACACGCGACAGCCTTTCGCCGCCTCTACCCCGAGCATCGCACCCGCCGCAGTGACGGCGGAATGGTGCCAAGCCTCTGCCCCTAAGCACAGCAACAACAGTCGGGTACAACGGCGCTACTCTGCCATGTGCGGTGACGGCGAGGGCACTTCGGACGGATCCGCACGCACGACTTTAATGATCTTTCCGGCAAATTCCTTGTCGCACGATTGGACTACAGGGGCATAGGGCTTGCGCGCGATTGGATACATTGCCCCTCCCCCACCGAGGTAGATCGCGACGCTTGTGATCTTGCCGTCAGAGCCTAAATAGATGCGATCACCAATTTTCCATTGGGTGCTATCAAGCGAACTAACAATACGTCCACAACTCGCTTGTGCAGATCCGCTTCCAGGCAATTCGACGCCAGCAGCGCGAAACACCGTGCAGATGAAGCCAAAAGTCCCGTCGCTGCTGAGGGGCCAACAACTCAATCCGTTTTCCGTAGCAGATTTCAAAATCAGATCGCGAAACGGTTCATCTTTGAAACCCTTGAATGGTAACTCGCGTCGAGTAAGCTTGACCGCGTCTTTTGGGACGAACGCCATCTCACCGTGAACGAAGACTATCTGGAAATAACGCTGTGACTGACCCGCGACAGACACCCTTGCTGACCGGTAGAGTCTGGCGACCGGGAAATTGGGCCCCGTACCATTCTTGTACACACGAGCATACGGCGCTGTTACCAAGCCTATTCGAATCCGCTGATTTGCATTCCCACGAATGCCCACCCCTTTAGCACTAGACGGTTGAGACGTGCTTTGCGCCCACAAAAGCGCCAGGCACAGGACGGCTGAAGCACAACTCCCCAAACGCGCAAACCTGCCCATTTCCCTAGATACTTTCGACTGTTTCATTTGGGTGTACCCTTCCTGTGCATAATCGCTCACTTCGCCCCCGCCGCTTTAAGGATCGCGATGATGTCGGGGTGGTGCCTCTCCAGCGCAAGCGATAGCGCCGTTCGCCCCGATTTGTCTTTGACGTTCACGTCGGCTCCATTGAGCAGCAGGCACTTTACGCACGCTAATGCTCCTGATGCGGATGCGTTCATAAGGGAAGTCATACCACCGTAATCCTTCGCATTAACGTTTGAACCGTTCGCTATCAGATAACTTACACACGACGAATCGCTATGTGGGTTAATCGCCCAATTCAGAGCCGTGTTTCCAATATTGTCCATCGCACCGATTGGCGCGTGTTGGTGAATGAGAAACTTGATAGTGTCTAGCCTATTAAATTCAGCCGCGACCATCAACGGCGTCATTCCAGCGTTCGATCTTGAATTCACATCCGCGCCGTGGGCGATCAAGAACATGACGCATTTTACATTGCGACTTTCAGCAGCGCTATGGAGAGGCGTGTTGCCGTAATGATCCCTATCATTAACGCTAAGACCCTCGGAACATAGGAGCCGAGTGCAATCGAAGTTTCCCAGAGCCGCTGCCTGCATCAGGGCGGTGAAGCCTTGCTCCGACGCATGTATGTCTGCCCCTTTTGACATCAGGTACTTTACGCAGTTTACGTTTCCTCCCTCGACTGCCCACATAATGGTAGATTTGCCCGAATCGATCCGTGCCGCAACGTCTGCACCGCGATCAACAAGGTATTCGACGCATGCTAGATTCCCCGATTTCGCAGCCATCATCAGCGCTGTGTAGCCCCCAGTCGCCTTGGCATTCACGTTGGCGTTGTTGGAAACTAGGTATTCGACACTCGGCAGGTTTCCAGACAAGGCAGCCAACATGAGCGGGGTTTTTCTTCCTGATGACGAATCGATGGCATTTACATCTGCCCCGCGCTCCAAAGCAGCCTTTATCAGTACAACTGTAACCTTGGAGGCTTTCGACGCGGAATAATCGTGACGATTGTCTTCCCACAACCCCAGGAGCGCCGCATTTGCGTCTGCTTGGTGATGTCGGCGTAAGGATGAAAATTTCATTCCAGCAGCGACCGCGATCAATACAGCCACGAAGATCGCTATCGGTAGGATGCTCTTGTTGTCGATCATTTTGGTGTCCAAAACTATGCGGGTGCTATGATAGATCAGGTGCGAAATGGTGTGCCACGTGTAACGAATCGATAATCTCGAATGAGTATTTACAAGGATGCATTCACAAACATAGAATAATCTATGATAGTTGATATATGCATCTCATGTTTACTCTACCCGCTATGGGCAGCCTATGAGAACAGATATCCGACTTCGCCTAACGATTTCCCGCTTCGCCCTCAGCAACTCCAAAGCCACCGCCGCCTCATCATTAACAAGATCGCGTCGTACGAATTCCTCTGCGCACCCCTCCCGACATTGGTGACGGTGAAAATGCGGTTTGGGCCGCTTCCCAAACCGAGCCTCCTCACGTTATCGCGCATATTATGCATGGCAATTCCACTCTCAATGGAATTACCATGTATAATATCAGCATGAGTCCCGTCGCAGAGCTGAGAAATCATGTTGATCAAGAAGTCTTCGACTTCCAGGTTTTGACCGACGTCCTGCGGCGCTACCGCAAGCCCGCCGACCGCACAGCTCGGATGGTGGCGGAAGGCGATGTCGTACGTGTCCGGCAGGGGCTCTACGTCTTCGGCGCTCCATTCAGGCGGCAGCCGATTGTCAGGGAGCAACTCGCTAACCTCATTTACGGTCCATCGTACGTCAGCCTCGACAGCGCCCTAAGCTTCCATGGTCTCATCCCCGAACGCGTCGACGCGGTCACATCGGTCACCACTGGACGATCCCGCGAGTTCCAAACTCCATTTGGATCGTTCAGCTACCACAGCCTGGCACCTAACCGTTATAGCGTCGGCGTGACCTTGGTCACGTCGGGTATCGTTTCGTTCCTGATCGCAACGCCTGAAAAGGCGCTAGCAGACAAGGTATGGACAGACAAGCGGTTCGGTGGGGCCATGAACGATTTTGAGGATTACCTGCTAGCAGATCTCAGGCTTGATATCAGCAGCCTGGCCGAACTGGACGCGGAGAGATTGCAATATATTGAGCGGTCGTATAACTCCCGCAAGGTGTCGAATCTTGTGCGATACATCACAAAGATTATGGGCCAAAGTCATGCATGATGCCATCAAGGGTCTCCTCGACAGATACAGTCTCCAAACACGCGACGACTATTACAAGGCTTTGCGCGAGATCCTCCAGCAAGTCGCGCTGCTTGGTCTTTGGCGAGCGTCGTTCTTCGACCACGCAGCATTTTATGGGGGTACGTCTCTTCGCTTGCTTTACGGGCTCGACCGGTTTTCCGAAGGCATGGGTTTCTCGCTGCTTGCGCCAAACCCCACATTTTCGCTAGAGCCGTTCGGGGACGCGCTCGAACGCGAGATTGCGAGCTTTGGTTTCGACGTCACCTTTGAGCGCCGGAGTAAGAGCCATGCGACTGCTATCGCATCGGCATTTCTCAAAGCAAGCACCGTACAAGAGATGATCAAGATCTCTGCACGCCCCGAGTTGGTTAGAGACCTCCATCCGAATACGAGCCTAAAGATCAAGATCGAGATTGATACCGATCCGCCGGGACGATTCGAAACCGAGACGAAATACCTGCTCGCCCCTATTCCGTTTCCGGTTCGCGTCTACACACTGCCTAACCTTCTCGCGGGTAAGCTCCACGCGATCCTCTGCCGCCAATGGGCATCGCGTGTCAAAGGGCGCGATTGGTACGACCTGGTGTGGTACGCGGGACGATATCCCATCGTCAACCTCGCACACCTTGAAGAACGAATGCGGCAGTCAGGACACTGGAACAAATGCGTGCCGCTCGATATGGACGCGCTGTCGCAACTCCTCAGGGCGGCTGTCAATCGGCTTGATGTCGATCACGCACGAACCGAGGTCGCGCCGTTCGTACACTCGCGCGAAACGCTAGCCGTCTGGTCTAGGCCGTTCTTCATGGACGTCATCGGGCGCATTCGATCGCTGGATACGTCGGAAGATTTCCCAAACTCACGATAGGCCACGCAAAGACCGCCTCGGCTGGCGCTTTCGACTAAATCATGCACGCCTTTCGCCTCACGACTGTCGGGCGTCGCCGTCGTACGTGTTCGTCTGCGCCCCGGTCGCCGTGTCGGCGGCGGTGAGCATGCGGTTCTCGCCGTCCCACGGGTGGGTCGCCAGTGCGGCGCCGGTCTGCTCTAGAATCACGTTTCCGTTGGTGCAGGATCCAGTGCCTAGATTCGTATTTGCAGACTCCGGTGAAATTTGGATCGTAGATCCTCCGCGTTCAGTTATTTTCGCAGCTAGTTACTTGATGTTATTGGGAATCTTAATTCCGGAATGGATATTCTGTTTACCACCATGCATTTTCAAATATTTAACGCAATCCTTCCAGTTGCTACGATTAGCGCACCTAAGCGCAGTGTCTCCAGATATGTCCTTCGCGTTCACGTCCGCCTTGGCTCCAATCAGTGCTTTAACGCATTCGAGGTATCCGCCTTCGCTAGCTCGCATTAGTGCAGTGTCTCCAATATTATCAACGGCGTTTACTTTCGCGCCTGCGTTGATTAGCAGCGCCAGCGCCCCCGAGTTGCCCATAGAAGCCGCTTGAATGAGGGCTGTTTCACCGATCTTGTTCTTAACGTTTACTGACGCTCCAGCGGCAATGAGAGTTTTTACTATGTTGCGAGAATCAGAACTTCCTGAAGCCACAATTAACGCCGTATTACCATCGTCATTTGCAGCGTTTATTCTGCCGCCAGCATCTAGGATGGCCCTTACGCATTTTGTATTTTTTCCCTTCGCCGCCCACATCAGTGGAGTGTCGCCATATTTGGATTTGTCGTTGACATCGGCACCAGCCAAAATCAACGCTTCAACGCACGCCGAACTTCCAAGCCCCGCAGCCATCATGAGAGCACTCTCGTCTCCATTACCCTTCGCGTTTAGATCACGCGTTCCCTTAACTAGCACCTTCACACAATTAGCGTTTCTAGAATACGCAGCACACACCAGCGGCGTCCAGCCGTCCTCGTCCTTTTCGTTGACGTTCGCTTCCGCAGCGACTAGCTTCTTAACTTTCTCAAAGTCGCCAGCACGGGCAGCGCGAGTTAGCGGAGTAGCAATCGCCATATGGCACGTCATCAGGACAATTGAGAAGGTAGCGATAAACGTTCGGTAATTGCACTTCATATTCCGATATTTGCATCCTCACGGATAGTACTCACACTAGATTTATTCTGGAGAGCAGCGGGACAGACTGACACAGCGCAGGACCGTAAACAAGTTGTCGAGCTACCATGTTCCCAGTGCCTTCGTAGCTGATCGTGGTCGGCGCGCCTGTCGGCGGCGAAACCAGCGTCATCGCGTAGAGCGCCTTGTACTCGTACGTCGTTATGATCCCGCTGTGGCCCTTCGCCTACCGGGTCTCGTGCGTGTATGAAACCGAGTGACCAACGGGGGCGCTTCGAGGCAACTAGGCAATGGCGGCTAACACTTGAGTGACTGTGGTATGTCCTATCGGCACAATGCACATGCCTCAAGAGCTGGCTCGTACATTACCCAAGTGGTTGCGGGTGACCATATTAGTCGCCAAACGACCTAAGCACTCCTGGCCATGATTCATCTATTAATGCCGACATGTCACCGCGATGATCAGAGGCCACGGTCAATTGGACTGTGTACGCCCATTCTTTGCTTTCAAACGTGAGGCTCTTTGTTAATGAAAAGGACCGAAAGGTTCGCTTCATATAGTGCCTTTGATCGACCTCCAATACTGCCGGGTGACCTCGGTAAATCGTTTTAATCAATGACACTGTTTTCTCGGAAACACCTTCGTCGGCTAGAATTCTCCTCGCCTTTTTCGTTCCAATTGAATTCTGCTGGTAGAACTGGGTAGCTGCCGTGGGTACCTGCGAGCTACCTTTATCGTGAAGAATGGCTAGGTATCGTGCCAAAACCCATGAGTTACGGAGCCCCATCCTTCTGTATTTGACCACGTGCGTATGCTTTGATCGAAATACCATTCTGTCCCAGCCAGGTAAATCATGCACCTGGTGGTCCCCAAGAAGAGTGACCGCTTGAGAGCGTTGTGGGACCGGTTCCCATGTTCCGGTTTGTGGTGCGGGCTTAACTGCTGGCAGTACTTGCGTCGAACTCCCTAATAATACCAAAGTGATAATTAGGCTGAATTTGCTATGCATATTGATTATCCATTGTCACACTTTACTACGCCATCACAGCACTTTTGGTAATCGGTGGCTGCAGTCGGACTACATTCACGGCCGTCACATTGGCCCACTTTTGCGACACACAGTTCCAATTCATGGCCCCGGCACGCAAGAAGCCCCCACTTTTTAATACAAGCCTCCAGGAGGTCGCCAGCGCAACCTTCGGGAGAACGTACTATACGATTACGCGTACAGCTGTCAGTAACGGGGAGCGTCTTTGGTTTTCGCTTGGCTCTTGCCCCCGCCGGATTATCACCCACCGGATCCGTCCGTCCCAACGGCTCATTGCCAACATAGATGTATAGGTTCCAATCCCCGCCGTCGAACCACAGCGGATCCCGGCGCGGCCAGCGTCCCAGCCCTGGCACATACACCCGTGCCCGCATATCGACACGCTCCGCCGCGTCCTGGTACGCTCCAACCTCGCCCGAGAACCCAAGCGGGTTCACCACCACTGGCCCCGTTGGCACGGTCAGCCCGCCAAACCCCGGCGACATCCCCGGCACGATCCCGCTGCCGGGAGCACCATAGGTTGCCTCCCACAGCTCGACGCCGAACGCGTCATATAGGTATGCCGCGAGCAGGCCACCGCCGCTGTCAGTCAGTTGCCGCGTGTTTGACGACAGGTCGAAGCCGTAGTACGCCATCTCGCCGCCCCGATGCATGGTCGTCAGCCCGCCCCAGTAACCGGGAGAGTTGACGTAGCTCGCCGTCGTCGCGCCAGCTTCGTCGGTTTCGATCGGCACGTTCTGCCCGTCGCGTACAAAAAGCGTTGTCTCGGTTGCCGTTTGCCGCTTCACGCGATGCCCGTCGCCGTCGTACGTGTTCGTCTGCGTCTCAGTCGCGGCGGCGACGACGGTCACCTGCCGGTTCTCGCCGTCCCAGGTATACGTCGTGAGCGCGCCGCCAGAGTTCTCAAGCGCCAAAAAGCATGTTAGCGCATATCGTCAAGTAGGTACCGCGTCTCGCGTCGGAACCTTCGAGTAACGTAAAGTGCAAGGATGCACCACGACGTCCCCGCTAGCAATACACATACATGTGACCCGGAATGCGCAAATGCAAGATAGTTTAAAGTTGAGCTGAACGAAAGCGCGACTAACCATGTCGATAGTACTCTCTGGCTGGTTTTCAAGCATCGAAACGCGGCGAAGGCGGTAAGGGCAGCAAGCAGCCCCCAGGAAAGCGCACCGGCTGTTTGTGCTATCGCTTCAAGCTTCAATTCACTTGGTCGGGTAGCTGCCAACCAGAGCACGATGAGACCCGACGTTATCCACACTGTAGAGGTGGTCCACCGCTTTGCAACTTGATACATGGCTAACCTCTTTTGATTTAGCAAAACGCTTATAGACATTTTATATCCGTATACGCCGCGAGAGCGGCGCACCCGACGACTACAGTACGAGCACACGCAGGGCTGCATGACAAAATGCGAAGCGGATTACCGGTGCAAATCGTTCCACAAATCACTATGCAAGCGTCCGTGCCTACGGTCAAACACAGCGCGTAGCTCAGCGCTGCTACTGCCGTACACGTTAATTTAACGAATGGCGGACATGGCGGTTTTGGCAGGCATAATCCAAGTCCAATCGGATCCCGCCTGCCCACCGGCTCGTTCCCACATACACATACAGATTCCAATCCGCGCCGTCAAACCACAGCGGATCCCGGCTCGGCCAGCGCCCCAGCCCTGGCACATTCGCCCGTGCCCGCATATCGACACGCTCCGCCGCGTCCTAGTACGCTCCTCCCCCGCCGAACCGGAACGGGTTCACCACCGGCCCCGTGGGCACGCTCAGCCCACCGAACCCCGGCGACATGCCTGGCACGATCCCGCTGCCCGTCTCGCCTCAGGTCGATTCGCTCAGCTCCAAACCCACCGCGTCGCATAGGAACTCGTAACAATGTCGCCAGTCGCCACGGTTACGAGCCATTCGCTTTGTAATTGCCGTATTTCATTAGTCTCCAAAATATGGCTGACAAAATAATAATCCAGAGAGCTCCAATGAGGAACGCGACCATCCCTCCCAGTATCCCTAGATACTCGCGATCAGCAACAATAGTCATCCATAGTAATTTGGTCGGACCATTGAAGTAAGCAAATATAAGTGCTATGAACATTACAACACTCACAGCGTCACAAACTGCCAAAACTAACATAATGACTAGCCGAAGTAGCTTGGTCGGTTCCGCGTTAAGCTCTGCTATCGATTGGTCGTAGCCCCGTGCGGATTTAAATGTCCTCAGCAGTGGGTTGTGCCCTGCATCCAATAATCATGCAAATCAAATAATCACAAAAATCACAGTTCAGACAACATTGTCCGCAGGAGCCACGCAAACCCAACACCTCCAATCGGTTCGCAACCGCCAGTCCCGCCCTGAGGACGGAACAACTCCGTAGCCGGAAATTCATTTCTCGGCGTGCCCCGGAAACTCCACCTTCCGCTGCCTCCCCGTCGCCGTATGGCTCTCAAGCACCCGGGCCGCAAATCCTAGCCCAGAGGGCGATCTGCCCTTCCCAGGCACCGCCTCAGCGGATGCAATAGTCGTCACCCCGAGTTGTCCGCCTGCGCCACACGATGCCCGTTGGCGTCGAACGTTAACATGTACCGTTGTTAGGAACAATTAGCCGCTGCTTTTCTAGAATCGTGAATCACGGTTTGGTTTTGGCTTAGAATTGCGATTTCATACCGAGATGGAGCGAAAGGATATTTAGACCCTTGAGGGCGCCGATTCGGCTTACAATAGGTTTGAATGATATGTTTGCCTGCCGAAGCATTGCCTCCAAAGCAGTGATGACTTCCTTGCGAAAATCTCGCCACAATACGGTCTTGTTAATAACCGCACCGAGTAAGCAAACAAAACGCTGCTCTTCCATTAGATCGTTAGGTTTTGTATTCAAAGCTGTCTCTAGCGCAGTTGATTCAAAATACAGTCGTCCCGTCCAAGTATCTACAGCCAGAAGGACTAACAGTGCCTCAACTAATTGGCTGGCGGTGCTTTGGGGATTTGCAACTATGGAAACCGCTATTTCCCTTACTCCGAACATGCAGGCTATCACAGTATGTGTGTTGAAATAAGTTTGACCCTCAATATAGTTGCCTGAGTTCGAGCGCTCCAAGAATTTCTCTGCAAGAATCGGTAAACTATGCCGCTGCTCAGCGCTAAGTGCATTCGATATCCATCCATCGACCGTTTCGTAATCCGAACTTCCATTATTCACAGCATTACGCTCCTTAACACGTTTCTATGATAGATCAATAACAAAAGAACAATGCTACTGTTCTCTATAATCGCATAATGACTGGCCGAAGTAGCTTGGTCGGTTCCACGTTAAGCTCTGCTTTCGATTGGTCGTAGCCCCGTGCGGATTTAAATGTCCTCAGCAGTGGATTGTGCCCTGCATCCAATAATCATGCAAATCAAATAATCACACAAATCACAGTTCAGACAACATTGTCCGCCTGCGCCGCCTGCTGCCCGCTGGCGCCGAACGTGACCGTGTACCGCGTCCCGTCCACAACCCTCTTCCCCTTGCCTTCAGGAAAGGGAGGGGCCCGCTTGCGGGAGGGATAGGTTCTTCTCCCCGTCGCCGTATAGCATTCAAGCCCCCGTCACCAAATCCTAGCCCAGAGGGCGATCTGCCCTTCCCAGGCACCGCTTTAGCGGATGCACTATGACCATCATAACATGCCCCCACCCTATTGTAAATGTTCACCAGTAAACGTCACAAAACATATTCCTTGATACCCCTCCCCTGCCCATAAAATGGAACAAATATTCTAACTAATACCCCTAATATGATCGTAAATATGATACAATATAACCATGAGACACAATTCAACCGGGACCACAGGCAATTTATCGACAACGGTCCCCGACCCGATACGCCGCAATTGTACCGACGCTTACAAAAATATCCATGAATATTGCGATTCAAAAAACCCAAAATATTCACAAAGCTGGCCCGAAACGCTGCCGACAAGCGGTAATCGGTGACGTCGCGTCCGAGCGCAACGCCATAAGCCCCACACGTGCGGTGGCTATCCTAAGCGAGCCGGGGCAATCACGGGCCACTCGCGTCGGCAACGCCAAGGAGCAGTCGGATAACATAAACCCCACCCGTGGGGTGGCGCGGCACGCGCCGGGGACGAAATCGGCCACTTCACGGTAGAAATCATTGTCTGCTAAATGCTATACTCTCGTAAGAGTTTTTGTGTCTTGATCTGGGAGTGACGAATGGCCGAACAAGCAAAGCAACCTTATCGTGTGAAAGTGCCCGATATCGACTACTGGCGAGGCAAGATCGGATGCACATCCGGCTGCCCCGTTAAGACCGATGCGCGAGGCTATGTCATCGCGATCGCCGAAGGGCGGTACGAGGACGCTTACATGATCGCTCGCGCGCCAAACCCGTTCGCATCCATGTGCGGACGAATCTGCGGCGCTCCGTGCGAAGTGTCGTGTACACGCGGCAAGGTAGGTGTCGATACCAGCGGCCCCGTCGCCATCCGCGCGCTGAAGCGGTTTGCCACCGAGGTCTACGGGGTCGAGAAGGTGCGCGATCTGCGTTCGACGCTGGAAGCATCCAACGCTCGCGGATCCGCCTACCCGCAGCTCGATAAGGAAAAGATCGCCGTTGTCGGCGCCGGTGTGGCTGGCATGACCGTCGCGCATGATCTGGCGCGTCTCGGTTACCGGGTCACCGTCTTTGAGGAGCTCGAAATCCCCGGCGGTCAGATGGCCACCGGTGTTCCCATCTACCGCCTCTCGCGCGAACTCATGAACCTTGAGATCGCCGCGATCTGCGAGCTGGGTGTGGAGCTCAAGCTGAACTCGCCTGTCGGTGTCCCCGGCAACACCATCCCCGACCTGCGCGCGCAAGGCTACAAAGCCATCGTGATCGCCGCCGGTATGATGGCCGGTCGGTCGCTCACCGTTCCGGGCTCCGACGCCGACGGTATCCTCATCGGTATCGAGTTCCTGCAGAAGATGAATCGCGGTATCGAAGTCGAGGTCGGCGAACGGGTCGTCGTAGTCGGCGGTGGTAACGTCGCCATGGACGTCACCCGCATGTCCGTCCGTGCGCCGGTTATGCAGGGCCTCTCGAAACTCGGCAAGCCGAAGAACTACGCCATGACCGATGTGGCCCGGCATCTAGCCCGCACGGCCAAGTCCGTCGACGTCGTCATTCCTGAAAGCCGGGCAAAAATGCCCGCCGACGAGTACGAGATCGAAGAAGCGCTGCTCGAAGGATGCGTCCTGCACAACAATCGCTTCCCAATCGAAGTGACCAAGGACGAGAACAACAAGGTAACGGGACTGAAGGTAAAAACGGTCAAGTCGCTCATCGACGAAACCGGCCGCTTCAACCCGCAGCTGATCGAAGGCTCCGACGAGGTGATCGCGTGCGACACTATCCTCGTGACGGTCAGCCAGATGGTCAAATGGAACTTCCTCGAAGGTATCGACGACATCAAGAAGACCCCTCGCGGCTTCCTTGAAGTCGACCCGGAGACGCTGCAGACCAGCATCCCCGACATCTACGCCGTCGGCGACATCGCCCTCGGTGCGCGGCTCTTTATCGACGCCATCGCCAGCGGCCAGAAGTGCGCGCTTGCTATCGACGAGGCGCTCTCCGGTAAGCAGTACAAGCTGCAGCGCCGAGGCTATATGCGCCCGCTGCCCATCGTCTCGTACGACATGCCTGCGCATTACGACGCCTATATCCGCCAGGAGCCGCCCGAGATCAAGATCACGGAGCGCTCAGCAGGCTACGATCTCGTCGAATTTAACTTCACCGAGAAGGCCGCTCGGGAACAAGGCATGCGTTGTTTGCGTTGTCATATTAACGTTGTATTCGACGCGGAGAAGTGCATCCTGTGCGGGCTGTGCATCAACATCTGCCCGGAGAGCATCCTGAAGATGGTCCCCGTGACCGATGTTGTGGGCGACGAAGACCTCGCGCGGCTAATTGAAGCCAAATACGGCGTCCCGCAAAGCGAACTGCGGCCCGAGGACGGCACCGTGATGATGATGGACGGCACCAAGTGCATCCGATGCGCTCTGTGCTCCAAAATCTGCCCGGTCAACTGCATATCGATGGAAGCGTTCGAATACGAAGAGCAACTCGTGCCGATGGAAGCGCCATCGCGAACTCTCACGCCAGCCTACGCTTAACCAGGCTGAGCCTGGACCGTTAACGCGCCTCAGAGGGCGCGAACTGGGTCGGTAAGTTCTTTCGGCTTACTGTACCAGTTGCTTGGAACGTGTGGTAGGATAGAAATCGACAAGAGCCAACTCAATAGATGCGGCTCAAGAAACGAATTACTCAACCAGCGGACTTTGAATCCGCCCTGGAGGAAAGATACTATGTCAGCAGCAACAGCAGTTCAGACCGCAGAAGAAGTCATCACGACTCCTCTTACGCTCACCGACGGCGCCGCCGAGGTGGTCAAGGACCTCATCTCCCAGCAGGACCGCGATGATCTCGCGCTTCGTGTCTACGTCTCCGGCGGCGGCTGTTCCGGCCTGCAGTACGGTATGGCGCTCGACGAGAACATTGAGCAGGATGACCAGATCTTCGAAACCAACGGCGTCAAGGTCGTTGTCGACGCTGTCAGCCTTCGCTACATCTCCGGCGCAACTGTCGACTACATCACCACCGGTGTTGGCGGCGGCTTCAAGGTCGACAACCCCAACGCATCCGGCGGATGTGGCTGCGGATCGTCCTTCTCCACCGAAGAAGGCGAGGAATCCAGTGGCGGCGGCTGTGGAAGCGGTTGCGGCTGCAAGTAACGCCGTAACTACTCAGGCAGGTCCGGAGGACCTTTCTGTTCCTAATCTGGCCAAGAACCCGGTGTTCGAGCACAAAAATTAAAAACTTCCTACTGCCGGAGGCGGGGCCCTTTGACTATTCCTATAGTCACTCTTCAGGACCCGTCGGAGGCTTAGTTTTTAATTTTTTGATCGAACATGAAAACAACAACGTAATGCCGGGGGCGCGGTAATTGCGCGTGCGTAGCGCCTGTAGCCGCAAGCCGCCACGCACTCATCGAGCAAACCGTTCGGTGCTTGCTTAGGTGCCTGAGTAGTTACGTAACGCCGTAAGCCAGCTAACAGAATAATCGTGATAAAATGCCGGGACGGACGAATAGTCTGGGCCGGCATTTTATGTTTTTTTCTTAACAAGTGCTTCACATATTTTATGTGCCGTAATAATGCGTAATGCTTCAAAATACTGCACGTGACTCTTAATGCTAATATTTGAGTTTGCTTGCTTCACGGTAATGATCGCCCTATTCGCTACCGACAATCAGGACTAGAGACTTTGTAGCAATGGGGCAGTCATGAGTAGCCATCAGAACGATCAACCACTGGCGCCGCGGCCAAACACGGTTATCGATGCGGCATCCCAGTTCCGCGCCAATGCCGGATTCGGCGTTGGCGACGAGCTTTGGCCTATCGCGCCCGATGTGCAGCATACCGCTGCCGACCTAATCGAGACCAACGAGATGCTCACGATAGCGTCTCTGCGGTTCGAAGAGCTGTTCCAGTCGCTGCCCGTCATCTGCTTCAGCTACGACGCCGACGGCATTGTCCACGAATGGAACCGCGAATGCGAAGCAGCGACCGGGTTCACTGGTAGCGATGTCCTGCAGCGGCGAGTTTGGGACACGTTCTACCTGCCCTCCGAAGAGCAGCGCATCCGAGACATGGTAACAGCCGTCTTTCGTGGCAAGTCATTCGAGGCTGTTGAGATTGACCTTGTCCGCGCGGACCGCACCACAATTTCGGTGATATCGAGCACCTTCCCGCTCCGCGACACCAACGGCGACATCGTCGGCGCTATCAGTGCCAATGTAGATATCAGCAAGCGGATTGAGGCAGAGCAAGCTCTCCGCCTAAGCGAAGAGAGACTGCGGCTCGCACTCGATGTGGCGCAGCTAGGTAGCTGGGAGTGGGACCTGGTCTCCGACATGGTGAACTGGAGCTCCATTGATGCGTTCCTAATGGGCTTCCCCCCTACCCGCCTCTCTGTTCCCAGCGAACTGTTGCTAATGCGCATTCATCCCGACGACCGCCCGCGAGTGCAATCGTCGATGCAGTTCGCCCGCGAACAGCAGTCTATCTACGAGGCCGAGTATAGGATCATCCGCCCTGACGGAGGCGTCCGCTGGGTGATATCGCGCGGCAGGTTCATTTATGCTGATACCGGCGAGGCTCTACGGCTGATCGGTACGGTTCTCGACATCACCGACCGTAAGGACGTGGAAGACCGGCTGCGACACGCTCACGAGCTTCTCGAAATGCGTGTAGACCATCGCACTGCTGAACTGGCTCGCGCCAACCGCGCCCTCCAAGCCGAGATTGTCGAGCGAAACCGAGCAGAAGGCGAGATCCGGCTCTATGCGGACATTGTCCAGAACATGCAGATCGGCATCCACGTCTATCAGCTTGACGACATGGAGAATGACGATAGCCTCAAGCTAGTGGCGTTCAACCCAAGTGCCAGCAAGCATGCGAATTATATCGATGAATCGTACGTTGGACGATTCATCGGTGACATGTTCCCTAATCACAAGCTTTACGACCTGCCGCACCGCTATGCGGAAGTGGTAAGATCCGGGCAAGCCTACCAAGCTGATGATCTCCACTATAAGCACGTTAATGGAACCGAATACGTGTTCGCGATCAAAGCATTTCCATTGCCCGACCGCTGCGTCGGTGTTAGTTTCGAGGACGTCACAAATCGGCGAGCGGCGGATGAAGAGTTGCGACGTGTCCATCATGAGAACCGGAACATCCTATCGTCTATAGGCTCGGTACTTATCTGTTTTGATGAAAAGATGGACGTCACCACATGGAACTCGACTGCCGAACAGCTTTTCAATATCCCTGCCGCGTCGGTGCTGGGCAAGCAGTTCGCCGAAACAGGAATAACGTGGGACTGGGAACCACTGGTGATGGGCGTCTACGAGTGCATGAATACCGGGCAAACAGTGCGCCTCGACGACCTCAAGTACACTAAGCGCGACGGTAAGGACGGTTTCCTTGGGATCAGCGTTAATCCACTTCGCGATGACGCGGGGACAGTCACGGGTTTTCTCCTGCTTGGCACAGACATAACCAAGCGACGCCTTCTAGAGAGCCAACTAGCACAATCGCAAAAGCTGGAGTCTATCGGCAACCTTGCCGCAGGAATCGCACACGAGATCAACACACCGATCCAGTACGTTGGTGACAACACGCGCTTTCTAAAAGACGCATTCCTGGACATGCAGAAGTTGGTTGAGCAGTGTAACGAGCTAATGGCAACGCCTGAATCTGACCTGGACGTGCCGACAATACTCCAGAAGCTTCGCGCTGTCGTTAAGGCGGCAGATGTTGACTACCTGGTTGCGGAGATTCCTTCCGCTATCCAACAGTCCCTGGAAGGTGTCGACCGAGTCGCGCACATTGTGCGCGCTATGAAGGAGTTCTCGCATCCGGGCAAAGAAGAGATGACTGCGGTAGATCTAAACCGCGCCATTGAAAGCACGATTACGGTTGCGCGTAATGAATGGAAGTATGTGGCAGATGTAGTCACAGATTTCCAGGACGGCATGGTCCCGGTGAACTGCTACCCTAGCGCATTTAACCAGGTGATCCTCAATATCATCATTAATGCAGCGCATGCGATCAGCGACGTGGTCGAAGGATCCGAGCACAAGGGGACGATCACCGTGGCAACACGCCAGCTTGACGAGTGCGCGGAAATCACGATCAGCGACACAGGGGTTGGCATGCCTCCCGAAGTGATTAGCCGCATCTACGATCCATTCTATACGACTAAAGCTGTAGGGCGCGGGACAGGTCAAGGCCTTGCCATCTCACATTCTGTCATCGTGGATAAGCATAAAGGCGCCATTGATGTGAGTAGCAAGGTCGGAGTAGGCACGACGTTCACAATCAGGTTGCCGCTGGAAAGAAAGAGCTAGCGCCACTCCTTGCGGCGTACTCGCGAAAACATGGAAGACAATCGTAAGCCAACAGTCCTGTTCGTTGACGACGAACCCAATATCCTCCAGGGTCTCCAACGAATGCTGCGCTCTGAGCGCGACACCCTCGATATGCAGTTCGCCGGGGGAAGCGTGGAGGCGCTGACGATCCTTGAGAACACTCAGTTCGATATGATCGTCACTGACATGCGCATGCCCGTGATGAACGGCGCTGAATTACTGGACGAAATCCGAATCCGATATCCTGCTACGATTCGTATCGCCCTCTCTGGCCATACGGATCAGGAGTTCATATTCCAGGCGGTGCGGTCCACTCATCAGTTCCTCGCTAAGCCATGCGACGCGCAGTTACTAAAGGACACCCTTAATAGCTGCCTGCACCTGCGCGACCTTGTCGAAAGCCAGTCGCTTCGCAGCGTCATTTGCAGTATCCAGTCTATCCCCAGCATGCCGTCGGCCTTCGATGCCCTTCAAGATGCATTGCAATGGGGCGAAAGTAGTGTTGCCCGTATCGGAAAGATCGTTGCGTCAGACATGGGTATGAGCGCTAAATGCATGCAGCTAGTTAATTCAGCGTTTTTCGGTACGCCGCAGGGCGCATGCACCGCGGAACAGGCTGTGATTCAGCTTGGGGTCGAAGCTTTACGCGAGCTCTATCGTTCGCCCGAAGTCTGCTCTCTGTTCCCCATTGATTTGAATGATAACCTGGCGCTAGAAGAGATGTGGGCCCACAGTATGTTGACCGGCATGATCGGCCGGCGAATTGCCGAGTTTGAAGAGCTTCCACCCCGTGAAGTGGATGCCACTTTTGTCGCGGCATTCCTGCATGATGTCGGAAAGCTGATCCTCGCCAGCGAGCAACCTGCCGTTTATGATACGCTGCCGGACTGGTCCGGGGAAGCTGCTAGAAACATGGAATCGATTGTATTAGGGGCCAGCCATGAAAGCGTCGGCGCTTATCTCCTCGGCCTCTGGGGATTCGATCACGAAATAGTAGAAGCAGTAGCATTTCACCATAGGCCTCGGTGTAGTACCATGGGCCACAGTAAGCCACTGACAATTGTCCATGCGGCAAATGTTATCTCCCATGAAAACAGCACGGTCACCAAAACGGCGGACATCGATATGGATTACGTCACCAGTGCGGGAATGTCCGGACACTACGATGATTGGCATCGACTTGCCGCAGACATAATGATGAACGGAGTGTACCGATGACACCAAAGATCTTGTGCGTCGACGATGACTCGTATATTTTGGACGCCTACAAGCGTGGGCTGCGCAAGCAGTTCGAGATTCACACTGCGCTGGGCGGCCAAGCTGGCCTCGCTCTTCTAGCATCCGACGAACAGTTTGCCGTTGTCGTGAGCGACCAGCATATGCCTGGGATAAGTGGGGTCGAGTTCCTTAGCAAGGCACGAGAAGTAGCGCCAGACACGGTGCGCATGATGCTTACAGGCAACGCAGATCTAAGTACTGCCATCAACGCGCTCAACGAAGGGGCAATTTTTCGCTTCCTGGTAAAGCCTGTCACGCCCGAAAATCTGGCGGTGATATTGCAGCATGGAGTAGACCAGTACAACCTGATCACCGCCGAAAAAGAGCTTCTTGAGAAAACGCTTCGCGGTTCGGTTCGTATTCTCATCGAGATATTGTCGACCGTCAACCCGGAACTTTTCGGACGCGCGCAAGCGTTGCGAATGAACATGCGCCAACTTGCCGACGTCCTTGGAGTAACAGAGAACTGGTCAGTTGAGCTTGCCGCCATGTTGGGCCAAATTGGTATGGTTACACTGCCACCCGGCGTGTTCCAGCGCATTGAAAAAGGAATGAGCCTTGGGGCATCCGAACAAGCGGTGGTAGACCGGACGCCTGAGATCAGCCATAACTTGCTGGCCAACATACCGAGGCTGGAGCCTGTCGCCAAAATCATCAAATACCAGGACAAGCACTATGACGGCTCTGGCTTGCCCGACGACGGCGTGAAAGGCGACGCCATCCCGATCGCGTCGCGTATGCTCAAGGTGCTGCTCGATTGGCTGTCCATTGAATCGCGCGGAGTGACGAAATCTGGCGTATATGCGTTGATGCGCACCAGGCAAGGCTGGTACGATCCGCGTGTCTTAGAAGCGGCAGCGCGCATGTTCTCGTCGAAAGAAGATGGCCCGCCACAAGCTGCAGTGCCAGTCAAGCTCGCCAATTTGAGAGTAGGCGACATGCTGTCAACCAATATGGAAACCCTAGAGGGTAAGCTTCTTATCGCCAAGGGCCATCAAATTACTGCGACCCTGCTAGAAAAGATTATCAATTACAATGCGATTGCTGGCATAAAAGAGCCAGTATATATTGAACGACCACATGTTGCCACAACAACGGGCGCGCACGGTTTACCGAGGCGCGCGGCGTAAGAACGAGGCAATACAAGCGCGATATTGCTGGAAATCGAACCGCGCATCCGCTTTAAGCATGGAACGCCAAATGGTAGCATATTGACAAAATTGGCGCAGTTTGCTACGATTGTATAAGGGGTAATTGACCGGTCTATGGCACGCCGTCGAAGAATTGACGACCGAATGATCCTCGTCAGCGGGGAAGTCATTCAAGGTTACCATAAGTACACGGTCGATAAGGCTGTGGGGACGGGTGCGTACGCCTGCGTCTACCGCACCACCGACGAGCTGGGACGGGTGGTCGCTCTCAAGGAGTATTTCGCCGCTCAAAATCCCCGCGAAGCTCCGATGCTCAAGAAGCTGTTCGAACGCGAACGCTACGTTATGAGCCAGGTCAGCCCCCACCCGCTCATCCCTACGTTCTACGAAGGCTTCATTTTCGACAACCAGTTTTACATCGCGCAAGAGTTTATCGAAGGACGTTCGCTTGACGACGTCATTCGCGAAGACAAGACTATTGCTCGCGAGTGGATGCTCAAGTGGGCCATTAGCCTCTGCGAAGCGTTGTCGTTCATTCACGCGCGCCATATCGTTCACCACGATCTTAAGCCGCCCAACATACGGATCACCCCGGAGAATCACCTCAAGCTACTCGACTACGGCGCAGCACAGTTCTTTGGCACACCAGACAAAGCGGTTCCCGAAAGCATGTTGAAGGACAATGAGCTATTCGGTACCGAAGGCTATTTGCCGCCAGAAGTCGAGGAGACCTTCACCGCAGACACGCGTACGGACATCTTCGCGCTTGGCTGTATCCTTTACGAGATGGTGATGGGGGAAGCGCCCGAACAACAGAATATCAATGAGCGAAACCTCTACGTTACGACACCGCTCATGCAGCGCAAGGACGTGGACCTGGCATTCGTCAAGCTCGCCACCACGGCGCTCTCCTACAATACGGAATTCCGCTTTTCAAGCGCCAAGATGTTCCTCGACGAGCTAAAGAAGATCTCGCAGGCCATGTTAATGGTTTCTCAGAAGAGCGTTTACTTTGGCACCGTTGACCTGAAAGGCTCGGCTCAGCAAAAATTCAGGATCTATAATGGGGGCGGCAGGGGTGATCTTGTCGGCGAAATCAAGCCGTTGGTGCCGTGGCTTAAGGTCGAAGTTCCCAAGTTCAAGACACAAAAGCGCGATGTTATTTTGATCGTTGATCCTGCTCGCGTGCCACAACGTAACGCGCTTGTTCGTGGTCAGGTCGAGATCAAAACTAAGGATGTCGTAGACGAACAGGGAATAGTCTTGGCCCGCGCAGACAAGTGGGTCATTGATGCGTATATCACCATCAACGCCAAGCCTCCGCAACTACAGGTAGTTGAAACGGCTGGATCGGCTCAAACCCTCGCGGTATGCACTCGTCCGAACCAAATGGCGCGGCTAATGTTCACGCTCACGAATGTTGGAGAATTGATCGCAGAAGGCCATTTGGAGGCTGCGGATCCAGACGACGCGGTGCAAATGGGGCCGGACCAGTTCCGCCTAAAGCCAGGCGAGTCCGTTCAAATCGCCGCAGTGATTCCAACGCGCGACATTGATGTAGCTGGAACGCATCGCACCGTCGCGATAAAGGCGGTTATGGGCGAGTCGCAAGGGTTGACGATACCGATTCTGCTCGTGGTGCAAAACCTATTCCACTACCTTAAGGGCGTTATCATTCGCGCCATCAAGCGCGATAATGCAGGTGTCCACGCCTCGCCGACGAGCGATGTGGCTGGGGCCAAGCTTCTCCCACCGCCCAAGACATAGCAAAGCGCTTACCGACGCCGACTGATGGCAACGCACAGCCGCGCTCACATGCCGCTAATCCCCACCGCAATCGCGGCTGCGGAGACTGAGCGGTTTCTGCCAGTTTCCTTGGCGACGTAGAGGGCCTTGTCTGCCAAGGTAACGAGACGCTCCCCATTATCCGCATCATATGGGTAAGTTGCGCCTCCAACGCTTACGGTTACCTTCCCGTATCGCGCAGGCTCGCCCGGTTCATGTGGCAAATCGAAGTTCCCAGCTTCCACTGCGGTCCGGATGCGTTCCATAATGACTCCGGCTTGAGCCGCCGATGTCTCAGGGCAAACGATCACAAACTCTTCCCCACCGTAACGCGCAGGTATGTCCGAATCGCGAAGCGCATTGCGCATCACAAGTCCAACCTGAGAAAGCAGCATGTCGCCCGCTTTGTGGCCGTACGTGTCGTTGAAATGCTTAAAGTGATCGATGTCAAGCATTATCACCGAGAGCGGCGATTCGGACCTCCGACACCGGCTAAGCTCTTCTACCAAGCGTTTTTCAAAATAGCGGTAGTTCGCGAGACCGGTCATGGAGTCATTAAATGCCAGTCGCTCCAGACGGTCACGGTAAAGGGCCTGCTGGATACTCAATCCAACATGAAGAGAGTACTGGGCAATGCTTCCAAGCTGAGGCGGTGAAAACGGTGGCTGCCCCTCTCCGCGCGAGAAGCAGATAAGACCGATGAGCCCGTCTGCGCCGCGTAGAGGCGCATATGCGGTCTCGATTGCCTCTGAATCGAATATAACGCCGCTTTCCGGCCCGATCAATGCCGATTCGCCTTGTTGCGCGGAGGCACCCTTGCGGACCACCAAGACCTTGTCGTGCATGCTCGTGTGTACATCCCGTAACGCAGGGTCCGCTGCGAGAACCGGCAGAAGGCATGTATGGCTGGCGCGTGGTACATAGTCCCTCAGGCGCATGATTGTAGGATCAGCTTCATCACACAGGTAGACGGCGCAATGTTTGAAGTCGATTGTCTCAGGCGCATTGATGAGGATGAGGTTGAGAGTCGTCTTGATGTCAATGGCGGTCTCGAGCATTCTGGAGATATCGACCAGATTGTCGAGGTCGCGCACCCTCTTTGCAAGCTGCCGCTCGCTACGGCGAAGGCGAAGGTTAACTGCGGCGCCAAACAGAGCAGCGATGGGAAATGAAAGCGATATACCTGCAATTCGCGCAGCGGGGAGCGCGTTTTCGATTCCAACTGCAGAGGAGACAGCGGAGAGAATCAACGAGACCGCAAATGTCCGGGCGGAACCGAACCGAAGGGCCATCATGACGACAGGCTGATACAGTAGGAAGAAATAGGGAGAGTCTACGCCGCCGGTGAGGAGTACGTACAGCGCGCTCACGGCAAAGAACGCCGTCAGTCCGATGGCCGCGTTTACGCCCGAAAGCCGGGATTGAAAGGCGAACTGGACATTTCCATCCCGCTCGAAATAGCGCGACAGCCAACCGCTTTTCTCGGCGAAGCCATAGAGGACAGCCGCCAGCGCCAAGACGAGGAGCGCCTTCAACTCGTTATGCGATGCCACCACAGCAGGTGACACAACAATGCCGACGACCCCCAACGCAAACGCCGCATATGCAATTATTACTCGTTCTTTTACCGCACTCATATCGTTCGAATTATCCGGTATCAGTCACACCCGTGATCGATTTCGAACGAATTATAACTGTTAAGGAATGTTCAAAACCGATCGCGCTTTATTTAGTTGCTCGATGACCGCCTGACGCCCCGTTCCTCCTGGAATGTTGCGACCGTCCACACTGCCTTCGACTGCGGCAATGTCTCCTGGCGCCTGCTCGAACAGCGGGGAAAATGAGACCAATTCTTTGTTAGGTAATTGTTCCAGGTGTTTGCCATTTTCTGTACACCATCTTACAATTTTCCCAACAACTTCGTGCGCTTGCCTGAACGGTAACCCCTGTCTTACTAAAAAGTCAGCAAGATCGGTCGCCGTTGAGAAGTCTCCTTCGAGCGACTTGCGCATCCTGTCCGAATTAAACGTCAGGTTGTCCAGAAGTACACAGAGCACCCCGAGGCAGATCCTCGCTGTATCAACTGCGTCAAAAAGCGGTTCCTTATCTTCTTGTAGGTCCTTGTTGTAGGCCAGTGGAAGACCTTTGAGTATAGTCAGCAAGGTGATAAGGTCACCAAAAACCCTCCCACTCTTGCCACGGATCAACTCGGACACGTCCGGGTTTTTCTTTTGCGGCATAATCGAACTGCCTGTCGTTACATTATCCCCCATTGTCAGCCATCCAAACTCAGGGTTGCTCCAGAGCACGAATTCTTCCGACATTCGTGAGAGATGAGTCAGAATCAGGCTGATCGCGGCGACTGTTTCCACAGCGAAATCTCGATCTGAGACGGCATCAAGGCTGTTATCGCTTATTGCGGCGAAACCGAGCTCGTGCGCGACAAACTCGCGGTCAATCGGGTAAGTCGTTCCCGCAAGTGCGCCGGAGCCGAGTGGGAGCACGTCGGCTCGCCGGTATGCGTCGCCCAATCGGCCAGCGTCGCGGTCGAGCATCCAGAAGTAGGCGAGAAGGTGGTGAGCGAGACGAATAGGCTGAGCGTGCTGCAGGTGAGTCATGCCCGGGAGGATCACGTCCATGTGCGCGTCGGCAAGTTTCACCAGGCGCGTCTGTACCTGGCGGACAGCAGTGATTGTTTCGCGAAGCTCATCCTTGAGCCAAAGGCGGATATCGGTGGCGACTTGATCGTTGCGCGATCGCCCTGTGTGAAGCTTGCCGGCGACAGGGCCGATCTTGGCGTGAAGCAGCGTTTCGATGTTCATGTGAACATCCTCAGCCTCTTCGGTGAACGCAGCCGTGCCGGACTCGATATCAGCCTGAACCGCCCGCAGACCGTCCTCAATGACTTTGGCATCTTCCACCGGTATGATGGCAGTCTTCCCCAGCATGCGCACATGCGCAATGCTGCCAAGAATGTCATGGCGCCATAGTCGCTGGTCGAACTCGATACTGGCGTTGAAATGGTTTACGAGCGCATCGGTGGGCTCCGAAAATCGTCCGCCCCAAAGCTTAGTCATTGGTGTATATCCTTACGTCTTGAATTGTACAAATATTAACAGGCACCTGGTTTGCGCATCCATCGCATCCAGTTTTCGGGATCGGCAATCGGCTCGAACCCTTCCGCCGCGTAGACCATTTGCGCATCCAGCGTCTTCAGCGTCACGTGGGGCACTTCGGCGATGAGAGGATGCGCCTGAGCGAACCGTACGATTGCGCGTCCAATCCCCTGCCCTCGGTATGCCTCGGCAACGTACACGTCTGCGAGGTACGCAAACCTCACTGTATCGGACACGACGCGAGCATAGCCTACCTGAACACCGTCGTGGTAGACGCCAATCACAATGGCTGAATAGCGCGCCGCCCGTTCAACCAGTTCGCGGGTGACGCATGGCGACCAGTACGTGTCAGTCAGCCAGCCGTGAACAGTGGCGAAGTCGACGCGCGAAAGATCGTCGTCGATGGCGTATTGTTCGTGGTGGGTTAACATTGGTGCGGCGTTATGACTTCTAGCCGAGGAACGGCATGTCAAATCGAATCATGGCCTGAGCACATTTATCGCCTCACCGGAGGCCAGGCGGTAAGCAAAGAAGTGCCTGTCGAGAGTCAGAACCTGACGAATTCCTGTATCCTCGGAAGCTACCAGTAAGGTAGCGTCAGCATAGTCGCAAGGCTGGTCGACAAATCGCTCCATATATCGAAATGATCTGACGTACCAGTCGTCGCCAGTTGCGATTACTCTAATTGCACCGTCAACAATAGCATCGCGTAGGAGGCGCACTCCAGGCCACCCCGACGACTTGCCTATCAGATAAATAGCTTCGGTCAAACAAGCTTCGGTTGTGGTGAAATCGTCATCCACGTCAAGAATAGTCTTGATTGTGGCCTCGAAATGCTCGTCCGACCGATCTATCATAGCTACTATAGGACCAGTATCTATGAGAATCATTCAAAGCCTTCTATCTCGCTCCATGGCCTACCATCTTGGCGCGGATTTCCGGCAACTCCACCCAGAATTCCAAGCCTCTGAAGACGCTTTGCACTGCTTTCAACAGTTGGGACATCGTCAATGATTTGGAGGATATAGCCCTCTGGGTCAAGCCCGATCTTGGCGGCTTTATCGCGAAGTTTTGTTTCTTGTTCTGAAGTAAGTTCTAAGGTTAGCGTCATATATGGCCTCTTGGGTACCTCTCAGGCTACGTCTAGACACGCAACGTACGCCGAAGCCCCCGTTCTGCGCGCCTCGGGAGGCGCGATACCGGATTACTTCTCCGCCCGACCTGAGAAGGTTCTCATACGATAATCTACCCTACAGTACCAAACTCAACACGGCCTTCTGTGCATGCATGCGGTTCTCGGCTTCGTCGAAGACCACCGATTGCGAGCCGTCGAGGACTTCGGCGGTGATCTCTTCTCCTCGGTGCGCGGGGAGGCAGTGCATCACGATGGCTCGGCTGTCGGCGTGCTTCATGAGCGTGGCGTTGAGTTGGAAATCGGCGAATGCCTTCGCACGGATGGCGGTCTCTTCCTCCTGGCCCATCGACGCCCACACATCGGTGTAGACCGCATCGGCGCCTTCAGCAGCTTCGACGGCGCTGTGGGTAATCGTCAGCGTGGCACCGGTCGCGGCGGCGTCGGACTTCGCGCGCTCCACGATCTCGGGCAGCGGCTCGTAGCCTTCAGGGCAGCCCAGCGCGAAGTGGACGCCAAGCTTGGCGGCGAGAAGCATGAGACTGTGAGAGACGTTGTTGCCGTCGCCGACGAACGCCATCTTCTTGCCTTTGATGTTACCCTTGTGCTCTATAAACGTCTGGAAGTCGGCGAGTGCCTGGCACGGGTGCTCGAGGTCGGAGAGGCCGTTTATTACCGGGATCGACGCGTTATCTGCAAGATCGGTGACGCTCTTATGGTCGAAGACGCGCGCCATGATACCGTCAACCCATCGCTCCAGATTGTGCGCGACATCGGGAACGGTCTCGCGCTGTCCAAGGCGGCTTTCGTAATAGATCGCGTGGCCGCCGAGTTGGGTCATGCCTGCTTCGAACGTGACCCTTGTGCGTAGCGACGGCTTCTCGAACAGCATCACAAGGGTCTGGCCTTTGGCAAACAGCGTCTGCGTGTCATCAAACTTACCGCTCTTGAGACGCGCTGCGACATCGAGCACCAGCATCGCTTCATCGGCGGTAAGATCGTTGATCGACAACAGGTCGCGGCCACGGAGGCGCGGCTCGGCGAGAACGTCGAGCAGTTCGGATCGCCCCCGAGGCGGCGCCATTCGTTGTGAGATCAGCTTGTTTGTGGACACGGTTAAATTACCTCCGCAAGAATTCCGACAGCCTTGTCGACATCGGAGTTTGTAATGATATAGGGCGGCAGCAGCCGCAACGTGGAGTCGCCAATCGCGTTGACAATCAGGCCCTTGTCGAGAGCGGCCAGCATGACGGCACGCGCGTTGGGCTTGGCGAGTTCGACACCGACCATCAGCCCCTTACCGCGGACGTCGACGATAGCGTCGCCCAGGACTCGCTTCAGCGTGGCGGCGAGATAAGCCCCCACCCGTGCGGCATTCTCGATCAGCGCATCGTCCTCGATGGTTTCCACGGTTGCGAGTGCTGTCGCCGTTGCGAGCGGGTTCGCGGCGAACGTGCTGCCGTGGTCGCCAGGCACGAGTGTTTCGGCGGCCCGGCCTCGTGCGAGGCACGCGCCAATCGGGATACCGCTACCGAGGGCTTTGGCGCTAGTGAACATGTCCGGTACGACCGGCGTCTGCTGGAATGCCCACCAGGTGCCAGTTCGCCCCATCCCCGTCTGGATCTCGTCGAAAATGAGCAGCGCATTGTATTTATCCGCCAGGGTCCGCGCGGCAACAAGAAACGCGTCAGTGAGCGCGTGGATGCCGCTTTCGCCCTGGATGGGTTCGAGCAGTATGGCGCACGTGGTGTCGTCGACAAGCGACTCAAGCGACGCGATATTGTTTCGCTCGGCATACGCAAATCCGGGCACGAGCGGGCGGAACGGGTCCTGGTACTTCGCCTGTGCGGTTGCGGTGACGGTGCCCATGGTGCGGCCGTGGAACGAGCCAGTCACGGTGACAATTCCCACCTTATCCGGCGAGAACACCTTACCGGCTTTCCGGGCGATCTTGAGCGCCGCTTCGTTCGCTTCGGCGCCGCTGTTGCAGAAGAAGACGCGGTCAAAGTTCGCGGTTGCGAGCAGCTTCTTCGCCAGCTTGGTTTGCGGGACGGTGTAGTAAAGGTTCGACGTGTGAATCAACGTCGCCGCCTGTTCCTGGATGGCTGCGACTACGCGCGGGTGGCAGTGCCCGAGCCCGTTCACGGCGATACCGCCCAGGAAGTCGAGATACTCCTTGCCGTCCGAGTCCCAAACGCGCGCCCCCTCGCCCCGCACAAAGCAGACCTGAAGTCGCCCATAGGTGTGCATCAGGTAAGCGTCATCTTCAGCTTTGACGGCGGCGAAATCTACATCGCCGCCATGTATCAGAATCTTCTCAGGTGCGTCAATCATCATTTTCGTCCTCGTAATCGTCGAATTCCTCGTCGCCGTCATCGCCATTTGGCGGCATGCTCTTCATCAAGTAGGCTGCGTAAAATGCTCCGGAGAGTTTGTGGAAGTTCTTCTTGGGGCGACGCTTCAGGAACTCAGCGAGCAGCTCTGCTGCGTCCTTTATGCGGGCCGTATCAAGTATTATGCTGCCATCCTCATTTGACGGCGGTTCGCCGTAGTCTTCCGTATTCGCCAAACCATAAATAGTGTTGTCGGCGTAAAAAGCAGTAAAGCCCAATACCAACCGATTTGGCTCGGCATTCTCTGCCAGTAGCGCGTACGCCTGATGCGTTTTCGAAACCAGAATGTAGCTCTCGTAAGACCAACTATTGCAAGCGACCATGCTTACCTCGTGAACAAATGAAAGCTTCTCCAACTCACGGAACGCGCGCAGGGTAACGCGGTTTCGAGGGAGGCGACGGCCCATCACTGGCCTGATTGCGCTCACAGGATCGCCGTCGTCGTCGATTAGCTCAGTCTCAGCCAATACTTCCTCTCGACTGAGGCCCCGTGTATCAGCACCGCATTCGAGAAGGACGTCAACCATTCCCTGGGCGCCGCTCCCTATCGCTATGTCGAGTGCAGAATAGCCGTCGTCCCGATGTTTGACATTGGCGCCCGCCGCAATGAGCATTTTCGCCAGGTCAACGTTGCCCGTGCCCACGGCGGCGTCAAGTGGGGTTGCACCTTCAAGATTGATCACGTTTACATCCGCGCCAGCGTCAACTAGAAGTCTCGTCAGTTCCAAGTCTTCTTCGTTGGCGGCAACATGCAGAGCGGTGTTCCCGTCTGGCATAGCTAAGTCTACAGGAACACCACGCTTCAACAACCGGTCAACGCTTTGGTAAGCTCCTTTTGCCACAGCTTCGAATAACTGAAAGGCGTGCTGGGGGGTGAAGCTCTCACTCATCCGGTCCACAAGCACGGACCGCTCTCGACACTGTTCTAGAACATCTTTATCGGTCCATCCGTGCGTTTTCGCGCCTTTTGACATTATCCAAAGCGCGAATTCAGTCTGGCCGTATTTTCGTGCCAAATCGAGCGGCGTGTACCCTTCTCCATTTTGCGGATCGATATCCGCGCCTGCTTCCAATAATGCCACACCAGCGACGACGTGCCCGCCGACTGCAGCGCCATGCATCGCCGTGTCTTCGCCTTCGTCGGACGCGTTAACATCGGCCCCCGACGCGATGAGCAGCTTGACCAACTCCGGTTCTTCCACTGCAGCGGTGTGCAGGGGCGTCTCGCCGGTCGCCGCCCTAACGTTTGCGTCAGCACCCGCGTCCATCAGCGCCCGAATGATTTCCACATTGCCCACGGCGACCGCACAATGGAGGGGCGTGTAGCCCATTTCGTTCTGAAGCGTAAGCGAGGCTCCGGACTTCAGCCGCTTGAGGACGGCTTTCAAGTCGCCCTTTTCTATTGATCTGAAAAGTGACATTTACCTAACCTACCCAGGCTGAGCCTGGACCCTTTCCGCGCTACGACCACAGCGAATGTTGTCCAGCAATCGTCGACACGCGTACGGCCCCAGGCTAAGCCTGAACCAAATTCTAAACTGTTTGTACGGATCCTTATTGTGAAGGCCCTACCGGATCATCGTCCCGACGCCTTCGTTCGTGAACATCTCAATCAGCAGCGCATGCGGGACGCGGCCGTCGATGATGTGAGCACGCTCGACACCATTGCTGAGCGCGGTAATACATGCGCCGATCTTCGGGATCATGCCCTTGTCGGCCACTCCGGCGGTGATCAGGCTCTGCGCTTCGCGGGCGGTCATTTCGGCTACCAGCGAGTCCTTGTCGGCAAAGTCGCGGTAAATTCCCTCGACATCGGTCATCATGATCAGCTTCGATGCGCCGAGCGATGCGGCAAGCTCACCGGCGACGGTGTCGGCGTTGACGTTGTACGACTCGCCGTCCGCTCCAATCGCGACGCTGGAGATGACCGGAATGTAACCGTCGCGCGCCAGCGTGTGAATGATGCCCGGGTTGATAGTCGTCACGCGCCCTACAAAGCCGATATCGCCCTGCGCGGTATCTTTCTCGGCGACAATAAGGCTGCCATCCTTGCCGCTAAGGCCGACTGCGCGACCGCCCTGACGGTTGAGGTGCGCAACAATGCCCTTGTTGGTCTTGCCGGCGAGGACCATCTCGACGATCTCCATGGTTTCGGCATCGGTGACGCGCAACCCGCCGACAAACTCCGGCTCCTTGCCCATGCGCGCCATGGCGTGCGAGATTTCGGGGCCTCCGCCGTGGACGACGACCACATGGATGCCTACATAGTGCATGAGCAGAATGTCCTGCATCACGGCACCCTTAAGCTCCTCGTCGATCATCGCATTGCCGCCGTACTTGACGACGACCGTCTTGTCGTAGAAGCGCCTGATATAAGGAAGCGCCTGAATGAGCACCTCGGCATGATTGTTAGTTTTCAATTTTACTCTCCCTCGCTCTCGCTAAGCGCAATCGCATTCATTATCTCAACCGGCCCCGGCGGTCGAAGACGCCAAAACCAACGCGTATCAATTGTTAAGCCTGGCAGTACGACGCTCGCGTACTTTTCGTTGGCGCTTATCTGCTGTTCGATGTACATCCCGGCGGCGTTCAGCACATAGAAGCTGCACTTCCGATCATCGGGGTCGATGATCCAGTACTCCTTGACGCCGGCTATTTGGTATTCACTAAACTTCTCGCAAGTATCTGTGACCTTGGTCTCTGCTGAAACCACTTCCACCACCAAGCTTGCCGGACCGTCCAGAAAATTGGTCGTCAACTGGCCTAATTGCTCAGAACCGACGTATATGAGATCGGGTTGACGGCCTCTCCGCAACTCCTGTAGCCTCATCTGGAAAGGCGCGGTCAATACTTCGCCGCCGTGCCCTCCTGCGTAATGGCCAATTGCCGTCAACAACGTGATAATAATTCGTTGGTGCTTACGATCAACCGGCGGCATTATTCTCACTTCACCGTCGAGCCACTCAGCGTGCGCACTATCGTATAAGACCAGAAAATCGTCGTACGACAACCTCCCGTGCAACCGGAGCTTGTTTAGTGCCACAGTTCGGTCAAAATCTACGATATCCGACACCGGTTGTCCTCCGCAAAATTTTCGTTCAGCCCTGGCCCATGGCGTTTAACAATCACCCTAACCAAACACAATAGCGCACCCTGTCCCCACCGATGCCTTTGCGGCTTCGCGGAGCGCGCAGCAGGTGTGCGTTTCTACCGGATACCGACGCCAGCCGGTCGCGTCTGCGGACCAGTTCTCGACTGCATGCCAAACGTCCGGATCGTCCGCCGTCAGCCCAGGCGGAATACCGAGAACTGTAGCCAGGCGCTCGCACGCGTCAAGCAGACGCTGCGACGAGCCGATAAGCGTCCCCGTGATCTGAAGCGCATCGGGAGCTACGATCACCACGGCGAAATCGACAGGCACGTAGTAGCCTTCGGCGTCGCTGTGCCAGATCAAGTGCTGAAAGCCTTGAGCGGGGTCATACGGTTCGCCGAGGTCTGGTATCTTTTGCCCCTTGTTGGCATAATAACGCTCAAGTAGCGGATCGGACTGAGCGTTGCTCATCGGCGGCGGCACTTCGCCCGTCTCGTCAATATGCGCGGCGATGCGGCGAAGTTTGTGAAGCGCACCATAGCCCACAAGATCGCACTCGTACGACGCGTCCGCCGATTCGTCGCCAAGCGAATGCTCCTCAAACGAGTTCGGCTGGGGCAGCAATTCGCTGATGGCGTCGAATTCGGCGACGAATGATTCGACCATCTCCTCGTCGTCGTCCAGCATATCGAGTATTCCGACTGCGATTGTTAAGCCCATCGTATAAGTCTTAGTGTATGTATCTGCTGTCGCCCTTGCTCCGTACAATAAAATGTACGGCTCTAAAGTGCTCGAAAGTACCCCTCGGCCACTCAGAATACTTTTCTATAATCAAGCGAGGCTTCGCCTCAGACCGACAAGCAGGCACCGAACAGTCCCTTTGTGGCTTCTCTATTAACTCGTACCAGTCCCGATGGGTGGCCCCGGCCCGCACCCGTGCACGAGTACTTTGGGTCGGAGACCCTATCCTCAATAACTAGCCACGTACTTCAGTGCGTGGTGGCTGCATCGATCAGGGCCAGGCCGTGATCGTCAAAAACTCGACTCATTTTGCACGTGTTTGGCGAATCCAGGAATCTAGGCATGCAATCTTAGCGTAGCCACTTGGCACACACGCTTTCTGCCAGCCACCCTACGTATGGTATTCAGCGTTGATCTTGACGTAATCGTAGCTGAAGTCGCAGGTCCACACCGTCGCGCTTTCGCCTTCGGCCTGGCCCAAATCGATGTCGATTTTGAGGTCCTTGGACTTCATCGCATCGCTGACAACGTAGCCGTTGAACTTAGTCGGCTGGCCTTTCGAAAACACCTTGTGCCCCGCGAGGCTGATTTCGACACACGCCGGATCGAACTTCACACCGCTTCGCCCCACAGCGGCGAGGATCCGGCCCCAGTTCGGGTCGTTCCCGAACAGCGCGGTTTTCACAAGGTTTGAGTTCGCGACCGTCTTCGCGACACTTCGCGCGAACGATGCCCGCTGCTCGCGCGTCATGATGCGCTCGTTGGCGGCGTATACCTCAACAAGGTTGCCAGGAGGCGCGACATTGGTGACTGTGACTTCGACCAGCTTGGTCGCACCTTCACCGTCCCGCGCGATCTCTTTGGCCATATGGAGGCACACATTGTACAGCGCCGTTTCGAATGCGGCCGCATCGGCTGTGTCTTGCGAAATGATCGGCTTGTTGCCCGCGAGGCCATTCGCTAGTACGATGACGCTGTCGTTGGTGCTCGTGTCGCCGTCGACGCTGATCGAATTGAATGTGTACCATGTGCACCGCGTCAGCATCATCTGCAGCACTGATTGTTCGATGGCGACGTCGGTGGTGACAAAACCGAGCATGGTCGCCATGTTCGGCGCTATCATGCCGGACCCCTTGGCGATAGCGCCGATCCGCCCCACCGCGCCGCCCGCAAGCTGGAATTCGACTGCGAATTGCTTCGGATACGTGTCCGTCGTCATGATGCCCTGCGCTACATCGTCGCAGCTATCGCCGTGCAGCAGACCGCACGCCGTCGCGACGCCGCTTTCGATCTTCGCCATCGGCATGCCGACACCGATAACGCCCGTGGACGCGGTCATCACCTTGCCCGCATCGCTGCCGATGTGCTCCGCGACAATCTCCGCCATCCGGTGATCGTCCAGGCCACCCTGATCGCCGTTGCATGCGTTGGCGTTACCGCTGTTGCAGATGATCGCCCGGGCCAGGCCACCATCGACGCGCTTTTCGTTTGCGATCACGCAGTGCGCACGCACCACATTCTGCGTGAACACGCCCGCGACGACAGCGTCGACATCCGAGACGATCAGCGCGATATCGTTTCGCTTTCGCTTAATACCAGCATGCGTCCCCGCACACCGAAAGCCCTTCGGGGCAACTACTCCACCGTCTACCAGCGTGCCGCTGGACCCTTGTCTCGCCGAGGACGGCTCGGTTTGACCTGTTTCGTTTGTATGCATTTTGTTCTCTTCGTAATCTACAACAGCTTTGATATGCAAGCAAAGCTCAGAAGTACAGCGCTCGACAATTCCCAACAAATCGACATAAGTCTATGGCCAGATTGCAGCCATCATCAAGCCCGCCTTTTCGTCAAAGCCTGAGATGAGGTTCATATTCTGGATCGCCTGCCCTGCCGCACCTTTGACCAGGTTGTCTTCGGCTGTAACCACGGTGACACGACCCAGACGCTTATCGACGGCGAGCCCGATATGAACGAAATTGGTGCCCTGCGTGTGCTTTGTCGCCGGGACCTGCCCCGCGTCGAGAACCACTACGAAGGGCGCAGTACGGTAGTAGGACCGGAATCGGTCGACCAACGCCGCCGCATCGATATCGCTGGTCAACTTGGCGACCGTTGTCGATAGGATACCGCGCGTGATCGGGATTAGGTGCGGCGTAAACGACAGCGTGACCGTTTTGCCCCCAGCGGCCTCGGTAAGCGTCTGTTCGATCTCCGGCGTGTGCCTGTGAGCGCCCGCAAGACCGTAGCCAGTCGCGCTTTCGTTAAGCTCAGGGAAATGGTACGTCAGGTTGTGCTTCGATCGGCCAGCACCTGAGACGCCGGACATCGCATTCACCACTATCGACGACGAATCCACGAGGCTATCCGCCACAAGAGGGGCCAGCGAGAGCGCGGCGGCGGTGGCGTAGCACCCAGGGTTCGCGATCAGCGCTGCGCCTTTGATGGCGTCCCGATTGAGCTCCGGCAGGCCATACACGGTCTGCGCGAACAGCTCTGGCGACGCGTGCTCGAACTTATAGTATGCAGGGTAGAGCGAAAGGTCTTTCAGCCGGAAATCAGCAGAAAGGTCGATCACCTTCTTGCCAGCAGCGAGGAGCTTGCCAACATGCTTCATCGCAAAGCCGTTCTCCTGCGCCAGGAACACCACATCGCAGTCAGCGATAACCGCATCGAGATCGAGCGACTTGCAGATCAGCGACGTCCGCCTTGCCATGCCCGGAAACGCCGCCGATAGCGGCTGATCCTTGTATGTGTTCGACACAACATGGGTCAGTTCCACCAGCGGATGCTGCGAAAGCAGCCTCGCAAGCTCCCCGCCGCCGTAACCCGAAACGCCAACTATACCAACTCGTAACATTTAAAGACCTCACCCCAATTCACCCGGCACTAAAGTACCGGGCTGTTGGAAGAATCCGCTTTGCGGATAAGTACGCTCCGCGCACTCCATGCAAGTATCGCTTCGCGATGATCCTATTGACAAACAAAAACGCCGTGGCTTGGTCGATGACCTGCACACGGCGTCCTACACTCCCCAGCCACGCAACAGGTCTCACGATCCCCTATGGGAATCGGAGTTGCTCATGGCTTGATATGACTCAGACAAGCATCTCGCGAGCAACTCCGTAGTAACGACGCTCGCGACGACGCAGCCCGAGGCTGGGTTGCGATAAAGCTTTCATAATGGCGTAATTATACCGGCAGGCTGGCAAGGTTGTCAAGCCAAAGCTTACGCTGTCGAAAAGCTATTGCCACGCAATTGGACCGTCGCCTCATACAATGGCCGAAATCCGGCGCGTCCCTTAAGCCAACCGGAGTCGGCAACGTCACCCAAAAAGCTCGCTATTTCACTTAGCTTTCTGTGCTAGTATCTCCCTTCGCAAGCGCACCGATGGGCTATTAACATTACGAACAAACGACTTGTGGATGTCTGATCCAAAAAAAAACGCACAAAGCGCCCCAACCCAATATCGGCGGGGCGCTTTGTTGCTTTTCGTTCAGCGTCACGATTGCTACAGCTTGAAGGACTGCAGTACCTTCATGTAGTTCGCATGCTCGTAAGCGACATTGCGCTGGCTCATGCTGCCGCGCATCAGCAGCACCGATTCGTACTCGAACTCGACCATCCACTTTTCGAGATCCGTGAGGATCTCCTTGATGCGGTCGGTGCCGTTTGCGAGCCTCTCGGTTGCCAGCATCGTCACGGTCGCGCCCGCCGTTGGGACATTTGAATTGTGTCATCCAATTTGAAGAATGGGAGGATCATATTGCCGCCGCCGAATCGTTTCGGTTTCGCCAGTGACCGCAGGGGGTAGTGACGGGAACCAATAGGACAACCGGGTTGCTGATCCAATCACTCTTGGCGTATCCCAGAGCTTCAGCAGATTCAGCATTTCGACCGATTTAACTGTGGTGGTGCCGCCGAGGTATTTTGACAACATGTCTACGGCCACAGTCTGATCTCCCAATGAAACCTGGATGACAGCCGCTAGCCACGTAGAAGGAGAGTGAGCGCTAAATCTCAGATTTGGAAACCTGGAGAGTGTCTCCCATGCTCGCGGTGCGTCGCCGCAAGCCAATTGACAAAGCGAAAAAAATGTATTTTGAGGAGTGTAATTAGGAATGTTCTTAGGGCGAATCTCGGCTTCCAGAAGCGCGTTTTGCCAGTTTCCTTTTGCGGCCCACATTTGAGCCAAAGCATAGTTGCGATTTACACTAAATGCCTCAGGATTGCTACGCAAAATGGCTGCTAGGTCCTCGATCAAATATCCAGAGCACGCAGTAAGGATAATCTGCTCAGTGATCTTGTATCGATTGTAGGTAGCCGAAATTCGAGTTACGCCTTCAGTTAGCAATTGGAGTGCAGCCATATCGTCGCCCGAACTCGACAAAATCTCGCCAGCTGATTGATAGAGCGAAAATAATGCGCTCGCAGGGACCCGAGAGATGCCCTCTTTGAGAAGTTCAACCGCCTCGGACGCCTTGCCAGAACTCGACAAAATCTCGCCAGCTGATTGATAGAGCGAAAATAATGCGCTCGCAGGGACCCGAGAGATGCCCTCTTTGAGGAGAGATACGGCTTGTGGCAATTTTTCCTGGCGCTTAAGGATGTCTGCGGCTACCAAATATAACGGCGATAGGACATTCGCCGATGAGAGCGATCGAAGGCCATCCATAGCAGATTCAAGGCCCGCCTGCAAGTCGAGCTCGCTACAAGCGAGGCGGACACAAAGCAGCCATGCTTCTATCGGCGATTTCGGGCCAGTCCCTAGACGCGCATGATGAAGGGCGAGAGGCAGGTCCCCATCGGATCTGCGCCGTTCGAGCAATTTTGCCAGGCAAAAATGAAGTGCTTTTGCCCCCGGTCGCTGAAGTAGCGCTCGCAACAAACATATACGTTCGTCAATCTCCTCCTGGCTACTCGAAGACTCTGTCCAGTAGGTCATAGTACTCAGAACATGCATTTCGAACGAGGCCGCGATCTGTGCAAAATCCGAGTAGCTGTCTGCTTGCGTGAAGTGATACCTTGCTTCTAGAAAATCTGCCCCTAATTTGCCTGGCTCGCCAACTACGGTTTTAGCTAAAAAGTGACGTCCATAAAATAATCCCGCAAGACGGTGAGCCGTCTTTAACTGAGCACAGTCCAGTTCATCCAGAACTGTTTGGCGCAGAACTGAATGCATGGAATACCGTCCCCGATGCTGTTCGATAAGAAACCGCGAAATCAAAGACTCCAACTGTTTGCTGATTGAGCCCGCCCCGTCCATGATTGCTGTTATTCCCGCCTGATTGACTGCCTTCCGAAACACAGCCATTCGACAGAAGAAGGTGTTTACTTGATCGGGAAGGCCAATACGGGCTCGCGACAGCATATTGCGTTCAAAAAGTTGAAGGAATTCCTTAGAAACAACTTGCTCCCGAGTTTCCCATTCTTCAGGCTGACTACCCACGAGGACTTCCATGGAATCGTATTTTAAGCGACTGGCGAGCAAACGCATGGCGCGTGGATATCCGCCAAGCCACCTAGCCACGCTTCCAATCCGGTCCTGTGGGATCGCGTCTTTGGGTAAATCGGAATCATCGAGTAAACTTGTCAGATAAGAGGAGGCGTCTCCATCGTCAAGACCGTGAAGTTGAATGACCTTTGACCGATCGGACCATCTCTCAGGGGTAATGTCTTGGCTGGAGAGAATCAGGACGCGGCCCTGAAGTGGCCTCGCGCAGATCTTGTTAAGCAGCGAACTTAGCTTTTGCTGCATGGCACCGGATTCCGAAAGGGTTCTCTGAAACTCGTCAATAACCAAAAGTACAGGCTTCGCAAGACTTGCGATGAGGCCATCTTCGCTTAGGTTGTCTGCCAGGTAATCGTCCCCTTGTTCGGAAAACCGCTGAGCCATCGATAATATAAGGTCATCGAATCCGTTTGTTGACGATTCAATGCAATCAACCCAGACAGCCTCCGCGATGGTGCCGGATAGCTTTAATCGCTTTTCAACAATTTCAGCTACTAAGCTTTTACCCACCCCGGGGAATCCCTCAATTATCGTAACGTTGGGCCCATTGCGCCACCATTCCTCGCATAACCAGTCAGCGGCCATATTATGCTTCTTACCAATTAACCGCTGTCCGGGCGCTGGATTTTCGTGACCGTTAGTCCCCTCGTCAGCATCGCTATCAATATCGGGGGTGGCGGGAACACGCGGCGGCAACGGCTCGGCGAGAAGTAAAGCTTTCGCAAACGCAGCGGCGGAGTTACACGCATAGGCTGTCCATTCGTCAGAGCGCCTAAAGCCTACGATATCGCTTATACCTCTTATCGCAAGGATAGGATAGTCGCCAGGCGCGTTGTGGACCGCGTAGTACACTCCGTGCAGTTCCATCTCCACGGCACCTAGGTGGCGAGCAGAATTCTGCCATTCTGACAACGTTTCGGTGTCCTTAACGAGAGTGTCGCTCGCAACGATTCCGCGAGCCGTTACAAGCGGCGCTGATCTCGAAACTGTGCCACTAAAATGATGACTAATCGTATTCTCAACGTCCCTTTTCCATTGCCTGCTGCCGTATCGCTTGGACGGCTTATTGTCTACTTTGGGACGCAAGCACCCTATCGAATCAGTAGCATTCCACCCACTAAATTTTTCAAGAACGACCATGGCCTCAATCTGCGACACGAGATCCTGCACGCGTATGTTCATTGGACCACCGCGCTGATCGTAAGTCGTAGCGGCATCTTGCTTCAACGCTCGCACTGTTAAGTCGTAAAGTCGCGTTCCAAGTACAACATCCCCCAAGGTGTATTCCATTGTTGGAGGGGCTCCCGCGATCCCAACTAACAGAATCCAACGGAGGTCGAGATCCTGAATTGCTGCACTAGCCGCAGCTTGGCCAGCTTGCCCCCCTTGCTCCGTACACCGGATCATCGCGATCGAGTACGTGTGCCCTGAAGGCAATTCCAGTGAGCTCATCGCATATGTCCGGTTTTGGCCGCTATATAGGCCTTCTGGCTTAAAGCGACTGAGCACAGCTCGATACTCGTCTTCGCGAACAGTAATTATTACAAAATCAACGAATGGACGAATTGACGGTTCAAAAGTCATGGTTGCAATCCGGGTCGAGGTGGGATTCGTTTCATAACAATTGTACCTCCGTTCGCAATCAACGCAGTTCAACAACGAAAAGGTGTCAGGTTCGACATATTTCGGCAATCCTTTCACTCTACTACGCTCACAAGCGTCGTAACATCGGCGGACAGTCACAGTCCCATAATTATCGCTGCGCGCAATCACCACGAAATTATAGACGGTCAATTGGCGCAATAGAATTAAAAGCAAAGCGCCCCAACCGAATATCGGCGGGGCGCTTTGTTGCTTTCCGTTCAGCGTTACGGCGGCTACAGCTTGTAGGACTGCAACACCTTCATGTAGTTTGCGCGCCTGTAGGCGGCGGTCTCAGCGACATTGCGCTGGCTCATGCTACCACGCATCTGGAGCACCGATTCGACGGCGGTGGAAACATAGTGCCACTTAAACGATCATTCCAGTTTTATGTTATCATGTAATTCGGTCTGCTGCGCGAAACATCGCACCTGCACGTATACGCTGTCATCGCCAGTCGAATGGGCCAATTATATGCCGCGCCAGGAGAGTACACACACATGCAGCTGAAATTAAGACGCGTTATCTACTTCTGCGGAGACATCGAAGCCATGACCCGCTTTTACACCGATGTTATGGGCTTCTCACTCTCGACCGCCGAGCCGAGTACACCGGGCGAGTGGGTTGTGCTTGACACTGGCGCGGTTAGCTTGTGCCTGCATAAAGCCCACCATGATGGCACCGTAAGCGGCGAGGACAGCAACGTGAAAGTGGTGTTCGACGTGGCGGATGTTGCAGCAGCACGCGCCGAGATGATCGCACGGGGCGTCTCTATGGGACCGCACCACCACTGGGGGTTTCTTGACGCATCCGAAGGGACCGATCCAGAAGGCAACGTGTTCCAACTCGCAGGTCCGCCAACGCCAGAAAACTAGCGCAACGTGCTGTAATGCACAGTAGCGGCCCGCCTCAGCAGTTATAGGGCGGGCCCGTACGGTTTGCACCTCGTCCAGGTAGCGACGCGTCCCTCCGGTGTCATCCCCTGACCTACTCGCTCGCAACCAGCCGCACTCGTGACATAGGCTCGGGATACGCCGTCACCCAAACAGTTGGCTTAATATCCGGGTTGCCGCCATTAAGCACGAGCACAACGGCATCGAGCGGCTTGTCGACCATCTCCGCCGTGATTGGGAAATAGTACGTGTAATTGCCGTCGGTACTGGCAATCGGCACCTCCCACGTGTTCGCGGGATAGCTTGGACTTCGACGAGGTGCGCCAATATAACCATCATCGGTCCTGAGTGCCGCATAAGCGAGTTCACGCCCGTGGTTACCGTCGATAGCGATGGCTATGTAGCTTCCGACAGGCGCTCCTGTCAGTTTAAAATTGAGAGACCAGGCATGTGTCGCCCGAGCAAAGCCGTACGTGGCAAACAAATTGCTTGCTTTCCAGAGGGTGCGATCAAGCTGTTTGCCTCGATAATAGCCTCGCACTTGCCATATCAAGTCCGGGCACTGCTCAATGCGTACATAACGAATCGGGGAATCGGCTGGCAAATCTGCTTCCAAATCGGTGTCAGCGAAAAACCTAACAGAACGCCACGACTTAAGATCCGCTGAAACGGAGCCCCAAACGCCTTCCTGAGACTTGATAGGCTGAAGATAGTAATCGCCACGCACTTCCAGTTTCAGTTGGTCGATCATAACCGGCTCTCCTAGATCGAGCCGGAACGATCCACCACGGATGCTGCGTTCAATATGCTGCCAGCGGCGCGATACCGCAAACGCCGTGTCGGGATCGTTATCGAATAGCGCCGCTTCGTCGATAAACCTTCGGCGAAATGCGGGCTGGGCAAAGAATGCGTCGCGAGCAGCCCGAACCTGCGACACAGCGCTACTGCCCGATCGCTTGAGCTCGCGCACTTCGGCTGCATTGTTGTCGCCCGCAAAGCATGTAGCTTCATACAACGCTTCCGCATCGTCGGGAACTGGGACCCGCTCGGCCTCTCCCAGCTTTCGGTGCCACGCATCGGAATAGGGCTTTCCGGGGAATGTCACATCGACCATTCCGCCTTCGATGATGGTCGACGCGTCTTCCCCACCGAGCGTGGCGCTAGATAGTGTGCGATAAGGGGCGATCAGCTTAACGTTACTTGTCGTCCCAGGTTTGCCGAGCAAGTCAACCTCAAGCGGTGCTCCCGGCACGTCGCGAATGATCTCAAAGTCGCACCCGATTACTGCGGTGTCCGAGTATGAGTCCAGCGTAACGAGTAGCAGACATGTTCGGAAGGGGTGCACTTCGATATCGATTGTGGAGCTTGTCTTCAGCTCGCCGAGGCAGCGCTCATAGGGATGCAACCGCCAGACTGACGCGGTTCCGCCGCCCTCCAGCCCGATCTCGGTGCCAAGTTCGACTTTGCGCGTTACAGGTTCCCATGAGCAGTTTCGCAGCGTGATGAGACGAGTTCGTGCCGATCCGCGGGAGACGGCATCGGGTCCATATTTGTCCTCGGGAAGCACCCTGCCATCGACCAGAATATCGCGATACTTCCGATGAATGTTAAAGTATCGCGCAAGGCGCGGGTATTCGTCATCGCGTAGTAACCAGGGATTGCCGTAGAGCTCAGGGGCTAAGATCAGGCAGCGATTGAACGCCTGAAGGACAAGATCGTCTTCCCAGTAATCGAGGCATGACGAAAGGCAGACTCCATGATCTTCGGTGAGGCGTTGAAGTTCAGGCGGCAACCCGCGCGTCAGAACCACCGCTCGATTGTGCGATGCAGTGAACGTGTTTTTCACATGCACATCGATATAAGTTTCAACGCCCTCCCACAAGAACGTGGTTGCATGAGCTAGACCTTTCCCCAGGTCCAACCTGTGGTTGAGGAGAATGAGATCCGGGCTGTATTTGCGGCAGTCCGTCATCTGGCGAACGAACGCGTCTTGCTTTGATTCTCGCAGTCCACCGCAAACGGCATCCAGCTTAAAGAGCTCAAACCGATGATCCCGACAGAGGCTCACCATGGTTTCGATTCGCTCCTCTTCTTCCTCAGGCGTATCGCCAAAACCGTCTGGACCGCCCCACAATCCAAGTCGGGTGCCGATTGATGCGGCCACCTCAACAGCTGGTCCGAATCCGCGAGGAAATTGTCGCTTAAAGCGCTCGGAGCTTGTCGATCCGTAATACTTCGCGCCATCGATAGCTCCGGCATCGAACGCGTATATGTCTAGCGTCATCCCGTATTGGTCGCGGAGCCACCTAAAAAACTCCAGGTTTATCAGAGTTTGCGCCTCGGTAGCGCCTTCGTTCGTGTTGTTGATCCAGGTGAAATACTGTGCTCGTGACGGTGAGCGTTGGTTCGCTCCAGGGAATACATCTGACTGCATGTTTGTGTCGCTCATTAAATCTCTCCGTTGCGTTGCCATTTTCAGTCTCAAAATAGCGGAAGCTTGTCTACCGCTTCGCCGGTTAGCGCTGAACAAAACATGCCAGCGTACCTACTCCACCGCCACCGTCACACCCACCCGCAGCATCACGGGGCCGAGGAGGCCGGACGGGAGAAGCTCCGACGTGGGCTTGTAGGGGTTGAACGTTGTCCACGTGTACCGCTTCCCTTCGGGCTGCGCCGAATCGCCGATCAGGCGGTTGGGCCAGAGGTTCGTCACCTTGATTTCGACCGTGTTTCGGCCAGGCTTAACGGCATCGGTGACATCGACACGGAACGGCTCCTTCCAGCAAACGCCCAGGTTGCGTCCGTTGACAATCACTTCTGCCAGATTCTTCACGGTGCCGAGGTCCAGCATCAGGCGGTCGCGGTGCCCAATGACGTTTGCTGGCATTTCGAATGCGGTCTCGTAAATAGCGGTGCCCGAGAAGTGTTTCGCGCCGTCGTCCACAAGTTCAGTCCACGAAACCAGCTTGTCGAGGGACACAACAGCGGGAGCGCCCCACCCGCCCGGGAATCGAAGACGCCAGTTCGCCGCTAACGAGATAGGTGTGGGGACCGTGTCGATTTTGACCGCGCCGTGCTTACCGGTAGACGTGACAAACGCGTAATCATTCGCCTGCCACGCGGTAAGCTCGGTAGCTCCTGCAGCCGTTACCCTCGTATCGTACACCGGTGCCCCCACTGGCGCGGCTTCACCGTCGAACTGCAGAATGGAGCCTTCGCGGAGCGACCTCTGGCGGTATTTGCCGTCCACGGTGTATGACACATCGAGCCGCTTCACCACATTTGGAGCAGGGTCTCGGCCGCCGGTCAACGCGTTCGACACCGAGACCGACGCCTCGCCTGCGGCCGCGAGCCGTGCCAACTCACCAGTCACGTCTGCGGTAACGTCGGGAAGCCCGTAGCGTGCGCTTACGATTGTCACGCCTGCCGGGCCGGTCACATCCGGCAGAGCAAGCGATCCGAACTCCGGAATCGTCAGGGTTTTCACGATGTCGCCGACCTTGTAGTCGACAATAAGGCTTTTGACAACGTTCGGCACCGGGTCGTTGCCACCGCAAATCGCATTATCTACCACGAGCGGCCTCATTCCGCCACTCAGCCATGCGGTGACAACAGGCGTGACGTCAACCGACGAGAAAACGCCATAGAGCGCCTTCGTGATTCGTATATCATGATGCGGCTGCACTAGCGCGGCCACGAGCTTCGTTGGCGCAAGGCTGGTGAGATGCACCGATGTCGCGTTTCCAGCCCGGAACACGACGAACAGCGAACCAGCCGGGTCGAACCGGATCGGGACGCTTGTGTTGCGCTCGCTACCGGAATAAACAGGGGCGCGTTCCACCGTTCCCGTGTCCGGGTGCCAGAATTCGGGAGCTTTGCCCGCTGCGCGAAACGTGCAGACGGCATCGACGGCGGCATAGCTTTGATTGGAAACGAAGTAGTAGTCGTCGCCGTTCACGCGGCGGTGGATGAACGCCAGCTTTGTCTTCGGATCTGTGCCCTGGTACGTGAAGTCCGGGCCAACCGGCGCCAGCACCTTCTCCATTGGCTCGCCCCAAACGACCTGCCCCTTACCGAATGCGTGCCGCGTCACGCTGACACCATCGCAGTCTCCCCACACCTCGTTGGCAATATCCCGCACAGCCTGGTCGCAGCCAGGATAATCGCTCAGCGACGGCGACGCATTAGGCTTCGGCCCCACGACAGTCAGCCCAGCGGCGACAAGTTCTCGCACTTTTGCAGCCACCTTTGGCGACATCCGCGTGCCGTTCAGAAGCACGAGCGCGCTGTAGCTCATACCGTCAGGCAGTGTGAGGCGGCCATTCTTCACCGTCATGCGTGTCAGGAGCGCGTCGGCAGTGCATTCGTCGTAGTCGTAGCCAGCCGGAAGCCTCGGCTGTAGACGTGAGTCGGCGTGGCTGTACGGCGCGCCCTCGCCGCCGTAATAGCACACATCGGCCACAAACAAGCCCTGCTGCAGCAGGTACTCGCAGCGGCTGATATACGAAATCCACGCCTTACCTGGCTCCCACCACGTGTTCGTGCGCTCGAAGTTCAGCCCCCACGGCCCCATGGTGACACCCGGCGCTTTGTTGAGGGATGGCTGCATGGCGTAGCGATGAAACGAGTAGCGGTTGACGCCACTGCAGAACGCGAGGTCGCCCAATGCTTTGACCGAATACGGATCGTTGGTCCATGACGCTTGATCGGGCGTTGCGGTGAACGACTCGGTGGAGACAAACTGCTTGCCGTAGATATGCGCCGCCGATGCCGCCTCTTTGGCATCATCCAGCGCACCGCGCGTCCCCAGCCAAAACTCGCCCATCGGGACATCCGTGTAGCCCTTGCATTCGAGCTCGTCGGCCACCGTCGGCAGCCCGATCCCAGGCGCTTCAGCCTGCAACAGCATCCCGCTCGCATGCGCCAAAGCTTGCATTTGACCGTAGTGGTTAACGGCGACAAGGTCGGCCATAGTGCGCCGGTAGTCCCACAGGAACCGTTCGGTGCGCTCAGCGTCGCCGACAACTCGCCCTGTCAGCGCTGGTAGCCATCGAATAAGGTCGTAGCCCCGACGCTGCCGGAAATCGGCGGGCATGGACGGCGTCCAGTTGCCGGTTCCAGCCTCCCAGCTGTCGAGCAGCACTGTCTTCAGCGATTTCCCTGCCAGCGTCCCAGAGTCGGCAATCACTTTCGCCATTTGGCCGTCCCAGTTTGCCTTTACCGCTCGTGCGCTCAGCTTGTCGCATTCGAGGCCAACCGTTTCAGGCATCGCCGGGTGAACGTTGGTGCCGGTGGACGTATGCCCGAACCGCAGCACAGTCCACGCACCGGCTGGCGGCGACCAATCCAGCGTGCCATCGGCGCGCAGTTTCGCCGTTAAATCGACGATGGACTCAGGAGCGACACCCATTTCCGCAGGTACCGCAGCAGTCTGAGTCCCGATGACATTGAGCGACGTGTTCTGCCCACTCTTCGCCTCCCACCCGGCTATCCGTGCGCCCCCGAGAGTCAAGCGCCGCAATGTGAGCGGCTTCACGGTCGAAGTCGCTGTCCGCGATACACGGAGGAGGCGCGTCGAGAGCGGCGAAAAGATGAACGATTGCTCGTCGCCCGGCCTGTCGCCGACATTTGCCGACGCCAGCGTGCGAAAGTGAACACCGTCGTCGCTAACTTCGACGATGCTGGCCGATTTTGCCGACGCGGGCGCGATTGTGACGGACCCGAGCCTCACAGGCGCATCGAACTGTAGCTGCACGAAAGCGGGAGAGTCGCCGGACGGCGTAATCGTCACCGCTGGCCCGTCCCCGCTCAGCTTCGCAGCTTCGAGCGACCCTGACGATGATGTCACCTTAGGCGCTAGCTCGGCAAGGTTGTAACCGTCGCCGACCGGAGTCGGGAATGCGACCACGGCGATATCGGCATAATAGTCTCTTACCGTCGCCGGTTTCCGCAGCGTAATCGCCCCCGAACCACCGCCGCGCACCTGAGTCGCGGTCCACACCAGCTTCTGCATTGACAGCTCGGGCGTTATCCATGGCCCGCCGGACTCGCTCCACCCCTCGCAATCCGTGATACTCAGCGTTAGCCCCAGCCGGTCCGCATCGGTAACGGCATGCTGAACGAGTTTGCGCCACTCAGGGTTCATGTAGCGCACCGGCCCCGCCGGTCCCTGGTTTACGGTAAATATCTGCGCACCGCGAAGCCCGATCCGCTTCATTGCCTCAAGGTCGGCGGTGATACCCTCTGCGGTCACATTCCCGCTGACCCAGTGCCACCACGTCTCCGGTCGCGCCGATTCAGGCGGTGACGCGAATGCCTTCGCAATGTCCGGCGACTGAGCGCGGGCGGGAGTGGCGATGAATGCTGCGGGAAGGGGGCATACGGCAACGGCGACAAGAAGCGCTATGCGGGAAAGAGGTTTCATGGTGTGGAGGTCCTAAACAATAGTTCTCACCTGGAGCTAGGAATCCCTGCCAAAAATGAAAAGGACGAAGGGATATCGTATAGCGTCACATAAGCTTAGGTGGTTACTAGCTTTCCTCGAGGAGATTCAAAGTACCGTGTACCAAAAGATCGTCGCAACTGCTGCTGAGATTGGCGAAAAGTGGGCTGGCATCCCCGGAGTCGAATTGACGCCCGGCGGACGGCTATACTTCGCCTGGTTTTCCGGTGGCGAGAACGAACCGCAGCCCGAAAACGAGATCTACCTACGTTACAGCGACGACAAAGGCGCAACCCTTTCGCCGCCAGAGAAGATGGCGGTTAAGTTCCCCAATGCGCGGACGTTCGACCCAACTCTTTGGCTCGCACCTTCAGGCGAGCTCTGGCTGATCTTCAATCGGGGCAACAAGGAAACAGCCGAACACGGTGTTTTTGCCCGAATATGCGCCGATCCAGACGCCGCCCATCCAGTCTGGAGCGATGAGTGGCGTCTCGGATACGAAGCGCCGTTCAGCTTCCGCATGAACAAGCCCACCGTGCTGTCCACCGGCGAATGGATCATGCCCGTTACCCACTCTGCCGTTCCGAATTACGGCTGGTTTTCATGGGCGCACCAGCGCCAGGGAGTGGGCATTTCGCGTGACCAGGGCAAGACGTGGTCGCTTCACGGCGCAGTCGAAGCCCCCGAGTGGGCACTCGAAAACATGATCATCGAGCGGCGCGACGGTTCCCTCGCAATGTACATGCGTGCTGGCGGCGGCGCCATCTGGCTGAGCGACTCGCACGACGGTGGCGTTACGTGGTCGGAAGGGCACGCGACGGACATCCCAAACCCGTGCTCGCGCTTCTATATTCGTCAGCTTCCCGCCGGAGATTGGCTGCTGATCAACAGCCCGGATCCAACAAAGCGCACCGGAATTGCGGTCAGCCTGTCGTCCGACGAAGGCGCCACATGGCGCGGTTCGCTCGTGCTAGACACCCGCGACAACGTCAGCTACCCCGACGCCGCAATAGCGCCCGACGGCACCGTCTACGCCGTGCACGACCGCGACCGTGGGGGCGTGGGTGAGATATTGCTGGACGTGTTTAGGCTGGAGGATATTGGGTAGCCGCTACTGTCGCCAATAGCTCAGCCCAGCTCGCACAAAGGGTCGCTGCCGAACTGGAATGACTGACCGCGCATAATACCTTTAGGAACTTCGATGCCTCTTACTCGCTTTGGTATAATGGATGTGGAGGTGTTTCAAAATGACTGTTTCCGTCAGTGACGAACTCGCTGCGATAATTGAAGCAAAGGTCGCTTTGGGCCTCTACCTTAACGCCGAAGAGGTTATTCGCGCGGGGGTCCTCCTCCTTGAGTCAGATATAACTCAATCCCAAGCTGACGCCCGTAAAAGCCTCATAGAAGGACTAGACATAGCGATCGAGCAATCGCGCACAAATCACACGCGCGCTGTCGATGTCACCGAGTTCCTGTCGCGAGCACGCATTTTACGAGACGCCCCAAACTCGGCGGTAGACATTGCCGCCTCAACACGAACTATTCCAGCCACAAGCTAAGCAGCTAGACCTACGGTGCTACGCCCAGCGCGACCCGAGCCGTCCTCGGCGAGTTAAGGATCCAACGTCACGTTGGCGCGCCGCGCGTAGCGGTGACCTAGGTATTATCTCCTACCCAACAACACGCAAAGCGCCCCAACCGAACCTCGGCGGGGCGCTTTGTTGCTTTTCATTCAGCGACGCAAGCCTACAGCTTGTAGGACTGCAGCACCTTCATGTAGTTCGCGCGCTCGTAGGCGGCGGTCTCGGCGACATTGCGCTGGCTCATGCTGCCGCGCATCTGGAGCACGGATTCGTATTCGAACTCGACCATCCACTTCTCGAGATCTGTGAGGATCTCCTTGATGCGGTCGGTGCCGTTTGCGAGCATCTCGGATGCCAGCATCGTCACCGTCGCGCCAGCCATCAGGCCCTTGAGAACGTCGCGATAGTTGTGGACGCCGCTCGTGAGCGCAAGGTCGACTGCAAGGCGGCCGTACAGGATGGCGATCCATCGGAGCGGCAACCGCAGGTCGTCGGATGTGCTCAGGTGCAGGTCGGGTACCACTGCCAGCGTTTCGAGGTTAAGGTCGGGCTGGTAGAAGCGGTTGAACAGCACAAGCGCGTCGGCGCCAGCCTTGGAAAGGCTGCGGGCGACATACGGCAGGCTGCTGAAATACGGCCCGATTTTGACAGCAAGCGGAATGCTAACCGCTTCACGGACCGCGCGAACCGATTCCTGATACATCATTTCAACTTCCGAGCCCGAAAGGGTCGGGTCGGTGGCGATGTAGTAGATGTTGAGTTCGAGAGCGTCGGCGCCAGCCTGCTCCATCAGCGTGGCATAGCGCATCCAGCCACCACGCGATACGCCGTTCAAGCTCGCGATGATGGGGATGTCGACACTTTCCTTCGCACCCTTGATCAGGTTGAGGTAGTCGTTGGGACCAACTCGGTACTGATCGGCTTCAGGGAAGAAGCTGAGCGCTTCGAAGTTGCTGTCGGTGCCGTACGTAAGGTAATAGTCGAGTTCCTGGCTCTCGTTCTGGATCTGCTCTTCGAACAGAGAGGGCAGGACAACCGCTGCTACGCCAGCGTCTTCGAGGCGCTTGATGCCTTCGACTGTAGCCGAAAGCGGCGACGCGGACGCGACGAGCGGGTTCTTGAGTTTGAGGCCTAAGTATGTTGTTTCAAGGTTCATGAGTGAGGGCTCCAGGCCCGGCTTGGCCGGCCAAAATTGCCTCCGATCCCCTTCACCCAATCGGGCGGTGAAGGGGTCCGGCACAGTGAATCGAGGCTGGCATTACTTGCCGGCCATCGCCTCGTAGACTTTCCAGCGGCGGTTGACATCATCCTGAGCCGACTTGAGAAGAAGCTTAGCGCCTTCCGGGTCAGACTGCTGGAGGACGCGGTAGCGGCCCTCAGTGTAGATGTAGTCTTGCAGCGGGATCGCGGGAGCGTTGCTGTCTAGCTGGAACGGGTTCTCGCCCTGCTCCGACAGTCGCGGGTCGAAGCGGAAGAGCGGCCAGTAGCCGGCCTCGACGGCCATCTTCTGCTGGTTCAAGCCCTTAAGCATGTCGATACCGTGAGCGATGCAGTGCGAGTACGCCAGGATGAGCGATGGCCCTTCGTACGACTCGGCTTCGAGGAACGTCTTGACCGTATGCTGGTCCTTGGCGCCCATCGCAACCGTCGCGACGTACACGTTGCCGTAGCTCATTGCAAGCCGCGCCAGGTCCTTCTTGCCGCTCGGCTTACCGCCAGCAGCGAACTTGGCGACCGCGCCGCGTGACGTTGACTTTGATGCCTGTCCGCCAGTGTTCGAGTAGACTTCCGTGTCGAGCACCAGGATGTTGACGTTGGGGCCAGACGCGATCACATGGTCGAGACCACCGTAACCGATATCGTACGCCCATCCGTCGCCACCGAGGATCCAGACACTTCGATCGACGAGCGAGTCGGCGATCGCAAGCAGGTCAAGGTAGACCGGGTTGGTTTCTCCGCTGCTGATGATCGATCCAAGCTTGGCGCGTAGGTTGTCAACTCGGACGCGTTGCGCTGTGATGCCCTCGTCACCAGCCTGCTCGGCGGTGAGAATGCCGTCGGCCAGGTCGGTGCCCAGGGTTTCGCGAAGTTCAAGGACCAGGCGGCGAGCATACTCGCTCTGCTGATCGATGGTCATTCGCATGCCCATACCAAACTCGGCGTTGTCTTCGAACAGCGAGTTGGCCCACGCCGGACCGCGACCGTTGTTGGTCGTCGTCCACGGGGTGGTCGGCAGGTTACCGCCATAGATGCTTGAGCAGCCTGTGGCGTTGGCTATGAGAGCTCGCTCACCGAATAGCTGGCTGAGAAGTTTGACGTACGGCGTCTCGCCGCAACCGGAGCACGCACCGGAGAACTCGAACAGCGGCTGAAGCAGCTGAACATTTTTCACCGAGTTGTACTTCACCGATCCGTCGCGAGGCACTTCGGGAAGTGCAAGGAATGTCTCCCAGTTCTTTCGCTCCGTTTCGCGAAGCGGAAGCTGTGGCGCCATTTCGAGAGCCTTGCGGCTGACGTTGGTCTTGTCCTTGGCCGGGCAAACATCCACGCAGAGGCCGCATCCCGTACAGTCTTCGACTGCGACCTGAATGGTGTAGTTCTTACCGGGGAACTCCTTGAACTTGGCGGGAAGGGACTTCAGGCCGCCGCCGTTCACCGAAGCGTCGGCACCATCCCAGATCTTGGCTCGGATGGTGGCGTGCGGGCAGACCAGAGCGCACTTGCCGCACTGGATGCACAGGTCTTCGTTCCACACGGGAACGTCGACCGCGATGTTTCGCTTTTCCCATTTGGTGGTGCCAGTTGGGAATGTACCGTCGATGGACATCGCGCTGACCGGGAGGAGATCTCCGCGGCCCGCGATCACCTCTGCGGTGAACGAGCGAACGAAGTCCGGCGCGCCAGCATATGCGTCGACGCTAGCGGTTGCAGCTTCTGCGGCTTCGCTTGTAGGCACGACGACCTGAGCGAGATGCGAGATCGACTGATCAACTGCGTTGTAGTTCTTCTGAACCACCGCCTCGCCACGACGACCGTAAGTCTTCTTGATCGCCTTCTTGATGTGCTGGATGGCTTCGTCAGCCGGAAGCACGCCACTGATGGCGAAGAATGCCGTCTGCATGACCGTATTGATGCGGACACCCATACCGGTCTTCTTGGCGACGTCGAGAGCGTCAAGAACATACAACTTGAGGTTCTTGGCGATGAGCGCCTTACGGAAGCGAGCCGGTAGATGCTGCCACACTTCTGTCGGACCGTAAGGACTGTTCAGCAGGATGGTAGCTCCGGGCTTGGCTTCGTTGAGCACCGGAAGGTTTTCGATGAACTCGAACTGATGGACAGCGATGAAGTTGGCCGTGCTGATCAGATACGGGCTCTTGATCGGACGCGGACCGAACCGCAGGTGCGAGATCGTTACTGAGCCAGACTTCTTCGAGTCGTATACGAAGTAGCCTTGGGCATAGTTGTCGGTCTCTTCGCCGATGATCTTGATCGAGTTCTTGTTGGCGCCAACGGTTCCGTCGGAACCAAGACCATAGAACAGGGCGCGGAACGTGTCGTCGCCTTCAATATCGTACGATGTGTCGTACTTGAGGCTCGTGTTGGTGACGTCGTCGTCGATACCGATGGTGAAGTGGTTCTTCGGGCTCGGCTTTGCGGCTTCGTCGTACACAGCCTTAACCATCGCCGGAGTGAACTCTTTCGAGGACAGACCATAGCGACCGCCAACGATCTTCGGGCGGCTGGTGAATGCGGCAGCGCCGGTCGCCATCGCCTCTTCAACTGCGGTGATGACATCCTGGTACAACGGTTCGCCTGCGGAACCAGGTTCCTTGGTGCGGTCGAGCACAGTGACGACCTTCACTGTCTTCGGCAGTGCCGCTACAAAGCGGGACGCGTCAAACGGGCGGAACAAGCGAACCTTGATCAAGCCAACCTTTTCGCCCTTTGCGACCAGGTTATCAACTGTCTCTTCTACAGTGTCGCAGCCAGACGCCATGGCGATAATCACGCGCTCAGCATCGGGAGCACCGACATAATCGAAGATGTGGTAGTGGCGACCGATCAATTCGGCCAGCTTGTCGAACTCACCCTGGACGATCTCCGGGGTGGCGAGGTAAAACGGGTTCGATGCTTCGCGCCCCTGGAAGTAAACATCGGGGTTCTGTGCTGTACCGCGAATGACGGGATGGTCGGGGTTCAGTGCGCGCTGGCGATGCTCGCGAACAAGCTTGTCGTCAATCATGGCGCGAATGACGGAGTCCGGTAGCTTCTCGATCTTCATCACTTCGTGGGAAGTTCGGAAGCCGTCGAAGATGTTCATGAACGGGACGCGGGATTTCAGGGTGCTCGACTGCGCGATCAGCGCGAAGTCCATCGACTCCTGAACCGATGTTGCGAACAGCATCGCCCAGCCGGTTCCGCGGCAAGCCATCACGTCGGCGTGGTCGCCAAAGATCGACAGGCCCTGCGCGGCGAGTGATCGGGCCGTAATGTGAAAAACCGCCGGCGTCAGTTCGCCCGCGATCTTGTACATATTGGGAATCATCAGCAAGAGGCCTTGACTCGCCGTGAATGTAGTCGTTAGGGCTCCGGCCTGTAGCGCTCCGTGACACGCGCCAGCAGCGCCGCCTTCCGACTGCATCTCTTGGACAAGGGGGATCCCTCCCCACAGGTTTCTCTCACCTTTGGACGCCCAGGCATCCGAAAGCTCACCCATGGGCGTGGAGGGGGTGATCGGATAAATTGCTATAACTTCGTTGGTCTTGTAGGCCACGTAGGCTGCTGCTTCGTTGCCATCGACAGTAACCATTGTTTTGGGTACGTTTTCCATGGGTTTAGTCTAGTTGATGGGCGTCAAGGTTACATCCGCAGGATGGTGGATTGTAACTTTTGTGTCATAACCGCGCGTGATATAGCGATGGTTAGGCGGCTCATGGATGAGAGGCAGCAACTTGCCCGGCAGCATACATTAATTGGTGGACTTAATTCGAACGCGGCGGACCTTGACGTTAACTAGCATTGCGAGTATGCTTAAAGCAGACGGGCTGATTCTAAGTACGGGGGAGATATGCCATGAAATCAACAAAATGCTTTTCAAATGGCTTCACGCTTATCGAACTCCTCGTCGTCATAGCCATCATCTCGATTCTCGCGGCTTTCCTTTTCCCGTCGTTCAATACCGCACGCGGCAAGGCACGCCAGATTGTCTGCGCATCAAATCTGCGACAACTGGGAATGGCGATTACAGAGTACGTGCAAGACTTCGACGAGCACCTTCCCAACGCGTCCCATGGCGGCGCTCCGGGCATGAACCAGTACACGTGGATGTACTACGGGTCCTACACCGATGATGGTGGCACACGCGATCCGGGGAGGTTTATGGTAACAAGTAGCAGCATCTACAGCTATATCAAGAGCACAAAGGTGTTCGTCTGCCCCGATGATGTGGTCGGCGAGGTGAATGGCAACAGTTACGCATTCAACTCATGCCTGGCGAAACCGTCCGATGTCGAAGCGGTATGGCCGGGCAAGTCGCTCGCGGCGATTACCGATACGACCGTCACACTGATGCTCACCGAGGAAGGCGACCGCTGGACCGGGAAATCCACCAACGATGCGCTATTCAACATGTACAATGCTTCGTACACCCCGTCAACCCCAGACGTTACCGGGTACGACTCCGGCGCATACTCCGGCAGGCACAACGGCGGCTCCGATGTGCTCTTCGTCGACAGCCACGTCAAATGGTACAACTACAGCGCTCTCGTCGCCGCGCAGCTCCCCGCTGGCGGCACGCGCTCCGTGTGCCCGGACTAGTCACGGAACCATCATCGCATTACAGGCTTTTCGAAATTTTACTCCGTGCCGTCCAACTAGAGGATTGCCCGGTTTCAGGTAAAATATCATTCGATTTGAGAGGCATTGTAGGTGCGGGTGCTTTGCGTCACGCCATCCCGCCTTTGGGGTCGGAAGCAAGTTGACGTACAGCTACTATCCGTCCATTACTAGAAAAATCCGCAGACTTCGGTCCACCGGTTTTCTAGGATACAATAACTGATTGTCGGTTTGCTTCACTTCTTCCAGACCACCGATGCGCAGTTGAATTTTCTAAACCATTAACGTTTTCGCTAACCGCCGCGAAAACGTTAGGTTGTATTGGTTGGAGAAAATATGTCTGGCAAAAGGGTAAAGGGCGCGAGTGAAAGTGCGCCGACTTTAGCACGAGTTGTAGCAGCGACCCAAGTACTCTTACTAGTGTCGAACTTGCTGCTCATTGCATTTCTTTGCACCTTAGCGACCTGCAATCGCATGTTCGCGGATGATTTCGCAGCGCTGACTATCGCACAAACGTGTCACGGTTTTGCCACAGGCCTAACGTGGGTGTATATGCATTGGTCCGGTCGCCTGACGTCGTACGCAACAATAATAGCCGTGTCCCTCGCGGCTGGGGCTCAAGGGAAGCTCTTTCTCTATAGCTCGCTAAACATGATAGCGTGGTACACGGCTGTTTGGTTCATAGCCAAGACAATCATACAGCGGCTCCGTCTGTCGATAGCTCCGCTGGCATTGATAAACATCTCGTTTTTCATCGCGGGCCTCGTCGTTTTCACCTCGTTTGATCGGGGCGAATGCTGGTTCTGGCTAAGCGGGTCCGCGACCTACCTGTTGCCCACAACTCTGCTTTTAACCGGAACCGGTTTGCTTTTATCACCTTCAGTTTCTCCAGCAAAAATCGTTTCAGCCACACTCTGCTTTACTCTAGCAGCAGGGTGTAACGAGGCATGGGGCCTTGTTCCGCTTGCCGTGCTAAGTTGGATACTGGGATCTTGGCTGATCCGACGAAACAAGGGGGAAACCAATTCGGGCGACCTTCTGCCGCAACACGTATTCTGGCCATGGTTGGGGACATTACTTGCTGTCGTGTTTATATACACAGCCCCTGGGAACGCCTACCGATTGGCAACCACTCCGCCACTAAACATTGTGAACAGCCTACAAGTTTTGCCTCGTATTACGGTGTATTCGATTACTTTTACGCTTGTGCATCGCTTGCCCTGGCTGATAATGGCATTCGTAACCGGGGTGTGTTTAGTAGCACACAGCAACAGTGAAACGGTCCCTAGAACTACAAAAGCAGTGGCTCGCGATATTGGTACGCTCACTATTGCCCTCGCCTGCGCCGTTTTGCTGGCATTTATCCCATCTGCCGTCGCACTTCAAAAAGCTCCTCCCTTTCGCGCATGGCTTGAACCTTGCACCTTCCTGGTAGGCTACAGTGTTGCATTCGGCTACCTCTGCGCACAGCATGCTTGGGCTATGCCACAGTCTTCCAGATTGGCTCTCGGAGTTCTCGCCGTTGCAGTATCATTAGGGAGTTGCGGTCTTACCTTAAAAACGATGAGAGAGCAGATACCTATTGTAGTGCGCTATGCCTCCCAATACGATGCTCGCTATCGGGAGGCGACTCGACGTCGCGACCGACACGAGACTCGCGAAATGATCGTTAAGAGGCTTCCAAATGTCAAGGATCGATGGATAAACACGTACGATATGGTTGAAAACCCTAACAGTTGGATCAACCGTAGCTACAAATCGGCACTTCACCTCCCGTTTAATATCCGTGTAGAGCAAAATAGCGGTACAAAGCGCCACTGATGGGACCCCTAGAGGACCCGGCTACCCCACCGTCGCCGTAATCGCGACCAGATTCATATAGCGACCGGCATTGGCCGCAATCATCGCGACATCGCCACGGGCATAGTCGTTGTCGCACGTGAGCCACTCCGCCCACGCATCATCGAAGCATTCCATGTCACGCACGGAGATGCTGCTGACGACGCCTGAACGCTCCCATAGGTCCTTCCACCATTTGCCCGTGTGAAAATTCATGTCAGCCGTGAGGTATGGACGTATCGCCTCGGGAATATCGTCCCAGAACTCCCACTTCACTCCTGGGACCGCTACCGCAATCACGCCGCCCCGCTTCACCAGTGGAGCAAGAAGGGTGGGCAGGTACTCATCGTCGGCCCCAAAATAGTGGTACGCGTCGACGCTCACGACGGCATCGAAGTAGCCGCTTGCATACGGCAACACGCGCGCTTCGGCGTGGATAGGCACGATAAGGTGATCGAGTCCCAAACCACGGATCCGCTCATAGTTGTCGGACGCGCTGATCCACAGGTCCGTGGCGAACACGGTCACGCCAAATTCCTTAGCTAGGAAGAGAGACGTCAGCCCCATCCCGCACCCAAGGTCAAGTACGCGCATACCGGGACGAAGAGGCAAGTTCGACGTCAGTTCGTCGACGATCATGAGGGCGCTCGGCCCCATCATCAAAGGGCGAACAAGCTCGGGGTCGTACGCGGCAGATTTGGCTAAGTTCATGGGAAGTGTAGATTTCAGTTCGGCTCGTTGAGTATGCTGACACGTACATATCGCCGCGCGCACTACATCTGCTAAAGCGATTGGTGGTATATGAGGGCGTAAGCGCCAAGCAGCACGCACTTGGACATCCCCGGTGATGAAGACGCGATCAACCCGCATGATCAACAGACCGATACTGGTCGCCCGGTCTACAGCTCGAAGACGATGCCATCGTACGCCACGATGACGCCATGAGGAGCGAACACGGCTTTCAACTCATCGTGAAGCGCCTTGCCGTTGTGCGAGAAGTGGGTCGCGACCAGCCTGGTGGTATCCGTTACCGCTCCCGCCGCTCGCAGCCGCTCGATGGAGTCGACGACACCGCTCACGCCCATGTGGCCACGGTTTTGGCTAGCCTGCACGCCATACGTGCAGTCGAAAAGCGCCAGATCCAGCGGCACACCCGCCAACGCACCAACAGTCTCGTCGGGATAGAGCCCGCTGTCGTGGCCGTAGAAGATGTTTCGTCCCTTGCGTTTGAGGAGCAATACCAGCGACTTTGGCGCATGGTCAGCGGGCAGCGGCAGGATTTCGGTGCCATCGGGCGTTGTCACAGCCTGGAACGGCATCAGCGGCGGGGCTATCGACGCCACAATCTCCTCTTGCGCCGCAGCATCGGGCCAACGCTGCTCCAGTGTCTCTACCACGGTCTCGTTGCCGTAGATTGAGAGCGTAGGGAGCGTGGTATCGGTGACAAACCAACGCATTCGGTAGCCAAGCTCGCTGGGCGTAATGTGGTCGTCGTGCTGGTGCGTGAAGATGAGCGACGTGATATCCGCGATGTCGCGGCCCGTGGACTGCATCTGGGCGTAAACATCAGGCCCAAAGTCGATCTTCACGACGCTGTCAAGCAGCGCCCCCGACCGTGTGCGGATATTCGGCCCGCCCAGTTCTCGAGCGCGAACGCAGGGTGCACAGCGACAAAACGGCGCGGGCCACGCTTCGGCGGCCGCAGTGCCGAGGATAACGAATTCCATGGGACAACCCTTTCGCAGTGTCGCCCGCCCTGGCATACATCACCCGGGCGTCAAGACGCCATATCATCGAGACGCTGGCGGTTTATCGGAAGTTGGTGAACTGCACGGGCACATCCAGATCGGCGCCCTTAACAGCATTCATGACGGTCTGCAGTTCGTCCTTGGACTTCGACGTTACCCGAACTTGCGCATCCTGAATCTGCGTCGTGACCTTGATGCCCTTATCCTTGATCAGCTTGGTGATCTTCTTAGCCGCTTCGGTAGGCAGGCCATTTTTGAGGGTCACTTCCTGTCGAACCGTTCCCTTCGTCGCGGGCTCAATCTTGCCGAATTCCAGGAACTTGAGGTCGATATTGCGTTTGACGAGCTTGGAACGAAATACATCGGTGAGCGCCGAAAGGTGGAACTCGTCGTCAGACTTAAGCGTAAACTTCTCATCGTCGAAGTCAACCGAGCTCATGCTGTCCTTAAAATCGTAACGAGTGCCGATCTCCCGATCCACCTGCTGAAGCGCGTTCTTAACTTCCTGCAGATCCGGTTTTGACACGATATCGAATGAAAATTCGCTGGCCATAATATCCCTCGCTAATGTGCTGGCGCCGACACCCATTGTCGCGACGCTCGTATGATCTGGATTATACCTCCCTTCACTTTGCCCGAAGCGCTGAGTGCTATAATGGCGGTATCATTGGCTGAAGAACCTCACGACCCAACACAGAAACAGGTGCCCCATGTCAGATCGTACAAATTGGCTTCTCGTCTCGTCACCGGACAACTTCGAAACGTCGCGTGCTCGCGGCTTCGACATCGCGGGCATGAAATCGCGCCACCGCAAGAAGGCCGAACGCGTCAAAGCGGGCGACCGCGTGGTGTACTACACCGTAGGATTGAAGGCGGTTGCCGGAATCAGCGAAGCGACCGGTCCCTATTTCGAATCGAGTGAGCACATCTGGACCAGCAACAAAGAAGGCGAAGAATACCCCTTCCGCTTCCCCGTGAAGCCCCTCTATATCCGCGACAAAGGCGACTACGTCCCCATGGTCGACCTCGTCCCCGTCCTCGAATACCCGAAACGCTGGCCCGCCGAGCACTGGACCCTGGCCTGGCAAGGCAACGTCCACGTGCTTAGCGACGCCGACTACCAGATTATCGAGGACGCGGTTCGGGCCGGGAAGTAGGAGGGGCCACTTGTGACCACCGAATCGTGCGGCCAACCAGGCACGCCCGCTTACGAAGAAAAGGCATTCGTGAACGCTTTTATCGCCAGGGATAAGCGTGACCGATACACTCAGCTTCTATCAAATCCTAAACGCCGGAAGGATATCCTGCGGTGTTTATATCACACCCTTGACCTGTTACCAGAATCAATCACTACCATAAGTAAGTCAGATAAGAGCGTCGAAACCATTGTCCGTCTGCTTAAAGATAAAGGGGCCAAGAACGAATGCTATGTTATCTCGCCAAACGGTGAACTAGACCAACGCATTCTTCCATTGCGTGAGATGCTCGTTAAGTTGATTCGAGATGATGATGTTGCCATTTTGCTTTGCATCCCTGGACATCTTGCGTTTTACAAAGCGGAACTCTGGGAATGCCTGCTTGAGAGTGTTAAATGAAACTTGGCAGACGTTAATATCTCGGCAACCCTGTTTTGAGTCGTTGGGAGAGTAACGTCTACAAAGTCTTGAGCCAACATCCATCTCACTAGGACGAGCTGCGGTACCGCCGATCGGATTCGCATCCTCGACGACAAAGTGATCTCGTTCCCGACCTCGATCTCGATTACATCGGCGAGTAGGCCCTGGCCGTAGCAGTAGCAGATCTCCTACAAACGGCGGAAGCGCAATGAACCACGACGACCCAGAGATCGACAAACGGATGCGCGAGCTATATGCACAGAAGACACCAGAACAGCGCCTCGCCATGGTCAGCAGCATGTTCGATTCCGGCGTCGCCATGCTCAAAGCCGGACTGCTCGATGTGAACCCATCGCTGACCGAATCCCAGTTGCGATGGGCTGTATTTGAGCGGCTCTATGGCGACTGCTATGATGCCGACGAACTCGTCCGCATTCGCAATTATCTCGACAAAAGATGAGAAGAGCTTGGATAAATCTGGTTACGCATTACTACAGTTGTAATTTCGAACACCACCTCCCATTAGCGGTGGCACTTGTACGCGTTTCCAGGTAAGGACTAGGCATTTCGCATTACTAGTCGCGCTGGATTATGAACCCGACATCATCGATGTACTAGCATGCCCCTAATCTCTATTAAGCGAATAGCTACTGCTGCACTTGCCTGCTTCACCACAATTGGAACAATGTCTCTCCTGGACATCCTAGTTCGCACCGTTGACGGCATTGGTTATGATCATGTTTACGCTGCGTACCTTTGGACCGCTATCGTCATTGGATGCGTGTCGTGGATAACAACCGCAGTATTGTGGCAAGTTCGCTGGTCTTGCTGGGTGGCAGTTTGTTTTGGCTTCCTGCTTATTGCACCTGTCGCAGTGGCGCTCGTTAAGTGCTATATTTTGTCTACTACCGCTCGGGCACACGTGATGCTATGGTTGCCAGACGATGCGCGAGTAATCAAGGCCGTGGATGATTATTGGGGCGATGAAACTGCGATCGTGGTGTTCCGCCTCCCAGCAAAGTCGCGAGAAAAGGAGATTGAGGAGATTCGCGACAAAACTCATGGATGGGATGTCAGTATTTACTATGATCCGGTAACCGATACGGTAACATACCAACGATATCACATTGGGTAGCCAACGCCACCGGCACTGCTTTATAGTTCGATCCCCCGAGCGCAGCGAGACCCAAAGAATGCCCGCGCGGCATCGGAGCGCCTCCTCTCCATCCTCCTCATCACCATCTTCCCTCCCAACTCACCATACCCCACTTGCGAAAATCCACCCGATTTGTTACAATTGTTTGAACCGGTTCAGAACACACCTACCACGCACCCGAGGTTACCTCATGTCCATCACACACCGACCGCTCGCATACGCCCTGGCGCTTGCTGCCGCAACCGTAGCAGCATGCTCGCCAGTAGCTCTCGCCGAGACGCCCGCGCCGCAGCCCACATTCTACGCCAACGAAGCGGGCGGCCTACGTTGGTTCGAGCATCCCAGCGCCGAGAAGATGGAAGCTTCGCCGAAGAAGGTGTTCGCTCACTACTTCACTCCGTTCCCCATCTCCATCGGAAACCCGGACCCGGCGAAGGACTACTACGCCACCCAGTACCTGCGCGCTGCTGGCGAGAACAGCAAGTGGGTCTCGCGCGGCGGCTTCCTGCGGCAGCGTCCCCTGCCCCGGCCGCCGTATGTGGCGTCACCCGACCGTGCCACAGTTGATCTCGAGGTTGAGGTTCGCCGCGCTGTCAAGGCCGGTCTCGATGGGTTCACCGTGGACCTCCTTTCCACACCCAACCCGCATGACGGCAACTGGCGCAACACCATCGCGCTGCTTAACGTGGCCGACCGAGTCGCGCCGAACTTCCGCATTATCCCGATGCCCGATATGACTGCGGGATATCGCAACTCGCCGGAGTTGATCACCGAAGCAATCGTGGCGCTCAGCAAATATCCCAACGTTTACCGCCTCCCTGATGGCCGCATCGTGGTCTCGCCCTACTGTGCCCATATCATGCCGCCCGAGTGGTGGGCGACGTGGCTTGAGACGATGAAGGCCAAAGGTGTTCCCGTCGCGCTGCTCCCGCTATTCCAGGCGTGGCGCGACCACGTCAAAGACTACGCTTCGGTCAGCATCGGCGCTTCGGACTGGGGTCTGCGGTCTGTAGCGTCCAACAAGCGCTGGTTCACCGAGTCCGCCGAATTCGCCCACAAGTATGTCCCGATCTGGATGGCTCCCGTCGCCCCTCAAGACTACCGCCCGAAGGACTTTTCCTGCTGGGAGGCCACCAACAGCGAGAACTACCGCACCATGTGGGGCAACGCTATCGCAGGCGGCGCCGACTGGGTGCAGCTGATCACGTGGAACGACTACTCGGAAAGCACCGAAGTGTCGCCATCCAGCGGCACGCAGTACGCGTTCTACGACCTCACGGCGTACTACACGGCCTGGTTCAAGACCGGCAAAGCGCCCAAGATCAAGAACGATGTGCTCTACTATTTCCACCGCGTTCACCGCTCAGATGCGCCGTATGACGACACCAAACAAGGCAAGCCCACCCACCCCGCCACCGACGACAAGTTCGTCGACGAGATCGAGTTGCTGGCGTTCCTGACCAAGCCCGGCACGCTTGAGATCGACATCGCGGGCAAGAGCTACACCAAGGACGCGCCAGCTGGCATGACATCCTTCCGCGCCCCGCTCGCTCCCGGCACCCCGCAATTCAAACTCATCCGCAACGGCAAGACCGCCATTGCCGTCACCAGCGCGTTTCCCGTCGTCGAGAAGGTGACCTACCAGGACTTCCTCTACCGAGGCGGCAGCAGCGACCGCCCCGTGGTGGACAGCGTCCAAAGCGCCCCACCGCAACCGTAGCAAGGCTTAACTAGAACCCGCGACTCGGAATAGGCCGCAACGCGGCCCTCTGAGCGCCCGCAGGCGTGCGATCCGCCCTTCCCAGGCGCGCTTTCAGTCGCCAGCCATCCGGAAAACGGAAGGTTCCTCCCGACGGTTTGTTGCCATAAGTCAATCCCATCTTAGCTCTCACCCCGGTTGACTCCCGCCCCTCAAAAACGGTAAAATTACACCGTAACACAGATGAAGCGATGATGCGACTGGCGCTAACATGGCGACCTGCTTGAGCGGTCACCGTGCCGGGATACACCCCGGAGGAAGCATCGTCACCGGTTCGAGTCGCGCGCCTGGGCATACTATCGTCAAACAAATCGATAGGCTGCCGGGCTTTTTTTGTGCCCGCGCAGCAGAGGATAAACAACCATGAAAATCAAACGAGCCCTATTGAGCGTGTCCGACAAAGCTGGCTTAGTCGACCTCGCCCGCGTCCTGGTCGAACTTGGCGTCGAGCTCCTTTCCACCGGCGGCACATCCACCGCCCTCGCCGCCGCTGGCCTCCCGGTGACCGCCGTTTCCGATGTCACCCAGTTCCCCGAGATGCTGGAGGGCCGTGTCAAGACCTTGCACCCGGCCATTCACGGCGGCCTGCTGGCCGACCGCAGCAAGCCCGAGCACATGGCCAAGATCGCCGAGCACGGTATCCTGCCCATCGACCTCGTCGTCATCAACCTGTACCCGTTCGCCGCAACCGTCGCCAAGCCCGATGTGACCCGCGAAGAGGCCATCGAGAACATCGATATCGGCGGGCCTTCGATGGTGCGCTCAGCCGCCAAGAACCACGCCGCCGTTGCCGTTGTGACGTCGCCCGACGACTATCCCGCGCTCATCGCCGAGCTTCGCGCGAATAACGGCGAGGTGTCCGAACAGCTGCGCCGCGACCTCGCCGCGAAAGCGTACGCGCACACCGGTGCCTACGACGCCACCATTGCCGCCTACCTGCGCAAGGACGATATCGGCTTCCCGGACACCCTACCGCTCGCGTTCACCAAGGTCCAAGACCTCCGCTACGGCGAGAACCCGCACCAGAAGGCCGCGTTCTATCGCCAGGACGGATACAACCTGCCCGGTGTCGCCACCGCCACCAAGCTGCATGGCAAAGAGTTGTCGTTCAATAACATCTACGACCTCAACGGCGCCTACGAACTCGCCCAGGACTTCGCCCACGAAGCCAAGCCATTCGCCGCAGTCGTCAAGCACACCAACCCCTGCGGAGCCGCCCTCGGCGCAACCCTCGCGGAAGCTTTCACCCAAGCCCGCGCTACCGACCCCATCTCGGCGTTCGGCGGCATTCTCGCGCTCACACGCACTGTCGACGCCGCCACGGCCGAAGCGATCACCGCGCCGCAGACATTCTTCGAGGCCATTATCGCACCGGGTTACGATGACGATGCGTTCAAAATCCTCACCACGAAGAAGAAGTGGGGCGCAAACCTCATCCTCCTCCAGACGCCAAACCGCGACGCGTATATCGACAGCCAGTGGGACCTCAAGCGCGTCACCGGTGGCCTTCTCGTCCAGAGCCCCGACACCAAGCAAGCTGACCCGAACGCCCTCGAAAACGCTACCCGACGCGGCCCGAGCAGCGAAGAGCTTGTGGATCTGCTGTTCGCGTGGAAGATCGTCAAGCACGTCAAATCCAACGCCATCGTCATCGCTAAGGACGGTCAACTCCTCGGTGTCGGCGCGGGTCAGATGAACCGTGTCCAGAGTGTCCGCCTCGCAGTCGCGCAAGCTGGCGACAAGGCCAAAGGCGCCGCGCTGGCATCCGACGCGTTCTTCCCGTTCGATGACGGTCCCGAAGCCGCAGGCAAAGCAGGCATCACGTCGATCATCCAGCCCGGCGGCTCCGTCAAGGACGCCGACTCCATCGCCATGGCCGACCAATACAACATCGCCATGGTCCTCACCCGAGCCCGCCACTTCCGCCACTAGCAGGCAGGCTGAGCCTGCACCCTTATGGGGCCATTCGATGCCGCGGTGTATAGCAACACTGCGGCAATGGCCCCGGTCAGGATACGCTTTGTGCTCTTAGGTCCCCGCGCCACTTCCCGTTCAAGGCCGATGTGGTCCGATGTCTTAACTGCGATTTTGTCTGATCAAATGCCTTGTATTATTGTCGAAGCCCATATGGCGCATCAATCATGGAAATCAAATAATCACACAAATCACAGTTCAGACAAGAGCTGCGGTTCATTTCCTATATCCCTCAATGCTCCAATTTGCGAACAAATGTAATATATTAACAATAATAATGAAATTTATATTGACAAAATAGCATGTGCGTGATACAATGAAATTGAGGCGTAACCCAAAGAGGCCGCCCTATGCCCTCAGTCGCATTTGCACCTTTACAACGAATGGCGTCAATCTCTCCCCGGCAGAATTGGGATGCCGCCGACCAATATTCATGAATATCGTGATTCTCGAATCCCGAAATATTCACAACTGCATCGAGCCCAGCCAGCCAAGCGGTAGTCGGTGACCTCGCTTCCGAGCGCGACAACTGAGTCCCTACGAAGTGGGGACAGCGAGCGGTGCGAGCAGGGGCATTTTGCGCAAAGAATTGAATCGCGTTGCGCAACGCAAATCCCGCAAAACTTCCTCAGCTTATGTACCCGGCCAGCCAAGCGGTAGTCGGACGTCATAACCCCAAATTTTGGGGTGGCGCGGCACGCGCCGGGGTAATGAATCGCGTTGCGCAACGCAAAACGCGCAAAACGTCCGGAGCAAACTGAGATCCCTTACTCCCCTCGTCCTTATCTTAGGAGAGGGGCCGGGGGTGAGGTCTTCACAGTTATGAACCCGGCCAGCCACGCGGTAGTCGGACGTCATAACCCCAAATTTTGGGGTGGCGCGGCACGCGCCGGGGTAATGAATCGCGTTGCGCAACGCAAAACGAGCAAAACGCCCGGAGTAAACGGAGATCCCTTACTCCCCTCGTCCTTATCTTAGGAGAGGGGCCAGGGGTGAGGTCTTCACAGCCCATGAACCGGCCCGCCAAGCAGTAGTCGGACAACAGAGTCCCTACGAAGTGGGGATAGCGAGCCGTGCGAGCAGGGGCCGAGCGGGGGTAACGAATTGCGTTGCGCAACGCAAAACGCGCGAAACAGCCCTCACCCCACCCTCTCCCATCGGAAGGAGCGAGGGAGCCGGATTTGCCGCATCACGCAGTACTAATGTCCGAATCCGAATGTACCTGCAATCAGCCAAGACGAACACGCTCATCGGAACCCCAAATTTTGGGGTGGCGCGGCACGCGCCGGGGTAAGAATCCCCTCTGGTTCCCCTCTCCTTATCGTGGGAGAGGGGGGACATTCTTATGTCCGGGGGTGAGGTCTTCTCCCCCACCCCCTACTTCGCCGGCGCCGCGCCAGCGATCACCAGGGTCGCCTTATCCGGGTGCAGCAGCTTCTTTGCAAGCGCGTTCACCTGTGCGACCGTCACCTTTCGGTACAGAGCGGTTCGGCGGTTGACATAGTCCAGGCCGAGGTTGTAGTCCTCTTCCGCCAGAATCACGCCTGCAACTCCGCCGTTCGTCTCCAGCGTGAGCGCGAATGAGCCTGTCAGGTAGTCTACTGCCTCCTTTACCTCTAGCGGTGTCGCGCCTTTAGCCTGGAATGTGGCGATTGCCTGCTTCGCCAGACCCACGGCACGGTACGCGTTCGCCGGGTTCGTCCCGATGAAGATCTGGAACGGCCCCTCGCCGTGGGACGCGTCGAACGACGAGTACACCGAGTACGCCAGCCCCTGCTGGTCGCGTATCACATTTCCGAGGCGCGAGCCAAACACCGATCCACCGAGGATGTAGTTCATCACAGTAGCCGCATAGTAGTCAGGGTCGGTCCGCTTGAGTTCACCGATGTGGCCAAAGAGAATACTGGTCTGCGATGTGTCCGGCAGCGTCACAATCTTCGGCTCTTGCTTTGTAGCAGGAAGCGGCACATCCGGTATAGTCGCCTTCGGGGTAGGCGTCGTCGGCTTCTGCCAGTCGCCAAACGACTTCGTCACCGCAGCAACCGCGTCGGCGATAGTCACATCGCCAACCACAACAATGGTCATCGTATCGGGGCGGTAATACTCCTTGTGGAAAGCTGCCAGGTCGTCTCGACTGATCGCCTTCACCGACGCTGCCTGCTCATCGAGACTCGGGCTCCAGAATGGATGCCCCTTCGGGAAGATCGCCTGCGTGAATGCGATATCGGCAAGAGCGCCAGCCCCGCCTGTACCGCCAGAGTCTTGCTTCATTTCTTCCAGGCCGGAGAGGGTCTGCCCGCGCAGCCGCTCTAGCTGATCGACAGGAAAATCGGGGCGGCGAAGCTCGTCCGACAGCGTTGATACGATCAGGCCGAAGTCCTTGGTCAGCGACTGCCCGCCAAACCGGCAATCCTCGGTGTTGGCGCCGACGCTCACCGACGCGCCAGCGCTCTCTAGCTGACGAGCAATGTCCAGCGCCGACTTGCCTGCCGCACCGCGTGACAGCATCTGCGCCGTCAGTCCGGCGACACCGACCTTGTCCTTCGGCTCGAATATCGCGCCAGCCTTGATATAGCCAGCCATTGCAATGGTCTTGTTCGCGTGGTTTTCCTGAACTAGCACGGTGATACCGTTCGGCAGCACTCGGCGCGCAGGCAAGCGGCGTGCTGCGGGAGCCGTTTGCTTACCGCTGTTGAACTTGGCGTCCAGCGCCGCGACCGCCTTCTCCTGCTGAGGCGTTGGCTTGGTCGTTACCGCGCCAAAGTTCTCGGGGGCGCGCGGCGGTGGCGGGGCAGCCCCTGGCGGCAGCGGCTGAGGCTCAAAGGTGGCGACTGTGCGCTTGTCTTGAGTAAAGTACCGCTTGGCGACATCCTGAATCATCGCTGGCGTAACCGCTTTGATCCTTGGCAGGTAAGTCGCCAGGTAGCGGTAGTTGCCATAAACTGTCTGGTAGAAGCCCAGTTGCTGGGCCTGGTCCGAAACGCTGTCACTCTGGTATGTGAAGCTCGCTTCGATCTGGTTCTTCGCGCGTGTCAGTTCCTCGGCGGTTACCGGCTCCGTCTTGAGCTTCTCGATAACCTCTTCGAGTGCCGCTTCGACCTTGTCGTTGCTCACACCGGCGCGAGAGTCGGCGTCGACGGTGAACACATACGGATCATGCGTATCGTAGTTGCCGGCATTCGCGCCCTCGGCGATTCCAGTCTCGACTAGGCTCTGATAGAGGCGCGACGAGCGTCCTGACGACAATATCAGGCTCAGAACGTCCATCGTGATATGGTCCTGCGTGCCGAGGTCCGAACCTCGCCAGCCGATCATCACCTGCCCCACGGTCCCGGGCCGCTTGAGTACCGCGCGACGCTCACCGGTCTGCACTGGCTCCGGCGTGATGTAGTGGCTTTCGAGCTTGCCAGCCTTGTTGACACCGAAATACTGCTGGCACAGCCGTACCAACTTCGTTGTATCGAAGTCGCCTACCGCCACAATGGTGGCGTTGTTAGGCATGTAATGGTCTTTGTAGTACTTGTAGATGACGTCGCGATGCTTGGCCGCGTTCTCGACATCGGCGCGCCAGCCGATAGTTGGCCAGTGATACGAATGCACCTGGAACGCCATCGGGAGGAACGTGAAATCGTGCAGCTGTCGGCCCGGATCGTTGTTGTCGCCCTCTAGCTCGGAGCGGACGACACTCATCTCATGCTTGAGCTCCTCGGGGTCGAATGCCGCATTCTGCATACGGTCCGCCTCGATTCGAACAGCCAGCTCAAGCCGGTCGCTCGAAAGCAACTCATGGTAATAAGTCTGGTCGATATCGGTCGCGGCGTTGATGGCGGCGCCATTGCGTTGGAATAGCCGTGAAATGGACCCTGGAGGCAGTTCCTTCGTGCCCTTGAACATCATATGCTCAAGGATATGGCTGAGACCCGTCTGACCGGTCAACTCGTTGCGCGAGCCGACCTTATAGAAGACGCTGAAGTACGCCACCGGCGCTGCGTGGACTTCCTTGGTGAGGATAGTCAGCCCATTGGCGAGCCGTGTTTCGGTGACACCAAGCTGAGCGTCCTTTTTCGACGACACGATCACGCCTCCGGGCGGCACCGCGACGCTGGCGACTGCAGCAGCCTTCGGCTTACTTATCGACGGTTTCGGGGCAGCGTGGATGGACGAGACAGCGGTAAAAGCGAGGCCAATGGCGGCAAGGCGCATAAGGCGCATAGTTGAAACTCCTGTTGTTCGCCATTACGGCGCTTCTTCTTCGTACGTCAACTGGGGTGGTTGCGGTTCCGAGCATCCTATGATCGAACTAACCAATATGGGTCCAGCGTCACGCTGGCGCGGTCCGCGGAGGACGCCCCTGCGGCGAGCAGTCCTATCGCCTACTTGGGTCGCCGCAACTGCTCGTACGCCACCGCGAGGTATTCGAGGAAGTCGGCGTAGTTGACCATCTTGGCGTCGGACGGCGGGACGATATCGAGGCGCCTCATCAGCGGCACGGCGATCTTGACTGCGGCGGTCTGCTGACCGTCAAACGCGAGTTGGCGTCGGCGTTCGGTAAAGTGGCGGACAGCTCGGTACTCGTCGGGCGTGAGCCGGTCAGCGTGCACCGAGATGAGCTCAAGCGCCTCTGGATTTAGGTATTCGGGTGTGATATGCGCCACACGCAGCAGCCCTTCAAGAGAGGCAGGGGCACGTTGCTTTACGACCAACGTGCCTCCGACAAGGTCCCCAAGACGCTGGTAGTCGCGGGAAGCGAGAATGGAGACGATACCGGTGAAGAACAGCATGGGCAGGAAGTCAACCACCCACAGGAGGTTGCGGATGACCGCGCCGAACACGTTCAGCGGGTACCCTCCTTCGCGAATGACGCGAAGGCCCACCTGGCGCTTACCCGGAGTTTGGCCGTTCCACTTGATCTCGAAGTAGATGCCGTAGCCCCAAAGGATAAGAAAGCCGATGATCATGTACGCAGCATACAGGAAGTCGCCAAGGGTGCCAACAATTCCCACCAGCTCTTTCCAGCCAGCAAGGTTAGCGATGAGCATAAAGATCACGCCCGCGAGACCGATGACAAGCCATACGACGATCTTGAAGAACGTGTCGATGAAGTACGCGGCGGCGCGCGAGCCCAAGCCAGCCAGTTCATACTCAATCGCAATATTCTCAGGCGTTGTGATCAGGATCTCACGGGACATCGAATCGTCTTTCTGGTATAATCGAAGCGAATCTCACCCAATTTGCCGCGATTAGTCGACGGCGGTCGGGCCACTCACACGGAGCCATATTCGCCATGTTCGACGAACGCTCCTTCATTGCCGCGAAACAGCGTCAATGGCAGGACCTTAGCAATATCGTAGATCGGGTCAAGCTGTACGGCCTCCGCAAACTGCCGCATGCCGATTTGACGCGTATAGGCTCATTGTACCGCCGATCATGCTCGGACTTGGCGTATGCCCGAGCCCAACGCGCCACACCAGGCCTCGTCGACTACCTGAACGGCCTCGTCGGCAACGCTCATGGCGTCCTTTACGCCGAAGACCAGGAAGAGCACGGCTGGTCACGGCTGGTCGCCTTCATTACTCGCGGCTTCCCCAATGTGATGCGTCGCCGGATGCCGTTCGTCGCCGCCGCCTTCCTGCTGACCCTGGCGGGCTACTTCCTGGGCTACTTCCTGTGCGTCTCGAACCCGGGCAACGTTTCCTTGTTCATCCCCGACCAGTTCAAGAGCTCCATGGACGCATGGAAGCAGGGCTTTGCCGATCACGGGGACATCTCCATCGGCCAGGGTGTCCAGTTCTCGTCGATGCTCATGACACATAACACTGAAGTGGGCATAGCCGCGTTCGCCACCGGCATCACACTCGTCGCGCCGCTGTACCTGATGGCGTCGAACGGCTGGATCATGGGCGCGCTCGTCGCCGTAGTCGGCCCGACAGGTAAGCTCGGCTCATTTTGGCCAGGCATCTTACCGCACGGAGTCTGCGAGCTCTCCGCCATATTCATCTGTGGCGGTGCGGGCCTCCTGGTCGGCTGGGCAATCATCAATCCCGGCGAGTATTCGCGCCGCGATGCGTTGGTGCGTAACGGCAAAGACGCCGCCAAACTCATGCTCGGTACCGTCCCGCTCTTCATCATCGCTGGCATCATCGAAGGTAACGTGTCGCACTCGTCCCTCCCCCACTGGGCCAAATACACCCTCGCCGCCGTCCAGTTCATCGCGCTCGTGATGTACATCTACGGCGCCCCGATCAAACGCGAACTAGCCCGCCGCAACCCCGCCATCGCCCCGACCACCGGTCCCACGCCAAGTGAGTTGCTGCACAGAAGTACCGAGCGGTAGGTGTTCGGCTAACCGCAAGCCTATGCGCTCGCCGGACGTTAGCGTGTATCCGAGTCCGAGCGCAAGCGCATTGAGCAAACCAACAAAGCCTATCGATAGAAGACTATGCCGCACAGATACTTGATCTTTCAGAAAGGAGCGCATTCCGTTGTTCACTTTGTACATGGAGAATCATGTTCGCAGGCGCTCTGGAACTATATCCTCATTAACAATCCCAGTGCCGTTCTAGATGTCGACGGGAGCATTGACTGTGACGGCACCACCTATGCAAGTGTTCTTGCATACATCGAGTCTTGCGAAAAGATACATGGCGAATTCCAAATCAGGCAGTTTCCAGAAGACTGGGACGCTACGACACCAATCGAGGCCTTTTGCGGCGAAAGTAGCGATGGTCCGGGTTCGGTTATAAAGGACTGCCTCGGCGAATTGCGCAATGACACGGGCTTGAAGCGACCGCGTGCGTTCGTTTGGTATCTCACGCAAGGAACCCTCGTCACGTTCTACCGCAAACCCCGTAGCTTCATGAGACCGATTAACGTGATCAGAAGATACTTGTGGAATTATGACGGCCGAACAATCACAGTTGTCCCATGGGCAAGCTCCGACTCCCGCATTTTGGAATCGCTCAATACAAAGATGTATCCACTTAAGCGCTCTCCGCAAGGTAAATAGCCGCGCCGCAGAAGTAACAGGGCCATGCCTCCCGCCATCGTGCCAGTACGATCAACTACACCTTACGCGTCCCAAATTCACCACCCCAATAAGATTCTCAAAATTCCTACTTGACAACCATTCTCAACACTGCTATACTAAACCAAATGGTTAAGCATCCGGCAGATTCATTGGAGAGAATGTTCTACGCGCTCGCAGACCCAACCCGGCGCGCGATAGTCGAGCGTTTGTCGAGTGGGCCTGTGGCCGTGTCCGATCTTGCTCGCCCGTTCGCCACATCCCTCCCAGCCGTGTCCAAGCACCTCACGGTGTTGGAGGAAGCGGGGGTGATTGTGCGGACGACTGAGGGGCGGTCGCGCTACTGCACGCTCAAGCCAGAAGCATTTGCCGATGCGGCCGATTGGCTCAACCGCTACCGCGCATACTGGAACAGCCAGCTCGATGCGCTCGAAAAACACCTGGAGGAGAATCCATGACCGACTCGCACACACAAACACTCGCGTCGCTTGTAGTCAAGCGCGTCCTTCGCGCTCCTGTTGAGCGTGTCTATCGTGCCTGGACCGATCCCGCTGAGCTCGAGAAGTGGTTCTCACCAAACGAGCGATGGGTTCAGCCCAAGATCGACGTTGAGAACTATGTTGGCGGTAAGCACCATATCACGATGGTGCACTCCGACACCGAAGAGATCCCATTGTTCGGTAAGTACACCGACCTACAGCTCAACAAGCGAGTCGCGTTCACATGGATACCACCCGAAGGGATGGGCACATCGGGCGAGTCTCTGGTGACAGTGGACTTTGCTGCGGTCGCCGGTGGGACCGAAGTGACGCTCACCCACGAGCGGCTTGTCGATCCCGAAGAGCGCGAACAGACGAGCGGAGGCTGGACCGGTTGCCTCGAAACGCTCGCACGATACGTTGACGAAGGAATTGAGTTGGCACCGCGTCCCGCTTAGCCAAGCAACGACAGTCCAGCGAAAAGCTGGTTGATTACCACACACACAGGAGACAGAAACAGATGGAAGACATCATTAGCCAGGCAAAAGGCGAGTTCTCGCGAGCACAGGCGCGCATTATCCGTGACATCACGGCGACGCCCGACGACAAGCTGAACTGGTCGCCATCGGCAACAGCGCGCACGCCAGTTCAGATCGTCGCGCACGCTGCGCTTGGAACGCAGGGCATCGGCGGATTGCTGGCCGGAAAGCCATTCCCGTTCGCGAACATGGCAGAACTCGACAAAGCATCCCGAGAGATGGAGAAAACGTACACGTCTCGCGAAGCCGTCATCGAACTCGCGGAGTCGACGGGAGCGGCGTTCCTGGCGTGGCTGGATAGTGTCACGCCGGAGCAACTCGGCTCAATGTGTCAGTTCCCCGGCATGGCGATCCCGCTCGTTGCCGCGATGACATTCCCCGCTGACCACCTGCGTGGTCACGCAGCGCAGATCGAGTACATGCAGACGATCTGGGGCGACATGGAGTTCCGAATGTAATTCGGCCGTTCCAAAGCAATGGGCTGGTCTCACTTGACCAGCCCATTGCATCACCCCGAGCGCAGCGAGATATAAATATGGCCCGCCCGGCCAAAGAGGGCATCTTACTTTATCCCCACCCCATCCACCTCCATCGGACTTTCGGTGAACGAGAGCGCGTGCTCGAACTGGGCTTTGTACAGGTTGTAGTAGACCGAGCGGTTTTCGAGAAGCTGCTTGTGCGGACCTACTTCGACGATCCGGCCCTTCTGCATCGCGACGATCTTGTCGGCGTGCATGATGGTGCTCAACCGGTGTGCGATGATGAGCGTCGTGCGGCCGACCATAAGGCGGTTAAGCGCGGTTTGAATCAGGTTCTCCGATTCGCTGTCGAGTGCTGAGGTGGCCTCATCGAGGATCAGGATCTTCGGGTCCCGCAGGAACGCCCGCGTGATTGCGAGGCGCTGCTTTTGGCCGCCGGAGAGCTTGGTTCCGCGCTCGCCGATCTCGGTGTCGTAGCCGTCGGGCAACGACATGATGAAGTCGTGCGCGTTGCCCATCTTGGCGGCTTGGATTACCTCGGCTTCGGTCGCATTGGGGCGTCCATAGAGGATGTTCTCACGAATGGAGCCGGTGAAGAGGATGGTGTCTTGTAGCACCATGCCGATATGGTTGCGAAGCGACTTGATGGTGACGTCGCGCACATCGTAGCCGTCCACTCTGATCGAGCCCTTGCGGACATCGAAGAAGCGTGGGATGAGCTGCACGAGGGTGGTCTTGCCAGCGCCGGACGGGCCGACGAATGCGACCACTTCGCCGGGCTCGATGGTGAGATTGATCGCCTTTAGGATGCTGTGCTCGTCGTACCCGAACTCCATGTCCTTGATGGTTATCCGACCCTCAATTGAGTCGGGGAGTTGGACAGCGTTCTCGGAGTCCACGATGTCGGGCTTGACGTCGAACAGCTGGAAGATGCGCTCGATAGCTGCGCCAGCGTTCGCGATCACAGCCGCGAGGTCCGTGAGACGCTGAAGCGGGCCGTAGAACACGCCCAGCATCGCCCAGAACATCAGCAACGTGCCGACGGTGAGGTGACCGGCGAGGACTTCATAGATGCCCGAGAGCATGACGACGATGGGGCCGATGGTAGTGAGCGTCATCGACACCGATTGGTTGAATGAGCCCATCCGCACCGAGTCCATCTGCCTGTGGAAGAGTGCCGCGTGGAGGCGGTGGAATGAGCGTATCTCGTGCTTCTCACGAGCGAAGGCTTGGACTACGGTGACGCCGCCCAGCTTCTCCTGCACCTGCCCGGACATTTCCGAGAGGCCTTCTTGGACTGCGTGGGACGCGTGCCTGATACGCTGACCGAAGAAGCGGACGCTAACGATCCAGAATGGCAGGATCAGGAGGGCGACGCAGGTGAGGCGGACGTTCAGCGTGAACAGGAATGCGGCGAGAAGGATGATGGACAGCGAGTCCATCCAAAGGTTGGTACAGGCGTTCCCGATGAAGTTCTGGGCGAGGGCGACGTCACTGGTGAGACGCGACACGATGCTGCCCGACCGGTTGGCCTGGAAATAGGAGAGCGGCAACGACTGGATGTGCTGGTAGAGGTCGTTACGAAGCTTAAAGATGACCCGCTGACCGCCTACCCCGGCGTAGTACACGCGGAAGAAGACGAGGCAGGTCCAGACTGGGAGCAGGGCCAGTATGGTGCCGAACAGCCAGTAGGTCTTGGTGATCGCGCTCGCGCCTGGGACGGTAACGGCCCCGAGGTAGGCGTCGAACAGCCTGTAGAGCGCATTGGACTGGGAGGGAGCGTGGGAGGCGCCGGTACCGACGAGGCGGTCGATGGCGTATCCGATGGCAGAAGGGACGACATTGGGAACGAGGTACATCGTTATGCCGCACAGCGACGCAACGACGAAATAGAAGGTGCTTGGTTTGAGGTAGGCCAGGAAGCGCAGCATCGCTTTTCGTTCACTAGCTGCATCGCGTACATGTACTTCGCCCAACAGTGCTCGGTGTCGAGCAATGATGTCGTTCGCCGCGACCTTACGTTTCGAGGCGCGCACGAGTGGTCCCCGTACCGCCTTTCGCTTCCTGGCCTGCCGTGAGTTCAACAACTCGGCAGGCGTTTGTATCAAAATCAGACTCCTCGGCGGGCAGCTTCTGGCTACCTATGCCGCTTATTTGAGCGGACGCTCGTCCGCGCTTTGGGTTCTAACCCTCACAACTTACCTTAAGGTTCCCGATAAGTGGTTTGATATGCCAACAAATCGACATTATTTTGTTTTTGCGTCATCATCGGGCCAAGCGAAGCCCTCATCCATGGGGCGCAGTCCGATGATCCCGGCCATTCTTCCGGTTGCGCCGCCCTTGGCGCTGTCTCGGCGGTGCGAGAAGAAGTCTTTCTTGTTGCGGAAGGTGCACTCGTCGCTGACGGCGATCCGTTCGGGGCGGATACCGGCGCTAACGAGCTGATCGAAGACGATAAGGCGCAGGTTACACAGGAACTTGGACGTAAACTCATTCTTCGGCGTCATTGGCGACACCGCGCCGCCCGGCCATGCGTTCTTGAGAGCGTCGACGACTTCGACATCGACTTCGTAGCGCTCAGCGCTGATCGACGGGCCGATGGAGCAGTAAAGTTCGCCCGGCTCCGCGCCATATTCCCGTTCGATAGCGGCTACGGTGCGTCCGGAGACGTTGACTGCGGTTCCACGCCAGCCGGAATGCGCCAGACCTACCACCCGCTTGACAGGATCGCAGAAGTAGATCGGTACGCAGTCGGCAAAGACCATCAGCAGCATGATATCGGGCACATTGGTGATCAGTGCGTCTGTATCGGCGATCGGTTCAGTTGCCGCCTCCGTTACCACAGCCACATGGTTCCCGTGGACCTGAGCCGCGCTGGCGTAGGGCAGGTTTTCGCCTGCAAGAGCACCGATGGCCCTGGCGCGGTTCTGCGCCACATTGTCGGGCGTGTCGCCAACGGCAAGGCTCATGTTCATGCTGTCGAGCGGCTTTTGGCTGACTCCACCGAGTCGTGTGGAGAAGCCCTGAACGATTCCGGGCAGCCAAGAGATGGTCGATGCCTGGTGCACCGGGATGCCGTCGAGTACATTGCGCTTCCATCCTGCCATTGATAGGTTTCCTTCGATTTCGGGGCGTATGAGAAAATCGGACAGCGCGGGGTATAAAAGGTTACCGCTCTTGCGAACGCCAATCCGGCCGCCCGCAGAGCGCCATCCAACGGATTATACCCAACATCCCCGCCCGCCACTCGGAAGCGCCACCGCTGCCCTCGGCGTCCGCTTCGGTTGCTGGGCGCCCAACTCACATGAAAAACAGTATCGTCAACGCAGTTCTGATCAGCCTCGGCGTCTTTGTCGTCGGATCTCTTGCTGGCGCACTCTTTGTAGCCAGCATGCTTAACAACGACAATATCCCCGCATTCGGTGCCAACCGCGCGGTTTGGGACCAGTTTTTGTTCACGCCGCTCTTGTTCGCCATCACTGGCGGTATCTTTGGCTGGGTTGCAGCTAAGAACGCTACGCTTAAGGCGACTCTCACGCCTGCCCTCGTCACGGCTCTCGTTGTCGCATTAATAATTGACTTCGGCACTCGAGTGCTCATGCTGAGCTTGCGCGACTCACTGCGCCAACAAGACACGTTCATCAACTCAAATGACCTGGCGGGCCGAGACCTCGGCATGATAATCGCCGCCGCAGTGCTCTGGGTGGCGTGGTTTGTCGCTGGCAGCGCTGTTGGGCATATAATCCGCAACCGGAACGCGTCGAAGGCTACCGGCGAGTAGCAGACCGGAATTGTCAGCGTTTTCCTCTCCGAGTGATTGGCCATATCCACAGCCTCTCGTTGGAAGCGATGTGCGCACCCGATTGAAGTAAAGTCTCAACATGCGTAGGCGTCCCACGTCTGGCGTTTTGCGTGCAAAATCGCCCCCGCTCGCTAGGCTCGCAGCCCCCGCGAGCAGGGGCTTTGTTGTCCGACCACCGCTTGGCGGAGCGGGGGCGATTTGCGCATTTTGCGTGTTTTGCGTTGCGCAACGCGAATCTTTTTTTGCGCGCAAAATTGTAGTTCAAACCACACATTGACCGTCGCAATTTATGGCGCTCAACAATTCCTGTTGATTCTAGCCTGCCATCGTTCCTCAAACTCGCTTCCAAGCAACTCCTACACCTCTATTATATCATATAGTCCGTAAATATGACTCGTACATAGATACATATGTTCTATGTATTTTTTGAAAATAGCTATGTACGAAAGGTTGCTAGCGATGCCCCTGAATAACTTCAGGGGCTATAGAATCCAATGGCCTCAGCTTGACGATGCGGATGTCGTGCGGAGGCCCGCGGGATGATAGGCCGAGAAAATCCCTTGCCAGTCACATCATCGGATACGACGGTTCTATCCCGCAGACCAAACTACCGGGAAATGTTCACCTTGCATGATTTCGCCGTCGGCAACGTTCACGAACTGCTTCATGATATGTTCGCCGGATGCGACGAAGCGGGTTTCGTCGGTCATGTAATGCAACGCGATGGCGCGTCGGGGGCGGCCGCTGGTGTTTGACGGGGAGCCATGCCATGTGAGCGCGTGGTGGTAGTGCACCTCGCCTTTGCGTACTGGGCAGGTTCGGACCGTGACGGCGTGCCCGTTGAATTCGGGCGGAAGTCTGGTGAAGTCTTTCAGCTGCGCGAGCACTTTCATATGGTTGCCCCAGAGATGCGACCCCGGAACCATACTCATGCAGCCGTTGTCGGGGTCAACGTCGTCGAGCGCAACCCACGCAGTGACTTCGGTCATTGGCGCGAGGATGGGCCATAGGGGCGCATCCTGGTGCCACATGTTGACGCCGCCCGTTTCAGCAGGCTTGTACTGAATCTGGTCATGCCAGATGCGAAGCGTTTTCGCGCTTGTAAGTTGGGCTATCTCTTCGGTGATGGTCGGGTTTGCAATGAGCTGGCGAAATGGTTCACTGGCTTCCCAGATATTAACGATCTGCCATACGGGGCGATCGGTGCCGGTGAGGTTGGCGAGAGACACAGGCTGCGGGACGGCAGGGTTGCCTTTGGAATCCATGACGCGTTGAAGCTCAGATCGGAGCGAGTCGACTTCGGAGTCGGTGAGCACCGTTGCTCCGCGCAGGTATCCAGCGCGCTGAAACTCGGCAATTTGGTCGTGTGAAAGCATACAATCCTCCAGGGTTTGGGTGGAGATATTGTCTCACGTGGGGGGCAGCGCGCCAATGGACGATGTTACGATCACATGGATAAAAATGGAGGGTGCGAAGCATGGTAGCAGGCGATCCGTGGGCTGAAGGTTAGGGCTCTATAGGGATTGAAGTGTAGTTTGTGAGCGCGGGGCGCTTTGGCTGATTGGAATAGAAATCGGCCAGCACGATAGGTTGCCGGAGATTCCGTAGGTTTATCGAAAATCAAAACTACACCGTACTTTTACCTGTAGCCGAAGCCACCACGCACTGAAGGGGCTGTGAAAGAATTCTGCAATCATTCGCAAGATAGGAGGATGTGGTGCTTCTAGGTCGAATTTAGTAGTTAGATTCGATCTAAGGAGCCTTTGATGCAGTATCGCGACTATCCTCAGTCAGCGCCTCTCTTGTTTGGTTATGATCCTGAACGGGATTTGCCTTCGGATCATTTGGCAAGGTTCATAGACGGGGTTGTGGATGAAACGATTTTAGTGCGTTCGTCTGGGGTTCGCCGCCCGGGGCAGCCCCGTTTTGACCCTCGGCTGTGCATTAAGGTTCTCATCTACGGCTATGCTACAGGTCTTCGCTCGTCTCGCCAGCTTGAGAAGCATTGCCGCGAACATCTGGCCTACCTGTATCTAACTCGCGGCGACACTCCTTCGTATCGCACATTGTGCACGGCCCGGTTGAAGCACACCGTTCTTCTTAATGAGTGCTGGGTCGCTTTGTTTGCAGTGGCGAAAAAGGCAGGCATCAAACGCCTCGGCCGCATTGATGTGGACAGTACTAAGATCAAGGCGGATGTGAGTTCCGAGTCTGTGGTCAAACGCGACGATTTCGCAATTTTCGAGGCCATGCTCAGGGAGATCATAACTCAAGCGGAAGAACAAGACCTTCGCGAGGACGCCGAAGGCTACAGCGGCCAAACCCAGACAGGCATGTGCGTTGGCAGCGACCAAATGCGAGAAGTGATACGGAGCGTTCGCCGGAGTTTGCACGCTCGGGAGGAGACGAAAGACGAGGCTGCGGCTGCATCTCTGCAGCTAGGTCCCCGCATGCTTCCTCGTCTGCAGGCTGCCGTCGCAGCGCTGGAGGAAGCGTCTCTGTCGGAACGCAAGCATTTGTCATTGACCGATCCGGATGCCCAGATGATGAAAGAAGGCCGCACAAAACATATTCAAGAGTGCCATGCGCTGGAAGTGGCAACCGACAACGGCCTTCTGGTGTGCGCTCAATCGTCGCAGAGTCCAACGGACGCCAACCGCCTGCTGGGCCTTGTGTCAGGCGCCGAGGAGCACGAACCCGACGGCATTAAAGCGGTTACCGCCGATACCGGGTACTACGGCGGCGACAATCTTGTAGCCCTGGCTAAAAAGGGGATCGACACGTGCATTCCCGACAGTCCTACAGCGCGTGACATGAGGCGCGGCCTCTCGATCGGGACAACCCAGGCATCGATCAGCGGAGTGAGCGAAATGACTTACGATGCCGACAGGGACTGCTACTGGTGCAAGGAGGGGCGAATGCTGCGGTTTGTGCAGCAGCGCAAGCAGAACGGAGCCGAGATCAACGTGTACCGGGCACTCGCCAGCTGCGGGGATTGTCCGATTCGAACCGCTTGCATGAAAAGCAAGTCCGGCAAGCACCGCATGCTCAAGGTGCCAGTTGCAAAGGCTGAAATCCAATCTTTGCTCGCGCGGTTCGGTGATGACGAGCACCAGCAGCGCTACCACAACCGCGGCAAGAATGTAGAGACGGTGTTTGGCTTCATACGGACCGTATTGAATGTCAATCGCTGGTTCGTCCGAGGCAAAGAGAAGATCGAGGCGGAAACGGCGCTGATCAAAATGGGGTTCCAAGTGCGAAAGGTGCACCGAGCACTAGCTAACCACGCGGCTGACCGGCGAATAATGGAAGGGAGCGTAGTCTGAGGAGCCTACGTACAGGCAACCAAGGACTCTCTTGAAGGCCTCGCCAGGACAAATGGAGACGATAACCGGTCGCTGGACCATCAAACGACCTAACAATGGGCAACAGGCTACAACGGAACCAAATATAAGCCTGACCACAATGGAAAGCTCGTGGCAACTATTCTTTCACAGGCCCTGAAGTACGTGGCTAGTAATTTAAGATAGGGTCTCCGACCCATAGGACGTCGGCAGGCTATGGACTGGGTTTTCCCCCATCGTAGATTGTACGGTTTGAAAGATCCCGTAGGTTGAAACCTGCGGCTCGAAAGTGCTTGAAAGTACCCTTTGGGCACAATGAATCAGTCGAAGGACGCGGTGGGACTCTTGTTGGAGCCAGCTAGGGCAGTTCTCGGGTGGTGACGGCGGCGGCGCGGTATTGGGTGGGTGAGAGGCCATCGATGTTGCGGAAGACGCGGCTGAAGTGGAGAGGATCATCGAACCCCACATTTGCTGCCACCTGTTTGACCGACAGGGTAATGTCGGCAAGTAGTGCGCGGGCTACTGTGATCCGTTTACGCTGAACGTAGTCCATAGGTGTCAGGCCAGTAAACTGGCGAAAGAGCGTGTTGAAACGGCTGGGGCTAAGGGCCGCAGTTTCGGCGAGTTCCGAGACCGTGAGTGGAAGCGCGAAGTGCGTGTCGATGAAATCGATTACCTTTTTGATACGGACCGCATGTACGCCGTCGGATACGGGCAATCTGGCGGTTCCGTACTCTCTTAGTAGTTGCGCCAGTACGAGGGCGAGAGTCGCTGAAGCCGTGAGTGTGGATAGCGAATCGGTTTCCGCGCGGTCAGCTATGATGGACACAAGGCGTTCATGGACGGTTGCTGGCGCTCGGAATGGCGCCTCGGGCAGGGCTAATCCTCCAGTGAGACTAACAACATATGGCCTGCGGTCGGCGAGCGAGTTACCACGCGGTGGAATATCGCTGGCGAAATCGAAGTGAACTGCAATGTGCTCGCATGCTCCATCCCCGTGGTGCTCTATCTCGTGGGGAACAAAAGGCTGAATGATGAATACATCGTTTGCCCGGAATGAGTATTCGCGGCCACTGGCACGGTAAACGCCCTGCCCTCGCACGGCGTAGACAATCTCGTGGTCGAGTATGATCCTGCGAGTGATGTTCAACTTTCCACGCTGCCGGTGGGCAATACGGATGACTGGGTGGATATCGTCGATTGGCGCGATAATAGCGGCACGGGTACGCGGCGACTTCCTCGCCGTATCGCGCTGCACGGCGGATGTTGTATTGACAGGGTCAAGCATTAGGGAGATACCTTATGCACCTTAAGAGGTGAAAGCTGATTAGCAAGTATTATTGCTTCCCTGGGACGAAATCGCGCCTGTCTGCTTCGTTTGCGCCATATTTTGGTGGGTAAAGATGTAAAATGAGCCTACAGTATTCCGAGCACGGATTTGGCTGGTAGTTTAGCATGCGTGACACACAGTGAGCAAGCGTCGGTTCAATATAGTTACCCGCTCAGCACCGACGATACATGGTTCCAGCGATACGCTGGTGAAAAGTGAGGAAGAATGACATACTGCCTGGGGATCATCACGGAACAGGGTTTGGTGATGGCGTCCGATTCCCGGACAAACGCCGGTTATGATCAAGTGAACATCTGCCGCAAGATGCACATGTTTGTCGTGCCGGGCGAGCGCGTCTTTGTGGTGCTGACCAGTGGCAGCCTTTCGATCAGCCAGTCGGTGCTGACATTGCTTCGCCAGGATTTCAACAACGGCACAGGCCTTGCGACTGCGGAAACATTTTACGATGCCGCTCGAGTCGTTGGCGACAAGGTTCGACAGGTGGCCAAGTACGACCGCGAGGCGCTTGAGCAGGACGACTACAAGTTCAATATCAACATCATTATCGGTGGCCAGATCAAGGGCGCGGCACACCAGCTCTGGATGGTGTATCCCCAGGGCAACCCGTTGAGAGCCACCGAGGATTCTCCTTACCTGCAGATTGGCGAGAGCAAGTATGGCCGACCGATTCTCGACCGTGGGATACAGTACAGGCACACGACGCTGGAGCAAGCGTCGAAGTTTGCGCTGATTTCGTTCGACTCCACAATGCGCTCCAACGTGACTGTCGGACCTCCGATCGACATGGTTTATTACCGCAAGGACGAGCTTGTCATCTCGCAGTATCGCCGCTTTAAGGATAAGGACGCCGACCTGATCGCAATCCACGGCCAGTGGGAGCAGGCGTTGCGAAAGGCGGTTCTGGAGCTACCCGCGATCCGGTTCGAGGAAGTGGATAGTAAGTTCCCGTAACCAGGCTGAGCGTGGGCTATATCGCGCTTCGGGGACGGCGGTGGTTGTCGGAGCAGGCGCTATAAGAAACCTCTCCTTCCCACTTCGTGGGCCCTTTCCTCTGGCCGCAGACGGCAGGTCATCCAAAAGGAAAGGACAAGAGGTATGAATCCCGGTTTGGCTGCGTTATTAACGTGGCCAGATCGGGACTATTTCGTTCGTGGGGGTGCGAATAAGCGCGGCACCGTCGCTCGGTCGGACGGCGGTGATGGTTCCTTCGAGCGGCTGGCCAGCGGCGTCGATGCCTATCTGCGTGACGCCGAGGAGCATATTGGCCCCCCACTCTGCCATCATGGCGGTCCACGCTGCTGGGTCGTCGAGGGCGGCAAGTCCACCACCGAGGTTGCTAGCGACTGCGGCTATCGCTTGCGGGACGCTGGGATGGGGGTCGCCGACGACCATTCGCAGGGATGTTGGCGGCAGGATGTATTCGCTTGCTGCGGCGAACTCGGGCTGAGCGACGTTGATGCCGATCCCGATCAGGGCGGCGAGGCCGATCGGTGTTGTGGCGGTTTCGACCAGGATGCCAGCGAGCTTTTTGCCGTCAACTACGATGTCATTCGGCCATTTGAGCATGGCACCGGTTGCACCGAGCGAGCGGACGGCTAGAAGCGTTGCCCACGATGCGGCGAAGGGCAACTTCCAGACGGCGGCGTGGTCGACGGCGGGACGTGCGACGAAGGTCATCATCGCCGATTGGCCGGGTATGTCTTCCCACGCCCGCCCGCGCCGCCCTCGTCCGCTCGTCTGGTGGGAGGCGGTGAAGAGAGCGCCTTCGGTGATGTTCGCTTTGGCCCACTCGCGCGCGAGGTCGTTGGTGGATGTGACGATGGCGTAGTCGAAATGCGGTGAGCCGAACACGGTCATTGAACGGTGATATCCAGACTGATGTCCAGCGACGGTGCCGAGTGGGTGAGTGCGCCGACGCTGATTAGGTCGACGCCCGTAAACGCGATCTCAGTAATGGTGGCGAGTGTCACGCCGCCTGACGCTTCCGTGATGGCTTGACGTCCAATGAGCGCGACGGCCATTCGCATGGTGGCATGGTCCATATTGTCGAGCATGATGACGTCGGCGCCAGCGGCGAGCGCTTCTTGGACTTGCTCAATCTGCTTGGCTTCCACTTCGATTTTGAGGAGGTGGTGCGCGTTCGCCTTAGCGCGTCGCACCGCTTCCGTGATGCTCCCGGCGGCCGCGATGTGGTTGTCCTTGATGAGGATACCGTCGCTGAGCCCGTAGCGGTGGTTGAACGCCCCTCCGACGCGCACTGCGTACTTTTCGAGCACCCGCAATCCCGGTGTGGTCTTGCGCGTGTCTACGACGCGTGCGTTGGTATCGCGTACAGCAGCAGCGTACAGCGCGGACACGGTCGCTATACCTGACATGCGCTGCAGGAAGTTGAGTGCGACTCGTTCCCCCATCAGGATGCCTGCGGCGGGGCCGTGGATTTCGGCGATCACTTCGCGCTCACCGGCAAGGGTCGCGCCATCGGCGAGCTTTGCGTTGAACACGATGGTAGGGTCTACCTGACGGAACGCTTCGCGGGCCACGTCGATGCCGCAGAGCACGCCGCGGGCTTTGGCGAGCATGACAGCGGTGGCCGTAGTGGCGGAATCGATAACGGCTTGCGTGGTAACGTCGCCTGCGCCGATGTCTTCGGCGAGCGCATTGGCGACGAGGGCGGTGATCTGTGCGGGTGTTGGCATGGTTTTAGGAGGCGCTCCAGTGCCGCGCGGCTTTTATTAATGGTCGCTTCGCGACGGTGTATGCGCGGCGAGTTGATCGCTTGACTGGGCGCGGTTAAGAAGAAAAAAGGCGTCTGCGAACAGACGCCCTTTTCGGGTATGCGTAAAAGAATGGCGGGAGCACCAAGATTCGAACTCGGGACCTTCGGTTTTGGAGACCGACGCACTACCAGCTGTGCTATACTCCCACGCTCCAGGCTAGGCCTGGACTCCTGCCGATTGTCGCACTTGATCGGCACAGCGTAGTACCAATTTTAACGACAAGGCAGGGCAAATGTCAAGCTTACCGTTGAAAAGCTACTTGGCTTCGCGGTGGAGCTTGTGGACGCGGCATCGCGGGCAATACTTGTTGAGCTCAAGGCGCTCCTGATGCTTTCGCTTGTTCTTGGTCGTCGAGTAAGTGCGCTCTTTGCACTCGGTGCAGGCGAGGCTTACAATAACTCGCGCTTCTGTCTTAGCCATAACTATCTATCCTTTGTGCGCGAACCTCGCGCTGAGAAAGGGACTCGAGGTTTTCGAGTCCCTTTCGACGTCGATTGCATCTGGTGGGCGTCGGTTAGGACAGCCCTACGAGATTTATTCGATGATCTTGCTGACAACTCCAGCGCCGACGGTGTGGCCGCCTTCGCGGATAGCGAAACGCAGACCCTCTTCCATGGCGATCGGGTGGATCAGTTCGGACTCGATCTTGATGTTGTCGCCAGGCATAACCATCTCGACACCTTCCGGAAGCTTGAGGTCGCCGGTGATGTCCGTGGTGCGGAAGTAGAACTGAGGTCGGTAGCCCGTAAAGAACGGAGTATGTCGGCCGCCCTCTTCCTTGCTAAGGATATAAACCTCGGCCTGGAACTTCGTGTGAGGCTTGACCGAACCCGGC
>DASXUY010000032.1:0-128509 GCA_036504535.1 Capsulimonadaceae bacterium
GTTGGCCAACGAAACAACTGGGAAACCGTCGCAAACTACGTAAAAAACCAGGGCAATCAAGCTGTAGCGAAGTTGCGCCAATTCCCGCAACTTTCACTTCCGGACCTGTAGCTTAGCATTTACAAGACCGAGTGATCGGCATAGTGCAATAACTAATCGTGTTACGTCGGTAAACGTTCGCTTCCCTCACAAAATGGTAAGCGAGTGAGACGAAATGCCGTCAGTTCTTTCTTTCGATACCCTGTGGCTTGCCACAGGGACGTTCATTGTCATCGAATCTTTCGACAAGCTAACCGATCAGTATGCGGGTTCGCAATCGAAACCAGTTATTGATCAGTGGATAGTCGCTCCCGATGGTGTTCCCAACGGTACTGCGATCATGGCAGCGAGAGACACCCAGAAGGCGGTACACCGCGACCACGAAGCCAAACGCCTACTCAACGCAGGGTGGGGTACTTCGAATTATGCCTGTTTATCAGTTCCAGTTGACTCTAGGGGCAAAATCGGTAGTTCGCCAACTGAGGTGTTCTCAACGTCCATCCCAAGCGTAGCGGTACAAGGTGCTGCAACTGTGGCATCGCAACCCGATGCAGACGGAAACGTTATTGTTCACTTATCGGTAACGGGCACTGCTACGTCAGGCTTTTGTGACGTAACGCCTAGCTCGGCAGGCATCTTGAGCAAGACCGACATTTACTTAGACTCGGGAAGCCCACTTGAGGGGTCCTCTATCGCAATTTCAGGTACGAAAGCCTTAGACTATAGGGGACTGCCTCGCCCTTATCCGTTCGACGGCGTAATTGCTGGAAGCGTCGACATTCCCAATGTATCGCCTGGCGCTCATGTCGTGCGCATTGTAGTGACAGACCCTATAAAAGGTGGAATGGGAGAAGCCACTCTGGGCTTCACGCTCGATGCTCCAGATAACGACGACAGTGAGGACGTGTCATATACGATATCGTCAGTCGTAACCCTAGAGGGAGCGGATCCGGAGCCGGTCACTCCCGAAGTCCTTCAAGCCTTTGGCGATGCTTATTATATGTCGATGCCTCAATTTACCGTGTATTTGGAGGGCGGAGATGACGGCGGCAAGTGGGCTCATGTGCTGGAAACGATAAATTCAGCGGGTGGCACTGGGTACTATGTCGCCGAATCCAATACCGCGACAAATATCGCAGTTACATTGAGTGTGGCAGCAGGCGGATCAACAGAAAGTCCATCAGTTACCACCGATTCGGCAAGATTGATGGTCGCTCATGGTGCGGGTAGCGGGACAACAACTGGCAACAGCGCGAGCAAGGAATTCGGAATTGGCATTGCTTTGGGCATGGGTGAGCACGCGCTTTCGATGATGAAAGAAGGACGAGTAACTCCCGCAATGGTTATTGCCATCGGGCGTGAAATAGAAGGCACATACAAGCTCCTTACTGGATCTATCCTTAAGCAATATCGGTATTCGATACTAGACGGAACCGTACTGCTCCCATCGCCAGGCGGAGAGATCCCATGGTCAAACGGCGTGTGGACCGAAATGGCGGCGGTATCCTCTGAACTCGGAGCTAGCGACAACTCAAGCATTGTAGACACCCTATTGCTGCACAAGGAGGCCGAGCTAAGGAACGTGCCAATTGCTGTCCGCCGGGCATTCGAGCAGTTCCCAACGGTTATAGCAAAGGCATATGAAGACGCAGCCAATCTTTCACCGCGGGACAAAGGGAGAGTGGTAGGTGCGGTCATTGACGAGATCGCAGCACAGATAGCCCTCGATATCGCAACGGACGGTTTGGCTGCTCCAACCGGTCTCCTCCGTGCATCTCAGGCTTCCAAGGTCATTTCCCGACTGAAAAGCATAAAAAAGATCCGGGAACTTGGCGAATCGTCAGCTGTCATCGGGGAAGTTCGCGCAATCAAAGCCACCTGTGAAGCGCTCGGTACCGGACTATGCTTTACCGCAGGCACTCCAATAGTGACAGACCAAGGGGCAGTGCCTATCGAGAGGGTTCGTGTTGGAGACCGCGTCTTGTCGCGCGATCAAGCGACAGGAATGCAAGACTATAAGACTGTCGTCAATACGTTTGTCACTCATCCCAATATACTGTATAGCATCCGCTATGCGCCTGCGCGCGCGCAACTTGCTCGATCCAATCTTGACTGTTGCAAATCAACTAATATTGAAGACGGCGACGAGGATGGCTCCGACGGCGACGCGGCGATCACATGTACAGGGAATCATCCGTTCTTTGAAGTCCGACGCGGCGACTTCGTAGTTGCGGAAGATTTGCGGCCCGGAGACCTACTTAGGCAACCGGACGGCAGTAGTGCCGTGGTCACGGGACGAAGTGTTGAAGTCTCGATAGACTCGCCGTTTGAAACGTACAATATAGAGGTCGAGTCGTTCCATACGTACTTCGCAGGCGATATTCCAGTCTGGGTACATAATAGAGGCGGCGTCATCGGGTGCGACGAGTTTGCCAAACAGTTTTTAATTCAGGTCGAAAAACTCAAAGAAGCCGGACTGATTACAAATGCGACCGCGGTGACCCCAGATGATAAATGGCTTGCATTCAATTGCGCTCTCCAGCATATTAAGACTGGAAACGAGTGGGCATTGCCTGATTCCAACTTACCATCGCTACTTGAAGCATTTGCGAAGCGAGTGAAAGGGCATCTTCTTGAGTTGTCCGTGCGCAAGTACAAAGACGCCGTTCGGGGACCGTCGCTGCCAGCCGGCGTCCAGTGGGGCCATTTTGTTCTTCGCCAGTATATGGACGAAGCAAAGTTAGGCAAGGAAGTTTGCGATGCAGCGTATCAGAATGGCAGCGTGATTCCGCTTGCAATTCCGCTTCATACTCAGCGAAATACCGGTCTTGACTGGGAAATGGGCGTTTTTCTCATAAAGCGCCTAAATGCCGCTAGTAGGAACCAGGCTAAGGCGCGGTTATTTGAAAAGTCGCTAGAAGAACAGTTTGAAATTTGGCAAGAATTTTGGACCAGCAAGGGGATAAAGCCGCTCTTCAATGACCCGCACAACCCAGGAGTGTTTAATCCACCCGTGAAATAGGGATTTTTACAATGAACTCGTCAGTAATGATTTTCTTTAGGCATTTTGAAGATTGGGACATGCCTTCTATACCCACCCATTTGCAGTTTCTAGCAAAACCTGTGGAAAGACTATTCAGCCCGCCGAAGCGCAAGTATAGCAGCTTCGTCACTGTGCCTGTTCGCGCGAATGACATTGAACAAATTGTCGCTTGGGCACGGACAGAAATTGCCGGAGAGTCAATTGTTGAATGTCTCATTATCAAGGATTTCTATGACTTTTCTGAGCTTACAGATCTAGAAATTGTCGAGTTGCGCTTTTCCGATAAGGACCTTAACGCAGACTATGATGAGGGTGCTATCTACGACTATATATCTGATTGTTCAACGTGCGCGCGTAAGGCGAAGATCCAGACAAGGGACTGCGGCCTAAATTTAAAGCCGAAGTCAGATATCATCTGCACTTTTAGAGATACTATTATTGTGTCCGATGCTGCGCGCGATGTGCTTGCCCGCTTTGGAATTCAATTTCGTCCTATAACTAACAGACAAGCCCATTCGCAGGTCGTAACACCGACTGGCTATGAACTTGCCCCGGCTGAATATCCGACCAACGCATCACTGATCTGTCCGGAATGTCAAAGGTTCCAAGTGCTGTTAAGAATCGACCTTCTAGAAGGAGAAGAAGGTTGGCCATATAGCACTCCGAAACTATCGATTAAAAGAGAGCAACCCGTGACAATCAAGAGACGAGCAGGCGGCTGGGAGGCCATAGCCTGCGATACACCTCGCATGGGACGGTTTACCAAGGATAAGAACTCACCAAGCGATCCAGATCCAGCCTTTGTCGCGACTAAAGATCAGCGCATTGGTAATCCCGTGTCGCCGGTGTTCCTCCGGGCCGACGTCGCTGCAGCGCTAGACGCTGCTGGCATCAAGGGCCTCAAGTATCTTCCAGTTCACATAAGCGACTAACGACGCTGTCTGTTTGGTTGCGGGTCGCCGACCGCGTCCGATCAGTCGCCAACACTACATCACCGCGCCATTTTTTTCGAACCTACCTTCGTTGCGTGAAGCATTTGCGAAGCGAGTGAAAGGGCATCTTCTTGAGTTGTCCGTGCGCAAGTACAAAGACGCCGTCCGGGGGCCATCCTTACCAACTGGCGTCCAGTGGGGCCATTTTGTTCTTCGCCAGTATATGGACGACGCAAAGTTAGGTGAGGCAGTTTGCGACGCAGCGTACCAGAATGGCAGCGTCATACCGCTTGCCATTCCAATTCATACTCAGCGAAACACCGGCATCGACTGGATGATGGGCCAGTACTTGAAGGATTATTTTGATGTTAAGCGCCTAAAGGATGCGAAACGTTTGCTATTTGAGAAATCTCCAGAAAAACAACATGAAATATGGATGGCGTTCTGGAACAGCAAAGGGGTAAAGCCCCTCTTTAACGATCCTTACAATCCAGGCGTTTACAATCCAGATTTGCCGTAGAAAGGACAAAAATGAAAACAACCGTCTCCTTTTGGTTTCGAAACTACGAGAAGGGCGAAATGCCCACAGTTCCAGAGCATCTTGGTTTTCTTGCGAAACCAATTCAAAAGCTTTATGCGCCACCTCGCTACCAATACTGTGGGCTACTTACCGTGGGCGTGAAAGCCGACTCAATTGACGATATCATCGATTGGGCGAGGACCGAAGTAGGCGGGGAATCGATCATTAGGACGTTGATTATCGACGATTACTACGATTTCGCCGAGATATCGAATCCGGAAGTGGTCGAGGTGCTGTTTTCAGACAAGGATTTGGATACCGACTACGATGAAGGGTCCGTTTACGACTACATTTCGGATTGTACAACGTGCGCGCGAAAGAAGAAGATACAACTAGCGGATTGCGGATTGAAGCCGAAGCCGAAATCAGACATCATTAGTACATCGAGAGATACTATTATCGTATCCGATGCTGCCCGAGATGTGCTGGCCCGGTTTGATGTGCAATTCCGTCCGATCAAAAAGAGGCCCGACTTCTGGCAAGTCTGCACAGGACCAGGTTATGAACTGGATCCCCTCGTGTATCCCACTAACGCGTCACTTATGTGCCCGGAGTGTAATAGGTACCAAGTGCTCCTTCGTATCGACCTTTTGGAAGGCGAGCAAGGAGGCGGTGACCGTACTCCAAAGCTGTCAATCAAGAGGGAGCAGCCTTTGACAATAAAGCGACGAGGCGCGGGTTGGGATGCGGTAGCATGTGAGACGCCTCGTATGGGACGGTACACGAAGGATAAGAATTTGCCAAGCGATCCCGAGCCGGTGTATGTTGCCACTAAGGAGCAACTCATCGGCGGAGGCTCGAGGCCGGTATTTCTCCGGGCCGACGTCGCTGCAGCGCTAGACGCTGCTGGCATCAAGGGGCTAATGTATCTCCCCGTTCACATAAGCGGCTAGCGTCGTCATAAAGCCTGGTTGAGGGCCGCTGACCGCGAGCATTGCGCTGCCTTTAGACGCGCATCGTCTTCGCAGGGCCGTGTAGCCACTATCACCGCGACCGCCGACCCGACAGTTGGCGGTGTGGCTACGCTAGCGTCGGTGAGCTTCACGGTAGACGGGACCACGGTAGGAACTGATAGCCAGTCTCCTTTCACGGCGTCGTGGACCGTCACTGCTGGAGCGCATACGCTAACCGCAACCGCTCACTACACTGGCGGCATCGACGGCGACTCACCTCCCGTCGTCGTCTACTGCGCCTCCGCAACCGCAGCGCTGACCGTCGAAGACGTCACCGGCGGCTGGCAGCCGAACCCGGCGAACGTCGGCGACACCATCACCGGCACCGTGAAGGCCGTCTTCACGCCGTCGTCGATGGAGAGCGACGGCTCCGGACCGACCTACGTGACGTACGAATGGGCCACCGCTGGCGTCTACCGCTCTGAGACCGGCGACGCTGGATCGTTCACGACGTATGGTAGCAACTACTCCATCGGCTACCGTGGCCACGGCAAGCAAGACGAGTTCAACGCTGAGCCGTCCGCGGCGAGATAGGGGTCCAGCGTCACGCTGGTTCGACCCCGGCTACTACATCCTCAAGGTAACGTGCAGCGCGACGGTCCACGACAGCCACACCGGCGCTACGCTTACCACACTCTCGGCCCGCACGACCCCGTCGGCTTCGGCGGCCAGTACGGCTACTACACCGACTCCGACACCGGCCTCGTCCTCTGCACGCACCGCTACTACGACCCGCTGCGTGGGCGGTGGGTCACCCGCGACCCTATCGGCTACGCGGGCGGCATGAACCTGTACGGGTTCTGCGGCAACAACCCCGTGATGCGGCGAGATCCGAGCGGGTACCAAGAGCGCGAGGGCGGTCGAGGTAACCTTATTGAAATATGGGAATCTGAAACTCTTGTCGATGCCAAGAACGACGCTCGAAGGGTGGGTGCCCGCATGCGGGCACGCCAGGCCCGCGAACGCGAAGACTATGCACGGTTCATTGCACAGTTTACAATGGTAACGCCTGGCCAAGGCGTTTCACCTCGCACCGTATTAATAAATAGTGATTTCTTTCGAACACAGGCTATGTGGAACAAAGGATCTGGTGTTCAGGATAGGTCGAAAATCATCCTCATTGGTGAAGGCATGAACAGAGGTGTCAAAGAGGCGGCACGAATATACGGCGCGCAGTGGTATCAGGGCTGGTCGGTAAAGGGAACTGGCCCCGGCGGAAAGTGGACGGCCGAAGAAAAAGCACTTGTGATGAGTCGCAACCGAGATTGGATACAGGGAAAGATACGGGCTGGATACACGATACTTAATGTCGGGGCGGAAGGCGTCGAACCAACAAGTGATTTCTACAAGATGGAGCTAGAGGAACTAGCCAAAGCAAATTACGGGCGGGTATATAATGTTGCGCGACCCACAGGTCCCTGGATAAGCAAATGACCTTATCAAATCACTACACGCCCATGTCACTTCAAAAGGCGCTTCGATCTCCCAATCTGAGTGATGTGGAAGCGAACTCCATAGCTAGCCTGGGATCGGAAGCGTTGCCGTACGTTATTGACGCGCTTAGGCAAGCAAATTCTCGCGAGATGATAGACAATGCAACATCAGTATTGTCGCGGATGGGCGAACCCGCCGTGGAGCCGCTTATTGAACTGCTTGAGGAGGGCGAATGGCCAGTTTCTATTTTTGGCGTATTCGCTACAATCGGCTATCGCGGTGCAATTCCGCTTCTTATTGCTGCTTTGGACGACAAGAGCAACTGGACACGCTGGTCGGCAGCGGAAGCCCTTATCAAGCTTCCATCCCCAGACGCAATCGACGCCCTAATCCGGCGCTTGAAAGATAGAGATAGCTTGGTTAGGTATGCCGCCGTTCAGGCTCTGGCCTCGATTGGCGATCCCATTGCTGTGCCGTCGTTGACAAAGATGCTTGTGAAGAAGTCTCTCAAAGAAGGCGAGAAAATTCTCATAGCCCAAACCATTAGTGACCTCCAAGCGGGATTTCACACGGCGAGTCCGTAGGGTCACAGAGAACGTCATCATGTCACGTCAGTTAACGGCGCGGCGACGTGCACGTACGACTACACGGGCAAGCGCGCTACGAAGACCGTGGGCTGCGTGACGACGTACTTCCTCTACGACGGCGACCAGCTGTTCCTGGAACTCGACTCCACCGGCAACACCGTGGCGCAGTACGGCTGGTCCGCCGACGGCTTACGCACGCGGTACGACCTCGCGACGAACAGGTCATGCCCACCTACGAGTACGACCCAGAAGGTAACGTCGCCCAGCGGCTCGCAGCATATCCGGAGTGAAACGCTCCGCTCGGCCGGGTCGACACCAGCGCCTACGACGCGTTCGGCAAGCTGCAGGCTTACCGCCGCGCCTATCCTGGCGACCAGCCCAGACCCGCACGACCCCGTCGGCTTCGGCGGCCAGTACGGCTACTACACGGACCGCGACACCGGCCTCGTCCTCTGCACGCACCGCTACTACGACCCGGTCCGTGGGCGGTGACCTCGCGTCCGAGCGCAATATCATAGTCCCCGCTTCCGGGATAATACTCCGCCTCCCGGGAACTGCTCACAATCTCGAACACGCTCTCTTAGCCCACAGGGCGCTCCCCACTTCCCAGGCACCACTTTTGCGGATGCAACAACGATCCCATCGTCATGGCCGCCGATTCATCGGATGCAACCTGTACCGTCGAAGCACCCCTCCCGCCAAACTGTGGTCGTGCCACTCACATGTCAATAACGGTGTCCAAGCACTCGGCCAGCCACGAAGTGAGCGCAACAACAGAGCCCCTACGAAGTGGGGACAGCGAGCGAGCCTGTGCTCGCGGCTTCACCAAGCCGTGCGAGATGGGGAAGGTAACGCATTGTCCGGTGCCCTATAATCATGGCAATCAAATGATCAAACTAATCACAGTTCAGACAACGCCTACCCATCCTGTATTTCCACCCCGCCCCAAAAATTAAAATAACGATCATATGTTTGTTATGAATGTTCAATTATTAGATATATATGGTAATATATAACCATAAGATAACAACGCACCTTGACAACTAAATAGAGGATACGTAGCAGATCTCACGGGCTCATATGCGCATAGCAGATCAGCAGCCGCATAATATGCGCCTCGATTATGCGCTCATTTCGCTGATTATGCACGCGCTAAGCTCACTAATCATACTATGCGCGTTTTAACTCGTGACGCATAATACGCCAGCGTCGCCGAGACCCAAACTTCGCATTACCGGCGCCGCCAAACCGGGTTCGGTCACCGCGCGACCGAGCGCAACATCATAAACTCTATCGCGGGGTGCGACCAGACACACGCGAAGGTAATCGGGCCAACAATTTTGCGCAAAAAAAGAATCGCGTTGCGCAACGCAAAACGCGCAAAACGCTAATGAGCCCGGGTTGCCAAGAAGTAGTTGGACATCATAGTCCCCGCTCCGGGGGGACAGCGAGCGGTGCGAGCAGGGGTAACAGAATCGCGTTGCGCAACGCAAAACGCGCAAAACGCTAATGAGCCCGGGTTGCCAAGAAGCAGTTGGACATCATAGCCCCCGCTCCGGGGGGACAGCGAGCGGTGCGAGCAGGGGTAACAGAATCGCGTTGCCGAACGCAAATCGCGCAAAACGCTTCGAACCCTGCCCGCCAACGTGGTCGGACATTATAGTCCCCGCTCCTGGGGGGACAGCGAGCGGTGCGAGCAGGGGTAATCGAATCGCGCCGGGGCAACGCAAAACGCGCAAAACGATCCCCCACCTAGCCTGTCCGCCTCTCGCTACATGGCACCTGGGAAGCCCTCAACAGTCGCATTCCAGCCAGGCAGAGCTTCTAATGTCGCCTTTGGCGCTACGTCGTCAAGCCCGCCCGCCATCATGGCGATGGCTGCGAGGAGGCCGCCGTTGCCGGGGAGGTAGAGCGGGAGCGACGTTGTGACCTGGAAGTTGTGCCCGTTCCGAAAATACGTGTTCTTCGGCACATCCATAAGAAGGGCATCGATGGCCGTGCTCGCCAGATCCAGCCGCGTTGCGGTCATAGCGAGGACGGGGAAATCCCAGCCCCAAGCCGAGCCCCAGTCCCATTTTTCGAGAACGCTCTCCAACGTCCGCCGCATCACATTGGCGTCGATCAGGGGGGTGGGAGGGACAAAGCCTAGCGCCATGAGCATGGACGGGTGATCAACATACTTGGTGTACGGCGCGGTTTCAATTGCCGTGTAGACGCCGTCCCGGATTGTGGGCTTAGCGAGACGGTCGCGTACTGCATCCCAACGCTCATCGCGGGGAAGGCCGAGACGCTCGCGCCAGACTTGCGCCATACTCAGTCCCCAGTACCAGTAAGCTAACTCGAATGTCGGATTGATCGTGCCATCCGCAACGTCATAGCTCTCCTGGGCAGGGATGATCGGTGGGCCGAGGACGTATCGCCCATCGCTGTCCAGCGTGGGGTACGACGCCATAAACTCGGCTGTCTCGTGCACCATTTCGGCGTGCTCTCTAAGCACCGCCTCCGTTGGGTTTGAGCGATACAGTAGCTCCGCGTAATAAATGGGGTGAGGCTGTTGCCACACGAGAAACGGTCCGATGGTGCTTGGGCTTTCGCGACCACTCGGATCGGTCATCTTTGGCCAACGCGCTCCGGCGAACCCTTGACGCTTGGCAGTGCGACGCGCCATCGGTAGGATTTCACGATACCACGGCAGGCTTTTGGCAAGCAGTTCCGGCCTGCCCCACATGGCAAAATGGGCCGCATGCCACCAATGCATCTCGAGGTGGAACTTGCCATGCCACGAGTTCATCACAAGGCCCGATTCCTGCGGCGGGAGCGACCCGCAACACTGAATCCGCGTTAAATACTGGCTGAGGACAATCCTTCGCTCAAGCTCCGCCGCGCGCGGATCGGAGCATTTGCCCAAATCGACCGCAGCGCCGCTCTCCCAAAACTGCTGCCAGCATGCCGTCGACGACGCCATCACCTCGTCGAACTGGCGCGACGCGCTCGGAGTTGAGGTAGGCGAGAACGTGAAGCTCAGGTCCAGCTCATCCGACCCGGAGCACGTAAAATCCCAGGTGTGAGGGGCGCACGCTTCGGCGACATGGGAATTGGGCGGCAGCGATACGGCGACGTGATACTTGTCGTTATCGAGCGTCCGCGCAAATGTAGCCTCGCGACCGTCGATTGCTGCCACGGTAGTGTGGCGATCAGCGTCGGCCCAGGCTTCTTCACCGCTAGTCGAGTAGCAGAACGCGATCCGCACTGCAAGGCAGCCGCTGGCGAGCAGGGGCGAGTGCAGACGGATACCAATTGTGTCGTACGTGTGATGACATATCGTCGTGACACGAACCGGCGCACCACCAAGCCTGAATTCACTGGCAATGACGCCCGACCAGAGGTCCAGCGTTTGATCGAAATCGGAAAGGTCTCTGACGGCAATGGGCGCGAAGTCGTCGCTGGTCCCCGCCCGCGTAACAAGCCCTATTCGACCGAGGTGGAGGCGATGGGCATTGCCGCGCAGCCACGCCGCCGCTTCGCTCTGGACACCGTCATTGGTCAGCTTGTCAGGGTAGGGTGCCTGACCCGCCGGGCCAGCGTAAGGTGACTCCGTCTGGGCCAGATCGTACACTTCGCGCGGCGGGGCAGTGTGCCAACCCCATTGCGCCTGCGTCCCGAGGGGCATTCCGGTGTCATAGAGGGCGGGCAGACTCTGCAGTCCGGTAACATCGACTGTGAACGCGAACTCGCCGTTCCCAACCGAAAGTGGAGTCAGCGAATCGACATCTTGAAGGTGCACATTGTGCCGGGAAACAACAGCTTTGCGGTCGATGGCCATAGGGGGTTCACCATAGTGCGCGCCTGACAGTACGCGGCAAGGGCATATTGCCTCAACGGCATATTGCCCCAATGGCAAGACTATACCTTCGCATTCGCATAAGAATCAGCTTCTTGCCCAAATGCTCACGCCTCTTGACAGTTAACGGCAATTGTGACAAAATGAGACCGACCATACGTTTGCATGGTAACATTGTTATCACGATGGCAATATCGCATGTGAATCAGGGCGGCCGAGAAGGTCAATCGACGACCTCAGTAACGACAGCCACCACGAATTATGCCGCGCTAACGTTGGCGCGATAGCGGCAAAGATTAGCCTGCGCACGTAGCTCAGGCGGAGGCAGCGCCCAATGGCGCAGTCCACAAAGCAAGTCAACAGTGAACAAGTACTACCACCTGTCGCTCCTCCAGCGGCTGCCCCTTCCGTCGTCGAGGCGATACCGCCAATGATCCCTGACCAGGTGACCACCGAAGGCACAGGGCTGGCCGACGATCAACTGATCGCCCTGCATGAAGTGACGCGCGCGCTGGCACGCGAGAAGAACCTGCCCGCAGCGCTTCGTCTCATTGTCGAAAAGGCCCGCCAGCTAACCCGCAGCGCCAGCACCGCGCTCTGTCGGCTGGACGAAAGCCGCGAGAACCTAGACTTCGCCGCCGTCGCCGGACGAGGCGCGGTCGAGATGGTCGGTCAGTCGGTGCGTGTCGCCGATGCGCTTCCCGGTCACACCGCCGTTACCGGTGAGCAGCTTCTAGCGTACAACCCACTGCGCTCGACACCTGTCGAAGACCGTGGGAAGCATCCGTACCCCGCGCCTACCGACGATAGCCAGACATTTGTCCTCAGCGGCGGCATCCGCTCAGCGGCCATCGTGCCCGTGTACGTCAACGGTATCTCAATCGGATCGCTCGGGTCAATTGATCGCGTGGACGGTGAATCGTTCACCGGCAAAGACCTGCTGATCCTGCACATCCTCGCGTCCGCGGCAGCTGTGGCCATCCAGCAGGAAAACCTTCGCCGGGAACGTGGGGCCGCTATCCGCGAACGCGACATCCTTCAAGAAGCCGGGAAAGCGACGACGTCAACTCTCAATTCGCAGGAGATCCTCGACGGCATTCTCAATACAGTCGCGAAGAGCGTCGACATGTTCGCCGCATGTGTCTTCCTGCTGAACGATGAGCGCACTCACCTCTTTATCGCAGCCTCTCGCGGCCTGTCCGACGAAGACCGCGAGATACAGTTGCTGGCCGACGGCAGGATGGCGAACGCCGCATTCGCATACGGCAACGCGTTCATCATTTCTAACCCGGAGCTCGACTTGCGCTACGAGCAGATCTTCCCCGACGATCGCCCGCAGCCGCTATCGTGGATGGTCGCGCCGCTGGTCTCCCGCGAAGCCCAACTGGGGCTGATCGTGATCGCATCACTGGCGCGCGACGCGTACACCCGCGAAGACCTGCGTCTCCTCACCGCTGTCGCCGCCCCTGCAGCCGTCGCGATGGAGAACGCTCAGCTTTACGAGGAAGCCACACGCCGCACCGAAGAGGCGACCGCGATCTACGAGCTGTCACAGGCCGTCAATACGAACCTGAACCTCAACCACGTGCTCAACTTCGTCGCCGACAGCGTCATCGCACTTCTGCACGTCGACAAGTTTGCCCTGTTCCTGCATAATCCGCAGAGCCAATGCCTCGAAATCAAGGTCGCCCGCAACATACGCCGCGAGGCCGTGAACGGTATGCGACCCGACCGCACCGAAGGCGGTGTCGCGTGGTGGGTGTTCGAATACGAGACGCCGACCGCGATCACCAGCGTCGCCACCGATCACCGCAATCGCAGCCTGCCCATCGACAGCGAAGGCGTCGAATCCCTCGTCAGCGTGCCCCTGCAGGCTGGCGACGATGTGATCGGCGTCATGCACGCCATGTCCAGCCGCCGTCGGTCATTCACGGTGGGCGAGATGGAACTGCTCTACACTATCGCCAATCAGGTAGGCGTTGCGATCTCGAACATCCAGATAATCGAGGACACCCGCCAGAAGTCCGAAGAGCTTCGCCGCGCATCGCGCCGGGTCGCACGTGCCCTTGGCACTACGGGAAGCCTTGCGCAAACCGCCGACTCCATCGTGGCGCTTGCATCGGAGATCATGCGCGCCGATAAGTGCCTGCTCTACGCCTACGATACTACCGCCGACACCCTGGGCGTGCGCGCCGCGCAAGGTGTCCGCGTCCCGGCGGGCCTGGCGTTGCCGCGTCCCGCCGCGGGCGAACGGGAACCGACCGCGCGAACCATACTCCGCAAAGGCCGCTCCGTCGTGATGGACAACCCGCTCCACGACAGCCGGTTTGCACCGTGCGCGGAGCTGGCCACTCAACTGGCTAAGGTGGCATCGTACCTCGGCATGCCCCTGAAGATCGGCACCGAAGTGGTTGGCGTGCTCGAAGTCTATTCGCGCGACCCACGAACCTTCCCAACCGACGAGTTGCGCCAGTACGTCGCCTTTGCCGCGCAGGCCGCCGTTGCGCTGCAAAACGCCATGCTCGTGGAAGCTGCAGTGCGCCAAAAAGTCGACCTCGACCTGCTTGTGCAGATCGCTCACCTTATCGCCGAAGGCAACAGCGATGAGCTGGGTGGCGACGTCGTCGCTCTTCTGCAAACAAGCCTCAACGCCAAAGCGGTTCTCCTTCTCGTCAAGCCCACCGCACGCAATAAGGCGCTGAAAGACGCGTCCTGCGGCCTGCCCGAAGACATGCACCTATGGCGCGACGGCCTGACCGCAGTGGGCCGGATGGCGGGCGAGTCGGAAGCCACGTTTACCCATCTCGCGGGACGCCAGTTGGCCGATACGGGCACGGATACAGCGCTGCAGCCGTACGCCGACCTCGCGCATGCGTCCATCATCGCAGCCCCGATGCGCGGAGGAGCGCTCGTCGTTGCGCGCGACCCCGGCGTGCCTCCGTTCGATGGCAACGACGTTCAAATCATCGAGACTGCAGCCCGCGTACTTGGCCCCGTGGCCAAGAGAACAGTTTCGCAGTCCGCCGCATTGTGAAGGATTTCGCTTTCGTCCTCCCGTTTCCCAATGTTTGTTATATTCTCAGACTGTTGATTCTACGAGGTATAACCGATATTAGTAGTGCCAACACGATGCTTTCGGGAGGGAGAACGTATCGGCATGATGACTGAGACACGACCGCACACCAGGCAACTACCAATGCTGTTCACTGAAACGGTGTACGAATCGCTCCTACATATGGGCGTCCCGCGTGAGACTCGCTACGTACGAAGCGCGCGTAATGCTGTCAACAATGTCCTGCAGCCGCTGCATTCGGATCCGTCGTTTCACGACGACCTTCTCCTGGCGTTTGGTGAAGCATGTAACAACGCCATACTTTACGGAGATGGCGAATCGGACGATCAGGTTTACGTCACTTGCCGCTTGCGCCGAGATCGCACACGGCGAGCGAAGTCGATCCAGATCGAAATACGTAACGCGGGCGCGCCGACATGGAGCAGCCTGCCATCCCACTCCTACTCCATGCCTGATCCTGACGACCTCGGCGGCCACGGTCGCGGCCTCCCACTGATGCGTATGCTCACCGATCGCGTCGACATTTACGCCGACAAAGGCGATACAGTCGTCCGACTTACAAAGCATTTTCCCGTGCCCCATTGTTTCCAGCGCACTCCTTAGGCCATACTTACACTTGTTGCGCAACGATTTAGCTCCGGTAGGCACAATGTCGCCCGCTGGCTGCACGCGCACGTATGGAAAAGCCAGCGCACCGCTCACGTGAGAGCGTCGTGCAGCAGGGCAGAGGAGTTGATCGCGTGTCCCCAATATTACGCAAAGTTGCTATTGCCGCGGCAGTTGTGGTTCTACTTATCGTCGCGTACTTCCTGAGCACCGCCCAGGCTCACCGCAATTATGTCGATACTACAGGAAAGCTGCTGCTCCTCACGAACGGCGATCCTAAGACGGATCCGGACGCCAAATCGCACATTTGGCTCGTGAGTGCCGACGGCACGTCGAAGACCGCCCTGACAAAGGGAGCCGAGACTAACTACGACCCATCGTTCTCGCCTGACGGTTCCATGGTGACGTTCATCTCAGATCGCACGGGCACGCCCCAAGTCTGGATCATGAACTCCGACGGATCCCAGCCTGAAGCGCTCACCATGGGAAGCGAATCGAAGAGCAAACCCCGCTTCTCGCCCGATGGTAAGGAAATCGGCTACATTAGTCGTGGCACTCTAACCGTAGTCGAACTGCAGTCGCGCAACAATCACCTGCTGCTTCCAATTCCTCACGAATCCAGCGGAAGCGAAGACACATCGGCCCAGAAGCGCGACCCCGTCGTCGATTTCGCGTGGTCGCCCGTGTCAGGCAAGGACGGCATGGCGATTGCGGCGGTGCAGGAGGGCGACGACGGCGGACAGCATCTGACGCTGGTCAAGGGCGAGGAGACGCCGCCTGTCGATGTCGCCAAGGGAACCGCTATTTCGCCAGCCTGGTCGCCGGACGGCACCCGGATGTACGTCACCATCATCGGCGCGACGGGCGTCCGACCGCCTGCGAACGTCATCGATCGACTCCCACCCGGCCGAACGCTTCTCCCGTTGCCGCCACAGTCTCCGCCGTCAGCCATATTTACTTTCGGCAGCGACGGTTCCATCGACAGCCAGCTCCCGCTGATGGCAGCATCCAAGAGCGAAACGGGTGGGGCGCAGCATCCATCCGTCTCCGCCGATGGCTCTCTCATCGCGTTCGAAGTCTGGCCGAGCATCAATACCGATATCTCCAAGATCACCCTGATCTCATCGGTGACTGCTTCCACGGGAGCGCCTGGACCGCTGCAGCTCAAAGGCCCTCTTGCCAGGCTGCGTTTCTCTGTGGACGGCGACCAGATTGCGTTCACCGCTCCGGTTAAAGGTAAACCAGGAATTCGCGACCTAATCACCCTGAAGAGTGGCTCGCAGAACCTTGTCAACATTACCAAGGGAGAAATGAACGCCCTTCAATACGAGTGGTCACCGGCAAAACCAAAGACTAAATAATCTAGCAGCCCTGCCTAGCGCGCATGCGCAAAGATGGGGCTAATTTTTTTTCTAAGTAAATGCTAAAAGTGGGCATTTCTGTGGCAGGATAATGTAATCTAACCGGTGAACTTAGTATTTGAGGCAGGAAAATACCCGTTTTGCGATGATCTCATCGAGGCCGTACTGCTCGTATAGAATTTCATTGGAGAAGTACAAAGGAGAATAAAATGGCCGACTACACACCAAAGAAGAGTGACAAGTTTACATTTGGATTATGGACGTTCGGAAATGCGGGCCGCGATCCGTTCGGCTCTGAAACACGCGTGCCGCCGACACCAATTGAAGGCGTCCGCAAACTCGGCGAGCTTGGCGCTTATGGCGTCAACCTGCACGACAACGATCTTGTCCCGTTTGGCGCAAGCGCCTCGGAGCGGGACCGCATCGTTAAGGAGTTCAAGGCTGCACTCGTGGACGCTGGCCTGGTTGTCCCCATGGCGACCACCAACCTGTTTTCGCACCCCGTCTTCAAGGACGGCGCGTTCACATCAAACGATCCCAAAGTCCGCGCGTTCGCCCTACAAAAGACCATGGCGGCTATCGATCTCGGTGTGGAGCTTGGTGCCGGTGTCTACGTCTTCTGGGGCGGCCGCGAAGGTGCCGAAGTGGATGCGTCCAAGGATGCCGTGACCGCTCTCAAGCGGTTCCGCGACGCCATCAACTTCCTCAGCGAGTACGTTACCGACCAGGGCTACAACCTGAAGTTCGCGCTCGAACCCAAGCCCAACGAACCGCGAGGCGATATCTACCTGCCCACCACTGGCTCTATGCTCGGCTTCATCAGCACCCTGGACAAGCCGGAGATGTGCGGCGTTAACCCGGAGTATGCCCACGACACCATCGCTGGCCTTAACTTCTACCACGCCGTCGCGCAAGCCATCGATGCCGGAAAGCTGTTCCACATCGACCTGAACGGCCAGAAGGTTGGTCGCTTCGATCAGGACCTGCGATTTGGCCAGGAAGACTACAAGACCAACTTCTTCCTCGTCAAGCTGCTCGAAGACAGCGGATACGCTGGGCCGAAGCACTTCGATGCGCACGCGCTCCGCACATCCAATGTCGACGATGTCTGGGAGTTTGCCAAGGGCTGCATGCGCTCGTACCTGATCCTCAAGGAGAAGGCGCGCCAGTTCAACGCCGATCCTGATATCAAGGCACTGCTTGCCGAAATCAACGCGGGCGACGCAACTATCGATCCGCTGCTTGCTGGCGGCTACTCGTCCGCATCCGCCGCGAAACTCAAGGCGCTTCCGCTCGATGCAGCAGTTCTCGCCGAAAAGCCGCTCCCGTACGAGAAGCTCGACCAGCTTCTCTTCGACCTGCTCCTGGGCGTGCGATAGCATCCACTGCTCTTCGCCCCCGCATTCACTCGGATGCGGGGGCTCGTTTCGTTTTACAGAGGGCGATTTACGTCACTCTCTGGTCCAGTTTCTAGCAAAATTAGCCATTATAACTGTTAGCCTTCTAAATGATTATTGATAATCATTCTCGAAGTATGGAAAAATGTGCCGATATAACCTCGTAATCTGACGGGGCTTGAGGTGCTATTACAGCAATTTTGATCAATATTGGACAAAACGTATGCAATACAAAGCAATGAAGTACCCACTCGTGTTATCGCTGCTTACGGCCGCCCTTTGCCTTGCAGGAGCCGTTGCCTTGGCCGAATCCCAGCTTGCTGATGTGGCCGACGATTACACATACCGCTTTCCAGAGTCAGTCGCTATTCAGTTTATCGGTGTATCGCCAAGCGTGGCCGCCAGCCAGACGTTTCCCGCAGCGCGGACGTGGTGGATGCCCAACGGGCAGAAGGCAGCAATAGCGATTTCAACTGTTTCCGATCTGAAGGCATGCAAGGGTGGGGGAAGTGGCAACATCTACCGCGAGTTCGTGATGTCTGTCACGGATTCGCGCAAACTGCCCATACCGATCACCGCAGAGGTCATCGTGCCTGCCGAGGTTGCCGGCGCTGAACTCCTTTCCGACATCGTCAAGCGCGGAGCAATCCGGCACACGGGCACCATTCCCGCAAATGTGGAAGCGTGCGATGTGTACCTCGGCGTCGCTGCAGGCCAGTGGACCACCATCGCGAAATGCGCTGGAGTGACAGGCGCTTCCAGCACCACTTCTGACGGCAAATCTGTGCTCTTTGCGCCAGCCTATCAGATCACGGGCGGCGTGATGGTTCCGATATCGGACAGCCTCGCGAAATCAGTCCTGATTGCCGACGGAGTGAAGGGGGACGCCGACGATTTTCGGATCGTGGCTGTGGATACCAAAGGGAACATCGTCCCAGCTGACAAGATGCAAAGTGGAGCGGCGACCGGTGAATTCCGCCTAACTACCGCAGTGTTCCCAACCCTCAAGCTCAGTGATATCAAAGAGCTTCGGGCACAAACTCGCCCATTTCGCTGGGTAGAGTTCCCGCAGGTTGCGCTCAACATGAAGCAGCCCGAACTCCCCGCCAGCGTTCTCGCCGCCACACCCGCCCTACGCCGATAACGGGCGGGCGGGGGGCATGGAATGTCCCAACAGCGAACTGCGCAGGGGACACGTTTAAGCGCTTTGGAGTCTTCGGCGTCAACCTGCGAGCCCTATGCCCGCGTGGTCGGGAAGATCGGTACTCCGAACGTCACGCGTTTGCGGTGGCTCGCTGCTGACTTAGCTTGCTTTCAAGAGCCTCAGCCCCATTGTCGAGGAAGTAGTCGTTTTCAGCCGCCGAGATGAGAATCGCGTTGAGCAACTTGGCGTCGGACTCGTTATCGATGGCCACGATCTGCGCAGGCAATCCCGATAAGCTTGTAAAGTACAAGGCTTCCTTTCCCGACGATTTAGCGAGAGACGGGTTGATGGCTGAAAGGCCCTGAAGACTGAAGCCGTACGTTATTGGCAGTTTTTGCTTAATCGCGAACCGCACGGCCGCAATCAGAAAGTCGGAGATCTCGTCGACGTGGGTTGACGCGACCAAAACCACCTCATGCGCGCCGCCTAGCTCGGCGGAATATCCGCTGAGACCCGCAGTCAGCAATACCGACGCGCCGGGAATAACGTTGTCGTATCGCGTAATATGGATAGGTGACTTGAGGCTTTCCGAGCCGTAGACATGGATGTCTGACGCTTCCCCAAGATGCTGTTCGTATTGACGTAAAATAACTTCGGTTCGCGCACCGGACTGTATCATAATGACCTCACGTTAGTTGAATGAAATTGCCGTATTCTGAACCAGCGTGACGCGGACCCTTTTCTCGCCGCACGCGGCCCGGTATAAGTTGGGTCCGTCACCGGAGATCGCTCTGAGTCAGGTTCACTACATAACACGGCACAGTATCGAAATGGAACTTGCGAAAGAACTGGCGGGCGACGCCAGCTCAACTAGAACGGGGTGCGGCAGTGAACCACGTGCATTGATAGATATGATAGATGCCGTTATTATACTGCAACCTGGTAATTATACTAGTCGCTCTTTATCGGTAATTGTATATAGCGTACGCCATTTTGCGTTGACAATGGCATTTAATTCATTCTTACCAAATAATCACTATGATATTTAGCACAAAATGGATCAATTTTGTCCATGTCGGAGCCACTATTTTGCTCGGCATCGCCACACCCCACGTCGCGTATTCCAGCTCAACCCATCCAGCTGCGGTGGCATTTCACGTTGTTTCGTCACCCTCTTACTCCGTGGAATGCGTCATGAGTGACACTTGCGCCATCCCGCGAATGGCAGTCCAGCGTTGGGCAATAGCGGCGGCGGCTGCGCCAGCAACGCCAGGTCAGACAGCTACAGCGACGTCCGTCACGGTGAATGGCTCCCAACTCGGCGCGGGGAGGGGGCAGGATCTCAGCGACATGGGACGCCCCATAGCGTACCATGTCGCATCACCTACCCAGAAACCCGTTCACCATATCGCCGCTCGCATTACCTATACTGCCACCCTGATCAAGCGCCGACTTGTTGCGGGTGCGCCTCTTGTATCAGTCTCGCCGCTCGCTGACCGCGACATCAAACTGTTTACGTCGCCAACAGCTACGCTCGACTTTGATCGGGCTGCGTTCAAGGGCTGGCTTGCCAGTAAGGGCCTCGCGAGAAAAACCGGCGAAAACGATATCCTCTTTGCGCGACGTGTCTTTGATCTGATACGCGTCAACTACCGCTATGTGCTCGTCGAGGACCAGGACCGCCGCGCGACCCAGATAGCCGCGACCAACTGGTCCGATTGCGGCGGTTTGTGCGGTCTTTTCGTTGCATCGCTACGGGCCAACGGTATCCCGGCACGCATGCTAATCGGCTGGACCGCAAAGCCCGGCAGTCCGCGCGGCCACCCACATGTTCGGTCCGAGTTCTTCGCAATGGGCGTAGGATGGATTCCTGTCGAAATGTCGGCGGCGGTCTATGCGAAATCGAAGCCCACCTCGCTCTCGTTCGGCTACGATGCTGGCGACTTCATCACGCTCCATATCGACCCGGACATGGTGGTGGACATGAAGGGGCCGTCCGGCACCATCAATTGCCCGGGTCTGCAAACCCCAGCGCACTCGTTCGAAGGCGATGGTACTCTCGACGACGCGTCCGAATCGATCACCTGGGTCGTTCGCAAACTGCGGTGACGATTGGTCGGATAGGCAAATATCACTCGGTTAGCGCGGCCAGCCCTAAACCACAGGTGCCACACGCCGCCTTCTGGTCGAAACGTAACCAGACGTTTGCCACCAAATCTCATTCTCGACCCCCAAACATCACACGCGTAAAGGTACAATTTCGGCCATGCGCGCAGACCTACTGCAATCCATACAGCGTTACATCGTCAATCCCGCGCCGGGCCAATTCGAACCACTTACCCTTGCTCTGTTTCGGCGACAGTATGACTTAAACAGTGCTTACCGGCGATACGTGGATGCTTGTCCATCTGCCGTTGGCGACATCACTTCTCTCGTCGACATCCCATCCGTACCAGCCCAAGCATTTAAGACTGTGTCGCTAAGTTGTACGTCAACTGATGGCTGCGCAGCCGTCTTCGAGTCGTCGGGCACCACTCAGGCGCTGGCCGGAAAGCATTGGATGGATAGCGACGCTCTCGCGCTGTACGAACTCAGCCTCGTGCAGGGCTATGATCGTATCCAATCCGCGCTTCCCGCGAACGCCCCGCTGTGGGCGATCATGCCGCCTGCCGCAGATGCTCCCCATTCATCGCTAAGTCACATGCTGGCTACGCTGGGTGCTTCTCACTGGTTCTGGGACGACTGGTCGTTACTCGCTCGCGCCCTGACTAACCTGACTACCCCAATCGTGTTGTTCGGAACAGGGTTTGCGTTCGTCGCGCTTTTTGACGCGTTCCCAGAGACCAATTGGCCGTTGCCTGCTGGCAGCGTTGTCATAAACACGGGAGGCTTTAAGGGAAGGACGCGCGAGATCGCCAGAACCGACTTTTACAGCCTGCTCCGCGACCGGTTCGAGTTGCCGGACGGTGCCTGCCTGGCCGAGTACGGCATGAGTGAGATGGCTTCGCAGTTCTACGCCATCGGTGAAGAAGGCGCTTTTCTGGCACCGCCGTGGCTACGCACCAGAATCATCGATCCTTACACTGGCGACGATGTGGAGGCTGGTGAGCCCGGACTGCTTCGAGTGTATGATCTGGCAAACTGGAACAGCGTGCTGGCGATCCAGACTCAGGATATGGCCGTCGCGGATGGCGCTGGGTTCCGTCTGCTTGGCCGGGCTCCTGACGCCGATGTCCGTGGCTGCTCGTTGACCGTGGAGGAATTGTGGACCCGCGAGTGATTGCCGATGTGGCATCCAAACTAAAGCACAGGCGAAGCGACCTGATGGCGGCGTACGGCTACGCTGGTGTCCAAACCCGAGTGCTTGGGGCGCTTGATGAGCTTGCGTACCAATGGAAAGATCCACGGTATCCCGTGCGCATTAGGGCCGAATCCGCGCCGGGCCGCTGGCCGTACTCGATGGTAAAAGTCAGCCTGCAGGGGCTTCTGGCGTCCTTTAGCGCCGACTCAGTACAGAAGCTGATTCGAAGCGAGCCCTTTGAGGCATCGCGCTCGCCCGAGTTGGTGGGCCATGTTCTCGCTGACAATACGCCGCTCCTCGGCTGGGTGACCGTGGCGCGAGCCTTGCTCGTGGGAAGTGCCAGCTTGGTGAAGATGCCGACCACCGCCGACGCCCAATGGCTGGACTACTTTGTGGCTACTTTAGGCGATATCGCGCCGGAAATCGCTGGCCTCGTAGACTCATTGGCTTGGCGCGGTGGAACGGCGTCACTGGACAGCGAGCTTTGCCGAGTGTGTGATCGTGTAGCAGTGTACGGAGACGACTCGACTGTTGACGCCATCATACGTCACGCGCGATCAGGTAGCGTTGTAGGCTATGGTCATCGTGTCTCCGGTGGGATTGTTATGTCGACCGCCGACCCGCAAACTGCGGCGGAAGGGTTTGCGAAGGATGTCCTTCTCTACGATCAAGGAGGCTGCCTTTCGCCCCATACCATCTTTGTTGAGGGCGACGAACGCGATGCGCGATCATTTGGCGAGCGGCTCGCGACGGCACTCGCAGCGTCGGAATATTCGCGTATCCCGATGCCGCCGAATGGTGTTCGAGCTGGCAAAGTCCGCGAGGCAAGAGATATGGCGCGCCTGGAAGAGGGCGCGACAATTATTTCGGACCCATCGATGCGGTGGACAGTGATCGTTTTGCCAAAATCTATGTTTCGACTATCCCCGACTCATGGTATTGTGTATGTGACTCCAATAACCCAAGAGTTGCTGGCAGGCTCACTGTCGCCAGTAGCTGGGAAACTACAAGGTTTCGGACTTGCCGGGTCTAAAGGATCTCGTCAGGCGAATCTCTATGCTCAATTGACTGAGTTCGGGGTATCCTACATTTGCAAACCTGGTCTCATGCAGGCGCCGCCGCTGGAATGGCGTGAAAATGGGCTAGATGTCCTTCGTTCATTGATAATGTGAACTATTCCAGTCAAATGTGGAAAACTTAAGCATAATTGACTGTAACTTACCACGCGATGAGATGTCCTAACAGTTACAGTGTCTAATAGCGCCAGCAGTACAGTATGTCGTAGACCTGAGTTGTTGCGTGCAATTGTCGTTATCTAACAGTACAAAGAGAGATGTCCAAATGAGAGTTGCTGAGTTAAATGTCGAGGAAAAAGAGTCCGCTAAGGGGCCGATTCTGGATGTGTCCGGCGAACTCGACTTGACGACTGTAGCGATGCTGCGCGACCCGTTGCTTTCGCAAGCGACAAAGGGCGGCACTGCCAACCTGATCGTGGACCTGACACGAGTTGAGTTTATCGATAGCGCGGGCCTTGCCCTGCTAGTCGAGGCTCGCAAGCGGCTGGCCGCAGAATCGCGAACTTTGGCGCTAGTGCTAAGCCCTGGCCGACAGCCGGAGCGCGTTCTGCGCCTCGTCAGGTTTGATACCATTATGCGGCTGGTGTACAATATCGACGAAATACCTAGTGACACCGATACGCCCGCTCAACAGCCGGCGTAGCCGCAACCAGCAACCCACAAAACGAGGAGAGATTTCTGCATGGCTAACGAGAACGCGTCCCCACGCGCCATCCCTATTCCTAAAGCGACCACCGCCGCCGGTTTCGTAGCGCCAGTGGTCGGCCGCATTGCAAAACGGGATGTAACCGGATACTTTGGGTTCACTTTGATCAAAAAAGGGGATGTTATCACGGAGACAATCTACGCGCGTGCCCAACACATGGCGCGGCTGACCGAATTAATCGCATCGACAAATGAGGCCTAGCCTGTGAGAAACGATTCCGAGGGAAAAGAAGCGCTTGCGCTCATAGTTTTGGGAGCCGCCGCTGGCGCTCTCGCAACATACCTCGTGCAGACCATCAAAAGCGAGCAACCAGCCGCAGTGAATGGCACCGCTGGCGCATCGGTTGGTGAATGGTTTCGTGACGCGGCCAACAAGCTCCAAGCCGGTCGCGATAAAATCGTCGAAGCCATCGAAAAGTCACAATCTAGCTGATGGTGATCTGATAAGAAACTCAAACGACGCCCAAACCGTGAGGTGAGGGCGTTATTTTTTCGTCGTAACTAAGGTTAGATCAAATGTTCTAAATAGTTTACTTAATGATATTTGTTGGGTAGTATATTATATATGGAGTGTGTTCATAAATCGAGGTGGCGGTCAGCTATTGTCAGTCGGTTCTACTGAGGATCGCCGATTGTTTGTTGAGATGTGAATTACGTGAACACGTGCTGAGAACACGTTCAGTTCGTATTTCAGATCACAATTTTGCGCGCAAAAAAAGAATCGCGTTGCGCCATTTTGCGCGCAAAACGGGCGGTTGACACCTATTCAGCAAAACTTTACTTGTCAGCGAGTGACTCCAGAAGGGTGAAACGTCCTTTGCGCCGAACATAACGCGCATGTTAGCGACGCGCCCGTTATTTACGCTCTCTCTCGCGCTTATGACCGGAATTGCGCTCGCGTCCGCAGTTGCGCTGCCTGGCGTTGTCATCGTAGCAGTGGGTATCCTCGCGCTGATAGCCCTGGTGCTCGCGCCGCGCATCGTTACCATCTGCGCGCTTGTTGCGGTCGCATCGGTAGGGGCGCTGCGCTATATCGCCTGGACATCGGTAGCTGTCGACGACATATCGAGCCTCGCTCCCGCTGGTGCGGCGCGCGTCGATGGTTATATTGCCAGCGATCCTGATGTACGAAGTGGCCGGGTGAGTTTCCGGTTGAACGCTATCGCAGCCGATGCTCATGCCGCACATTTTTCGGTGAGTGGCGATGTGGCTGTGACTGTAGACCTGGCAGAGGGCGGGGACCTCGGAGTGGGGGACGGGGACCATGTGCAGCTTACCGGCGAACTCTACAAACCCAACAGTTTGGCGAACCCGGGAAGCGGTTCGTGGGCCGAACATCTGCGGCGACAGGGCGTTCACTGCGCCCTCGGTGTCCATCACGCGTCGTCGGTCAATGTGCTGCCGGGTGGGCGGCGAAACTGGTTCCGCCATGCGGCATGGGATGCGAGGGCGGCGCTGCTAAAGTCGCTGCGGCTGATCTTGCCGCGCACCGATGCAGCTGTCCTTGCTGGCGTGCTGCTCGGTCTACGCGTCGATCTGCCGCCGCAACTGCTGGCCGCTTTCGTCGCCACTGGCACGATACACATTTTGGCAACTGCGGGATTGCATGTCGGCATTTTATACAAATTGCTGATGGATACGCTGCTGGGTCTCACGCTCCATCGTAAGCTTGCGGCGATTGCAACAATCGGCGGGATATGGATCTACGACCTGATGGCTGGGGGACGAATGGCGGTCACTCGTGCGGCTATCATGGCGACGATCTACCTGCTCGCAATTGTCGTCGAGCGCTCGCCCGACGTGCTTAACTCGCTTGGCACTGCCGCAATGGCGATCCTAATCGCGGAGCCGACACAGCTCCTTGAGCCGGGCTTTCAGACATCGTTCGGCGCTGTGCTCGTGATCGCGTCGATGATGCCAATTTGGGCAAGACTGTGGGATGAGTCTATTCACGCCCTCCGTAGCGTGAAAGGGAGGCATGTAGCAAGGCGCGGGGTGGAACTCACGGGTCTGACGCTGTTTGCGCAGCTTGGAGCGTCGCCGGTCCTCGCGAGTGCATTCAATGTGGTGTCGATGACAGGGTCTGTCGCCAACCTCATCGTCGTTCCGGTCCTGTTCTATCTGATCCCTGCGGGGCTTGTGGTCGCCATCATCGGGATCTGGTCGACTGCGAGCGCTGCTCCGGTTGCTCACGTGCTGCTATCACCCGTGATCGGCTTCATCACGGCGACGGTTAACCAGTTCGCGAAGCTCCCCGGCGCGGAGATCGTGGTTGCATCGCCGCCGCTATGGGCGGTGATCTCGTTCTATATTGGTACGAGTGGGCTGTTTCTCGCCACCGAGCGCCGTCTGCTGCGACAGCGCACGCGGAGTGAAATGGAGCCGGAATAGCAGACTGACACTGAGAATACCGTATTGATACGGGTGTCTGGCGAGCCGGCGGACGCCAACAATAATACTGTAAGTCCAAGCAAGCATGTTCGGGAGAGCGCAGCGCCGTTGAAGCCCTGCTCTCTCCCTTTTTTGTGTGTGCGACAGCAGCCTAAGGGCGAGAGACCGTCGCAATCATACGGTGCCGGGGACGAAGCGTGACGAGGGCTTCATAGTCTGGACAGAAGTTGGCGGCGACTTTTAGGCGGCTGTGGCGGGTAACTAGCGCCAGCACCAGCACACCTTCAACCCACGAGAATGGCTCGCCGACACATAGCCGTGGCCCGGAGCCGAACGGGAAGAAGGCGTTGCGGCGGACCCGTTCGCCAGTGAGCCATCTTTCCGGGCGCCAGGAGAGTGGATCCGGGAACCAGCGCGCGTCGACGTGCGTGACGCACGGGGCGGTGACGACAATCGCGCCGCTGTCGTAGGGCGTCCCGGCGATCTCCACAGGCTCGCGCGCCTCGCGGCTGAGCATCCAGGCTGACGGGTAGAGGCGAAGTGTTTCGGCGAAGACCGCCCGTGCATATGGAAGGCGTTGCGAGAGCGGGTAGGGCGTATCGAAATCGGCATCATTAAGCGTATCGACCTCGCTCTTGAGCTTTGCCCATACCTCTGGATGCTGGTCGATCAGGTAGAACGCCCACGTCAATGTGTTCGAGAGCGACTCGTGACCGGCAATGAGGATGGTAAGCGCATGGTCTAGCTTGCGAGCTTCGGGAATGGTCGCCAAGCCGTCAGAAAACGGCGGAGAGTGCATGGGGCAAGTGGTCATCGCCTGGCGGGCCGCGCTCCGGAGGGTTTCGTGCGCTGCGTGAGCAGCGGTCACGCTTGGATTATCGTCAGCGTTTCTGGTCAACGCCCGATAGCCATGCTGAATCGACGCCGTAACCGCCGCCGCGATGGCTTCCGACTCGCTGCTTAGGTCGATGCCGAAGAAACAGCGCGAAGCGATAGCGATGGCGAGACGTGTCGTTTCGGCGTGAACATCGACGGTTTCGCCGTCGCGCCACTTGTCGGTGAGCTTGCGCGTCGCATCGACCATGATCGGGGCATATTCGGCCAACGCCGCAGTCGTGGAAAATGCGGGGAGCAGGTTTCGCCTGTCGGTCTGATGCTGTACCCCATCGGCAGTAAGCAGCCCGTCGCCAAGCAGCGATTTCGTACGCAGCAGCCCAGGACCCTTGGCTAACATCGCCGCTTTCGTAACAAGGACTTCGCGTATCGCCTCGGGGTGTGCGAGGAGCTTAATGACACGACCGTCCAGGCTGAACGTAGCCACATCGCCCTGCTCGGCGGCAATCCGCCGCAGAAACGAGACCGGGTCGTCGCGAAAGGAGTGTAGGGTGTCACGGCGGCGCGAAATTCGGGGCGATGGTGTGTTAGTTGTGGTCATCGATGGCCTATTATACTGTGATGGACAGCGAGGGGATTGTGAGCCACCAAAATCGGCTAATGGACGGACGTAAACGGTATGCCCGATACCGCCCACTTCGTGAATTCTATCACGAAGTGCTTGACACGCTCCTCCGCTGTGAGGTATGATGCCTCGGCATTTTTCCCTGGGAAGGACCAATAAATGGCCTCGATGCGCCAGATCCGCTCGCGTATACGCGTAGCGAAAAACATTCAACAGATTACCAAAGCGATGAAGCTTGTTGCCGCCGCCCGATTGCGGCGTGCGCAAGAGCGAGTCGTCGCGGCACGTCCTTATGCGACCAGCCTTCGGGCGGTCATGCAGTCGGTTGCGTCGTCTGCAGGTAACGTCCGCCATCCGCTTCTCCGTAAACCGGAAGGCCCGCCACAGAAAATCGGCGTGCTGCTGGTTTCCGGCGATCGTGGCTTGTGTGGCTCGTTCAACACTAACTCTATTCGCCGAGGGACCGAAACCGTTCGCGGGTTCAGTCCGGAGCAGGTGAAGATGGTGTGTGTCGGCAAGCGCGGAGCGACATTTTTCCGTCGTCGCGGCTACGAAGTGGTCGCCGAGTACGGAGTGCCAGCGACCGGCGCATCGTTTGCGGAAGCTCAGGCCATCGCCAATGTTGCTCGAAAGCTGTTCGAAGATGGGGAAGTAGACGCGCTTTACCTGGTTTACACGCGCTTCCTATCGGCCATGACGCAGCGGCCCGAGACTGTGCAGCTGTTCCCGCTCGACACATCGGCCAGCGATACCGCGACCGGGCCAACCGCAGCCATTGAGTTTGAGCCCTCAGCCGAAGAGATTCTCGAAACGCTGCTGCCACGATATGTGGACACCCTGGTTTACCAGGCTCTCGTGGAGTCGACGGCATCGTTCTTTGGCGCTCAGATGACGTCCATGTCATCCGCGACGGACAACGCTGGCAAGATGATCTCGACGTTGACGCTCTCCCTGAATCGCGCTCGACAGGCCAACATCACGAAAGAGATTTCGGAGATTGTCGGTGGAGCTGACGCGCTTAAATAGCGGCCTTGTATAAAGTTTCAAAAGTATAGCCTTATCTGATTGAAGGAGTTAACGATTTCTTATGGGTGTCGGAAAGATTATCCAAATTCAGGGGCCGGTTCTCGACGCGGAATTCGCGCCTTCTGAGCTGCCAAACATTCTCAATGCGCTGACGGTTACCGATACCGCACGCAATATCGACCTCACGGTCGAAGTCGCCCAGCACCTCGGCAACGATGTCGTTCGCTGCATCGCGATGTCGTCCACCGACGGTCTCACCCGCGGTATGAGCGTCACCGATACCGGCGACTCCATCCGCGTGCCAGTTGGTGCCGGGACGCTTGGTCGTGTTTTCAACTTGCTTGGCAAGCCGATCGATGAGCGGGGGCCTATCGCCGAGTCGCAGTATAACTCGATCCACCGCGCAGCTCCGACCATGGCGGACCAGTCGGGCGCGGTTGAAGTGCTCGAAACCGGAATGAAGGTTATTGACCTCCTCTGCCCGTTCCTTAAGGGTGGGAAGATCGGCCTTTTCGGCGGCGCTGGTGTCGGCAAGACGGTTACCATGCAGGAACTTATCCGTAACATCGCTACCGAGCACGGTGGCGTGTCGGTTTTTGCTGGTGTTGGTGAGCGAACCCGCGAAGGTAACGACCTTTGGTTGGAAATGTCTGAGGCTGAGTACACCGACGCCGACGGAAACAAGGCCCACGTTATCGATAAGACCGCGATGGTCTTCGGTCAGATGAACGAGCCTCCCGGCGCCCGCATGCGAGTTGCGCTGTCCGGTCTCACCATGGCCGAGTATTTCCGCGACGAGCAGGGACAGGACGTTCTTCTGTTCATCGACAACATCTTCCGCTTCGTTCAGGCTGGCTCCGAGGTTTCGGCGCTTCTTGGACGTATGCCAAGCGCCGTAGGCTACCAGCCAACCTTGGCGGCCGAAATGGGGCAGCTTCAGGAGCGCATCACTTCCACCAAGACTGGCTCGGTCACATCGGTGCAAGCGATCTACGTCCCCGCTGACGACCCGACGGACCCGGCCCCGGCGACCACCTTCGCCTTCTTGGATGCAACCGTGTACCTCGACCGAGGCATCACCGCCAAGGGTATCTACCCAGCGGTCGACCCGCTTGTGTCCACTTCGCGCATCCTTGACCCGCTTGTCGTGGGTCAGAAGCATTACGAAGTTGCTCGCGGCGTCCAGCAGATCCTGCAGCGCTACAAGGAACTCCAGGACATCATCGCGATCCTCGGAATCGACGAGCTTTCCGACGACGACAAAGCCGTTGTGGGACGAGCCCGCCGCTTGGAGCGATTCCTTGGTCAGCCGATGTTCGTCGCGTCGCAGTTCACCGGTCTCGCTGGCGTCTACCTGACCCGCGAGCAGACGGTGGATTCGTTCGCGGCCATCCTCTCCGGCGACTACGACAGCCTTCCTGAGCAGGCGTTCTATAACGTCGGCGGCATCGAAGAAGTCGTCGAGAAGGCCAAGACTCTCGCGTAACATTCTCTCGCCCAGCCTTGAGCACATTGCGAAAGGCTGGGTGGATTACGACCGTGCCCGCAATGGCGATACGCTTATCGCCACAGTTGCGGGTTGATGGAAGTTTGATGGCTAATACCTACACATTGGAAGTTGTAACCCCGGAGCGGGTCCTGTTGTCTGCGGAAGTCGTCGAGACAATCGCTCCTGGCTCTGAGGGCTACCTCGGTATCCTGGCAGGGCACATGGCGCTTATGACTGCGCTCAACCCGGGCGAAGTGCGCGTGAAGTTCGCTGACGGAAGAACGACGAGCCAGATCGTCATCAGTGGCGGCTTTCTGGAAGTGGCGCGAGCGAAGACGACCATCCTTGCCGATTCGGCTGAGCGGGTCGACGAGATCAACGTGAACGAAGCCGAGGCCGACTTAGCCGAGGCGCGTCGCCTGCTTGCAGAGCTTGAACCCGGCACCACCGAGTTCCGTGCTGCAGCCCGCAAGTCGCAGCTGTGCGAGGCGCGTGTGCGATCCGTCAAGGGCTAAACGCCCTGTAGACTTTCATGATTTTTCGGCCCCTGGTCAATTGTGACCAGGGGCTTTGCTTTTTCAGAAGACCGTCGGTGAAAAAAGTCACATATACGCACACATTATGGCGGACGCGTACATAATCATTGTGTGAAGCGAGCAGGTTGACATAGAACTGGACATGTGGGTATTCTTTGTCGCGGTTTCGTCGGGTTGTCGGACAAACATGAAGTCGGCGGCTATGCTTGGAGGGCGCGAACGTCCATTTAATCAAGTCGCCAATTCCGAAGGTTGAAACCTACAGCTCCAGCGAGCTTGAAAGTGCCGGGCATAAGAATCTTGGACACAAGTATGTCCGGGCACTAAGAGTTAGGACAGTTCGCTGTCGACTCGAATAGAGGGCAATCATTGTGAGCGAACTATTATCGCGTAACGTCAATCGATTTTGGAATGTTGTCGTGGTGCCAGTGGCTATCGCTGCGGGCATTCTTGGGTTTGTTGGCGGAGCGAGTATTGCTGATACGGGCTTTCAGTCGTCAAACCCGGCGCTTTTGGGCGCGCCTGCGTCGCTGACCAACGACCTTTGGTTCAATATCTACTTTGGAAACAGTCGTATTGGCGGATCGCACATTACGACAGTGATGGGCGAATACGATAACAAGCCTGCGCTCGTAGAGCAGTCTGAGACGTCGACGACCATTATCGCGTTTGGGACGCCAATCGAGCAGCACGTGACATCCAACCTGTGGACGGACCCAAGCGGTGTTGTGCCGTTCTATGAGAGCGTATCGATTGGTTCGGGCGGAATGGCCACGGACGTAACAGTGCGCTTTTACACGGACCACATTGATGCTGTGCTTGTATCTGGTAAGTCGACTACGAAGAAAACGGTTCAGATCCCTCCCGGTGTACGAGTGACCGCTAACGATTTCGCGCAGGGGATCTGGACCGATAAGTCTGTGACCCTGGGGCAGGAGTTCAAGCAGGCGACGTTCAACCCGGTGACGCTCAAGCTGGACACGTATACAATCAAGGTCGTCGGTACGGGGCTGTCGATCAGTGACCCCGTATTGGGATCGGTTGAAAACCTGAACCAGTGCCAGGTGGTAGGGCCGGAAGGCGAGATGACGGTATATCAGGACGCGCACGGCATTCCGGTGAAGATCGAGATGCCTGCCGGGCTTGTCATGCGCCGGGACTTCGCAAAGGAGTCGGCTGGCGCCGACACAACGCTTGGCGCGGGGCCATTCCGCGGCGCCGTGTATGTGCCGCCGGTAGATTTCGCGACGGCGTCTGCTGTTGAGCAAAAGGGCGCGTCGATTGAGAAGCCTCGAGATTGCCGTAAGCTGAAGGTTGAAGTAACGGCGCCGGAAGCCGGGACGAAGGTTTATACGATCACGTCCATTGTGCCGAAGCCTACGACGACAACCGTCAAGGAACTGGCGTCAAACAAGACTTTGGCGCCGATGCTAGCGAATGAAGCCTACCTATCGCTGGATTCGGAAGCAGTGAAAGCGCGAGCAGCGAAGCTCCGGGGCAAATCGGACAAGGTATACGACTTGGTGATGAAGACTCGTAGCTGGGTCCACTTGACGATGCACCCGACGGCGTCGTTTGGCCTCCCACGCAGCGCTGCCAGCGTTCTCACCGACCCACGGGGCGTGTGCCGCGATTACGCCATCCTGTATGCCGCTCTAGCGCGCGCTCAGGGCATTCCAACACGCCTCTGCTCGGGTGTGGTAGCGTTTCGGGATAAGTTCTACTACCATGCGTGGGCTGAGTCGTTTGTGGGCGGAAGCATCGGCTGGCTGCCGGTGGATCCGACCATGGAAGGACGGGTGGTGGACGCTACTCACATCGTCATTAACCGGGGCGACCCTGTCTCGATCTATGAACTGGTTGGCGCGATTGGACGAGTCAAGGTTAAGGTTCTCGAAGTCGGTTATTAGCGGTAGATACGAGTTAATTTAATTTGTTGAAAGTTGTTGTACGGCGACCGTTTCGGTCGCCGTATATTTTAGTTTGGGAATTATGCGTCTCTGACGGCGGAGAATGTATACATCTACGTCAAAAAAACATATAATTGACGTAAGAACACTACCGTTGTCGCAATTCCAGCCGCGTAGTGTTTCGAATGTAAGATTGGATTGATATGGAACAAGAGACTACGGGAACCCCAATTTCCTCACCGCAATCATCCCCGGCGGCCCCCAAGCATACGGACAAGGGCTCGCATATTTTGGCTAAGCGTGTATGGCGCTTTATGTTCGTCACCGTTTTGGTCGTCATCGGAGGCGCTCTGGGCTTTCAGCTCGGATCATATTTCGTGATCGCGGCTCAAACTCCGCCGACTGATACGTCAAGTACGTTTCTGAATAACCTCGTCAAAGGTTATCGCGAATCTGTGACGAACCCTGGCTTTGCATGGGCGAATAAGATCGGCTTCGCGCTCATCGGCGGCCTCCTTGCCTTCCTGCTTGGTTCGGCGGTCTTCAACAAGATAGTTGGCATCGGCGATTCGCTGAAGGTGATGAAGCCAAACGAGAAGGTGGCGATCTTTATCGGATTGATTACCGGCTTGTTGCTGACTGCGATGGTTTCGCAGATCACGCTTCGTCTGACACCAAGCGTCGGTATCCCGCTCACCATCTTCATCGGTACGTTCCTGGTTTATCTGGGCTTTGTGGGCATGCTAAGCATGAAGGACGAGTTCCGCTTCATGTTCCCGAGCACGTCTGGCGCTATCGCGGAAGAGGGGACCGACCAGAAGCTTGAGCGGATTAAGATCCTCGACACAAACGTGATCATCGATGGTCGCGTATCTGATGTTTGCCGCACTGGCTTTATCGAGGGACCGATCTATATTCCTGGGTTCGTGCTTGACGAGATCCAGCATATCGCAGACTCCGCCGATGCCCTCAAGCGTGCGCGCGGACGTCGCGGCCTCGACATCCTCAACCAGATGCGGAGCGAGTTGCCGCTGATTGTTCGCACGCTCGACGCCCGAGTAGACTTCACCGGCGTCGACGAAGTTGACTCGAAGCTGGTTCGAATGGCCAAGAAGCTCGACGCAGCGATCGTCACCAACGACTTTAACCTCAACAAGGTTGCCGAACTGCAGGGCGTTCCGGTTCTCAACATCAATGAACTTGCAAACGCGCTCAAGCCCGTTGTACTTCCTGGCGAAGAGATGCGGGTGACGGTGATCAAAGAGGGCAAGGAACAGAACCAGGGCGTGGCGTACCTCGACGATGGCACTATGATCGTTATCGAGGGTGGTCGCCGCCGAATTGGCGAGACGCTTGAGGTGCTCGTTTCCAGCGTACTGCAGACTGTTGCAGGCAAAATGATTTTCGCTTCGATCAAGCCAGATGATGGACACTATGAGGATGAAGGACCGTACGAACCCAATCCACGCGCTTATACCGGCGGCCGGACGCGGCGTCCGATTCGTTAGCGCGGAAAACAAGGTCCTCGCGGATCTCTGCGGGATACCGGTGATTGCCCGGACGGCGCATGCGTTCGGGCTTTTTGCTGACACCGTGACAATCATTGGTCGCGAAGAGGAGCTAGGCGCGCTTCAGGCCATTGTCGTGTCGCACTGCGGCGACGATCCGCGTTTCAGGTTCGTTACTGGTGGCGCGACGCGTCAAGACTCGGTGCGCGAAGGCCTTCTGTCTCTGGCCGATCAGCCCGGCGAATCGATAGTGCTTGTACACGATGCAGCTCGCCCACTGGTCCCCCACGCGGTTATAAAGCGGTGCATTGAATCTGTCGAACATTTTGGATCTGGAGTTGCGGGTATTCGAGTCCACGATACGCTGAAAAGAGCAGACAACGATAGCATAGTTTCAGGTACCCTTGATAGAGTTGGGGCATGGGCAATGCAGACTCCTCAGGCCTTTCGACTGAATATTTTGCGAACCGCGTCCGATTCTGCGTCACGCGACTGTATTCAGGGTACAGATGAAGTATCGATTGTGGAGCGACTGGTTGGGGTGCCCGTCCATCTGGTCGCTGGCGCGAGGGAAAACATTAAAATCACAACGCGCGAAGATCTTGATTTTGCAGAACGCTGGGTGAACTCCTCCGTGCAGCCCGATATCCGAGTAGGCACAGGTTACGATATTCACCGCCTCGTTGACGGACGCGACTTATTCCTTGGTGGCGTAAAAATCGAGTATGACTACGGCCTGTTGGGCCACTCGGACGCCGACGTGCTTCTTCACGCCATCTGCGACTCTCTGCTCGGCGCTGCGGGCTTTCCCGATATCGGCAACCTTTATCCGAATACGGATCCCAAATGGGCGGGCGCGCACAGTCTGGTATTCCTTGCGGATGTACGAAGCCGACTAAAGGCCGACGGGTGGACTATCGGGAATGTGGACGCGACCGTAATTGCCGAGAGGCCTAAGATCGCCAAGTACACGTGCGCTATGAAATCCGCGATCGCTGAAGTCCTCGGCATCGATCAATCTCGTATCAATATCAAAGCGACAACTCAAGAGGGGATCGGGTCCCTTGGCGCTGGCGAAGGAATTGCCTGCCATGCGGTCGCTACAATTTCACGCGCAGGGTAACGTTGCCCGAGGCGTGGAAAACCGGCATCCGCTGGCGGAAGCGGGGTCGGATTGGGTTGCGGAAGTAGTCGCAATCGTATCGTACTTGAAGTAAATCATATTTGGGCCAAAGTGGTCCGAAAACGGACGGGCAATAGGGCCCGTCGAGGGATATGAGGAGGCGTTACTATGTCCATCGGAGTGACGGTCAAGGGAAAAAATATCGAGGTAACGGACGGGCTTCAGAGCTATGCGGAAAAGCGGCTCCAGAAGCTTGAGAAGTATCTACCGAACCTTAGGGAGGCCGTCGTTCGCGAGAGCGTCGAACGCAATCAGCATCGTGTCGAAGTAACTCTTCAGGGCGATGGGATCCTCCTTCGCGGTGAAGAGCGAAGCGACAACATGTATTCATCGATCGACCTCGTTCTTGAGAAGCTGGAACAGCGCATCCGCAAGTTCAAGGATCGCCGCTCGCACCACATACACCATGATAAGGCCCTGCGGAATCTAGAACTTCACAATGACGTGCCGTACGAGGAGATCCTTCCAGCGACCGGCGAGCCCGATGTGGAGCAGGCGTATGTCTCTCGCGTTAAGGCCGTCACCATGAAGCCGATGTCGGCCGAAGAGGCGGTGACGCGGCTGGAGTGGGTGGACCACCCGTTCTTCGTGTACCTTGACGCTTCAACGGACCAGGTCCATGTGGTCTACCGCCGAAATGACGGAAATTATGGCCTGATCGTCCCTAAGGAGTAATCGTCGAGGCTATCGTGGCGATATCGGAGTCGCTAACATTGACTACTGCTTGCAGCAACGGATAATGCGGCGGTCCGAAGTTGCCCTTGTTCGTGTAAGCTTCGTTTCAAATCAATGCGGCGCGTGGGTGAGATGCCTGCGCGCCGCATTAGTGCGTGCGTGCTTTTATCCGCATGTTGTGCCTTAAAAGCCCATATTATCTGCATGTAGATATATTCTCTGAAGGCGGCTATTGGGCAAAGTTATAGGCTATAATGATTCAACCATCGCGTCGGGTGACCCTTGCGGAGCCGAAGAAGGCTTCAGCGAGTGCCGTCAAATGCCGGGTGGATGCTCCGAACGAGCTTCATCTGCGAGATGAGGAAAAGTATTTGATCGCCGTCTATCCAGGCAGCTTCGATCCCATAACCAGCGGCCACATGGACATTATCGAGCGGTCGGCAGCTCTCTACCAGGAAGTTGTGGTCCTCGTCGCGGTCAACTCTTCGAAGAAGCCAGCGTTCACGCTTCAGCAGCGGGTAGATATGATCCAGCGATCAGTCGAAGCCGCTGGGTTGTCGAACGTTCGCATCCAATCGTTTTCGGTCGGCCTGTTGGTCGACTACGCAGACCAAATCGGTGCGGGTGTTATCGTCAAAGGTCTTCGAGCTGTGTCCGATTTTGAGTATGAGTTCCAGATGGCGCTCCTCAATCGACGCTTGAAGCCTAATATAGAGACAGTTTTTCTCATGACGGGGGCAGAGTATTCGTACCTGTCATCGTCGATCGTCAAAGAGATCGCGCGACTGGGCGGCGAGATCCGCGGGCTGGTGCCAGAGGTGCTCGTGGATACGGTGCGCGAGCGATTTGACGGCGAACAGGCTACTGCGGGAGCCCAGCTTGTCGAGCGCGCGTAGGCTGCCAGTCACTGTAAGTTTCTTCGGGGCGCCGAAGAGTGTAATAGGCGGGGAGAATTCCCCGCACGATGTTTTGCGTAACCTGAATTGTGCAATCCACCTGCGGTGCGCTGCGGGCGGAGAGGGAGGCCTATCATAGATATCCTAAAGCTTATCGATCAACTAGAATCCCTGGTGGAAGACAGCCGCCACTTTATGAGCATGACGGTCGGTCTCGACCGTGAAGAGTTCTTCGAGCTCACCAATAAGATCCGTGCATCCCTGCCCGACGAAGTCCGCAAGGCGTGCCGTGTCACAGCTGAAAGCGAGCGCATCGTAGGCGGCGCGCGCGAGGCGGCAGAGGCAACGGTCAACGATGCGCAGATCGAAGCGCAGCGCGTATCGCAGAATGCTCAGGCCCAGGCTGAGAAGCTTCTCCGCGATGCTGAGACGCGAGCGCAGACCCGCGCCCAGGAAGCTGACACTTATGCGCAGAAAGCTGTCGCCGAGGCTCAGGCCCGCGTTGACGACGCAATCACTGAAGCACGTGCGCAGGCAGAGCGGATCATCAACGAGGCCCGACAGCAGTCGGAGCAGATGATCAGCGAGGCGGAAGTGATGCGACTTGCGACAGCGCAGGCTAAAGAGATCATTGCCAGCGCCGACCGCGAAGGTCGCGATATGCGACGTGGCGCGGAAGAGTACGCGAGCGAAGAGCTTCAGCGACTCGAGCGCGTTTTGGCCGAAACATTGTCAACCGTTGAGCGCGGTCGGGTAAAGCTAGATCAGCGGCTTCAATCCTACGATGTGCCGAGCAGTGCGGGCGGTTCGCGCGCTTCTGGCCCGATGAACGGCGAAATGGCTGCCGCTCGACGATAGGCTGACGAAACTATCTGCGAGGGTTCACGACGTATAGTCTGAGGCACTACAAAAGTGCAGTGAGCCGGTCGGGTGGGTGCCTTACGCTCAAATTGAGCAGGTGTGCGCCAGTAAGGATGCTGCAAGTTACAAAATACCCTGCGCAATCAGGCATTGTGCAGGGTATAATGTCGTGACGCCGGGTAAGAACGTTTTTGCGGGCGGCGTTATTTTGCGTGTGGACGGTCATCGGTAAAGTCGCCGAAGACCATTGGGGAACAGGGTATAGTCTGATGTTGCGGCTTGATCTATCTGAAATTGTTCGCACTATCGGAATGCAGCAGGTCTATGAGATCTCTGATCCGCCCTACGCTGAAGATGATGTCGAGTTCGTTTCGCCAGTTGTTGGGCGAATAGCAGTGACGAACTCGGGTAAGCTGCTTTTGGCTCGCGGTCACTTTGATACGACCATCGAGATGGAGTGTGCGCGGTGTCTGGCCGATGTTCGGCAGCCTCTGCATGCTGAAATCGAAGAGCAGTATAGTTTGTCGGAAGTCAATGCGCCGGGTTTCAATGACCATGTGCCGGCCATTGTACCGGACGAAGAAAACGAAATACCGGAAGGGCTTTTCGAGGGCACGTTGATGAACGTAAATGTTCTGATACGCCAGGCTGCGATTTTGTCCGCTCCGTTAAGCGTCCTCTGCCGGGAGGATTGCGCGGGCCTTTGCCCGTCGTGCGGCAACAATAAGAATTCGGGAACGTGCAGCTGCGCGCCCGACGGGACTAACCGGCCGTTTGCCGCTCTTCCCGAACTTTTCCGCCAGGAACCAACTGACTAATTAGGAGAAACGAATCATGCCTCTACCAAAAAGGCGCCACTCAAATGCGCGTACTCGCAAGCGCCGAACACACTATAAGCTCACCCCGCCGACCCTGTCGGAGTGCCCGCGTTGTAAGGCGAAGCGGCTTGACCACCATGCCTGCCCGACCTGCGGTTATTACGGCGCTGGCGCCCGATCCCGCAAGGTCATTGATGTAGAAGTTAAGCAAGCCCAGACGGAAGAGGCGTAACGCTCCATGCGCATCGCAGTCGACGCCATGGGGGGCGATTACGCTCCGGGGGAAGTTATTCGTGGGGCTGTTGAGTTCGCTTCGCAGCCCGATTTTGACGACGAAATCATACTCGTAGGTGATTCTGCTCGCATCGAGCCGATCATCGCCGAGTTTGGGGCCGCCGACAATAAGCGAATATCGATTAGGCACGCGTCCGAGTCCATTGCCATGGACGAGCATCCAGCGCATGCTATTCGCAAGAAGCGCGATTCGTCCCTGGTAGTTTGCGGTGAAATGGTTAAGTCTGGCGAGGCCGACGGCACCATGTCCGCTGGCAACACGGGGGCTGCAATGGCGATTGCGGCGCTTAATATCGGGCGGATCCCCGGTATCGATCGACCCGCGATCGCTACCCAGATGCCGACTCTCAAGGGCAACTGCCTGTTGCTCGATGCGGGTGCTAACGTTGACTGTACTCCACAGCATCTGCTCCAGTTTGCGATGATGGGTTCCGTTTATGCCGAGAAAGTTCTCGGGATGCCCGAACCCACCGTTGGCCTTCTCAGTATCGGGACTGAGGAGACTAAGGGAAACGAGCTCACGAAGGCGACGCATGCGTTGCTAGCGAATAGTTCGCTTCGCTTCAAGGGTAACGTCGAAGGCAAAGATGTCTTCGAGCACACAACAGATGTCGTTGTCTGTGACGGCTTCGTTGGGAATGTGCTGCTCAAGACGAGTGAAGGCATCGCTGAGATGATCCTTGGCTTCCTTACCAATGACCTCGCCAGCCTCGATCCAGATGTTGTCCAAAAACTTCAGCCCGTTATTTACGGCATTGTTCGCAAAATCGACTACGCCGAACGCGGCGGCGCTCCACTTTTGGGCGTGAACGGTGTCAGTGTGATCGCCCATGGTCGCTCGAAAGCGCGGGCTATCGCAAGCGCTATCCGTATCACTTTGGCGGCCGCGAAGTCGAACTATGTTGCCGAAATCAAGAAGGAACTCGCCACGAGCAGTGGCGAGAAGCACGCCGCATGAGCTCGCAAGTAGCGGTTGGTATTCTCGGCACAGGTTCGCGGGTACCCGACAACGTTGTCACCAACTTCGACCTCGAGAAACGTCTCGACACGTCGGATGAATGGATTCGTTCGCGCACAGGCATCGCCGCGCGCCGGATTGTCGCCGAAAACGAAGCGACGTCCGATCTTGCCGCAGCTGCCGCCCGTGCCGCATTGGAAAATGCGGGCGTTGCTGTGAGCGAAGTCGACCTAATCATCGTCGCCACGTGCACCCCAGACTTCACTTTTCCCTCAACGGCCGTACTTGTTCAGCAAGCAATTGGCGCTGAAAAGTGCGCTGCGTTTGACATGAACGCTGTATGCTCGGGCTTCTCGTACGCCCTTGAGGTTGCTGCGGGCCTCGTCCGTGCGGCAGGTTACAGGCGAGCCATCGTTATCGGGGCGGATGTAATGTCGCGGACCGTCAACTGGGATGACCGGTCCACATGTGTGCTGTTCGGTGACGGTGCAGGCGCTGTGGTGATTGGTCCGGTTGACGAAGGCGGGTTACTCGGGTCGGTTCTAGGGGCTGATGGCAAAGGCGCATCGCTGCTGCACGTGCCTGCAGGCGGGTTCCGGGAGCCGAGCACAGCAGAGAGCATCGCCGAGCACCGAAACTGCATGGTCATGAACGGCCGCGAGGTGTACAAATTTGCGGTGCAAGTAATGGGCGAGGCGGCGATTCAGGCGCTGGCGAAGTGCGGGCTGACCCCTGACGATGTCGCGCTGTTCGTGCCCCATCAGGCCAATATCCGTATTATCGAGAGCGCTGCGAAGCGGCTGGGACTCAACTCAGATCGCGTCTTCGTGAACCTCGACAAGTACGGCAATACATCTGCCGCATCCATTCCGCTTGCTCTCGATGAAGCCGCTCGACAGGGGCGAATCAAGCACGACGATATCGTGGTCACTGTGGGTTTCGGCGCTGGGGTCACCTGGGGCGCGAACGTCATTCGGTGGAACCGCTAGTCGAAAACAGGCCATCCTCATGACATCCAAAGCCATAGGTATCAATGCTGTTCGTCTCGTCGGCGACCCCGGTCCATTTTCGGCAACTCTCACTAGCTCCATCGTTGAAGATGGAGTTGAGTTGGTCGAACTGATTCTGCGAGCCGACTCGCCCGCCCGTCCCTCTAAGCTTGAGCTTCTTTTCGATGTGACTGGTGTGGATATCGCTGGCTCGTGGCATCCGTCAATCGGTCGCAATCGCGCTCTCCATCCCAACTGGTCGAAACCGTTCAGTTCCTCCGCGACTTCCGGCGCGCCGGTTGTCACGCTGTTCTCTGGTGACAACGCGAACCGTGTGACGGTCGCGCTATCTGACGCACTTCGTCCGGTACGAATGCGCGCCAACATTGTCGAAGAGAATGCGTGCTTCGAGTGCGGCGCCGTTTTATTCGAACACGAAGTGAACGAATACGACAGCTATCGTGTGACATTGCGCATCGACCGACGTGCTGTGCCGTTCTACAAGTCGCTGAACGATGTGCGCCTTTGGTGGGAAACGCAAGACGGATATACGCCAGCGCCAGTTCCGGTTGCGGCACGCGCACCAATGTACTCGACGTGGTATAGCTTCCACCAGCAGGTAACACCTGCGCCTATCGAAGAGCAATGCAGGCTCGCAAAGGAGATCGGCTGCGATGCAGTCATCGTCGACGACGGCTGGCAGTGCGGCGACAACAACCGCGGCTACGCGTATTGCGGCGACTGGGAAGTTTACGAGCCAAAGATCCCCGACATGGCCGCGCACGTCAAGCGCGTGCACGACCTTGGGATGAAATATATCCTCTGGTATTCTGTGCCGTTTATCGGACGCCACACGAAGGCGTGGGCGCGTTTCGAAGACCGCCTCTTGCGCCCCTATGGCAGCGATGCGATGTGGGCGGTCGTTGACCCGCGCTATCCCGAGGTGCGCGAGTACTTGATTGGCCTTTACGAGAAAGCGGTCCGCGAGTGGGATCTCGACGGCTTCAAGCTGGATTTCGTGGACTCGTTCCGAGCTAACCCTGAGCCCGCGCTCTATCCTGAGAAGACAGATTACAAGTCGGTGCCAGAAGCCGTTGATCGTCTGCTAACTGACGTACTGGCCCGGCTGAGCGCCCTTAAGCCCGATATCTGTATCGAGTTCCGCCAATCGTACATTGGGCCCATGATGCGAAAATACGGGAACATGTTCCGCGCTGGCGACTGTCCCGTCGACGCTGTCCAGAATCGGATGAGCACGGTTGATGTCAGGCTCCTTGCTGGAGCGACTGCCACTCACGCCGATATGGTGATGTGGCATAACGATGAGCCCGTCGAGAGCGCGGCACTGCAGCTGATCGGAGCGCTGTTCTCGGTGCCGCAGGTATCGGTGCTTATCGATAAGCTCCCAGCCGACCACCGCGAGATGCTCGCGTTCTGGCTGAAATTCTGGCGGGAGCATCGCGAGTTGCTGTTGGGCGCACAGATTGAGCCTCTGAACCCGGTGTTGCTGTACACGCAAGTGAGCGTGCGTAATTCGACCCGCGGGATTGTTGTAGCGTACGGCCCGAATTTTGCGACAGTGGACTCAGATATGCCAACCGATATAATACTGGTGAATGGCACACGGTCTGCCGGGGTATACCTTGAGGGCCTTACTAACGGGGTCAGCTACTCCGTAAAGCTGATTGACTGCATGGGCAAGCCCGCCGGGACACAAGTGGTGATCGGGTCAAGCGATGCATCGAAGATCAATATTCCGAAATCCGGGCTCGCCGAGATTGTTCGTAGCGCCTAATCGGGCGACATGGCGAGGAGAATGTAAAAATGAAGCTTGCTTTTCTGTTTCCAGGTCAAGGCTCACAGGCGGTTGGTATGGGTGCCGACCTCTATGCGCACAGTAAGGCCGCCAAATCAGTTCTTGACGATGTGGACGCTATATTGGCGTACAAGCTGTCGACACTCTGCTTCTACGGACCCGAAGATAAGCTCAAAGAGACGAGCATCACTCAGCCCGCACTGTTTGCGGTAAGTGTCGCCGCTCTTCGCGCCATTCAAGACGTTGGGATCGTCCCACAGGCGTCGGCAGGGCACAGCGTAGGCGAGTACGCGGCTCTGGTTGCAGCTGGCTCTTTGGACATGCAGACGGGCCTCACGTTGGTCGCTCAGCGTGGCGAACTGATGCGGCAGGCGGCTGCGGCCCATCCCGGCGCTATGGCTGCGGTCCTTGGCCTGTCTGGCGACGATGTAGCTGCCGTGTGCGCTGCTGTGACAGATAGTGGCGCTTACGTTGCTGCGGCGAACTTCAACGGTGCCGGTCAGGTTGTGATTAGTGGCGAAAGCGAAGGAGTGGCTAAGGCTGCCGACGCGCTGAAAGAGAAGGGCGCTCGCAAGGTGCTGCCTCTCGCGGTCTCCGGAGCTTTCCACTCGCGCTTGATGCAGCCAGCGATTCACACAATGCGCGCGTTCCTGGAGCAGGCGTCAATCAAAGAGGCGAGCGTCCCGATTATCTGCAACGTAACCGCTGACTACGTGAGCGATCCAGAGCAGATTCGCGAAAACCTCGCACTGCAGATTGCCTCGCCCGTTCGCTGGGAAGAGACGATCACGCGGCTACTGAACGACGGCTTTGACACGTTTGTGGAGTTGGGCAGCGGTAAGGTTTTGACTAACCTTACTAAGCGAATATCGAAGGACGTCACAACGTATAATGTCGAAGACTCGGCGACGCTGGCGTCGACGGTCGAACAACTGAAGGCGGGAACAAACTAGAATGCAGCTTACTGGAAAATCGGCGCTCGTTACTGGCGGCGGAACTGGCATTGGAAAAGCGATCTGTCTGGCCCTGGCCGCAGCTGGCGCTAAGGTTGCAGTTGCTAACCGCTCGTCTATTGCAGCCGCGCAGGCGGTGGCGGATGAGATCAAAGCGGCAGGCGGTGAAGCGATCGCGCTCCAGGGCGATGTGGCGCGCGCAGAGGATGCCGACAATTTCGTGCAGCAGGTCTTGACATCATTCGGCGCATTGGATATAGTAGTGAACAATGCCGGGACGACGAGAGACACGCTTTTGATGCGGATGTCCGAGGATGACTGGGATACCGTACTCGACACGAACCTAAAAGGAACGTTCCTTGTGACGCGTGCAGCCATCAAGCCAATGATGAAAGCTCGGCGCGGCAAGATTGTGAATATTACCAGCGTCATGGGTCTGATCGGTAATCCTGGTCAGGCGAACTATTCTGCCTCAAAAGCTGGTATCATCGGTTTCACGCGAACGGTAGCCAAAGAAGTCGGCAGTCGCAATATTCAAGTGAATGCCGTCGCACCGGGTTTTATTGAAACGCCGATGACGGACTCGCTCAAGCCTGAGCTCAAGGAAACCGTCACAAAGCAAATCCCCGCTGGAAGATTGGGTAACCCCGACGATGTCGCTAAGCTGGTGACGTTCCTGTGCTCGTCCGACGCGGACTACATCACGGGGCAGACGATCACTGTCGATGGCGGCATGACAATTTAGCGTAAAGTTTGTAGTGTCCGACTATCGCCGCTGGCGGTATAGGAAACTCTGCATAAATCAGTCTATTAATTTAAGGAGAAGCACATGTCTACTTTTGAAAAGGTAAAGAAAGTCGTAGTCGACCAGCTGGACGTCAGCGAGGACGAAGTCACACCGCAGGCCTCGTTCGTCGAGGACCTTGGCGCAGACTCGTTGGACGTCGTCGAGCTCATCATGGGCCTCGAGGAAGAGTTCGACGTTGAGATCCCGGACGAAGATGCCGAAAAGATCGCCACCGTTCAGGACGCTGTCAGCTACATCGATACCAAGCAGGGTACACCGGCTGCTTAAGGGCGGTTGTAGGTTCCGCTTAGCCGCGTGACCGAGGGAAAGATTACGCATATATCTATGAGTAGAAGGGTCGTCATCACCGGGATTGGTGCGGTCACTCCACTAGGTATCGGAAAAGATGTCTTTTGGAATGCGCTGCTTGAAGGCAAGTCTGGCGTAGCTCTTGTGGATAGGCTTGACCTATCGCAAATTGCTACCCGTATTGCTGCTGAAGTGCGCAACTTTGCACCGGAAGATTGGCTCGACAAGCGCGATGCTCGGCGAATGGACCGATTCGCGCAGTTTGCTGTCGCCGCGTCCAAAATGGCGCTGATCGACGCAGACCTCGAGATTACGCCAGAGCTTGCCCCTCGTGTCGGCACCCATATCGGGTCCGGCGTCGGTGGCCTCAACAGCCTTGAGCATGAAGCTGAAATTGGGTTTTCGAAGGGGATTGGCAAGATCAGCCCCTTCTTCATCCCAATGATGATTGCCAACATGGGCACGGGGAGCGTCGCTCGCATCATCGGTGCGCGCGGCCCATCCCAAACCACCGTCACCGCTTGCGCGACGTCGACCAACTCTATTGGCGATGCGTTCTGGCTTATTCGGGACGGTAAAGCTGATATCATGGTTGCGGGCGGAGCTGAAGCTGCCGTGACGCCCATGGCTATGGCTGGATTTTCGAACATGCGGGCCATGTCGCGCCGAAATGACGAGCCTCAACGCGCTTCACGCCCATTTGACGTGGACCGCGACGGATTCGTTCTTGGCGAAGGCGCTGGAGTTATTATTCTCGAAGAGCGTGAAGCTGCCATCAAGCGCGGCGCGCGCATCTATGCCGAGATTATTGGCTACGGCATGTCCAACGACGCGTACGACATGGTGGCACCGTCACCGGGCGGCGATGGCGCCGCACAGGCCGTTCGGGCGGCTCTGGAAGACGCTGAGCTCGATCCGAAGCTCGTCGACCACATCAACCCACACGCGACCAGCACACCCGCTGGCGATGTTGCCGAAACTAATGCCCTGAAGACCGTATTTGGCGACCACGCGTACAAGATTGCTATCTCGGCCACCAAGTCTATGACCGGCCACCTTCTTGGGGCCGCTGGTGCTATCGAAGCCATAGCGTGCGCGCTCGCGGTTGGAAACGACATCGTACCGCCGACCATCAACCTCGACAACCCGGATCCAGATTGCGATCTGGATTATGTGCCGCACGTGGCGCGTCGAATGAAAGTCGAATACGCGGTTTCTAACTCGTTCGGCTTCGGAGGACACAATGCCACCGTCGTCATCCGCAAGCATCACGCCTAGGCAGGCGTAGCTCAGAACGTATTGTCACCGCGTCTCACAAAGGCGCGGTGTTCGCTTTCCTGGCGATTCCTGGAGTAACCCCCATGGCCGATGACAACAGCGAAGCCCGCCGAGACACCTCCCGACCCGGCGCATGGGTGGACGTTCTCGCCCCAGAGATTATCGACCGCTTCGTGGGACGCCACATTGCTATCGTTCACAAGCGAGTCGTCGCTGCTGGCGACTCGTATGACGAAGTACTAAAGACTGCGACAGAACTCTTCCCAGACGAGTTGCCGTACATCGCCTATATTCCAAAGCGATAACCGAGTCTCATTTTTGGCGCTTCCGTAGGTTTTCACCATTAAAAAACAGCGCACCGTCCGTCTCTCATTGAGATGGGCGGTGCGCTGCTTTTCAGCTCTGACTTACTTGCTGGTCAAGACCAACTCTCCGAACTTCGAAGGGTCCTTCGTATTGCTATCGACATACATCCCAAGCGCCGAAGGGTCGAGTTGGGTGGCATTGTTGGCGTCGTTGACATACGCCGCGAATCCGATCCGCTGACCGCTGAACGGAACAGACGCAGCGCCCAGAGACGTCCACGGGATCGCCATGCGGTAGCGAAGCCCCGCAGGCAGCTGCGAGACGCTCACAGAGACCTCTGAGGCCGTCAGGAGGCGTACTGGCAGCTTTGCCGGATCGTACGACATCGTGCGGTACGCTTCGGGGCCGTTCTTTGTAAGCGCGATGTCGATCTCTGTGTGCCGCAAACTGCCGGAGTCCGCCACTGCGTTTCCAGTGTTTGCCGCCTTTTTGCCGGGATCGAGGTTAAACTCGAGCTGTAGACAGTCGCCCTTCCACGTATCGAAGCCGGTGAACGGTTGATAGTGCGTTGGGTCGGTTACATCGAACGCCAGGTACAGGTTCTTGGTGTCCCATGTGAACTTGGCTTTCGCTGCAAGCACCGGGTTGTAGTACTGCGGAGACCGAACCAGCCGCGAGCGCCCCTCGACGGTCACGGGCTGTCCGGGCCAGTCGGCGAGCACGGCGTCCAACTTAGGTGCGGACGATGCGTACACGACTGGCGAGAATGTCACGGTGACGTCATTGGCCGACTTGTAGCCAGTGGCCGTGGTAATCGCGATGGTGGCCGTGTAGATGTGGTCATTGTCAGGCTGCAGGTCAGACACATCGTATGTTACGAGCCGTGACGAGCCTCCAGCAAGGTTGACCGCCGCCTCTGGCCGTTTACCGGGAAGGCCAGCGATTCGGAGCGTGGACGATGCTGCCAGCGCAGCACCGGTCAAGTTTGTCAGGCGCGCCGTCACCGCTGGCTGCCCATTGGCGAACGCGGCGTGGACATCTGATACCGCGATGGGCGCCTGCACGTTCAGCAGTACCCCGCCAGCGGCCACCGACGCCCCGCCGACCTCCAGAGCCACGCGGGCCATGTACCGGCCCACGGGCAAGTCTGCGGGCAGCGGAAGGAATACCGCACCAGCGAGCGGTTTGGCTGTGAGCTTAACGTCGACGGTTATCGGCTTGTCCTGTATCTGCGAATCGGGTGTGACAACGATGCGCCCAGTCACGGCTTTCCCCGTAGGTGAGCTGAGGGATGCCTTGAGGGCGACCTTTTGGCCCGGGAAGACATTCATGCGCGGCTGAGACAACACGAGGGGGCGTTTCGCCTCACTTCCCCATATGTCGGCGGCCACTCCCTTGATGTAGATCGGATCCGGAGTGAGTGTGACAGTCGCTTGTCCGCCAGCGCTGGGCGCTAGTGTGCGGGAATTACCCATCATGTCGAACACCTGCACCGGCGACTTGCCGACGGGCAGGGTAACGCTACGAGGCTTGACGCCGTAATCCCACAGCGCAAGCACAACGTCGGGTCCGCGCTGGTAGGCATACCCGAGCGCCGTAGCGCCCATCCATTCGATCCGCTGCACGGGCTTGTGACCGTCAAGCAGGTTCGTCATATTAGCGTACGCAGGGACAACTGGCTTTGGTGAAACCTTGTTGGCGCCAAATGCAGCGGTGCTGAGGTTGTAATAGAAGCCGTAGCCTGGTTCGCCAGGGTAATCGTGCACATAAAACGCGAAATTCAAGCGGAATCCTTCGCCGAGGAGGATCAAGTTCTCGCGAACCAAGCCTTCTGCCTGTATGATCTCTTTCTCAGGATCTTCTCCCGTAGCGTAGCCCTGTTCGGTGCCAAAGAGCGGCAGATCGCGTCCGACATACTGGCGTATAATGCTCTTCAGCGAGTCGATACGATCAATCAAGCCGTTTTGCTCCGGCGGTAGCGGGAAGTAAGGGTGGATAGCAAACCCATCCAGATACTTTCCCAGACCAGCTTTCAGAAGGCGCTCAGCCCATTCGACGTCGCCCTCGCCAATTCCGCCGCCAGTCGGCCCAATGACGAGCGCATTCGGGTCGCCTTTGCGGATGGCCGGATAGGCGAGTTGATAGGTGCGAATTAGCTGCTCATCGGTGCCCTTGAAGCCCCACGGGTAGACGGGCTCCCACGTAACTTGAATGTACCTTTTTGCCCAAGCTGGGTGAAGCGTCGCAAACTGCTTCGCGGCAAGCTCCGTGTATGCCGACCACTTGCCTTCCGACGCCTGATTGATCACGCTTTGCGCCGTCCCGCCAGTGCCGGGAACTTCGGCCCACTTGGGCACACCGTTCAGACTGGGCAAGCCAAACGTGTTCCACCGCTTGCCCTGATACCAAACGTCTTCGACCGCCTGCGATATCGGCGGGAAAGGCTGTCCCTTTGCTTTCGCGGCTGCGATGTTTTCAGCAAACTCTCCGGGATGATCCTTCTCCTGCTGCGACCATCCATACCCGCCGAGGATCCACCGGACACCAAGGTAGGGGATGACATTGACGTCTTTGTTGAACCCGCCCTGCATCCCAAAGAACGATCCTGCAGCACCGTAATCAGCTCTCTTGGCGGGATCTGGCACAATCGCGTATGTAAAATAGCCCGCCTTTCGGCTTGAGATCTTTGCCAGCGTCGTACCGTCTGCCAGGGTAGGGAACACGCGGTAGAATCCCAGGCGGTCGCTCGGCGCCGTCCATGGGGCACGGAATGTGCCGTCAGCTCCAGCCGATACAGCAACCGACGATTTTCCTATAACGGCGTCGTGCTCGTCCTTTACGACGATAGTGATCGTACTCGCCGAGTTTGGCGCAAGACCACTACCCGTGAAAGTCGCCACCACGGATTCGCCCGTGGCAAATGTGCTGCTGTCTGGGTGGGATGTGTCGACAGACAAAGTTGAGGCGCTAGTGAGGCCAGGGTAGGCGTAAAGTGCCACGGCAGCAACAGCGAGAGCCTTGCTGCGAGGGGAGAAAGCTTTCATTTTCTTACCTTGTTGAAGAGAGGGAATTACAACATCGCTGTGATCGCTCGTTGTGGCAAGCGATCACAGCAATACGGAGAATGTACCGCGTACGGAGGCTAAATTGGGCTGAACGTTGCAGCGCAGCCACCCGATGGGCATCGGGGGTCGGTCTTGCATTCAGTGCCAGCAGCCAAGAGCGCGGCATCGTAGAAGTTGTACGACGGCAATTGAGAGAGGGGACCGCCCGCGACCGGCCACGGCTGATATCCAGCCGACACTTGCGTTCCTTTGAGCCACTTAACGTGCCCGTCGGCGAGAATATAGTTACTGCCGTCGCTGTGCCGACCCGTTCCCATGTAGAATCCAGTCTGGCCGGACGTTGAAGCGTTTTGAAGCTCAGAATTTGTGGAGAGGGTTGTAATCGGTCCGAACAGGCTGGAATTGCTGAAAACACCTGTGGCATAAGCTGAGAATGTATAAAGTGATGGGGCACCGTTAGTGCTCCCGTTACCCGCCCCGCTGGTAAACGGAAAAGACATAATTCCCTGCGCTTCATTGGGAATATTGATCACCTGGCTTTGATATCCTTCTGTTTCGAAAACCAGAACAGTGCTTGCTGGTGCAGTGAGCTTCGATGCTGCACAGTAAATACCACCGTTGTAAGTGCCAGGCTTCAAGACGAAATTAATGTTGTAGCCGTAAGAAATATTCGCATTGGCGACATTGGGATCGCTTGGGCACAGGTAAAGCCCTGCGGATTTTACGTACGGATAAAGCATGCCAGCCCACCCGCGGCCATAAATATCTCCTTTGGCTCCCATCGGAAACAACTCATCGTAGTCCTGCACATATTGCATAAACGCCAGTCCCATTTGCTTTTCGTTGCTAGCACAGCCGGTTTGACGTGCCTTTTCTCGGGCTTTCGCAAACACAGGGAAGAGTATAGCTGCGAGAATCGCTATAATTGCGATAACTACGAGTAGCTCAATTAAAGTGAACGCTTTGCGCTTCATAGTTGATAATCTCCTTCGTTCGTTTAGTTATTCTACGATTACATCATTGGCTTTGGGGTGCCTATGCTCCCCCTATCGATAAATGTGGTTGGCGCGGTGATTTTCTGCACCGGCAAATCTGGATTGTCGAGGCGTGCGAGCAATCGCTTCGCTATAGCGCGACCCAAAAACTCCGGGTTCTGATGGACGCTCGACAGCCGAGTAATCTTCGAGAGGTAGGTGTTTCCATACCCTACGAGCGACACATCCTCCGGGATGCGATATCTGTGTCCAGCTTCGAACATTAAGAAGTGCTCGAACATGAAGTCGAGTTGTGCGACAAACGCGGTCGGCGGGTTGGATCCTTCCAATAATGCCACCATGGCATTTGAATACTCTTCCTGCGTCATGTCGCGGTCCGCGCCGAGGCGAACGTCATAGGTGAGCCCGTATTCCATAAGCGCCTTACCAAAGCCGTCGACTCGGTCGGGGATCATGTCGCTGGGCCAGCACCCTGCGAGAAGCGATATTCGCCGGTGTCCTTGCTCATAAAGGCGCCCTACGACATCCTTCATGCCCGCATAATCGTCGGACATGGCGCAGTCCACATATTTACAAAAGCCGCTGTTGTCAATAATAGTGGCCGGTACACCGGCATGCTCAAGCGTCTTCAACCACGAAGGGACATGAACGAACGAGGGGATTGGGAGAAAGCACGCCATGGCATCGACGCGATGCTGCAGTAGAAACTCGACCAATCGCCGCTCCATGTCGTCGTTTTCAACTGCGTACACGAACAACACGTAGTAGCCTTGGTCGTGTAGCGCCTCCTGAAGGCCAGCCACAAGCTGCTGGTGGTAACCAGAATCGAGATAGGGAAGCAGAACGCCGACTGTATGCGACTTGCCGTGAGCGAGGCTTCGCGCGAGAGTATTCGGTCGATAACCCAGCTTCTCGATTGCGTCCATGACCCGTTTGGTGGTTGCTTCCGAGATCTTGGGACTGGTGCTGCCATTCATTACGAACGACACGGTGGTCTGGCTGACACCCGCTTCGCGCGCCACATCGAATGCGCTTGGCTTTTTCGATCGGCTTCTTGTTGTTTGCAGTCCAGCGGGCATTGGATTATGTACCTTAGTAATGGCATTTATTAATGCCCATTAACGAGATAGATCATAGCACGACGGCAGGTTCCTGTCAATGGGGAAAAGGCAAATTTAGGCCAGCTTTCTTTGTTAATGTAGATTGGCTGACATCGACCAGACTATTTTCGATATCGTGTAGGACTCTTGAGTAATTCCATCGAACTCCTTGCCGAACCGGGCTTGCCCGGTACGCTGGAATTCCCTCACAGTGGTAGTGAGTTCAAAAAACTAAACCAAGATTGAAACAGGACGCGGCCAAGCCTGTATGCGCGTCGGCGAGTGCTTGCATTAACCGCACTTGTTCATTCGCGACAACTTACAGGCTCAGCTTAACCGGGAAGAAACCCATATGACAAACACATGGCAACGCGCCAACGCCGACTGGCTGCACAAAGCAAAGTTCGGCACCATGACCCATTTTCTCGCAGACACCGCATCCAATCGCGATGCTGTCGCGCTTTCCGTCGACGACTGGAACCGCCGAGTCGACTCGGTGGATGTCGAAGTCCTGGCGCAGCAGATCGCGTCCACCGGATCCAAGTACCATATATTCACGCTGGGCCAAAATTCGGGCTTCTTCTGCAGCCCAAACAACACATACGATAATATCGTGGGGCGTCCCAGCAGATTGTCGAACCGTGACCTGCTTGCGGACCTGGCAACGGCCCTCGCGCCGCACGGTGTCCGCACAATCGCGTATCTCCCGTCACACGCTCCCGCGCTGCATCGACAGGCCGTTGAGGCGCTGAAGTTCACCCCGCCGTGGGACTATTCGGGCACTGGGATTATCCCCGGAACGTACGTTAGCGCACCAGATGTGGATACGCGCCTCACCGAGGGGCTACGTAACTGGGAAGCGATTATCCGTGAGTGGTCGGTTCGCTGGGGAGATCTCGTAAGCGGTTGGTGGTTCGATGGCGGATACTACGCCGACAAGCTCTATCGGCACGCGGACGAGCCCAACTTCCGCTCTTTTGCCGCTGCCGCCAAGGCTGGCAATGCAAACTCATTGGTGGCGTTCAATCCGGGCGTCAAGATGCCGGTGATCAGCATGACTGAGTACGAAGACTACACCGCTGGTGAGATCAACGAGCTGTGGGTGGAAAACACGTGGCGGCGCGCATCGCAGTTTGTCGACGGCGCGCAGTTCCACGTACTCTCATTCCTTGGCATTTATTGGGGCTCAGGACCGCTCCGCATGCCCGATGAGCTTGCAGTGGGCTACACGAAGTACGTCGCGAGTTTCGGCGGTGCGACCACCTGGGATGTGCCTATTTCGAAAGACGGCAAAATCCCCGACGATTTCCTAGCTCAGCTGACTAAAATAGGCGAGGGGATGGGGTTCATACCGAAATAGCACGCATCGAGCCAGACGCGACTCAAGATGCTTGCCTTGCTCTCGTGAGGTTTGAGGCGATATCGCACAAGTATTATCGGGCGACATAGTGATCCACGGGGTTACTATGTCGCCCGAGCGCATGTCCTTGGAGCTACCGGCTCCAAGGGTTTCCTGATTCCTTTGGCTTGCTGGTATCTCCAGTTTGGCCGGTTTCGCGAGCAGATTCACTTGAACCGGGATCACTGTCGCCAGCCGCAGGCGGGGTGCCGGTCGCCTGGCTAGGATCGCCGGGGCGGCTGCCTGGGTACGAATCTTCCCCGTGGGTCAATTCTTCCTGGGTCTTTGGCGCGGACTTACTGCCGCCCGGCGCAGTTTCTTTGCCGGTTCCGGTGTCGTGTTCATCGACGGCACTTGGGTGCTCGTTCTCCGGTATCGGCGTGTCTTTTTTGAGCATATGGCTATCTCCTTGGGGAGGTGATACCCATATTTGAGGAAATGCTCTGAGGGATGTAGTTGCTCGGCGAACCCCTTGGGGATCCGCAGACTCGCTAGCGCTGCAAGACAAGACCGCCTTGGGCGATTCTCGCGTACGCCGCAGTTGCTTCCGCCTTGACCTTGGAGTCCTTATCGGATTGGGCAACGCTGCTGATGGTCAACTTAGCATTGAGGCACTCTAGCGGATATTTCATCTGCACGTGGGGGATCTTGAGCAACCCTTCGAGGCTTGCAACCGCCCAGCTTCGCTCACCAGCTACCGGCGATTTAGTGGCTACGGTAATGTACTGCTGCACTCGAAGCACTTCCGGGGCGATGTCCGACTTGACGGGAGGAGCGGGAGACTTGGCGATTGCTCGCTCCGCTGGATAGTCGACGGCGACATATTTAACGTAATAAACTGTCGGCAACATGAGGGTTACGATGCAGAAAATACCGGTGACGCGCATGACGCCTTTCCAGAACGGCGACGCGGTCATCTTGCTGTAACTACTCATAAGGCTATTAACTCGTTCAATTCGCGCTCTCTAGTGCTCGCTATACGAAGGCAATCTTACCCGGATACGTATCATCGATAGGAGAATCGGCCACTTTACGGGTATCCTCCGGGAATGAATCGCGCAGTGAGTGCGTTCACGCCCAACAAATCGTGCGATTTGCCCGAGCAATAAGTGGGAGTGATTGCCGCACAACGCGTTGACAAAACGTTATGCGCTATCTTGGACACTTAACTACGCATTTCGTTTGCATTTTACCTGTAGCGTGTGCTATAATCTAGCGCCAATCTGTGAAGGGACGCATTTTCGATGAAACGTACTTATCAGCCGAACGTTCGGCATCGCATGAAAACTCATGGCTTCCGAAAGCGCATGCAGAACAACGACGGTCGCAACGTTCTGAAGCGCCGACGCCTCAAGGGTCGCCATCGCCTCGTGGTCACCGAGACCAACTAGGCAGGGCGGCACGGTAAAGATATGCTTCCGCGCGCGGCCCGGCTGCTCAATCGACGAGATTTTCGGGCCGCGTATTCACGTTCGCAGTCTTTTACCACTCCACGCCTGGTCCTCTATGTCCGCTCTCGACGTCGAATGAGCGCGGACGAGGCCACAGGTCTTGGTCCGCTACGGATCGGCTATTCGATTAGCCGCAAAACGTGCCGCAAGGCTCATGATAGAAATTTGATGAAACGTCGGTTGCGAGAAATATCGCGACTCGACGTTTTGCCTTATGTCCGGCCTGGCGTGCCGCTCGATTCTGTAATCGTCGGACGGGTGGCCGCTGCCGAGGCAGATTTTGACACCCTGAGGGCCGACGTTCGGCGCCTCTATCGCCAAGCGGGGGTGACAGTGGCATGATAAAACGTATCATGGTGTTCATGATACGGCTCTATCAGGCAGTGTCCCGGTTTACGCCGCCGACGTGCAGGTTTCAGCCGACGTGCTCGGAGTATGCCGCTCAGGCTATCCTGCGCTATGGTGCGCTGAAGGGGAGCTGGATGGCCGTTCGGCGAATTTGCCGGTGTCATCCGTGGAACCCCGGCGGTTACGATCCCGTACCATAACTGATGAAAGACAACCTTTTGAACATTCTGTTAGCTCGGGATTCCCGGTCACGCTCCTCGCGGCCCTTCAAGTCGATGGCCGCCTGCTCTGCACTGCTACTCGCACTGACCGTCACCGCCTTTGCGGCACCCCCGGCCGCGACAACGCCAGCGGGAGCGCCCGTGGTGCCAGTTGTTGCGTCGCCAAAGGCCGCGACGCCTGCAGCTACCGATACGCCTCCCGTCGCGCCCGCTGCCGCTCCCGCCGCAACGCCAACCACGGCACCCGCTGTCCCCGCGAAGCCTATTGCGCCGGTGAAGCTTGCGCCTGCGTCGCCCCTGCCGATTCCGGTAGGCGTGGACCCATTCAGTATCCCGATTCTACCGAACGCGCCGATGCCCAAATTCGTCAAGGATGTCGCGCCGCCCCACGCTTTCGACGTGGCAATCAAGATGTTCAACGACGGGCGTTACACTGACGCTATCAACGAGCTTTCCAAAGTTCAAGCGTCTGCCTCGTACCGCAACAGCCCTTACATACCCGCGTCCCTCTACCGGATAGCGCAGATCCACCGTGACTACCTGCACGAAGACGCCACGGCAATGCAGCAGTACAACACGCTAACTGCGCAGTACGGTGCCGTGATTTACCCCGGAAGCGCGAACGCAGTCGAGGAGCGCTTGGCGTTAGCGAAGAAGATTGACGTTGAAAACTCGTCGACTCCGCTATACAAACTCATTAGCTACTGCGTGATGTTGACAGGCTCAAAAAGCTACTCATACTGGATAGGTCTCCTGATTATTGCCGTCTTGGTACGTCTTGTGCTCACACCACTTACTATAAAGCAGTACAAGAGCATGCGTGAGATGCAGCGTCTTCAGCCACTGCTTAAGGAGATCCAGACCAAGTACGAAAAAGACCCGCAACTGAAGGGTCAGAAGATGATGGAGCTTTACAAGGAGCACAATGTTAGCCCAATGGCGGGCTGCGTTCCAATGCTTCTTCAGATGCCCGTGTACTATTACATGTACCAGGCGATTGTCCAGTACCAGTACCACTTTTCCTATGGGACGTTTCTGTGGGTCAACGACACCACGGCAGCGTGGGCACATAAAATCTATCCAGGCATCATAGGCCGTAACCTCATGGAGCAGGACATGATCCTGCTGCTGATCTACTCAGCGAGCATGTATGTCACGCAGCGAATGATGCCCGCTACTGATCCTTCCCAAGCCGAGACGCAGAAGACAACAGCGCTGATCATGTCGGTGTTCTTCTTCGTAATGTTCATTCAGTGGCACTTTCCGTCTGCATTTGTACTTTATTGGCTCTTCTCGAACATACTCGGCACCGTCACGCAGCTATACTATATGAAACAGGGCGACCATGCTCCACTCGGCGTCACTCCCGTACTCGCTGGAGACGGTGACACCGCCGTGAGTGGACGCAACGGCAATAGCAAATCCCTAACGAATGGTACCGCGCCTCGCAAGAACCCTACGGCGAAGCCTGCTGGTACCGCACGGGGAATTATCGCACCGAAGACGCATCCGAAAAAGAAACGACGATGATTGTCGTGGAGGAGACTGCAAGTGACAACCGAGATTAACGATACCGCTACGCCACAGGACGGTGCCAATGTGGCGCTGGATCATGTGCGTAACATCATTACGTCCGGAGGCTTGAACGCTGAAGCCGCGATCACGCGTGTCGAAGGCGATCTGGTCTGCATTGATATCACCGGCGATGATGCTGGCTACTTTGTCGGCCGTCGGGGACAGGTGCTTGACTCCCTCCAGTACCTCCTGCTTGTGATGGTTACCCACAACAAGCCAGGCACCGGGCGTCTACGTATCCAGCTTGATGCTGACGGCTACCGCAAGCGCCGCGAGGAGTCTCTGAAGGAACTCGCGCAGTCGCTAGCCGATCAGGTCAAGGCTACTGGCGAGGAAGCTGTGCTAGAGCCCTTGAACGCCCTTGAGCGAAGGATTGTTCACACCGAACTCGCTGACGATCCCGACGTAGAAACCTATTCGGAAGGCGAAGACAGCAACCGGCACATCGTCATCACGCCTCGCCGCAAATAGCATTCCATTTGCGACTGTGGGGCGCAGTGTATGAGATCGTCGGCTACAAAGCTATAGCCCATTTTCCGCCGCAGGACCTCCTCTTGAGGTTCTGCGGTTTGTTTTTAGCCGTTGAAGGGCAAAATTAGGCAATTGGGTGCGCTCCGAATCGCCGATGTGCGTCGCAAGAGGAACGGCGGCGAGACGTAGTGTGTTGAACACTTTGGAAGCAATAAATGTCATTACGCCAGTTTACAATTATCTTGGCCGCATTGGTGGGGATCATTGCCCCTTTCCTCGTGGCTAGGCGTGTCATAGACCTGTTTTTCGTTCCTGACATCAGTGGCGCACCCTTGCCACGCTTAGCGACAACGGGGATCTACCTGGTTGCGGTGGCGCTCGCGTCAGCTGTGTTCTACTACGCTTCTCGGGCCATCAAGGTAGCCCCGCCTTCTATCAGCGCGCTACCGGCAGGCTCGGAAGAGTTGCCTGAGTAATCGTGCGCCGGGCGTCCAATAGCCGCAGGATCGAACAATAGTACAGCCCCATCCACTGCGAACTGTGGATGGGGCTGTCTCGCATCTGTGAGCTGTGGCAGACTACCTAGAAGTCGACCAGTGTCGAGATCTGGTAGGTGGGGGCAGCTACGGTAGTCTTGACTGTTGGCTCAACGAAATACGCTGACACCGAGTGGCCGGTCCCAAGCGTCACGGGGGTCGCTGCAACGAGCACGGCACTTGTGGCGTGATTGACTATCGAAACCGACACCGAGCCCGCAGGGTAGTTCGCATAAGGCACGACAGTCTTGAACGCCACGTTACTTGCGACAACCGCTCCGTTAACAAGTACATCGACATTTGGCGCGTCCGGAGCCGCGATAATGATCCTGAGATCCGCAGTACCAGCGGCCGCTGCCGTCTGATGGTCTTGGGCGACTATAGCGGACGGGAATCGAGCGTCAGCAGAGTCGGTAACATCAGTACGCCCAAACACAATAGCGGAATAGGTAGTTGCCCCAAGAAGGGTTTCCGGCACACTCTGATAAGTGGTCGTATTGACGTCAAAAGTGAACGTCACAGTTGCGGCACCAGGCTGTAGAAACCGGTAATCGCTTCCCGAGAAGAAGGTCTGCGAGCCAGCCACGGTGCCGTTGTTGATGTTGATCGCCGCATTGCCGCCATTTGGCACTGTATCGACGGTGCGTATGCGGACAATGTCCGATGCACCGATACCGGTGGACGTGGTCGAGCCGCACCCTGCTGTGAGCATTGCGATCGCGCCAAGAGCAATGAGTGCCACACGTGAGAAACGTGTCAGCCTGCCTGTTGCCATTCTTTGAACTCCTTCGTACTCGTTCGACCAGGTTGTACCTGGACCATATCTTGCCAGCTTTTCGAATTACTATGACAGGTCGCGTTCAGAGACGCTATTGCCCTCGCTTCACCATGAGGTAAGCATCCACCATTGACGCAACCCACGCTCCAGTCGCTATTGCACACGCCAATGCCAGCGATGGCGGGATCCCGCCCGCTTTGGGCATACCGATCCGTGCAAAGAGGACCGTCGCACTGGCCCAAATCACAAAAAAAACAACACCTTTGACAGGTTCGCCAGCCATGAACTGTCCGAGACCGGGTACAACTGCCGATGCGCCGACCGTCGTCATGGCGCTACGGTCGATTGGTGCATTACCTCCCGCTCCTGCAACCACAATGGGCGCGTTGTTGAGCTCGTCCTGCTCCATCACTAACCGCGCGAGCTTTGCTTCAACTGCGGCTCGGCCAGCGCCGGGAAGCGTTAAGTTGATAGCCTGCTCGTAAGCGATGATGGCGTCGTCGGGGCGGCCCACATTCCGCAATATTTCAGCCGACATCGTGTGGGGCGCAGGGTCGTATGGATTTGCCTCTATTGCTTTGACAAGTTCTTCGAGGGATTGTTTCAACTCTCCGCGCATTCGAAGAAGATTTGCCTGCCGAAGGAACTGCTCAGCGAGCTTTTCCTGCTCCAGCGAGGCGCGAGGACGCTGTTGCCCGCGCGGTAATGGTGCTTGCCGAGAGGGACGGACCGGTTCGGGCTCAGGTAAGCTCTCAGCTAGCGGCGGTAGGCTGTCCGGTTGCGACAGGCTTCGTCGTTTGGCCAGCTTATTGTCGTCAAGAGGATCGGCCATGGGATTTGGACAAGATGAAGCCGGTCACGTTCGGCTTCATCGGGTACTCGCTGCTATTTCGTTGGACCGCCTGGGGCTTCCTCAGCGAAACCCTCTTCGATCTCGGCATCGCCAAACTCGTCGGGCTCGTGCTCAAAGTCTTCTTCGATTTCGTCGTCTGCTTCATCGTCAAAGGTGGCAAGCGCTTCGTCGGCGACGACAGGTTCTTCAGGAGCATCAGCGGGTCCTGCAGTCCAGAGCTTCTCAAGCTTGTAGTACTCACGCTGCGATTCGCCCATGATATGCGCAATTACATCGCCATACGAGAGCAAAATCCACGACGCTTCGCTCCAGCCCTCAAGCATCTCGCGGCGATGGCCATGCTTTTCCATCTCCTCCATGATGCCTTCCGCGATGGCGCGAATGTGAATGTTGGACGTTCCCGAGCAGATGACAAAGTAGTCGGCGATCAGGGTCTTGCCCCGAAGGTCCATGCTCGTGACGTAATTGGCTTTCTTATCTTCCGCAGCCGCGACAATGATCGCGTGCTTTTCTTCCGACGTTAAATTCTCAGGCTTCAATACTTATTCCTTGGTTCGGTTGTTCGGCTCTAAACCCAGCCTAACCGGCCCTCGGGTCTTGTCCGTCCACAAAGTTGGTGGCCCACGCAAGCTATGCCGTCAGTGGCAAAAGCGCGTCCGGCCCATTCGGGAGATTACAGTCCATTCAAGGTTTCCCAACCTCGATGGATCAAAAACCCCGCCATAATCAGCAGGATTATACCGGACAGACGGGTCATTCCGACGCGTAGGCCGCGCGAGGCGAGAAACGAGGGCGCGCTGGAGGCTAACATGCCAAGCGCTAACAGCCCTGGAATCGTGCCTGAACCGAATGCAGCCATGCATGCCGCGCTGTCCAGTACACTGCCTGCCGCGAGCGCGTAAATGAGGATGTAGTACGTCAGGCCGCACGGAAGGACGCCTACCAGCAGGCCGAGCGCGAGTGGTTTGAGCCAATGGTTCGCCCTGAGCACGCGCACATAAAGCTGACGCCCCTTGCCGCCGTTCGCGCCTAACACGTCGGGCTCCGGGATGCGCAGCGCGGGGATGATCCCAAGTTGCCCGAGCGAAAGCACTGCAAGAAGGGTGCCTGCAATAAGCCCCATCCACGCTTGCACCGCCGGGACATGCTCCCTAAAACCAGCGAGCGAACCGATAGCGCCAGCCACAACTCCTAGGAGCGTGAGAGATACCAGGCGGCCCACATGAAACAGAAGCTGCCTTGTTAGCGCCGTGCCGTAGTGTTTTGCAGCAAGCTCCTCGCTGCTCACCGAAGCAACAGTGAGGACAAATATACCGCACATGCCTATGCAGTGGCTAAACCCGCCGCTGAGGCCGGATAGGAACGGCAGCGTTAGGTTTATCATGGGACGTTGAACGGCACCATCTGATCCACTATCGGCCCTGTTTTCGAGCGAACCGTAATGATCGCCAGCCACTTACCCGACATCGTGAGCATAGCGGAGCCCTTGTAGACACTGTCTTTTCCTGTCGGCGTGACGATATTGGTTGGCATCTTCATTTCGGGCATCACAAACTCAACCTTCACTGGCACCGTGGTGTCGTGATCACGCATTGTGACATTGACGGTGAACGCGGCGGGCTTCAGTATCTTGGGTGGAGTGTCGAACGAGAACTCAATCCCGGTTTTAGCTGTGGACTCGTCTTTCACCGTCGGCAGCGTGAAATGGGAGCCGGTTTGCAGGTACAGGATAAGGCCGATGACGCCAGCGAGCGCCACCAGAAGGACGCGGAGTCGTTTGTTCATGATATATTGTGTGCGCGCTTGCTAGTTTTTCGATACCGGATCGCTGGTTGGCGCTATTTCGTCGCTGCTAAGGCGGCGAAGATGCGGCGGCAGGCAGCTGGCATCGAGGCGGGGGCGGGTCGATGTCGATGGAGCAATGCCGATGAGCGTCTGCCCCTGGGGTGGCGGCACATTGCATCCTCCGCACGTGTCACAGGGGCTCTCGCCGTTCTTTCGGCTATTGCGGAGGGCGGCAAGCTGGTCCCAAACACGTTTGGCTACGTAGCAGGCGGCACCAGCGACAATCGCATCCGTGATAATAACCTGAGTATCGATCATCGTTGAGCCCCCAATCCTGATATTGACATCGTCACGGCTGCCGGTGGTGGTGCATGGATTGACCTTTGACCGAGGTGTAAGGCGTTGCCGCCTTGCCACACGACAAACGTCACAACCCACGCTAGCACGCTCATGTAGGCGATTTGGAAGAGCGGCCACTTCCATCCATTCGTCTCACGCTTGACGACTGCGACGGTCGAGAGGCATTGCATCGCAAGAACGTAATAGATCATGATGCACACCGCAAGCAACGGTGAGAACATAGAATCGTTTCTCAGCGAGTTGCCAAGCTTCGCTTCATCGTCGCCGACGGCGTAGATCGTTCCCATGCTCGATACGAACACTTCTCGGGCGACGAACGACGATACCAGGCTGACACCGATCTTCCAGTCAAATCCAAGAGGCGCAATCGCTGGCTCGATGATTTTGCCAAGCGTCCCTGCGTACGAATGAGTTAGCTGCTCTGATTGCGGCAGTTCCGGGTGTCGCGGATACGATGACAACCACCAGAGAACCACGCTAACCATCAAAATGATAGTACCAGCACGCCGCAGGAACAACCACGAGCGCTCCAGCATCTGCATGATGATCGCTCGCGCCGCTGGCAAGTGATACGGCGGCAGTTCAATAAAGAAGCGCGGTGGGGCGCTCCTTAGAAGCGTCTTCTTGAACAGCCATGCCATACCGAACGCCGCGAACACGCCTAGTAGGTACATCGCTATCATCGTGAGGCCGCGGTACTTGCCCGGGATAAACGCACCGATCATTAACGAGTAGACCGGGAGGCGCGCCGAGCACGACATGAGCGGCGCCACAAGGATCGTGACCAGACGCGACTTGCGATCATCGATGGTGCGCGTCGCCATTATCCCTGGGATAGCGCACGCGAAGCTGGACAGCATCGGGATGAACGATTTGCCGTGCAGGCCAACCTTGGACATCAGCTTGTCCATCAAGAACGCAGCTCGCGCCAGATAGCCCGTGTCTTCCAGTAGGCCAAGAAAGAAGAACAAGATCAGGATTTGCGGCAGGAACATAATCGTTGTTCCCACTCCGCCGATCACGCCTTGAACGATCAAATCGCGCAGCGGACCGACCGCCATGTGGCCAACTACCCATGTGGCGAGCCATTCTTTGCCAGCGTCGATCTTGTCCATCGGGTACTGCGCCCACGTGAACACAGCCTGGAAGATCAGCGCCATGACTCCGAAGAAGATGACATAGCCCCAAAACTTGTGCAGCAAAACGCGGTCAACGCGCTCAGCGAGGGGCGTCACAGGCTTGTGCCCCGGCAGCGAGCTGGGACCAAAGCGTTCGATGACCTTGCCGGTGATCGATTCGATCCAGCCGTAACGCGACTCGACCACCACGGACGCGTAGTCGATGCCACCGGACGCAAACGTCGCCTTGTCCTTGCGGATATGTGACAGCAGGTCGGGGCTGTAGCGGCGCGCCTCTTCCGGTGCGACCTCGTCGGTCATCAATAGCGTTACCGCTTCGGCATACGCCTGACTGGGCGATTTGCCCGGTTGGTCCTGCAGCACCAGATCGCGCAATTCAGCTGTCTCATCGACAACCAAAGGTGGCAGGTCATATTGCACCGTTCGCGGCGTCTCAAGGTCGACGGGCAGTTGAGCGATCAGGTCCGGCAGTTCTTTCATGCCGCGCTTCTTGCGGACATTGACCGACGTAACGGCGACACCAAGCTCAGCCGATAGCGCGGCTTCATCCACACGGCGACCGCCTTGCTCGGCGATGTCGTTCATGGTAAGCACGACCAGCATAGGCAGGCCGAGATCGAGAAGCTGGGATGTGAGGTAAAGGTTGCGCTCTAGGTTGGACGCGTCAACGATGTTAATGATGCCTTCCGCCTTCGCTTCATCGCAGCGACGACCAAGCAGTACATCGCGAGCGATTACCTCATCTGGAGAGCGCGGAGTGAGCGAATAGAGTCCTGGAAGGTCGACCAAGGTGATCGATTGGCCGGTCGATGGCACTCGTAGCGTCCCTTCTTTGCGCTCGACGGTCACGCCAGGGTAGTTGCCTACCTTCTGCTTGAGACCGGTCAAGGCATTGAACAGAGTGGTTTTGCCGCTATTCGGATTTCCAACAACCGCAAAACGGCGCGTTCCGATCGGCGCCTGGATTTCATCGGTGTCGCTACAACAACTTGCCATCGATTAAGAGATCCTGCGCCACAACGTTGCATGCGGCGCGTTTGAAAACGTTCACATAAGCCGGTTGGCTTAGTCCAGCGGCGCGACAATGACGGCCGACGCTTCAGCGCGTCGAAGCGACAAGCGGTAGCCACGTAGGCGCAAGTCGATTGGGTCGCCAAGAGGCGCCTGCCGAATGAACTCCACTTCGGTGCCTTTGGTGAAACCCATTTCCAGCAGATGTTGGCGAAGGCCTGAGTTGCCATCAAGACGCACCACAGTGCCTCTCTTGCCTGCCTTAAGCTGCGTGATCGGAACCACGACGGCGTCTACCGTACCGGTCTTCTGCGCCACTGCTCTCTCCCATGTAAGATCCATAAGATGCCTCTCAATCCCCGACTAATTCAGTCGGAGATAACCTATTATACGTTCGGTTCATTCCGAAGTCAAGGCACGAATGGTTCGCAAGTAAGTCTAATTCGGACAAATCCGTCTTTTAGGGGACCCTGCCGAGGTCGCATAAGCACGGATACAGCCTGTCCGCTTCCTATATAAGTACATTTTGGGCAAAGAAGGTTCCTTTGCTTAGAGGCGGAGTTTGCGAGATTGGAGGTATGAACGGGCCCATCCCCCTCGCAGACTCGGGACCTTCCCGAAGCGGGAAGGAAACATCGAGTGTCAATCAGCCGATTCACACTGGAATGGCAGTGGATATTTTACACAAATTAACGTGCCGTATCCACTGATATTTTTGTAAGCTGCGTCACATTATCCAGCAGATTGAGCACAATAGCCTTGATACCGCCTCGACTCATAATCCACAATATCGAGGTGGGTATGCCTTCAGCTCCCCGTGATCGAAATCGGTGGATATTTCGCATAATATTGCGAAATCACGGCGCATATTATGCGGTGATGTGATGTCACCGCGTTTTATGCGGCATTAAACTGTCAAGGTAATCGGGAGACCTCTTTGGGTGATTCTCCTTCACATATATTATATCAATAATATACCTAATTGTCAATTAATCAGGACTAAAAAGACATCATTTTCGAATTGTCGAAATAAAACGGGAAAATTCATTTCACGTAGGTATGGTCGGTAACGGCTGTTTGCGCGGGATGGTTTCAAGAGCGGACAGGGCGATGGGCGGGGAATGGCCACCGTATTGCGGAGAGGTAGGCAACAGGACACCGTGGAATCAATTCCCGGCTACGAGGAGCAGTCCGTCACCAGGGAGGGACTAGGCTGGGTGATGGACGGTCGCGATAAAGCCTGGCGCGAAGTTGGGAGTCCGGCTTTGCGGACGGAATGACGATTAGCCGGAAATTCATTTCACGGCGTTGTCGGTACCAGGTAGGCGGCGGGATGGTTTCAAGAACGGACGCGGCGTTTGTCGGGGACGGCCACCGTAGCGCGAAACGGTAGGCAACGAGTCACCGTGGAATCAATTCCCGGCTACGAAGAGCAGTCCGTCCCCAGGGCGGGACTGGGCTGTTCGGTGCACGAGAACGGCGGCCATTGGCGAGCCAGTTCGCGTATCTCGAGCCGCGTCACCATGAGACCGAGCAAGGACAGAGGCCCAGGCCGTAAACGACCTGCCTAACTCGGCAAGACCCGTGAACGGGTCTCCTAATTTGTTATCCTCCTGTTTTTACAGCACCCGCACAAACGCGTTTCCCGGGACCCGCCGCGCTAGTCCGCGCATCTCTAGCAGCGTTAGCATGCCCACCACCTGCGGCGCAGGGAGGCCGCTTTCTTCGATCAGGGTGTCCACGATCCGCGGCTGTAGGGTCAGCATATCGAGGACACGTCGCTGGTCGGGTGCGAGGTCGCTTGGGGCGGCGCGGTAGGGCTCGGCGGTGGAGAGTGGGTCGTCGGATGTGAGTGTCAGTAGGCCCAACTCGTCGATGATGTCCTGCGGAGTCTCAACGAGCTTTGCGCCTTCCTTGATCAGCTTGTGACAACCGGTACTTCGCCCGGTGTCGATGGGACCAGGGACTGCGAATACGTCGCGGCCTTGCGATGCGGCGTCGGTCGCGGTGATCATCGCCCCGGAGTCGATAGGCGACTCGATGACCACGGTTCCCATGGTCATACCGCTGATCAGGCGGTTTCTCGCAGGAAATCGCCACGGCTCGGGCTCCACACCGGGAGCGTACTCGGACACGATGGCGCCCTGTCCGGAATCGACCATCTGGGCGTACAGTGCGCGGTTGTCCGACGGGTAGTTCACATCAATGCCGCAGCCGATAAACGCCACGGTTCGGCCCCCGCCTGCGAGCGCGCCGTAGTGTGCCCGCGTGTCGATGCCGCGAGCGCCACCAGACACCACGCAGAGTCCTCTGGCGCTCAACTCTTTGCCGAATCGCTCAGCAATTGACATGCCGTACGGCGTGGCGCGCCGGGATCCGACGATTGCCACCGAGAAGCGGTCGTCGGCGCAAAGGGTACCGCGAACGAACAGGATAGGGGACGCGTCAGAGATCTCGCGGAGATTGATTGGGTAGCCGGGATCCGCTAGCGTGATAATGCTGGCCCCGACCCGCTCCAGCGCAGCCAAGCCGTCGGCCACACTGCCGCGTTTCACCGCCGACAGTCGCGCCGCCTGCTTCTCAATGAGGCCGGGCGCATTCATCGCCCAGTGGATCGGCTCGTCGGCGAACAGGCGAGCCGGGTCGTAGTCGTAGCTTTCCAATAGCTCGCGTAGTTTGCGAGGGGGAAGCTCAGCGATAGCAAGACGTAGCCAGTTTTCAGTTTGGCTCGCAGTGGCGAGCAGTTGTTGAGTGTCCATCAATTAAGACACTCAAATGAAGTGCGCGAATCCGGAAAGGGGAGGGAGATTATTTTTTTGTAAGATAGGTTTAGGATCGCTCAAGCCGCTCGGGCTTCTTTTCTCGCTTCGCTCCCTCTGTGGCACCAGGTTGGCGCTCGCTTACGTGCGCGTACCTGCGACTCGATGACGCATCGGGGAGCGATGACAGCGCTGCGTGTTCCCTTTATAAAAGATGCCACGCGGCACGAGCGATCCTAAATCCTAAAATCCATGAAGCTTGAGCCAAGCCGCAGCATCGTCTGGCCAGCGACCGAGGATTGGGTGACCAATGCCCATGCCAAACCCGTGGCCGCCGTCCTGGTACGCGTGCAGCTCATACTGCACACCGGCGGCGCTGAGGGCGCGGGCGTAGAGCAGCGAGTTGTCGACGGGCACGGCAGCGTCGTCGACGGCAGTGACCAGGAATGTCGGCGGGGTGTCCGGGGTGATCTGCTTGTGGGTGGTGAGGTGTGCGAGCAGCGCTGGGTCGCGGTTGTCGCCCAGCAAGTTGTTCATCGAGCCTGCATGAGAGTTCTTGGTTTCTAGATCGATGACCGCGTAGACGAGGACGGAAACGTCGGGCCGACTTCCCAGCGTGTCGATTGGGTCAGCGGCAGCCTTATCGCCAGCGTCGTAGTGCACCGACGCGGTCGACGCGAGGTGCCCGCCAGCGGAGAAGCCCAGGATGCCGACGCGCGCCGGGTCGATTTTCCACGCTGCGCTATTGGCGCGGACGACACGGATGGCGCGCTGCGCGTCGTGCAGCATGACCGGGTGGTGGTATTTCGGGCCGAGGCGATATTTGAGTACCGCCGCGAAGATACCGTGAGCGTTCAGCCAGTCGGCCACGGGGCGCGATTCGTGCTCGGCGTGGCCGCCGTAGCCGCCGCCTGGAAGCACCACCATAACAGCGCCAGTGGCGATTGCGAGGTCGGGTGGGTAGAGAGTCAGGCTCGGCTGGTCTTCGGGCTGCGTCCCGAGTGCGTCGGGTGCGCCTGCGGGCCAAAGGAGGATGGTTTCTTTGTCAGGTTGTTCGATGGACATGATGTTTGAGTCTTCTTAGGACCGCTCGTGCCGCTGGGCATTTTTTGGTAAAGGGTGGCGTGGCGCTTTGTTTGCTTAGTCATGCCGTTGAGATTTTTAGGCAGCTCCTAGAAAGCGAAACCCAGGCCCGCGCTACAGAGGGAGCGAAGCGAGAAAAAAAGCCCGAGCGGCTTGAGCGATCCTGATTCCTTCCTAATTAACTGACTGCAACGCACCCAGCATTATTTGATCTTGCTCCCGACAGGAATGTCGAGGTTGTCAGGTTGAAGCAGAATCGCCTTGCCTTCCGCGTCGCTGGCGGCGACGAGCATGCCGTTGGATTCGACGCCGCGAATCTTGGCGGGTTGCAGGTTGGCGACGATCACGATCTTACGGCCTGGCAAGCTTTCTGGCGGGTACGCTTCTGCGATTCCGGCGACAAGCTGCCGCAGTTCGGGCTCGCCCGCGTCGACTGTGAGGCGGAGGAGCTTGGTGGCGCCTTCGATTCGCTCGGCTGTTTTGATTTCGGCAATTCGTAGCTGGACTTTGGCGAAGTCCTGTATCGTGATCAATTCCATAGCTGGTGCTTCTTTCTTATCGCCGTTGGCCGGCTTCGGCGCTGCGGCTGCATTGTCTTCCGCGCGGTCATCGGCGGCGGCCCGCTTGCTGTCAAGGCGCGGGAATACGGGTGTCGCTGGCTCGGTCTGGACACCGCCAGGCAGCAGGCCCCATTGGGCGGCATCGCTCCAGCGCGGCGGCTGAGACTCTATGCCAAGCTGGCGGCGGATTTCGGCGGCAGCGCTGGGCATGAACGGCGCGACGAGTACGCTGACTATTCGCAGGGCATCGAGAGCGATGTAAAGCGCATTGTCGATGGCTTCTTGCTTGCCTTCTTTCGCTTTCTTCCACGGGGCGGCAGTGTCGATAGCCTTGTTGTTAGCGCCGACGAATTTCGACAGCACATCGAGCGCGGCACCAGGGTTGTACTGGTCAAGTGCTGCTTCCATCGCCGCTGCGGTTTCGCGGGCGGCAGCTGCGATATCGGAGCCGGCAGTCTGCGACGCGCAGTCCGGGACGATCCCGCCGCAGAATTGGTGCAGCATGTTGAGGGATCGGTTGAGCAGGTTACCGAGGCTATTCGCCAGTTCGCCGTTATAACGCACTGCAAGCTGGTCGAACCCGAATTCGGCGTCGCCAGTGAACGAGATGTCACGCAGTAGGTAGTAGCGGAGCGCGTCGGTAGCCATTGCAGGCGGCGCGTCGCTGTACTTGACGATACGGTCGATCACTTCCTGCGGGCCCGGAATGTTGCCCTTCGATTTCGAGCCCTTTTCGCCGTGAATCAACCACCAGCCGTGACCGATGACGTGACCCGGTAGCGGCAAGCCGAGGCCCATGAGCATGGCGGGCCACAGGGTAGCGTGGAACCGCGTGTAGATTTCTTTGCCGACGAGATGGGCATCGGCGGGCCAGAGACGCTCCCAGCCGTCGTTTGGCCAACCGGTAGCGGTAAGGTAGTTGATCAGCGCATCGAACCAGACGTAGATCACCTGGGTTTCGTCACCGGGCACCGGGATTCCCCAACCGGTGTTGCGGCGGCTCACGGGCACATCGCGCAGGCCGTCCTTGATGAACGAAATCACTTCGTTGCGCCGTGTATCCGGCATCAGGAAATCGGGATTCGCTTCGATATGGGCGAGCAGGCGGTCGCCGTAAGCTGAGAGCTTGAAGTAGTAATTCTTTTCTGTCACCCGTTCCACGGGCGCGCCGGTGTCCTTGGATTTGCCGTCCTCGACTTCGGTGTCGCGGAGGAACGTTTCATCCGCGACCGAATACCAGCCTTCATACGTGCCCGCATAAACGTCGCCGGTTGCCTGCAGGCGGCGGAATACCTCGGCGGTAACATCCTTGTGCTGCTGGTCGCTGGTGCGGATAAATCGGTCGTAGTCGATCCCGAGCATCTTCCACGCCTGAACATACCGCTTGGAGATCTCGTTCACAAACGCTTGCGGGGTCTTCCCGGCTTCTGCGGCAGCGTTTGCCACCTTTTGAGCGTGCTCGTCGGTCCCGGTAAGGAAGTACGTTGTCTCGCCCTTGAGTTTGTGGTAGCGGATGATAGTATCGACGATCAATGTTGTGGTCGCAGAACCAACATGCGGGACGCCGTTCACGTAATAGATGGGCGTTGTAACGTAAAATGCTTTCTCAGACAAAATGAAGCCTCCGCAGCGGATGGGCTGCCGGGTGGGGATTTGCGCCGCTTCGGGCGGCGCGGTAGAGGTGTCGTCTTTCAAATGGCCCCAAATGCGCCATGGTCGTTCGTCGAACCAAGGCAGTCGGAAAGTGGGCCACAGTGACCTAGTTAGGCATGCCGCACATACCGCCGCAGCATGTTTGTGCGCCGCAGTCGCGAACAGTCCCGCATGACGGGTTCGCGGCGGCTATCTGGGCAGGTGCCGAAAGCGAAATCTTTCGCATGGTCTTCTCGTTGCCGCACGCGGGGCAAGAAACAGAATCCCGCTGGGCCGCGGGCACAATCTTCTCGAAATCCGAATTGCATTTGCGGCAGGCAAACTCATATATTGGCATCGTCGTCTCCTGCTAAAATTCGTAGTCGCTACTGGGGTCTATTATACCTCGCCCCGTTCGCGCTTGCCTGATGCGATACACATTGAAGATCGTTCATTACGTGGGCTACCTTTCTCGCACGAATATGCCAATAATAAGCAAGGAGGCGCTCGCCTCCAGGGAATGAGCATTTCATAGGCCACAGGACGCTCGCATCGACGATGAATGCGGACGCTTAGTGGTAATAGCCGGTCGCCATGCGTGAACCGGTCCGAAATGAAAGTATGTCGATAGTTGGCACCTACGGGACCAACCATCGGCTGGAGCTCGTCCTTGTGATCACCAACCTCCGAAGCAGTTTTGCTATAGCAAACCGGTCTGTTCTCGTCGCAGCGCTAGTTGGCGCCGCCCTCTCCACAGTGCTTACGATGGCGCTGCAGGATGTTGCCGACAGTTACCGTCGCGCCCAGTCTACACTTTTGCGAGTTCGCGCGATGGCGTACGAGTTGCGCTCGCTCGACAAAGAGGCCGAAGCCGAGACGGGCTTCGATTACGTTATCGCTGAGCGTTCCAGCAGCCTTGATCGAGAAATGCGCGCCGATATGGCTCAGCTCGACGGGCCGAAGTTCAACCGTGTCAACCTCACTGCGGTTAAACGAGAGTATGCCACGTATTACTCCCTCCTCACCGGCAAGTACGATTGCCTGAAGGCCAATGACCATAATCGGGCCCAATCCCTGGGAATGGTCTACGTTGATCCGAGCTTCGAGCTTTTTGTGAATTCACTGGCTGGTGCGAGCCGCGACTTCGGGCAGGTGTCCACCGTCGCTGGGGTCGCGTGCGAAGTTGGCATCGTTGGCGCGCTGTTTGTGTCGTCGGTGTTTATGTTCGGCCTGTTCCGCCGGTCGGAGCAAGCGCGCCTTGGGATCCTTGAGGCCGAGCAGCAGGCGGTGAAACGGAGCGAGGAGCGCTTTCGGTCAATCTTCAGTAACGCGTCGGACGTGGCGATGATCGTCAAAACAGATTCGGTGGTGGACTATGTCAGCCCCGCCTGCCAGGCGCATTGGGGTTACAGCGATGAGGAATTATATGGCACATCGCTGCTGGGGCTTGTGCATCCTGACGACGTCAACCGGGCTCGGCTCGTCGTGCAGCAATCGCTATTGACACCGCGAGAGAATATCTCGTCGGAGCTGCGACTTCGATACGCGGATGGAAGCTACTGCGATCATGAAATCGTGATCAACAACCTGACGTCCGATATCGGCGTTCGGGGAATTGTTGCGACATTCAGAAATATCGCGGAGCGAAAAGCCTATGAGGATCGCCTCAGCCATCAAGCATTTCACGACTCGCTTACAAACCTTCCAAATAGAGCCCTTTTCCTTGATCGGTTGCAGCGCTGTATGATGCGGGGCCAACCTTGCGCGGTCATGTTCCTGGATTTGGACAATTTCAAAGTCATCAATGACAGTCTCGGTCATGATGCGGGCGACAGGCTGCTTATCGCGGTGAGTGAACGGCTCCGTGCGTGTGCGCGTAGGTCTGATACGGTCGCGCGGTTGGGGGGCGACGAGTTCACAATGCTGATAGAGCAAATCGGCGAAGAGGATCCGGCGGCAATCGCGCAGCGGGTCGCTGAGTCGCTGCGTGTACCTACCAAGATCAATGAGCGCGAGGTGATTACCACCGCGAGTATTGGGATTGCTCTCAATTCGTCGCCAGTAGTCGATGCGGATGAGATGCTCCGCTATGCGGATACCGCGATGTATCACGCGAAGGCATCGGGGAAGGCGCAATATGCAATCTTCCACACCGGAATGAATACGAAGGTCATGGAGAGGCTGGATCTGGAAACCGATCTTCGCCGAGCAATCGAGCTCGACGAGTTCGAGCTTCATTATCAGCCCATAGTTCGGCTTCAATCGGGCAAAATCTATGAAGTGGAAGCGTTAGTTCGCTGGCGGCATCCCGTGCGTGGTTTGATCGCACCTGGTAAGTTCATTCCTGTGGCCGAAGAAACGGGGCAGATCGTGGAAATCGGTCGCTGGGTGTTGCGAGAAGCTTGCCGACAAGTTCGCCTCTGGCAGACGCGTCAGGAAGCGCCAATTGCATTAAGCGTGAACCTGTCCGCCCGCCAGCTCAAAGACCAGCACCTCATATCCGATGTCCGCTCAGCGCTCGATGATAGTGGGCTAGCGGCGAGTGATTTGAAGCTTGAGATCACAGAGAGTTTGATGATGTCGGAAACAGGGGCAGATCTCGATAAGCTGTACGAGCTTAAGAGCTTGGGCGTCAGCCTCGCGATCGACGATTTTGGCACCGGGTACTCGTCGATGTCCTACCTCAGTTCGCTCCCCATCGATACGATCAAGATCGACCGCGCGTTTGTGAGCAGGCTTGGAGGTAATCCCGACGACGACGCTATCGTTCAGGCGATTATTGGCCTCGCCAAGACACTCAACCTTGATGTGACCAGCGAAGGGGTAGAGACGCTGACCCAGCACCGCGCGCTGACTGCTCTTGGGTGTGATCGAGGGCAAGGATTCTATTACGCCCGGCCGCTCGAAGCTTGCGATCTTGAAATACTACTGGAGGCACGAAAGATAGTTGGAAACCGGGTGGTCGATGCTATCGACGATAGGTTCTTTGAGAGCCTGGCCGCGTAGGGAAGCGCCAGGGCGGGCGCCAACGGTATTAGTAAACGACGCTTTCGCCCCAGTGGAGCTTTGACTGCAGCTTCTCGTAGAACGAGTCGCCGCCTATGTGGGTGATGAGGCGGGCCGGGGTAGGAGAGCGGCGGACGATCACGAGGTCGTGCGGATCCATCGGGAGGCCGCGCTGGCCGTCGATGGTGACCTGGATGACGTCGCCGTCCGCCCGGTCCACGGAGATGGCGATTTCGTGGTCTTCGGGTACCAGAAGCGCCCGCGTCGTCAGGGTATGCGGGCAGATTGGTGTCAGCAGCATTGTACGTATCGACGGGTGGACGAGCGGTCCGCCAGCACTGAGCGAGTAGGCGGTCGATCCGGTTGGTGTCGCGACGATGATGCCGTCGGCTGCGTACGAAGTGAGAAACTTGTTGTTGATCGCGATGGACAGCTGCAAGACGCGAGCGAGGCGACCATGCGCGACTACGACTTCGTTGAGAGCGATATCTGAGCCTATGGTTTGCTCGCCACGCTGCACGCGGCATTCGAGTGTGAGGCGCGAGCTAATATCGAAATCGCCTTCGATCAGGCGATCCAGGCTGGGGCAGAGATTTTCGGGCGGTATCTCGTTGAGGAAGCCGAAACGCCCGAGGTTGACGCCAAGCATTGGAGTGCCGAGCGGGGCGCAGAGACGGCTTGCGCGAAGGATGGTGCCGTCGCCGCCGAACACGAGTACCACATCGGTGGAGGCCACGTCGTGATCGTCGGCAGCGAGGTCGCCCCGTCCTACAGCGTGCGCAACGGGATGCTGTAGGACGAGTTCGTCAACCTTGCCCAGTAGGTACCGGACGGCTTCTTTTGCATAGTCGAGGGCCGCGGGCTTGTCCGAGTTCGCAACGACACCGACACGGCGCACCTCGATCATCGTGGGGCTGACTCCGCAGGCACATTGAAGCGCGCCAGGTTGGCCTTAGCTTCTGCAAGCTGGGGATTCGCTTTGAGGGCGCGCTGGTAGTAGGCGATCGCGTCCTTCTTGTTTCCCATTTTCTCGGTGACAACGCCAAGGTTGTTCCAGGCAAGCGCGTTGGCGGGATTGGCGTCGGTAGCGGCCTTGAACGCATTCAGCGCCGTCGTGTGATTGTTCAGCCCTTCGTAGGCCAGTCCTTTGGCGTTCTGGTACTGGTCATTGCGAGGCTCCCGGAGTACGAGAAGGTCGTACTGAGCGGCGGCGTCAGCGTATTTGTTCTGATCTGCATACAGGTTCGCCAGCGTGAAGCGGGACGTTTGATCGGTCGGGTCCAGCTGCATCACCGTTTTATAGTGAGCGATGGCTTTTTCGGCGTCGCCCTGCTTGACGTAGAGCGCAGCGGATGCGCGCTGCAGGTCAGCGGAGCGCGGGCTCACCTTGATCGCGGCTTCGACAGCGGCGATTGCGTCCTCGGGCTTGTCTTTCTTGGCAGCGATGAGAGCCAAACCGGTGAGCGCCTGAGCGCTCTCAGGCTGGATTTCCAGCGCCTTCTTGTAGTCGGCTTCGGCTTCGTCGAGACGATTCAGCTGGCCTTCGAGGACCGCGAGGTTGTAATATGGCGCGTACTCAGTAGGCTTTATCTGCGACGCCATGCGGAACTGCTTGATAGCGGCTTCCTTGCTGGCCTGATACGCAAGCGACTCGCCATAAGCGAAGCGCACCTGGTATCCGTCAGTCGGACCGAGGACCACTGCCCGCGAAAGCGCGTTGGCGGCATCGCGGAAGTTGCCAGCCTTGAGGCTGTAAAGGCCGAGGCCTGTCCACGCGGCGACATCGTCGGGGGCGAGGACCGTGGCTTGCTTGTACGCGTCGACAGCGGGTGCAAGCTTGTTGAGCTTAGCGAGCGAGAAGCCGTAGTTCTTCCACGCGGCGGCCGCGACGAGCGGCGACTTTACGATTTTGGCGTAGAGGGTGCCCGCTTCAGTATAGTTGCCCGCTTGCGCATAAGCGCTCGCAAGGTTATTCTGGGCAGCGAAATCGTCCGGCTTCTTGAGCAAGATCGCCTTGAACTGCTCGATGGCGTCTGGAAATTTGTTTTTGCGCAGGTATGCGTTGCCGAGATTGTTTCGCGCGGTAAGATTGTTGGGGTCCTGCTTGACCGTGGCGCTCAGGTCGACGAGCGCATCGTCGTCGCGACCGACGCGCAATTTGAGGTAACCAAGCAGCCCGCGGGCCGCCGAGTCGGTAGGTTTGATGACCAGGTACTGCTGCAAGCCTTCAATGGCCTCGTTGAATCGCTCACCTTTGTAGTCGTCAATCGCCTTGTTGAATACAGTCCGAGCGTCGGGCTGCGAAGGCGAGGCGACCGTTGGCGATGGGGTTTGTGCATCGTCAGCGAATACGGGGAGCGGAATCAGGGTAAGTGCGACAAGGGTGCCCACGAGGGCAATCTGCGGTTTCATGCAGTTATTATAGCCAAATGAATCTGTAACCGGCAACGATAAGTCAGAATAATGTCGGAATCCCGCAAATCTTTGAGTACGCCTGCTGAGAATCGTTATTGACGAACAATTAACGTTAAATCTCTAATTGTAAGCCACAAACTGTGGCGCAGGGAACTTGTTCAAGAAAATCTTCAAAACGGTGCGCTAATGACTTCTAGTAATCCCTTCAATTTGATCACGCAACTTGCCGCAGCCGCGTCATCGGGACGTCGCGCGGTAGTGGCAACGCTTGTCGCGCGATCTGGCGCTACATTTCGTCCACCGGGAGCGCGCATGGTGGTCGTAGAAGGCGGCCAGCGATACGGCTCAATCAGCGCCGGATGTGTCGAGGCGGAGATTGCGATGCACGCCGAAGCTGTTTTGGAGTCTGGAGGGCCGCTCTTGGTCACGATATCGACTGGAAGCGAGCAGGAGATCTACTTTGGTACCGGGACAGGCTGCGACGGCGAAATGCAAATACTGCTGGAGATCGCCGCCGACAAGGGAGCGCTGGTTGCACCATACGACGTTATCGCGCCTGCCATAATGTCCCGCGCTCCGATTGTGCTTGCGACGCGCGTCGATAGCGGCCCAAACACGCCGCCTCGGGTGACACAGGCGTGGCGTATCGGAGCTAGTCCGGCTGCGGGGTGGGGCGGCGATGCAACTGTACGCGCCGCGCTCTGCCGACTGCTCGACGAAACTCAGACCTCTGGCGCTCATCTTGACGCGTCGTGTATCGCCGGGGTGACTGGTATCGCGAGCGACGAGACCGTGTGCCTCATTGAGCGGATCGAACCAGCGCTGCGGCTTGTGGTGTGCGGGGCGGGTCCTGTGGCCGAAGCACTTTCGTCGATAGCGGCGCAGTTGGGCTGGCGAGTTACCGGGGTTGATCGTCGCGCGACGTTCGCCACGGAAGCCTTTTTCCCCGGAGCTGAGACGGTTGTTTGCGGGGCTTACACGGATATTGCCGCCCTTATCCCCACCGATGCGCGGACCGCAGCGGTATTGCTCAGCCACAACCTGCTCGACGACGCGGCGCTCTTGCGCGGTTTTCTCGACACGCCTGTCGCCGCTGTGTCTATCGTTAGCTCCGTGACGCGTGCGCAGCGTATCTTCGCTCAGCTGGCCGAGGACGGTCGCCCTGTCACCGCTGCCGACCGTGAGGGTATCTTTGCTCCGGCGGGGCTAGACATCGGCGCGGAAACACCCGAGGAAATCGCGCTGGCGATTGTCGCCGAACTTCAGGCGCATATCACCGGACGCGCCGGCGCGCCGCTGCGTATCGTTCGGAGTAAGCCGCAGGCAGTCGCCACATGAGCACTAGCGCGACACTCGCTGTCGTGATCCTCGCCGCTGGCGGCTCATCGAGAATGGGCCAGCCCAAGCAACTGGTGGACGTCGACGGATTGTCATTGGTCCGCCGTAGCGCGCTCACGGCGCTCGGTGCCCGAATCGGTCGCGTGATTGCGGTTGTCGGAGCTGAAGCGGACAGTGTAGCCGGTAAGCTTGTGGGGCTCGACGTGACGATAGCACGCAACGACCACTGGGCTACCGGGCTTTCGTCCAGCCTGCGTGCTGGGATAGCGGCGGCCCGCGAACACAGCGCGAACGCGGTCCTCTTCATCGCCGCCGACCAGCCGTTCGTCACGGCTGATGCGCTTGTGGAGATCACTCAGCATTGGCGGCAAGGTGGGCGAATTGTCGCATCGGGCTACGCTGGAACAGTGGGACTGCCGGTCCTGTTCGACGCTGCGTTCTTCGGCGACATCGAGGCGCTTACCGGCGACCGTGGCGCGAAAGGCGTCATCCTCGCCCACGGTAGCGAGGTCGTGCGCGTGCCTCTGATCGTAGCCGCCACCGATATCGACACGCCGGAGGATTTGGCGCGGCTGCGGGGGTGAACACTGGTTTGATCGGAAGAGCCCATCCCCCTCGCAGACTCGGGACCTTCCCGAAACGGGAAGGAAACGGTGCTCATCCAATTGCGTTGTTTACTGAAAATAGGTGGGCAGCTACGCGTAGGATTCTGCAGAGTGGACCGTTCGAGATTCTTGCATGGGAAAACAGCCCCCGCCGATTGGCGGGGGCTGCAATGTTTTCGAGGCATACGTCTTACGTGCTAAGCGACCATCTTGAGCGTCTTGACCGCTTGTGCTTCGTACTTGGGCTTGTAGTCGGGGCACTTGTATGAGCGCGAGTACTCTTTTGGGTTCTCGGCTTCGTTGATGAACACCTGGGCACCGTTCACACCGCATTTTTCGAATGCGCGGTCGTAGTTGGCGCAGTCGTAGCAGCGGCGCAGGATGGTCCAGCAGACGGAGCAGCGCAGGGAGCCGATCAGCTCTACTCGTCCGCAAAGCGGGCAGTGGATGTACACTTCCTGGAAGCCGGACTCCTTGCCCTTGATCGCCAGACGCACCTTCTTGTTGAACTCGTCCAGGCCGCGTTGCAGTTCGGCGCATGTAGCCAGCATCTGGTTCATCTGGATGGGGTCGAGGTAATCCACGACGCGCTCGTCGAGCAGGTCGGTGAGCTGCGTTGCGACCTTGTCGATCGCCTTCATGTGCTGTTCGGCAGTGTTCGACTTGTACGGTTTCGCCTTTTCGGCGCGTGCGCCTAGGGAGCGGAGGATCTGGTCGGTAACGAGGAGAGGAACTCGAAGGAACGCTTCCTTCTTTTCGGGAAATTTGTTGATCGCCTGCATGATGCGATCTGAGTCGCTCTGATTGAGCTTTTCTTGCTTGATCTTATCCACCATGCGCTTTTGCGTCTGCGCATCGTGGTTCAAAACGGCAAGTTGGCGGGCGTGGCCTTCGGTCAGCAGCATCTCGCCGGCGTTTGGTTCACGTAAGGTAAGCTCTTGCTGAATGAACGACGGGAGCTCGAGAAGCTCTAACGACCGGCGGAGAGTTGTTTCGGAAACGCCGAGCGTCTTACCGACTTTCTCCCATGACATGAATGTCAGCAGGCCCTGAATCGCCCGCGCCTTTTCAATCGCATTGAGGTCTTCTCGCTGGAAGTTTTCGAGGAGGGCGTCTGCCTGGGCATCCTCGTCCGTCATCGTCTTGATGATTGCGGGGATACTGGCGAGGCCAGCGATGCGCGATGCACGGTAGCGCCGTTCGCCCATCACGATTTCGTACTTGGCGCCGTTCGCCAGACCCTTCATTGGGCGGACGACAATCGGTTCTAGGACGCCGCGTTCTTTGATACTCTGCGCAAGTTCCTTCAGAGTATCTTCGTAGAACGACTTCCGTGGCTGGCCGGAATTTGATACAATCTCTTCCAGTGGTATTAGCTGCATTGGTAGACTTTACTCCCGGTCCGGCGCAACAACATTCGCAGCGAATAGAATTGCGCCAGTCGACACGCACGCGGGTGAGCTTTACGAGCGCGTCATCTATCTCAGTATACGATTATATCAAAGATTTCGCAGCCTCTCAAGTAGGCAAACGTCCTCTTTGCCCAACTTGTGCCGCTGGTTGAGCAATACCTGGCACAAATCGGTTAGCTTTCTCGTTATCGCCGCCCATAAGTCGCGCCCGGTGGGAGAACTTTCGGGCTAATGAGACAACAACGCCTCAGGGCATAATGATGCGGAGCCAAACCATCATTCCATATTCGGCAGATTCGTGGAGATGATAGAGGGCGAAAAATACCGGGAATCTGCATGAGATCATGCTGTCGAATAACTGAGACACCTCATTATCGCGATATTTTTGTGCGTTATAATTGAAATTAGGTTGAATAACGATAAAAAGAATGTGACAGTTTTCAGGTATTCATAGCTATGCCCTACTCAAATTTCTCGGAGCGGTCGTGGACAATCGATGTAAATACGACGACCGCTGACATCAAGCGCGCCGCACTATACGCCGCCAGCGGCAAGCGCCAGAGCTTTGCGTTCTGGACCGGTGCACGCATAACGTCGCTGACCGTCGTTGGTATCGTACTCACGGGCATTACGTGGGGGGCTTACGTTGGAATATTGGTAGGCGCTCTGCGAGTTGAAGCTGCATTCTTGTTTTTTTTCGTCTTGGTCCTCCTGTTTGGGCTAGACGTGAGGGTCGCATTACTAATCCGCCGCCATCCCACGCTTCTCAATCCGTACACTATTACGATCAGCCCTGAGTATTACCACTCCCTGGGGCCGTCCAGCGAAACCTATGTTCACTGGCAGGTCTTCATCCGCATGGATCACGTAGACGGCGATACCATCATCTTCACGAACCCGCAGCTTCCAGCGCTCATTCCGGTACGCGCCTTCGACAGCCCGACCGACGCGCGCGCGTTCTACGACCGCCTTGTCGCGTACCGTGACGATGCCCTTCGGCGCTATCCCGTGGCCGCAACCAGTGAGCTGGTCGACGACACGGTCTGGCCGCCTCGACCGGTATCGACACCGGCCGCGCTTCCCGAAGTAGCACCGCGCGAGACGGATCCCGGTGTTGTGGCCGTCGCGTACAAGCTGGAGCCTGAGGACTATATGGCGCTGGGGACGCCTGCGATCAGCAAGACGTTTTACTGGGCGCTGGCGCTTGCCGCAGCCGTCGTGGCGATTTCGCATCCGACGAGCACCGAGGACTGGGTCATTTCGGTGCCCGTTGCGCTGCTCTTTTCGCTGGCGCTTGCGTTTCGTGTGCGATCCAACACGATGAAGGCGCTGCTCACTCAAGGGCGCGCCGTTCGAACCAGTGTGCTTGAGCAGCGCCTCGTGACAGACTTCGAACGCCTTAGCCTAACCACCCCGGAAAGCTCGCTATCGATGGCGGTCAAGAACTTCCCCAAAGTAGTCATCCAGCGCCGCCACATTCTAGTCTATCTCAACCCTTTTGCCAGCCTCATGATCCCAAGGCGCGCTTTCGGGAGCGACAAAGCGGCGACGGACTTCGCGAGACGTATGCGTGACGCGATCAAAGCAGCGAAGAAGGGCGACCACGAATGACCGAAACTCAGGCCGAAACACCGGCCGCAACGACATCGCAACAGGAACCCCTGTCCGTAGCGTACACGCCAACCAAGGTTGATTGGTTGCGCTATGAGTTGCTGCTGGCGAGGGGAACCAATCTGCCGATTGAATATTGGACCATAGATCGGGTCGGCAGCGCATTCATCTTTGTATTCCTATTCGCGATGACCGTATCGATGTACGCCATCAACGCGCCGATGCCGGTTGACCTGCTCGGATTTGTACTATTGCTATTATTTCTCTTCGGATGGATGGTAGTGGGTCCGCATCTTGCCGTCGCCATGATACTTCACCGTCAGCCGCATCTAACAGACGAGGTCAGCATAACGCTCCATGAGGACTACGTCCACGTAGAAACGCGAACTGCAGAGGAATGCACACGTTGGTATCACTTGCGGAAATTAGCTTGGTGTGACGGCGACGCGCTCGTCTCAAGTGCCCGGCTGGATGGTCATCTCATCCCGCAACGCGCGTTTCCAAGTAAGGCTGCTGCGGAGTCGTTTATGCTTCATGTGGTGAATTCCGCCGTGCAGGTCACGAGGGCAATAAACGCCGCTCCACCAATCGCCGAATGTGACCCGGAAGTATGGCCACCGCCCGCGTCATCCGCTTACGTGGCGCTTCCCACTGTTAAGCCTATTGGTGAGGGTAATGGCATTGTAACGCTGACGTCCACATTTGAAGCCGAAGACGCGGTCGCGCGTGAAGTTAGAGCATCGAGAAGCTACGCCTACCTATTTGCATTCATTGCGTTACTAGTATTCATGGCTCTCACGCGAACTGGGACAGCCGACATTGCCCACGCATTCGCTTACGTTGTGGTTGGCTGGTGTTTGGCTGTTGCGACTTTGAGGCTAGTTTTGCAGGCGCGAGTTCAGGGAGCACTTAAGCTTGTTAGAAATTCCGCGCCAAGCTCGCTCATACGGAACTTGCAAACAGTGCGCACCGACTTTGAAGACTTTGCCGTTCTCACCCAGCATTCCGTGTTATCTACGAAAGTGTCGAGCATTCTCAATGTCGAGTTGGTGGGAGGCGGCCTATTTGTCCATCTTTCGCCCAGGTCGTCCGTCTGGATTCCCAACCGCTGTTTTGCCGACGCGGCTGCAACTCGCGCCTTTGCCAACCAGTTGAAGGCGGCCATTACGGCACAAAAGCGTAACCTTCGTTCACAACGAAGTTAGCGATTCGCCCGCCTGCGGTATAGTAAATGTGCAGCTACAGTCCCACCCAGAGGAACCGCCATGCCACATTACGTACCCGATATCCATCTCAAGCAGATTGACCTTGACAGCATCGATGACGCCGAGGAGAACCCCGAGAGCGTCGTTTTTGACATCCTGCTCAGCGGTCACCCGACTCCGTCGTGGGTTGAGGAATTCGAGTACCTCTACGCGACGAGCAAGTTCTCGATCAAACCGCCGGTTATCATCGACGGCGACCGACTTCATATCCATTTCCTCCCGCGCTACGAAGAAGAGCTTCAGCCTTACCTTGAGTTCGTGTCGACTATCGCCCACCACGCCACCGACGAAGCCCGCCGCACCGAGGCGATCAAGACGCACGACGATCAGGAGGCCCGCAAGCGCAGTTTCCGCGAAACGTTGGCCAAGGCGCGAGTGCCAGCGTAGGCCACGTCGAGCACGGCGCTCTGCCACAGGCGCTTAGCCTGCGAACCACGCCGCCGCATCTCCCGCGCTATGCTTGTGTGACACTCCCACCGCCCCGTTGAAGACCTGGCCGTCAGCCACCGAAAGCCCGTGCGCCAGCCCAGGCATAGCACGCAATGCACCCTTGACGCCCTTGTCCGCGAGCGCCGTCAGGTAGGGCAGAGTGGCGTTGGTGAGCGCGTACGTGGATGTTGCTGGCACCGCCCCGGGGATATTCGCGACACCGTAGTGGATCACATCGTCCACCGTGAACACGGGGATTGCGTGAGTGGTCGGGTGCATCGTTTCGATACAGCCACCCTGATCGACCGCCACGTCGACGATGACCGACCCCGGACGCATCCGCCGCAGATCAGACTCAGACACGAGAACCGGTGTCCGGCTGCCGGGAATAAGCACCGCACCAATCACCACGTCGGCGGTCGGCAGGATGTCGCGAATATGCGCTGGGTTTGAGAAGTACGTGGTGACATTCGCAGGCAGGATATCGTCGAGATGCCGCAACCGCGCGAGGTCGACATCGAGTATGGTCACCTTCGCGCCAACACCAGCCGCGACTTTAGCCGCGTTCAACCCCACGACTCCGCCGCCCAGGATTACAATATGCGCTGGAGGGACGCCGGGAACGCCGCCGAGGAGGATACCGCGTCCGCCCTGTGGCTTTTCGAGATACTTCGCCGCTTCCTGAATCGCCATCTTGCCTGCGATTTCGGACATTGGAGTGAGAAGCGGCAGCGAGCCGGGTTCCTTGCCCTGGACGGTCTCGTAAGCGATACAGGTTGCGCCTGATGCGACCATGGCGTCGGTGAGCGCTGTCGATGCTGCGAAGTGGAAATACGTGAAGAGAGTTAGGCCCGGACGCGCTAGGGGATACTCCGACGCAACCGGTTCCTTCACCTTGCAGACTATGTCGGCGGTGCCCCACGCATCCGAAGCGCTTGGAACAATCTCCGCGCCTGCCGCCTGATATTCGGCGTCGAGGATGCCCGTTCCGGCACCCGCACCGCTCTCTACAACGACTTTGTGACCATGAGCACACAGGATCTCGACACCTGAAGGCACAACTGCGACCCTGTTCTCGTTGTCCTTGACTTCTTTGGGAACTGCAATAACCATGTTCCCATTGTTCCCAGTTCTATCATGGTTTACGGGGTCCTACACTGGATATTTTGCGCGTAATGGGGCCCTTTTTGACGGGTTCATTCAGATGACGTCAAGATGCGAAAGGCATTTATAGACAAGGCGCTGCCTATACAACAAGGCTCGGACGAAGGGCAGGGCCTTGTTGTATAGGTTGTGTTTCTCCCTGAGTACCGCTCGGCTACGGGGCGGGCAGACCGCTCTGGACGGCGTCGACCACAGGACGATTGCTGCCGCCTGATCGGTAAAGGTAGTCTTGGTATATCAGGCTCGGTACGACCGGGAACGCGCTGGTTAGTTCGATAATAGCCTTGCCACCGCGCACTAAGCGGAACGAGGGTGTGCCGACTGCAAGTGGAGCACGAAACGAAGTCATGCCAGCAGGAGCCTGCATGGAGTATGTTTTTCCGCCAGATAGGATCTCAAGCGTCCCAGGCTTCGTCAGAAATGCGAGGAGTTCGACATCGTTGACCGTTGGATCGCCATCGATAACGCGAGTTGGCACTGGCTGCTTCACTGCATCGTACGGCGTATCCGTACGCTGGATGCGGTGGAAATAGTAAACGACGTCCTTGGTGATCCGGGGAGCTTTCCCGGTCTTGAACCACGACGTGTAATAGGCGGTCAAATCGTAAAATCCGAACTGGGTTCCGGTAGAAGGCGAAACTTCGGTCGATTCTGAATAGTCATTCCATGTAATCAACTGCACCCAGTCGGCCCCACCGTCAATCGCATTGCGCCACATAGTACGGTAGTTCTCGCTGTTTGACGCCTCCCAAGCCATGGGACCCTTGGGCCGGTAATCTTGCGGCGCGACAGGTGCCATGTAGATCGGAACGTACTTGTGTGCGAAGTCGGCGGCGTCGGCGAACGATTTTATATTAGATCTCACTGATCGAAGCCCCCAGTCCGACGCGCCGATGCTCTCAGCTGCGTAATCCTTGACGTGGTCGCGCCAGGCTTGGAAAAGAGGAAGAAGGGCGACTGGGACGCCCTTGGACTTCATCGTTTCCAGCCAATTCGCCCACCACTCGGGCGATTTGAGATGAGCACAGAACGGTGAGACGACTACTCGGCCATCCGGCAGCCGGTATACGTTTGGGTACCGGCTAAGGGCAATCACTGCGTCCGTAATCAGCTCTGGGGAGTCTTTATAGCCCGCAGTCATGTCCGGCATTGGGACAATTACGAAGCTCGGATCGACCCTTTCAGCAGCGTTTATCAACGCGATCGTACGTGACCAGGCGTTGTTGTGCGGGTTTGGAGTCGCCAGAAGGTCGACGGTGAATCCGTCAATTCCGGCGTTAATTGCTCGCCGCACCTCGAGTTCTATGTCGATGTCAGCACGATCAGGTGACGCAACATAGGGCGGTCGGGGGAGGGGGCGTTGACGTAGAAACCCACCCTTAGTCGCCCATTTGCCCTTTTCGCCCGACGCGCGCAAATACTGTGTGGAGTAGTAGTCGCTCGCAGGCTCGGGATTGCCGATTGTGAGCGGGAACGGAGTGAAGTAGTGCGCGAAGACTTTCTTTCGCGAGGCTTGAAGCTTTTCGGCAGGGGGCATCGCGAACCAGTCCAGCTGCGCCGCTTCCTTCTTGGCAAGCGACGCGGCGACGGGCGACGAATCGGCATGCGCAATCCCTAGGTAGGAGCCAGTCAAGACGGTGACTATAATGGCGAGTAGGATCGTTTGGATACTGGACGCCACGTTTGTTGCGGACGGTAGACCATTCAGATTACCCATGGCATGGCGGCGTCCTCTGGTTGATAAATGGCCGTACGCAATCGTTATCAACGTAGCACGGGAGAGGTCGAGGCTAATCATAGCTTTTGCTAATTTCATTATTGCCGTTACTTTCAGCCTTATTCATTGTTGTGGACGAGAAGCCAGTACTTGTACACATATGCTTCGCGTGGAACCCCGAGGGTTGTGTGATAGGTAGCCGTTGTTGCCCATTTGATATGTCCGTCACAGAACCCTACATTTGTCCCGCCTGTGTGGCGTGAGCTGAAGTTTTGATAATAATTGACCTGACCTCCTCCTCCCAGTGTTCCTGTTGGCCATTTGTAAGCATCAGCCAACATAATCAACTGGTCGGGCTTGGCGATCTTAGACAATTGCAATCCAACATTTGCTGAAAAGGAACTAGTGTTAAGACCGTACGTGGTGTTGTAGTACTGCTGCGAAGTGCAGCCGGTATACGAGTTAGCGCAAAATTTGCTTGCATCGAAGTTAGGAAGGTCGATCCCTCCATCCGGGCAACTATATACCGCATTCATTTTAACGTATGGGTAGATCAACTCCTGCCACGGAAGGGCTCCGTTGCTTCCATAGATCCACGGAAAAATCTCATCGTTGTCTGCCGAATACTGCAGCATGGCTAGAGTCAACTGCTTTTCGTTGCTCGCGCAGTTCGACTGCCGCGCCTTCTCGCGTGCTGTCGCGAAGACGGGAAAAAGTATAGCTGCTAGTATAGTAATTATAGCTATAACAACTAATAACTCAACGAGTGTAAATCCAGTTTTTTTCATACTACTGTTCCTTTGCCCAGCGTGACGGTGGCCCCTTGTCTCGCCTAAGACGGCTCGGAAGGAGCCGGGCCAGTCGCTGCGATTGCTCGGCTTAGCGTTGTCTGAATCTAGCGACCGAGTAGCAAGCAAGGCAAATGGTCGCAAGTGACGGAAGTCGCCGGTTCCTGCGGGACCTGCTATTTCACACACTCTCGCTCAATCATCACCTATTTGATCATAAAATCGGCTTCAGTGAGCGAGTATCCGCGAATGTGAGCCTGCGGGGCGTCGTCTTTGATGTAGTTGACGACATATATCTCACCGTCAGGAAACTGCACCCACCCTGAGTAGCCGAGATCTGAAACTAGATGGCGGTCAAAATCCAGAGGAAGGATGCGCGTATGCGAATGGGCCCTGTCCGCGCTCAGGCACGACTCGACGTCAGTGAGGGCAGCGAATAGGTTTTGGCACCACGCTCCGTGCCACCCGGATCCACCCTGATGGAATCGGTAAGTAACAAGCACGAAACCGCTCTGTAGCAACCCGCCGACAGGACGATGGCACCCGGGAATGGCTATCGCAGTAACCGGTCCCCACGTCTGCCCCGCGTCTTGCGAGACACTTTTAAATGCATCCAATCCACGACCGGAGTTTTCGCGCATCAGGCAGCACAGTTCGCCTCCAGGTAGCTCGAATATCGTTCCCTCGCAAAGCATTAGGTCTGGAACGGCGGCCACAGTTTGGGGGCCGACCCACGTTTCGCCTTTGTCGTCAGACAGCCAGGCGCTCTGTGTCCAGACGCCCGATTCAGCAGAGTGCGCGCTTATGATCCACCTGCCGCTTGACAGTTCCACCAGCCTGTCGGGGACGATACCCCTTGCCGGAGTGGCTACCGGTCCGGACCACGTCTCGCCATCATCGGAACTGAAATAGAGCCAGTTAGACTGCTCGCCACTTGGCGAGTTGCCTTCGTGCGCGCCAGCTATTCGATCAACGATCACACACAGGCGACCGTCACTCAACGCAACAACCCGAGCGCAGTTCCAGTGCGGATCGCTCTCCGAGGCTTTTCGGAGCCCCTCATTGACTGCCTTCTTGGCGCTCCAGGTTCGTCCGCGGTCGTCCGACGTCACAGCCATAATGCGCGTGTAGCTACGGTTGTTGTGATGCGTGCACTCGCTGAAGACGCAAACGAGACGCCCAGACGAAGAAAGCGCCACATCAGGCCACGCCTCATATATAGAATCCTCACGGCTAACTACGTACTTTTGCATTGTGTTTCCTTATCTTTTGAGATCTACCCACCATTTGACTTTATCGCTGCTAGCTTGGCGTAGGCCTCGCGTACATGCGCCCGTCCTTGCCGTTCGGCCTCCTCAGGATCCCCGTCGGTAAGCGCGTCGAACAGCGTTTCATGCACATTGGGGTCGGCCTGAATGTTGGCACTGGCAGCCCGAATGCGAGCGTTGAACAGGGTCGCAGTAAGGATGCACGATGATTCCACGAGACGAATCAACGTGCTCGAACTGGTTGAGTGGACAATATGGTTATGCAGCGCCACATCGGCCTCTGTGCTTGCGAGCGAGTCGCGCTGAATCGCGGCGTCGTGATACATTTGAACCAATGCCCCGAGTTGAGTCCGCTCCACCCGGCCAGCTCTCTCAGCGAACAAGCGACACGCCACTCCTTCGAGGGCTTCTCGCGCGAGGTACGCGTCCTCGGTATCTTGATCTGTCCATGTCCTCACCTGCGCACCCCAGTTAGGATAGGAGACGACAAGCCCGTCACTTTCGAGGCGACGGGTCGCCTCGATGATAGGGATTGTACTGACACCAAGGCTCGACGCGAGTTGGCGCTGGACGAGGCGGTCTCCGGGAGCCAGCTTCCCGCACATCACTCTGTCGCGCAATTCTAGATAGACCCGTTCAGAAGTAGATATTGGTGGTGGCACAGATTCAAAAACCTCATTTGCTATAGATGCTATTGCAAATATATAATACGTTACAAACACTATCTTGTCAAGTGATCATTTCAGAATCATTTGCTTTATGTTGTCATCCGGGAAAGAATTGAGTAAGACGTTGACAAGTGAATATAATTCTGATACTATATCTGCTATAGCATATATAGCACACATTCCGATTCGCAAGGTCCCCGTGGCGTATACAGGATCGCGGCAATGGCGAGAGTCCTAAGAAAAAATTCGCAATTGCCGCAAAAATCACGTTTGAAAAGCTGTTGATATGTGTGTAAGATTACACACATCAGGTGCCATAATGGCAGGCAATTGTTGATTTTTACAAAGCCCGACTGTACTTTCTGAATGAGTAGGCGGAGTTGGTCCATGGGCGTAGCCACAAGTTCGTCAACGGGCGTCGATTTCGGCAAAACTGCTGCCATGAGGAGAAGATTTATGACAATGTACATTGCGCACCCGGCCCAGGAAGCGATCGAATGGGCATCAGGCTCATTGGGCGGCGAAGTCGGCCGTCGCTTGAATGCGGTGATCGATCAGTGGATTTTGCCAACACCAAGCGCAAATCCGTCACTTCTGGAGATGTTTCGGGAAAGAGATCGTTACCCTAGGCGTCAAATGCGGGAATGGACCGGCGAGTTTGCCGGGAAATATATCACCCACGCTGTTCAGATATACGCCATCACTCGGACCCCATCGCTTGAGGCTCATCTCAGGCGATTTATTCACGAGTTTATCGCACTGCAGGATGACGACGGGTACCTGGGACCGTGGCCGCGGGAGTACCGCCTGGGCGTTAATGGCCCTGCGCCAACAGGTGGAACAATTTGGGACCTATGGGGCCATTATCATGCCATTCTCGGGCTTTTGGAATGGTACGATCTCATGCATGACGATGCAGCTCTGGCGTGCGCATGCCGCATTGGCGATCTCCTCTGCAACACTTTCCTGGGCACTGGCCGCCGCGTACATGAAGTGGGTGCGTATGAGATGAACATGGCACCCTATCATGGATTACTCCTACTCTTCGCCAGGACAGGCGTGGATCGATACCTAGATATGGCGAAAGAGATCGAGCGGGACTTTGAAACACCGCCAGCCGGGGACTACATTCGCGCCTCACTCCAGAGTCAGAAGTTTCACGAAACGCCTCTTCCACGCTGGGAAAGCCTGCATCCCATACAGGGAATCGCCGAGCGATATTTTCTCAGCGGCGATGACGCCTACCGCCGGGCATTTTCGCAGCTTTGGTGGAGTATGCTCGAAGGGGACAGGCACAACAATGGCGGGTTCTCGTCGGGCGAGCAGGCGACCGGAAACCCCTACGACACTGGCGCCATTGAAACGTGCTGCACGGTAGCGTGGACGGCGATGACAGTGGACATGCTGCGGATGACCGGCAACTCGATTGTTGCAGACGAGTTGGAACTAACGCTCTTCAACTCGGGGCTGGGCCTCATATCGCCGTCAGGACGCTGGGTGACGTACGACACGCCTATGGAGGGCCGACGTGCCGCAAGCGCGCATTCGATAGTGTTCCAGGCACGACCCGCTGGATCAGAGCTCAACTGCTGCTCAGTTAACGGGCCGCGTATGCTTGGGATGATTGGCGAGTGGGCGACAACAGTAGGCGAAGGCGGCGTATTCGTCAACTATTACGGCCCATGCGACCTCTCGTTCAATTTGCCTTCAGGAAACCGATGCGCTCTCGGTCAGGAGACAGATTACCCGCGAGACCCAGGTGTCACGATTCGCGTCAATCCGAGCGTTGACGAAGAATTCGCTTTGTCGCTACGTATTCCACACTGGTCGCAAATGACGACAGTTACCGTTAACGGGAATCCTGTCGACGGTGTTAAGTCGGGCAGTTATCTAAAGTTGACACGAACGTGGCAAAATGGCGATATAATCGAGATCCAATTCGATTTCCGCTTGCATTATTGGGCACATGGAAGTGGGTACGAGTATGCGGACTGGGTGGCCGATTGGCATGTCTTTGGTCCCACATCATCAGATTCGTCGGCCCCGAGTGATCAAGTCCAACCCTCGCTTATCGTACATAGTAAGCGGGGCGAGTTGAACCTGGGCGCTTTGCCTCAATCCCCAGGGTCGGACAAGATTACTTATTGCGTCACAACTGTGGAGAGCGATTCGAACGCAATTCTGCCAATTCGCTTCAGCTCACCATCGCGAGTACGCATCACGGTGAATGGAAACGTCGCGTTTGACGGCATCGCCCGTGGACTCGACGGCGACGTTTCGATCCGGCGCGTCTGCGCAGAACTGCCCCTAAGCGCGGGGCGCAATAGCATTGCCCTAGGCATATACGATGCTAACCCGAGATCTGCATTCGCTGTGACAATTGGGCGCGGGCAGCCTAAGCCTATGAATGGCATTCGTTCTAGCGATCCCCTTGCGTCCATCTATCGCGGCCCCATTTTGCTAGCTTTCGACCATCGCTACAATGGTAATGATGTCGAGCACATTCCTACCTTTGACGCCACTCACCTTGCTGTGATGAAAGTTGAAACTGATATTGCGTTTGGACCGTGGTTGTTGCTGGAAGGCTTCGCCGAAAACGGTCAACCAATACATTTCTGCGATTTTGCCAGCGCGGGTATGACCGGGAATCCATACCGCACATGGTTCAATGTTCGGGGAGCCAAAGAAGCTGACTTTGCAGCTAGTTCCCCGCTGAGAACAACACGATAATCGTCGTATATTACGGGATGCTAGATGCTATCTAAGGACATGGAGCGAATGAACATTAACTTCACAGGGAAACGCATACTCGTCACCGGCGCAGGGAAGGGTATTGGCAGGGAAATCGCCTGCCTCCTCGCTAAATGCGGAGGTGCCGTAGTTGCTATCAGTCGCACGCCATCAGACTTAGCGACGCTGCATGATGAGATCGATTGCCAGACAATTGCTGCTGACTTATCCGATATCGATGACGCTCGACAAGCCGCTGCACGTGCAGGTGAGATCGATCTCCTTGTTAACAATGCTGGGATTTCTCTCCCTCAATCGTTCATAGAAACGACGCCTGAAGCGTTCGACAATACGATGGCGGTCAATGTTCGGGCGGCGTTGATAGTATCACAAGTCATCGCCCGTCAGATGGTCGAACGTCGTCGTGGCGCGATCGTCAATGTTTCCAGTCAAGCCAGCCAGGTCGCGCTGGTGGACCACACTGCCTATTGCGCTTCGAAGGGTGCCCTCGACCAGCTCACACGTGTCATGGCGCTCGAGCTCGGCCCGCACGGAGTGCGCGTGAATGCGGTCAACCCGACAGTCACGTTGACTCCTATGGGCGAAATGGCGTGGGCCGACCCCGTCAAGAGCCTTCCAATGCTGGCCAAAATACCCCTCGGTAGGTTTGCGGCTCCAGGTGATGTAGCGAACGCCGTCGCCTACTTGCTGTCGGACTACGCTGGCATGATCAACGGCGTCACACTGCCAGTCGACGGCGGCTTTTTGGCTACTTGACGGCGTATATACGGACGCGAGTTGAAATATTGAAGCGAAAAGGATACTGAAAATGCAGGCGCTCGTTCTTGAAGCTAAGCATCAGTTAAGCATCCGCAACATTGATATCGAGGAGACGCTAGGCGACCGTGATGTCCGCGTCCAAATCCACACCGTGGGCATCTGCGGATCAGATGTGCACTACTACGAGAATGGGCGTATCGGGCCGTTCGTCGTCAACGAGCCGATGGTCCTTGGTCACGAGGCGTCTGGGACAATCGTTGAAATAGGCTCATCGGTGACAACGCTACGGATCGGTGACCGCGTCTGCATGGAGCCTGGAATTCCTGACCCGAATAGCAGAGCTACGCGGCTCGGAGTCTACAACCTGGACCCGGCCGTGCGATTCTGGGCAACGCCTCCAATTCACGGCGTGATCCGCCCATCTGTCGTGCACCCTGCTGACTTCACGTTCAAGCTGCCCGATAATGTCAGCTTCCCAGAAGGGGCTATGGTTGAGCCTCTTGCAGTTGGCATGCATGCCGCCAACAAGGCGCGTATTAAGCCTGGGGATGTCGCCGTTGTGATCGGGGCTGGCCCTATCGGCTTGGTCACCGCGCTTAGCGCCCTCGCAGGTGGGTGCAGCAGCGTGCTGCTTGCCGATGCGCAGCAGCCCAAACTAGACCTTGGGGCGACGCTTGGGCCGATTGTGCCTGTAAATGTTACTCGCGAAAGCCTGGCCGACGTCGCCATGGCGAACACCGACGGATGGGGCGTGGACATCGTGTTCGAATGCAGCGGCAACGAACGCGCCATTGCAAACGTCTTCGAACCGCTATGTCCGGCGGGACGAGTGGTGATGGTGGGGATGCCAGGAAACGCTCCCATCTACGATGTGGTCGCCGCGCAGATCAAGGAAGCCACTATCGAACATGTCTTCCGCTACGCGCACGTGTACCCCCGAGCACTCGCACTTATGGGGAGCGGAAAGATCGACGTCAAGCCGCTCATTACGGACACTTTTACTTTCGGTGAGAGCATTCGCGCCATCAAGTTCGCCACACGGATGCCGAGCACGTCGATTAAGGCTCAAATTGAAATGTAGCGTGTGACGAAGCGAAACTCCACTCTACTCATAATCCGGGCCTAGTAATAAGACCGGCAATGGCCGCTACTTAACTGCAGGTTCTGGCGACACTTCCTCAGTCTCTTCAGCCGCGTCAGGTGTCAGGTGGCGCTTAATCCACCAGATGAAGACGACGATCAGTACGACCAGGATGACAGCGTCGGCTTTGTGCAGCCAGACACTGACCGTATCCCAGTTGTCGCCCAGCTTCATGCCTGCGTAGGTGAGCAGATAGCACCACGGAATCGCGCCAATGAATGTGTAGACGCAGAACTTGGGGAAGTTCATCTTTGAGATACCAGCGGGAAGCGAGATGAACGTCCGAATGATCGGCATCATGCGCGTCCAGAACACCGTGGCATCGCCGTGCTTGTCGAACCATCGATCCGCCATGTCCACGTCGTGCTTGCGAATCAGGATGTATTTGCCGTACTTGGCGATAAACGGGCGACCGCCGACGGACCCAACCCAGTATGCTAGCACTGACCCCACGAGGTTGGCGAATGCGCCGACGAATGCGAGCGCGTGGAGATCGAACCGTCCCTTGGCGATCTGCATGCCCGCGAACGGCATAATCGCCTCGCTGGGAATCGGGATGCAGGCGCTTTCAAGAAGCATCCAGACAAACACGCCGAAGTAGCCGAACATGTCGATGACGTGCGTGACGCCGTTAATGAGGGATTCGATGATTCCGTGCAAGGGGTATCTCCGTTTGCAGAAGTGTATCGGCTTATTAGCCGTCCAACTACTTTACCCGATAGTGGTGCCTTAAGTTCCCGCCAAGCTGACTGGTGACGCCATGAGCTATAATAGAACGACGCCCCAACGTATCTGGGGCGCTGATCGGATTTCAGAATGATTCACGCACCAAAACTACTCGCCTTCGATCTCGACGGCACCCTTTTGACCCACGATAAGCGCATCAGCCCGCGAAACGCCGCAGCGCTTAAGGCCGCCCGAGCCGCCGGGGTCCATGTCACCATCGCCAGCGGCCGTATGCATGAGGCTACTGGCCGCTACGCCAAGCAGCTCGGATTGCCTCTCGATACGCTCATTGTGTCGTACAACGGCGCTCGTGTTGGCCCGATCGAGGGCGCGGCAACATACGAATGCCCGGTGGACGCCTGCCTGGCCCAGTACCTCATCGACTACACTGAAGCGCACAAACTGCCGCTCAACTTCTACTACGACGATGTGCTTTATGTGCGCGAACTCAACGAGTGGACTGACCTCTACGAGCGCCGCACGGGGAGCGTGCCGAACCCAATCGGCAGCTTCGAGCGGTTCCGGGGAGTGGCTCCCACCAAGCTGCTGATCATCAACTCGCTTGAGGTCACCAATTCGCTGGTCGCGCCGATGAAGGAGCACTACGGCGACTCGCTGTACATCACCAAGACCGACGACGAGTACCTGGAGTTCATGAACCCTGCCGCCAACAAGGGCGCAGCGCTGGCCGATGTGGCATCGAGCCTCGGCATCGCCCGCGAGAACTGTGTGGCATTCGGCGACAACTACAACGACCTGCCGATGCTCGAATGGGCTGGCTGGTCGGTCGGCATGGGCAACGGCAAAGCCGAAGTCAAAGCGGTCGCGTCCGAAGTGGCACCCGACGCCCAGCAGGATGGTGTCGGCCAGATAGTCGAGCGCATGATCGCTGACCTCGAAGCGAGAGAGCCTGCGCTTGCATAGCCAGGCCGACAGCCATTAATAACTGCCCAGGCAGGTCCGAAGGACCGTTTTGTCCTAATCCGGCCAAGAACCCGGTGTTCGAGCACAAAAATTAGAAACTTCCTACTGCCGGAGGCGGGTCCCTTTGATCATTCTTATGATCACTCTCCAGGACCCGTCGGAGGCTTAGTTTTTAATTTTTTGATCGAACATGAAAACAAACCCGTAATGCCGGGGGCGCGGAAATTGCGATGACTTGCCGTCTTCGGCCAGAGCGTAGCGCCAGTAACTGCAAGTCGCCACGCACTCTGAGAGGCTTAGTGTTCGAGGCACTTAGGGGATGCCCGAGTAGTTACACCATGGACCCACACCTACAGGCGTTTCTCGATAACCTGAGCACTGAGCGCGGCCTGTCTCGCAATACGCTTTCTGCGTATCGCGCCGACCTGACGCCGTTTGTCGAGTACCTGCACAAGCGCGGTCGGGCGCTGCCTGAAGCTACGGCGAACGATGCAATCGGGTTCTTCGCGGGGCTGGAACGGCGCGGAGCGGCATCGACGACTCTGTCACGCAAAGGCTCCGCGCTACGAATGCTTTCGCGGTACCTGGTGCAGGAGGAGATCAATGGCTCAGATTTCGCCGCCGCTCTGGACCTGGGCGTCACTCGCCATTCCCGTCTCCCCACCATTCTGACCACCGCCGAGATGGCGTTGCTAATTACAGCGCCGCAAATGGATACACCTCAGGGGCGGCGCGACAGAACGATGTTCGAGGTGATGTACGCCTGTGGTCTGCGCGTGTCTGAAATCGTTTCGCTTGAGGTGCGGCAAATCGACTTGACATCAGGCTTTGTCAGTCCGATGGGGAAGGGGCGCAAGGAGCGGATGGTGCCCATTGGCGATACGGCGCGCCGCCTGTTGGGCGAATACCTTCGCGATGTGCGGCCCGAACTGCTGGGCGATCATGCGTCGCCAGCGTGCTTCGTCGCGGCATCCGGGGAACCGCTCACTCGGCAGCACTTCTGGGTCCTGGTGAAGCAGTACGCAGCGCAGGCGGGCCTCACCAAACGGGTGACTCCGCATACGCTGCGCCATTCTTTCGCCACCCACCTGCTGGAAGGTGGCGCTGACTTGCGGTCGATTCAGGAGCTGCTCGGGCACACCAGCGTGGCGACTACGCAGCGCTACACGCGTGTCGACGTCGCTCGTATGCGTGCCGTCTACGACAAAGCGCACCCGCGAGCCTAGGCCTCTGGATCCTCCACGATTTGAATCTCCGATGCCTGAAAGAGACGCGGCGTGAAGCCGTCTTCCTTCATGATCTGGTAGACGCCAAACGCTTCCTCGATGTCGTCGCAGATCTCGAATGCGATATCGTCGCCATTCTCGCCGTACGCAAAGTAAAGCAACTTCTCGTCGCCAGCTGGTTCAGGCGCTTCGGCCATGGGCAGCTCCACAATAGCGCGCTTCGGTTCCGGCGGCGCTGACTGGCTGCGCTGCGGAGCTTGCGACCGGGGCGGTGCTTGGCCGCGTGGGCCATTCTGCCGCGAAGGCCCGCCGTTACGGTCTCCGCCGCCGGGGTGATTGCGCTGTGGACCTCGGCCAGGTCCCGAACCACCGGGGCCGCCTGGGCCAGGTCGATTGCCGTGTCGTCGTTCATCCGCCATAAGTAACTGCCTCCAAAAGTGCTGCCTGCGTGTCCGGTGTCTGGGCCACTGTGGCGTAAAAAGATGCCTCGCGGTGTCGCCGCTGTGCTGGGTTCGTTAATAGATGCGCCCCGCCACCATTGGCGGCGACGCACGCTTCGGATGCTCGTGCCGCAAGGTGAATCGCCGCAGCGCGCGCCCGGAGTGCGTTGGGCTTGTAGTCCGGTTCCCCGCTACGTGCCGAATTCCATTCCTGGGCCAAATCGCGCACGCGACGCACCTCCGCGTCGAAGTGATCTGCGGCATCCACGAAAACCTTGCGCCCACGCTGCTCTCCGAGCTTGCGCAGTTGGCGTGCACAACCACGTGCGCAACCCAGCGGCATCTGGATAGGCCCCGCGATATTGCTGAAATCGCTGCGTTTCATGTAGTCTGCGTCGCGCTCGAACAGCTTCAGCTTGGTGGGGACGAACAGGTCCTTCATAAACACCCGCACGGTGTCGCCAGCGTCCATTGTGGCGACGCGCACGGGGTCCGAAACAGTAAGCGTTTTGGGATGATCTTTGATCGAAATGTAGCTGTAGATAACGGTACCGTCCGGCGCGACGCCGCCAAGAGCGAAGGAATCGAGGAATCGCCACCCGGTCACCCACGGCGCTTCACCGTTGATGACGTAGCCGCCGTCCACCGCGTTCACCGTAACCATTGGCGGTCCCGGTCGTCGTAGGTGCGAGAATGCGATGCCGCAGAGGAGTTCGCCGCCTGCGAATTTGGGCAACAGTTCGCGCTTGAGTTCATCATCGTCGCTCTGGCCTACATAGCCGCCACCGCTGTGCAACTGCTGCTGCGTAAAGGCGGTCACGCCACATGCGCCCGCGATCAGTTCGTGGCACTCCGCGCTGACGAAGCCGCTCAGCCCCAGCCCGCCATAGGCCGGGTCAATCCGTGAGCCGTAGAAGCCAATACGGGCCAGCGCGCGCACATTCTGTTCGAGCAGAGCGTTGCCCGGGCCACCGGTGTCAGTCGCTTCGGCGTGCGTCTCGAACTGCTCCGCTAGCTCCTGCACCTCCCGCAAAACTCGTGAGTCAACCTCGCTTAGTCCCATGGCCCGATTATACCACGAGCCGAACAAGCGCGCCGCTTTCAGGAGTGCCGCACGCTCGTCACGAGACCGATAGCGAGAGCCTCCAAGTGCGATTTGTAACGCGCCAATTGACGGTCAGCTTTGCTTTGCAATCGGTATCGTGAGGATGACCGGTAGCCGCTTTACGACCATCCGGGTCGTGATCCGCACCGTTATCGCGCCGTCCTTGATTGTGAACGGCGGCGAGTCCGGACTGTCGGATGATGGTTTCGCCGTGGCGTTAAGTGGGCTGGCAATGGATAGCAGCCAAGGCTCAAATCCGGATTGCGCCAGGTGGTACGTTGGCGAATCGAACGGACCCCGGCGCCGGAATCCCAGCGGGCCGGGAGGAAGCTCGCCGGGTATCCAGACGGCGCGCCATCCGCCTGACGGGCTGATAGCAAACGCTGTCGTCAGGTTTCCGGTCGCGGCGAGCTTCACTTGGCGCTGACCATAGGCTGACGTGTCCGCCGTCTGGGACGGTGGTAGCCGCACTCCAATGTACAGCCCGGCGGCCTTCAGGTTCGTCCAGATATCCGCAGGAAGCGATTCTGACTGAGAGCCGACAGGCGGCCGAACATTTAGCGCGGTCACTATGACACCCGAGCGTGTAGTTACAGTTTCGAGCCTGTCCCAGTGAACCACCCACCTACCGACGCTCTGATCAAATAGAAGTTTCGCACCACGCAACGTCACATCTTCCGAGGTTTCCTTGGTTTGCACGGCCTCAATCGATGCGCGAACCAGATGCTGCTGGCCCGGGAACGAGCCCGCGATTGACAGTCGTTTGGTTGCCGCCGCGCCCGCTGGCGGCGTAATGAGAACAGGCGGCGGAGTGTATTGTGGGCGATCATCATTTCCGTCGGTGACGGCGGGAGGAGACCAATCGGACACCATGTTGCGCGCAGAGAGTGACCAGTCGCCGGTGTCCGCTCCGTTGCGGGCAACCGTCAAATCGCACTCGACAGACGGTTGGTCTGTTGCCGGATGGGCGTCGAAATTGATGACGTTGGCCGACGCGCGACCACCAGCCATCAGGCGTGACGTGCCTGAGACTTTGAAAGGCCCAACAGTGACCACGTCTTCAACTGCGGCGTTGGACGGGATGAGGCGTTGCGGTTTTGGCAAATCGGTGATTGTCCACGTCGCTGGCTTATCAGACGCGCCGGACATTGTGACCCTGAGCGATGTGGTGGACGAGGAATACGACGCTGGCAGCGTGGCAAATAGCAGTTGCTTGCCTGCGGCCTGGGGTCGAACCGAAATCGGCAAGCCCGATGGCTGTCCGGATTCGCTGATAGGCTGAATGCTGATCTGATAACGGTGATCAAGGTTGGTTGGGACGAAGATGAGGTCCGTGCCAGTGACTTCCGGCTCCTGATTGCCGCCGCCAGTCTGCATGGTAAATCCGCCCTGCGGCGTTCCTTGAGGCATCTTATACTTCCACGCTGCCACAGGAAGATATGGTGGGTTCGTGACCCCGGGTGCCCATTGCCAGTTCTCGACTATCAGCGCTGCGTCGGTGGCGTCGCGGCTTGTAGTATTGACCTCGGCCGAATATGGCCCGACTGTCACCAAATTGTGCCCGCGCTTGAGTGGACGCGAGACCAGTCCCGTTCCGTCGTCTACCTTGATCCACAGCCCAAGGCCCGCATCCATTTGCAGCGTGTTGAGGACGCGACGCGTTACCATGGACCGCAAGTCATCGGACATTGATCCCAGTGAGCGGCTAATCGTGGCCGCCATCAGCGTTGCTCCATCCTGGGACGCCGCCGAAGCAATCGTCGCGCCGCCCGATGGGGGAGTAGGTTGCGGCAGGAGCCGAATGGGCCTGCGCAGGCCCGGCTCGCGGCTGGTTGGCGCGGTTTGGCGTAGCGTGTAAACTCCAGCGCCAATCACGACGACCATTACGATCGAAAGCACAACTACTGGCGGTCGTTTATCGGCACGCGGTTCTTTGTAATCGTCGAATGGTGGCATACTACTATTTCCGACCCTTTCAGGGCGAGCGGACGACGAACTATCTGCTTTTGCGCAACAAGTAAAAGAAGAACGGGCATCCCAAGAGTGCGGTCACGGCACCCACAGGCAACAATTCGCCGCCGAACGCCAAGCGAGTGATCGTATCCGCAAGAACTGTCATCAAAGCGCCACCGACAATCGCAACTGGCAGCACGGCAGTATGATCCGAGGTCCCCGCCATTCGGCGCGCGAGATGCGGCACGACTAAACCGACGAAGCCTATGATCCCAGAAACCGACACTGTCGCGGCGGCGAGCAGCGATCCCAGGCCAATCATCGACGCCTTGAACGGCTCCGGTTCCAGCCCCAAATGCCGCGCCGAATCTTCGCCGAGTGAGTAAAGATTCATCGAGCGGGTCTGCATCGCGAGACCCGCGACCGCGATCAACGATAGCACTGCCAGTATTCCCACATCTGGCCACCTTGCCGACGACATCGATCCCATCATCCAGGCCAAAATCTCGTCGTCGTTCTTGTGCGCCAGCCGAAAGAGCAGCATCTGAATTGCCCACAAAAACGCACCGGCGATCACACCCGACAGCAACAGGGAGCGCACATCGACCCGCCCGCCAGTCCGCGCCAGTGCGTATACAGCAAGGAGCGTCGCCGATGCCCCGGCGAACGCTGCAAGCGGCGTCGCGTAGCCGTTCAGGGCACCGGACCAGCCTAAGACGACTACCAGGCCGACACCTACCGAAGCTCCGCTCGAAACGCCGATGGTGTACGGCTCAGCAAGAGGGTTCCGCAGCAGCGCTTGAAACGCCACACCAGCCGCCGCAAGCGAACCGCCGACCAGTATCTCCAACAATATCCGCGGCAATCGAATCTGCCAGACGATTGCGTCATCGGCGGACGAGACGTCGCTGGCACGATTAGCAATGTGGCTCCAAACGCACCGTGCTACATTCTCTGGCGAAATCGAGACCGCGCCAAGGCCAACAACATAGACCGCGATACACACCAGAACGGCGAGTAACCCTAACGTGACGCCAGCCGGCCGGGAATAGCGCGTTTGGCTCGACTTGCGCCGCTGAGCAGGCTCCTTGGTTTCGCCATTCGGTTGTAGGGTTGTTTCCGGCATGAGTGCGAAACTGATCGTGTCTACCGAGCCCGTGGCAGCGATAATAGCTGCATTGCCGCCGCCTCAAGAGCAACCTGCGCGTTGGCGTTGCGTTCGATATAGCGCCGGGTATCAAGCAAGATCCGAGCTGCTTGCCTGAGGGATTCGGCTTCAAAATGCGGTGCATGCATGTGCATTTGCGACGATCGATCGCGGTTGACTAGGCTGGCCGACTCTGGCGCGACGCGAATCCGCAACAAGTCGCCATACCACAGGAGCAGCATGTCGATGGCGCGGGTCAGTGCCGTTCGCGGACCTTCGCTGGTCTCGTCCTTTTTGCCCAGCGACTTATCTGCCGCTTTACGCAACTCGTCAGCAATCTTGAACGCCTGAATTTGCGGTGCGCCGCCGGTCAGGTCGGATGCGATGTCGAGTATGGTTTCGCGGACAGCGATCAGCCCCGGCGTCTCAACCATTCGCAATGCGACTCCGATCTGCCCCTCGCTGTATGAGGCAAAGAACCGCGCGTGGTCTGCGTCGACTCCCGGCTTCTGGGCGATGATCGACTCGATGGTGGGAATGTCGATGCGTCGAAAGCGAACCGTCTGGCTACGCGACGCGATTGTCGGAAGCACGGAGCCCTCGGACGTGGCGGTCAGTATGAACAGCGCATACGGAGGCGGCTCTTCGAGGACCTTCAGCAAACTGTTCGCCGTGTCATCGTTGAACGCTTCCGTCTCCTCAATGATAAACACACGCTTCTTACTACGGACCGGGGCGTAGTGCAGGTCGCGGAGCATTGCGCGGTCCGCTGGGTGGTCTTTGACGCCGTCCCGTGGCCAAAACTGCGGGATACGAAGCATTCGCGACGGACCCGATGGCGCTGCGGAGCGTACATCAGGCTGGGTGCCTTCGGCAATGGCTTTGCATGAATAGCACGCCCCGCATCCATCACTCAAATCATCGCGTTCGCCAGTGCAGTTCAATGCCTGCGCCATCGCCCTAGCTGCCGTGCTCTTGCCGACACTCGCCGGACCGGTAAACAGATATGTCCCGGGCAGGCGCTCGGACGTTACCGCATTCTTAAGTACTGCAATGGCCTGTTCTTGTCCGATGATATCTTTGAACACGATACTCTCCAGGCTGAGCCTGGACCCTTTCCGCGCTTCAATCCTAGCGGTTGTCATCCTGCAAACGTCAACCCGCGTACAGCTCCAGGGTCAGTTTGCGCCGATAATGTAGCGAAGGGAAAGAAATTGACTCGTGATGAATCAAGAATCTCTCATTGTGCGCTTGGCCGGCTGTTCGCCACTGTCTCTACTTAACGTGACTGGCTGTGTGGATAGTTGGATTTCATCGCTACCGCGCTCTCCCTAAAACGTCTCAACCCGCTCAACATCGATCACTAGAACGATGCCGCCGCCAGCCTTAACCTTCACTGGCTGGCTCTGGATCGCCGCAACTCCAATGAGCGCGTTGTACTCCGACGGCACCTGGACATACTCGTCCTCAGTGCGGCACTGCTCACGAAATACACCGATTACCTTTTCCAGTTCCTCAGCGGGGGAGCCTATGAGGACGGTGACGTTGCCGCGACGGAGAAAGCCGCCGGTACTCGAAAGCACCGTGAACTTCACCCCCGCTTCAATGAGCCCATCAAAGAGCCTGCGCTTATCGCGATCATGCGCGATTCCGATAATGAGCTTCATAAGCGGTACGTATCCTCTCGGCGACATCGTCGATTGTGCCCGATGCGTCTATTCTGACGACTCTGTCAGGGTTGTTGGAAGCGATTTCGAGAAATCCAGCATGGACCCGTTCGTGGAACTCAAGCGCCTCATCCTCCATACGTGTGCGCTCGGGTTGTCTCGCCAAGCCGGTTGCAGGGGCGATATCAAGGAGGAGGGTAAGGTCCGGCCAAAGGCCTCGTGTGGCGAATTGGTTGAGGGTTTTAACAAGGTCCAGCGAAAGCCCGCGCCCGTAGCCCTGGTACGCGAGGCTGGAGTCCGCGTATCGATCGCAAATGACTGTTTTGCCTGTGTCGAGGCTGGGCTGGATAACGTTCGCGACGCTCTGGCTGCGGTCCGCCATCATCAGCAGAAGTTCAGCTTCAGGCGTTACTGGCGCTTCGCCTTGGTCAAGCAAGATGCCGCGAAGCTTTTGCCCGACGGGATCGCCGCCCGGCTGGCGCGTAAGGACGACGCTGTCGCCTCGCGCGGTGAGCCACTCGGCAAGCAACCGGCACTGCGTACTCTTGCCGCCGCCCTCAGGGCCTTCGAACGTGATAAAGCGAATGGGATTTGTTGAGGCGGTACTCATGGGCTATGAGTCAGTATACCGCCTCCAAGAAGCTGGGTGCTAAGCGATACGCTTGGATCGCCTAACACAAGTGCTTTATCACCTGACGCCGCGGCCACCACAAGCATCCCTACCGCCACCCTTATGTAAAAAATGCCCCGGCGGCACGAGCCGTACTAACAAACTATCCCTACTCGTACCGCCCATATCGCTGAATGGCGGCCATAAGCAGACGCATCCCCGACAACCGACTGCCATTGTTGATCGAACCCGCCGTGGTGAAATTCAGGCCGCGCGCGTCACGTGCCTGGTCGAAATCCCGCAGAAATTCGGCCACCATATTAGCCTCCTCGTTGCGCGAGAATGTGAACGGCGCTAACTGTCCGTCGATTACAGCATGTGGCAAGTGGCGGCGAATCTCGGCGACTGTGAGGGTAGGGCCAAAGTTGGTGCCATTGAGGTCAAGTGTGCCCAGTTGCGGAAGGATATGCGCCATGTTCGAATCGCTGTGTTGGTATCGGCGGTCGGCCGGATCAGGCGCGTAGACTGCGAAAACCGCGCGGTGGATTGGCATGGCAAATGTTTCATACGCCGCCGTGTTAAAGAGGCAGCTGTTATCGTCGGCCCAACCCCAGCCGCGAGGCGCAGTCTCCGGCGTGTAACCGGCCTCTTCGTCGAGCACACGTGCGATGGCGATGATCGAACGCCCAATCATCTGGCTGAACCGAACGAATAGTTCGGGGTCGTCGTAGTTGAGCAGCAGAAGGTTTTCCGCGCCATAGACCGATGTCGCAAAGGTGCACGGACCTCGCTGCCCCCGGTAAAGCGGCACTGCGCTGCCGAGACCTGTCAGGCGCGCCTTCTCCGCTTCCCAGTTGTCGGGCAGCATAAAGGCGCGCAGGTTCTCCAGGCGCCGTTCCACACGGTCAAGGAGCGACGCAAGCTCCTCGGGCGAGTGCGCCGACTGCTTCAGCCACCAACTTCCGCCCTTGCCGCCTTCCCAGACATTTTCCGCCTCGAACACATCGTGAAGCATCTTGATGGGTGGCCATTGACGTTCGGTGTCGGGTAACGATTCGGGCAGCAACCTGCGTCCGACGATCCGCTCGGATTCATCGTTATACTTGCGGCTAATATCAAGCGCCCACTGCGGATCGTCGTAGAGGAATCGCTGCCAGTCTTGCTCGATTCCAAGCTCGTCGAAGATACACTCCCAGTTACAGATCGCCCCCAGAGGAACCTGCGGAATCGCGCCGCCAAACGGGTCCTTTCGGCTGGCCTCGTTGTCGGCCCAGAACTGGTCGACATCCAGCGGCGCTAAACCGCCATTCGCCTTCGTATCGGAAAGCAGAGTATCGACTTTGCGTCGATTTTCGTTACAGAGTTGGTCGTAAGCGCCCATTGCGGTCGCTCCTTTGATCGTGTTGGATTGGTACAACATGTAGGCATAGCACCGACGCCCGAGCCGGAATCGTATCGCCGCGATGGTATCTGTAAGTGCGCAACGCCAAACAGGCACAGACATTGGATTGCGAAATTTCCTTCCCGTTGCGGGAAGGTGGCAGTCTGGCGCAACCTTGTTGCGTCAGACTGACGGATGGGATTCTTCAAGTTCGAGATTGCTTTCAGCCGCCTAGACCCGCAGACTTTGCGGTCCACGCACGCTACAATTTCTTCCATGCTCACCGAGCCCCCGTATCCACTTCGCGCTCTCCTTACGCCGCCACCACATTGCCCGAATTCGCCCAGGCTACCGGCGTCATCACGGATCCGTCCGATGTGACCGTTCGCCCGTCGGCATAGCAAACGCTGAATGCCCGTCTTGGGATATCCGTTCCGTTAACATCTGACCGGTGCATCAGCCAGTTATGCAGCAGCACCGATTCGCCTGCTTCAAGTTCGATGAACTCGGTGGGCACCCCGGTGCAATGCCGAGCAATCTGTTCCGCGTTCAAAAATCCCGATCCGTGCTCGGGGTTAACAAGCCCTAGTTTGTGCGTCCCTGGAATAACTTCGACACATCCATTGGCAATCGTTGCCGGGTCGAGCGCCGTCCACACAGTGACTATAGGCTGGCGGTCAAGCGTCACCCACGCGTCCTGATGCCACGGCAGCAGAGTGCCTTGATGGGCGGGCTTGTTCATGAACATGGCGCGGAAGCAGGCGATAGGCGTTTCGGGACCATAGCAGTGTTCGCACACTTCTTCGAAGATGGGCTTCGTCATATACTCGAGAAACACATCGTCATATTCAAGGTTCTGAATCTTCCGATAGGCAAGCGTCGCCCCGCTCCATGTGTTTCCACCGCCGGTGAGCGACTCATATTTCCCATCCGTGGAGTCAAGCTGCATATACAGCCGCTCGTTGCTGGCTGTGCCGAGCATAATTGCGTTGATACGCTCTTGCAGTGCCGCGAGTTCGCCCGAAGGTGTGGTGGCGCCGAGGCGGACGTAACCGTACTCATCGAAACTTGCCCATTGATCCGGTGTCAACGTTGTATTGTGCATTTTGAAAGCTCCAGGGTTGTGGTGTGGTAAAACATATACAATATGAGCAACAAAACGTGTGTCCAGGACGTCGTCGCTCGACTATCAATCGATATAGCATTATCACACGACCCAATATGATCTATCAATTCACTAACCGCGCAAGGCTTTATACAAAATGAGCGACCTCGATCTCCTGTTTCTTGCCACTTCGCGCGTCCCCGACCACACCGGAAGAGTGGACAAATACCTCGACGGCTATTACACCATGCAGTTTATGTCCGAAGGCGCGATCGACCTGTCGTACGACGACCGGCACTACGTCCTGGAAGGTTCGTGGTACTACCCGATCTACCCCGGCCCGCGCAGCACGTTCTTTCGCGTGCCGGGGCACGGGCCATGGTTTCACCGCCACGTTGGCTTCAGTGGGGCGCGGGTGTTTGACTGGATAGCTGACGGCCTCTGGCCCACCGAGCCGCAACCAGCGCCACCGGGCTACGGGGATGGCGTCTTTTTTGACCGGCTGATTGCTGAGGTAGTACGGGGAGATATCTGGGGCCGTCGACTTGCGTTGAACCTGCTGGAGGAGTTACTCATTGTGCTGGCACAGGCACGCGCAGCAAGCGTCGTGTCCAGCAAACCCGCTCTGGAGCCGTGGCTGCAAAGGGTGGTGGACAAAATCACATCCGGCGGTGAACTGGACTACGACACCATCGCTGCGGCCGAAGGGATGAGCGCCAGCACACTTCGACGCCACTTCCGCCTCGCCATGGGCCTCTCCATTCACCAGTACGTGATCCGCCGCCGAGTCGAAAGTGCGCGGCAACTGCTTCTCGATACCGATCTCCCCCTCAAAGCCATCGCCGACATTGTGGGCTACGAGAACCAGTACTTCTTCTCGCGCCAGTTTCGCGAAGTCATGCGAGTAGCCCCCGGGCTGTTCCGGCGGAGCAGACTGTAGAGCGGTGTGGCTGAGGAATCGCTGGCGGCACATCTACTCGAACGAATACAGCCGCAGGCTGTTCAAGATGACAAGAACTGTCACGCCAACGTCGGCAAATATCGCGAGCGTTATTGTGCTGTGGCCCGCGACGGCTAGCCCCAGAAACAGCAGCTTTGTAGCAACGGCCGCCGTAATGTTGAACCGTATCGTAGACTTTGCGGCGCGGCCGATCCTCACCAGAAACGGCAGCAGCAGAAGGTTGTTCCCCATGAGTGCAATATCCGCGTTTTCGATAGCCGCATCCGACCCGATAGCGCCCATGGCCAGCCCCACCGAGGCCGATGCTAAAGCCGGGGCATCGTTAACCCCGTCGCCAAGCATGCCCACTTCGCCGTACTCTTTGAGCATACCGTTGAGCACATCAACCTTACCGTCTGGCAGGAGCTCCGAATGGACTTCGTCGATCCCGAGCGAGCTTGCGACATACCTCGCCGATGCCCCATTGTCGCCGGTGACGATTACTGGCGCTATGCCCAGCTCGCGCAATTCGCTGACTACCTGCCGACTCTCCGGGCGGATCTCATCGGTTATCGCGATAACGCCTCGCACTGCTTTGTTGCTGCTCAGCACTACCGTCGTCTTTCCCTGCTTCTCGAAACCTTCGACGAGTTTCACCACTTCGTCCTGAACCGCATGCTCCTCGCTGACGAATCGAATACTGCCCAGGCAATGGTGGCTGTCGCTGCATACCAAACAGTCACCCTTAACGCCCTTGCCAAGAACCGACTGAAAGTTCTTGAAGTCGTTGACGGCGACATCCATCTCGTCAGCTTTCGCGACGATACTCTGAGCCAGCGGGTGTTCGGAAAAGTTCTCGATCCCTGCAGCGCACGCGAGCAGTTCCTCTGTGCTGTATCCGTTAATCGGGATCACATCGGACACAACTGGCTCACCGCGAGTCAGAGTTCGCGTCTTGTCGAGAGCAATCGCCTTGATGCTGCCCATCACTTCGATAAACCGACCGCCTTTGATGAGAGCCCCTCGCCCCGTCGCATTTCCAATTGCCGAAAACACCGCTATCGGCGTTGACATCACCAACGCGCATGGGCAGCCTATGATCAGAATGGTAAGGGCTTGCGTGAACCACTTCTCAAACGGTAGCCCGAGAATCACAACCGGAATCACGACGATGAGGGCGGCGGATACGATTATCAGCGGCGTGTAGTAGGCGGAGAACCGATCGATGAACTGCTCAACGCGCGCCTTCTTCTCGGCTGACTCAGCGGTCAGCTTGATTATCCTCGAAAGGGTCGAATCTTTGGCGTCCCGAGTCACCCGCGCCTCCAGGTACCCTTGCGTATTCAGCGTGCCTGCGTAGACAGCGTCCCCGATATGCTTGCTCTTGGGAATCGGTTCGCCAGTGATAGTCGCCTCGTCCACGAGTGAACTGCCCTCGGTTACCTCGCCGTCTAGCGGAATCTGCTCACCGGGGCGAATGACGACGATCTGCCCGATTTGGATTTGGTCAATGGGCAGCCGTTCCCCACCGCCTTTTACCGTAGCGGTTTTAGGACTACGCTCGACGAGGGCGTTAATAGCCGTTTGGCTCTTTTCCACTCCGAAGCTTTCCATTGCTTCGCCGAGCGCAAAGAGAGTGACAACAATCGCAGCCTCTTGATATTGGCGAAGATAAAGCGCGCCGAGAATCGCAACCGTCATCAATACGTTGATATTGGACAGCCTGAACCTGGCCAAGCTCTTCAGCCCGCTCAGTATGACCCCGTGCCCGAACCAACCGATGACTCCCAAGAACAGTGGAACTTCCACCCAAGCAGGCGCACGGAATCCCAGGAACGAGCCAATCTCGAACGGAACGATCATGGCAATGACAATCAGGAGGGTCCTGACCTGCCGGTTGCCGAGGAGCGTCATTTTGCCGGGGAGGTGATCTATGTCTGCGTTTGAAGAGGGCATTTATCTTATCGGTCGTCCAAATACACTAAAATTCGGTGCGCAATGTGTGAGTGTAGCCCAAATACCAGGTCCTCACTGCCTCTCGGTCTGCAGAATTTCCTTCCCGCTTCGGTACCGAGTCCGCGAGGGGGATGGCCCAGTTCGTGGATGCTTATTAAGCAACGCCAAACAAAAATGCCCTACCTGCCAGAAGCGGGTAGGGCACTGTCAATGCTCTATGCTGCACGTTTCCGCTTAGCTGGCGGCGTTGTATTGAACGACTTCCACGGAGTGCGCCAGGCTGTAGCTACCGTATCATAGCAGTCGATGTTGACTTTCAAGATTTCTAGATTGCGGGGTATTCCACCTTTAGTGCGCGCAGCGATTCGGAACCCTTTGCCCATGCTTTCGAGCAGTGAGCGCAGGCGAATTAGCCAGCGAACTCCAGGGGTGTCGACGAAAGCCGCCGACGTTGCATCGAGGATAAGGAATTTTGCGCCAGATTTGACGACTCCCTGCACGACCTCTTCGGGCGTTAAGCCATTGCCATCAAGGGAACCTGGGCATCTCACAACAAAAACGCGACCTACACCCTGCTCATTCATTCCGGAACTCCGTTTGTCACAAACATCAGTCGCTTCGCCGCTCGAAACGCGACGAATCGCCGTTACATGTCGCATGCATGGCTCCGGTATTAACCGGATACTGTGGAAGCGTGATTGATCGGCATCGGGCAATCGAAGTGAACTGCGTCTCACTTATACCCGTGGACTAACGGTGTCAAACGGGTTTTTTGGTCTATTGCGTGATTATGTTGTTCCTTGTGGAAGAGTGATCCACGCTATCAATTGTACTAGCTTTTTTGGCGAAACGGTTCCCCGAGTCACCAATATTTCTACCGGCTGATCCACCGCGAGTTTAAACGTTCAAACTCCGCCGCAAAGCGGTCGTTTTCGAGCCGCAAAGTGGTCTGCGTCGTCGACGACGGGGCAACGAAAGCGAATGCCTGCCCGCTCGATGCGCACCCTGGCCTCATAGCCTTTCGCCTACGACCACGATCCCAAATCGCCAGCACAGCGACGACCGCCAATCCGCCCACAACGAGGATGGCCGGCGGCATATGCAGTATCCCAACGCCGACTATAGGCGCGGCGAAAACGCACACGATAGTGATCGCCAGCAGTTGCATCCACGAAAAGCCAATCCTCGCGTGATTGACGCAATCGTAGCAGTGCGGCACCTGCGCCGTCACGATATCGCTTAACTCGTGGTCGTCGCCCGATGTGTCCGGGACAATGACCTCGACATCAATCTCGTCAAGCCCGCCGCAGCACACACAGAGGCGCGGCCATGCCAGATATTCCGCATTGCTATCTATAGTAATGGTTCGGCCCATGGCCTAATGATACCGCCAGGACCCCATTCTGCGAATACGGATAGCTGCGCGGAATAGACGCGCGCCGAACACGAACCAATCCGTTGGGCACCGTCAAAGTGAACGCGTGTTAACAATAACAAAACTGTTCAGACTTTTTTTCCACTTCGTTGTCCAGTTCCCCGAAGCGCACATGCGTGAGATAAACCGCTATAGCCACCGAGAAACTCTATGAATAGTCGGTACTAAGTGAATTGTAGCTTACATTTTCGAGTTCACGACTATTGACACCTAAAGATGCTTGTGATATAACGATGCTACTCCAGCCTCCACACAGGAATCGCCTTTCATGCCAGTTACCCTGCGAGATATAGCACGCCGCGCAAATGTCTCGCATGCGACTGTTTCAGTCGTACTCAATCAGAGATCCGCTCCCATCATTAGCGACAAAACGCGCCAAAAAGTGCTACGTGTTGCCGCTGAAATGGGCTACCAACCAAACCACTTGGCGAGAGCGCTTGCGACGGGACGTAGCGACATCGTCGGCTTGTGGGTCGCCCGGCCCTACTCTCCACTGAATGCCGTCACCCTCGAACATATTCAGGATATCGTGCGCCCAGAGTCGTTCGACCTCATGATCATCGAGGCAGACGTCGCTTCCGACACTCCACCATCCCTCACCAAATCGCACTGGCCGGTCGACGGCATCATTGCAATCGATTGCGCTTGGCGGGTCGACGAGTACATCGCCAAAAACCCGCGCGCCAAAACCGCGATCGTTTCCATCAGCTACGACACGAGCACGATGGTCGACTCGGTCACCATCGATATCGCCGCAGGCGTCAAGAGCGCAATGGATCACCTGCTTGAGACCGGTCGACGAAGGATCACACTTATTACCGCGAGCGACAGCCGCAAATCAGAAGACCTTGTGCGCTCCAGCTACACAGCCAGTCTCGAAGCGGCAGGCTTAGTGCCCGATATCATCGAATGCGACACAGATTCCCGAGCTGCGGGACGCGACGCTTGCGCGAGCAGGCTCTCATCAGGGGCGCCGCTGGACGCAATCTTGACATACACTGACTTGCTAGCCGTCGGAGCGGCGACGTCGCTGGTCGAGAACAATGTAGCAATCCCATCACAAGTCGCCCTGATCTCAGCGGCAGCGACGCCAGAACTCGAATACAAAATCCCACCCCTCACTGTGATCGAGCAGCCCACAAAGGCGCTGTGCGACGCTGCATGGGAAATGCTTCGCCACCGCATGGCGCATCCCGATGCGCCAGTGCAGCATGTGACGGTAGCACCGACGCTAATCGTGCGCGGCTCAAGTGCTCCCTAGCAGCGCGTCGTGCGCAACGTTTCCGTTGCCCCACCAAACAACCGTCCCCCGCCAGCAATGCTGATGGGGGACAGTTCGTTTTCCTATGCAGCTTTTGTCTGCCCTACTTGGCAGGAGCTGTCGTTGCTGGCGCAGGCGCGACGGGCTTCGGGAACAGTGAAGCTGCTAGCGTTGCCCACGGCGCCGTGTCCGTCTTGAACGGCGACGCCCAGAGACCGGCACTGTTCTGCAGGTTCGCGACCGGGTAGTTCGCCCAGCCGTACCGCACTGTCAGCGGAGCCTGGACGGTCGGACTGGAGACGATCACCGATGAGCCGTCGATCTTGGCGTCGGCGGTCACGTACTTCAAGTCCGCTCCGGCGATTTCGAATCCGACCAGCTTATCCGGAGTCGCAATCACTGGTCCGTCGTCTGTCTTTTCCTTGACGGTCCCAGCGTGCATGCCGTCAGCGTGTGTGAAGTTCACCCGAATCGTTGCGCCTTCAACCTTGGTGGTCGCAAGCACTGGGCCTGTATATTCAACCTTTTCGTTGTAGGCGATGGCGCGTGCCGCGAGTGCCAGGCGCGAGCCGACGGGCTCTTTGCGAATCGGGTGGATGTTGAACTGCTCGCCTGCGTCCGTGATCACCGCCATCCCGGTGTTTTTGAGGGTGGTCAGCGTCAAGCGCTGCGCCTCACGGAGCTCTGCCCACGAGCTAGCTTGCTGCGGGGTGGCGGACATGGCCATAAACGGCGCAAGCTGGACAAACAGGAACGGGAAATCGCCCTGGCCCCACGCCTGTCGCCAGCTGGAGATCATGCCAGGAAACAGCACCTGGTAATCGTACGCTCGTCCCGCGTTCGACTCGCCCTGATACCAGATTGCGCCCTTGATGGCATACGGGACCAGAGGATTGATCATGGCGTTGAAGAGGTGCGTCGCAATCGGCGACTTCTCCGGAGCGTTTGGAGCTGGCGTCAGACGCGGCTCGCGTGGAGCGGTGGGCAGCGCGGTGCCAGCAGCCTTTGCTGCGGCGAGATCGGTGTCGTACTTCGCCTTATCGACGGCATACTTCGCCTTATCGTCCTCGAACTTCTGCTGATACTCTGGAAGCTTGTCGTTGTAAGCCTTCAGGCGGTCAGGATAGCTCTGCACGTCCCTGGTTTCCGCGTCGGCGTACGGCTTAAGCCGCAGGTCGGCCTCCAGAGCTGTGCGGCTTGTCCACGCTTCCGCGGGAGTTCCGCCCCACGATGTCGCGATCAGCCCGATGGGAACGTTCAACGCTTTTCGCAGGTCGCGACCGAAGTACCAACCTACGGCAGGAACACCGCCAATATTGGCCGGTGTCGCGACAGCCCAAGCCGTCTTGACAGTGCTTTGGGGAGTCACTGCGGCGACCAGCGGCACCATCGCAAAGTGAACCATCGGATCGGTAGCGGCAGCCTTTGCCGCAGCTGAGTTGACATCACCGTTGACGCCGAACTGCATGTTTGACTGGCCGCTGCAGACCCAAACTTCACCGACCAGAACATTGTTCAGTGTCACTGTGTCGCCCGGCGTTCCGGTGATGGTGAGCGTGAATGGGCCGCCGGCGGTCAGCGGCTTAAGCTTGACCGACCAGTTGCCCGTATCGTCAGCCTTTGTCGTGGCCGTCTGCCCGTTGATCGCCACCGTGATTGGCTCTCCCGGATCGGCGGTGCCCCAAACGGGAAGCGGCAGCTTTTGCTGCAGGACGGCATTATCGGTGAATAGCGGCGCTGGCGTAATCTTCGCCGAGGCAGGACTCGCAAGTGTTGCGAGTAGCGCTGCCGCAAGGATGCACCGTTGAGGGTGAAGAAACATATTTGAAGCTCCTTTGGTAATCGGTTGCAATAAGGCGTCTCTGCCTGCCGAAAGCCTGATGTGGGGAAAGGGTGGATAGTCAGCGCTCACGAAAAGCATTTCGTTCCCCCAATTATTCGTGAAAGCTGACCGCAATTCCTGCATTGAGAGCCTCCAAATCAGCGCCGCACATGCACTCCTATGATCCCACTATTATAAATAAATCGGCCGCCACAGCCTCCGCTCCAGCGGTAGCACGTCAACCCATGTCACCCAATGCCTGCAACGGCCAATCGTGGCGCATAAACGGTCACGCTGCGTGTGGATATTTTGCCATTTTCGAGTCGCAGTATCCACGAATATTGATGTAAGTCTTATAACAACAGTGGGGCCATTGTGTTTCATCGATAATCGATTTCTGTTACAATAAAATATATATTATTACAGTTAAATTTAGCCAGGCGCAATCAGTCACTCCGTGGATAGCCATTTAGCGATCTCGGTGCAACAATACGGTAGCCTTCACTCCCGGCCCCAAGCGCGACGTCTACGGGGCAGCGCGCTCGTCGGAGACCTCGCCACCACCCACGGCTTCGTCGGCGGGCTAGGCCACCCGACCGACAGCACGGGCCTCGTGCACATGCGGGCGCGGTATTACGATCCGGCGTGCGGGCGGTTTGTGAGCGAGGACCCGGCTGCCAGCGGGGCGAACTTGTACGTGTACGCCGATGATGATCCGGTGACTGGATGCGGCTAGGATCGCTGGGCTTGGGTTGATTGCAGCCGCGACGGATAAGTACAGAACAATTAGTAAGGTGTGGAATATTGCGACAACAGGCCCGATTGGGGCTGTCGCCATCTGTGGCATATACCAACTGAGCCTTATCGCGGAAATGATTGAAACCAATAAGGACAGCGAGGGGCACCCTGTATTCTAGGCCGTCGGGCGTAAGCGGTAACGTGCCATTGATTTGTGACGATATCGGCGCTCGTTGAAGGCCGGGCTAGCGATGCAGGACTGGTATTATGCGGATTAGTGGGCGATTTATGGACATCAATGCCAGTTTTCTAGATGGCATCTTGCTGGCGGCAACGCTACTACTAGATCTAGTTATATTCCTTATTTGCCAGTCGCGGGGTCTCAAAAGAATGACGTTAAGTTGGCTGATGTGGACCTCGTTATTAGTTACGGTTGTCTCAATTGAGCACTGTTTGCCAAGTGTGCGATCGACTGGAAACCTAACAGCGCTTGGTTTGACCATTGCTTTGTGTGTTGCACTAGTATGTTTGCTAAGGATAGTAGAGCAAATTCGCATGTTAGTCCGCAATAAGAACTGTTGAATAATTGTATCAAGCAATATTGGTACCTCAGCGGCGCCAACGGCAATGTGCTCACGGATGGCACCCGCACCAACGTCTGGGCCGCGCAAAACCGCCTCGTATCGTGCACTGTCGGCGGCTCGACGAGCACCTACGACTACGGCGCGGACGGCCTGCGGCGATCGCTGACGGTGAACGCGGGCACAGCGAACGCCTTGACGACATACTACGTCTACGACGGGAAGAACTGCATCGCAAAGATACGGCGCGAGTCGGACGATAGGCTGCTCACCACGCCAGCGGCACCAACCGCCGCATATCGATCTCCAGTGCCGTCGAGGTCGCGGGACCGCAGAGCACCGACAACTGGCAGGCGTCGACGTCGACAATATTTAGCCCAGAGGACTATCCGTTCGCCTCAGGTACCGCTTCAGCGGATGTTTGGCTTATTCGCTCCGGGCTTGTCGCCAGCGGTCCCCGCAACGCCGACAAATCTCACCGTTCCGTTAGCACCTATCATGGTTCAGCTAAGGCGGCAACTGCTTCCCGGCGCTGCGAGATACCGGTGAGGCAAAGGGCGACAAGATGGATACAATCTCATCATGCGGAGTTACCGCGTCCTTTGCCCCTTTTGTGGGTCTATTACATCGGGTGTGTTGTCCAGCCGGAACAGCAATGGAAAGCACATTGCCTCAAACCCGCTCGGATTGGCGCTTGTGCTCGCCGTTCAATACTTTGGCATATGCCTTGGCGTTCATAATCCTGGGAGGTTCGCTCATGCCAACATTTTCATCGGTGGTCAGCGAGCCAGACCCCTCGATTGACGCAGCTTTTGATCAAACGGCGAGGTCGTTTTGCTCGGCGATCGGGCAGCCAGTCGCCGGGATTCCGTTCGAGCCGGATACTCAAACTTACTCGTTAAAGAAAAAACTCCCTCCTGATGAGGTTCGTATTCGTAGCGGTTACACTGGCATGCAAGTTAGCTCTTCGCAGGTTTTCGAGTACTCGACCAGTTTTAATACCTTGGGCGATTATTGGTGGGTTCTTGACAGTAAAGACAAAAAGTCTGACGTCCGTGGATTCGGAAGCCAGAAAGTCATAGATCCAGAGACCGATCGGACAGTGGAGGAGCACGCGGAACTTCGGAAACGTCATATCACAAGGGGCCCAGTTCTTACTCTAGGCGAAGCACTTTCGCGGGCTCGTCGTGTTGCTGCGCTACTTCGTCCCGCTTGGAAGCTAAGGCTCGCCAACATTGACCGGGGCGGGCTGAGTCACGCAGATGGGCAACTTGTGGACTCCGGATGCTGGTGCATAAGGCTTTCACGAGAGATAAATGGTATTGCCGACATGAGCTCGGGCATATACATCGACATTGGTGAAGACACGGGCATCGTCAGCCTCGCAACGGTATACGGAAGGGACACGACCAATTGCGCTCGTCCAGCAGGTATTCTGCCGTTGAGCTCAGCGAAGGCAAAAGCAGACGCCTTCATAAAGAAGAAGGGCTTGCTAAATGCATCGTACCTCTCGTCAGGACTGGCGATAGGTATCTTTCCTGGCGACTCGGTTGACAAATATGGTACCACCAGTAACCCGGCGACCTATGTTTTCGTAGCGGCTGGCAATTACCCGCGAAGGCGCGAAACATCGGCATTGATTTGGATCGATGCCTACACGGGTGCCCTCCACTTGGGTAATGTCGGTTGCGAAGAGCAAGAGTCGCTTGAAATGGATCAGTGCTCAGCAATACCCGATGATCAATTGCTTAATCTGCTTTCGTTCAACGATTTCCGGTTAAGGTCTCTTCCTTCCGACCAGCGAAGAAGTCTCGCCCACAATCTAGCGGTGAGCGGCATCTATATCGACTCCCCACTATTCTGGAGTAACCTGAAGGACCCCTATGATGTCTGGATGTCCCCCTTCTACCTTGATGAGCCGTCTAGCCTGGAGATGCTGGACGCTCTCGATTCACTGCGCCCACTATTGACGAAAGAGGCCCGATATGAGATCAACTTGATTCTCTACCGCCACGGACGCCACGGCGCGGCTGAGGAGCTGTTGAACGCAGGCAGAGCCGGGAACCTTTTGGCTACAGCGACACTAATTCGAAACGGTGCTTTCCCAAGAGAAATAGGCCGCTTTCTGTCGAAGCAGTATTCACGGGCGTTAAGTGAGTTCTTGAATTCTGATCGAAGTAAGCTGGAAGAAGCCATCGTGTGGTATTCGACACCAGAGCAGATCAAAGCTCTGAAGGGTGTGCTCGCCAAGTATCCTGATAACATAACCAGCCAATGTGCCCTTGCCAGACTGGGCGATGCCTCCAGTATCGATGCGCTCCTAAAGCGGCTTGCCCCAACCCTTGCAGCGATGCCTCAGCATAAGGTGATATACCCCGACGACGTTCAGGCGATTACAACTCTGATGGTCTATTCCCCCGACGCCTTACCGAGTAGTGTGAGCAAGGAAGTCGTAGCACGCGTCATGTACGCAGTCGGGCATCCTGACAGCGCTTCGAAATCCGACGTCAAGTTAGCGTGCTTGTGGCTAATTTTCCTTAGCCATACAGGTTCGCGAAAATACGTGGCCGAGCTATCCGCCGCAGTTCAAGAGGGCGCGCCGCGAGTCCCTGCGGCTCTTAGCAAGCGTCCCAGCAGCCGCGCTGAGCCGAATGAGTACTGGCTACGCTTGCTCTGCATACAATCAGCGCTCACATTGAGCACGACGGCGGGCAAAGATTCTGCTGCTTCGATATCAGTCTACTACGATCCACTTCTCATAACCCTCGCAGGGGGGCCAGAAGAAAGGAACAGGGTGACCGAGGCTATCTTGCGCACCGAGGCTTCCCCGAAAGCGTTCGCCGATCTATTTAGCTCTGATCGTCTGGGGAAGATGATGCGGGCACTAGCTTTTCCTTTTGTCTACCACAAACTAAGAGTGGGAAGAAACCAAGCCTTTTAGCTACGACGGTGCTGTTTGGTCAGTACGGTCAAACCGACTCCGTCACAGTAGCCTTCAGGAGCGCACGCAGGCGGCACGCACCGGGGACTGAAATGCCTACTTCGACGCTGCTGGCCAACTCAGCCCGCAGTCGGCGGATTGAGTTCGGAGTAGCTGATTCACGGATAACTTGAGGTTCCCATAAAAATGTTGCTTTGAACGCAATATAAAGCTAGGAATACAAAATGAACAGGCTCACGTTAATATCCAAGGCGTTATCAACTGCCATAATCGCCGTGGTATTTGTATCGGCCGCACACTCTGCGCCAACATATGTGAACTCTGAGCCCTCTGTATTTTGCCTTTCTGAGGCCACGCTATTCACGGATATTCAAGCTATCGCTTCGTCTGACGAGGCAACCTGGACACTTCTGCAGGTTACCCCAGACCGCTTCAGCGGTATGACTGTCCACTCTAGCCCTAACGACTATGGCGAGAACATTGTTTCCGGCAAATACAAAGTTCTTGATTGTTTTGCTGCGCCTGTGGCAAATCAAGAGGGCGAATACAGCTGGAATGGCTCTCATGATATTTACACTAAAGCGGGCTGGCTCTTAGGGATTAGGCAGTTTCCATTTAAGTACACCGGTCTTTTTCGACAGTGCGTCGCGGTCTGCGAATACAAGGTCACATCGAGCGGGGAACCGTATTTCGTCAATTCGTCATTTGTACCTGATGATTGGAAATCGTATTTACGACCGGCAGTTAGCTACTTGCGATCACATCGAGATTTGCTAGAGGCTTCTGCAGACAAGGCAATAATGGCACAATGGACGCCGCTTCTTAGGTCCGACAATCCGTACCTTGCTCTTACTGCTTGTCGGATGTTAGCAAGTGCAGGCGTACTTCTACCTGAAGACCTTGATGTACTCGTGAACTCACAAGATATCAAGCTAGGCTCAGCGGCACTGGGTGCGGCCGCGCTGTACGGGTGGCTCAACAATAAAGAAAACCAGAAGTGGATGCTTGACCGCGCAACTCATTCACAAAACGTACGGCAGTTGGCAGTGCTTTCTCTTTCAGCCTACCACGCGGCCTACATTTCGCGAGAATGCCCAAGACTGAACGCCTACGTAAGGCCTGAGGGCGAAGTAGATGAAAACTCACACGATTTCCGCAGGCTACTGTTCACTACGGTTAACACGCGACTCAAAGAGATTTCACCAGTCGATCAGCCAGATGACGAAGCATGGAGTGCTGCAAACTACATCTGCCGGAGCTTCTAGGGTAATGAGTTGATCGCTGCTTGTCACGTACTCTTATTATTGACGGCGATTGCGTTTACTCGGCCTACAGTGGCAAGAACCTAATGCGCACCGAAGGTGCCTCATAAGCTGAACGTGACCGACAATGGATATTGCAGTGCGGGATTTGTAGGTTTTCGCCCTTTGCCCCATCCTCACGGTTGCTAATCCCGACGGCTGGGCGAACGACACCGTCACCATCACTGGCACCGCAACTACGGCTTTCAGCAGTAGCCTGCTCGACAGCGAGGACGGATCGGCGGCGACGTATGTGACGTACGATTGGGATGTCCCGACGGACGCGGCGGACAACCTGGCGTGCTAGAACTGGTGTGGCAGCGGTAGCGCCGTACGGGCAGCTACGCGCTCCAAGGGTACGACGTTGGCGCATCAACGCAGTTAGCCGCGACCTTCCGCGACGCTGGCAACTACATCCTGGAGGTGAAGTGTACGGCGACGCTGCATGACAGCGCGGCCGGCGGGCCGCTGGTATCGTACGGGTACGTCGGCGGCGACGCGGCGGATATCGGCGATGCGCCACCGCCAGCGGCGCAGGCGAATGCCGTGCAAGCGCAGGGGATGGGGGCGGTGGAACCGAGTCAAGCGCCCAGCCATATTGTGGGATGGTGTGGACTCCCTCAAGGGGTGGTGTGTACGCTGATCCTTATGATGACTGGATTCGTTGCTCCTTGAGTTGTCTACACAGTTCTCCAATTCTAGCCACTCATATGATAAAGCGTGAGCCAACATGTTCCGCGACATTAAGGGACCTGGCAGCATCTACAGGTATGGGCAGGGGCCAAATGAAATCATAGAACCCGCAAGGCTGTGGCAAAGCAACACGGGACTATAGTTGCTGATCGAAAGATTGACAATCAACAGCAGCTTTTGCCGGATTTGGAGACTATTGTGAAGAAGCTCGGTCTACTATTGCTGATCTTGGTCGCGGGTATAGGAGGCTGGCTGCTGAATAACAAGATGAAGCGCGCCGCCGTGCGCCACGTATATTACATGGATCACCGAACTGCATGGATCGTCGCTCACGCCACTGCCGATTATGCGGCAGCACACGGCAATCGCCTCCCAGACTATGCGGAGTGGGAGGACGAAATTCGGCCTTACTGGCAAAAGTTCGCTTCCGAGCCGCTTGATGTCAAATTGTCTCCTAGACCTAACGGAGTCCCCAGGCGATTATGTTTTAATCGGACGGTGTCCGGCTTCGATATAAGCAAATGGGGTGATCGGGAAGCCGGTTCAATCGTGATATATTTTGAGGCTAACACGGCAACAAAGAACGCATCGGGGGATTGGTCCCCTGGCGATGCCGGACCCGACCAAAGCCGGATGGCCCCCCTAGGTGTTTACCTCGACGGCCATACGTATGAGGCTGAGCCTATCCCGCTCCCGGTAAACGAGCGTAAGGCCGTTGAGTCGATCACTTCGCAAGGCGCAAGCAAGTCTAGAGGCAACACGATGACTTTAATTAATGGGCATGTCGCGTTTCAGACACAGCGCGAAGGTGCCAAGTAATGGTCCATTAAAGAAACGAATATACGTTCTTGATTTAAGCTTAAAAAAGTTGTATGTGTGCTAAAATATAACTACAAAGCCGTATTGCACCTTGACAACGCGCACCCGCGCCTCATAGCCTAGCGACGCCCACAGAGGCCGCCGCCGCTCCCGCACACGTGGCCGTGGAGGGCATCTGGCACGACGACGAATCCGGCACGCCTAGTGGTGGTCGGACATTATAATCCCAGCTCGCCTGGGGTGGCGAGCCTAAGCGAGCCGGGGTATTTTGCATGCAAAAAAGCGAATCGCAACGCCAATTTTGCATGCAAAACGGACCTGGTAGAGTACGTGGCTCGCCAAGAAGTGGTCGGACAACAGAGTCCCCACTCGTGGGGACAGCTCGCCCGAGCGAGCAGGGGGTAACGAATCGCGTTGCGCAACGCAAAAGACCCCGGCGCGTGCCGCGCCACCCCAAAAATTGGGGTTCCGATGAGCGTGTTCCTCTTAGCTGATTGCAGGTACGTTCGGATTGGAATCGCACTACAGCGTGGGGGACCACATCTCGCTCGCCTCGTCATTAGCGCAGATGAGGGCTCCACTAACCTCCTCGACCCACCCGGCCAAGCCGCCAAGACGAACCCGCTCATCGGGACCCCACTCGTGGGGTGGCGAGCCTAAGCGAGCCGGGGTCCGCGTGGGGTGGGGCGGCACGCACCGGGGTCTCATCTGGCTTGGTGTCAACCCCTATCTCGAAGTGGATCGCCGCCAAAAGCGCGGCCTTGTTCGCTCGCCAGGCTGCCTCGACCGATTGCTTTGGCAATTCTAGCGTGACGCCCGCGATTTGGCGGTCGTGCAGGAACGTTCCGAACGAGCCTGGGGTAGGGTATCCGACACTATCGCTTACCCGGTAGCCGTTCAGCCCCGCCATCACCCGCGCCATCTGTTCCCCGTCTCCGCCTGTCGGCACAAGCATGTGGAACGGCCAGTGGATGCTCACTAGCTTCGCGGGCTTCACGCTGTCGATCAGCTTAGCCAGCGCAGCACTCTCGGGCTCAGAAAGCGGGCCAGTTCCCGGACTCAGCGCGATCCCCTTGCGTTTGGGCTTCCAGTCCCCGGGGAAGTTGCGGTTTAGGTCAACCTTGCGAGCATTTCCCCTCGTGTGCGCCGCATCGCCGTCCGGGTTAACCCGCGGTATCAGCACCACTGTGCAGCCGTCGAGTTCGCTCGGATTCGCCTTCAGGTACCCGAGCAGCTTTTCCACCAGCCCCGGAGTGCTGAGCTCGTTGCCGTGGACACCGCCGCTGATAACGGTCACGTTGGGACCAACGCCAAGCGTGTACGATACCAGGGGGCGGCCCTTCACCGACCGACCGTAAATCGCTTCGATCGGCCCGACAGTTGGCGGCGTATCCCCGCGTGATGGCAGGGCGACGAGCATGATCGCAAGCAGGACAACGAGTGCTTTCATGCGATCGGTTATACCCGCATGGGCCTAACCTCAATGGTCATCGAACGTCTTTCCGCACCGCCATCGCAGGGTCTTGGCGCGCCCACCGAAGCGTCTCCGGTACGCTGAATGGAACACAAAAGTTCCCCCGCGCGTCGTAATAAGACTGAAACGACTCGCCTTTCGCCCCTGTATTACGACGTTAGCGGGGTAAAATAGCGGCAAGTCGTCATGATAAGCCTATGCCTTTAAACCTACCACAAGAACTTGACCGCCTCGCCAGTGAGCTGATGGAATACGCCCGCGAGGGCCTCTCGCGGGAAGGGGAGCTGTATCCTATAGGTGCAGCCATCACTCCCGAGCAGGAAGTTCAGTGGTGTGCTATCGCCGATGATGCGCACGAACTCAGCGATGTTTCGGTTGCCGACGAGCTGGAATCGCTTGTGAACGGTATGTCCGCCGACGCTCGCGCTGGCCGATTCGTAGCAACTGGCGTCCTTTGTCAGGCGATTGTCGTTCCGCCCGAAGGACAGAACAAGGTTGACGCTGTAGAGCTCCGCCTTGACCATCGCAGCGGCGACTCGGTACGCGTTTTCGTCCCATACGCCCTCGACTCAGGTGGTGTCTCTTTTCAAAGGCTGTTTACCAGCGAAGGTGACGCTTCAATGTTCCACCAGGGTCTGATACGGATACAAAACACGAATGCCTGACCAGAACGAATCATTTCGGTCGAAACCGGCAGCGGTGGCTAACCTGAAAGCCCAGGAACACCGGGCGAGGTTCAGCTTCGCCGTAATGCCCGATCGGTCCGGAAATATTCGTCAGGGTGTCTTCAGCCGTATCGCCGAGCAAGTGGATCTCATGTCCCCCGACTTCGCCGTGTTTATCGGCGACGCTATCGAGATCTACGACACCCCCGAAGACGCAGACACGACCGAGATCCTCAACGAGCAGTGGGATGAGTTTTGCGAGGAACTAAAGCCCCTCACTCGTCCCGTATTTTTCGTTCCTGGTTGGCACGACTATAAGTCCGAAGCACACGCCAAAGTCTACGCCAAGCGCATCGGCCCCAGCTACTACTCCTTCGACTACCACGGCTGTCATTTCATCGTTCTCAACTCGTACGACGCCTACCTGCACAACGAAGCCTCGGCCGATGCAGTCTGGCGCCTCGGTAGCCGGCAACTCGACTGGCTGGCCCTCGACCTCAGCACACACGCCTCAGCATCGCACACCTTCGTCCTCGTCCACGCTTTCTACGAGTCCCTCGAACGCCAGGAAGTCATCGACCTTCTCGGTAAACGTAGCTTTGACATCATCTCCGGTAGCTCGCACTGTTACCGCAAACAAGACTTCCACGGAACGCCGTACTACCAACTCGGCACTGCTGGCGGCTACTCTTCGCTCGACGGTCCTGGCAACGGGACCGTCGATCACTTTATGTGGGTGACAGTCGAAGGCAAGCACGTCAAAATCGCGAACGTTCTCATCGACTCCGTCCTCCCCGACGACTTCTGCACCGAAGAGACCGCGTCAGACTTCGTGGCTGGCGAAGTGATCATCAGCGGTCGCATGAGCCTCTGGGACGATTAGCCTAAACAAACAAAAGCCCGACCCAGTCTCGGGTCGGGCTTTATCATGGCTGTCCTTGCTACGCCTCGGTCTGGTGCAGCGTCGCAGCGCGAAGCGACCATGGCCCATCGGCTTCCAGTATGCGCACATTGACCTTACGCACCCGCGTCAGCGGGAAGTGGCAGATGGCTTTGTGACCGATATTGTAGCCTTCCCATACGGTGATCGGGCCAGAGTGCGGGAAGCCCTCGATGTCGACCGAGAAGCGCCTGATATGCTCGCCGCCTTCAAGCGCCTCCTGCAGCACAACATGGTCCACGCGCGCCGTCTCCGGGAACGTCCACGTCACAACGTCTCCGTCCACCGCTGCCTCAGCTAGCGTCGCGAAAGGCGTCGAAAGGCGGCGCTTGACCTCGTTGCCCATGCCGATAATCCGCTCGCTGTCCAGATCGGGGAGCTTGCCCTCGCGGTTTGGCCCTATGTTGATCAGCAGGTTCGACCCGCGCCCCACCGATCGGTAGTAGATGCCCATGAGCTCAGCGACACTCTTAACTGTGTGCTCGTCCTTGTCGCTGAAGAACCAGTTGACGTCGCGGATCATGCAGTCGCATTCGGGCGAAAGCCAGAGCGGTTTGTCTCCCAAGATCTGCTTCTCCATCGTGTTCACCGAGAAGTCGACGGCATCGACCGTGTTCCAGCACGGCACTGGCGTCAGCCCCGCTTCATTGCCCACCCAGCGGAAGTCCGGGTCGCCCATGTTGAAGATCAGGATTTTGGGCTGCAGTCGTCGGATCTCAGCCGTGATGCGCGGCCAATCGTAGTGGTGGCCCTCAGACCCGCAGCCGTCAAACCAGAGGATGTCGATGGAGCCGTACGGTTCAAGGATCTCGCTGATCTGCCCGATAAAGTAATCGTCATACTCCTTCGGCGTGTCGTACTTGGTTGCGGACGCGTCGGCGGGGGAGTAATACAGCCCCACCTTCAAACCGTGGCGGCGGCACGCGTCAACATACTCGCGCACCACATCACCCTTGCCACCCTTCCAGGTTGAGTTCGCCACCGAGAACTCGGTGAATTTCGACGGCCATATCGCAAAGCCATCGTGGTGTTTGGCGGTAAGCACCATGTACTTCGCGCCAGCGTCCACTGCCACCTTGGCCCACTGATCGCAGTCGAGGTTTGCAGGCTGAAAGCTTTCCGCCTCCATTGGCTTCCCATCCCAGTCGCGGTGCCCTTCGTTGAAGGTGCGGACGCCAAAGTGGACAAAAATGCCAAACTCCCAATCGTGAAATTCTAGCTGCCTGGCTGTGGGAATCGCCGTAGGCAGTGGTGTCGTGTTAGTCATCGAATAGATCGCCTTGTTGAACAACGTGAAAGAGATGTGCGTTGAGCCTCAGCAGTTACGGACCCGCCAAGCACTTCGTCATACGCCGCATCTAAGTACTTCATGTCCCCCCGCGATACCTCCTCTGTTTTAAATACCGTCATCGACTAGCGCCAATCAACCGTCAAAGAAAAAAAACTGAAAGCTATTGACAACTATCCCGATAGGGATCATAATGATTATGAAAACATATAATGCATACCTGAATAGTATGCATTTAAATCGCAAGACCGACGCGCTTTTCATTGGGTGTTTGACAGTGTCGTCAAAGAGACGTTGGCGGGATGGGATTTTCTCTCATCCCAGCGATTTACGGTTCACGCGCCAGTTCGCGAGAGCCGACCAGCTTGCACCGGACCCCGATGCGCGTGCCTGAGAATCATTTCGATTCGAAGGTGCGCCCGTCAGACATCCATTCACAGGTGTAAGAGATGTGCGGTTCTGGATGAGCCTCTGGTATTGACGGATGCCAGCGGTAATTCCAGGTTCCCCCGCACGACCCGCCGCCGGCGAAACGACATGAGGGTGACGTTTCGCCGGTAGCTCCCCTTAACAGCCATCCCCCGCAATAATAGAACCCGCCACCGTTGCCGGTAGCGGGCCATTTCACGTGATCGCCATGGGAATCGAGCGAGCGCTTAAACGTCGTAATACAGCTCAAACTCGTACGGGTGCGGCCTGAGGGCGACGCCTTCGACTTCGCGCACTTGCTTGTAGTCGATGTATGTGTCGATCAGGTCTTGCGTGAACACATCGCCCTTCAGCAAGAACTCGTGGTCGTCGCGGAGCGCTTGTAGCACTTCGCCCAGCGAGCCAGGGGTCTGCGGGATCGCGGCCTTCTCTTCGCCTTCGAGTTCGTAGAGGTCCTTGTCGAACGGCCCGAGCGGGGTGATCTTGTTCTGGATGCCGTCGAGCCCAGCCATCATGATCGCAGAGAACGCCAGGTAGGGGTTCGCCGTTGGGTCCGGCGCGCGGAACTCGACACGGGTGGCCTTCGGGTTGGTTACGATCGGGATGCGGATGGCGGCCGAGCGGTTTCGCGCCGAGTAGACCAGGTTGATCGGAGCCTCGTAGCCGGGGACGAGACGCTTGTAGCTGTTCGTCGACGGGGCGCAGAATGCCAGCAGGGCGGGAGCGTGCTTCAAGATGCCGCCGATATAATACAGCGCCATCTCCGATAGCCCAGCGTAGCCCTTCTCGTCGTAGAACAGGTTCTTGCCGTTCTTCCAGAACGATGCATGGGTGTGCATGCCGGACCCGTTATCCTGGAACAGCGGCTTGGGCATGAACGTCACCGTGTAGCCGTTCTGAGCGGCCACATTCTTGACGATATACTTGTAGAGCAGAATTTTGTCGGCGACTCGCAGCAGCGTGTCGTACTTGATGTCGATTTCAGCCTGGCCAGCGTTGCCGACTTCGTGGTGATGCACTTCGACTTCGATACCGGCGTCGATCAGCGTCAGCACCATCTCGGTGCGCAGGTCCTGGAGCGTGTCCTGGGGCGCGCAAGGATAGTAGCCTTCCTTGGTGCGCATCTTGTAGCCAAGATTGGGCTTCTCGTCGCGCCCGGTATTCCACGACGCTTCATCAGAATCGATAAAGTAGTAACCCGAGTTCATCGTCTGATCATATCGAATGTCGTTGAAAATGTAAAACTCGGCTTCGGGGCCAAAGTACGCCGTGTCGGCAATTCCGGTGCTCTGGAGATACGCCTCCGCCTTCTTGGCGACATTGCGCGGGTCTCGCGTGTACTTCTCTTTCGTGATCGGCACCTGCACATCGGCCAGCAGCGACAGGGTGGGGACCTCGGTGAACGGGTCCAGCACAGCGGTCGTCGGGTCGAGCGAGAGCATCATGTCCGATTCGTTGATCTTCTGAAATCCGCGAACCGACGATCCATCGAATGCGAGTCCTTCGACGAATACATTTTCGTCGAACATGACTGCTGGGACAGAGAAGTGCTGCCAGGTGCCTGGCAGATCGCAAAACTTAATGTCAATCATCTTGACGTCGTTTTCTTTGATAAGATTCATGACGTCTTTAGGGGTTTTTGTTCCGGCCATTAGGGTGGGTGTCTCCTTTTCGCTGTTTGGGTCACAAAGACCAAACTGAAACTTGAGAAGCAGGGAGTGTGAACAAACGACATCGTCCACGAGCATTATGCGCCAGTAGCGCAACGAAACAACGGTGTCGTGCAAATGAACGCCAGTGTCCACTAGAGGCAAGCTCTAGCCCTAGTATACGCACCGCGAATTCCAAATGTCAAGTGCGGGGATGGCGAATGGCTGGGAATAGGGCGTTCTTAGGCAGGACTGCTTATATGCATCAATATTTGGTAATATTGGTTAATTGCAACATGGCAGGCGAGCTATTGGATGTCCCAAGGCCCGGTATATCAGATGTTCGATTGCATGCGGCGCGGAACGCCGATTGTATCATCCGCTAAAGCGGTGCCTGAGAAAATGGGATCGCCCGGTGGGCTAAGACCTGGTGGCCGTGACCGGTGCCAGCCTTATCGGCAAGCCCTATCAGCCTGTCGTGTACGCTCTCTTAGCCCACCGGGCGATCTTCCCTTCCCAGGCACCGCTTCAGCGGATGCAACCTGCGCCGTCACGCACCCGTCCCGCCAAGCCGTAGTCGGACAACAGAGCCCCTATGAAGTGGGGACAGCGAGCGGTGCGAGCAGGGGGTAACATTGTAGGGTGCAGAGCTTGTCTCTGCCCTCGTGCGACATGATGGTTATGTGCGTGCGCCATAGGTTGACGTCTTAACGAGAACGCTCTGGATGTGTGCGTATTAGGGCGCTTCGCCAGCAGGTCCTATACAATCCGGTGCGTGCGTGTTATGAGTAGGCGACAGTACAATACGATGACTCGCTAGCCATGATGATCACGTCGCAGCGTGGGCTAGGTTGCGCCGGTAGGCTCGAGCCGATAAGCAACGGGCATAGCGATTTGCGTCATTGTGTTCTGGAATTTCCATGGAAAAACGAAGTTCGATCGCTATACTGTCAATTTGTGCTTCGTACGCGGTACTACTTCTGATAGCGGGGCCCCATGGGCTAGGTGTTCGTGGCGCAAATTCTGGCGTGGACCCTCGCGAGTCCGATATTCGGCCTTGGGCGAGTTTCGCTATGATCCTGATCATGCCTGGCATTGCAGCCGCAATTGCGCGGAGATTCGCGTTCCTTTGGGGATTTGTACCGCTCGCCACGGTTGCGCTATGTTTGGCCGCGAACGCGATTGGCCGGCCTCGTCCATTCGTCTACCTGTGCTCAGATGGTAGCTTATCCGTCCTCGGAATGGCAGGCAGCGGACCCCAACCAACGTATTTCCTAGGGGCTGACGGCTTATTGGAAATATCACTTGGTATTGCCGTTATTTCGTCCGGCGCCGGTTGCATAATGGGATGGCTGGTGAGGCGCTTCACGAACAGAAACGCGGTTATGATATAGCCGCGATCTGTTGCTGCCAGAAGTGGCCGCCTGAGTACGTGTCGCTCGGCATGGGGGATGACGCACCAAGATTACGCAAAGACATCGGAGAAGGCACTATGGACACTATTGACGCCAATATAGCGGAGTTTCGACAATGCGCAATTGATATTACACAAGCTAGATTGGAACTTAAATACCGTTTGTCCGATAGACTTGTAGTGCAAATGCGCACAGTCTTTAAGCGAATTGTTTCGCTCGGACTAGAAGCGCGTGATTCGTTGGCTGAACTTACAACCGACGGCGACGAGTCTGTCAGGCTTTACGCGTCCATGTGTAACTACTCAGGCCCCCTTGTGGCTGACGCTCTAGTTCGGTTTCTTTGAAATAGTTGATCATTTCGGGAATCTTTTGTCTTTGTAGTTCGTTGATAGTCGTAATGGCTAACGAACTTGATCGACAAAAGCTCAACTCGCTTAAGAAATCGGAACTGGTCGACCTGATCTTGGCTATGTCAGCTCGCCTCGATGCGGTCGTAGCTCAGAATGCTGCCCTTGTGCTCGAAGTTCAAGAACTGAAATCTCGTCTCAACAAAGACAGCCATAACTCAAGCAAGCCACCGTCGAGCGATGGGCTTGGCAAGAAGCCCAAACCTAAGAGCTTGCGGCTTCCAGGCATGAAACCCTCTGGCGGACAACCCGGTCACAAGGGACGCACTCTGTGCCAATCCCAGTCGCCGCATAGTTTAGTGACGCATTTTGCTGCTGGCATGTGCGCTTCCTGCGGCAGCGATATCAATGACGTTTGCGCCGACAGCTATCAGTTTCGGCAGGTCTTCGATTTGCCTCCTCTGGCCTTGGAAATCAGTGAGCACCGTGTCGAACTCAAGACATGTCCAGGCTGCGGAACTAGCCACCGCGGCCAGTTTCCCGCCGGAGTCGATCAACCAGTTCAGTACGGCCCAAACATCAAATCTCTGGCCGTCTATTTGGCTAATTTCCAACTGTTGCCCACCAAGAGGGTGACGCAGATGATTTCGGACCTGTTTGGCTGCACCTTCTCCGAAGGAGTGTTGCAGGCAGCAAACCAGAAAGCTGGCAAGGTTCTGGAGCCGGTGACCGAGCAAATCAAAGAGGCGATCCGCATTGCGCCGCTGGCCCACTTTGACGAAACAGGTTGTCGGATCGATGGCAAGCTCAACTGGCTGCATGTTGCGTCCACCGAGGAGCTGACCTATTACGACGTGCATGCCAAGCGCGGCCGCGAGGCAATCGACTATATAGGAATCCTTCCTTACTTTATGGGCCGCGCACTTCACGATGGCTGGGAAGCCTATCGCGTCTACACCTGCAAGCACGGACTGTGCAATTCCCACCATCTGCGCGAGCTAATCTATATCGACGAGGAGTACACCCAACTCTGGGCGCTGGAGATGAAAGAGCTTCTAGTCGAGATCAAGAACGCAGTCGATACGGCCAAAGAGCAAGGAAGCAACTCGCTCGGCCAGCCGACGCGTCGGCATTTCCAAGAGCGATATCAAACGTTGATCACCGATGGCTACAACGCCAACCGCGAAAGGCTACGAAATGGAAGCCGTACGCGGCCCAAGCAAACCAAAGGGCGAAACCTGGTCAGACGTCTCGACAAAGGCCGACGCCAAGTGCTTGCTTTCATGTACGATTTCAGCGTGCCGTTCGACAACAACCTTGCCGAGCGCGATATTCGCATGATGAAAGTGCGACAAAAGGTTTCCGGCTGCTTCAGAACCTACCAAGGCGCAAGCCTGTTTTGCCGGATACGCGGATACCTCTCAACCATGCGCAAGCAAGGCCACAATCCCCTTGAAGTCCTGACAACCGTAATGAATGGACGACCGCAAGCCCCAGCGTACTGAACCACAAACAACTAGCAACCACAGCGCAAAGCCATGCCATGCCTGAGTAGTTAC
>DASXUY010000033.1:0-4210 GCA_036504535.1 Capsulimonadaceae bacterium
CTTGATCGCTCAACCGCATTTGCTCAAACAGGCAGCCTCGCCGTCGGCGACCCCATGGTATGACAAGCAAGGCGCAACATTCGCCGACGCCATCGCGCTCGTACGAATGAAAATCTGGGCCGCGCAGAAACTTGAGTCATCGTGCTGCACACCACATGACAAAAGTTTCAACGCCAATTTGATCGCGCATCTCACGAAGCAACTCGCCTACGCCGCGTAAATGGACCAAGTCCTGTGGTAGTAACAGTACGGCTTTAGGATTTGTTACACGCCATCGGACCATGGGCCGACAACAGCGGCAGGAGTAGAGATGTAGACATAGAAGTTCGCAGTTAATTGGTCTAGAATAGAAGGGATATATCGGCGCTCCGCGGAAGACTAAACGTGGCCGCGTCAGCGTACTTGTTGCGCACAACAGTCGACGGCCAAACGTACGATTCGAGGAAATAACATGACGCCAACACCAAACGACGATTCCCCACGCTCCTCGGCCTGGCCGCCTGCTCCCGATGTTCTCCCAGCCGTTTCCGACGTTTATCCTGGCGGATATACAAAGCCACAGCTCATACAAATCGCGAGGGGCCAAAAGCTGGTCGTAATCTCGCTCCTGCTCGCCCTTCTCACGCCGGTCGCGATCAATGCGTCGCATATCTTGGGCGGCCTTTATTATTGGGCAGTCTGCCTCTTCGCTCTGATTGTCACCCTGTACCTCGCAAATGCCCTGCGGCCAAAGTCCATGATTTTGTATATCATCGGCATGTTCATTCCCATCGTATCACTCCTCGTGCTCTTGAGGATCAACGGCCGCGCGACAGAAGCATTGAATGCTGCTGGCGTGAAAGTCGGTCTGCTTGGTGCAAAGCTAGCGGATGTGGAACGGCTAAACGACCGAATCGATGTCACGCCTCGCCCTTAGCTGTCGAGGACATGAACGGACGCTCAAAGACGCGATGGAATAGGTACGCCACGCCTGCAATGGCCGGGATGCAGCATACCAGCACTCCGCAACTTGCCACGGGAGACAGCTGGAAGAACTTGCGCAGTCCCAGATTTAGCGCATGAAGCAGCGGCGCGTGAACGAGGTAGAGGCTGTACGAAAACCCGCCCAGCGCGACCAGCGGCTTCCAGGTCAGTACCCGGGTGAGCGCCAGCTTGCGCGTATCGAGGTCCAAGCAGGTCGCCGCGATTCCTAGCGCTGTCACTGCGCCGGTCAGCAGATCGATCAGAGGCAGGTGACCGTCGAAAAAACGCTTCCCGCTAAAGATCAGCATCGCCGCTAGTGGCAGCGCTATCGCAACCGCAGCGTTTCGGTAGTGTACCGTCACCTTACCGCGCACGACTTGCCGCGCAGCGACGGCGCCGAACGCGAACAGACCCAGATACCACGGGTTCGCGGGATCTAGGGACGGCGCGGCGAGGTGAACAGCAACTCCTGCGGCACAGGCAGCGAGTAGCGTTGGCACGTTACCAAATCGCGCTATGCCCCACACAATAACCGGCAGAAAGAGGTACAGCTGGAACTCAACCGGAATGCTCCAAAGCGGATAATTGATCGCGCCGCCAAGGTGAGGGAGCGGGAGGTCATCGATAAGCAGCACATGCGCCACGACTCCCTGCCACGTGAGCGGGAGCGAGTTGTCCCACACAGTCCCCGTGATTTCGTTCGCGCCCGCGAACATGAAGAGAATTGAAAATCCTAGCGCGGCATAGTACGGTGGCAAAATTCGGCGCGCGCGACGCTTCATGTAACTCGCAAATGAGCCAAAGACGTCATCCCGCCGCGCGATTGACAGCATCAGGCAGAAGCCCGACGTTACGATGAAAACGTCGACAGCCAAATGCCCGTACGCCAACCCGAGGTGATTAATCCACGCCGCCTCGAAGAACCCGTTGCTAGGCTCATAGTACGAGTGGCAGAGGACGACAAACAGGGCCGCCAGAGCACGGATACCGTCTATGAATGCTAGATGGAGGCGGGGCGACGCGGCAAATGGCTCGCCGTTTGAGGATGGTGGCGAGGAACCGATTTCTACTTTCATTTCAGTCATGAGCGAATAGGTCGGAGCTCCTTACGTTCCCAACAAGGGCAACATGCAACGACACGCAACTTCGCATGACTTACCTGCAACGGGTTACATCTTTAATTCTACCCACCCGCCCCTCGATCCAAGCTCGAAACAGAAGTAAAGAGCCGATAATCGGCGCAATTGTAATAACGCCTACTGAACGGAGCACCGTTTTCGCATGCCAAGCACAGGCAACACAGCGTCCGATGCACGTTCCCGACGATCTATGGCCCGCTAGCGGGTAAAATAGAGAGCACCAACGGCGCGCAATCGCAGCGCGCCTGTTTTTGCGTACAGCTTTTTCGTGTTTTCAAGCACCGTCCGCGGTGCAATAGAGGGTCCGGGCACTGCTCGGTCAGCAACGATGATTACCGTCTCTGAGGTTACAAAGTCATACGGCACGCGCATTCTCTTCGAGAATGTGAGCGTCAAGTTCACTCCCGGCAACCGCTACGGCCTGACTGGGCCTAATGGCGCAGGCAAGAGTACGTTCATGAAGATCTTGACCGGGGAGATCGAGCCGACCAACCGCGGCAAGATCAGCCGTCCCAAAAAGGTCGGTGTCATGAGCCAGGACCAGTTTGCCTTCGACAACGAGACCATCATCGACACCGTTATGATGGGCAACAAGGGCCTCTGGGCGGCGATGAAGGAGCGTGATGCGCTCTACGAAGCTGGAGACTTTAGCGATGCCGTCATGGAGCGGCTCGGCGAGATCGAGTCCACGGTGGCCGACGAAAACGGCTACATGGCCGAGATCGAAGCCGCCGAAATCCTTCGCGGTATCGGTCTGAACGACGAGCGCCACCAGGACCTGATGAGCACGCTCGCCACCGACTTCAAGTTCCGCGTCCTCCTCGCACAGGCTCTCTTCGGTAATCCCCAGGCACTGCTGCTTGACGAACCGACGAACCATATGGACCTCGACGGTATCCACTGGCTGGAAGAGTTCCTGCAAGAGTACGACGGCACCATGATCGTCATCTCTCACGACCGCCACTTCCTGAACGCCGTCTGTACCCATATCGCCGACATCGACTACGAAACGGTCATCGTTTATCCCGGCACTTACGACGAGATGGTCGAGCGCAAGATCCAGACCCGCGCCCGCATCGAATCCGACAACAAGGACAAGGCCAAGAAGATCGCCCAACTGCAGGAGTTCGTCTCCCGCTTCGCCGCCGGTCAGCGCTCCAGCCAAGTCCAGTCCCGGCGCAAAGAGATGGCCCGCATGGCGCCTTCCGAGCTCAAGCGCTCCAATATCGTTCGTCCCTTCATCCGCTTCGACCAGAACAAGCCCGCCGGACGCGAAGCCCTCTCGGTGAAGGGCCTCAACAAGAAGTTCGACGACAACCATGTCCTCAAGAACATCACCCTCGAAGTCCAGCGCGGCGAAAAGATAGCCATCATCGGCCCGAATGGTGTCGGTAAAACCACCCTTCTGCGCTGCCTTATCGGCGAACTGCCCATCGACTCCGGCAAGATCGCGTGGGGACACGGCAACACATTCGGATACTACTCCCAGGACTTCGCCGACCAGATCACCAAAGGCCTCACCGGTATCGACTACCTGATGCAGTACGAGACCGGCGAAGGCTACGAAGTAATCCGTGGCCTCATGGGACGGATGCTCTTCAGTGGCGACGATGCCCTCAAGATGACCGACAACCTGTCGGGCGGCGAACTGTCACGCCTCCTCATGGCGCGCCTCATGATCAGCAAGGATCCGGTCCTTATCTTCGACGAGCCCACCAACCACCTCGACCTTGAAAGCGTCAACGCGCTCGCCGAGGGGCTCTCCGCATTCGACGGCACCGTGTTCGTCGTCTCCCACGACCAGGACCTCATCGGCGATGTCGCAACCCGCATCCTAGCGTTCACCGACAACGGCCTCAAGGACTTCCATGGCACATGGGACGAGTATCTCATCGAGAACCCGCTCCCTGAACGTGAGCATCACGGTCGCCGGTAGGGCTGGTGTGGTTGGGGAGTATTAGGATGCGCTCCAGGGCCGCGCGGGCGATTTTTATGTCGCCGCAGACGGCGGTGTGGCGGGGAGTGTAGCTCGCTTAGCGTTTGGGTGGTTGTAGTCCTATGGCGAGATATGGGCGGCGGTTTTGGATTTGGCTCGTGCCAAATCCAAA
>DASXUY010000034.1:0-113746 GCA_036504535.1 Capsulimonadaceae bacterium
GGCGAGGGTTGGCGGCATTTTTTTCGGGGACCGCGTCCTCGAACGCGGCACCAAACAGCGGCAGGACGCCACGATTGGGATGATCGGTTTGGGATTGTGACGGTATGCTAGATGGCTTCTACTCCGCGAACAAGTGGTGCCGCCTTCTGCGGGGCAGTCCCCAGGCTGGGCTCGTTCGGAGTTGAGGCAATGCAGAGCAGATGCCTCAATCGTAAAGGACACACCTGAGGCGGTGCAAGGGAGGGGAGATCGCTCTCTGACTGCGACCTTTGGCATCGCGAGGTGGGTTTGGGAAGATGCGTGTAATTGCGTTTGCTCTAGCGGCCATTAGCGGCCGACGCGTTGCGCCGATTTTGATGTCCACCCCGACGATTACAGCTCGGAATTTGGTAACATTCAGTGTGCCATTTACCTACAACGCTTCCCGACACGCTTACTCACGCACCGACGACTACCTCTTCGCGCAACTTATCCCGTATATCGGCAGCAAGCGCAAACTCCTGCCTCTGATCGGGCGTGCGATTACCGGTGTTCTGGCGGTTCAGTCGGCAAATCCGCCCGAGATGACGTTTGCAGATCTCTTCGCGGGATCCGGTGTGGTTGGGCGGGCCGCTAAGCAGATGGGGTTTCGGGTGGTTGCAAACGATTGGGAGCCTTATGCCGAGGCGATCAATGGAGCGTTCATCGGTCTCAATGCTGCTCCGATATGCACTACGGTTTTCGATGAACTAAACTCACTCCCACCGTGCGACGGATTTGTGACGCAGAACTACTGTCCGCGCGACGACAGCGACTGCGATCCCGCTAAAGAGCGAATGTTTTACACGCGCGCGAACGGTATGCGGATTGATGCGATACGAACGCAAATTGAAGAGTGGGAATTGTCCGGCGAACTGACGCGCGATCAGAAATATTTCTTGCTTGCTCCACTGCTTTCGGCCGCGTCCTATGTTTCTAATACAAGCGGTGTATTCAAGGCATATCATGCGGGCTGGGGCGGCCAGACGCGAACCGCGCACTATCGTATCCTGAGCGATTTGAGGGTAAGCGCGCCGCCTTTGTGTGACAACGGGCGGGATAACGTTGTAACGAGGCTGGATGCTCTGGCGGCTGCTCGCCAATTGTCGGAGTCGTTCTGCGGCGGATGTGACATCGCCTACCTTGACCCACCGTACAACCAGCATCCCTACGGCAGCAACTACCACATGCTCAATACGATTGCGCTTTATGACCGCCCAGAAGTTCCTGGGATGGTTCATGGGGGAAAGTCGGCGATACGCACGGACTGGCGTACGGAGCGGCGGTCAGCGTTCAACACAGCGTCGATGGCGTTGCCAGCGCTAGAGGAGATCGTCGATGCGTTGCCGTGCCGATGGGTGCTGATGTCTTACAGCACCGATGGCAATATTCCAGTAGAGGCGCTTGTGGCATCACTGAGCCAGCGTGGTGCAGTAAGGGTGGAGACGCGTCGCTACAAGCGGTATAGGGTGAGCGCGCAACGCATGTCGCAGAAGTCGCATAATGTTGAGTTTGTGCTTGTCCTCGATAAGCAGGGTAAGCATCGGACTGTGGACCAGCTGGAGTGCTTGGAGGCGATTGCTGCGGCTGCTAGCGATTAGGTGACGCTGTTGGGTGTGCATTCTTTGGGCGGCCGAGGCGGCTAAAGCCACGGCTATAAAGTGCAGATCGTGCCGCCTGCGCGGGCTAGGAAAAGGCGGCAGGGCGCCACTATCGGGATGATGAGGTTGGGATTGATTGCCGTGCGCAGAATTGCTTCTACGGCGCGAACAAATTGAACGGCCATTAATGACCGTTCTGAGTAGGCAAGCGCCGTGAACGGCGCTCTATAAGATGTATGCGGCATGCCGACCGCAGCCTCTCACGAGGATTGGCCGCTCCGTGGCGAGGGTTGGCGACATATTTTTCGGGGACAGCGTCCTCGAAGGCGGCCCCAAACAGCGGCAATGCCCCACGATTGGGATGATGTGTTTGGGTTGATCGCAGTGCGCCTAGTTGCTTCTACGGCGCGAACAAGTGGTGCCACCTTCTGCGGGGCAGTCCCCAGGCTTGGTTCGTTCGGAGGTGTGGCAATGCCAAGTATCTTCGCCCAAAGGGCGGTCTGCATTTCACAGGCACGATATATCGCATGCGGCTCAATAGCGTTCGCCGAATCAACAACGGTTGCCGGCTTGTCGACGGCAGCGCCTAACGGCGGACGGCCGCTTCGTGGCGAGGATTGGCGACAATTTCTTCGGGGACCGTCTCCTCGAAGGCGGCCCCAAACAGCGGCAGAGCGCCGCGATTGGGATGATGGGTTTGGGATAGTTACGATAGGCTTGGCGGCTTTTACACCGTGAACATGTGGTGCCACCTTCTGCGGGCCAGTCCTTAGTAGGGCGTTTCCAATTCAACCTGTAGTGATTTGATCTCAAGTACCGAAACGGTACTTTGGAAACTCCCTACGAGGCTTGGTTCGTTCGGAGTGGTGGCAATGCGGCAGACAAGGAATAGACGGCGGCATGGCCGCAGTCGCCTCAAAAGGGTGTTGGATCAGTCAGAGGTCAATGAGGTCAAGATTGTCCCTGGCGGGACACTGGCGTTGTCCAGGCCCACTGGGAGCTTCACCGAAGTTCTAGGCTGCAACTCGAACGAGAACTTGCTGGCGCAAAGAGCGCGTTCAGGACCTAGTATGACCGGGTGTATTCGCAGGTCAGGGTGGGGAGAGTGTGGTCGCGGCAGGCGCGGCGCTTGTCGTAGGAGTACATTTCTACGGTGCCATCGAGAGAGAACTTGCTGTACTCATCAGCATTGCACTTGTAACTGAGTTTGGCAGTTTGAACGACGCCAGCGCCGGTGGTGTCGGTCTTGTCGAAGCCGTTGGTGTAGGCAAAGTCGATGGTCTGGGATTTGCTGATGGCTCCGGAGAGCGTGATGCCGCAGAAGTTACGACGGATGGTTGTTGACCCGTATTCCGTGCCTTGCCCAAATTCGGTGGAGAACTTCATTGCGCTACGTGGCACGAGCCCTGCGAACTTGAGAGTTCGCTGTTTGACGTTTTTGAAGGCAGTCGAGTTGGGCTGAATGAGCTGGTCGTTGTCGGAATAAGTCATCGTATATCGTCGGGCAATTGGGACCGAGAGGGTGGTTGCCCGAAGTGACGGCGATTCGGATGGATTTTTGCCGTACGGATCCATGAGAGTGTACGACCACTGGAAGCGCTTGAATACTGATGGTGCGCCAGCGAGGCTGATGGTGTGCATACCACAGCGCTTGTCGGCCGTTTTCTGGTCTTTGGAGCGCATGGTGTAGTTGTCGTTGTTCTCGTAGTGTACTGTGGTGGCGCGGAGCATGGCGGGCATCGCTGCGTATTTCGGCAAAGCGGCGTCGAGCGTGATTTTGTGCCCGCTCGCACCGGCGCCCACTGCGCGCCCATCCTTCGAGGTAAGCGCTACTGTGAGGCTGGGGCCTGTTAGCGAGAACAGCGTTTTGGGTTTGTAGCCAACTGACATGGAACGGGACGTTGCGCGGTCCTTGTCAATTTGGGCTAGCTGGACGGAAAGGTTCTTGGCGGGCGCGTAGGCGACGGTTGTTTCCTGCTCATTGAGGCTCCGGTCAGCGTCGGGAACGCCTGAGAGGCTTGTGAACTTGCAGTCTGTAGCAACTGTCAGATTTCTCGATAGCGGGCCAGCCATCTGGTAAGTAAGGGTGCGACGCGCCAGCAGTTGTGCGCTCTCGGCTGGCTTGAAATCGTCGGACAGGTAGCCGACGCCGAATGTAATGCCTCGGGTCTTTTGCTTGGCGGCGAGGGCGTACTGGTTGCGTGTGAGGCCCTTGCTGTCGTGTTGTTGAGCGGCGTTCATCGTGAACCCGAGGCCCGTTTTGTACTGCTTCTCGATGGCGATGGTTTGGAGGCTGTCGAGTTTGTGCGCGATCTCGTCGGACGTCTGCTTCAGGCCGAATGCGACTTTGCCAGACGCTGCTGTGCCGTATCCGAGCGCGAGATTTTGTGTCAGCTTGCTTAGCTTTTTGGACGTGTCGGAGGCGTGGTCTGATGAGAAGTCAATTTTGCCAGTTCGATCATTACCTAGGCCGAGACTGTACGATCGGGATGCGGCTTTATAGTTCTTGAGGTTATCGGTCAGGTCAGAGTTGCTGAAGGCGAACCGGGCGCTCTGGGCACCACCGTAGGACAGCGAAAAAGTCTTGGCATCCTGACCTTTCTTGGAGAGCAGGGTATTGAGGCTGGCTATCGATGCCTGGTCGCCGCCAGCGAGGGCGGTTTTAAGGGCGTCGTCCCCTTTGAACTTTTTGCTAACTGAGAGGTAGGAGCCGCTTACACTAATGCCCGACGTTTTGTATGAAAAATCCTGCGACATCGCTGCCTGGTCCGAATCTTTCTGTTGATTGGCCGCGAGAGCCTGGCTTCCGCCGGACAGGTAGTATTGGCCCTTGAGCTGCAAACCCGTTGTCGCTATGGCATTTGTGCGCCCACCGAGAACGAGGTTATTCGTAAAGCCGTAGGTGGATGGCGCCGTGAGGCGCTTGGCGTTGCCTGCAAGGTCTTTACCAGCGGTTGGGGTGTAGTACAAGAACGACGCGCCTGTGGCTTGACCACCGGGTGCTGCGAGGCCCAGTTGCCCACCTTGGGAGATGTGGAACGGGATCAAGGTTGCCGACTGCCCGCCAAGCTGGAGTTTGCGGGACGAAGCCGTTCCTCCCGCGACCGGTGCAAGGACAGCTGATGTCGCCGTAAATGAGGAATCGGAACGTAGCGCAAACGGCACGGTGTCCGCCGATGCTGAGGTGGCGATGGTGGCGAGGGCAGGCAAGGCTGCTAGTGCAGATGCGAGGAGCCGACTTGAGCTTGTAATGCAGTTTTTGCGTCGCTGATTATTCACGTGGCGCCTTATGACTGGATACAATAGTTTGGCGGAACAAACGACTTCTGTCTGCAAAAATTGACTGGCACTTCAAGCGTGCCTGGTTCGATGCCATTATTATACTAAAGCACATTGCGCAAACGGACCAAAACAGCAAATTAAAACGGGCTTATTTGAAAACAGCATCGACAATATTGGCGGTGCCGTTTCCTTGGCGATAATTGGCATGGTCTACGGAGACCGATGCGTGTGCTGCAACAACCCGTCCTGCATTTCGAAGCCTGCGTCCCAGGCTAACGGATTCGGCGCTGCCGGTCTCGTATGACGTGAACGACGGCGCGGGATCGGTGTTGCGCGCTACGACATTCGCCGGGGCTCGGTCGGCGGACGCAACATGCTCAGGCGCTGCTGGCGACACCGGGGTACTGGCTGTGTCAGGAGTGGCTGACGCGACGGCGGCCGTGGGCGGTTCGGGTGTTGGCGCGACGAAGGTTGATGTCGGCGCTGGGCGACCGGTGTCGAGTTTAGCGACGGCTGTATTGGTGATTGGTCGGGCAACTGGCTTTCGCGGAGCCATCGGCTTCTCGTATGGCAGCGATGCGACGACAGTGGTAGGCGCACCCTTGGTGGCAGTTGGCCTGACTGTTGTCACAATCCGATTGATTGCGGCCACGGGCATTGGCGCGACTTTCGGCTCAAGTTGAGTTGGAACCTTAGCGACTTGAAGCGGGGCCTTGGAGCTTGGCACCACACTATTATTATGGTTCGCACTCATTGACGGCGCTGTGATCACCGCTTGCGGGTTGATTGCGATGGTCGTAGGGTGCGGCTGCTGCTGTGTGTGCAGTGCGAACGCACTGACGACGGCTAGGGTGAAGGCTGCTCCGCCCCATGCCAAGCGTTGCGGTGTGAAGAATGGGGCGCGAACCGATTGGCGCGCTTCTTCGGCGATGGCCATCCGCAAGCGGGCGCTCATGTCCCCGGTGAACGGTGCAGACGGGCGCTCGGTGATGGCGTGGCCGACGAGGCGCGTCACCGCGAGGCTGGCTCGGCATTCGGCGCAGGCATTGAGATGCCCTTCGATGACATGCTTGCGCTTGTCGTCCAGCTGCCCGTCGACGTACGCTGTCAGCAGGGTTTGATAGCGGTTGCAGGGGTCGCTTGACGATGTGTGAGTCGAGCGCCGGAACCCGAGTGATTTCAAAAAATGGTCAAATTGGTGGCGATTGTTTTTACGCATATTTCGCATTCACCGAACAAAGGCGGAACGGCCGCCGGTATTTCCAAAGTATATGACAAGTGGAGATACCAAAAGTAACAAGAATCTTCAGCAATAATTCAGGCTTCGAAGCAATGTGGTGAGGAAGTTGGGATCGGCACCAGGAAATCTATAGTTGTCGCATGAGTAAGTTGTCCTATTCTAGGCACCAGTACCGAGTATATTGTCGGTAAGTTGGCATAGCTTCAGGAATCTTGTGGCTGGGCGGGGGGCGATGCGTACACGTGTGACGGTCATCTATGTTAACATGCCGTTCGTGTGGTAGAATCGGCACAGTAATAGCGCGAATGATGTCGCTATGCAACTTTTCTCTTGCTGGCTGGTCAACCCTAGCAACGAAGGAGACAGTTTCCCATGTTTCAACGCATCGTGAACTACTTGAAGGCCTTATTTGGCATGAAGCTCGATCTTATGGAAGATCCCGAGGTTCTACTGAAGCAGGCTCAAGACGAAATGCGCGAGTCGCACCAAAAGAACCGTGAGCGCGCTATTCAGGCGATCACGCAGAAGAACCTTCTGCAGCAGCAGGTTGACAACACCAACAACCAGGTCGCGAATTTGCAGGCTAAGGCTGAACTTGCCCTCAAGAACGGTAACCGCGAGCTAGCGCTCCAACTGTTGCGTGAGAAGCAGACGCTCGAAGCTACTCTTGGGACTTTGAATGAATCGCTGCAGAGCGCAATTCAGGTTACCGAGCAGGTGAAGGTCGCGATGCGTCGCGAAGAAGAGTCGATTCGCACCAAGGCCGCGCAAGCCATGGCGATGAAGACCAAGTGGAAGCAGGCGCAAATCGAGCAGTCGATTAATCAGGCTCTCGATAAGATGGAGAATGTTGGCGGCCAGGACGAGGCGTTCCAGCGAGCCCAGGCGAAGATCGACTCGCTTCAGGCGGAGTCGTCAGCTCGCAGTGAACTGGCTAAGGGGCGTGTCAGCAGCCAGCTTGCCGACTTGAACGACATGCAGGCGAATGCCGGTGCGGAGACTGAGCTTTCCGCCCTCGAGGAGAAGCTTGGCCTTAAGCCAAGCACGCCTACGACGGCCACGGCAGCGGCGACTACAGCGACCAGCTCGGCGGAGTCAGAGCTTGCGGCCCTCGAACAGCAGATTGGTGGCGGTGGGGCTGCGCCTAAAGCGTAGCCTCCGGCGGGGGTGGAAAACAAAAGCTATGTTTCCGTAGGTTAAAGCCTACGGCTCCTAAGTGCTTAAAAGTACCCTTTTGGCAATCTGAGATGGGACAGTTTCTTGAGTCGTGGCGGGCGTTTGTTTGGGAAGTAACATATGGGACTTGCTGATCGCGTTTTCAATTTAGCTAAAAGCTATGTCGACAAAGCTGGCCAGAGATGGGACGAGCTTGACGAGAAGGCGCGACAGGAGCTTGAGAGCTACTCGAGTTCACCTGCCCTTGGCGCGTGGGAACGAGCCCAGGCGAAAATCGATCAAACCCAGGCTGCGGCTGATGCGACTGCGGCTATGACCGCCGCGACTCGTCCGCCGGTGCGCGACACGCTTACCGATCTCCCGCCGGGCTACGAACCGCCTATTCCGCAGGTGTCGCCGCAACCAGGAACCGTGGCTGCAGCCTATCTTGTCCTAGGCGTGCCGCAAGGGGCCTCGTTTGATGCGGTTAAGAAGGCGTACGATAAGCTTCGAGAGCGGGCGATGAGCGACAAGTTCGCTGAGGGCTCTGCGGAGTACGACAAAGCGCGCGCCATCGAGCGTCGGGCTGCCGCAGCCTATATGCTGCTTGCAGACACTCTCAAGCCAGCCGATGACCGTTTTGACAGGCTGGAAATCTAGCCAGTGTGTCGCTGGACCCTTGTCTCGCCGCAGACGGCTCGGCCAAAGTGGGTTCAGTCCCTTGGCGCGTGCGCCTTGGCTCGCTCCGAGTGAGGTTCCTCGACTTATGACTCCCGAATTCGACCCCGGCGCATTGTACGGTGGGCGGGAGCGACCCGGCGACACGCTCATTGATGTCGTCGACACTGCTGAGCAAACCGTTGTCAGCATCCCTCCTCGCAAGCTGAACATCGCGCTGCGCATCCTGTTGGCGCTGAATATTTGCTCCATTGCGTTTATTGTCGTTGTTGGGTTTATCTACCTCGTTTTCCACATTGCCCTCCTTACAGGGCTACCCGATCCACGAACAGTCTTTACAAGCCATGCCGCTGAATTCCGTTGGTATGCAGAGGTGTCGCTCGGATGGCTCATCGTGACAGCCATTGTGGTCGCTATTCTCGGAGCGGTTTGGATCCCACAGATTTCCACAGAGGGGATGGTTCTTGACGGTAACGGCATTGCGTGGTGGCGGCGCGGGTGGTGGAGACGAGAGCGGTTGGAAGCAAAGTGGAGCGACTTGGGCGATATTGTGCTGCTGGGGAACCTGCAGGAGATAGTGCCAAACAGGTTGACGATTCAGCTCACAAGCGGTAAGGAGCAGACCATCGCCGAGAGCACATCCAATCGAGAACGCGAATGGCTAGAGTATATCGTCCGGGAAGCAATGAAACGCCACCGGCAACGGGTTTCGTGATGCCTATCTGGTGGTGGTCAATGAGAGCAACTCGATGCGCACGCGTTCCATAATCTGTGCCATAGCGTCTCGCCGATTCACGTTGTCGAAATTGGCCATATGGATTGCGGTGCCAAATGTTACCGTAGCCGGTTTTCCGGTCCAGCGAGGAACGACGCTACCGTAGGGCAGTATTTTATCCGTCCCACCCATTCCAACTGGAATGATGCTTGCCCCCGTACGTAACGCTAACATCGCCACGCCAGGCTGTAGCTCCTGCAAACCACCCGATTGCGAAATCCTGCCCTCTGGATAGATTGTAAGGCCACGACCCGTAGTAAGGATTTTCTCCGCTAATCTGAGCGCAGCGCGGTCGGCGGAATCGCGTACCACTGGGAAGCCGCCGTAGTACTGGAAGATGCTGCCCATTATCGGGATACGAAACAGCTCCTGTTTGCCCATGAAGTAGACATCATGGCGCGGAAGGGCTATGTAGAGCGCGCCGGGGTCTGAGTCGCTGATATGGTTGGGGCAGAAGATGACGCCGCCATATTTGGGAACGTTCTGAGCCCCAGTGACGCGAAAGCCCCCACATAGCGCGAAAGTGGTGCGAAAGAAGGCGGTCATCAGCGCGTGTGGAATCGGCGCTGCGCGCGAAAGGCTTGTATCGGGTAGGAGTGGGTCTCGCATTTGGGGGTATTGATGCAGCGATTTGGCGGGGTGATGGCGGCGAGCGCTCGTAAGCAGCCATAAGTCCCTGGATGGCGGTCTCGGCTCATTTAAGAAATCAGCGAGCCGTACCGTTCGCGGACCACTTTTCGCTTTACCTTTAACGTTGGGGTGATTTCGCCAGCTTCTATCGATAGCGGGTGGTCAAGAAGTGCAATCTTGCGTACTTTTTCGAACTCGGCAAACTCGCCTGACAGCGCGTCAATCTGCCGCTTGACCTCGCGGCGAGTTTGCGGCAGGCGGACCAGATCCTCTAGCTCGGGAGCATCTATCTTATTTGCGGCGGCCCAGGCTTTCAGTACTATGAAGTCGGGTACGACAATTGCGCTCACGCCGCCAGCATCCTCGAGCAGCACAATCTCCTGGATGATTTTAGCTTCCTTGAGTTTGGATTCTATGGGTTGGGGAGCAACATTCTTGCCATTGGGCAGCACGAGAATGTCCTTTTTGCGATCGGTAATGGTCAGGTAGCCGTCACGATCAAACGAACCGATGTCGCCAGTGTGGAGCCACCCCTCTTTGTCAATAATCTCGGCTGTTGCCACGGGGTTATTCCAATAGCCGCTCATCACGTTACCGCCCTTAACCAGAATCTCTCCGTCAGTCGCGATTTTTATGGTGACCGGTTTGAACGCCTGGCCCACGGTACCCACTCGTGCTTTTCCGAGGCGGTTCGTGCTGATAGGAGCCGTGGTCTCTGTCATGCCGTAGGCTTGGAGCACTGGTACCCCGATGGCGTTGAAAAATATTGCAGTTTCGTCGCGCAGGGCTGCGCCTGCTGAAATGAACGCGCGCACTTGGCCGCCGAGTTTATCGCGCAGCTTCGAGAGGACCAGCTTGTCTGCGATGGCGCGCTTGAGCGCCAGAAGCGGTGACGGGAATTTTCCAGCGAATGCGAGGGACGAATACCTATCGCCTGTTTCAATTGCCCATCGGAATAGCTTCTGTTTGTTTGCCGGGGCTTTGGCGACGACATCGAGAACGCGATCGTGAATTGCCTCGAACAAGCGGGGCACGCTTTGCATGATTGTTGGGTGAACATCCACCATGTTTTCATGCACCTTGTAGATGCTTTCGGTGAAGAAGGTGTTTGCACCGATTCCCAGGCAGAAGTGGCTAACGACTCGTTCATACACGTGGCACAAGGGTAAAAACGAAAGGAATCGCTCTTCTCCGAGCCGTAGTTTGAATGCTTCGGCGGCTCCTTGTACAGCAGCAATGAAGTTACCATGTGTCAGGATCGCGCCCTTCGGTTCACCCGTGGTACCGCTTGTGTAGACGAGGCTAGCGATGTCAGAGGGCTGGACCGACACGCGCCGGTCGGTGAGGGCTGTCACAAGGTTTATATTGATGTCACCTTCGCGCAGGAGTGTGTCAAATGACAATACAGAACCTTTACCGGACGCGTCATCGATCGATATAAAAAGACGTAATGCAGGGCATTCCTTGCAGGCCTCTTGCGACTTGTTTAGCTGCTTGATGTCTGAAACAACGATGGCGACTGCGCCGCTATCACGCAATATGTGGCCAACCTGTCCGGGGGGCAGGGTGGGGTAGATGGGAACGACGACAGCACCGATGGCCAGGAGAGCGAGGTCGGCAACCACCCACTCGGGACGGTTTTCGGACATGAGCGCGACGCGTTCGCCCTTTTGGATGCCTACCGAAAGGAGACCGCGAGCAAACCGATCAACAAGACCCTGGAGTTCGAAATAGGTGTAAGTTCGCCAGCCTTCATCCGTTTTGACATTGAGTGCAGGGTGATTGGCGAAGCGCGAAGCGCTTGTGTTGAACCAATCATTGAGAGTCTTCGCCGTTGAATTGAAATCGGTTGCCATATCTACAACTACCAGCACCCTGCTGGTTCCCCATCGCTTTCAGGCTGAAAAGAGTTGTGTCCACGCCAATGCTGTAGAAAAATGGGCGACGCGGACACTTAACGGGTTATACCTTAGTTGTGGACATTTCAAGCCAGACGGTAACGTACCCTTATGTACGACTCTGCACCTTCATTGGGACCGACATCTTGAGCCACTCAATGGACGTTGAGCGCAATCAAATTCTGTTCTCAATACCGATTCCGCCGTAGGGTACAATACGCGAAACGTTTTGTGGGGTTACGGTTGGATCTGATCGCAATTGGCAAGTTGGTTCTGGTGTCGGGCGTGGTTCTCGTTTTCGTGGGCGCGGCTGTACTGCTGGCAGCGCGAGCCGGCTTTCACGGGCTGCCGGGCGACATACGTTTGACAAAGGGTCCCGTTTCAGTGTACTTCCCGGTCGTAACGTGCATTGCGTTAAGCTTGATAGTGTCTTTGGTCCTGAACATCATCGCACGGTGGCGACAATGAACGACACAACAGCTGAACCATCTGTCGCCAACCAGCGTCTCTCAGATTACGACTACCATCTGCCTAAAGAGCGTATCGCCCAGATGCCGCTTGAACTGCGAGACCAGTCGCGCTTGATGCTTCTCGACCGGGACACGGGCGAAGTTGTAGGGCACCATCAGTTTTGCGACCTACCGAACTATCTGGCTGCAGGCGATGTGCTTGTGTTAAATGAGACGCGCGTTAATGCTCTACGGCTCCATGGTAAGCGAGAAACCGGCGGGAGCGCGGAGATATTCCTAACGCATCGTATCGCTGAGGGCTTGTGGCAGGCGTTGGTTAAACCGGGAAAGAACCTTCGCATTGGCGCAACAGTGAGCTTTGACGGCGGTTTGACAGCAGAAATCGTTGGGATTGTTGACGAGCGCGGCGGGCGGACTGTTCAGTTCTACGTAAACGGGAAGGCCGACGGGGCAGAATCTGCCATTGCTGATTGTGGTCGTGTGCCGCTTCCGCCATACATCGCGGAGCCTGACGGCGACCAAACAGAGGTTAAGCGGCGTTATCAAACAGTGTATGCTCGCGAGCCAGGCTCGTCAGCGGCACCCACAGCCGGACTGCATTTTACGCCAGATCTGCTTAAGCGTATCGAGGAGCGGGGTGTCCGGGTGGTTCGCCTCACGCTGCATGTCGGCGTTGGAACGTTTCTACCTATCGTCAGCGACGACCTTTCGCAACACACAATGCACTCGGAATACGTGTCGATACCTGAAGCGACAGCTGAAGCTATCGCGAGCGCGACGGGGCGCATTGTTGGGGTTGGCACGACAGTCCTGCGCGCCCTTGAAAGTGCAGCTACGGGCTATCGGAAGGTGACGGCGGGAAGTTTTGAGACGAGCCTGTTTGTGACCCCGGGATACGATTTTAACGTCGTGGACTCGCTAGTAACCAATTTTCATCTGCCCAAGAGTACGCTCTTAGTGCTAGTGTCGGCCTTCGCAGGAATTGAGCCGATACGAAAAGCTTACGAGATGGCGCTCCGGCGAGAGTATCGCTTTCTCTCGTTTGGCGACGCCATGTTTATTGCAAGACAAATTCAACCCGACCTGTAGGAAATGCGTTCGAGTAGAGCGCACGAGAAATTTGCATTGTATCGACTAAGTGAGTGGATCAATTCGATCGAGAAGCGGCCCTCCCGCGCAAGCGAGGACGGGCGTCATTCGAAGGGCGGGGCGACTCGTGGCAGTGCGGTGCCCGTAGAAGCTCCTGTGGCTGCGGGGCAGCAACAGAGAGTCCTTGGCGACACTACGGAGTATTCCAACGCGGTCGCCGTTTTTCAACAAGTGGCCAGGAGCGTGCCTTCGTCAGCGACACGACGGCTGGATAATTTACGGCCTCCGACTATGAGCACTCGCGAAGAACTGCTTGACAGGCTGGTCAACCCATCCCTGACAATCGAGGAGGCAGCTATTATCCTTGATGTAGATCAGAAAGTCGTTCGCCGCTATTCAAATAGCGGTGTCCTTCCGCCCATAAGCGCAATTGGCGAGCAGCGCCGATTCCGATTGGCGGATGTACTCGCAGTCATGGAGTCCGAGGGACTGGGCCAAAGCGGCGATAGCGATGTTCCCAGCGTTCCGGAGGTAGTCTTCAGGCGCGCTGAACGACCCAATGGACGCGTTGCTCGCACCAGAATATCAGATCTCCGAAGTGAGAATGGCAGTACAAAGCTGGAGAACAGTTGATGCCGACTGGAGACCAATTGATGGCTATGGCGCAAGATGAAGCGCAGACCGTTGCAACTGATCTTGATCGCGGTCCTCTCGCTGGACGAAGTTTGAGAATTGGCATTTTTACCGAGAGCTATCCACCTGTCGTAAACGGCGTAACAACCTCGGTTATCACGCTGATTGACCAACTTGAGAAACTCGGCCACAAGGTCTTTGTCTTTTCGAGCGAGTTTCCTGGATACACGGGCGATCCCGACAATGTGGTTCGTATACCAGCAGCATTCACGCCTTTCGACAAAGCGTATCCGGTGCCGTTCCCTATTACGCCACGCATCATGAAGGGGGTAGGGGCGATGGAGTTGGATTTGATCCACACTCAGTCGCCGTTCCTGATGGGCATTGTGGCTCAGCGCGTCGCCCAAGCGAACAATGTCCCTCTTATCGCGACAAACCATACGATCTACACCGCCTACTCGCATTACATTGGGTTTGCGCCCGAAGAACTCGTGAATCTTTCAGCCTACCTCTGGATTGGTTGGTACTATACGGGATGCAGCACTGTAATTACGCCGTCAAATTTCGCCGCATCGAAGCTTCGTGAGGAGTACGGGGTACCCGAGTCGCGAATATCGGTGATCCCAAGTGGCATCCCTATTCCGGCGACTATCAGTGAAGAAGCTAAAGCGGCAGTTCGAGTGAAGTATGGAATACCGGCCGATGCTCCGGTTCTGATTTATGCTGGGCGCATGGCGAAAGAGAAGAATCTTCGAATGCTTCTGGCTTCTTGCGAAAGCACGATCTTCAAGGCAAGACCCGATGCGTATTTAGTACTGGCTGGCGCAGGAATGTACGCCGCGCGGTTGCAGGAAATCACCAACGCATCTCCCATTCTTAAGGGCCGCGTGATCCTTACTGGCTTTTTGCCGCGAGCAGCGCTGGACCCCATTTATGCCACCGCGGACCTGATGACATTCCCGTCGACTACTGAGACTCAGGGAATGGTGCTCGGCGAGGCTATGGCTGTTGGAACGCCATGTGTTGCGGTCAACGAGGGCGGGGCGCCCGAGACGGTAACCGATGGCGAGGACGGGCTACGCGTCCCCAACGACCCTGTGGCCTACGGTGAAGCTGTAGTCGCTCTGCTGAACGATCCTGAACGGCTCGCGAGGATGAGCGCTGCGGCGGTGGTGAATGCGCAGTGTCGTACGGCTGAGTGCATGGCTGATAAAGTGCTGGCCGTGTACCATTCAGCGCTTACGACTGCGATCCCGTTACGGGGGTAGAGGTTAGGGCTTTTGTGGCAATGGACGTTGCGCAACCACTGTGAATAGAACCAACGACGCACTATAGTACGTGGTTCGCTATTGCAGATAAGATACTGGGTGCATACCAAATTTGAGGCAACATTGCGTTAACGTGCCGTGGCGATGCGATGGGAACTGCGGCATGCCGACCGCAGCGCCTCACGGCGAATGGGCCGCTCCGTGGCTAGGGTTGGCGACAAATCTTTCGGGGACAGCGTCCTCGAAGGCGGCCCCAAACAGTTGCGATGCGCCACGATTGGGATGATGGGTTTGGGGATGTGACGATGTGTTTTGTGGCTTTTACACCGCGAACAAGTGGTGCCACCTTCTGCGGGGCAGTCCCCAGGCTTGGTTCGTTGGGAATTGTGGCAACATAGGATCGGATGCCTCAATCGTGAATCAAACTGTAAGGTCGGCCAACCGCAGATATTTCGCGGAGTTTGATCTCATTTTCGCCCTGCTGCAATTCTGCGGACTGATAAGGACTGCTCTATAAGCCCATGCTCGAAAGTGCATTAGAGTACCGGCCATAAGAATGCTGGACATAGGAATGTCCACATCACTCGGAATCGGGTACATTGGCGCCAAATCCTATATCTTTGCAGGGATATGATTCACTAGACGCGGTATCTGATGCCGCGGAAGGTATCAGATACCCTCGTCCTTAATCCTGCTCCCAACTTATCACGCCATTATTGGAGTTTAGCCCAAGTGTTTACCACCGATTTGTCCCGCAAAGAGTTTCTTCGCGCCCGCAAAGTGATGCCAGGCGGCGTCAGTTCGCCCGTCCGGTCGTTTCGGTCTGTCGGCGGCGATCCGGTTGTTATGGCACGAGCCGGGGGCAGCAAAATCGTTGATGTTGACGGCAACGAGTATATCGATTTTGTCATGTCCTACGGGCCTATGCTTTTCGGACATGCTCCGTCCAGTGTTGTATCTGCAATCGCATCGGCAGCGGCTAACGGCACAGCATTTGGTGCTACTTCGCCACGAGAGATTGATCTGTGTGAGCGGATTTGCGCCATGGTGCCGTCGGTGGAGAAGGTGCGCCTCGTTAACAGTGGCACAGAGGCTGTGATGAGCGCGGTTCGCGTTGCTCGCGGTTTTACTGGGCGGGATAAGGTGATTAAGTGCGATGGGTGCTATCACGGTCATAGCGATGGACTGCTCGCAAAGGCAGGATCGGGAATGGCGACATTCGACCTTCCCGATAGCGCTGGTGTGCCGGCGTCGTTGACTCGTGAAACGCTAACTGTGCCGTACAACGATGTCGAAGCATTGCGGCAGGCACTTGATGCCAATGCAGGCAATATCGCGGCAGTCATAATTGAGCCGGTACCCGCCAATATGGGTGTAGTGCTGCCAAAGCCGGGCTATCTAGAAGCCGTCCGAGCCCTCACGGCTGAGCGGGACGTGGTACTGATATTCGATGAGGTGATCACCGGGTTCCGATTGGGCGCGGGTGGGGCGCAAGCCTTGCTGGGCGTTACGCCGGATATGACGACGATGGGCAAAATCATTGGTGGTGGGCTCCCTCTTGCAGCATATGGCGGTCGAGCTGAGATCATGGATCAGGTGGCGCCAGTGGGACCTGTTTATCAGGCGGGTACGTTGAGCGGCAATCCGGTGGCAGTCGCGGCTGGACTAGCGGTGCTCGATCTTATCGATTCCACGCCGAAACTCTACGCCGAACTCGCGCGCAAAACAACGACCATCGTCGAAGCGTTACGCGGGTGCGCGTCATCAGCTGATGTCGGCGTAACGATCAACACCATAGGGTCACTGTTTACGATGTTCTTCACCGAAACAGCCGTAACCGATTACGCAACGGCTCGTCTGTCGGATACATCGAGGTATGCTGCATTCTTCCGTTCAGTATTGAACTCTGGCGTGTCATTGGCTCCGTCACAGTTTGAAGCTGCTTTCCTATCGACATCGCATACTGACGACGACATCGGGGTCGCGCTCGCAGTGAGTGAACAGGCTTTTGCTGCACTGCCGACCTAACCAGGCGAGCCGAGAGACACGGCGAGGGGACCCATCCGCCTCGCGGACTCGGACCTTCCCGAAGTGGGAAGGAAACTGCTTGCGGCAATTCCAAGTGCAACTGTCGCTATGCTTGAGGCCTGGGTTTGGGGCGGGCGTTTTCCAGACATTGCCTGTCAAAGCTCGTAACGCTACTAAGATCGCAACATGTGCCAGGTACTGGCATCATTGTATCCGGATTCTCATCCCCCAAGTAGTTAGCTGCCTAATTGCACGAATCAGATTGCTTATCACCCAAATGTCGCAATCCGTTGGATTTATTTGTTCATAGAAAAGCATTCTCCACAAGCCATTCGCCCTCAATAGATCTAGCAATTCCACGCGTTTCCTTAGTGTATCTTTATTTTGCCATGGTAGGTACCGGGGTGCCCCTTGCCTACAATCCGCCGTTTGGGGGATACCGCTCGGTGAGCCGTAACGGGAAAATACGATGCTAACTGACGGCTCCCATGCTATGTTGCAATTAATTGCGATGGATGCTTGGCGCGGTCGACGGTAAACCACAGGGGCGAGATAATTCATGGAATTTCCCATCGTCGATCCGATCCCGGTGCCAGCTCCAATATGGCTAATGAAGGTCCTCGGGCTTTTAACGCTGGCGCTCCACTTCGTATCAGTTCAGATTCTCATCGGTAGCCTATTAGCGGTCTGGATACTCAGTCTCAAGGCCACTTCCACTCAATCGCTCACGTACAAGACGGCGGCTCATGTGCTAGCCAGGCGAATAACCATCGTGATGACCTTCGTCATCAACCTTGGCATTCCGCCGCTGCTCTTTGCGCAGGTCTTGTATGGTCGAGCGCTTTACACCAGCAGTGTCCTCATCGGCGTCATATGGATAGGGGTCGTGTTTATTTTGATGCTTGACTATTGGGTCATGTATCAGATCGTGTATCGAACCGGTGCTGGAAAGCCCGCGTCGCTGATGACGTTCATCGCCCTTGTGCTTTCCGCCGGAGTGGGGCGAATCCTTTCGATGAACATGACTCTGATGCTGAAGCCAGAGGTTTGGAAGGGGATGTATGCACAGTCCGCACTCGGCTTCCATCTTCCGCCGCCCGATCCGACCGCGATTCCGCGCTGGTTGTTTATCATTACTGGCGCGATTTTGACAACAGGCCTGTGGACGTTGCTCCACTCGTCCATCGTCACAATTGACGACGACGTGAAGGCGTTGCTCCGGAAGCTTGGCGGCCACTTGAGCGTGATCGGTGCAGTGATCGTGGCGGTTGTTGGCTACTTTGTCTATTCCACGCAGCCAGCCGTCGTGCAGGCGGGGCTAACGGACAGCCTCTATTTCAAGGTATCTGCGGCAGTTTGGTGTGGCGGTGTGGTATTGGCGGCGGTGCTTGCCCTCAGTCAGTCGGTTCGCAAGGCAATCAACGTGCCCGTGACGCTGGTAGCGTGCTTGATGGGCTTCCTGAGCCTTTGCGGCGCGGTTTGTTGCCGCGATGGCATCAGGGACATCACGCTAAGCAATGTCGGTTTCGACGTATGGAACCGTACTGTTGTGCCCAACTGGGGCGTTCTCGGAATATTCTTCCTCCTCTTCGTCATCACCTTGGTAGTCGTTGCATGGCTCTTGTTGGTGATGAAACAAGCCAAGCCCGTATCGGAACAGGTGACCCAATGAGCGAACAAACAGTTGAAGAACCCATTGAAGAGCTAGATGCAGAAGATGAGGGTGTAACTCGTCGCGGTTTTGTGAAGGTAGCCGTCGGCGGAATGGCGCTGGTATATGCTGGCGCTGTTGGGTACCCGATTTATAAGTACCTCGACACGCCCGTTGAGCGCGCTGAAGAGGAAGCTAAGGTGACGTCAATCGCTTTGACAAAGGGCGAGGACAAGCTAGCTCCTGGAAGTGCGCTGATGTTCAAGTTTGGGTCGCATCCTGCAATGCTTATCCATCACTTGGACGGTAAGTGGGTGGCGTTTACCGCAGTTTGCACTCACCTTGGCTGCACGCTCCCGCTTTGGAAAGCAGGGAGCTCTACTATCACTTGTGCGTGCCACGGTGGTCAGTACGACCCGAAGACCGGGAAGAACGTCGCCGGGCCGCCACCGCGTGCGCTACAAACTTACAACGTGACCGTGGCACCGGGCGTAGTCACTATTTCCAAGGCATAAGGAGCTTACGATGTCTAAATTCGTTGCGTTTCTGGAAGACAGGCTCGGCCTTGACGATGTGCGGGAGATGATGGCGCACAAGGTCGTACCGGTCCACAAGCATTCGTTCTGGTACTACTGGGGCGGCATCACGCTGATGTGTTTCGTGGTGCAGATTTTGACTGGCATTTTGCTGCTGGTCTACTACCGCCCTGGTCCCGAAGCTTACAATTCCGTGCGGCAGATAACCTACGACATTAACTTCGGTTGGTTGATCAGGTCAGCGCACAGTTGGACGGCTACGCTGTTCTTGCTGTCTGCGTTTATCCACATGTTCTCGGCGTTCTTCATGAAGGCCTACCGTGCTCCACGCGAGTTTGGATGGTGGACGGGACTTGTGCTGCTCGGTATCGGTATGGTGTTCGGTTTCAGCGGCTACCTGCTGCCCATGGACGATCTGTCGTACTTCGCCACCAAGGTTGGTTTGACGATGGCGGACCTGATGCCGGTGATCGGGCCAAAGATCGGGAACTTACTGCGAGGTGGGCTTGAGGTTGGCGACTTTACGGTGCAGCGCTTCTTTGCGCTTCACGTAGTGGTACTGCCTCTCCTGTTCCTGCCTATCCTTGGGCTGCATTTGTGGATGGTGACCAAGCACGGGAGCTCCGTGCCGCCTTCCGAGGAGGCTGTGCCTGTTGCGGAGCGAAAGAGCATTCCGTTCTTCCCGAACTTCGTGATCAAGGACCTCGCCATGTGGCTGATCGCTCTCAACGTGATCGCGCTGCTTGCTTCGGTGTTCCCACAGTCACTCGGTGAAGCAGCAGACCCGTTGCGCGCGGCACCTCCGGGTATTCACCCGGAATGGTACTTCATGAGCGCTTTCCAAATCCTCAAGATCGTCGGGAAGATCATTCCGGGGACTTTGGGCGAGTATGCGGGCATGGGAGGCTTTACGCTTGGCCTGGTGCTGTGGCTACTCATTCCGCTGTATGACGTTACGACGCCTGGCGGTAAGCGAGGGCGCAATGCGACTTACTTCGGCCTCGTGGTACTCGGTATCCTGGTCGTCACTACTATCTGGGGCTACGCCGCACTGTAGAAGGAGCTCGGAATGAATTATCCAGTTTGGGAAGTTCCCGTCATCGGCACCCCATGGGTCGTAGGGATGATTGCGATCTTCCACGTTATGATCTCACACTTTGCGGTAGGAGGCGGCGCTTACCTGACGCTCGCTCTCCGCAAGGCGTACCTCGGCAATCACCGGGAGTGGCTGCCGATTATCAAGCAGCATTCGAAGTTCTTCCTGGTCGTAACCGGTGTGTTTGGCACCGTTAGCGGTGTCGGTATTTGGTTTGCGATCGGCCTTGTGAACCCGAGTGCCACGAGCGCATTGATTCACAACTTTGTGTTTGGATGGGCGATTGAGTGGTTGTTCTTCCTCATCGAAGTGACTGCGATCCTGGTGTTGTATTACACTTGGGACCGGATACCTGAGAAGGTGGCGTTGAACGTCTCGTATGTTTACGCAATATCGTCGATTCTGACCCTGGTCATTATTAACGGTATCTTGACCTTCATGCTTACCCCTGGCCACGTGTGGCTACAGGCGGCAGGCACTGGAAATGAGCCTAGCGTTTTCTGGTATGCGTTCTTCAATCCGACCTACTGGCCGAGTTTGATCATGCGTATGCTTGTTATGATGGCCCTCGCCGGTGTTTGGGCGTTGGTATCGTTCTCGAAGCTGGAGCAGGGCAAGACGCGCGACCAGATGATTCGGTGGAGCACTTCGTGGCTCATCCCGGCGTTTCTTTTGCTGCCCATCGTGTTTGTATGGTATCGGCAGATGATCCCGTATGCCAATCGACACCTGATGGAACTCGGCATGGCGACCATTGGGTCGGGCTTGTTCACACAGATCACGCGCATTGCGCTTATATCGATTATGAGTACGGCGACGATTGCCGCGATTGCGTACTTCTTTGCGTACAAGTCGCCTCGCGATTTCACGCTCGGACACGCGGTTTCGCTGCTGTTCATTGCGCTACTGGCGACGGCGTCGACGGAATACGCTCGGGAAGCTATTCGCAAGCCGTATGTGATCGGGTCGTACATGTACTCTAGCGGCGTTCGCGTGAAGGACGTCAAGCACTACCAGGACACGAGCTATCTCGCCGCTTCTATGTGGCGTCCGGATGATACGCCGCCGTCGCTTTACGAGGAGGGCCGGTTCGTGTTCCGTGGTCAGTGTATGGGGTGTCATACAATTGATGGCTATCGAGGGATAAAAGGCCTTACGATGGCGCGGGATGACAAGTCGCTGAACAATGTGTTGCTGATGCTGCGCGAATACAAGCCGGATTCGCCGTATCACGCGTTCATGCCGCCGCTAGCTGCGAACGATCAGGAGATCCAGGCGCTCAAGGTCTATCTGCTGACGCTCAATAACAAGACAATTGACACTGCGAATGTGTTTACGAGCAAGCCTGCCCCGCCCGACGCGAAGACGGCTGCGACGACAACTCCTGTGCCAGCGGGAGCTTCGGCGGGTACGGCTCCGGCGGTTGCTAGCCCGGCGGCGCCGAAATCGCCAGGCACGCTTGACGTTGTGCCAGCGAAGGCTGCGCCACCAGTAGCGCCCACTAGCGCTGCTGCGGTTCCTGAGGCACCCGCAAAGAGTAGGACGTAGCGCCCAGACGCTAGTCAGCAATAGCGGCCATCGATTTTTGGCCTACCCTCGCAATGGCAAGAGGCGTAGGCTAAGGATCGATGGCCTTTTTTCGTGGCGTGAGCGGGATTTGCACGAATGATCCGCCATTTGTAGGGGCGACTCGGGCAATCCGGATGTGCTATACTATTTCGCCTGACATAGTAGGAATTAGAGTTACGACTAATCTCCTAAGGGCGATGATTGCATGTTCCAGACGATCCGCGAAGACATTCAAACTATACGTGACAAGGATCCAGCGCTATCGTCAGTGCTGGAAGTCTGGACGTACGCTGGCTTCATAGCGCTCCTGCACCACCGAGTCGCACATAGGCTTTACAATAGCAACTATCGTTTCCTCGCCAGGGTTGTGTCCCAGTGGGCACGCTTCCTTACCAACGTTGAGATCCATCCCGGGGCTACACTTGGGCGACGGTTTTTTATCGACCACGGCGCTGGAGTTGTGATTGGTGAGACCGCCGTGATTGGTGACGACGTTTTGATGTATCATCAGGTCACGCTTGGTGGAACGTCTCTTGAGCGGACGAAGCGGCACCCCACCATCGGCAACAACGTGCTCATCGGCATGGGCGCGAAGATCATTGGCAACATCACCGTGGGCGACGGGGCGCGTATTGGCGCGAACTCTGTCGTAACGCGTGACGTGCCTCCGGGAGCGACGGCCGTTGGTATCCCAGCTAAGATTTTGATCAAAGACGGATTGCATCTTTCGGAGCGGCCGACGCATCAGGTCATGGACATGGCGCTCAGCAGCGCCGACCCGATGGGCGAATTGATGCGTCGGTTGCTGCGCGAAATAGAAGATCTGAAATGCCGCGTTGAGGGTATCGAAGACGAACATCAGCCCGAACAGCTTGAGCATTTGCATGAACTCCAACGGCATCACGCCCGATCAGGGGAAGACTCTGAGCTTCTCGACCTGTTTAATCAGATGAGCGATCCCATGGCGCCTGCCCACGAAAATCTCCACGGCAGCGGAATTTAGCCGCTGCCTTAACAACAGAACTATGTCTATACAACTTTGGAACACCCTCACGCATACCAAGCAGCCGTTTGAGCCGCGAGACGCTGGCAAGGTTTCGATTTATGCCTGCGGGCTTACGCCGCAAGGACCTGCGCACCTTGGCCATCTTCGTGGGGCGGTCGTGTTTGACGCGATTCGCCGATGGTTTACCGCACGTGGCTATTCTGTCCGGATGGTGCAGAATTTTACTGATGTCGACGACAAGATTATCCGGAAATCCAACGAAGAAGGCGTTCCGGCGCAGGAACTGGCGGAACGGTTCGCAAAGGCCTACCTTGAGGACTGGAATGCACTTGGCATTACGCCAGTCGAATTCGTCAAAGTGACCGAAAATATGGAGTCCATTGTCGAGTTGACGAAGGATCTTGTCGACAGCGGGCACGCTTATGTTGCGCCGTCGGGCGATGTGTATTTCTCGGTGTCATCGTTCAAGGATTACGGCAAGCTGTCTCGGCGTGATGTTGCGAATATGGAAGCGGGATCGCGCATCGAGGTAGACCCCGCCAAGCGCGACCCGATGGATTTCGCGCTGTGGAAGGCTCAGCGTCCCGGTGAGCCCGCGTGGCCGAGCCCCTGGGGGCTTGGGCGGCCTGGATGGCATATCGAATGCTCGGCGCTGTCGCTTAAGTTTCTCGGCAACACATTCGACATCCACGCGGGAGGTATCGATCTGCTCTTTCCGCATCACGAGAATGAGATCGCACAAAGCGAAGCAGCAACCGAGCAGCAGTTCGCGCGATATTGGATGCACTGGGGCTCTGTGAACTCCGGCGGTGAAAAGATGTCCAAGTCGCTTGGAAATTTCTTTACCATTAAGGAGCTTCTTGAGAAGTACTCGCCAGCCATCCTGCGACTCTATGTGCTCAGCACGCACTACCGTGGCCCGATCGAGTACGCACCAGAGCGTGTCGGTGAAACTGCACGTTCATTCGAGCGGATTCAGACGGCCCTCAATGTGGCGTCACAACTGCCGGGTTTTGTGGAAGGGCAGCCCGTTGCCGAATATGTTGAGCGTTTTGGTCAGGGAATGGACGACGACTTCAACACAGCTGCTGCGATTGGGGTTGTGTTCGAAGCGCTTGCCGAACTTAACAAGGCCATTGCTACGGGGAGCGATGTTGCGCGCGCAGGTGACCTCGTCGCGACAGTGAAGGTGCTGTTAGCCCATCTTGGCATCGATACATCGACAGCAGCCGCATCGGGCGAAGACGACTTGTCGCCAAGGCTGATTGAGCTGGCTATCGAATGGCGCAAGGAGGCTCGCGGCGCGAAACAGTACGCGTTAGCCGACAAGATCCGCGAGGATCTCAAAGGCGCTGGCATTATCATCGAAGATCGCCCGCAAGGCACTACGTGGCGTCGCGAAGCATAGGCTCGCGTATGGCGTATGAAATCGCGGGGTCGGGCTATTAGCTCGGCCCCGCTTTTTGTTTACCTGGATTATTGATGAATGTCAGAGCCACCCGGCACTGAAGTACCGGGCTATTTGGGGATTCACCTTTGGTGAAAAGTCCCTCCGGGACTCCGTGCATGTGTCGCTTCGCGACGGTCTGTTGTGAATCTGAGCACGACACGAATTATCCGGGTTTACCGGTCGCCTCGTTAGAACGTGTGCGAATACTCTAAGTACGTCAGGCTGGCTGTTTTGGAGTTGTATAGCTTCTTGATCACATCGGATGGTACTGCGGCGGCTGTGTAGATTGTCCACGTTGTCGCTTTGTCCACCTTGTAATCGGCGCTCAGGTCGAGGACGGAGCCCAAACTGGACTTGCCGCTGCTTGTCAGGCCCGCGAATCCGAAGTTTCCTTTCGGCTCGAAAGCGCCGCCGCCCTGGTACCAAAGGTCATATTGATTTGCCAGGCTGAGGAAGTGCAGATCTGACCGAAGCGTCGTTTTGGAGTTCGGCTTCAGGATAAGCTGGGCGAACGCATCGCGGATGTTGGATTCGGTATAGAACGGGAAGCGCGAGTAGATTCTGGTGGTTGGAAGCATGGGGAAGAACGTGCCATGCTTGCCGTCGAATGCGTTTCCGTCCCCGCTTGAGTAGAAGTAGCCAGCGCGTAGCCAGGGATTCATGTGGCAATGGGCAGGCTGCCACCCGATTTCGGCGTCGCCTGCATAGGATTGCTGCGTTAGAGAGCCCCATTTGCCTGTTTGGGCCGCACCCCATAGCACGACGTCGGTCTTGCCCGCCGCCGACGGCATCACGCGCACATAGTCGGCCCCGTAGGTCCACAGCTTGATGGCTGCGGTATCAGCGGTTCGGACAGCGGCTGCGCGGTTGTCCGTTTTGGTTGTTCCCGGTCTGGTATCTTCATAGTACATACCGAACAGGCGGGCGTCTACTGGCTTCTTGCCTGGGGTAGGGGTTAGTGCCAAGTAGCCTGCCTTCACGTGGCTTATGTTGTCGTTGGCATTCAGATCAAAGACACCCTTCGTGGGAACACCAGCGAAGCCTGTGACGGTTACGGTTGGCTGAGCGTATGTGAACGTGCCGCCATCGTAGCTGCGTTGGATATCTGTATAGCCGAAGTTGCCGATTAGGCGCTGGGCTATTCGGTTCGATTTCAGCCACGTTATTGTTGGGTCTTTGGGAGCGGCCTCGTTTCCATCGAGAAACTCAAAACGTCCGAGTTTAAGGGAACGCCCAGCGGGACCGGGTTGTCTGAACGTAAGCGACGCCTGCTTCAGGAAGATGCCCGTCTCTTTGTGCCCTGAGGCGGCGAAGTAGTTGCCGCCTTGGCCGAGTATGCCCTGGCCAGGTCCGCCAACTGCGTCGTCGGGCAGGCCAAAGAGCGATGGCTGCGCGATCTCGAAGGTGCCCTCCGTGGTAGCATTTTTCGCCGTTACGCCCACTCGAATGAGCGATCCCATGAATGTGTAGCTACCGTCTCCGACCTTTGTTCCGAAGTATTCGTAATGCTCCGGTCTTTCGCGGATGGACCCGAAAACTGTAATTGGCTGAGGTCTTGCAGCTTTCGGTGTTGCTGCGTTCGGCTTGGCAGCCGCAGGTGCCGCGGGATCCGCCTGCGCCGTAATGGATGCAGTTAGTATTGTGATGAGCGCGATTACACTGTACGTTTTCATTATGATGAGTGCCTTCCTGTGTGTACTTTGATCGTGCCAGACCGTGCGTATTTGCCATCCGTTGCCTGCCTGCCAGTGAGCGGCAGGCAGGAGCTAAGGATGTGCTTACCCGGCCTCGGGAGCACCAACGATAGCCGGTGCGGGCCGCGGGTGCGAGAGGTGCGATTCGCCCGCAGCGTGTTCAGCTGGCGAAAGTGCTTTTCCGCCCTCAGCGAGCCATGAAGCTAGCCATCCGGGAGCGACTGCGCGTAGGACAATCAGCGCCACAGTTCCAATCGCGGCGAAGGCATAGAAGCCGCTGGCGTAGGTGCCGGTCATATCATGCAGGTGGCCAAGTGCGAAGTTAAGGTAGTAGCCACCTATTCCGCCAGCCGCGCCGACGAGGCCAGTCATAACGCCGATCTCTTTCTTGTATCGCTGGGGGACGAGCTGGAACACTGAACCGTTCCCCATGCCGAGCGCGCCCATGAGTATGAAGAGTAGTGTGCAGGACACATTGAAGTTGGTAATGGTCATGCCAACTCCAATCGCTGACGCCACGATTGTAGCGTAGAGCAGCGTGAGCATGCGGATGCCGCCGATTCTATCGGCGAGCGCACCGCCGACGGGGCGGAGCAGCGAGCCCGCGATGATGAACGGCCAGGTCCATAGTCCCACCGCAGCTTTTGGGGCGTCGTACTGATCGACAAAGAAGGAGTTGAAGAAGCTGGAAAGGCCAACAAATCCGCCGAAGGTTACAAAGTACAGGATGCAGAACCACCAGGTGTCCGGTTTGGCAAGCAATGCGCTGTAATCAGCCACGGTTGCTGGAGTGCGCTTGCCGGGAGGGTCTTTTGCCAGCACGACGAATGCAAGTAGCGTGACTGCGACCGGGATCATGAGCGCCCCGAAAACCCCATGCCACCCGATGGATTTTGCCAACATGGGGGCGAATATCGTCGCGAGTACGGTGCCCGAATTACCGGCGCCAGCAATACCCATTGCGAGACCCTGCAGATGCGGAGGATACCATCGCGATGCAAGCGGCAAGGATACCGCGAACGATGCTCCGGCAAGTCCCAGGAATAGGGCTACAAAGATGAGACTATAGTAGGAAGTCGCGGCCAGGTAGCCAACCGCGAGCGGTAGCAGCGTAAACGCCATGCTCGCGACACCAACTCGCTTAGATCCAAACCGGTCGACGAGAACGCCGAGCAGTATGCGCCAGAATCCTGCTGCAAGAAGCGGAAGGCCGACGAGGAGAAGCTTAGTCGACACCGGGTAGCCGTTTGCGACAGCCTGGAATGACTTCCCCGCCACAGCCAGCGCGCCGAGGGGCTTTAGGGCGATCACGTTTTCATTCGGATTGCCATGGGCGCCGGGTGCGACCGCGATCTGGATAAGCTTGGATTGAGCGTTGACAGCCGCAATTGTGGCCGGGTTTGAATTGTCGACCACGTATTTTTCTACCGGCTTGACGCTCGCCTTGGTAGCTGTTGCTGGATCTCCGGGTTTGATAAGCAGATTGTAGACATTCGCTGGCTGGTCAGCAGCGAGTTTTGGGTTTTGCGCTCTAGTTTGTGGGCCCTTGACGAGTAAGGTGTAGTGCGCCGTTTTCGACACTGCCGCTGTTGGTGTCACTTGCAGGTTGGCCCCGGTCAGCGCTGGGTCGGTGGTGATGAATGGCATGCAGGCACCCAGTATGACCCACACCATGAACGAAATATCGAAGTGCAGAAACGCGCTGAACAACGACGGCGCGTGTCCGCTCTTTTTCAGATCGGATAGTTTCACTTTGTTCTCCTCAAGGATGGCAATCGCCCGAAAGGGCGAAGATGGTTGTAATCGTCGCACGTCGCCATTTGTGGCAACGCATTGCTCATCATTGAGGAAGGTTCGCGTCAATGCGAAAATCGTGAAGCGGGTCAAGTAGATGCGCTATGGCAGCTACACAGCTGCCTTTTCTACCCGGACTGCGCATACCTTGAACTCGGGCATACGAGATACTGGATCAAGCGCGTCGCTAGTCAGCTTGTTGGCGCATGATGCGCCGCCCCAGTGGAACGGGACGAATATCGTATCCTGCCTTATGGATGCTGTCACGCGGGCTTTGGCTGTGAGTTGTCCGCGCCGTGACGCCACCGATACTGCATCGCCGTCGCCAACCCCGATGCGGCGTGCAAGGATGGGGTTGATCTCGACAAATGGTTCTGGTGATGAAGCTGTGAGCGCCGTTACTCGACGTGTCTGGGTGCCCGATTGATACTGGGCCATCAGTCGACCAGTCGTAAGGTAGATTGGGTAGTCGTCGTCGGGTTCTTCAGCCGAGTCTCGGTTGCGTACAACGTGGAAACGTGCGCGGCCATCGTGCGTTGGAAACGTCTCATTGAATAATCGAGGCGTTCCCGGATGATCGATCCCCGGGCATGGCCAGAATACGCCATTCTCGGCCACTATCCGGTCGTACGTGATTCCAGAATAGTCGGCAATGCCGCCCGCACTGGCTGCCCGCAACTCATCGAATACGGTTTCGGGTACGGATGGGAACTTATCACCACATCCCAAACGGGTAGCAATGGCTGATAGAACGTCGAGGTCGCTCTTTACTCCAGACGGGGCGGACACGGCTGCAGAGCGCAGTATCACTCGCCCTTCGAGGTTGGTCATCGTTCCTCGCTCTTCGGCCCACTGGGTTGTAGGCAAAACAACGTCGGCCATTGCGGCGGTCTCGGACAAGAACATATCGCTTACGACAAGGAAGTCCAGCGATTCGATCTTTGCTCGGACATTGTTGGCATTGGGCGACGAGACGACAACGTTTGACCCCATCACCATTAACGCGTGGATCCCACCCACTGTGCCGATGGAGTCGATCATCTCGTATGCGGAAACGCCAGGACCGGGAAGCGAAGTCTCAGGCACTCCCCAAACTTCCGCGATATGTCGTCGGTGCGCCCGATCGGTGATCTTGCGATAGCCGGGAAGTTGGTCGGCCTTCTGACCATGCTCGCGCCCACCTTGGCCGTTTCCCTGACCGGTCAGGCACCCGTAGCCGCTGTGCGGTCGGCCGACGAGACCGAGCGCGAGGGCGAGGTTGATGAAAGACAACACAGTGTCGACGCCTTTACTTTGTTGCTCGGAGCCACGGGCTGTCAAAATCATCGCGGACGACGCTTCAGCGAGTATATGAGCAGCACGTGTGAGCTTGGCAACCGGGACGCCGGTTATCCGCTCAACGCGATCCGGCCAATAGGCCGCGATTGCCTGGCGCACACTATCGTAACCGGTGGTGCGGCTCGCGATGTATTCGTGATCGATGAGGCCGTCAGCGATGGCAATATGCAGGAGTCCGTTGGCCAACGCCAGATCTGTACCTGGCGCAAGCTGTAAGTGTAATGCTGCTGCTCGGGCAGTTGGTGTGGAACGTGGGTCCGATACAATGAGCGAACCGCCACGGGATCTCATCTCATCGAAGTACTGCATGGCTGGCGGCATTGTTTCAGCGACGTTGCTGCCCGACAATAGGATTGCTGACGTACTGGCGATGTCTTCAAGTGGGAAGGGCAGACCACGATCCAGGCCAAATGCCGCGTTGTTCGCGGCGGCCGCGCTTGACATGCAGTAGCGGCCATTGTAGTCGATGTGCGCGGTTCGAAGGGCAACGCGGGCGAACTTACCTAGCATGTAGGACTTCTCATTGGTTAGGCCGCCCCCGCCAAATACACCGATCGTGTTGGGTCCGAAGCGTTTTTGAAGTGACTCGACCTCTGACACGATGCGCGCTATGGCTTCATCCCAAGTAGCTGGCCGCAAAGGTGAACCTTTCGTGTCGCGAACGAGAGGCGTCGTTAGTCGTTCGGAATGCGATAATAGCTCGGCAGCATTCCAACCTTTGCCGCACATACCCCCTTTATTAACGGGGAAATCGGGCCGGGCTTGAACGGTTATGAGGCCATTGTCGCCACCTACGAGGTTCATTCCGCATTGGAGTGAGCAGTATGGGCAATGGGTTGGGGTAGTTGCCATGGGGTTTATGCTCCCTCCGGCAGTTCGAGAAGGCCAACGTCTATCACGACAGATCCTGCGAGCCCTCGAGGCGCTCCGACACCAATTTCGAGGCGCGATCCAGCGGGGTTTTGTTCGACAATGGCAAGGGGTACGTGCACATCGGCTTTCGGTCCAACGGGAAAGTACCGAACCGGCTCACTGTTAAGGGTTACTGTAAGATAGATAATGTCGTCGCAGAAGTTGCCAGCGCGGAAGTATATTAGCTCAGCGACGCATCCGACGGGAACGGTGTAAACCAGATCATCGTCGAGCTGAACAGTTTCGTTAACACCGCGTCCAACTAGCGGGAAAACGCCTTGCATAAAGCGTGGAACACCAATGCCGATGCGTGTCAGGTAGCCGACGCGGCTTTCGGAGTATTGTTTCGTTTCGCTAGTTGGCTGTGTGCTCATCGTACAGTGTCCACCTTGTATCCGAATATCGATAGGCGGCGACACTGCCGAGAACTGCGCTGCAACGCGCTGCGAACCAGTTCAGGCTCGCTGATAATGTTACTATAGCCTGTCAGTGTTTCCAATCTGTTTCGAGAAAGCGATGGGGCAAGGAGATTTGTGGATATGCCCACCTTCAGCAGGTGCGCCAAGCTCATGGGGTCCGGACTGCTGTATTCCAGCAGGGCGAGCTTTGTGGCCGCCCTACTGGGTACCGGGCTGATTGATGCTTAGCTTGCGCTCGCAGCAGCGAGGATGGCAAGGGTGATGAACTGGCTACTTCGCGTACAACTCCAGAGCCGTCATGGAATGGGCTGGGAATGTGACTGTTAGCTTGCCGCGGTCGATCGGCACCGGGACGCCAGTTTCCACTTCGCGTACCGGAGGATCGGACCAGGCGCCTGCGGTGAGTGATGGTCCATTGACGGTCCAGCGGTTGGCGGAGGTAGGGACAAAGCCTTTCAGTGCAATCGGCGCTGTCATGGTGACTTCTGAGCTTTTGTTGAAAACAATCAGGTAGCACGTTTTCCCATCGCGCGAAAGGCTTGCAGTGCTCGTTAGGGCAGCGTATGCAGGTACATCTTGACCTTTCTTTGCTTCGATACACAGATTGCGAATTTCGACTTGTCCAGACACCTCGTTGTCACCGGTTTCCAGGCGCGCGACTACGTCGATGGAGGTGACGTCTGGTAAGGTGACGAAAGTAGTGGAGAACGGCTGCCACGTGCGTGCGTTTCCAAGCCCATCGAGAGCAACGGCTGAATGTGTCGCCTCCCATCCACGTCCATCGCATAATCCCAGTCCGATGTCTCCGTACTGGCTTCCAGCGTCTGGGGCAAACCGCGCTTCGCAGGACATCTTCACGAAGATACTGCCGGACGGAATACTCGCCGGACGAACCACTTTGCCGATGAGCGGATACTGCATTCCGTGCGAGTTTGTCACGCGCAAGGTAACGGTCGATGGAGTCGATCCTACAATTGATGCCATCGCCGAAACTGCGCCTGTCTTTAGTACGATAGGGAGGCTGGTAAAACTCGGCTCGCGGGTAGGCGTTGCGGTCACCGGACCGTGAGCAGGTCTCACGGCAGAAAAGCCCGGGAATTCCAGCCGTGGCGATTCGGTAATCGTGGGCAGCAGGGCATCGCCGAAATGTTGGCCCCACAGGCGGTAGAGATGGTAGGCTGGTCGTGTCTTATATTCGCCAACCGTGCCGTTTCGGTTCACCATTCCCCAATAACCGTTCCACAGTTGCCAGTAGTTAGCCATCAGCATATTCGCGGATGGTTGCAACATGATTCGGATGTAATCCGCGCTAAATAACCCTTCGGCGTACCCGAATCGAAATGGATGCGGCAGTTCCTGGACGGCGCCGACATTGTATTCGGTCATAGCAAGTGGTAAGTCTCGTTTGATATACTTGCGAATTATGTCATGGTGCTGCTGCAACACCATTTCCTCTTGTTCGCCAGCAGCCATGCAAGCCTGTGCGAGGAGATCCTGGTTGATGTCAGCTGTGCTGCCGCTGTAGCCGACGGGGTATCGGTGGATGATGATAAAGTCCGCGATAGAACCTGCTCTTTGGTAGACAATGGGGTTCCACGGGTCGTCGGCAGGCTTCCCGTTTGCGGACTGGAGGCCAAGCTTTATTGTGGGATCGACGGCCTTCATGGCTTTTCCCGTCGCAAGGGCGTATTCGGCGTAGGATAGGCCATCGAAGATACGGTGTGGTTTGACGTCGTGGTTGCCGTGGTTCGATTCGTTGCCCAGTTCAAACCACCGGACGCCGTAGGGGGCTGGGTGGCCATTTTCGGCACGCTTCATCGCCCACGGGTGCTTGGCGCTCGCGGGGGAATTGAGGTATTCGACAAGGTCGGCGGCGTCTTGCGGGGTTCCACGGAAGTCGCTGATTGTGATGACTGGCTCGGCATTGAGAGCCTTACAAACTTGCATGTACTCATCAAGACCGAAATGGAACGTTGGTCTCGATTCGAGAGGGCCAACTGTTTCCTTCCAGTCGAAGTTGTGGGCGAGACAGCCACCCGGGTACCTGAGAACGCTCAGGCCGATCTGCTTGCCCATTTTTACGGCTTCAGGATCGGGTCGTCGGTTCTTGTCGTCCCACGCGCCTTCACCGTCCATAGTTTGAATGAGACTGTGTGTTTTTCCAAATATGCCAATGGAATCAGCGGCTTCGAAGTTGTGGCCGAATATGCGCTTGTTGACGGGTCCAAGGGGATGAGCAGCGTCTATTGTGATAGAGGCAGCCGATTGAGTTGGTGCGGCTTCGACGGTGATCGAGCCAGTGGCAGTTGCGAGTAAGGCTAATGCAAATGGTTTGATATTCATGTGGTATCCAGGTCTGGTTGCAACGGACACAGCCTATTGCGGCAGTCGTCCGGCGCTAGTCTAGCTTTGTAACAGTTGCGTCTGCGATCCAGATCGATCCCTTAGCCGGTCCCAAACCAAATGCCAGCACATTGGTTGCGCCAGCGCTTTTGTCGGACTTCAGGGTGAATGCATAGGTGCGCCATGAGGGACCGAGAGTGAAGTTACCGTCGAATTTGCCTACGCTGTGCCAATCTGGCTGGGTAATACGCAGAGTTACGTTTGCCGGGCGAAGCGTATCGGCTTTGGCTTTGAATGCGATGCGGTACGTGGATCCGTCGGTGATCGGTAGGAATGGGCTGCTGAGTTGGACGTCGAAAATGCCGGAGACTGGCTGGAGAAGGTCGACGCGCGTGGCGGTTGCAGGGAGAGGGAACGCTGCTTGCGCGTCGGTGGGTTTTAGGACAATATCCCCGATCCAAACCGTGCCCGGCTTGTGACCGAACATGAATACGAGCATCGTATTGTCGGTCACTTTGGTCGCTGTAAACGTGTACTTGAACGACTGCCATGCGGAGGTCAGTGCTGGAGTTTCGCTCAGACCGACTCCATGCCAATCACCTTCGACGATCTGCGCTACGATAGCCATAGGGCGGTCAAGGCTGGCTTTTGCGCGAAACGTAAGGGTGTAGGACCGTCCCTCGACGAGCGGTATGCGCTGCTGATTGATCTGGTAGCGCCACGCGTCTTGGCCGACTGTGGGCATGTCGATCTTTGCTGCGCCTTCGTCTATGGTCATCTTGGTCACGGCGGGGTCGGGCACGAAGAGATGCCATGCACCGGCTTCAGATGTGGGATAGACCATGTTAGCGGGTCCGTCAGCAGCGACTGGCGCTACGGTTACTGTCGCCGCTCCTGTCGGGTTTGCCCACAGGTTTGCGCCGTCCAGCCCTTTAAGGATAACCTGGTCGGCGCCTGCATTGGTGATCGTGCTGGCAACTGCAAGTATGGCCAAAACGACGTTGATTACTTTCTTCATTGAAGTAGCTCCTGTACTCATATGTAACGATATCAGACTGCCGACTGGCTACTGCTATTTGGGACGTACCGGCTGGATTGATGACGGTTTATTCTTTGCGAATGCGCTTTGAAGTACGAGCAGGCGGGCAGTGGGGGAAGGCGATGGAGTTTGTACCGCTTTGTCTTCGCCCACCTCCGGACTCCAACCATGCCACTCTCGGAAAGCGTGGTAGCTCCAGTCCCAATTGTTTTCGTCCATCACATCGATGACATCGGATATATACTTATCGGCACCGGGTGCCCAGCGTACGGCGCTAAACTCACCAACATAGACTTGAACGTTGTAGGCTTTTGCATAGTCTTTGACTGCCTGGAACGTTTTGCGGATCTGGTCCTTGTTCCACAGCTTGCCGTCGATCACGCCAGGGTAGGTTGGGCCAGCAGAGTAGCCGTCGAGGACGCCCTGGTGGGTGAATTGTCCGGGCTCGTACATGTGGACGCTGTAGACGATTCCAGGCACATTGATTGGCTCGAAGTATGCAAGTCCCGTGACCGCGCCCCATGGATCCGGTTCAATGATAATGGCGTGGTTTGAATCGACCTTGCGGATGCGTTTGGACGTTACTTCGGCCAGGTCATGCCAGTTCAACAATCCAGTGTTTTCCCCGGATAATACAGGTTCGTTAACAAGATCGTAACCCCAGATTCGCTGATCGCCAGCATACTTTTTAGCGATTTTGTCCCATACTGCCATGAAATGCTGCTGCCATTGAGCATCGTTGAAGATGCGGCATGTCTTGGCTGCATCCCGGCCCCCAGGAGGGCTGTGAAGGTCTATTAGCACCGTGATTCCCGCCTTCTTGAAATAGGGAAGCATTTCGTCCAGATGGGCAAGGCAGCCGTCCAGCCATTTGTCGTAGGTAGCTTTGTCGGCGTCGTCAGCCGGGCTGTGCGGAAAGCCATTCCACATGAGTTGCCAGCGCACAAGGTTTACGTGCCATTGTGCCAACGTCTCGATGTCGCCTGGCTGTATTTTGGGACTGATCATCACTCCGCGTAGCGATCCATCACCGTGCCCGGTAAACATTGGTCCTTTGGGTGGAACAGCGGGGGGAATTGCCATGCGGCTCACGATGCCCACGTGCAGATTACGGAATTCAGCTTGGCCAGTGCACTCTTGAAGTCCGAGTATGATCGTTGCCATGGTGGCGTCGCGAGGCACAACCGTTTGGAATGAAAGTGTTTTCCAATCATACGAGAACGGGAATGTCACTTCGTTTCCGTTCGCCTGGTTCCACGTGTCGGCAGTGCTCGGGCAAACGACATGCATCATGGCTTTTATGCCGTTGTATGTATGTCCCGGCTGACTGATATTTGTGGCACGGGCCTCGACGGTGACGGCCAAGCGGCAGCCGCGAACAGCGTCGAGGGGCAGGTTGTAGTTCGCGCCTACCTGGTCTTTGAGCGTTTCGGGGTTGTTGGCTACCTTCAATATCGATATCCCGGTCGCGTCCTTACCTACCTTTACGCGATTGGGATCTGCAATCTGCCAACCGCTAGCGGTCCCGGCATCCCACAGCGGAACAGGCAGGTCGTTTTTGGTGCCCGCCAAGAGTGGACGAGATGTAAGGGCAACCATAGTTAGCAGCAACAGGTTAAGAGCGAGGACAGCTATCCTGGAAGTCATCTGTGATTCCTTTTCGGTTACGGGGTGGACAAAATATTGTTCGGTAGATCTGTCTATGATTGATGAGACATCACGAAACCAAACGTTTCATCAATCATTTGTCATGTATCATAACATGCCCAGCGAATGGTGTCAAGCGGGTAGTAAGAGAAGTTGATGCGGTGGGGTTCTGGTTGACACACATCATTCGATGTGCTACATTCAATGGTAGGTCACCACCACGATACGATACTCAGGGGACAGTTGGTCCTGTGGGTGACCAGCAATTCCCAAGCGAATTAAATGGCGCCGCGAGCAGTCGCAGCTAAAGACTAAAATGGTGAACGTTTCTCGGGCTAATAGGGGAGATGTGAAGTCGCGCGCATCTCTACGCGATGTGGCGGCGAAGGCGGGGATAGGCATCGCTACTGCGTCCGCCGTTCTTAATGGGTCAAAGACAAACACCCGCGTATCTGAGGCGACGCGAGAGCGTGTCATTGCAGTCGCCAGCGAGCTGAACTATCACCCCAATGCGCTTGCTCGGGCGCTTACAGGGCAGCCTACCCGAACTCTCGGTCTGCTGTTCGGGCTAGAGCGCGCAACAGTAGCGGTCGCGAATCCGTTTGCTTTCGCGGTAATACAGGGGATCGTGGCGGGTGCCGCAGTTGAACGATACAACGTCACGCTCTTCACGGATCCATGGCACGATGCGCAGCGGTCTGGCGGTCCTTGGCGCGATGGTCGCACCGACGGTGTCATCCTGCTGGCGGTGGCAAACGACTCGGATGTGATCCAAACCCTCACGGAGATTGGGGTACCGGTGATTGCTGTATCGTCGGCGTGCACGGATCCCAACATCATGAGTGTTGACGTTGACAACGCATTTGGGGCCCGCCTTGCGACCCAAACATTGATCGACTATGGTCACCTTCGAATTGCCCACTTGCCCGGTGACGATAACCTCACTAACGCGATTGAGCGTCAGATAGCGTTCTTGGAAACGTGTAAGGACGCAGGAATTGATGTGCCCGTGGATTACATGCCTGCGGGCTCATTTGAGGGACCATCGGGTTACGAGAGAACATTGGCATTGCTCAAGCTGGAGGATCGCCCTACTGCGATATTTGCAGCGAATGACACTCTCGCGGTTGCGGCACTTCAGGCGGCGGCAGAATTAGGGCTATCGGTTCCTCGCGACTTATCTGTTATCGGGTTCGACGATATCCCAGTCGCCGAGTTCACCACACCACCGCTTACTACGATTCAGCAGCCTCTCGCTGAGATTGGCGCGACGGCTGCCCGCCTACTTATCGACTTTCTCGAGGGCAGGCCGGTTGATCCTAACACGGTCGTGTTTGCTCCCAGGCTTATATTACGCGGCTCAGCGGGTCCGGTTGGCGGGTAGTGCGGGCTTTGCCCAAGGGCATTGCCTTGCCCGCACTGAGCGTCGCGGCCACCATGCTAGAAGGACACGGAGATTGTGACCTGATCGGACCCGCTGCTGCCAGGACCATAAATCTCATGGTCGGCTTCGTGGAAAAGCTGAATGCTGGTCTTGTTGTCAAAGTCGTGCTGCACGTAGTAGCGCGTCCCCCGGTTGTTGTTCGGATACGCGGTTCCGCCTCCGAGGTCGGCAAACTGGCCGATCTTATAGGCGATTGCAGCTGCTGTATCACGCTTTGAGAGCTTGTACTTAGCCGTGGCAAAGTAGAGCTCGTTCCGCGTGTCTGCGTCTGAGCGACCGTATTCAAAGCGGCATTCCAGTCGGTTGGTTGCCTTCCAAATTACGTCCCCTTCGCCGCTCGTCACACTCTTGTTTCCCGCTGCTTCGCTGGCTGCTGATGCTGTGTATCGTGCGAGTGTTGCGCCGGCTGTCAGGGTGGGCGAAACTACATATGAGCCACGCGCCGCATAGATCCCGTTACGCGCGGGCGTTCCACCTGCGGCCGTTGCGACGTACTGGTCTTCTGAGTACGCATCAATCTCCGCTGTCCACTTCCCTAGATTCTTTGAGACTGAAATGCCATCGAGAAAAATGTGGCTGCCAACCCGCCAGGACTGATCGTAGATCGTGCTTGTCGCGTCGAGTGACTTGCCTTGCCGGCCGGCCACTACGTGTATGCCTGTCTTGGAGTCATCATACGTCAGGCCAAACTGATCAAACGCTAAGGCGCCGCGATATCCATGGGTGCCGTCGTAGTACGCTCCGTTGAAATCGCGACCCTGTCCGCCTTGCGTGATGCCCTCGCCAGCGAGTCGCACATAGGCCGAAAGTGACGGGGTTAGCCGGTATGTTCCAGTGATGGCTCCAAACGTGACCAATCCTTGCGAGCTGATACCACCATTATTTCGATTATAGTCGTTACGGTATCGCTCGAAGAACGATCCCTTAATAGCCATGCGCGGGTGGACAGAAGTCTGTCTGACTGCCTGTGGCACGGAGGCTGATCTGCTGTTTGTTGCTGATGTGTTCGGCGCGATGGGCGCTCTGTCTGATAGAGCACCTTTGTCCCAAAGGCTAGCAGGCTGCGCGTCGGCTTGCGCCGGTGTAGAGGTCGAAGCTGTGAGTATGGCAATTATTACAAAAACAACTATTAAAAATCTGATATCTGATTTCATTTTTTTCCTCCAACCGATTACTGGGCACTAGCCCGTTGTTTAGGTCCAGCCGTCCTGGATTTGCCAGGGCGGCATTCATTCGCTAGCGCGTTTCGACCAGCGGCATATCGACTTTTTCCAAGGTTACCATTTCGTGCCACCGGTCGGCGTCCCGAGACAGGCCAGCGCCGACTCGGCTTACTGCTTCGAGTGAGAATGACGTTGCTAGCTTTGCGCATTCGGCGAGACTCATTGCCGACAGATTGGCTGCGACAATGCCGGAGACCATTGCGTCGCCAGCGCCGACTGTACTTACGACGTCAACCTTTGGAGGAACCGCGAGAATTGCTTCGTCCCTCGATACAAACCAAGCGCCGTCGCCGCCCATGCTTACAACGACTAATCCCACGCCGCTTGCTATCAGCGATAGGGTGGCTGATAGGAGTTCGTCGCGAGAACTGATTGTTCTACCAAGCATTTCGCTGAGTTCGTCGATGTTGGGCTTGACCACATCGGGCGATGCTGTGATTGCGAGTCGCAATGGCTCTCCGCTCGCATCGACTGCAACTTTACGCCCTGACGCCTTGAGGGCAGCTGTGATGGTTTGATAGATAGCGGGATCCACGCCAGGAGGGACACTGCCTGCGAGCACGCACCACTTGAAATCAATAGATTCAATCAATCTCAGTAGATCAGCGACACCACCGGTCGGCACTGATTGTCCGGGGAAATTTATGTCCGTAGTTTGGCGGTTTAGGGGATCGATAATCTTGACGCCCATACGCGTGGAGCCTGGCAACTTCAGGAAGCGGTCGCTAATACCACGCTGTTTGAACATCTCCTCAAATAAAGCTACATTATCAATACCCAGAAATCCGGTCACCGCAACAGAGACGCCAAAATCAGCTAGAACCGACGCGACGTTAACGCCCTTTCCTCCAGCGCAAGTCTGAACCTGCTGCACGCGATTGACTGATCCCGCACTGAAGTCGGGAATTGTGATTGTTTGGTCCACTGCAGGATTAAGCGTTACGGTTAGCACGTCGACGCTTCCAGTGGGAATTCTGTCGTAAGCGGTGTTCATTGATACCCTCTGCCAGTCATGTGTTCTTGTTTGCCTATCGGAGTGCCGATTCTGCTTTGCGACGAGCTTGCTCCATTGACGTAGCGCGAATTTTGGCCTTTACGCCGGGAATGCTTGAGCGTGTCATGCTCAGCTCATCAACCCCCAACCCCATTAATATGACTGCGGCGTCTGGGTCGCCTGCAATGCCACCGCAGACGCCAACCGGCTTGCCGGCTTTCTTTGCGGCTCGCACTGTGATGTCGATGAGACGCAGCACTGATGGCGCAAGCGGATCTATGCACGCTGCTAGCTCTGGATTCATTCGGTCCATTGCCAGTGTATATTGCGCCAGGTCGTTCGTCCCAATGGAGAAGAAGTCGACCTCAGTGGCGAGCATATCTGCTGTTACGGCTGCAGCAGGCGTTTCAATCATGGCACCAATATCCACCTGGCCAGCCCCAACTTCGATACGCACTTTCTCTGCTAACTCTTTGGCCTGAAGGAACTCCTCTATTGTTGCGATCATAGGGAACATGATTTTGATTGGACCAACAAGCGAAGCCCGATAAATTGCTCGAAGTTGAGTGTGAAATAAGTCGGTATGCCGTAGGCAAAGCCGAATACCTCGGATACCTAGAAACGGGTTATCTTCGTGCGGCAGGTCGAGATAGGGGACGACCTTATCGCCGCCGATGTCGAGTGTGCGAACTATCAGGGGCAAACCGTCGAGAGTGCGGATCATTCCCACGAGCGCGTCATATTGCTCGTTCTCAGTGGGAGCAACCGTGCGCTCGAGAAATAGAAATTCAGTTCGTAAGAGTCCTACGCCTTCGGCGCCGCTGGATAGAGCATCATCCACGTCGGACGCCTTGCCAATATTGGCAAGTATTTCGACACGACCGTTTCCATCGCTGGTATATGCTGGTAGGAAGCGCGTGTTGTAATCGGTTTGCTTCATCGCGACAACGAGACGCTCATGCTTCTGTGCCGACAGCAGAGCATCCTCGGTTGTTGTCGTATACAGACATCCCGCGTCGGCGTCGAGTATGCAGCGGCTATCGTTGGCGATATTCAACAGGGCGTCACCCATTGCGACGACTGCGGGTATGTCGAGCGACCTTGCAATAATGGCAGTGTGCGCTCGCGGTCCGCCGCCGGACGTACAAATTCCCACAACAATGGCCGTATCCAAGCGCGCGGTCTCCGATGGCATAAGATCATCGGCGAGCAAGATAATTGGATAATCTGGCAGCGAATTCAGAGGATCTGTCGCCGGGTTGAGCAATCGCAGTACTCGCTGGCCGATATCCTGAAAGTCAGCGGCGCGTGCGGCAATGAGCTCGTTTTGAATGGCGGACAACTCGGCCACCTTCGTCGCGATGGCTCGTGCCCAGGCAGTTTCAGCGGAATCTCCCTGGTCTATTCTCAACCGAGTTTGGTCTGTTAACTCAGGATCCTCCAGTAGAGCCTCCTGGGCGGCAAAGATGGCAGCCTCGTGCTTGCCGATTGATTCTGTCACCGTTTTCTGCATCTCCCTCAGTTCGGCCCGCGCGTTGTCAAGGGCGGAATTGAACCGAGCAATTTCACTGACACTTTCCGTATTTGTTTGGAGAGCAACTGATCCGGTTCGTCGGAGTTGAAAAACTGGCGCAATGACAAATCCGGGGGATGCTTGAACCCCAGTGATGCGACTCAGCTCTTCGCCTGATTCCCATTTGGGTGCAGAGTGAGCGGTGGTTTCTGCCTCGTCTTCCTCTTCAAGCCCCGCATCTATTGCGGCGACGAGGTCAGTTATTGCTTCCGCTTGATCGGATCCTGCCGCAAATACGCGGACCGTTGAGTTCCCGGGGACGCCGAGGCTTAAAATTGACGCCAGCGATTTGGCGTCTGCAATTTTGCTATCGAAGGCTATACGGATTTCGGACTCGTATTTCTGGGCAATTCGGACAATTACTGTACCAGGACGTGCGTGTAAGCCTGTGCTGTTAATGATAGTGACATTGTGGCTTGCTTCGCCGATCAGGGGCTTGATTAAGGTGTCGTCACTGGGAACGCCATTCATCAGCGTATGGATGATATCGTCGACATTGCCAGTTTCGCTCAACCTTGCGGCTAGTTTGGGGTCTCCAAGCACCCCAGTAAGGTTAGCGAGTATTTGTAGATGCTCGTCCGATTGTGCTGCTATGCCGACAACCAGTGTGGCTTTGTCGGTGCCGGACCACGTCACACCAGATGGCACCTGAAGGACGGCGACGCCGGTTTTGTGGATGAGGCCTCTATCCTTGGGCATTCCATGAGGGATGGCGACGCCGCAACCAAGGAAGGTGTTAGCCTGAGTCTCGCGCCCAAGCATGCTTTCAATGTATGCCGGGTCAATGTATCCGGCGTTGACCAGAATTGCGCCTACTGCGCGGATCGCCTCTTCCTTTGAACTCACGTGAGCGTTCAGTTCGATTTCTTGCTTTGTAATTGTCAGCATTGCTCAATCCTCGCGCCATGTGCGACACTGGCGTCTATAGCTAATCTTTGACTCAGGAGACCTGCGGGGCAATTTCGGTAGGTGCTTGTTGATTCTTTGCGTTATTCGCGGGTCTGCGAGTAAGGTACATCGCTCCAGCCGTTGTAAACGAACCAACTATTATTGCGCCAACATAGGCCACGATATTGTGAACGACGCCAGGGATCACCATTGCGAATACGCCACCGTGAGGCGCCATCAACTGGGCACCAGTTGCCATTGAAATAGCTCCCGCCACTGCGGAGCCTACCATCAGGCACGGAATGACACGAAGTGGGTCACGGGATGCGAAAGGGATGGCTCCTTCGGTTATAAACGCCAACCCCAAGGCGAATGCCGCCTTACCTGCTTCACGCTCTTCGTCGTCAAAGCGAGACTTGAACAGCATCGTGGCCAGTGCGATACCCAGCGGTGGTGTCATTCCAGCCGCCATTACGGCCGCCATTGGAGCATCCACGTGGCTTGCGAGAAGCCCGACAGCGAATGTGTATGCTGCTTTATTTACGGGGCCGCCCATATCGAACGCCATCATTGCTCCAAGTAGGAGACCTAAGAGAGCAGCATTAGCGTCGCGCATTCCGTTCAACCAAATGGTCATGGTGTTGAGGATGGCAGCGACAGGCGGCGCGATGACATAGATCATGGTCAAACCCGTTATGACGCTACCGAAGAACGGTAGGATCAGCACGGGCTTGAGACCCTCAAGCGTATCGGGTAGCTTAAGGCGATCTGACATCAGCTTTACGGCGTGGCCAGCAAGGAAGCCTGCGACAATGCCGCCGAGGAAGCCCGCGCCGAGGGTTTGCGCCAGCATACCTCCGATAAGGCCAGGCGCAATACCAGGGCGATCAGCGATGGAGTACGCGATGTAAGCAGAAAGGACGGCGACGAAGATACCAAATGCTGTTGAGCCGATTTGGCCAAAGGATTGGTGGAGTGACTGTACAAAGGTTCCCGTAGCCAACTGCGTTGCGGCTTGAGCGGATGCCGTTTCAAAAGCGAACGATATTGCAATTGACAATCCGCCCGCTACGACTACTGGGAGCATATATGAAACCCCGGACATCAGACTCTTGTAGGCTCCGGTCCGCGAAGACGATCGCTCTGCCTTAATGCGGTCCACCTCACTGCTCAAAGTTTCGGAAGTTGTGGGAGTAGATGCGGCTCCTACCGGCCCGTTGTCTGCCATTCGGAGCGCGTTCAGAATGACGTCTTTGCCGCCCTGAATTGCTGGCTTTGTTCCGGTTGAGTATATGGTTTTGCCAGCGAACCGATCCGTTGCAACATTTGTGTCTGCAGCAATAATCACTGCGCTCGCTGCGGCTATCTGCTCTGCTGTTAAGCTGTTTTTCGCGCCAACCGAACCCTGTGTCTCAACAAAGATAGTGAACCCAAGGGCTGTGGCAGCTTTCTTCAGGCCCTCAGCCGCCATGAATGTATGAGCTATTCCGGTAGGGCATGATGTGATTGCCACCAGGGTGCGATGTGCCGGTGGCTCTAGCGATTGTTCTGTTGCCTGTACCGTAGGCGAAGGCTGCACTTGATCCTCCAAAATGCCGTCTTTTCCTACAAGCGCCAGTGCATTTTGAATAACGTCTTGCGGGCGCTGTATTGCGACACTGGGGTGCGTTTTGTAGATTGGTTTTCCGCCGAACTGTCCCACGTCACCAGACTCCGAATTGGCAACTATGACTACATCCGCTTCGGCAAGCGCTTCGTTGGATAAGTCGCCTGTAGTCGAATACGGATCAACGACTTCGCAGGCAAAGCCGCATCCTCGTAGCGCTGCCGCCGCTTTGAGTGCTTCCGCTGCCATAATTGCATGTGCCGCGCTTTTTGATGTTATATGGACCGCTACGCAGGATTTCATAAGCAATACCTTTCGTTAAACTTTCGTTAAACTTTACAAAGTTTAACACTAACTTGCGTATCTGTCAATAGAACTTTTGAAAATAGTTTGTAAATAAGTTGTCGAAAGTTGAGTTTTGCTCCTATTGGCACTTAATGACGCCAAATGGCTAAAACTAGTGAGCTTAGGTTGCTTCGATGATAATTCTAGGAAGGATATAGTACAATTACGAAAGAATATTGAAAGCTAAATAGAACTCAAGTTTCGCCTGCATTCGATTGAATCGCAATATCTAAGTAATGACAAATGGTACCAAAAGAGAAATTCATGAGCCAACAAGAACTCGAAGATGTCCCCGACGAATCCCGTGTCGCGAGAGGGCCTATGACGAGGCACCGTCGAACGAGCATCGTTGAACTGGTACAGCAGCACGGATCGATGAGGGTGGATGTACTTGCCGAAAGGTTTGGCGTGTCGGAAGTTACGATTCGTAGCGACTTATTACTGCTGGAGAAAGAGGGATCACTGGTCCGAGACAGAGGCGGGGCGGTCACGGTTAGCCAATTGACGCACCTGGAGGGCCTTCACAAGCGAGCCAGCCTTTCGACTGCTGAAAAGCAACGTATCGGGCAGGCTGCTGCTCGCATGGTTCAGCCGGGCGATACAGTGATCCTTGATGCTGGCACGACGGTTATCGAAATGGTTCCGTTCCTTCACGGTGTCGCGAATCTTACGGTTGTCACAAATGGCGTGAACGTTGTCAACGAGCTACTCAAGCTGCCTGATGTAACGATTATCCAACTTGGCGGCTGGGTCAACCGGGAATCGGCAAGCGCTGTCGGCGCAATTGCCGAGCAAACTTTGTCGGGTCTGGTCGTACAAAAGCTGTTTCTCGGAGCTCAGGCGTTTGATGCAAAATTTGGGCTTACAGATACAACGATGGAAATCGCGCAAGTGAAACGGGCCATGATAAAAGCGTCGCGTCGTTGTATTTTGCTAAGTGACTCATCGAAATACGGCCATGCGGGTTTGATAAAGGTTGTGCCACTGTCTGAAGTAGATACACTGATAACTGATAGCGAACTGCCCGAAGATGTTCGGTTGGAACTTGAGCAAGAATGCGACGAGGTAATTTTGGTGTAAGTCGTTGACCTTTGTACGTGTCAACTGCCATACCATATAACCAAAGCCCGCAAAACCCGCCTGTCTGTCAGCATGTTGGTAACGAATTTACTGCTGGACGTGTTAAGCATCGGCGTTACGCCATGTTGGTGGTCAATGATCGCCATGGCACGTTCGGTGCACTGCTTGTCTATGGTCGCAAGCCCTTCACCGATTGCGATGGCACGGGCTACCCAGGAGATAAGCGGATAGGTAAGTAAGAGAGAGTTGAGCCCGTCCGTAAAGCTTCTTCCGTAAAAGCCCCGGCCAAAGTAGCCCATGCTTGTCAGGTGCACGTGTAGGTACCGTTCAACGGCTAGCGCTGCATCGCCCGTTGGGATGCTCGACAAGGCATCGATTGCTTTGAATGTGGTGATTGGAAATCCGTCGCGCAACGCAGGAACAGAGCCTTGCCCACTTAGCATTCTGAGCGAAGTGGCGAGACGTGATGATTGGCTCGACCGTTTACCGACCTCGTCAATGCGGCAGTAGATATCCAGCAGGTGGCGGAACATGGACCCCTCTATGCCCAGCAACGGTTTTCGCTTGAGCGGGTCGGCAGCGGCAGCGGCTTGAACGTCTGCGGTCAGCGTATCTAGGAGTTCGTCGAGATCCGCATCACCAATTCCTGTCAAGCGCATTTGGCGTAGTATAGCGTTGAGGTTGACGCAACCAGCGATACGACGGGTGATGTCGATGGAGACATCGAGAAGGACGCGGTCAAATGCCTCCATCACTCTTGCCAATTGGGCCCACGGCAAAGTGGTTGTGGCGTTGAACTTAGGGACCACGGCGTCGCTAACGCCTTCTGGAGCCACGCTCTTTAGCAGGACTGTAAGATCAGCTTTATGGGCAGGGATTGCGCGACCGAGGTTGCCCGATGTCGCGGGGCAGTCGAAACGAACGTCGACGCGCACCTGACTGCCGAGCGGGATTAGGCGAAACGGATACATCCGGCAGGCGAGGGGTTTTGCGGCTTCTCCGTACTTTCCATGGATGCGACAGAGGTTATCATCACCTAGGAAGACGCACGCTCCGGTAGAGTCGTGAGCAAGTTGGAAATCAGAGCCTCTTGGTACAAAAAGCGGCTTGCCTTCAAGCCCGAGTTCCGAGTCGCTCCAGCCTTGCTTCTCGATGCGGTCACGATCAGCTTGCGTGATAATAATCGCGAAGCGCCCCCGGCAGCAATCGCCGCAACCCGTGCAATCATAGTGCTGCATTGCCGTAGGGGCAATGACTTTAAGCGGTATCGCCAAGGTGAAATCCTTCGCTCTACCGCACGGCCATACAACCCTGACTTGCGCACCGATCTTTGAGTAGGTGGCACAATTCTACCCGAATTTATCGCTATACGGGAGCCCATTCCGCGTGCTGCTTCTGTGATGCGGGTACAGTAAGGTTGGACGTCTTCCACCTATAACGACGTTAGCGGGCCTACGTTTCGCTGGCAAAAGGGCACTACGACAATGATTACGCTTTATACTTGGCTGCCAACCGCCCCAAGCGCGGTAATCGAGCATGGCATTCCGCCGGATATTGGGCATTCGTCGTTATTCGTAGAGCACGATGACGGAGCTGAGACGTACATAAGCTTTTGGCCCGAGATGGAGGGACTTGTTGGTCGGCTGACGTACTCGTTCAAGCCCCGCACCATACGCAATGCAGTTAGTTTGGAACAGGAATCGGACCCAAACGGTCCCTATATGCAGCGGCCGCCGGACTTCTCAGACTCTGCGGATGGGCTCGACGAGGACCGGATGGTTGCAGCCTGGCAGAGTATGCTCGATCTGCCTTATGATCTCAAGCGGTGGAACTGCAGTAACGTTACGCGCCTGCTTCTGCTCATCGCTATAGATCCGCGGCAACTTGGGCCAGTTCTTAAGGCGTCAGAGTTCAATATTGAATCTCTTCAAGCAGAAAACCCTGAGGGCTTCTTTCCGGCAGTCATGCTGGAGTTCGCCGCGATGGCGTTATTTGACTGCAATCCCAGTGACGTTCGCAGGTTAGTTAAAGTTCTCAGACACGTGAATGGCGGCGCCAAAGATGCCGAGACCAGCGAGAACTTGAAAATACCTGCCGTGGAAAATCTTGCACTATCAAACGTCCTGGCAACCGAGTCGGGCTAGCGAAAGCCCTCGGTGATGACCACTAGTTCTTAATGAAGTTGCCCCTTACCGCTAATCTGGTAAGGGGCTTTTTTATTCGTGAGCTGCCACCTAAAGGGCGACGGTGAGAACTCCTGCGCTGTCAGCCTGTGCTCCCGCGCCGGGCGTTACCACGATCGAGCTTGTGGCGCTGACCGTCGCAATGCCTACCGTGTAGGTGGCGTTAGGTGTCAAGCCAGTGACAATGACAGTTTGCACGCCGCTTGGCGTGGGCAATGTTGTTCCCATAAACGCCGCAGTTGCGCTCGACGGGAAGAAGACAGCCACGTTTGCGAATTTCGCGCCATCGAACGAAGTGCCAGCTGAGCTTCTGACATAGGTGGCTGTCGATTTGGTTGTTCCAGCATCTGCGCCCTGAAGGACATGCAGGAAGCGAGTATCGGTTGGTTTGGTTGCGTCTTCCACTGTCATGATGTATTGCGTAGGCTCCAGTTGGGCAATGGGATTTAGGTTGCTTGGCGCAAAGGCGGCACTAATCGTTGGCGCGCCTGGCAAGAGTGTTTGCACGAACAGCTGCTGGCCGCTTGGCAACGTCTGAGTTGCGGTGTTGCCCGAGATCGTGGGCTTCGTAACAAGCGATAGATTGAAACGCTTGTAGAGCCCGTTATGAGTTGAAGTAGCCCTGTCGTAGACGATCACGTAGTCGCCATCGAGCCACAAAATCGACCGTGTCGCTCGCACAATATCCGCTGCAGCTGATAGCGGCGACCAGAAGTTCGGCCGATTGTAGAGGTTGGTCAGATCACTACTAGCGTAAACATATCCACTGCCTGTGCTCATGACTGTTGTGGGATCGCCAGCATTGGCACCGAGGATCCATTGACTGCCGTTGGCCCACTCGCCGGATTCGAACCATGAGAGCGATGGCGTACCATTCGAGCACCAGTTCTGTAGCGAGAGGGTGTTGTGGTATGTCGTGGTCAATCCCACTGCATTGTTATCGTAATTGCTCATTTCCTTCGTCAGCCACTCGCCATCCCGAAAGAGTTCGAACTGACCTCCATCGCCTAATTGGTGATTGATTGAGATCCAGCTCGCACGGTAATCAAACATGGTAGCGTTTGGTGTCCAATCGCTGTGCGATACGATTCGTCCGGCGGGAGCGTCGTAGAATGTAGTTGGGAACGAGACCCGGGGATCGGTAGGTGCTGGCAGGGTGGGGTCGAGAAGAAGGAAGTACAAGAGCGCTGCGGTGCTGCCGTAGGAGAACGGATTCGTGATACGGTTATAGAGGTTAGCAGAGCCACCTTCAACTGCATTTATGGCGAACCAGCGCGCCGCATTGTTGTGTGATGTCTTTCCGTTTTGCGCGTCGAGCAGCGACAGCAGGGAGAAAGACTGCATCACATCTGGCGTAACCCAGAGGCGCAGAAGGTCGCCATAGCTGGCGTACTGATACACAGGCCCTAGGTACGACTGGGATGCGAATGTCTGAGCTGCAGGAACCATCGAGGAGATATAGCCGGTGACGTATCGGTCCCAGACGGGCGCGTCGATGAGCTTGACTTGTGGTCCTGCAATGGCCGGGTTGTGAAAGCCGGCGGTTTGAAGCGCGAGAAGCTGTCCGAGAATGAAGGCGAACGAGTGGCCATACAGCATCCCTTCCGGGGGAAGGCCACCGCTAGCCATACCAAGCCCCTTGCCGGATCCGGGAATGCCGTAGTCGGCGGCCACGGTTTGCGAGTCGCCCATCATGGCGTATTCCTGGTACAACCACGCACCGTTTGCGGCAAGGATATAGCTTCGGAGGCTATTCCCCATGGTTGATGCGGCGACGTTCGCGTTGACCGGAGGGTCGTCGGCGGGGTCAATGCTCAGCGCCATCATGGTCATCAAGCGAGAATGGCCCATGTAATAGTTGTTCGACGCCATCCGATACGCCTGGTTGCTTGGGAGAAGTTGCAGGCTGTTGGTGACGCCCACAGGCACAGGATGGTCGCCGCCGGTCGTGGATGCAGTTACGCAGTCGTTGGCCCAGATCAGGAAGACGTCACGAATAGTGCGCTTGTCGGTGGGCGTCAAGATGGCATTACCTTGAGCGTCCTTGGCATTGTAGATCCAGTCGACGATAAGCGCCCAATCCTCGCCGGAGCCATTGGCATGGTTGTATACGGCGAACATTGGATCTCGGAACGGGGCATTGGCGAGGTGCCCTTTGACCGCCTGGTTCATCGCTACCATGAGCATATTGCGCGCGGCTTGCGCTGAAGCTATACGCTGTGACGGGCTTGGGTCGACGAGCGAGTCGAAAGCCAGGATGCTTCCGTACTCCTCGGTGAGGTAGCCCGAGTAGCCTTGAACATCGCCCGGATCGGGGTAGTTCGGGTTTTGGACACCGTTCGGGAAAAACTGGGTTTTGTAGATATTGTACGCGTTCGCGATCAGCGGCTGAAGTCCCTTTGCCCAGATCGGATTTGAAGCTGCCGCCCAGCCCTGCAACCGTGGCAAATCAGCTGGTGTCACCCAGATGCGCGGGTGTGTCGTCACAGGGAACGGTACCGGCGCTGGAGCGGCGAAAGTCGCTGTGATCGATGTTGGCGCGGCGGGCATTGTGATCGTCGTCGAAGGCGCGTTTGCATTTGCGACGGCGGCCCCTGTCCACTTTAAGAATACTTGACCCAGTGGCGGTACGTTTGCCGAAATCGGAACGACAGCACCGGCCACGTAAGAACCGGTACCCGACCCGCTTATCACAGTGAGCGGGTAGCTGGTAGGTGGCGGTGGTGCGGTGCCACCGGAGTATGTCGCGGTGATTGTCGTGGCGGCGCTCGGCATAGTCAATGTTGTTGTCGGCGATGCTGCGTTAGCGACGGGTGCTCCCGTCCACTTGACGAATGTTTGGCCGGCAGGCGGCGTATTCGCGGTAATCGTGACAACTGTCCCGGCGGCGTAGGAGCCGCTGCCGGTGCCGTTAATGACGGTTAGCTGGGTTTTGCTGTCGCCAGTTGTGGATGTCGCGACAGGAATCGTGATTGTATTGCTGAAGTCAGATCCAGGATTGCGAACGCAGAACGCTGCTTTTGTGCACGGCCCCAAATACCCGACAGCCGTAATAGAGTCTTTCGACACGGATGTTGTCGTCATCTGTACGCGGCTGTTGGTACCGTATGTGACGAACGTCGTGGCGTACTGGGCAAATGTGGCGCCCTTAATTGTGACGGTGATGGTGCCGGGTGAAATCGGGTTAGGCGCTACGCTGGTGATCTTCGGGCCAGCGGTGAGCAAATTAACGTAAGTACTGAATGAGTATTTGCTGTTGGCTGCGCTTGTTGCGGTGACCAGAATTGGGTTCTGCGCTGGCATCAGGGTGGGAGCCGTGTACAAGCCGGTGGGTGAAATGCTGCCGGCAATCGCTGTGCCGCCCACTTTGCCCCCGGCCGACCAGGTCACCGCCGAACTGGAAAGGCCGGTCGCTACTGCGGCAAAGCTTACAGTCTTGCCGAGTGCGATGTAGGGCATCTTTGGGGAAATCGCGAGTGACTGCGATATGGCGGCGGGCGATGCAATGGCTGCAACCAAGCATGCCAAGACGAGGGACAAGACTAATCTGCGCATTCAATAGAACCTTTCCAATGATCCAGTACTTGTTAGGACCGGTATCATCGAACGTCATTACGCAGGGCCGAACTGCGGTGTACGCCTCAATCGACGCTATAGACAAGATTGTGAAGCGCGCGAAGGTAATCGATAAGTAACTGTGAAGAAGATCACATGTCGGCGGATGCACCTTGGCGCGCAAACACTTCTTAGTCCATTGTCGGGAGGCTACTTGCTTTCGTTCTTGTCAAATATACGGGACTTTATTTCTTAATTTTCATTCTTATGGTTCTCTGTGTATATAGGGTCGTCTAGTCGAGCAACGTAGAGCACGAGAGTTGGAGTTTTGGGCTTGCGCAATCGAGACCCGCTATGAAAGCGGCTGCACTAATACGAGAACAGGTCCGAGCAAGCCAGACGGGAGAGTCCGTCCTTCGCCCCGGCTTCCCCACACATCCCAAGCGAACTTGTTGGATATCAGGTTCGCAACGATCACCTCTACTGAATTGCAGCCCGGTACGACCCATTCGGAAATGTCGAGGCGGTACGGGGGCCAGAGTCTGACTCCTGCAAGCTTCCCGTTCACCCATACCTCGGCGCATTCGCGGACGTCGCCGAGGTCGATGGATACTCCGCCTTGCGTGTCGTTTTCGAGCATGAAACTACTACGGTAGGCGATTCTGCCCGAGTACCACCAAAGCCCTTGTTCCGTCCATGACGTTAATGGGGCTTTCACTGGGGCGCATCGGAATACGACGGGAGTAGTAATACCGAAGTTAGGGGCCATGGAGCCAACCTCGATGCCCAGTATGCCACCGCCCTGGCGCAAGGGAAGCCATCCAGCCTGTTGATCGTCGTGGCCAAGTACGACACGCCCGAGGACGCCATTGACATAGAGTGCGTATTCACCGGCTATGGGGAGGGGAAGCTTGATTGCATCGGCACCTAGGGGGATGTCAATTCTGAACAAGCGGCTGCCAGTTTCGTTGAAGAGTAGAGGGCCACGCGCACAATGAGCGGTTTCCCAACTTGAATCGTCGTAGTCAGGGATGTGCCAGATAGGCCATGCGTCTGCGTCCATGCTGGTTCTTGGTTGCGATGTGAGTTCGCGAGTTCGGAAGACGGGTACTCCAATTTCTTGCGGTCCCACGCCACAAGACCACTCGCGGTCTAGTTCGGATGGCACGGGCAGCATGGACCACTGCTCCAGCAGCGCGATTGCCTCCGATTGCTTCGACGCGATAGCAGGCTCCAGTGCTTGGGCTGTATTAGATATGACGACATACGTTAGTTGATTGGGAGCTAGAATGAGGTCAACTGTTGTAAAGGCGGAGTCGTTCACAAACGAGCAGGTAGAGCGCATTCCGGTGTCGGCATCCCAGAGAGTAGCGCTACCGACCGACCGGAGGCGGAGTTGGAACTTCTGCTCGCTGGTTTCGTGGTTATGGACGGCGTAGATTTCCTCACCATTCGCGTGGCGGTGGCTGGTAACGATATTGGCCACATCGCCGATGAGCGTGATATCGGGCTGAATTTTAGCTCGCACAAGCGCGGCGACATCGCAAGGCTTTTCTATGAGTTGTGCGTGCTTCTGCAATTCCACTGCGAGCTCGATTAACTGAGGATCGTTTCTGCCGTCTTCCATACTCACCGACGGCAATCGTTCGACGGCTATCACCGTGACGCCCGCTCTGGCCGCAATGACAATTCGCGCCAGATCCTCCCGTCGCACCGTGCTCATTGGCGGCAAGACGAGAACTTGGCAGCGCAGGCTGTGGAGAGCTATGGCACCATCAGAGAACTCCGCATCAGCGAGTGCGGTCCCGTCGGCGATCACGTGGTCGATATGATCGGCCATAAGGCTGTCAACGATGGCTTCGAACTGCAGACGATCTCCTCGGCTCGGATCGGTCTGTCGCGTGGCGATGTCCCAGGGAAACGTTTCTCCGCGGCCCCCTGCGGCGTCGCCCCACCACGAAACAATGGGCCAGAACACCGCGACATCGACAACGAGGCGCGAATTGCGGTTTATCCAGCACTGCCTTGATGTCAATTCGGCGATTTGCTCGTAGTACTTCCAGTAAGGGTTATGCTCAAAGAAGCTTGGCGGACATTCGACCAGAGGGTTGTCAACTGTTTGAAAGAAGGCGTGGGGCACCTGATGCGTTACACCGACAATGGCGAGTTGATTATAAGCTTCGCGCATCATTCGCGGTGAGCATTCCCATAGGCCAAGTAGGCCAAGCGACTCACATAAAAGCACGTCACCGCCTGTGAGCGCGGGGACGGATGACGCGGGTTTGAGGTGATGAAACGCTTTGTAGCCACCAAGGCTGTCAAAGCCCGGCCATTGCTGCCGCCGGAGGGTTCGGAGGGCGTCCCCCGCGATCATCCATCGCTCAGGTTCTTCGTATGTGTGCCCGGTCAGTGCAATTCCGTGAGCGGCGCACCAGTCAGCCATCTGCCCGACATGCCTCTCTGCAAACAGCGTCGCGACGGTGTCCCAGTAGTCAGCGCGAACCTTCTCCGTCATCTCGCCGCCATTGACAAACAACAGGGGCAGGTATTGGCGCAGGTTGTATCCTTTCGAATTAGCGAATTGATCGAGCAAGTCACATGTCCAGGTGAAGCAGCCACAGGCATATGGACCAGATTCATCGTAGAAAATGGATGGAATTGTTGAGCCAAACTTGTCCTGATATCTCGCTGCGTATTGATCGTGCGTGTATCCAATGAATGCCTTCGTCGCATCGGGATTCAGGTAGTCAATAATGCCCCCGTTGCCCTGGCGCAATGGTGACGGGTGCTGAGTTCGGACGGTGTAAAACACGTAGACGTGCCAGGAACCTGCGGGCACCGAGACGTGTACGACATCGCTCGTGTTGGGCGGGGCGGGACATTCGACGGCGTTCGCGAGGTTCACGCCACCCGATCCCGTTACAGGAATACGCACTATGGATACGTATTGCTCGCGGCTACCCCAGGCGTGATAGCCCGTGGTCCACTCGTCGAACGTCACCACGTCGGGTCCATCTGCGACTGCGTGACGCATGCCGAGTCCTAGTGCGCAGTATTCGACATTTGCGGTAACACGGCCACCAGCAGGACCGCTGGACCAGTTAAACTCGTCGTACAAGTGCAATGTAAAGCCTGATTCGGCGGCACCAGCGACAAGCTTATCAAACGCAGCCCAGTAGCGGTCAGTCAGGTAGTCTCGGCGATCCATTCCGAATCGAGGGTGGGGCATTGCTTGTTGGACCCCGTGGGATGCCATCTCGTTTGTCTGGCGAACATACTCGTCGCCGTCAACCCGGCCGTTGAGAAACCAGAAAGGAATCTGTGTGCAAGATGCGTCAGGTATGGTGAATTCTCTATGTCGTTCGCTAAATGTCATGGTATTTGAGATACTCGCTCTCGATTTTGGTGACTTTCCATTGTGCTTTAGGTCATTTGATATAGGACTTAATGACCCTAGCCCAATTCCGCGCCATCGTTTCGTGGCCGATTACTGATGGGTGAACGGTGTCAGCAGTGAGCCCAGCAGCTGTGGGTAAAATTTCCGACGGTGGGACAAAGACTAGTTTTCGCTGGTCAAGCTTCTGAACCTGGGTTTCAACGATCTTCCGGAAAGCGTGAATTTTGGAATTCTCTTCATAGTCGCCGCCGCACGTGTAAACTCCAGTGCAGAAAATCCACTTGTCTGGGTTAGCCGTCGCGATATTCGTCACAAACGCATCAACTTTTTCGGCAAAAAGCTCAACGGACCAGTCGAGAACGTTTATGCCCATTTCAATCGTGGCGAATTCCCAGTTTGGATTGGTGGCAATGTACTCAGCGAGGCTCATGTCCATTCGGGCATTGCCTGACATGCCAAGGTTGATGAGATCAACGTTTAGCAAGCTGGCGGTCCTTGCGGCATAGGTCCCCGTTGGCGTAACCGAGTTTCCACCCTGGGTGATTGACGAACCGTAAGTCAACATCCGGCGGACAGGACTTTGAGCTGGCACCGGACACGTTGTTTCGCCTTCGATGGAAATGAGCTCGCACGGCCAGCCATAGGGGAGAATGACGCGGACAAGTTCAGGATGGAAAGCAAGGCTGTCTTGGGCGAACATTGTGGTGAGCGTTTTGTCGTTGGTTCGCGGTTCGACAATAATTTCCGTCGGAACGCCACGAATATCATGTACAGAATCTGCAAAAGCTCCGCGCCACACCTCGGCAACGTTCACAAATGGACCCTCTGACCTGAGTGTTATCTTGACTGGTCCCTCGACAAGGTTGAACCGAATTTCACCACCGGCCGGTGTGAACAGCATTGAACTGGCGTTTTCGGTTACGGTTTTATGGAGGCTCAGCGGAACCCTGCTTAACTTGAGCGCACTTCCTGTATCCTCAATCGCAGTTATGTTATAGAGCTCAACATTGTTGTAAATCATTTCGTCCTTCTATTGCGGTCCTATCGACCTATGAAAGAGTTCGATTCATGCCCTCGACCTACCTCCCTGATAAGTGAAACGGATATGCTACCGCCAGAGGAGCGTCTAATCGCGGCTATAATGTACGGTAGCACCCGAACGGGATTGACGACGAGAACACACCGAATGCCAATTGTATCAAGTCTCGACAAGAGTATCGATATTCTAGAAGCGGTATTTGCTGCTCCTGGGGGAGTTGGCACAAGAGGGCTTGCCAAGAAGCTGGACTTGAATGTCGCGACAGTCCACAACGTTGCGATGACGTACTGCGGGCGGGGCTACCTGAGGCAAGACTCCGTAACCAAGAAGTTTCATCCAGGTATACGATTTGCTATACTGGTGGGCCATCCGGATGTATCTCCAACTCTGCTGCCTCTTGTCGCAAGTCCGATCATCGAGGAAACCGCAGCACGCCTAAACGAAAGTGTGATGCTTGCAATCATTGACCAGCGGCGTATCATAAACCTCAAGTACGTATCCAGTCAGCAAGCACTGCGCGTACACGAACCCGATGATGTTACGGGTATCTCTCACTGCACCGCCGTCGGAAAGCTATTACTGGCATCATTGGGGCCGACCGAGCTTGACTCGTATCTCAGTGAGACGTCGTTCGAGTCTTATACGCCTCGCACAATCACTGAGCCTGCTGCTTTGCGGTCGGAGATTGAAGCAATCCGGTCAAACGGATACGCTCGTTCAATCGATGAGCTCGCGGAGGGAGTCTCGGCCATTGCCGTCCCCATATTTTCACCATGGGGTTCAATATTGGCCGGGGTCGGCGCGAGCGCACCTACTCTGCGTCTCCAGGAGCAAGAGCAGATCGATGAATCGCTGCTAGAACTCCGTCGTGCTGCCAGTGCAATCGGACTCGCCTGGAGCGGGCGCTCCGCGGTAGCAGAGAAGTAATCCTCGGCCAAAATCCACCTTAACTTCGCCTCGCAACGGTCCTGCCCCATCCAATAATGTTTGACAATAATAAACATCAAATGTCGTAAATATGCTTGCGCCCTTTTGGTGTTCGTGCTATAATGGTCGAAATGCGCCGGAGATCGGCTTGATGCCAACCGTTTACTTGAATAGTAGTGTTTTGTATTGATAAACAGTTAAAGTCGCAAATGAAAAGACTGATCCTTGAAATTTCGCTAAAGGCTTTCCGTGATATAAGCGACGGTGGCATTGAGACTGTGGCTCAAACTATCGCGCGTCAGTGGTCCGCGCTGATTGGTCACGCTGATTGCGTGTCTTTCCTGATGTGGACCGCGGACGGAAGCGAAATTCTAGACTACCGTAGCGAGCTTACTGACGAGATTGAATGGGCTCGATGGATCGGCATTGCAAATAAGCCTCCGCATAGCAGCGGCGGCCGGACGCTCCACGATATCCGCACAGCGTATTGCGATAATCCACCTATTGTCACCTACGAGCGGCTTCGCGCTGTGGTTACAATCCTGAAGCGTGTGGTGAGCGGCTTGACTGGCAAGGCCGTTACAGTCGGGACGACGTTTGACCCAGGGCCCGAGTTTGCCGAGTCGTCATTCAAGTATGTTCGGCACCGCGAAATAGCGGCTGGCAATACGATGGGGCAAGGTCAGTGGGTGAACTGCGGGGCGCGCCTTAAGGGCGATGTCAGGCAGTATGCTGCCTACCCGAATGGTATTCCGGATGATACGTCCCTTGGCACATTTCTTGGTGCGCAAAGCAAACACTTTCTGGCCGACATGGGCTTTGACTACCTGTGGCTGTCAAATGGTTTTGCGTTCTCGCTTTCAGCGTGGAGCGTCACCGGAGAAGTGTTCGATGGTACGCGATTCGACACCGAAACTGCACCAGTCGTTAACAAAAAAATCCTTGATTTTTGGCAGGATTTCCGTCATGAGTGTCCTGACGTTCCTCTTGAGACCCGAGGCAGCAATCTATCAACTGGCATGGACCTGTCGTCGGACGCGTCCCCGATGCGTGACATCTATCGCGGCGGGTTTAACTTAATCGCGCCGCCTAATTCGCCGTGGGCGGCCCTTGACGGAGATTATGGACTCGAAATCACTGGCTGGTTGTCGCATATCGCGGAGTTGCCTGAGACGGGCACATACCCATTCCGTTACTATATCCACGATCCGTGGTGGCTCAATAGCCCATGGCTGGATCGTTACGGTCGCGAGCCGCACGACATCTATCTCCCGCTATCGTGCTCACGTATTGATGCGAATGGGGGCATTCAAACACCGGATTCGGTCTCGCTCCTCACGATTGACGACTCGTACGGTCGTATGCCCGACCAGGTGCCACTTGAGGTAACGCCGCATATCGTTCAGGCACTTTCGGCAGCTCCGGATGCGCCAGGTGCCGTGACATGGATCTACCCGTTCGATGAGTACCACGACTGGACATTCGCAACGCCTTCACGCGCCAGCGAAGTGTTCTTTGGCGACTGGTTTATGCGGGCCGCTGTTAATCAGGGATTTCCTTTAAACACGGTTGTTTCAACATCGAATTTCCTAGCCGCATTCGAAAAGAACCCGCACCTATTTGCCGGCACTATACTTACTTGCCCAGTGCCCGACGCTAAGTCAATTTTGACAGATGCGATCATCTCGATTGCCGATCGGGGCGGAAAAGTGCTGCTCTACGGCCCTACACGGCATGCCTCAATGGCATTGCGAGAGCGAATGGGAGTCTCGATTGCCACTCCTGTCGAAGGAGAAATGGCTTTTTCCACAACGCTAACGCCTGATATTGTCGAGGACGGCGCCTATGCCGACCGGATACGCGTCCCTGCGTTATTGTCTGGCGGAGGGCTTGAAGAAGTCTCGCACGGCGGGGGCGCAATTACTATGGCGGAAGCGGGCGTCGGGGCCAATTCCCGAGTGTTCAGCTCTATTAGTAGCACGAAATCAGGCGGCGCGATCGGCTGGATACGGGGAGCATTCTGCGAGACGCTGAATGGCGGCCAGCTTCCCGTAGGCGATGATCCACGCGACTTTTTCCAAGCTGCACGCCTGATGCGTTGGATGCTAGCGGAGTTCGGGACAGTTCTGCGTTTGCGCAAGCGTGACGTTTCCACTGGCGATCCGGTCATAGTGGCTTCGCGATCGCGGAACGCTTACTATTTCTCGGGGTTTAGCCGATCGACGACTGCGCGTTTGATCTGGCGGTTCCCGCAAGGCGTGCCGATTCCGGTCGGCTGCGATGTAGCTATTGCAAATGGCTTGGGCGAGATTAGCCTGTCCCGGGCGTGGCAACGTGAGTGCCGCGTGTTCGTCGACCAAATTGAGTCGTCGGAAGTGACTTGTCGGGAGCAGTATTCGGGCGAAATTGGCGTTACTCGTCGACTCCTCGTGCAAGGTTTGCGCAACGCGACAGTTTCATTCTACGCTGATCCCGCGTTTGTCGATGCGGGAGTGCGATTCCAAGAGCGGATTGGATATCTCGGCTTGGGATCTTCGATACCGGCGCATAGCATCAAGCCTGGAGTACTTCAGGCAGTGGAAGTGAACGGAGATTTACTCATATCATGGTGACAACCCTAGACATTCCTCATAATTCAGCCGCCGACGATACTGGTATTCAGGTGATACAGCGGTTACGCCCACTTCAAGGGCGTGTGGGACTGGTCGCAGTTGGGCACCACGTTTACTGGGGGCAATTTGAGGGCCTTCTTGCTGAAATGGACCGAAAGCGGGCGTGGCTTAAGGGCGAGCTTGAGGACGGCGGGATGACCGTCGCCGATTTCGGCATGATCGATAGCGCTCAACGCGCCTATAGCATTGTCGACAAAATCAAGGCCGCAGGCATCGACATGCTGTTTGTCGATATGGTGACATACGCGACATCGTCGACGTTTGGGGTCCTTTGCCGTGAGTTGAACATACCAATCGTTCTCGTGGCCATTCAGCCGCTAAAGGCGATGGATTACGCCAACGGCACGACGTTCATGCAACTGGTGAACGACGACTTCTGTGCTGTGCCTGAATTTGTAGGCGTCGCGGTGCGTTTAGGGCGAACACCGCCACCTTGCATCCTCGGATATGAAGTTGACGACCCAATCTCGAAGGCAGAAATCCGTCAGTGGTGCAAGATAGCAACAGTTTTACACGACCTTCGGCGGGCGCGGATTGGCTTGATGGGGCATGTGCTGGAATCAATGCTGGATATGCATGCAGACCCAACAGCGATTACATCGGCGTTCGGCGCCCATGTGGTGCTTGTTGAGCCAGATGACCTCTTGAGCCGCTATCAGGTGACTGAGCAGAAAGACATCGACGCTAAGAAGACTGAAATCCTCAGGTTCTTTGACACTCCGGATCCCGGAAGCGATCCGATAGCGACAAAGCTTACCGACCACGACCTTGAGATCGCGGCGAAAGCGGCTGTTGCCCTGGATGGGCTAATCGCTGACAAGCAGCTTGACGGACTGGCGTACTACTACGAGGGTCGTCCCGGCTCGGAAATCCGGACTGCGGTGACGAATCTCATCGTTGGCAATTCGCTGCTTACTAGCGCGGGCTTCCCGATGTGCGGCGAGTTCGACATTAAGACCTGTATCGCTATGCTGATCATGGACCGCCTCGATATCGGCGGCAGCTTCGCCGAGTTCCATCCCATTGACTTCGCGCGAGACAGCGTCCTGGTTGGGCATGACGGCCCGCATCACATTAACATTGCAGCTTCACGTCCGGTGTTGAGGAGCCTGAACCGCTACCACGGTAAGCCAGGCTCTGGAGCGAGCGTCGAGTTTCAGATCCGTCAGGGGCCAATTACGATGCTCAGCATCGGGATGCGAGCGGACGGGAAGTTCAAATTCGTGATTGCTGAAGGCGAATCGGTACGTCGGCCAATCCCGCCAACCGGAAACACAAACACCCATGGCGTGTTCAAACCCGACGTGCGCACATTCCTGAAGCGATGGGTCGCTGAAGCGCCGACGCATCACTTTGCATTAGGAATTGGACACCACGCAGCTGAGTTGGTTGAAATTGCCAATATTCTCGGCATCGAGTCTGTGGTGGTTGGGGATTAGCACGTTTCGGGTGACTGCGGTTGTTGTAATACCGCGTTACAGCGTAGAGCTAAGGCTGGTCGATAATTAGGCAGCCGGATAGTAGAGTGGGATCGATGAAGATCGTTAAGTTGTTCTTAATTGTCGCGGTAGTATTCGTCACTTTTGGCTGCTTGACGCCGTCTCAAGCAGATACTAAGTTTGTGCCAGCCAACGACCCGAATATTGTTTACACGGGATGCGTTAATCAGCAGTTCGTGGCCGATCCAGATTCGCCGCAGCGAGTTATATCTCGCTTTGACCGTCAGTTCGATATTCCCGGTAAGGGTTACAGATGGGACAATCCCGGTGCCAGTATCAGATTCCGGACGGACGCGGCCCTGGTGGTGGCGCACCTTTACTACAGCTCACTTCACACATCAGCGAGTGCTCGGAATAGCAAAGGCGTTTATTCGGTTGACGGAGCCTTTGGGCCGTCGTGGACATTTCAAACGCAGCAAAGCAAAGTCTTGCGTGAGCCCGAGACTGTGAATGTAACTTTATCCAACGGAATAAAATCAGGGGTTCACGATTACGAGATCTACCTACCGTATGGCGACTCCGTTGACTTTGCCGGGCTTGATATATCCGACGGCGCGACCTTAGTTCCGACTAAACCAAAATCGATGGTCAGATACGTGGCTTATGGCGATTCGATTACTCATGGGTTTTCGGCAACATCGGTTGATAAAACGTATGCGTTTCAGGTCGCCAAGGCGAAAGGCTGGAGCCTCGTTAACCTCGGCCTGGGCGGGCGCGCGTCCAATGTGCCCGACGGGAGGCTTATTGGGTCGCTCCCTGCAGACGTGATAACTGTTTTGATTGGCGTTAATGATTGGCAGGCGGGAGCAAAGCTCGAACAGACACAAAAGAACGTATCGGGATTTCTCAATGCTGTTCGCGTCGCGCACCCGACGACGCCAATTTACGTAATTACACCGCTGTGGGTCGCGCCATCCTGGAAGCCTGCCGGGGCGACGATCGATCTCGAAAGCTATCGGCAGGTGTTGCGTGAGATTGTTGCTGCCAGAAACGACGCGAACCTGCACGTCATCGAGGGACCAAGCTTGATCGACCACATCGCGACTCTGTTTGACGTGGTGGCAGTTCATCCGAACGACGCGGGATTAACTATGATGGCGGAGCGACTCGTTCAAAGTATTTCTGCAGTGTCTCCGCATTGAGAGCTACGGCCAAATCGATAGTTGTGATTTATACTCGTATGCGCGAATTGTAATAGGCCATAGACGGCCAATCAGCAGAAGGAGGGCATTCATGAAGAAGGCATTTACATTAATTGAACTTCTCGTAGTTATAGCTATTATTTCGATTCTCGCAGCTATTTTGTTTCCTGTGTTTGCCACTGCTCGTGAAAAGGCAAGACAAACAGCCTGCTTGTCTGATATGAAGCAGATAGGTCTGGCATACGCACAATACGAACAGGACTATGATGAAGTTGTGCCGTGCGGACGAAATCCGTTTGGCTGGGGCTTGGGATGGGCGGGTCAGATTTACCCGTACGTCAAGAGTGCGGCCGCGTTCGTTTGTCCGAACGATACCGGACCCGGAGACGTTGTATCGTACGCTGCCAACTCGAACCTTGTTGCCTATTCGGCGGTCCCGCTTCCCATGCCAGTGCAGCTTTCAAAGATGACCAGCCCGGCGAAAACGGTCATGCTGTTTGAGATAATTAACTCGAGTGGGTACGTCGTGGCGACTGAAACTGCGGGATCCGCTGCAGGCAACGGACTGGACAAAGTTACCGCTAACTGCCTTAACGGCGCGAACGGCGGGGGCGGTGCCGGACACCTCAAGTACGCGACTGGGCTTTTGGGAAACGCGTGTGTAGCGAACACGAATCCGCCGTCATGTGATCGAACTGACACCAATATGACTGCCGCAGGCTCGTACTACACCAGTCTTGCCGGATCACATAGCGGCGCGGCCAACTATCTTTTGGCGGACAATCACGTAAAGGCTCTTCAGCCGACTCAGGTGTCTGCTGGCTATGATACAACACTAGGCGCTGGCAATTTCTTCCCGGCAACTTGCCCCGGCCAGCCTAACTTCACGGCGCAGACAACTGATTGCGCCACAGGTACGTCGTACGCGGCGACGTTCGCGTATCGATAATTCTGAATCACGGTGGGCAGCATGACGAATTGCTGTCTGCCGTCGTTACTGGTAGTAGTTAATTGGGGTGGCGGCGGCCACCAGGAGCTCCCGGGCAAGAACGCCGGGCGACTTGACATGATGTACATCAAGTTTACAATTGGGAGTTAATATGATGAAACGTGGATTTACACTTATAGAGCTACTCGTAGTGATAGCCATTATTTCAATCTTGGCTGCGGTACTTTTTCCTGTTTTCGCAACGGCGCGAGAGAAGGCGCGGCAGACTTCGTGCCTGTCGAACATGAAGCAGATCGGACTTGGATACACGCAGTATGAGCAAGATTACGATGAACTGGTTCCCTGCGGCCTTTCCGGAGCAGGCTGGGGGCTCGGATGGGCTGGGCAAGTCTATCCGTATATCAAAAGTACTCAGGTGTTTCTCTGTGCGAGCGACTCCACCCAGACGGATATCATATCGTATGCAGTGAACGCCAATACAGTCGGATATACGGCAGCACCTAACACACCGCTGCCTGTATCCATCGCAAAGATGACATCTCCTTCGAAGACAGTCCTGTTGTTCGAGGTGACTGGCTGCGGTAACAACACGAACAACTGGAACGTTGCGGGTTACACCGCGTGGTCGCCTGGCGGCAACGGGTTGGATTCGGTTGGCGGCGCGAGTCTTAACGGAGCAAACGGTATCAACAGCGGTAAAATGTTGTTGAAGTATGCTACCGGGTTGATGGGCAATGCGTGCCTGCAGTATGTGCTTTCCCCGTGTAACCGAGATCCATCGACGATTACTGCGGCCAACTCGTTCTACTTGGGCCTCGAAGGTCGGCACAGCGGTGGAGGCGTCTACCTTATGGCTGACAACCACGCCAAGTTCTTCTTGCCAACCCAAGTTTGCGCTGGCAAGAATACTGTTCAAAACGGAATTATACAGCCAACAGCTTGCCCGGCATCGTCACCAAGCCCTGCCAACGTCGACTGCGCACTCGGGACACCTTACGCGGCCACGTTTGCATACCAGTAGAGCAGAATAGCGGGACAATATCGGCAGGTCTACCAGCGTAGACCTGCCAAAATACCTCACGCTCGCATTTTAGTGGCTCTTAAAATAGCAATTGATATAATAGGACCTGTCGCGCGAAAGCAGTACCTCCCGTACCTGTCCAAAGTGGATGATGTCGTTCTCGGTCACTGTGATCGAACCGAGCAGACGGCTCGGGAAGCTGCGATCAAGTTCAGCGGCGACGTATTTCTGAGCTTGGATGCACTTGCTCTGTGGGACCCGGATTCGGGGCTGGTGCTAACGTAAGAGACATGCGGTGACGATGTCGGAACCGCGTAGTTAGCGGGCGCATTCTGAAATTTGGTCTCTGAATTTCCGGGGGTGTGGAAGCCCAAGAAAACTAGTAACTCCAGCATAGGAAAGTCAATGTTCAAGATCGCGTACACTCCGCTTCGCAATGCCAGAATAACTAGTGCTGTCTTACTTTCGCTGTTTGCTGTGGTCGGATGCCTTTGTCCTGCAACTGCAAGTACAACTCCGGTATTGGTCGACGACTTTGCCACAATCGGCGCCTGGAGCGCGAGCAATGATGGAGGACAGATCACGGTCAGCCAAGGGCCCGCAGCCCTCGGTGAGGGACGAAACTCGGTAAGGCTGCAGTATCCTGACGAGCCGGTGCACTGGGGCAATGCCGCTCGTAACATCAGTCTCCCGGCCAATGCTTCTGCAATTGAGTTCGACGTGAAGGTCATCTCCAGCGATCCAAAGACGATCGGTTGCATCTGGCTAACTGAAAAGGATGGCGACGCTTGGCGTGCGAACTGGTCTTATAACGAAGTCCAGCCTGACCTATTGCCTGTTGGATGGTCACACGTTCGAGTTCCTTTCACCGCATTCACCTTCTCGCCACGCGGCGACAAGGTCAAAGCCATGTCGACGGTTGTGCGTGCACTGATCGGATTTACGGCGGGCCGAGCCGACGTCCTCGTGTCGCGGTTACGGTTGGAGACGCAAGATGCGCCTGATACTACGCCGCTTCCCGTCACGCCGAAATTGGTCATAGACCGCTCAGGCACCGCAAGCGTTGCGGTTTTTTCTGCGGATTACCCGCACCGCGTCTCCGACAGCGACCCTGTACTATTAGCATCCACCTTGAAGGCAGCAGGCTTTGGTGTCACAATTCTCAAACCTGGCGATCTAGCGGATGCGGCAGTGTTCAATCGCGCCAACTTTGATGTATTGATCATGCCCTACGGCGGGCGATACCCAATCACAGCCAATGACTCGATTCGACTGTTCTTGAAGAAGCGCGGCACGTTCCTTTCCACAGGTGGCTATTCATTTGATGAGCCTGTAGGCGCGACGCTTCCGACCGTGAGTTCACTCACATCTCCCGTTCCGTCGCCACTCGGATCGAGACCAATAGCGGGGCACGACGTTCTGATCCTTACCCCGGACCAAGTGCCTGTATTCGACACGGGCAACCTGCTTCAACTCGTTGCAACAACACACGCAGCACCTGATCAAACTGTGATCCCCTCTGGCTTAAAGCTGCCCGACGGACCGTTGACGGGCTATGCGGCAACGGCTATGCTTGGCAATAGCAATGCGCTAATCCCGACGGTATCGAGCAGACGGGTCCCGCTTCTTATGGCTTACGATGAGGTTGGCCGCGAGCGCGGTGCTGTGGGTTCTCTCGTGTATAACTTTAGTGGGCCGTGGCACGGATCCGCGTTTGCTATCTTTGGCGTGACGAACACCGACCTGTTTGCGGCAAACGGCATTCTGATTAAACAGCTACCAAGTATAGTTAAGGCGCTCCTCGATCGTACCTATATTCGTACGGTGCGGACTGACCTGAGGCATTATGAAGCTGGGGAAGCAATTCGCAGCTCTGCCTTTGTAGAGAACCAATCAAACCTGCCGATCACTGCCACGGTGACGTTCACTGTGACCGATAGAGGTGGCACCAGGGTGGGCGAATCCGTTGTTAGCAAGGTAACGATTACGCCGCACACCCGCTGGCCGGTTGAGGCGCAACTTCATGCGGCCATTGCGGACAGCGACCTGTACACGGTGACGGCGAAGATGACAGGTGCGGGGCTTGACGACGTGATTAGGACTGGCTACACCGTTGCGCGAAAGGATATCAGAGCGCTGGGCTTCCAGATGGCGTGGCGAGGTAATTACTTCCAAGACGGTAACCGTCCGCTTCTCGCAAGTGGGGTCAATATGACCAGCTCCGTACTCTATTCCGATCTTGAAAACCCGCTACAGTGGGACATCGATCTTGCACGAATCCGGGAATCCGGTATATCCGTAGTCCGCGTCATCGGAGCAAATCCCTGGTACGACCCAATTACTCACGCCGATTCAATGCCAGCGGGTTCATTTACAGAGTTACCAAAAGGCTTCCTGAGGAACCTCGACTCATTTGTTCAGCTTGCGCAGCGACATCATCTCGCACTTCTTCTGGACCTTTGCGATTGGGGGACCCGAGTCGCAGTCTCGCAGGCCGACCGTGACCGGCAGATACAGGTGGCCAAACTCCTGACCGAGCACTTTCGGGGAATTCCCGGCATCTTCTATGATCTGTCGAACGAGCCGATTATGAAGACCGAATACATGCGCGCTGTTGGCGAAAATCGTAAGAAGTACGAAGCCGCGTGGACTGAGTTCCTGACGACACGCTATGCCACCGACGATGGCTTGGCAACTGCATGGGGGGTGGCTCCTGGCAAAGCGACGCTGGCGCTCACGCCCATCATTCCAGGGGCAGCAGTATGGAGCGATAGGCGCACATTCGATTACGAAGAGTTCTGGGCAGGCATTCTTGGTCGCTGGGTCGAAGGATTAAGCACCTCGATACACAGCGCGGATCCGTCGCGCCTTGATCTCGTTGGCTATTTGGAAGGATATGGGATAACTAACAAGGCACGAGCACAGGACAGCCTCTCGCTTTCGGCGATTCATAGCTATGCAGCCATCGACGATGTGCGCAACGACGTTCAGCTGTTTGATCATCGCGTGATGGGGCAGGGTACGTCGATAACCGAATACGGTGATCTCGCAAACCATTGGAAGCGCCGCCTTGGTATCGACAACGGTGGCAGCGATACTGGACGTTTCCTGCGGACCGCCCATACCGTCTATGGTCAGGGTGGATTCCTGACGGCGTGGTGGCTGTGGAAAGACATGGACGACACTACGTTTCCGTACGGTCTCAATACGTCGGGCAGCGGACCTCGCAGGAATACGGCTCTAGCGACGCGAAATGCTATGCTCGTATTTCGCGCGGTTCGCCCGCTGTACAAGCCAGCTGGTGTCTACGTTGTAGCTGATCCTGTCGAACTCGGAGGAGCTACTGGCGTTACGGTAGTTAAGCATATCTACAATATATTCGACGATTTGAGATCCCGACAGGTAGATTTTGCGGCGATTGACACCCACCATCTTGCTAACCTACCACCGACGGCGAAGGTTCTCATCTATCCTGCGGCGTTCACAATACCTGACGATGCATATGTGTGGCTGCGCAAGTTCGTGCAAGCGGGCGGCACAGTCTGCCTTGGTGGTGATTTCAGCTTCGACGCAAACCGGCGACGGACTCGCGGCGAACGACTCGCGGAGTTTGGCGGATTCACAACAACGTCGACTTCGGTCGACCCGTGGGGAGAGTCTCGCGACGTGGCGGTTACCACGGGAACCGTCCAGGCAGGATGCGTGGTCAATAGTATCGGAAAAGGGAAAGTGATCTCGACGCTGGACCCAGCATGTTTATCGCAAGACGGAAAGAGATACGCTTACGTCACAGCTCTCGAATCGCTTCCATCCACCAGAATAACGGTTCCCACGCCAGTGATTGTTTCCCGGTTGCCCGAGGTCGATGGCGCCCGAAGCTACTTTGCGTGCAATCCAACGAGTTCAGTGCAATTGGTGACCATCGCGGCGGAAAAAACTCCAGTGACCATAACGACTGCCGCATACGGGGTGGGCTTCGTGCGCTACGACGCAGCTGGGAACGTGACGTCGCTTGAATCGCAGGGCGACGCTAAAATTGGCGGCATGGGAATTCCAATAACTGGGCATGTCGCACTCGTCGCGCCTCAATATACTCCGCTGACTACGGCGACATCGATGGTCGTTGTTCCGTTCGGCGCAGGAAAGGTTGACTTGTCACCGTTTACGGCGTTGAATGGTGTTGAGGTGCGCGCGCTGGATTTCAGGGACGGCAAGACCATAGAATGTAGCAAGCAAAAAGGACCCACCGTCAACTTCGATGATGAGTCAGGCTACGAATTTCGAATAGTTGCCCCAACATCGCGGCAGCAAGTTATAGCTGACTGGGCACGCGGCGAACTCGAATTGAGAGCGACCACGAAAGGTGATATTGGCCACTAGTTCTTCCAATGGATGCGACTATAGCCAACCACGAGGAGTGACATGACATCACGACGGATTATGTTCACAGGTAAGCAGGAGCTGGTGTACGAAGAGTTTGAGACGCCAGTACCTGCGGAGGGCGAGGTGCTGGTGCGCCATGTAGTGACCCTTATGAGCACCGGGACTGAGAATATTGTGTTTAATCGGCAGTTTGATGCCGGTACGCACTGGGACAACTGGGTCAAGTATCCGTTCCCCCCGGGCTACTCGGCCATCGGTGAAATCATTGCACTTGGCAATGGCGTGTCCGACTGGCAAGTGGGCGACCGTGTCGCCTTTCGTGGCCGCCACTGCTCACACTCGGCTGTTCCGGTCTGCAAGCTGGCCCGCGTGCCCGATGGTATTGAGCCTCGGGATGCAGCATGGTTCGCACTTGCGAAAATCGCATTTATGGGAGTTCGAGGTTCCAATTACTTCATGGGCGACAGTGTGCTCATTATCGGAGCGGGACCAATCGGTCAGATGTCAGTGCGGTGGGCTGCTGCTGCGGGGTTGGAGCATGTTGTCGTTTGCGATCCGGTCGCGTCGCGTCTGGACCTCGCGATATCGGGAGGCGCGACAGCTGTAATCGCAAAACCGGTTAACGAATGCCGCGACGAGCTGCTAGGTGCGACGGGCGGTATCTTGCCGCGCGTAGTAAGCGACGCTACAGGCAATGCTGCTGTGTTTGATGCAGCACTTGCACTTGTGGCTGACGAGGGTAGGGTTGTGATCCTCGGCGATACTGGTTCTCCCGCAAGTCAACATCTGAGTAGCGAAGTCATGATTCGCGGCTTGACAATCGTTGGGGCTCACGACGGGCATTCGCGCTTTGCGTCAAACGCCGCATGGAATGACATCAGCGTAACACGGCTGTTTTACAGCTTGATAGCACGGAATAGGATATCCCTCGATGGTCTCGTGTCGCACGTTTTTGATCCGAGCGATGCAGCAAGAGCATATGATATCGCAAATACGCGGCGCGGCGAAACAATGGGTATCTTGTTTGATTGGGCTGGAGGCGGCGGACACTAAATTGGAGAGCAGAACCTCAAAAGGGAACTGATATCGCGGGGTAGTAATGGAATCCGGCGAACTGGAGTAATATGCGACTGATAAGTAAATTAGCGACATTAGCATCGATTGCGGTAATACTTTTGACAACACAAGGCACGCTGCTTGCGGATATAACCATGGCTACACCAACCCCAGACCAATTGGCGCGTTCGGTCGTTGCAACCGGCAATACTTCGCGCATTCAGCGTGTACTCGCGAAGGCGCGACTTGGCTCACCGGTCACAATCGTCTTTCTCGGAGGCTCTATTACACAGGGAGCTGCTGCGACCCTTCAAGCCAATCGGTATGCCAGCCTCGTCGCCACATGGTGGAAACAAAAGTATCCGACTTGTGCGCTGACATTCATCAACGCGGGGATTGGCGCCACGGGCAGCAACTACGGTTCGTTCCGCGCCCAGCGAGACGTGTTTGCGTCGAAGCCGGACCTCGTGGTTGTCGAGTATGCCTGTAACGATGGCAATACGCCGACGCATGAGGCGTCGTATGAGGGGCTGCTCAGGCAAATCCTTACTCAGCCGCAGGATCCCGCGGTCCTCTTGCTCTTCATGATGCACGAGGGTGGAACGAACGACCAGGCAAGCGAGTCGAAAATCGGTAAGTACTATGATCTCCCGATGATTAGCTACCGAGATGCGCTTTGGCCAGACATTCAAGCTGGAACGATTAAGTACGCCGACTACCAGGCGGATCAAGTACACCCACGTGACCTTGGCCATGCCTACGCCGCTAACCTGCTTACTTCGTTTTTATCAACGTGCGAGACCTCTTCCGCAGTCGCAAAGACTAGCTCTGCATTGCCGCCAGCGCTCGTATCTACCCTTTACGAACACACCCATCTCTATGAAGCTAAGGACATTGTTCCCACGCGCGCAGATGGGTGGGAGCTGCGTGAGGGCAAGTACTGGTTCGCCGACAAACCGGGGAGCATTCTGGAATGCGATGTTGATGGCCAGTCAGTAACTTTGCTAGGGTGGAGGATCAAGGGTCCCATGGGGCGCATACGTGCGCAGGTTGATGACAAGGCGCCGGTAACCATTGAGGGGTGGTTTGCGGCGACGTGGGGAGGCTACATGCCGTGTGAGTTGATAGGTAGTGTTCTTACACCCGGAATGCACCACGTAAAAATTGAGCTACTTGCTGACAAGAACCCTGAAAGCACCGGCTACGAATATCGCATATTCGGGCTTGGAACAGCTGGAGCTTTGAAGTAACGCGAGCCTCTTCACAACCCCGCCCACTCGCTTTAGTGGGCGGGGTTTTTGACTTAGTCTAGCCACATAAGCGATTCCGCACTCAATAAACGGCTTTTTCGCCTGTCACCAAGCATATTCGCTTGATATAATAGGTGAATAGGCGCAACTCCTCGCGGAATTCTCCGTCTGTAAATATTGCGCGGAAAGCTTATTGGATGAATAGATCAACGATCAACGAGAGTATCGCCCAAGCCAGGGTTGTGTTTTCTCACTTTAACATTAACCTCCCACCATTCGCATTGTGGGGAATTGAGCAATGGCAATGTGCTGGGCCAGAGTGTGACGAGATCCGGGATTGCATGCTAGGTTGGGATGTGACTGACTTTGGGAGCGGGGACTTTGCTGCAATCGGTCGCACGCTATTCACATTGCGCAATGGCACCGTGCTGAATGAGGCGTATCCGAAGAACTATGCTGAGAAGTATATTCTAGACCCAGAGCTTCAACGAGCACCCGCGCACTTTCACCGATCGAAGCGTGAGGATATCATCAATCGGGGCGGTGGGAATATCCTCATTGAGCTGTGCCTCGCGACACCTGAGAACACACGATCACGAGAATCGTTCACCATTCAGGTCGACGGTTGCACAACCAGAGTGAATGCTGGCGATACTGTTCGTCTGCGGCCGGGCCAAAGCCTATGCATTCCTCCCAGGACCATCCATCAGTTTTGGGGGGAGGAAGGAACTGGACTCAAGATTGATGGCGTTGCGTACTCTGTGAGCGGCGAAGTATCATCAGTCTGTGACGATAGGGAAGACAACTTTTTTCTCGATGCCATGACGAGGTTCCCCGAGATCCACGAAGATACCGAGCGAACACACTACCTTTGTCACGAGTACCCAACTGCACGCCAATCAGAATTGGTCATCGTAGTTTAACGCAGCTTCGGGCTGCCATATGCACACATGCCACACATAATTGAGCCAGATCGATTTGACGAGGCGCAGCTAGAGAGATTTCATCGTCTATATGCGCTACGCGCACACGTCGAAGGATTCGCAGCGCGTGAAGCTGCACGTCAAGTGGCTCATGGCAAATCTGTCACACCATTAGCCGAATGCTACAGGCTAATGGGTGAGGCTGCGAAGTCCAATGACTATGACGCATTTCGCAATGCTGACATGGCGTTTCATCGCTGCATTGCTGAAATTGCGGATGTACCAGCACTTGTCGCAATCTGGGATGTGGTCGAGGCCGAGATGCGCGCCTTCGTTGGCTGGGCGCACCGCTGGGTGATCAAAGACCTGGTTGCGATTGCTGGATCGCACGAATGGCACTTCACGGCTATACGAGACGGGCATCCAAAGTCAGCCGAACGAGCTGCCGAGGTGGGGCTAGATTCTCTTTGGCAGATCCTTGCTGAGCAACCTGCGGAGACTTTGCGAGAAACCGATCCTCTAGAGCGTGTCTGTGCATACGTGTTGTTGAACCTGCATATGCCATTGTCGCTACAAGCTGTGGCGCGCGATGTGGCGTTTCTCAGTCCGAGCCACCTGGCCAAGCAGTTTCGCGAAGTGCGGAAAGAATCGTTCACAGCTTACGTGCAAGGCCTACGACAACGTCGGGCGGCGCATTTGCTTGCCACGACAGATCTCAGCATTCAAGCGATCATTGACCGGGTTGGCGCTCCAGATTTATCACGATTTGCTGGTCAATTCAGACGGGCGTATGGATGTACACCCTCAGGTTATAAGCGGCGGTTGCGCGACGCAAAGTAAATACTGGGTGAGCGTGAAAAAAGGGAGGCTGCAGTTGCAGCCTCCCTTTTTCGATGCGGAACTAACTAGTGGCCGTATACGAATTCGCCACCGAGGTGACCAACGTACGAGACTAGAACAAAGGTCAACAAGGCTAGGAAGTAGTAGGCTATCCGGGCAGGGGCGCGCATGCTTTCATGCTGGTGTGCACGTAGCCCAAACATCGCCCACATCATGACTGTGACTATCATCGCTAGCAACATGTGCTTCGCGATGAGGCCCTCGAGAGGCAGTTTCATGAACATCATCGCAGCAAACCCGCTCGCAACTGCGCCTAAAGCCGATGTTGCGGCGAGCGCCAAGTTGAACCATCCTGCAAACAGCAGAGGCTTGTCCTTCTTAAGGTAACCAAGGAAGTCCAAGACGAGACCTCCGATAAACAGCGCGATGGGGAAATGGACAATCGCAGGGTGGAACGCGTAGTCAGGTATCCCAAACGGCGGTTTGCCGTCATCGGCACCCTTTGGAGTTGGTTCTGATGCAGGTGCTGGCTCGGCCACAGGCGCGGCAGCTGGTGCCGACGTTGCGGATGCCGGTGCAGCGGCCACAGGAGTAGCGGCAGGAGTCGGGGTCGCAGTGGGTGCAGGCGTCGCAGCTACTGGCGCTGGTGCCGCCGCCGTTGCAGGCTTGACCGTTGTTGCTGACGGTTTGCCGGGTGCGGGAGTGGCGGCTGGATGAGCGCTAGACGCCGCGGGTTTGGCAGCTGGCTTTGCGGATGCTGCTGGGGGCGTCGCTGGTTTAGGGGCAGCAGGTTTTGCGGCTGCCGCTGGCGCTCCAGGATTTTGGTCTGCGTTAATAGCGGCGGCAAAGGCGGCGCCTTCGGGTGTTGACTCTACGGACTTAAGTGTATCTGCGCTAATGTCGTCGTCGCCCGAGGCTTTGAATGCCTTTTCAATGGCGAGCCCGTAAGCGTTCCGAGGACCACCACTTGGCGACACGTGACAGTTGGCGCAGCTGTTACGACGAATTGCAGCATCATGGCCAGGGTATGCACTGATCATGGTGTTGATAAAACTTGGCCTAGCGCTGGCGGGTGTCGTGCTCAGGGGCAAGATGGTCAGCAATAAAAGCAAAGACGCCAACGTGATTGTTAGCTTTCGCTCTGATTGGAATTGGGACATGTGTGATCCTAGTTTCCACCTTCCGGTAGCTGGGTTTGCTCCGGAAGGTTGATTTAGTTTTTGTGGGTCTTGCAGTACCGGTAGGCGCCGCTAACCACTAAGGAGCGGCTGGCTTGGGAGGTGTCAAGGACTGCACCCAGACCGAATCAGCTTCGATCTTGGCCTTTAGCGAGACGAGCGCTGTCGGTGACGGTCCGCTAATCACAGCTCCAGTATCCGAAAACAGGGCAGTGTGGCACGGGCAAAGGAATTGCTTTTTAGAGTCGTCGAACGTTACGGGACAGCCGTTGTGAGGGCATTTGGGCGATAGCGCGGTGACCGTTTTGCCATCAGCGACTCGGACGAACGCCTTCTTTTTCCCAAAAGTTGCAGGATAGGGGGCATTGACCCAAGTCCCTTTGGCAAACGAGTCAACTTTGCCCATGTTTGCCCAGATAATAGTCTCGTCTGCGGGTGCTGCCGGCGCGGCTGGCTGATCCGCCGCTAGAGCTAGCGATTGGGAAAGGGTAAGCGCTCCGCCTGCTACGATAACCGATGCTACAAACTGTCGTCGAGTTACTTCTGTCATGCTAATCAATCTCCTTACGGATATATCATCTATCGTATACTATTGCCTTTAAATAGGTATCCTCTAATCGGCGGATTGCAGTTGGAAGAGTGACCAAGTCATACGACAAACTTCTATTATCGCGGCCTGAAGGAGCAATAGTAGTTTGCCATCTAATGATTTACGTGTACAGCGTAGGACAGATAATCATTTCGAAAGTCGCCAATATACAGAATCCCTAATCCGAATGACTGGAAGACACAACTATACTATACCACTAGCCTGCTTGCTTTTTGGTGGGATTTTTCTGGAAATACGGGCGACTATTGTCTCAGGCAAAGTCTGCAACCAACGCCATTGTCGCCTCAGGGTACAAGTGCTCGCATCCGATTGTTCTTAGCATTGTGCTCGACTTCTGCTAATCCAAGGGCTTCCATGACAGGCGGCACGTACATCGCGAACCGGCCGCGATAGCCCGTGCGTAGGCCATACCATCCGGCCACAGGGTTACCTGGCGACCGGCCCCAATCTTCCACCGTTCCTGGTTTAGGAACGTTCTGCTCGTCTGCGCTGCCTAGCAACATCCAGTCACCGTGATCTATTAGCATGGAATGCAAGTCGGTGAGGCATCGAAGTTGATACGTCAGCCTTGTAGCCCCTACTTGAACAACGAGGGTGGGCGGGTCGGCAGTTTCGTCGCGATAGGCGGTGAACTCCGACGATCCGGGAGGGGTTTTGAGCACCCACGGGTCGTCCTTTTTGCCGGATCCTGATACGTCAACTGGCATAAGAGTTGTTCTCCCAAGTTAGATATGAGTTGATAGCAATTACGCGGCTCCGCACGGCAATTCCTCTTCAATAAACAGCGGAACGAACGTTGCTTGCTAAGGCGGCCACGGCGGCTCATTTATCAGTGTTTTGTGGCCCGATTGGGTATTCGCTTGCAGTATGCGGGTATCCAAGTAGGAGTCGTCGAACTCACATTTTGTTCCCGCAATTTTATAGTGCTCAGGTTGCCTCGGGCCATTGCGCTATGGCGGAGTTCGTTTTAATGCCATGCGTGATAACCGGCTGCCCTTATATCTTGCTGGCGACGAGAAGTTACTTATGGCAATACCGGAAGGCAAGAATGAACTGGAGAGGTGCTACGATCAGCTTTCGCAAGAGGGGCAAGATCGACTCGTCCAATTTGCTCGTCGGCTGATAGCCCAACAGAGTTCCCATTCTATGCCCGTAATGACGGTGGCCATCAACGTTGAGGGTTCAGACCTCACTGTGGATCGTGTAGTTGAGGTCGGGGCCACCCTGCCAAAGAAGACCACTATTGTTGCGTTTTTTGAACCCGACAACTCATTTTTCGATTATTTTGTTCGCCTTTTGTCTGAATACGCAGAGCGACGTGACATCCGCCTGGTGTCCAATCTCGTATCACGGGCTGAGGCTGGTGCTCCATCCGCGAGGCATATTGCGGCTTCTGATTCGCGATATCTGTTTTTCACGTTCGCCTTTGCACCGATGGCACGTCGATATTTGGCTGCTGGGAATCGAGTGGTCTTAATAGGTGCGCCACAGTACCGTGACTTGGTTGATATACCCAACGTGCACACCGACCACGCGCAAGGAGGCTTTATCGCTGCCCGCCATCTGATCGACCTAGGGCACCGCAATATTGCTTATGTAAATGTTTCGGCAGACTTCAACCAAAGTCCACGCTGGATTGGGTTCCAATCTGCCCTGAGTTTGGAGCGCGATGCCGACGCCCAGCTCACCGCTGAGTTTCTGTCGCTGGACACTGTACGGTCCTGGGGGAGATTTCCCGAACTTGCACGTGCCTACTTCTCCGCATCGAACGCTCCAACAGCATTAATGGCTTGGAACGATCACGACGCGGTAGAAATCCTTGGCGTACTTACGGCAGCCGCCATCCGTGTTCCTGAGGACGTCTCGCTTATCGGTTATGATGGGCTCCCTGAAGGTGAAGAGGCAAGACCGGCGCTTACCACCGTCGATTCGGGCATACGGAGGCAAATCGAATCCGCGCTCTTGATCTTAACTCAGGAGACTCCGCCCGCACCCGAAACTCAAATCGTTGTGCCAACGTCTCTGCTGATTAGGAAATCAACCGCACCACCGCGGCTGAAGTGAGGCGGAGCGGTCGCCGAGGTCAAGCTAGCAGGGCTGTGCTATATAAAGCACGATGTTTGAACGTTCTTGTTGTTGGGTATCACTCTATCCATGTCTGATAAGCGAAAAGCCCTCAAGAAAAAACACGAAAAGTCACAGCCCGCTACCATTGCCGCCGTAGCCGCTGCTCCTACGGCAACCGCGGCAGTTAGCGCTCCAGCAAAGAAAAAGAAATAGCGACGATAATGTGAACCGCGACCGGAAAATGACCCCAAAGGCCATTAACCGGTCGCGATTCTGGGTTTATGGCGCTAATAGTAGGTGCCCCCGGCAACCTGTAAGGAGTTGCCGCCGGAGCAGCAGGAACATCGTTCACCTTTCTCGACCGGTAGCTAGGTTAGTTGATATCCACCTTATCTGTCGGAACAGAACTCCTCCACTTGTTAATATCCGACGCGCATGGTAACCACAGGGCACTGAATAACACACCGAATCATGATGCCATCCATTGCATCAAGCCAATATCATTCGGATTACCACCCGCTTCGTCGAAAATAACCAACGTATTCGATTCTTCCAACCATTCTTGCGGCACATAATAATAACGCTGAGGTGGGTCGCCGTCGGGATTGTCCTGAACGAAAGGCTCGACCCAGTCAAATGATGGGCCAATTCCTGGCGTTAGCCAATAGCGGCAGATCAATTGATCGTTTAGCCACATCAGGCCCTTGGTCAAACCCTTCAGATCAAATGAGAATGGCCTTTCACTGTGCGGTTTCGTGAACTCAAACCGCCACCATGTCAGCGGTCGCGCAACTTCAACTGGGCCGAGTTTCCATGGAATGTTCGACGATGGAGTTGAATGCTCATTAGCATTTTCCCCCATTAGTCCCGCGGTCATCTGCCATGGTCCGTCAATTTGATCGCCATTCCATAGAATGGTGCCCCACAAACCCTTTCGCTCCTCTACCATATTGGCGAACCCGAGCATCGTGTCGTGTTTGATCAGCCCAATAGCCGTGCACAATATAGATAGTGTATGAGGGCCATCGGCTACCTCAAGCGGGAATCGCTGCGTAAATGCATCCGTGTCAGGCTTACCACGATCCTCGCCGAGAGGCGTGGCCGTGGTTGCGCAGAGCCTTCCATCAACAAAGACGTAAGCCAAGTCTGCGGCTCGGGTCAGAACCAATTCTCCGCTCCCGTGGGCAGTGACCGTTGTCGAGTACCAGCAGTAATCCGTGCGGTCAAGAGTGAGCGATAGCTGTTCGCGTGGCTGATCAGCGACGCAATTGGATCTTCGTTCGTGAGGCAGAGGCTCAAAATAGTGCGATATGGTTGATATCTTTAAAGGCACAGGTTCAAAATCGTAAGTGACTGTTCGCTCGATAGGGTCGCCTGTCGACATTACGACCTTTCCGTCGCGCAGAACAGTGACCGATTCTGGAGGTAGTTGATGCTCGCGTCCGTTGAACATAATGGTCTCGTGAGCACTCACTGAATCGTTGCATAAGAAATCAAGCGTCCCCTCGGCACTTGAATACCTGTATGCAACAGTGTTGCTATTAATCTGTTCGACCGTAGGCATTTCTGCCGATAGCAGTAGGTCGGAGTTGCTTGCGAGACACTCATGAACCCGCTTTACGTGATAGTATTTGTCGGTGGGTAAGCCAGCTTGATTGAGCGGCGTATCCATATCGTAGTCGGGCGACACCAGATACATCCCTTCCCGCGCGAAGTTAGTTCCTGCATGCCACATGTAGTAGTTAACACCCGTACCGCCAGCTGCGAAGAACCTCGCGGTGGAATATGCCACTCGTTCGCCGCTGCGCTTGTGGCGCGGGTATCCAAATGTGCGATACCATCCCGGCCAATGCTCTGTCCAGAGGGCTGGCTGATCGGGATGACGGTCAAAATGGCCCGGTACTGCTCCGTGGCCAGTGAAACCATGGATTGATTCGATTGCGTCAACGTTAGGCAGGCAGGTTAACCATGGGACGCCAAGCCCCAGCGACATCGCCAAATCGGTAGCCCATTCTACGTAACGTATTCCTTCAGACCCGTAAATTGGCTCAAGCGCGTTGTATTCGTTTTCGATTTCAGCCAAGATGAGGGGGCCACCGTTATCCGGTGAAAGAGGTAGCAAGTAATCAGCCAGCCGACGAACCCACGCCTCCATCTCACGCATGAACGGTTCGTTCCACGTACGCATCATCATGCCGGGAATGTCACGCAGCCAAAACGGAAAACCGCCGTAGTTCGTTTCGCCGCAAATATACGGGCCTATCCGTAGTATGAGGTTCATTCCTGCGTCGGCCACAAGCGTCCCAAAGCGCAATATGTCTAGCCTGCCTGTGAAGTCGAACTGGCCGCGCTCTCGCTCGTGGAGGTTCCAGAATACGTAAGTTTCAATTGTGTTCAGCCCCGCATCCTTGCTCTGCTGAATTAGATCTTCCCAACTGTCCGGCGTGCTGCGCGGGTAGTGGATGGCGCCACTCAAAATGAGCGTTCGATTGCCGTCTATAACCACGGCTCTATGGTCATACGTTATTTTTCGCATACTTCTCAGTTACCGCTGCTTTTCATTTCATAAATTCCGGCTGGTATGGACACAAACCTGCCATCGGCCGTTGCTGAGAATCGTCCGCCGGTAACGGTATCGACTAGCATTTGCGTCGACTGCCACGGCATCGGAAGCGCTATACCGTCAAGCTTATCCTGAGTGCTCCATTCAGTGACTTCGCCAGGAGTCGGAACGATAAGCAGGTTATGATCCGGCATGATAGATAGATCGCCGGGTAGGGCGATAAACGCATCGCGACCTCCTGACTCGGCAACCAGCGTCGTCAGTCGGCGGTTCACGTCCGCCGATCCTTCGCGGTTGTCGATCCCGATCATCCCAGAGGCTGCAAACATCCGCGGTCCTTGATCGACGACGAAGCGCTTCCCCCCGTGGTTGTGCAGTTGCAGGTAGAAGTCTCGAGGTCCCAAGCCGTCTATCGCGCGCCTTGGGTTTGCGGCGATTGAGAAGATGTTCACCGGGGCGTCAAGAGTCGTGCCTTCGCCGAGCATGATGCCATCTGGATCACATTCTTTGATACATGCGTAGCACTCCTCCATGAAACGGATTGCCATCCGGTTCGTGTCACCAGGATATCGCATGAACGATCGCGGCTTGTAGTCTGGCGGGAACGCCCATCCCAAGCAGTCGAGAAAGATACCTTTCGCGCCGCATTCTCTCATGTAAAATCGAATCCATTTTTTCGTGTACTCGATGTACCCTGGGTGACCGGGGTTGATGTGGATCATGCCGCCGTCGATGCTGCCCCACGATGCCGACATACGCCCGTCAATGCCGCGAATGAACCAGTCATCATCGACGTCGGGCGAGTTCGCGCACAGGCCGCTGTGGCTCATCCAGACGAGGTAGGGTGCGCCACGGTCAGCTATGCGCCTGCCCATGGCCCTGAATTCTGCGATAGTCCCATGGTTCGGGTCAGGCTCATATCCCAGCGGCGTTGTGCCGCTTTTAACGGGCCGGTTGGTCACCAGGCTGTAGCCAATACCGTTGCCTATTCCGCTGTCGAGACGCTTTTCCCACGCTTCCGCCTGTTGGGTCCACGTGGGCTCGTTGCTCCACGCCAATCCGTCCATCCAGACTGTCCGGTGAACCCATTCCGGCGGTTCTTCATAATAGAAGCCAATGTAGTCAGCGGCCCAGCGCCACATCTGTTCGATATTGTCACCGTAGTAGATTTTGACTTCGGGCATTTGCAGAGAGTCACCTATGCCGAATGGGGCATGTAAAGTAAAGTCGTACCCCACGCCGCGACCGGCGTTTTCAATATTGACGATGTAGCCGACATTCGGACGGCGACATGTGATAGCGATCCAGTGCCCGGTTTTGGCATTGTAGAACAGCCCACCATGAATCGCCATCGTTCCCGGATAAAGACGCCGTCGCACATTTTGCATGTAGTGCTTGCATGTTTCCGGGGTGTCATGCTCGTAGCCGATATGCGAATACTCGTCTGCGGGACCATTAGAATGCAGCGACGGAAACACCATGCGAGTGTCGTCGCCCCAGAACTTCCAATTCCAGTTGAGGAGCCCGAACGTGTCCACAAAAAGCGGCGCTTCGATGACAGGACCACCAGGACCCGACGATGGCAAGTCGGTCATGTCGCAAAGCTCACGGCGGATATGGTAGTGAACACCGAAGCACGGCCATTTTGCGTATTGGCGGACACCCATTGAGCGTGTCACGACGAGGCCCCAGCCGCTAAGGTGGTCGGTGAAGCGCTCGCCTTTCAATCGCATCCAGTGCTCTTCGGACCTCCCGTCCTTCTCTGCGACGGGAAAGCTACGCGTTTTGAGCGGCAAGCCGTTGACAATCAGTTCTGGGCCCGCAGGATGGCTCTGATCGAGTAATTCGACTCCATAAAGACGTACCGAATTGACGCGCACAGACTCGGGATCGATTTCGACGACAAATGGCGATGGTGGTACAGTGGTCACTTTATAGCTTTCTAGGTTAGTGAATGGGTTTGAATTTGTGCACAGGCACTCTCATTGTTGGAAAACTCAGCCCTCGACTGGCAACCGCTACGGGTCTACGTTGGCGGCGTTGACTGTAGCCGTAGCTGCCACAACGATGATTCAGGGCCTTTGATGACGAGCCCAGCGCGAAACGGCGCGTAGCCTACACAATAGCCTCTGAATTCAATTTGGTTCCAGCCTTTGGCAAGAGTGACCGGTTTTAATAGCGTGTCGAACGCATACTCGCGAAGGATCTCCTGACCATTCAGGTAGTAGCGTAGCGCAGTCTGCCGGTGGCCTTGATACTCAAAGTTCAGAGAGGTCTGCTCCGGCGCGTAGACCCATGCTGCCCCGTACCAAACCTGCCCGGCGGGACCGCACACGACGCGGGTGTCCATGTCGGCGATCGTGGCGGACTGCCATCGGACATCCTTCGTGCGCCAATAGCCGCTTACCAGGTCACCGGAGTAGACACGTGCGACTTCCACGTTTCCGTTGTCAGGTGGAAAAGCAGCGGGCTCGAAGAAGCGCCTACCGGCATCCTTCATCTGTCCTTGAAGTTCATAGCTAAATTTCTCAGCGCCGGGTCCGCCGAAAGGCCCTGCCAGGAGCCAGGTCTTGACGACCAGCCCATCGCTGATAGAGCCAAACTGAGCCGGTGCCCACGCCCCAGGGTAGAGGCTGGCTTCGGTGGGTTCGTCGTAGGTCTCTCGGCTCGCGCTTCCGTCTGAGTTCGCCCACCACACCTTCCCGTGCCCCCCAAAGGTCGCCTCGAAATCAACCATCGTGCGAACGTCACCGGCGAGCTTAAGCGTCTTTGGCAAAGCATCCACCGGAATCGACGCCAGCAAGACATAGCCTTTACCGTTCGTATCGGTAACGTATTTGAGCTTTGCGCCGTCGACCAGCCCAACGTGTGCAAAGTCGACCCTGCCCACAGGCGTGCGGTAGCTTACCGGATTTGCTTTACCATCGCCTGTCCACGTCGAGTACATGCCAAGCTCGACTGGTTTGATTGTCTCGCCATCCTTGAACACACCAAACACGAAGCGCACGTCACCAGGACGCCCGGCGCGGGTCGTTGCGGCCTTCGCCGTGGGATCGCCTTGGATGTAGAAGCTGAACGTATCGGCTTGTCGGTCATGCGTAAACAGCCGTTCAATCGGTCGGAGCGGCTTCGGGTCGAACTTGCCCGCCATGGTGACGTGCCACCGAAGATAGAGTGCTTTCGGGTCATACAAAGCGCGAACCTCGACCTGCTGATCTTTGTCGGCCTCAAAGAGGATCGGCTTACAGCCCTCCCAGCCCGACAGACTACCATCGAAGTTTACGCCCCCTGCGGCTGGGTCGAAGCGCGCAATGCGGGCCGTTCCTGCACCTCCACGGACGAAGAGAGCCATTTCAGGGGGGGCAGCTATCTCCCCGGCGGAGATGGTGACGGTCTTGTCCACGATGGCGAGTGGTTGAACCGGCACGCCAGCGGTTGACCAACCTGTCGCCTTGAACACCATAGGCGTGAACTTGCCAACACCGATGTAAACATTGCCATCGTCCTTATTCGGGTAGATGACGCCAGCGAAGAATTCGGCAGGTAGCGAATAGACTCCTGCAACTGCTTGCGAGTATTTGTGGCTGTCTGGGAACAGGGTATCGATATATAGACCATCTTCGGTGTAAAGAACGACGCCGCAGCGAGACTGATCAATGATGCTAAGTACGCCGCCAATTGGCTTTGCCATATGAATCGCAGCGTAGATCTCTCCAGGTTGTGCGTTGGCTTTCATGGCTTCCCGACCTGTTCGCCATTTGAGAGTGTAGCCGCCTTTGCCGTCGGGGACATACCGCGACACTTTATCCTGGGCTCCGAAGTTGGCGCTGAACGAGTGGCCGCCTCGGCTGTTGACATAGTAGCCTTCTGCAGGGGACCCGTCAGCCTGGCCCCAGTCGCTGAACTTGGTATCGAGTTCGTTGCCGCCATGCAACGCGTCGGCAGTGCCAGCAAGCTTAGCGGCCATCAGCGGGTCGGTGAGCACCTTATCCCACGACTTGAATACTGGGTTGCCGTAGCTGTCAAACGCGTCAGTCTTCATCCGCCACACGTCGGGCCCAGTCCAATTCAACGTGATTAGAGACAGATCGTCGAGCCACGTTTCACCATGGTATCGCAGCAGTTGCCCGGGCATCGAAAGCGGGGTGCCAGTGTACTCCGAATCCTGAACGATGCCGTCGCCGTTCTCGTCGTGCCAGGTAAAGTAATCGGCTTTGCCGCTAGTATTGCGCTGGGTGATTATGCCCGCCGAAAGAATCCATCGGTCGCCCTCGTGTCGGTAGACGTTGCGAGAACGGGCGCAAGCCAGATATTCGCGACTGTTCAGCCGAATAAACTTGGGGTGGTCGAATCCGGGCGACAACGTATCAGAGCCTACGGCTGGCCAGACGGCGTCGATTTTCCATGCCACTGTGGCGTAGTCGAGCTTGAATCGGGTAAGCCAGTTTTCGTGCCCGGCAATGTATATATTCGAAGGATGCTCCGGATCAATAGCATATCCATCGTTAGCCTTAGTTTGTAGTGTTTGGAATTCCCGAAGGAGCTTGCCATCGGCGCTCCACTCAGACGCACGGTTAGGGCCGCCAGTCTCAATGACGATCAGGCGGTCAGCACCCGTAGAATCAGTCCATGTGCCGAGTTTCTGCGGATCCATAAAGGTGAGCGGATCGTAGGAACCCGGCCGTTGGGCGTCCAGCCGACCATAGGTCACGGTGATCTTGCCGTGCCCATCGAGTTGATAAACCTTGTTTGCAGCTGGATCGCTCACATAGAAGCGGCCATGAGAGTCGCACTCCATATCGAACGGGTGAATCGAATCTGGAATCTGGCACTCGACGGTTAATGGGCCGTCGGGAATACCCGCACTCAACTTAGTGCTCACGATCTCGTACGCGCCACCTTCAGCCTGATGGAGCACATACATTGTGCCGGTGCGCGTCACGAGACCCATCGGTCTGCGCACGGGAACCGTGGCCAACAGGCTGCCGCCATCCCCTCGATGGACTTCAATCGCGTCGGCCAGTTGCGTCGTGCTCTCTGTGTAACTAAACCAAGTCCCGCGAGGAGTTGCGACTATTTTGCCGCCAACGGCAAGGTAAACAAACGTCTTTGCGAGCGCAGGGTCTTTGTAGCACGACATTGCTTTGACCCAGCCGTCCGGTACCAAGACATTTGGGCGCTGGCTGGAAACTGTGCCGAACGGCTTGCCGTCGGTGCGGTACACGTACGGCACCCCTCCAGGCAGGTTGTAGCTCCAGACGGTTTCGCCGTCAGTGCACGTGCTCGTGCCACCCGCTGCGCCGCCAGACGGGTAGGCGGTTACGAATTGGTCATATCCGATGGGCTTTGAGAGGTCGACGACAGGGTTGTTCTTGCCGTTCTCAAGGTACTGCCAATAAAAAACAGCGCGACCATTGGAGGACACATCGACATCGCGCAGTGGGCTTCCCACCGGGTCGCCGCCAAACGGCTCGGGGACAGTCACTTGGTCGGGTGTCGGCAGCCAGGTAGAGATTCCGGAGACAAATCTGGGCGTAACGGTATGATACTCGCCATCCACCACCCACTTCTCCGCAGGCATAACAATCCCTTTGACGCCATACTTCCCTGGGGGGACTGGCATGAAGTTGTCGTCGAGACCGTTCCATATTTGCGTGAACTTGCCCTGGTTTTCGGCAGTCACAGTGCATGGCAACCCGGCGGCGAACTGGCTTATAATCCAGTCGGGGTTCTTTGCGTCCACTATTGCCAGCGTGACGCGGTATGTCTTTGGCAGGGGGCCAGTAACAGGCAGCTGGAAGCGCACCGACACGCCGAGAGTTGTCGTTGCGGGCACAGCAATTGGCGGGGTAGTCGCCCCCGCAGCAGGGATTGGTGACGCTGCGCCGAACGCTACGAGAAGCGCGGCAATGGTTGCTGCGACGAATTGGTTTCTAGCGTACATCGATAGTCCCCCAGTATTCGGGATAGAGCCACGATTCCGTTGGGATATCGTCGGTCATGGTCGTCTCGGAGTGTCCGCCAGAGAAGATCCAGTTGCGCGAGACGGCTTGGAGGCCACGCATGCCTGTCCCCGACAGCAAGACTTCGACGTCTCCGTGCAATCGGGCTGCAGGTGTCAGATCGAAGTCCAGGAACGAACGCGGCACAGAAAACTCGGCGGTGTAGCCCTTGTTGTCTGTGTCCGGGGTCAGTGCGACTGTTCCACCAGGAACTATAGACGCAAAATCGAAGTGGCGATTGCCGACCGGCGACACGTAGTCTTTCGGCGCTTTACTGGTGCTCGCAGGCTTAAGTGCAACGATCTGGGGCTTACCATGGATCATAGCGGCCAGTAGGCGAATATCGCCGACCCCTGGGTTCTTCGCCCCAGGCATCGGCCCGAGATCGACCCCAACTGCATCGCCGCCTTTGAATGCCATCGCGGGTTCGTCAGCGCTGTTCTGAAGCGGTGTCGGGTCGATTACGTGGATCCGCCCATATAGGTTCGCGTCGTCGTAGGCGATTTGCGTGGTCGCGATGGTCGCGCCGGACTGAGTGAGCGTTGCGGTGGGAACCGCAGCCCATGATGCGGGGATGGCGGCTTTGCCTGACAACTTAGCGATAGTGATCGACCTTTCGGCCAGCTGAGTTTGCTGTGGCGCGACGTAGGTTTTGTCGAGCATGACTGTCCCCCATAGCCGCTTTTCGCCAGCGATATGCAGGGTCTTGTCGAAACCGTCCACGGCGTAAATGCCACCCTGATTGTACGCGTAGACCTTCCCCAGTTTCGGGAATCCCTGGATTCGACCGCCAAACGTTTCGCTACCGAACGTATACGGCCCTGGCGCGGGCAGGGTGGCCGAATCGTTCATGAGCGTGTCGACAAAGAATCCATCGCTGGTGTAGACATACATGTTGCCCCATTCGCTCGACGACGATACGTAATCGTCACCGATCATTCCCGCCATGGTCCACGTATTGTACATCTCCCCTGGGTTAGGTTGGGCTACCGCCTTCCGTCCGGCAACCCAGAGCATATGACCATCGGGCGCATATTTGGCGAATTTGATCGCATTGGATTCCGCAGCGTGACTTAGCCCGTTGTGCTGCTCTTTGGCAATCTCCTCAGAGGCGAAAACGCCCCATTCGGATCGAGGCGAATTCGGGAACTGATTGCGGATCTTGGCTTCCAGGGCTGGCGTCAGCGCAGGCAGCGTCGACGTTGTTGCAAGGTAAATATTGCCCTTGCTGTCTGTGCGAACACCCATGATGCCACTCATCCGGTCTAGGCTTCCCGGTAGGATTGTTGGGACCGCATAGCGCGCCTTCGACGCGTTCCACAATATTGACCCATTTGGCGCAATTCCATCCGAAGGGATCTCCAGCACGCAGTTTCCCCACGTTTGGAGGAACGCATTTCCATGGTTGTCCATCCACATCGTCGACCACCAGTGAAGGGCTGGAATGGTCGGCAGCGGCTTTCCGTCGACTTCGGTGATTCTTGCCACCTCGTTCGTTTGGGCGATATGATCGCCGTTGGTGTCGACCCAGATTTCGATATAGTTCTGGTTGGTCGGGTTGTAGACCACATCCCTAAGTTTTGCACGAGCGTTCAGCACCTTAATTGAGCCAACTGGCAACATCTTGTCACCTTCGATGGCGTAGACGAAGTGTGGCCACGCGTCGCTTATTTCGTACTTGCGGCCGTTTTCGAGTCGCTGAATGAATGGCAAACTCCCATAGCGAGTGTCCGGGACTTCTGTCTCACTAACGATGTCCCAGTAGGCGTCGACGTTACCGGTCTTGCCGGGCTTTGCGGTAGCTCGTCCAAATCCGCGCGGCTCGAATGGGAAATAGCAGGTATACGGATCGTCGCAGTCCGGGATGTTGGAGACGCCGTAGCTTGGCCAACCGAACCAGCGGTTGACATTCGCTCCTGTCTTGACGTCGATTTGGTTGAATATCTTCGGTACCGATGCTTCGGCGACGAACAACGTGCCGCGAGAGTCGAATGCGACTCCGAACGGCTTCAAGAAACCAGTGGAATCATAAGCTCCCTCAAACGGCCGCCCGCCCAGCTTACCGAATGTGCGCATGAGCTTGCCTGCCTGCGAGAAGAGCCTCACCTGCTGGTTGCCACCATTGTCCGTGACGGCGATGTCCCCGGAAAGATCAACTGCGATACCGAAGGGCGCCTCAAGAGAATTTACCACCAAGGTCTTAGGATCGGTGGTTCCGCTGGCGAACTTGAGCACTTGTGGCTTTTGCCCTAACGCACAAGATACGGCGTAGAGGTTTCCCGCTGCATCTAGCGCGACTCCGCGCGGACCAGGGCAGTTCAGTTCGCGAATTGTCTGCGCAGTTTCCGCATCAAGAACGACGATCTTGTCGAGGGAGTGGATGGAGATGTAGAGTTCTTTAGTCGACGCCGCGATCCCGGCGCTCTCAGGTTCGGTACCGTCCCTGTTGGGATAGGGGACGGTTCTAGCGTCCACCTTAACAGGCTTACCGAACGGAAGGGAAACTTCAGCGCCTTTCGCGGGGTCGGAAGAAAATGGGGTCAACGTCCCAGTCGTTGCGTCGAGCCTTGCCAACTTCGGCGTGAAGCCGTTTGATATCACATAAAAGTACTTACCGTTGCTCGCCACAGCCGTGTGTTCGTTTTCGATAAACGGAAACTTACGCCAGATCACCGTACCGTCGGGAGCCAGTTTGACAAAGCTGGCCTGAGCCTCGCCTCCGGTCCACGCGAAGTACGTTCCGCTTGCGTCAGTGGCGACGCCGCATGGGAAATAGTGGTCGCCGCCCCAGCCACCACGGTTGTCCAATGTCGCATAGGGTGGGTTCCCGGATGAACCGACAAATGCGTCGTATCGCGCCCGGATGCCTTTCGACACGTACGCGCCCCATTTATACGTGCCGGGTTCAAGGGGGAAGCCCCACTGGTCGAGCCCGTTCCAGCGTATCGTAAAATTGCCAGCCTTAACAGGCTGCGCTCCCGTTAACTCGCGCAGCACATCGCCTTTAGGACCAAATATGTTGACAGTCACTTTGCCGTCGTAAGGCACATTGACGGTTATTGGAACGCCAGCGGCTTCGACCGCCTTCGCCGATAACATCTCCTCCATTGAAGGATGCCTCATCGCCAGCTTCCCGTGAGGGCTGAACTCCACTTGGCCCCACGCGCTGTCTTGCATGAAAGCGAAGTCGCCTGGGTCTTGTCGATACAGAATATTGGCGTTGACAAACCAGTTTGCTGAGACCCAGTGTATGCCCCAAATTGCCGTCATGCGCGTTCCTGGCGCAAAGGGATTCTTCCCGTCGGGCACATTCAGCGCGCTCCAGGGCACCCGCGCCTCAAGCACATAGCCGCCATTTTCGGGCTTGATCGCCATCGAACTGCCCGGCGCATTGAGGATGAGCCCCTTGTTGAGCTTTGACCCATACTGAATATTCAGATAGTCTTTGCCCGTGTTCGTGTTCTTCCAAAAGGTCAGGTGGCAAATTCGGTTATCGCCCGCAAGCGAGGTGTTGCCGTTCGCAGGTAAAGGGTATGGCATGGACGGATCGGTGCATACGCGCAACTCGATCACATCGCCGTTCCAGTACGGATCAACAGGGCTGTTGTTGTTAACGATATGGTCGGATGGGATCTTGACCTTGGCCGCCACGTAGAGTGCCTCGGCGTCGTAGGCGAGCGCGACCTTGGCATGCATCTTCGAAGCGCTCTGAGCGCTGAGCCATCCTTCCTCCGCCGCTGAAAGGTCCCAATCCGATAAGTTTCCGTCTATTGCTGGCGCGTGCCCCGAGCTTACGGGAAGTGCATACATCACGCCGCCTGTTTGGTCTACGGCGTAGGCGGGTAGCGTGGCAGCTAGTAGGACGCCGCCGAGTAACGCTGCGATTGGCGCGACGGAACGAAAGATATTGGTCATGGAGACTTCCTTGCAGATAGAGTAAGGCGGCAGGGCGGTGCATGGAGCCGAAGTCGGCATCATGCTACTCGCGCCTTCTTCGTGACGAGGTATTTACTAGATTGGGCTGAAGGTGGCGGCTGGCCGATCTCCCCCCACCGTTATGGCGGCGTCGGCGCCACAGGCGTTGTTGGAGGTTTCAACGCTGGTTGGGGTGGCAGCTTGTTTGCCCGGCGAGATTACCGACCCAGTAAGCCACTTGACGTGCCCATCCGCCATGACAAAGTTGGAGCCGCCGCTATGGACGCCGTCGGGGCCGTTCACATGCGGATATGTCACGCTGGAGCCACATGTGGTTGCTCCCCTGTAGGAACTCGTGTGACCCATGTAGCCCGTTTGGCATACCGGCGTCGTACCTACCGTTCCACTTTGATTAGCGATGACTGCACCAGAGCCTGCGGGCGAATAGATCGTGCTCGTAAATATGCCTGCCGAGGGGATTTCCTTTGAAGGCGGATTGGTGACTTTATTGCCGAAGCATTCAAAGTACAGTATGGTTAACGATGTCGATGTCATTTTCGCTGCGGTAAATGGCAAGCTAGTCCCGTACTGGTTGAGGGCGACGTTCTGATTGTAGGCGTACGACACGAGCGGCGTACCCTTCGTTGGATCACTAGGACACATGAAGACACCATCCGACTTGACGTATGGATATAAAATCCCGGCCCATCCAACGCCAGCTTCGGCGTCCCACGCTGCCGTTGGCTTCCATGTATAGTTCGCGCTAATCGGAAACATCTCGTCATAGTCTTGTATGTACTGCATGACGGCTAGGCCGAGCTGCTTTTCATTGCTTGCGCACGATGTTTGTCGTGCTTTCTCCCGGGCCGTGGCGAACACTGGGAAGAGAATAGCTGCTAATATCGATATGATAGCAATAACAACGAGTAGCTCGATAAGAGTAAATCCGACTTGTGATTTAGAGGTATTGCATGATTGTTTCATTGTCTTGACTCCTACATCCCACATAGCTTTGGCTTGTTATGAACACAACAGATTCGTTGGTTCCGATTCTGCGGTTGCGTTCCAGATCGATAGAGGCGCGATTGTTCGGTGTTCGACAACGCCACCGTTGGCTCGCATGCGGTCAATTGTCTCGACACACGTGCGAATCATTTCACGAAGGTCATAGCCCACCCGAAGTGCTGGAAGGCTGCATGGCGTTGGCCATGGAAAGTTGGCGTGAGCAACGATTGGAAAATCGTCCGTATCGGCTACACCTGCGTCCCGCAGCCCCTGGATCGCAAACGGGACCAGATTGTCGTCGGCTATAACTAGCCCGTCGGGTCGCTTATCCCCTTCGAGCATCATCATAACATGAGCGCTATTGCGAGCACCGCTCGGAACGAGGAGGTGTACCATTTGAATGCGGTACTGCTCCACGACCATATCGCGCTTGACTGCTGCACTGAGCCATTCGTCGAAATAGCCAAGAGGTCCAGTGACGCTAAACAAGAAAGCGGGGGAGAGGACGCCACGACTGGCCAAGAAATCCAATGAGGCTTTCGACGCAGCTTCTTCGTTGAAGGTCACTGTCGAGTACAAGTCACTAGTGACTTTTCCGACGTTGACGACGACCGGTATATTATTGGCAATAACATCGTCCGCTTCGATCACGTGCCGTATATTGTTTGCTGCGATAATCCCCCCGATGCGGTGAGCTCGAACCTGATCCATCAGGCGCACATAGTCGGGCGAGTCCCATCGACGGTCAAGATCATAGAACGGCACAATCTCTAGTTCTCGTTCATCGATTTGCGTCTTGTGCACGCGAGCACACTCTTGGGCTAGAGCGGTGAAATATCCCGACGCCGCAGGATCGTCTTTCCGCTGCCCGAAGGCTACAGCGTAACGTGTCTGGTGGGGCAGCGATCCAGCGACGAATGTCCCTGTCTTGCCGCGAACCTCGACAAAGCCACCGTCTCGCAATTCACTCAGCGCACTATTAACGGTTACCGGGCTTGCGCTAAACTGGCGGACAATTTCTTCGCGAGTTGGCATACGAACCCCTGGCTTCAATGCGCCGGAAATGATCGAGTGTCGCAAAGAGTCGACAACCTCGTTCTTGCGGTCGGATGGCCTGCCCACGTTTCGGGGCCTATTTTTGGTTTTCGCAATCGCCATTTTCGTGACCTGACTTTCTAGTACAGATATTCTATCATGATTAGTGTAGTAGGTCAAGCACCATTTTTCTAGACTGAAATATCACCTTTTTCTGCCCTCGGTTTTCGCCGTTAAATAGGCTGCCCACAGGGTGAGCAGCCTACTTGTGCGATATGCAGTGCGTTGAACGCATGCACGATTCGTTGGACAGCTACTTAACTGACGCTATGCCCCAATACTGCGGGTAGAGCCACGACTCCGTCGGAATGTCGTCCGTCATTGTCGTTTCTGATCGCGAGGGCGTGAACAGATAGTTGCGAGAAGTAGCCTGCAAGCCGCGGCCGCCTTGACCCGATAAAAGCACTTCGATATCAGCCTTAACTGACTTGCCACTTACAATGTCGATCCCAAGAGAGCTTCGAGGGATGGTCACGTCAGCCGTATATCCCTTGCCGTCCTTGTCCGTGACAAAGACAACTCTGCCGCCAGTGATGTCGCCGACGTAGTCGAAATGCTTTCGGCCAGCAGCAGGGGTGAAGTAATCCTGGGGCCGCTTCACATCGCTGACTGGCTTCATCGAAATCAGCCGGTCAACGCCTCCTATACGCGCGGCAAGGACACGAATATCGCCTGCCGCCGGGGTGTTCCGTTCACCAATCAAGCCTAGGTCGATGCCAACAGCGTCGCCGCCCTTGAACGCGAGAGTCTCATTCTCCGCCCCATTTTGCAGCGGAGACGGGTCAGCGACGTGAATACGGGCATAGAGGCTGGTCGCGTCGTAAGCGACCTGGGCACTCGCGAGGGCAGTGCCATTTCGAGACAGCGCCGAAACAGGCGCTGTGGTCCATGTCGATGGTCCCGAGTAGGGCACAATGGTCAGAGTGCGTGGCGTCTCCGCGACACTCACGGATGTATCGTATGCATGGTCCAGCTTGACGGTGCCCCAAACACGCTGTTCACCGGCCACCGAGCCTGTCTTGTCAAAGCCTTGCACCAAGTACGCCATGCCGGTGCAGTACGCCCAGACCTGGCCCCGCTTCTTAAAGTATTGAATCCGCCCGCCTGACGTCTCGCCACCGAACGTGTATGGACCGGGTGGGGGAGCGAGCCCCGGGTTGTTGAACAACGCGTCAACGTAGAAACCGTCATGTGTGTAGAGGTACATTTGGCCCCATTCGCTGCCACCGGCCACATACTTTTCGCCAACCATGCCAGCGAGGTTCCAGAAGTGGTACATCTCGCCAGGTGCTGCGGCTGCAGTCGCCTTACGGCCTGCAACCCATAGCAGCTTGCCCGTAGCGTCGAATTTCGCGAACTTCACAGCGTTGGTTTCGCCGCTATGCCCAAGTCCTTCATGGTTTGCCTTAGCAAGCTCTGGCGTTGCCCAAACCTGCCAATCACTTCGAGGGACTTCCGGGTACTTCTGCGCGATGCTTGCCGCGAGTTTATCGGTCAATGATGCTACAGTAGAGTTGTAGCACGTGTAAAGGCTCCCCTTCGAGTCGACGCGTACTCCGAGCAGCCCCAGCCGCCAACCGCCAGGAACGAAATCTAGTCCGCTGGCAATGACTGGACTCACGCACCAAGCAGCTTTGGCCGCAGTCCAGCTTATCGTGCCATTGGCATCGATCCTTGACACTGGGATTCGGAGGATCTTGTTGCCGTGAGTCGTGAGGTAGAGGTCGCCGTTATCAGCCACCCACATCGACGCCGTAGTGTCAATGAAATTCGGAAGCGGTTGGCCCCCGATTGAGTCGATATTGGATTCTTCCCCGACGTCGATCTTGTGATTGCCGTTAGTATCGCTCCAGAGCGTTACGTACGAGTGACCAGTTTTGTTATCCTTGTCCCAAGTGCTATGGACGCCTGCGCGGCCCACGGGCAAGATTTGGTCACCTTTGAAGATGGCGATACCGTGACGGCTATCGGAATAGATATATTTGCGTCCGTTGCTGAGGTATTTGACTTCAGGACTGGCGATACGATCGTAAATATCAGGAAACGCGTCGTATCCCGCTCGCTCAAGATCCCAGCTCGCCGTCGGGACGCCTGTCTTGTCCCACGCCGTTATTCGGGCTTGAGCAAATCCGGTCGGCTCGAATGGGTAGTACGCGAGAAGGGGATCGTCAGGATCGGGGATGTCGGCGTTCCAATAAGCGCCACTGCCGAACCACTGCTTTTCGAGCTTTACCGGCGTGGTCGTGTAGCGTGAAATGACGCGCGGTATCGCAGACTCAGCGACGATCAATCGACCTTGGGTGTCGACTGCAACTCCCGACGGGTTCCTAAGGGCATCCGTGCGGTATGTTCCGGCCCAAGTTCGGCCGCCCAGCTTGCCTATGTGACCAGTCAGAGCGCCTGCGGAGTTGAAAACCGCGACTTGCTGGCTAGCGCCAGCTTGGGTGACAAAGTATCGCCCGGCATTGTCTAGCGCAACGTGCCACGGATCGATCAAGCCAGAGCTGATTACCACCTTCGCATCGCCGTGACCTCCATCGAATCGCACTATCTTGCTGACCCCATTCTCCGCAAACGAAACTGCGTAGAGGTTGCCATGGGCGTCGAGAGTCACACCGCGCGGCGAGGCGCATGTCAACGTGCGCGTCGGCTTACCAGATTCAGCGTCGAGCACCTGGATTATATTCGCAGAGAAGACTGGCGCATACACTTCTGTCTGACTTGCAGCTAACCCGCTCGTTTCAGGCTGTAATTCCAATGGCGAGCTTGTGGATCTAACGGTCGCGCCTGATGCGTCGCTAATCGGTGCTAGCGTTATGTTGTCGCCAAGCTCTTTGAATACCAGAGTTTGCCCGGTGACTGCATCGAGCCTCACGAGCTTTGGCGCCTTGACTCCAAACGATGCGAACAGATACTTGCCATTAGTAGCCATGGCGTACAGAGGGCCCCAGCCGTTTCCCACGAACGGTGTTCGCCGCCAGATCGTCTTGTCGTCGTAACCTAGCTTGATGATCGATTTTTCGGCTTCAGCAACGGGGCACATTGCGTAATAGCCAGTGGAATCGGCCGCCACGTCGGATAACTCACTATGATCGCCGATCCAGCCCCCGCGGCCGTCCGCTGTCTGAAACGGTGGTGTACCAGACTTACCGAAAACGCCGCGATATTGAGCCTTCAACCCGGGCGAAATATAGGCACCCCATCGGTAGTTGCCAGCCGATACCGGAAATCCCCACTGGTCGTGTCCGTCCCAGTACACTGTTAGCGGACCCTTTGCATGAACAGTGCCTGCGGTTAATTCGCGAAGTACTTCACCTCGTGCGCCGAATATGTTGACTGTAACCTTGCCGGACTTCGGCACATTGACTGTGATCGGGACGCCAATGGGTTTAGTTGCGGGCTTTGCTAACGCCTCAGCCATCGTCTTGTGGCGCGCGGAAAGATGGCCCTTGGGGCTGAACTCAACCTGTCCCCAAGTCTCTGCGTGACTGAATGCAAAGTCGCCGGGGTTAGTGCGGTAGAGAGCCGCTGTTTTACCATCCTGGCCCCAGTTAATACCCCACACTGCCGTCATCCGCCCGCCCGCAGGGAACGGATTTGCCCCACCCGGCACGTGGAGCGCATCCCACGGTATACGGGCCTCAATTGTATACGCGTTGGGCTGCTGAGTGATCACTACCTTGGATGCGGCAGGGTTGATGGCGAGGCCCTTGTCAAGCCGCACTCCATATCCAATTGCCATATAGTCTGCGTTCGTGACGCTGTTTTTCCATATGGTTATGTGCCCTACGCGATCACTTGATTTTGATTGAGCACTGCCGTCCAGCGGAGCAGGCAGGGCGGGGTCCGCCGCAATTCGAAACTCAAGCGAGTCGCCGCTCCAGAAGGCATCTACCGGATTGTTGGGATTTGACACGGTCCGACCTGGGAGGCTTATCCTGGCGGATACATAAAGGAATTTAGAATCGTACATAACGGCGACGTTGCCATGGAGCTTGTCTGCCGTCTGAGCCGATATCCATACTGGCTCAGCGCCTGATAGGTCCCAGTCTTTGAGGTTGCCGTCGATAGCGGGGCCGCCGGTTACCGCTGGCACGGCGTACATCAGGCCATTGGTGAGGTCGGCGGCGCGGGAGATTCCTAAGGGTGCCAGAAGTGCGACTGCGAAAAGGGCGAGAGTTCGAAAGTTCATATGGTTTCCCTGATAGTTACTACGCAATTGTGATTGTTCGACTATTTCTATGCATGTGCGTGTGCTTGTGGTGGCACCGGTTAAGGCGAAGCCATAAAGGTCCATGTTCCCCAAAGTTTTGGCAGTAGTTCCGCCTCGGTAGGCACGTCGGACGTTAGCCCGGCAGCCTTGTTGCTCCAGTAGGAGCGATCCAGCGTCTGGAACCTGTTACCGCGCAGCACTCCGATATCGCCGCGCAGACTAAGGCCATCAGATGGTGATAGCCCGAGCTTTACGAGTGACACAGACAGCTCATAATTGCCGCCACTGGATGCAAGAGTGACTGCATCCGATACGTCCTCGACGCGATCAAATGTTACGGTCCGTTGCGGCGACGAAAACGGCACCGGCTGAGCACCCGTTGCTAGTTTCGCACGGTATAGCATCGCAATCGGCTTCCCGCTTACGGTGGCTACAAGCAGCCGAATTCCTCCTGGAGCCGAATCCAGCATCAAATCGAGCGCGCCGCCTGTCTTGAACAGCAATTGTGGCGTCTTTCCGGCATTTACAACAAGCTTAGGGTCACTGGTGCGGAACGCCGCAAACAACTTGTCGCCGCTTACGCATACTGCCGCACGCGCGTCGGTATCGATAGTTACGAAGCTCTTCTCGGGCCAATCGTCCAGGTTGCCATTCACCGAAGGCGGTGACGGGCGCATAGCAACCGTCAGCGTGTCAGTCTTTGCCTGCTTGCGCGATGCCTCTTGCGCAATCGAATAGTCTCGACATGCAACTATGGCTGTAGGCGTGATGGGCAAATCGAATGGCGCTAGTCGCTTCGCTTTTTCGAGTCCGGTCACCGATACTATGTTTCCACCCGAACCGCCGCCGACGATATAGATAGCGCCATCTTCAGTCTGCGTGATGCTGGGCCAAAAATCCTCTTCTTGGAGGCTTAATTCGTTAACAGACATTCCACGTTCAGCTTTCGACGCTGACCACGACGAGCTACGGCAATCCCGAAATAGGGTCGCAACGAACAAGCCATCTTGCGTGAAGATATAGACGTTACCCTTGTTTCCGTTGATCGCCCACATCGGACCTGCATCGGACCCTCGCGGTGTGAAGAGACCACCAAGCAGCCGGGTAGTACCGATCAGTTCGCCGGGGTGGCTCGGCTTTGGCGCATCTTGCGACGGGTGCAGTCCGGGCCAGAGGCTGGGGTATGTCCAGAGAGGCACACCATTATGCACGCCGGACATGCCCGCTTGTGCGGGGTATGGCGCAGGCGGCACCGTGACAACACTCCAACCGTCGGTGCCGATTAGCGTCTGGCTGCCACCGCTTGTGCGGGGCGCGCGAGCACCTGGGGCTACAACGACTGGCACAACCGGAGTGTAAATCGGCACGCCGCTGGCAAGTACGCGAGCAGGCTTCAACCGAATTGCATTGTCGCCAGCATACGCCAGCACAAACGACAAGTCGGGCATAACCGTTACGCCACCCGCTACGCCCGGAGTAAATGTCACTTCAGAGGTCTGCACGAGACCATCACCGTTGAGATCCGACCATACGAACCACGTGTTGCCTGCTTGATTCGGGATGGCTGGGTTCTTCCAATCCGCCGTTGACCCAGCGGCAGCTACGGGGCGCGCGACATGGTTCTCAAGCAGCCATATGGACGCGGCCCGGGCTCCGTTCGTAGGGTTTACGTTGTAGCAGTCGGTCAGGTACTGCTTGCCTCCATAAGTGATTGCGGACTCGGGTGCACGACTTTTGAACTCGGATAGAAGGTTGAGTTTGTCGGTCTCGGGTAAGTAGTAGATTGATGTTGGATAACTTTCGCCTGTCACCCAATTAAGTTTGAACTCAAGCCCGTTGTAGTAAAAGCGACTTTTATCATTCGGGTCTATTGCCCCGCCGCCACCATACTCCATTGGTCCGTAGAGTGCTTTAACGAATTGCCCTGCAGTAGTCCAGACACTTACTCGCTTTGGCACGTAGTCGGTCTCGGCGACCCAAACGCGGTTGTGACTATCTATCGTAATGCCGTTCGGATTGTGCATAAGCAACGGGTCATAAGCACCCAGCTTCGGTAGCCCTGGTTTGCCGATTATCCGTAAGAAACGCCCATCTGCTGCGAACACTTTGACCTGATTGCTGCTTCCGCGATCACTCACGTAGATATTTCCGAGCATATCGAGCGTGAGATTCTGCGGATCTTCGAGACCTGTCGCGACAAGAACCTGCGGAGCCGCGACATCTGTCGGTCGCAATGCCGATCGAAATCGAACCAGCCTTTTGCCCGAAAGCGCAAGCAACCCACCGGAGCTATCGAAGGCGATGCCTCGGGGATCATCGAGTGCGGCCGGCCCGACAATCTTGCGAAGTCGCGCATCGACGAAGAGCAGCTGGTTCATCTTCGGCAAGCTGGCAATAAGGACTCCATTTCGTACCGCGAGCCCGCTCAGGCCAACATGGGCCGCATCTGGAAATGTGTAGCGGTAATCTTCGTCTCTGGTCTTTAAATTCGTTGCGCCTGCGGGCAGGAGGCCCTGATAGGGAGCATTTGGCGCTAGGAGCGGCCTATCGAGACCAGTCCCCATTCGTCCGTCTCGCGGGCCGGTAGTTACGGCGTCCCTGGTCAACAGCTCTGCAAGCCGCAACTCGGCTTTGGGGCCATCATAGCCCGACCCGTCGAACGCCGATCCAGCGTAAGCGTAGACCCCGGGCACCGGATTATCCCCAGTGTCGCGAGCGAGGTTTGACGCACCTGTCCAAACACCACCAACCCACATCTGCCCCATAAGCTTCTTGCCATTCAGGTCCAGCCACGCCAAGCCGCTGCCACCTTCGGTGATAGCAGCGCAAACTAATAGCTCACCGTCGGTAGCGCTTGGGGCAGAGGTACGGTCTGACAGCGACTTGGGCAAAAAAAGAACGCCGCTTGGCGGCGTGTGGTTCGCGAGCCAGTCGCTTGATGGGTCGGCTGAGGGCCACGGCGGCTGGCCCGGATTGTAGGGCGTCAATTCATAACGCAACTGAATATCAGGACGAACCAATCCTCGAACTTTGTATACACCGCTGTTTACGAGTCGCCCGTCGATCACGAAATTGTAATTAGCCTTCGTCTGAATCCGTCCCACATCGTCGACTCCATCCCACCAAACTGTATTATCGCCAGCCTGGCAGAACGTTTCAGATATCAAGTTCCGCACCCGCTTGCCTGCGGCATCATCGACGACCAACGTGACGTAGCCCGCTTGATCGAGGTGGAACTTCACTGGAATCGGAGCATGTGGCGCGGCATTGACAGGCGCGATAGCCCCTGCTGCATCTTCGGTTACCCCGGGAAGTAATCGCGATGCCACTAGCGATATCCCGTGACCCTCATCGCCGCCTACCACAAATAGCCGCTTTGTCGTTGCTGTGAGACCGTGTGCAGATACGTAGTCCGGGGATACTCCTGTTACTCGCACCTTATCCGTCCATGTAATTCCGCCATCAACCGTCCGAATCACGCTATCCCCTGATGTCGCCCATCCGCGCTTGGCATCTTGAAAGTACGGAAGGCCAGGTGCCGCCGACTTCGCCCACGTTTTGCCGCCGTCCTGGGTCTCGCCGATTTCCCCGGCCAGCGGCAAGGCATATCCGTGGAGCGCAGTAGCGAATCGGCTCCAGAGAAAGATGCGATTAGGGTCGTTCATCGAGTCGGGAATAGGTCTCGATTCCCATGTTTTGCCGTCGTCGACGCTCACTGCAACAATACGTCGCCCCATTCCGACGATTACCGTGTGGTCATCTGGAAGAGAAATATTGCCGTGGTCGGCGATGAACACGTTCGCGTACACGTTGGGAACGTCGATGCGTGCCCACGTTTTCCCTGCATCTACCGTCTTCATTAGGCCGTCGGTAGTGGAGACGAGATAGCCCGTCAAGTGGTCTGGCCGAAACACCATCGAAGCATATCGCGACCCGTCGGTTCCCGGCGTTGACTCTGTCCAAGTGGCGCCGTCATCGACAGTCTTGAGCACTATACCAGCGCCTTGACGCCCATACGGGAAGCCACAGGCGATCGCGGAATGCGGGCTCAACGCGACAATACTGTTCAGCCAGTAAGCCTTGTCACTCGTCCACTGCTGCTTCCAACTGCGCCCTCCATCCGCTGTATGTATGATCGTGTTGATTCCGGACGCCCAACCAGAAAGGTCACCTGAGAACGATACGCTCACCAGGAGCCCGGTTGAGTTGGTCTCTGCAACCTTCCATTGCGAATCGGCATTTGCTCGTTTCCCGACTAGAAAGGCTGTCGACAGCAGGCACAGAAGTGTAAGGCTAAGGAGTCGTCGTGTCATCGTTTTACCAGTCCTATGTCCGATAAGCGGACCTATTAGCGCTTATGAGGTCGGCGCCAGATCTGAAATCTCTCACGGACAGTCCTATATCGGACTGAACGTAAGCGTGTGATTACCAAGGTTCGCAGTGCCGCAAGCGTAAGTGTCAGTGCGGTTACCGCCATTCGATTGCGCGCCCGTTGCGCTGGTCGCGGCCCATCCAGCGCTCACCTTGAGACCAGTTAGCCATTTGACGTGCCCGTCTGCCGCGAGCCAGTTAGAGCCTAGCTGGTGTCGACCGTCGATAACGCTTGTGCCATTGATCGAGAAGTTGTACTTGCCAGCACCGCCGCACGTTGCTGGTTGAGGCTGGCAGTTGTCGATAATACCGGTGGCGTAGGTTGTCCATCCAGCATATGAGCCAAAACCGACCAGCGACGTGCCAGATTCACTCCCGTTGCCCGTTTGGCCAATTGGAATGGGCGTGCCGTTTGCCTCGTAATCGTACACTTCGAACGATAACACTGTTACAGTCGGCGCAGTAAACTTCGATAACGCGCCACCGGCTCCTGCCATGCGGGAGTCGGATGGCAATCCGCAAGGAGTGAGCGCATATCCTGCCGGAACGACCGGTATGACTGAATTGTAGCCATAAGAGACGCCGCCTTTTAGTGATCTCGGGTCGCTTGGACACGCCAGCACACCTACACTTTTCAGGTACGGCTGCAGCTGGCTATCCCAGCCGCCACCTGCTAATCCCGCGCGCGTGGTGGTATCCGCGCAGGCCCCGGCGACATTGCCTTGCGGAAAGACCTCGTCGAAATCCTGCGCATACTGGACGAAAGAAATTCCAAGCTGCTTGAGGTTTGATGCGCACGATGTAGTTCGCGCCTTTTCGCGCGCGCCAGCAAACACCGGAAATAGTATAGCTGCTAATATAGCGATAATAGCTATAACTACGAGAAGTTCAATAAGAGTGAATGCTAATGTCTTCTTGCGAGTTGGATAACTGTTCATAGGATACTCCTTACTAGACGAGAGAGGCGCTGAGAGAGGATGCAATCGTTCGAATCAATGGGCGGCTCGATGACCGCACAACGAGGTGAGATTGAAGTGACACTTGCAGGCCGGCGTTTTCACCGCGTAAGTGGCGAATGACGAGTTTTGCAGCTTCATCACCCATTGCAAGTGACGGTGGTCGTACGCTTGATACGCCGTATTCACGAGCAGAACTGGTATCGTCGAAACTCACAAGCTGGTAATCGATTCCCGCCGCCAAACCGTATTCGCGTGCGACCTTGATTAGAGCGACTGCACCTGCATCGTTCGAGGCTATGATTGATGTTCCAACTAGTCGCCCTGACTCCGCCAACTCGCGTGCCGCTTCAGCGGACAACTGAATATGGTCGCTCTTCCATGGGTCGAGATCGCTATGATCAGGAAAAACGGCAAATGCGGTTGACGGGAATCCAGTTCGGGCTACGGCATTGCGAGCCCCTTCGATACGCTCGTCCAGCCACCGGGCTGTGTACGGGGCAAGGTAAACGATACGTTCTGCATCGGTCCGTATTAGGTGCTGTGCTGCTCGATACCCAGCTGATACCTGGTCAAAGCAAACTGTGGAGTAGGGAGCATTGATCGGGTCGGCCGTCACAAAGACAACGGGAATTGTGAGTTTCTCGACAGCATCGATAGCTGTGTTGATAACTTCGGTGCTGTCATGTGTGAGAACGATTATAAGAGCGTCCACACCGTGCGCCATGGCAATATCAATACACACCGCGTCTTGATCAGGATACTTAGCACGGCTAAAGAAAGCGCTAGCTATTTCGGCGGCTGCCAGTTGGGCCTCGATCGCATCCACCAGCGGACCATTGTAATTGCCGCCGTCGCTACGTGAATACTCGTCAAATGAAACCAGCGCAATGATGCCCACAGTGGCATGAGCGCCACCTCCGACAGACTTGCCTTCGCTGTCGGAAGCGTTAAGCTCGACAATACCGGCTGTGTCCGCTCGTGCGACTATCGTGCCTTGCCGCGCTGTTGCAGTCAGCGTCCCATCCGCGAGCAGCGATGCAATCGCTCGCTGCAAGGTTGGAAGTTGCACCCCGTACAGCTTGGCCATGTCGCGCCGACTTGGTAACGACGCACCCAAGGGCCATCGCCCGGCACGTATCTGCGCCCGGATATCTTCTTCGATTCGCTGATAGGCCGGTAAGCCGATCAAGCTTCCTGATGCAATTCCCGCGTGAGGAGAAGAGGCCATTTTAGGTATCTAAGAATTCGTGGATGTGTACTTTGCTGTATAAATATTCTATACAGAGGATTATACAGCGCCTGACGCTTTCTGTCAACGCGTATTTTGACGCACGATGGGACGAATGAATGTGGAATAGCACTGGGCTAGCGATCTTCCTTGTTAGTGCGTCGTCCATTGACAATTGACGCAGAATGGCGTAATGTATGCAATCACAATATCAAGGAAATTGGCGATATCTTAAGATAGTCGTGTGAGCCTACCCGCTGCTCCTCTAAACTCGGTGGGTTCATTCGAAAGTTTGGACAAGATAGAAATACTCACGCAATCAGCCCGATGAAGGGCTTTGACATCACAAAGGAGTTCAGGAGTGAAAGACAACTTGACCGATATCACTGTCGTCATCGACCGATCCGGGTCGATGGAATCATGCCGTACGGACGCCGAAGGTGGGTTGAATGCGTTCATCCGGAGTCAAGCTGCGGAAGAGGGTGAAGCATTGTTAACTCTTGTGCAGTTTGATGATAGGTACGAGTTTGTTCACAAGGCCGTTCCTATCAAAAAGGTACCTAAGTTCACGCTTGTGCCTCGCGGCTCAACCGCATTGTTTGACGCTGTCGGTCGCGCTATCAATGAAACCGGCAAACGCTTAGCTTCCATGGCTGAAGAAGACCGACCCAACCTGGTCATAGTTGCGATAGTAACTGACGGCGAAGAAAACTCTAGTACCGAATTTACGGGAGCGCACATTAAGGCTATGATTGATTTGCAGACGAGCAAATACAACTGGCAATTTACCTATCTAGGCGCCAACCAAGACGCTTTCTCGGCCGCAGAGGCAATTGGTATTGCAGCCTCCTCTGCACTGAACTACGATGTGGCCAGTAGCGCAAGTGCGTTCGACAGCCTATCTTCAAACACAAAGCGCATGCGAGACGCTTCAGTTATGTGCTCTCCTATTCGGTCATTCTATACCGACGAGGAGCGAAGCAGTTCGATGGGCGAGGACGAAGCTTAGATCAACTATAGGTATGGTATCGGTCCGATTCATGGCCGACTTTGGCGGCAATCTCACTATAAACAAACGCCGCGTTTGCGATAGACCGCGTTTAGTTTGGTGACCATACTCCTCGCCAAGTCGGTCCTGCTCTTGCGCGCTACGCTGATTGATCAATGCACGAAATCACATCAGGTAGCATATGGACTAAAGGTTATTGCTACGATTGCCTTGTGTACCACTTTCTGCAATCTCCTGCAACCGCCCCAAATTCGCCAGAAATCAGAGAGGCTATGCCGTGAAGATCACCAAGGCAGTTATCACAGCCGCTGGGGCAAATCAACGCCGCCTGCCGCATCAACTCCTCGTCGACCGCAATGGCGTCGAAAAGCCCGTTATCAATATCATTGCAGATGAAGCGATTAGTGCTGGAGTTGAGGACATCGGAATTGTCGTTCACCCGGCAGACGAGGACCTCTACCGAGCGGCTGCTGCCGATAGTGGCCGGTGGACCATCATAGCTCAACATGAACCTAGGGGCTATGGGCATGCGATCTATTGCGCCCGGGATTTCGTTGGCGATGCTCCTTTTCTCCACATGGTTGGTGATCACGTGTTTGTGTCACGAGATGGGAAAAGCTCGGCGTCTGCCCTGATAGCGCTAGCGGAACAAGAGAACTGCGCGGTTTCTGGAGTGCAGCCGACACGGGAAAATGAAATAGGCTACTTCGGAGCCGTCAGCGGGCAACGTGTGCGCGGTTCTCATACTGTGTACTCAATTGATCGTGTTGTTGAGAAGCCGACGCCTACTCAAGCTGAGCAAATACTTGCAATACCAGGCTTACGCACCGGGCACTACCTGTGTTTTTTTGGTATGCATGTACTCACGCCAGCGCTCTTTCGTCTCCTCGCGCCAATTGTGGAAAGCAGCAGCAAGAACGTTGACCTGTCATCGTCTTTGAATGAGCTCGCTAAAGGGGAGAAGTACCTCGCCATTGAAGCTAATGGGATGCGCTTCCCAGTGGACGTTAAGTACGGGCTGCTGAAAGCGCAGCTAGCGCTTGGACTAAGCGGCGGCGATCGAAACGAAGTCTTGACGCTGGTTTGCGAGCTTCTCGCTCAACGCGAGTTGGCGGCAGCTGAGCAAGAGAACTAAGGAGACTGCCATGAGTAAGCTTGTCTCCATCATTGAGTCACTGGATCCAGCGGTCCGCGACGAGTCGCTCGACGAGATAGCCTCGACGCTGGCTCTCGACGAGTTGATGATCGAAGCTGACGCCCTAGAGAGCTACCGCCTCGTGTGCGACAACCTGTACCAGCGAGTCCGTGCTTGTTTCTTCCTATATTCTATTCATCGTTACCACCTGCCGCTCAAATCCGAGCTTGCCAATTCTGGCCGTATCCCGTTTGACGCCTACGAGCACTTTCTGCAGAGACAATTTGAGGGATGCATACGCCTGCTGCTCGCGGAGCAGGCTGAAAACGGTCCAAGCGATACGCTGTCAAGCGCGCTTGCAGCAGCTTATCACCGATTAGCTTTTCAAACACTTGCGGATCAAGTTCGAAAGAGCGTGCGGTCTGTGCAAGGCAACCAATGGATGTTTAGAGTCGGCCACCCTCTAGACCAGCCATTACGTATACGTCCCGAGCTAACCGTCGGCGATGAGCGTCCGGTCCTGCGCGAACTGACACCAGTTCGCATGGATCTCACTCACAGTGCTTGGAGCGACATCTTTTTCCTTGGCATGGACTATCCTGAAGGCGCACGTGTCCTGAACATCTCGGTAGATCTTGCCGTGCATGGGCGTGACGCACACCCCAAGCCACCAGTGGAAGCCTACTTCCGCGTCATAGATGAGCCCGTTGTTCGCCTGGCAAGCGTTGATCTGGAATCCAGCGCTGACATTACTGAAATAGATGAAATCTTCGACTTTGCTCGCGACTATCTCGGCCTTTTAAAAGCAGCGCTTATTGCCTCTGGGGTCATTGCACCCGGGTTGGAGGGTTCCAACGCGAGACTTGAAGACCTACTGACCCGAATTGCAGGGCCGGGTCGAGGCATAGAACTGGTGAGCAGTGTCAATGGTATTCCTAAGGGAAGCCGCCTCGCTGTATCGACCAACTTGCTTGCCGCCCTCATTTCAGCGTGTATGCGCGCGACTGGGCAGACCGAATCGCTTACTGGGCCCCTGACTGGCGACGAGCGACGATTAGTAGCTGCTCGAGCAATTCTGGGGGAGTGGCTGGCGGGATCTGGCGGTGGATGGCAGGATTCTGGCGGCGTATGGCCAGGCATTAAGCTGATCGAGGGGCAAGCAGTCAACGATGGTGACCCGGAGTTCGGAATCAGCCGAGGAAGATTACTACCGTCACACCGAATTCTAGGCGAGCAAGAGGCATCTCGTGAAACACGCCAGCGCCTGCAGGACAGCCTTGTGTTGGTTCATGGTGGAATGGCGCAGAATGTCGGTCCCATTCTCGAGATGGTAACGGAAAAGTACCTTCTTCGTAGCCAACCAGAATGGAACAGCCGAAACGAGGCAATCGGAATCCTTGACACAATCCTCGCCGATCTCAAAGCAGGAGATATTGCTGCCATTGGACGTGCGACTACAGGCAATTTCTTCGGTCCAATCCAAACGATTGTGCCGTGGTCGAGTAATCTTTACACCGAAACGCTTATCGATGAGGTCCGCAAGGCGTTCGGCGATTCGTTCTGGGGATTTTGGATGCTGGGCGGAATGTCGGGCGGTGGCATGGGCTTTATCTTTGAACCGACCCGCAAAGCAGAGGCACAACACAAGCTTCAAGAGATCATGTCCGCTGCTCGAAAGCGGCTAGACCATTCATTGCCATTTGCTATGGAGCCGGTTGTCTATGACTTCTCAATAAACGAGAATGGCACTTTTGGCGATCTGTTAACTGGCGACGACGCTCTCTTACCTTCGGGCTACTATGCAATGATTGTGCCCCAACTGATACGCCAAGATCCCCGAAATCTGAGCCCCACTCGCCGCGCTGAACTTGACCGATTTGCAAACGCCTGCCACGATCGGCCCGAGCTTTCGGATATGGTACAGACTTTGTTCGATCGCCTCTTACCCCGTGGGAAATCCGCAGCTGATGGCGGACGGGACCTCTCGACGCTCTTGGAAGTCACCGGGTTCGATCCAGTAGCTCATGAGCAGGTCAGGGCAGAGTTAAAATCGGGCCGCATTGGCCTTGCTCAGAATCGCCTTCCTGTTAGCAGTACGATTCGTGACGTCGTTGCGGGGGACGTTGTCGACGGTATCGGAGGCATTACACCAGATCACGTTTCACTCGGTAGAGAGGCGCTCGAGAACGGTGAAGTAGCAGTGGTCACGCTTGCCGCGGGCATAGGAAGCCGCTGGACTCAAGGTGCTGGCGTTGTGAAGGCACTGCATCCATATGCCAAGCTCGGCGGCAAGCACCGGACGTTCGTGGAAACTCATCTAGCTAAGAGTCGCAAAATAGGTCGGGCCGCAGGAGCCTTTTTGCCCCACATCGTTACGACGAGTTACCTAACGCACGAACCGACCAGATCGTATCTCGAAGCTGTGGAGAACTACAACTATCAAGGGCCGCTACGGCTGTCTCAGGGACAATCAATTGGCCTTCGCATGATACCCATGGTCAGAGACATGCGTTTCGCGTGGGAGGAGATGCCCCAACAGGTCCTTGACGCGCAGGCTCAGAAGGTGCGTGCTAGTGGTCGTGCAGCATTGATCGATTGGGCGCAGAAGACCGGCGAAGGAAGCGACTACACTGACAACCTTGCCAGTCAATGCTTGCATCCCGTTGGGCACTGGTATGAAGTACCTAACATGCTTAAAAACGGCATCCTCGCCGATCTGATCGCCGAACGGCCGCAACTGAAGTACTTGCTCGTTCACAATATCGACACGCTCGGCGCCAATGCAGATGCGGGCTTGCTAGGATCGCACATACAGCGTGGTGCCACCTTGACTCTCGAAGTGATTCCACGGCGACTCGAAGATAGGGGTGGGGGGTTGGCCCGGGTAAATGACCGGGTGAGGCTTGTCGAAGGTTTGGCAATGCCGCGCGAGGAAGATGAGTTCGATCTCACATACTACAACTCCCTAACGACATGGGTGACCATAGATAGCATGCTTGAGGTCTTTGGCCTCACTCGTGAGACCCTCAGCGACATAACCCGAGTCACGGCCGCCATTCGGCGGATGGCGGCTCGGATGCCAACGTACATCACGCTGAAGGACGTTAAGCGTCGCTGGGGGCACGGCCAGGAGGATGTGTTCCCCGTAGCACAGTTCGAGAAGCTATGGGGTGACATGACAGCGCTTCCGGAGGTCAACAGTCAGTTCATTGCCGTTCCCCGCTACCGCGGTCAGCAACTTAAGGAGCAGGCCCAGCTCGACGGCTGGCTTCGCGACCGATCAGCGGCTTATGTTGAATCGCTCTGCGAATGGGAGTAATATCTGCACTTGATCAGCCCCAACAACTGCGTGCCTAAAAACCGGGCCTTGGTGGCATTGGCTGTGGTTCCCGGCGTCATCGGTGTGGCGGTATTTGGCTACTACGCGCTTGTCGACTGGCAAGCGCTAAAAGTCGCATACCAGCACTACTCAATTATCGAAGCGTCTGGAGGCACCATGCGTGCTCTATTCGCCGCTGAAAGCCGTCAGAATATTCACCGGATCAACCTGTTGGCCGACGGGACGTGGACACTGCTCTCAGCTATCCTGGCGGCGATAGGGCTCCACGGGTTATCAATTCCCTATAGGGAGACGGCAAGCTAGTGCCTCCCATTTGGGTCTCTGGCTCCTAAGCTGTTGCTACTTACCGGCGGCAATCACGGCCAATAAACTGGCACCTAGCGATCTCATCGCGCACATGAATATTCAGCCTGTCTAGTCAACAATATTCATTCATGAATAGATTATCGATCTCTAGACGAGACTGGTCTCTGCGATCAGACTTTCCGCCTCCTATTCCTAAATTGTCAAGGTTCACATTACGCGTTCGTTACAATTAGTATACCATGTATAGTCATTAAGTACGCGTCAGATATGTCGTTTTGTACTAAATTAATTGTGTAGCCTCTACCCACGGCGGGCAGGAAATGGCTTGCTTGCTACGGAATCTTATTCTGCATTCGCTTCTGCTGACGTCCCCAACACCTGCGGTTCTCCCTAGGGGATAGTTCGGGTGATCTATCTGCCTGTATTGAGTTTTGAATCGGGAGCGACAGTCACATCTTTCAAATTTCCGCCAACAGGAGGTCAATCCCATGTGGAGTGACTATTACGCGTTCGATGATGACGCGCGCGAGGTCCGCTTTCTTCGCCCCGATATGCCGCAGCCGTGGATGAACTACCTGTCGAATGGCGACTTCCATGTAATGATCAGCCAGGCGGGCGGGGGAATGGTGTGGTACAAGTCGCCGCAGATATGGCGGATCACTCGGTATCGATTCTACAACTTACCAATGGACAGGCCGGGACCTTACATCTACCTGCGCGACGCCGAAGATGGTTCCGTTTGGTCGCCTTCGGCTGAGCCGTGCCCGACGCGTCCCGACGAGTGGTCTTCGGCACACGGTCTTGGCTATACTCGGTTCGTCGGTAAGCGGCGCGACATCTCAGCATCGGTGACTTATTTCGTTCCGCCCGGCGTCGATGCGCTCATTTGGCGCGTCAAATTACGCAACGATTCGGACCGTGCCCGCAAAATCGACGTGTTTGCGTATGTCGAGTTCAGCTTGATGGAATTTCTGCGCGAGGTTCAATGGCAGTGCTACGTCAAACACCAGCTCACTGTCAAACACGACGGCGCTTTCGACGGTCTCGTGTACCACTATGGCGCCAATATGCAGCTTAAGCCCAATGAGACGCCAGACGTGTTCTTTGCTGCGGATTCAGCGCTCACCGGTTGGGACGGTAACCGCGACGTGTTCGTGGGGGCATATCGGTCCGAGGAGGGTCCTGCTGGAGTTGAGGGCGGTTGCAAGAACTCCGAACTTGCGGGCGGGGACGCTTGCGGGGCGCTCCAGAAGGCCGTCGACCTAGCACCAGGTGAAGAGCGCGAGATTGTCTTCTACCTTGGTGTCGCGCGTGACGCTGCCGATGCCGCATCGCGTGTGGCAGCGCTTCGGGAGCCCGGGGCGATCGAGAAACACTGGATTGCGTTGGGGGAAGCGTGGAAAAGCAAGTTGAATGTGTTCCAGGCCTCGGTCCCAGACGAAGACGCGTCGCGCGAACTGAACTGGTGGAACCCCTACCAGGTGGAGCGCAACTTCTTGTTCTCGCGAAGTATCTCGTACTACGCCGCTGGTTTTCGAGGTGTGGGATTCCGGGACACGGCGCAGGATATTGTTGCCATGACCAGCCTGGACACGGCGGCAACTCGTGAGAAGATCCATGTATTGTTGGCCGAGCAGTGGCAGGACGGCCACTGCAACCACACGGCGTATCCGGTGGAAGGGTTCCCGTCCGATCAGCGTAAGTTCTCTGACGACCACTTATGGCCGATCCTGACAGTCTGGCAGTGGATCGCTGAAACCGGTGACGAGAGCATATTGTCCGATAGGGTCTCGTATTTCGACGGCGGTGATGGCGATGTGTATGAGCATCTTTGTCGTAGTATCGATTTCACGAAAGCAAATATGGGTTCTCACGACCTGCCCTTGATGCTTTACGCTGACTGGAACGATGCCATGAACAAGGTCGGGCAGGGCGGAGTGGGCGAGAGCGTTTGGACCGCCATGCAACTCGGTGTCGTTCTCCCGAAGCTGGCCGAAATCGCCGCAGCGCGTGGCGATGAGGTCACGCGCAACGATGCGCTCGCTTTCGGAGTCGCGCTTACCGATGCAGTGAACGGCGCAGGATGGGATGGCGGTTGGTACCGGCGAGCCTTTATGGACGACGGTCACATCCTCGGAACGCACGATGCCCGCCAAGCTCAGATCTTCTTGAACACGCAGACATGGTCGGTTTATTCGGGAATGGGGTCGGATGAGCGTAAGCGCCTTTCTATGGACGCTGTCGCGCAGTATCTTGATTCGCCGCTCGGGATCAAGAAGGCGCATCCGCCGGTAACGGACTACCCTACTCCTGAGAACCCGCTGTTTGCGTATTTACCGGGGCTTGGCGAGAACGCGTCGATCTTTTGTCACGCCAACGCATGGGCCATTATTGCCGAATGCCTGCTCAAGCGACCGGAACGAGCATGGAAGTACTACCATCAGCTCATCCCGCACGTTGCCATGCAGAACGCTGGTATCGAGCGTTACATGGGCGAACCATACGCGTACGCCAGCAACCTCTTCGGCCCAGATTCCGAGCGATTTGGCCTCGCGAATGTGACATGGCTCACGGGTACCGCAGCGTGGATGTATCTGGCCGTGACCGAGTACATCCTCGGGATTCGGCCCGAGTGGGAGGGCTTGCGAATTGAGCCATGCATCCCGCAAGAGTGGCCAGGGTTCAAGGCTACTCGCCGGTTCCGGGGCTGCACATACACCATCGAAGTGGTCGGCGGCGGCGCCACGGTCGAGTCGATGACAGTGGATGGGATGGGGCTCGAAGGAGCATTCGTGCCGCATGTGGCTGACCGCGAGACTTGTGAGGTCCGCGTTGTCGTGACGACTGGCGCGTAAGCCGTATCGCAATGGACTCTCAGTTTATAGGTCAGTACTTGAATAGCAGGAGTTCACAACGGTGATGCCGCTGTAGTTAGGTTCTGTCGAGATAGAGGCACCGACGAAGCGGAGGCCGAATGTCAGCGAGCATTCGGAGCCTTTCGTAAGCGTAAGAACGTGGTTCTTGAATGTAGCGGTGGGCTTCGGTTCAGCGATGAGCTTGGTGAATGCGGTCCACTTCGCTATTGGTTGGTCATCTACAATGATATTCATGAGATCAAGATTAGCCACTATTTGACCTTCAGGCGCTAGAAGCGAATAAAAGTGGCAGAGGATGGCAAGCTTGTCAGCGACGTAGTGCAGACCGTGCACGCATGTGATGATGTCAACTGCGTAGCCGGGATTGAATGTGGAAACGTCCCCAACGACTACGTATTCGTTCGGCACCTGAGCAATTTGGCCGATCAAGTCTACTCCTAGTGTTGTGATGCAGTCACCACCAGGGGTTGAGGCAAGCGCCACACGCGCTTCTCGGAGTGCAATCCCTTCACCGCAGCACGCATCGTACCAGGCGGCCCGTCCATTTTGCTTGGATCGTGACCGAAGCCACGCCAGCGGGCTCATCCCAAGATCGCGTTCGTACGAGTTCACACCTGTGAGGCGACGCCCTCGGTTCATGGTCGAATTTGCGACAACGTCGGATTGAAGGACCTCTCGCGGGCTAAGGAGCGTCATTATTGGCCTCACAGGTTACGGCGGCTTTGGTCGCAAGCGTCTACCTCACATCATCGCGCATTCCCGAGAGCTCACCGCTCAAGACGCTTTCGGTGCTTGCGGGCAGCGGGATGGCGGCGAGCTGACGGTTTTCGGCGGCGAAATCGTCCTGCGGCTCGTAGCCCAAGCGTTCACGCGCATCGGTTATGTCCAGGCGCTTGAAGCGGTTGTCAGAGAGGCCGTGGAAGATGGCGAACCGGATATCGGTGTCGTCTATGCAGCGGCAGATGAGTTGTGCCAGGTCACGCTCAGATACCCACGCGTCCAGCATTGTCAGCGCCCCTTCACCTTTCACATTCTCGTGCGGCTGGAAGGCTCCTATTCGGATCGCGATGACCGAGATGCCTTCCTGCTCGGCCAGATACCGTCCAAGCGCTTCGCCGAAGCACTTCGACACTCCATATAGGTCGCCCGGATTTACGGGATCGGTTGTCTTTACCTGCACGTCCTGCGGGTATCCGGTCACGGCGTGAATGGACGACGCGAAGACGACACGTCGGCAGTTGGCTGCCTTAGCCGCAGCGAAGACATTATAGGTGCCGACGATATTCAGTGCGAGTATCTCGCTCCAAGTCGCATTCGGATCAGGCGTTGCCGCTAAGTGAACGACGGTATCGATGCCTTGGAACAGCGACTTGAGGTTCTCCAAGTCTGCGATGTCGCAGTGAACGATCGTTGCTTTAGTTGCCAGTTCCTCAGCTACCTGCTCCGTGGCACGCAGCATGAGCGTCAGGTCGTACTTTTCGAGCGAATATGTCGAAAAGTACGATCCGATTCTCCCGGCGGCCCCAGTGACTAAAACGGGGCGTCGGCTTGTCATTCGCAGCATGCGGGCATCCTCCGGCGGTCAAATGATGCCGAAACGATACCCGCGCATAGGGTGGTGCAAAACGCAGACAGGTTTGACGAATGTTACTCAGCGTCGCGTCGAACTGCGGCTTCGATTTTGGCGACGTCGATTTTACCCATTTCCATCATGGCTTGAAAGGCGCGCTTCGCTGCGTCACCACCTAGGATCATGGCGTCGCTGAGGACTCGCGGGGTGATTTGCCACGAGATGCCCCATTTGTCCTTGCACCAGCCGCAAACGCTTTCCTCGCCGCCGTTGCCGACGATGGCGTTCCACAGGCGGTCGGTTTCTTCCTGATCGTCGGTGGCTATCTGAAAGGAGAAAGCCTGGCTTTGTTTGAACACATCACCGCCGTTGAGGCCGATACAGGGGATGCCACAGACCGTGAAGTCGACGGTCAGGGCGTCGCCTTCCTTGCCTCCGGGGAAGTCGGACGGAGCGTAGTGGACGGCGCCGACAGTGCTGTTGGGAAAGGTTTCGGCGTAAAAGCGCGCTGCGCCTTCGGCGTCGTTGTCATACCACAGGCAGATCGTATTCTTGTTCATTGTTGTTCTCCTCTCAATACAGCCGACAGGGGACAAGGCTCTCGTTATGCTTTGAACCTGAAATGAAGGACGTCACCGTCCTGTACCACATACTCTTTTCCTTCTAAACGGAACTTACCGGCTTCTTTTGCGCCTTGTTCACCGTTGTAGGTGATGTAATCGTCGTAGGCGATGGTTTCAGCTCGAATGAAGCCTTTTTCGAAATCGCTATGGATGACGCCAGCGGCGGCGGGCCCTTGCGTACCTTTGACGATGGTCCATGCTCGCGTTTCCATTGGGCCGACCGTGAAATAGGTGACAAGATCGAGCAGGCGGTAGCCAGCTTTAATGATCTGCGAAAGGCCGGTTTCCTCGAGCCCGAGAGACGATAGGAAATCTGCCTTGTCTTCTGGGCTTTCGAGGGTCGAAATCTCGGCTTCGATACGCGCGGAGATGACGACGCAGGGCACATTCTTCGCGGCTGCCATTTCGGCCACTTTTGCGGAGAGCGCATTGCCGGTTGCGGCGCTGTCTTCGTCGACGTTGCAAACGTACATTACTGGTTTCGAAGTGAGCAGCTGCATCATCTCGAGGTGGCGACGCTCGGCGGCGTCATTGATTTCGGTGAGGCGTGCCGGGTGGCCTTCGGAAACGACCGCGAGGACGCGTTCCATCACCGCGACCTGCTCGGCGAGTTCCTTTTCCATTTTTGCGCGCTTTTGCAGAGCTGGCAGGCGCTTTTCGAGGCTTTCTAAATCTGCCAACGCGAGCTCGGTTTCGACGATTTCAGCATCGCGCATCGGGTCAATCGTATTTTCGACGTGCGTGATGTTGCCGTCTTCAAAGCAGCGCAGAACGTAGATGATGGCGTCGACTTCGCGAATATGCGATAGAAACTTGTTGCCTAGACCCTCACCCTTGCTGGCGCCACGGACGAGGCCCGCGATGTCGACAAACTCCAGCTGGGTTGGTATTAGCTGCCCCGATTTGACGATGGCTGCCAGCTTTTCGATGCGTTCATCCGGGACACCGACGCGGCCGACGTTGGGTTCGATGGTGCAGAACGGATAGTTGGCCGCTTCTGCCTGCGCTGTGGAAAGCAAAGCATTAAAAAGAGTGGATTTGCCGACATTGGGCAATCCGACGATCCCGCATTTAAATCCCATTCTGTAATTCTTTCAACCAGCGCAAGGCTGGGGCGTTAGCTCGCGGATGGCGGTTATCGTGTGACCGCAGCGCGAGCTTTATATTGTATTCTGATCTATTATGGCATGCCTGGTAAAGCGTATGGCGAGAAAGCCAAGTGGAGTAAGGCCTAGACTACGTTTATCGCGCCCGTCTTTACGTATCCGCCGAAAACGAATCTGGACTCAGCGCTTAGCCTGTACGATCCATAGAGCACCAGGGAGGAACAGGCCGGTTGGAGTTTCGTGCTCCCGTAGCGCATCTCGGACGGCGGATCGAACTTGGGCAACAACATTGTCGGGTTGCCCGGCAAGCCGCCTGGCGCACGGCCCGAAGTTTGTGGCGTGGTCGACGGCTCCTTCGAGACCGGATTCGTCCAAGAGGCTGAACAGGGGGTCAAACATCTCTATGGAGATGGCGCTGTAACCGGCTTCAGTCAAAATATCTCGAATACGGTCGGAGTCCGCGAAGGCGAACGGACCCGGAGCGCCCGGTTGCGGCACATCGGCTGGTGGGAGGTAGGGCGCTGCAGCCGTCACGGGAATGGACATCCATGCGTTTTCGGCAAGAGAACGCCAACAGGCAAATACGATCCGGCCAGTCGGGAAAAGCGCGCGTCGCAAGTGGGCAAAGGCGGCTGGGGGATCTCCGAAGAACATGACACCGAGCCGCGAGATGATCAGGTCAGCGATTTCATCGCCGAACGGGTGTCGGGACGCGTCGCCAAGTACGCATTCCACGTTGCTCAGGCTAACTGTCCGCTCCTTTGTGCGTGCGATGAGGGGTGCTGAGACGTCCAGGGCAACTACTTTGCCACTTGGCCCGACGGCGTCAGAAAGATGCGTTACCATCCCACCCGTACCGCAGCCCACATCGATGACAATATTGCCAGTCCGTATGCCAGCTGCAGACATTAGCGCGTCTGCGACGGGAACTAGCATACCTTCGACGCGTTCATGTCGGGCGAGCCATCGTTCCCCTCCTTCGCTGTTCCAGTAAGCCACCTCGTTGTCGTGTATTTCGGCTTTGTCGGATAGTGCCATAATTCGCCTCCGTCCCGCATTCTAGCATCTTGAGCGGCATATATGGTGTGAACAACTTGTTTCACATCCGGATTTGGTCAATGTTGAGGGTACCGCTATGGGAGGGCATTTTGCGTATTTTGCGTTGCGCAACGCGATTCTGTTTTTTGCAGGACTTGGTCCATTCGTTGCTGTTGAAACTAGGAGTCAAAAAGTAAAAGGCTGGGTACCACATCCGGTGTGAAAACCCCTAAAAAGGAGAACGGACATGGTAACCCCGCCTGATGAGATTATATCCATCTTGTCGCCT
>DASXUY010000035.1:0-151922 GCA_036504535.1 Capsulimonadaceae bacterium
GGCGACAAGATGGATATAATCTCATCAGGCGGGGTTACCATGTCCGTTCTCCTTTTTAGGGGTTTTCACACCGGATGTGGTACCCAGCCTTTTACTTTTTGACTCCTAGTTTCAACAGCAACGAATGGACCAAGTCCTGTACTACCATGTGTATCGGTAACGTGGGACGGGCTAAGGAGCGTATGGATGATAGCTCTGGGCTCGTACCGGCCAATTACTGTACAAACGGTTCAGAAGTTGGTGCAGGCTATGCCTGACTAGAATGTTTGCGGAGGCGTATTATGGCAACTAAGCGGAACAAGTTTGGCGGAATGGTCACGGCAATTCTGGTCGCGGGCTGCGCAGTGATTGGAGCGGGTAATCTATTTAACAACGCGGCGCAGGCTGACAAGGCGCCGATGAAGGGGGCGAAGATGACTTATCCTGTGGTGAAGACAGACGAAGAGTGGAAAAAGCAGCTGACGAGTGAGCAGTACACTGTGACGCGGAAGGCGGGGACCGAGCCAGCGTTCCGTAACGCTTACTGGAACAACCACGCCAAAGGCACATACACGTGTGTTTGCTGTGGCCAGGAGTTGTTCACATCGGACACGAAGTACGATTCGGGCACAGGATGGCCGTCGTTCTTTGCTCCGGTAAAGCCAGCCGTCGTCGCCGACCACGCGGACGATAGCTACGGCATGCATCGCGACGAAGTCGTTTGCAGCCGCTGCGGAGCGCACCTGGGCCACGTGTTCAACGACGGCCCTAAGCCAACCGGCTTGCGCTACTGTATGAACTCGGCCTCGCTCAAGTTTAATGCCGCCGAAGCGCCGAAGAAGTAGCCGAGCGCACGATAGTGTAAACGCAATCTGGCCCCGTTCCCGTTAGTGGGAGCGGGGCCAGAAACACGCTTGCTACCGGTTACGTCTAGTTGGGAGGCGGGATTTCGCGGAAGCGGTTGTAAACGGCGACGAACTTGGCTGCTTCGCATTCGTCGATCTCGCCTTTTTCCCACTCAAGCGTCAGCTTTTGGGGACCGGAGCCGGGCATCTCGAAGCGGATCGAGCCGATATCGTTGGTGTCGATCTCGACTTCGTCGATCGGTCGGGGGCGCATCAGGTTATGGCGCATTTCGCCGCCGATGCGGCCCGCCATCCATGCCACTGCGGCCAAAACCGCGCCGATCCCGAAGAATACGACTGATGCCACAATTCCAAGTTGGCGGCTTCGTGCGACCGCCTTTTCTTCCAGGTTCGCGAGTTCTTCGACGAACTCGTCGCTGGGCTCGATCTGAAGAAAGCCATCGTTCGTGATAACGAGTGCGCCGTTTTCCTTGGGGTTGCGACCACTTTGGAACCGCATTCGAGCGACTTCACCGATCATACGGGGCGGACTCCCTTCGCGTGCGCGTCGTTACCCTTCTTCGATTCGATAATGATGGGTGTCCCTTCTAGCGCGAACTTATCGCGAATCTTGTTCTCGAGGTAACGCTTGTAGGAGAAGTGGACGAGGTCGGGTTCGTTGACGAATAGGACGATGTGCGGCGGCTTGACGCTGACCATGCTGGCGTAGTAGACCTTGAGCGAGCGTCCCTTTTCGGCGTACGGGTGCGCCTCCATCGCGTCACGTATGATACGGTTCAACTCACCGGTTGCGATCCGCATGGCGTGGTTGTTGGCCGCCTCGATAGCGGTCTCAACTACTGCGGCGACACCCTTGCCTGTTTTGGCAGAGGCATAGGCAATCGGCGCGTACTGCATGAACGGGAGAGCGTCGCGGACCTCTTCGGTGAAGATCTTCATGGCGTTTTCGCCCGGCTTCTCCTCGGTGACGGTCGTCTTGCCGATATCCCACTTGTTCACCACGACCACAGCGGCGCGTCCCGCTTCGTGAGCGTAGCCGCCCACACGCTTGTCGCCGTCAGTGATGCCGTCGATGCTGTCGACCAGCAGGAGGACTACGTCGGCGCGCTCGATTGCACGCATGGCGCGCAGAACGGTGTAGTATTCGACGCTGCCCTGGATCTTGCCAGCACGGCGGATACCAGCAGTGTCGATGAGCACGAGTTCGTGCTCCCCGAACTTGAACTCGGTGTCGATGGCGTCGCGCGTGGTGCCTGCGATAGGGCTGACAATGGCGCGGTCCTGACCGATGATGGAGTTGAGTAGCGACGATTTGCCCACGTTGGGTCGGCCGATAATTGCGATTTTGACCCGGTCATCGTCCTTCTCCGGCTCTTCTACCGTCGGCGGGAATAGCGCGACGATGGCGTCGAGCGCGTCAGCGACGCTACGTCCGCCTAGCGCGGCGATAGGGTGAACTTCACTGAAGCCGAGCGCATAGAAGTCGGGAACGTTCTTGTTTTCCAGGTCCTGGTTGTCGGTCTTGTTAACGACGACCACGATGGGCTGCTTCGAGCGGCGAAGCTCGTCGGCGAGTTCCTGATCGGCGGCGGTGATGCCTTCTTTGCCGTCGACGACAAAGACGATCACATCCGACTCGGACATGGCGATCTCGGCCTGATTGCGAATCTGCGCCAGAAGCGGGTTCGTTTCGCCCATCTCGATACCGCCGGTGTCGATCAGCGTGTATTCGCGTCCGTTCCACTCGCCGTCAGCGTAAAGCCGGTCGCGGGTGATACCGGGCGTGTCCTCTACAATAGCGATGCGTCGTCCGACAAGGCGGTTGAAGAGCGTCGACTTGCCGACGTTGGGGCGGCCGACAATGGCGACCAGTGGTTTATTCGGGCGCAGGTCCCGTGTTTCTGTGATATCTTCTGTCATTACGGTTCTCAAATCTCCAAGCCAGCCACCAGCACTGTTGCTGGATCTCCGCCATTTTATACGGCGCTGATCTCTTGGCTATGGTACGACGGCTAAGGTTTTTGCCATTGCGGATGGCTTGTATTTTTCGGTGACCAGCTGACCGCAAGCGGCGGCGATCTCCTGGCCACGTTCTTTTCGTTGCGTTACGGTGATGCCCTTCGACTCAAGGATGATACGGAAATCCTTGACCCGGTTGGGCTCGGGGCGGTCGAACGACTCCGTGACCGTGGTCGGGTTGTACGGGATCAAGTTGACAGCGCACGGCAAGCCCGTGAGAAGCGCTGCGAGCTCTTTGGCCTCTTTCGGGTTGTCGTTCACTCCGCTCAGCAAAATGTACTCAAATGTTACCCGGCGACCAGTCGTCTCGAAGTACGCTTTGCACGTATCGAGCAGGCGCTTGATCGTGTATGTGCGGTGAACGGGCACAATTCGGGCGCGCAATTCGTCGTTCGGCGCGTGCAGCGATACCGCAAGCGTCAACTGCAGCTTTTCGGCTGCGAGGCGCTCGATACCGGGAAGGATGCCGACTGTAGAGAGCGTGATGTGACGCATCGACAGGCCGATCTCGCCGGTCAGGATACGGATTGACTTCAGCACGTTGTCGTAGTTCAGCATCGGCTCGCCCATACCCATGTAAACGGTATGCGTTATTCGGCGCGGCGACCGTGCCTGCAGCGCGAGAAACTGGCCGACGATTTCCCCGGCTGTGAGGTTGCGGCCCAACCCCTGGGTGCCCGTCGCGCAAAAGACGCACGCCATCGGGCAGCCAGCCTGGCACGAGAGGCAGGTGGAGACGCGGTTGGTATCGGGCATCAGCACGGCTTCGACGTGTGGCCCGTCGTGCAGCGCTGTGACGACCTTGACGGTGCCGTCGCGCGAGTCGCTTTGAGCATTGGACTCGGTAATCGGGTTGATCGTAAAGTGATCGGCCAGCTGGGCGCGCAGCGCGAGCGGAAGTTCCGTCATCGCCGCGAATGTCGCGAGCGCACCGCCGCCCTGTTCGGGGAGGATACGTCGGTAAAGCCATTCGGCGATCTGAGCGCCACGGTAGGCAGGCGCTCCTGTCTTCTCGACGACAAGCGCTTTGATCTCATCGGTGGTGTGTCCGATAAGCGCAATCTTTAGGTTTTCCAGCGGTGTGTTTTCCAAGGCCCTATAGTATACCCGCACGTGTTGCGCCCGCGTGACGCCGCCACCTCGTCTCACCGAACACGGCCCGGTTCGAACTTGAGCCAATCGCTTCGCGTATGCGCGCCTGCATTTATCGAAACTACGGTCATCCAAGCAAGCGGGCACAGTTGACAATCGGTTCAAGTTTCACTATCATGATAACGTAACGTATTCAAAAAAACGAGGACATAAATGAAAAACTGGATAAAGACGTCCGTTTTTGCAATCGTTGTACTATGTTTTGCCTCTCCGCAAAGCCATTCTGCGCCGCCAAAGCCTAAAACCAAGGTGCCCACGGCATCGAGCGTCGGGACCAACCACGCTACTATCGGCACGACCCAACTGTCGGGCGAGAATGCGCAGTTTGGCGTCACATATACGCTCGGCAAACTGCGGCCGATGAACATCACGCTACGAAGCGCGGAGTATTCAGTGGAGCCCCTGCTCATCGGCAAGCGCCTTTTCATCGCGGATGCGGCGCATAAGCTACTCATTCTGCATATGACGTACCACAATCCGATCCACGCTGACCAATCCGTTCGCTGGGACACCTACCGTTATACCGTTGTGGATGCTGCCGATCAGAACCATTTGGGGCTCGTTGACCTCGGCGCCGAGTCCGACAAATCTGTCGTTCAGCTCCAGATGAAGCCAGCGCAGAAGATGGATGTCTACGGCGCCCTCCTCGTGCCTGCCGAAGGCGAAATGCCGAAGCTGATTCTTCAGGCCAGCGACGGTCTCGTGCTTCGCTATGACTTGCGCGGCAAAGTGAAGGGTCTCGCCGCCGTGTACGCCGACCCTGCGGACAAGACCGGTGCGACGGCGCTCGCAACCATCGCAGCGCCGAGCGGGTCATCGGTGCCCGTTGGAGCCTTCCTGGCGAAGGTGAACAAGGCGCAGTATGTTGCCGAGAAGCGTATCGGAACAGTCGGCGTGGATAAGACCAGTCGGCTGTGCACGGTAGAAGTGACCATCAAGAACGGCGACACGCGCAATCAATCGTTCCGCTGGGACACTCTGCGCCCTAAGCTGGTCGACACCGCCAAGATCGAAATCGGGCGCGCAATGGACGCACTCTTCGCTGACCGAGATCGTTCGTTCTCAGCGCCCATCGAGCCTGGTCAAGAGGTTGTTGTGCGTTACCTCTTCAAAGTCCCGAACGACACGACTCCGAAAACGCTGACTCTCACGGTCGCGGAAGGCCGACTCGTCGTCTTCGATATCGGCACCGTCATCCAGCCGCTTTAGCGACCGGTGCGACTGCTCAAAGTTAACTGTTCCACTTAAGCCCTCCGTCATTGGAGGGCCAACTCCAGAAGGACTCCTATGAAATCCCTATACAAGACAACGGTAGTTGCATGCTCCCTCGCATTGTTGACCAGCGCAAGCGCATTTTCCGCGCCAGCGAAGCCCAAGGCAAAGACACCGCCAAAAGCAAAAGCACCCGTTCACACTACCATTGGCACGACACAGTTGAGCGGCGAGAACGCGCAGTTTGGCATTACGTACACGCTCGGCAAGACCGATCCGATGAATATAACGATCAGGAGCGCATCGTATTCCGTGGATCCGATCCTGATTGGCGACGTGCTGCACACGGTGAGTTCCGACGAGAAGTTCCTGGTGCTACATATGACGTATCACAACCCGCAACCGAACGATAAATACGTTCGATGGGACAACTACGGATACACGGTGGTCGACCCGCACGATGAGAACCATGACGGCCTCATTGACCTCGGCGCCGAGGGCGAGACCACAGCTGTTTCGATGTCGATGAAGCCAGCTCAGAAGAAGGATGTGTTCGCCGCGATTATCGTCCCGGCGGCATCCGAAATGCCCAAGCTGATCATCAAGGGCAGTGACGAGCGCGTCCTGCGGTACGACTTGCGCGGCAAGGTGAAACCGCTCCCCGCAACGTATGCCGATCCGGCGGACAAAAGCGGCGCGACGGCGTTGGCGAAGATCAAGGGATTGCCGGACACGCCGTACGCTATCGGCAGGTTCCAGTTCAAGTTTGTCAAAGCGAGCCTTTTCACTGGCGCCAAACTGGGCGAGTACGACCGCGATGGCGAAAAGTTTGTGCTGGTGCAGTTCGTCCTGAAGAACATGAGCCCGTCGAAGGAGTACTTCCGCTGGGATACGCTGGCAAACACATTGATGGATGTGGACGGCGGCGAGATTTGCAGCTCGACCGATGTGTTCACGGCGACGCGTACAACGTCGTACTCAGCCGACATGTCGCCGGCCCAGGAGACAACGTTCCGGTACCTCTATAAAATGGCCAGCGATGTGGTCCCGAAGACGCTCAAAATCTCGCAGGAGCACACTCGCGCGGTGGAGTTCGACATACCTGAGCTCAAGTAGGGTACTGAGGGCGAAGATAGCTCCGCTGGCCCCTCATGCCGGTAAGGCACGAGCGTGCCGCTGGACCCTATGCCTCTGCGCGGCTGTGGTTGGCAACGTCCAAGGGTCTGAATCCCGTTGGCTGGTTGTCGGCGAGGCGCTCAGAAGTCGATGACGTTACCGCTGCACGCCCACTCGGCGCAGCGGTGGATGAGGCGGCGCGCCGGGTCGTTGGATCGTAGCGCGCCACCGCCCACGCCAATCGCGACGCGAGCGACATGTCCGCGAGCGTGGCGGCTGACGAGGAGGGCGGGGACGTCGCCCGGTTGCAGCGTCGCGAGTACGGATTCGTCGGCGGTGGGCTCGGTGTGGGCGGCGGACGAGTTGACCGTGAAGTCGCGCAAGCCTCGGGTGATGGGGTGGTGGGCGACAAAGTGAACCGTGGCCGAGGTGACGGTCGGTGCGACCGGTTCAGCGGCCCGCGTCGATGACGTCGTGAGCACGCTCAGCGGTTCGGCGCAGTCGACGAGCAGTGCGCCCGCGCCGGTAGCGATTGCGTGGACGACATTCGCCCACGCGATCTGGGTGAGACCGCGCGGCGTTTCGTGGACCACGTACAGGTCGTATTCATCGGCCACCGCTTCGGATTCAAGGGCCGCTGCGGCGTCGGGACCGCTGGTCACGTCGAACAGCTGACCCTCCTCCAGAATGTCGCGCAGCGCCGCGAGCGTCGCCTCCGACTGGCTCCACAGAAACGCTCTCAGCATCGGCGTCTCCCCTTACTGCCTCGCTCGACCGACTATGCCCCGTCGAGGAAGTTCTTCAGCAGCGCTTTGCCGTCGGTCGTGAGCACCGATTCCGGGTGGAACTGGACCCCTTGCAGCGGCCACGACGCGTGCTTGACGGCCATGATGGTGCCGTCGACGGTCTCGGCGGTCACTCGGAGCTCGGCGGGAAGCGTGTCGCGCTCGATAATGAGCGAGTGGTACCGGGTCGCGGTCATCGGCGACGCCAGCTCGTGGAAGACGCCTTCGCCGGTGTGCGTGATATCCGACGTTTTCCCGTGCATCAGCTCCGCCGCACGCACCACCTTGCCGCCCAGCGCCGCGCCGATAGCCTGGTGGCCGAGGCAGACGCCAAGGATGGGGATCTTGGGCCCAAACTCGCGGATCACATCTACCGAGATGCCTGCTTCGGTGGGAGTGCATGGCCCCGGCGAGATGACGATCTTATCCGGCGCCTTCGCCGCAATCTCCGCCAGCGTGATCTCATCGTTACGCACGATCTCGACGTCAGCCCCCAGTTCCCCGAGGTACTGGACGAGGTTGTACGTGAACGAGTCGTAGTTGTCAATAACTAGAACATGTTGCATGGGTTAATGATACCCGGCGATGGGGTCGGGTGGGGTGCGCGGGCTAATTCAGACCAATGGCTCGCGCTGAGCAGTGCGGTAATCTTGCGCTGCAAAAATGCGCAACGCGATTCATTTTATTGCGCAACGTTCAATACAGGAACAAATGTTCCTTAAATGGCCGATAATGGTCGAAACTACGGCGCGACATCTTTGCAACGTCAGCGCAAAACGCGCAATATTGTAAGCTGGCAAACGTTGCGCCGGCACCGGGAAGCGGCGTTAATAAGATGCGGGACGAGCGTCGGTAGGTTGATAAAAAATCCAAACTAAACCGTACTTTTGCCTATCACCGAAGCCACCACGCACTGAAGTACATGGCTAGTGATTGATGATAGGGTCTCCGACCCATAGGACGTTGGCAGGCTATGGATTGGGTTTTCCCTCATCGTAGATTGTACGGATCGATAATGAGTATTCTATAAACCTACGGCACCAAAGTGCTCGAAAGTACCGGACGTAGGAATGTTGGACATAAGAATGTCCGGGCACTCAGGATGGTAGCTGATTCGTGCGAGAGCGCTGCTGCGCGGGTAGTGCGGCAGGCGCGATGGTGGTACGTTTATTGTCAAGGTGCATTGCGAACGGGTGTGGGCCACTCTGAGCCCTTGTATATATTGTACCACGGGTATGACAAAATAGCAATTAGTTACGAACTAATAATCTGGCCTCGGGAGACAACTCTCGTGATAGAATGAAGGAGTGTAGCACGATCTCGATTTGCACGGTGAGCATAATTGGACCTGCGGTCCCTAAAATTGATTTTGACTCGATAGCGTATAGTATACTTACAATAATGTGGTGTTGGCGGCTTTGCCTATTATTAATTTACGCCGCTAATTGTCTGTATTGATTGTGTTTCGGTGGCGCCTACGGATAGGTTGTGGTGACGCCAGCGATAATTGCTTAGGAGGCATTTTGCACATGGAGCAATCGAGCGAATCGCGCGTACGGCTGGCGGCGCTTGTGGCTTACCCAAGAGAAGAATTGGACGTTGAGCTTAAGGGATGGATAGATATTTCCAAATCTGATGTCGGGCGAGAAGGACAGGCAGCGATTGCGCAGGCAATTCTAGCATTGTCTAATCATGGGGGAGGTTACATTCTTATCGGTTTTGAAGAGGTCGACGGCCAATGGAAGGCTGCGGCTGGAAGTGGACCGGCTAACCTGGAGGCGTACAATCAAGATGCGGTAAACGCGATAATATCGCGATACGCAGAGCCAGCCGTTCACTGTAGTGTTCATCATGTTGTGCTCAATGACACTGGTCATGCGTTTCCAGTGATAATTGTTCCTGGGGGGCATACAACACCAATTCGCTCAAAGATTGATGGGCCAGCATGCAAACATGTCAAGATGAATACTTACTATATTCGACGCCCTGGCCCGAAAAGTGAACAGATTCAAACGGGACAGGAATGGGAATCGCTAATAAGGCGGTGCACTGTGGCCGATCAGTCGCGCATCCTTGCGCTATTCCAATCGGTGATGGCGGGGGCGACATCGTTTCCTCAATCTTCGAATAATTCATCCGATGTTCGGAGTACCAAGTGGATCGAAGCAAGCCTCGAGCGATTTGACCGTTTGAAAGCAGAACTGCCCGCTGCCGAGAAGCGCAAACGGTACGATTATGGAACTTGGTACTTCACTTACGAGATAATTGGACTTGAGGGTGATGTGTCACTTGCAGGGTTAAGGGCCATGCTAGACAGCGCTCCAAAATACACGGGGTGGCCAGTGTGGATAGTTTTTCACAATCGCGACGAACTTGCCCCTACTGCTAACGATGGCCACATCGAATGTTGGCTTGGACGTGGATCAGATCAAAATCCGTCCAATTCTGACTTCTGGACCGCTTATCCAGACGGCAAATTTTTTCTACTTCGGGGCTATGAAGATGACGACAATCGCCAGGGGCGGCAGCCGGGGACTACTCTCGAGCCTATATTGCCCATTTGGCGGGTTGGCGAGTGCTTGCTACATGCACAATCAATGGCAAATGCATTCGGATTGCCAGATGCCAATATCCACGCCCAGGTTACCTATAGAGGTTTACTTGGCCGTAGACTTAGCAATTGGGCGGACACGCTCGAGTGGTATTCAAGAAGCGTAAAATCCGATGTTGATCGTGTACAGTCAAGGCTTCTGCAAGTAAATGCGAACCATATAGAGACTAACATAGCCAAATATGTCTCTCAACTGCTAACGCCGCTGTATGACACGTTTGGATTCCTAGAAATGCCCATAGCGAAAATTCAGCAAGAGTTAACAAAGATGAAGGATAGAACGGCCTGATTGGAGGAGTCGCCTATGGGGATATGTCCCTTCCGTCCTGTTTCGCCAGCCACGCTTCCACGACTCGTTCGTTATATCCACCCGGTCGAATGGGGATTCGGGGTACTAGATCCAGCGTCGACGAGTGCAGGGCCAGGACATCCATTCCCGATTTGACGAGAAGGGCGGCGATCTCATTCCCGCTATTCTCTGCTTCGGTGGTATTGGTGATTGTCCACCAGACATCCTGACGATCATCTGTCAATGAGCCGATGCGGTCCCTCCAATGGTTATCGAGCCATCCTCCGCAGCCGATATCATCGCCCGGGTTCAGGATCTGATTGACCTCTTCGGAGTACACGGCGAGATTGACCGTTAGCTTGAGGATGTCAGCTGTGGACGATGTGCTGGCTTGCACATTGACGAATTGTAGAACGTCGCCTTGCGCCCTCGTAAAGGTCATCGCCTTTCGACGAAACCCGAGTGGTTTCAACGTAGCGGCAATCCGCGCTATTACAACTTTACGATAGTTCGCGTTTGGGGTTGTGTCCATGTGAGGTTATCTCTGGGCCTGGTGCATCGTCGAATTGACTCGAGCTCCGCTCATGGGACATCACACGCAGCCTCGACTTCGGACCACGTGGATGTGCCACCGCGACCGAGGTCAGGCGGTCCGATAACGTCGGATATCCGATCCGCAAGGCTTTGGGCTCCGCTACGCCTTTTGGTTCGGGGAGCGAGAGATCGGTGAAGGTACTTTTCGGGTGTCGCACCGACTCGGGATGAGCGGTGCCAAAGGGGCTGTTCATTTTCTGCCATTTTCTTTAAACCACATCGTAACTATGGCAATATCATACCCCGACTCGCGCGCCAGAGAAATCCATTTTCTCTCGCCGCGCCAGCAGGACGCCATGCGTGCACACTGTGTGTGATCTACTCGTGCATCCGCTGAAGCGGTGCCTGTGACGAACAGATCGCCCCGTGGGCTAAGACGATCTTCGGCAGGCGCTGTTGGCGTGTCGATTGCGCTCGAAATTGTCGCTACGGTCCGACGGCGGTATGTCGCGGCTACCATTCTTAGCCCCGCGGGCGATCCGCTCCTCCCAGGCACCGCTTCAGCGGCCGCAATTCGCGCATCTCCGCTCCCTGATTCTGTCACGCACCCCGCCCGCCAAGCCGTGGTCGGTGACCTCGCTTCCGAGCGCAACATCATAGTCCCCGCTCCTGGGGGACAGCGAGCCGTGCGAGCAGGGGTAACCACGTCACCACCCTTCACCCCGCCGCAGCGTCCGTTCCCGCCTCCCGCGCAGCCCGTATCTCCGCATAGATCGGGTTCGGGAACGGGGCGTCGTACGGCTCGGTGCCGTCGAGGCCCAGGGCGAAGAAGAGGGTGGCGAGTTGGCCGTGTTTGTAGATGCTGTTCTGGATCATGTGGCAGACGAATGCGCGCACATTCATCTCGGTTTCGCCAAACTGCTTGCGCGTTGCATCGAACTGATTAGGTGTCATGGCGAGCAGCAGATCGTACCAGTTGTCGGTTTCGGTGAGCAGCAGGTCGCACATGGCGTCGGGATCGGTCGGAACCGGGGGAATGTCGGCGTGGGCGAAGACGTCGGGCTCGCCGATATGCTGGCGGTCGCAGACGAGCCATTGCCAGGTGTGCGACGCGAGAATGCGGGCTGTCGGCGCTGCCTGATCCGGTGTCCAGTCCCACCTATCCGCCGGGATCTTGCGCAGCTTCTGGATCATCGCAAACAGGTGACCGCAAAGCAAACTGATATACGCCTCGTTCTCGGTCGTGTATTCGATGGATCCGCGCGGGAGCCAATAGTCTTCAGGAGAGTGTGCTGGCATTGTTGACCCTTCACTATTCTCTAGCTGCTAGCCCGCAGCAAGATTACAATCAGATCATACCCCGAGACGCGGCTCACATAAATAAAGATCGTATGATCGTAATTATGTTGACAAATTATTATAATTAGGTCACAATAATTGTAAGGCGAATGAAAACCCAACGCGGTCGCCCCAATGCACATTCACAATCGTCAACGCCTGCTGGCACGCTCAAATGAAATGCCGCTTACAATAATATTCATGAATACTGCGATTCCAAAATGCCAAAATATTCACAAATAACCAAGCACCCGGCCCGCCAGGCAGTGGTCGGTGACCTCGCTTCCGAGCGCAACATCATAGCCCCTAATCCTTTGGGGGCAGCGAGCCAAACGAGCGGGGGTAACGAATCGCGTTGCGCGACGCAAAACGCGCCAAATACCCTAAACTAGCCGACTGTGAATCTTTCCAATTCCCCCTCGTCTTTCCAAGGAGAGGGGGCTAGGGGGTGAGGTCATCGCGCCAGCGCGGCCATCACCGGCATCGTTGCCATGGCGGCGCTTTCGAGGCCCGCGCGTACTTGGGCCAGGTATGCGGGGCTTTGCTCGATGGTTTTCGAGAATGATTGGATGGTCTGGACGATCATCTTGTCGCCGGGTTCGCCCTCCAAGCGTGCCATGATGCCGACCAGGAGGGTGCGCAGGATGGAGTACTGCATAACAAGGGTGACATACTCGGCGAAAATGGTCTTGGGGACGAGGTGGAGACTGGCCTGCGGGCCAAGGGGAAACAGGGACCGGAACGCGTAGTTGACCAGGACATGCTCTAGCACGTGGCCGTAGTCTGCGAATAGCTTGTCCGAGTACGCCGCCGTTGCGCCTTCGTAAGCCCGGACAAGGTCCGGCGTCGCACTGCTTTCGCCAAAGCCGATGCCTTCGAGGAAGCGGCGGTAGCATTCGATGAAACGCGGCGATGTGTACTCCATGGCGAGGCGCTCTTCGATAGAGCGGACCGCGAACACGACCTGTAGCGACGGCTGAGCGCTGACGCTGGCGAGGACGGAGCGTAAGGCGCCAGACTCGATGTCGCTGGCGAATGTATCGATGAGGGCAAGCGAGTGGCTGGCCGAGTCGCCGCTGTCGACGAGAGCTTGGAGGCGTTCGCAGAACAGGCCGACGATCACGACGCGTTCCCACACGGCGTACCGGCGGTCTTGAAGCGTCGCGATGACGAACTGGTTGATCGGCTCGAAATGCACGTACGGCTTGCCGTCGGTATCGGCGCTTTCGGTGTCGATTGTGGCGAACTCGGTAACGCGCGGGTGGGGGGCGGTGTCGACACGCTCGAAAGTCATCGGCGCGCGGTCCATCAGGGCGAGGCGCACGGCTTCAGGGCACGACATGTAGAGCGAGCGGTACTCGTAGCCGTCGACGCGGGTCATGAGGCGCGGATAGACAGCGCAAGTTTTCGCGAGCGCGTCCTCGCCCACGGCGGCATGAATGGAGCAGAGGCGCTGCGGGTCAAGGTAGGGGCACGCGCCGTCGACGGGATTGAACACGGCATGGACCACCATCGATTCGTCGACTGCGAACTCGGTAATGTGGTCGTTGATGGTGGCAAAGAGCGGGTGCGACGACGCTTTGAAGCGCGCGAGGGTGTCGGGGTCAATATCGACGGTCATGCCCGAGCAACACGTGTCCTCGCAGGTGGATCCGATACAGTGAAAGCGGCTGTAATAGGAGGGCTGTACTACCCGTATGAGGTCGGCCACGGCAACATCTCCAGCCGGCACGCGAGGGAGTGTCGCCTTCGGCAGCGTGGGCTTAGTTTACCTGCGGAAACGGTGGATTTCGTACCAACGAGGGGCTATGTTCGTCTGCTTCAAGTCGAGCCAGATCGCCATGGCAATCTGGCTCGCTGCTAAGGCGAGCCTAAGCCGCCTTCAGCCTTTCGGCGATTTCTCGCATGGAGAGGACGAGTTCAAGGGCGGCGACGACATCGGGGTCGAATTGAGCGCCAGCGCAGCTTTTGAGTTCATCGAGCGCCCAATCGAAGCTTTTTGCGCGGCGATAGGGGCGGTCGGTCGTAATGGCGCTGAACGAGTCGGCAACAGTGACGATGCGTGCGGCGATGGGGATCTCGGTTCCCTTGAGGCCGTCGGGGTACCCGTTGCCGTCCCACCGCTCGTGGTGGCTGCGGATGGCGCCTGAGATGACGCGGAGTGTGGCCATGCGCGACGCGACATCGGCACCTACCACTGGGTGCGTGCGCATCAGGTCCCACTCTTCTTCGGTGAGCGGACCAGGCTTGCGGAGCACGGAATCGGGGATGGCGACCTTGCCGATATCGTGAAGCTGGCCGACCATCCCGATAAGCTCGATGTCGGCGTCGGCTATTCCCATGGCTCGACCAATGGCGCGGGAGAGCTCCGCGACATTGTCGGTGTGGCGTCCCGTGTAGCAGTCTCGGGCGTCGACTAGAAGTGCCAGCGCTTCGACATCAGCGGCGACGTTGCAGCCTGTGACTTCGCTGTTTGCAGAAGGGATCAGCGGATCGTTGGCGGCGCGGACCTGGTTACGTCCGAGTTGCTTGGCCGCGCAAAGGGCGCGCTCAGCGCTTTCGACCATATGCGAGCGTGCGATACCATCGTGGGGGTATGTCGCAACTCCGACGGAGCACGTCAGGTGGGTCGTAGCGCCTCCCATATCGAATAGGTGCCGAGTGGCGTGGCTACGCATGCGCTCTGCGGTCTCGAACGCAGCCTGTCGGCCAACTTCTGGGAGGATGACGTAGATCTCGTCACCGCCCCAGCGGCCCACCGTGTCCATGGTACGCACCTCGGCCCGAACGAAGCGGGCAAAGTCGGCGATTGCGTTGTCGCCAAGTTCGTGGCCGAGTTCGTTATTTACGGTGCGGAAATCGTCGAGGTCGATATACAGGATTGAGAACTCGCGGTGGAACTTGTCGCTGCGATCAACCTCGACATCGATGAGGCGATTGATTAGGCGGTGATTGGGCATGCCTGTGACCGGGTCTGTTGTGGACATCGCCTCAAGCTTGGTATTGGCGGCTTTGAGTTCGGCGGTTCGTGTCTCTACCATCTTTTCGAGGTTCGCTTGATAGAGCTTCACCTGATCTTGGGCAAGCTTCATCTCGAGGAGCGACGTCATACGAACATTCAGCTCGACTTGATCGACCGGTTTGGCGATGAAGTCGTTGGCTCCCGCCTGCGCGGCGCGAAGCCGGTCTTCCTTGGCGTTGAGGGCGGTCACCATGATGACAGGGAGGTCCCAGTACTCGGTGCTTGTGCGGATCTTGCGGACGACATCGAAGCCAGTCATACCCGGCATATTGACATCAAGCAGGACGATGTCGATGGACGCGTCGAGCATCTCCATCGCCTCTTCGCCGTTGCAGGCGACGACAGACTCATGCCCGAGCAGCTCAATGTAGCTCTCAAGTAGTTCGCAATTCAGTGGTTCATCATCAACGATGAGTATCTTATTTGATGCTTTGCTTATTGTGTCCATGTTATGCCGCCTCCTCAAGCGTCAACAACGATGCTATCATCGAGGTAAAGTGGGCTACGTCGATTGGTTTGGTGAGATATCCCTGGCACCCAGCCGCGCGGGCTCTGTCTTCGTCGCCAGCCATGGCGTGGGCGCTAAGGCCAATGATGGGTATGGAGTGGGTTGCCGGGTCGAGCTTGATCAGCTTGGTTGCTTCAAGGCCGTCCATCCCTGGCAGCGCCATGTCCATCAAAATGAGATCGGGTGACATCGTACGGGCGAACTCGACTCCAAATTCGCCGGAGTAGGCCTGAATCACCGTGTGTCCGCACTCCTCCAGGATTGTTCTGACAAGCTCCTGGTTGGTATCGTTATCCTCGACAACGAGGATGCGTCCAAGGGTAGCGAAATGCGCCATCTCGCGCTCGTGCTCAACAACAGTTACCGCCGCTGGTCGAGGCGAATGGTGAACGGGTCGACGCAGTGAAGCAGTGGACACGGCTCGGGGCAGTTCGACATGGAACGTGCTTCCGCAACTCGTCCCCGGGCTGGTGGCCCAGAGGCGACCGCCATGCAGTTCTACGATACGCCGTGAAAGTGCCAAGCCGAGGCCCGTGCCTTGTTCCTTACGCGAATACGAGGAGTCTACCTGCACAAATTCGCCGAAGACGGCTTCAATGTCCTCTTCGGCAATGCCGATGCCTTCATCAGTCACAGTGATATAGATGGTCTCGGCTTTGTCGTCGCCAAGCCCGCACCCGACGCCAATAACGACCGACGTGCTTTCAGGCGAAAACTTGAGCGCGTTGCTGATCAGGTTGTAGAGAACCTGCTGCACTTTGACTCTGTCAGCAGAGACAAGCGGGACGTCGTCTGCGATGCCAACTATTATCTTGATGTTGCGCTTGTCTGCGATCGCCCTGGTGACATCGACCGTTTCGCGTATCGCGGCATCGAGATTGAACAGCGACACGTTCAGGTCCATGCGACCCGCTTCGACTTTGGAAAGGTCAAGCACGCTGTTGATGAGGCCCAGAAGATGCCGACCACTGGTCAGTATGTTGTTAACATATTTGGTTTGACGCTGATTGAGCGGCCCAAACGATTCTTTGCTTAGCAGTTCCGAGAACCCAATGATTGAGTTCATTGGGGTTCGCAACTCGTGGCTCATGTTCGCGAGGAACTGGCTCTTCGCAAGGTTGGCAGACTCGGCCGCATCCTTGGCGCGCATCAGCTCTTTTTGTTGTTCGAGGCGGTCAGTCACGTCAGTATGCGAACCCGCTACTCGGATCGCGTTTCCGTCCGCATTGCGGATAGCCATTGCCCGAGCCAGGACCCATCGGTAGGTTCCGTCCTTGTGGCGTATGCGGTATTCGATTTCGTATACGTCGCGACGCCCGACAACGTAGTCGTCGAGATACTCAATAACCCATTCGTAGTCATCGGGATGGAGGAGAGTTGACCAGAGACCGTATCGACTGGACAGCTCGTCGTCGGCGTAGCCGATCATCGCCTTCCATGAGGGCGATAGATAGACCGTGCCCCGGACGACGTCCCAGTCCCAGAGCCCGTCTTTGGAGCCGAGCATCGCGATCTCATAGCGCTCATTGCTCAGGGTGAGGGCGCTGCGAGCGTCACCGAGGCCGTCGCGAGCCCGGTCGAGCGAAGATGCTGCCCTGGCGATCTGGGTCTGCATCGTGTTGAAGCTAAGAGCCATCGCGCCCAGTTCGTCGGCCGATTGGATTGCGATAGGGTGGACATTGACCTCGACGTGCGCCGCTTCGATATTGCCGGATGCCAGTGCTTCCATGGCGGCGTTAAACTCGGTGAGCGTGCCCGTTGTCAATCGGTCCGTGGCGCTTGCCACAGTCTCTGCCGCGTGCGCGATCATGCCTGGTAGGACGAGGCCGACCGTGATTGTTAGGAGGGCGACCGCTACGAAGATGTCTTGAAGGCTCGCAATGAGCGCGGGATGAGCCCGGTTGACGCTGTGAACCGCAAGGATATAGCCGCCACCATCGAGAGCAAGGACAGCCAGCATGGCTCCCGTCAGCTTTACGTGTATGGAGCGGGCGACGCCTTTGACGCCGGAGGCGGTTCGATCACGCCATCGCCGCCAAGCGTACATGGCCGCTCCTGAATAGGCCATCGTGAGACCAGCAATTACCGTCGGAAGTCCGAACTGCTCGAAGCCCATGACAACGGTCAGAATCCAGATTGATGCAGCGACCAGTCCCATCTCGACGGTGCCCTTCGGCGCACGCCATGGTCGCTCCAAATGGGGTGCGTCTCGCCGCAGCAGCCAGACAGCAACGCTAGGCAGGCAGATACTGATCAGGTAACAGAAGTTGGTAGCGGCGATGAGCCAGAGCGGGTTCTTGACAAGCAGGAACAGGATGGACACGGCGGCTGTCAAGATTGTTGCGACCAGAGGCGCATCGTTCTTGTTGCGGTACGCCAACGCACGTGGCAGCAACCCGTCTTCAGATAGCTGCATGAGTGTTCGAGATGCACCTGCAAGGGGTTGAAGCACGCTAAGGAACGAACAGAGCATGAGCAGCCACAGGACACACGCCTTTGCGGCGGTTGCTGCGAGCGGGGCATATGTTGCGCCGAGAGTTTCAATCAGATTGCCAGCCATCCCCTGGATGCCGATTGCTTCGCGTAGTAGAAATGGGAGTGCAATCCAGTAGAAACCGGAAAGGAGAGCCGCAGCCAACATGGCACGAGGAATATTGCGCTTGTAATCTATCGTTTCGCCCACGTGGCACGCTGCAGCTTCGAATGCTGGCGCGCCGAGTCCGACAAGGCATAGTCCTGCCATAACGCTTGTCACCTGCCCAAACCAACCCGGAAAAGGCGTATCCAGGCGGAAGCTGGTCGCGTGTCGCCAATCCATGTGGCCCGTGACGACCGGTAAAAATACGGCAAGGAAGGCAAGCAAGGTGGAGCCTAGTGCGAGCGGGATGGCAACCACAGAGGCAGTCTTGATGCCGCGTAGGTTGATAAATAAGGGCCCGACTATAAGCGCAATCGCAAGACCCTCTATTGGGAAGGCAGGCAAGAACCACTGATGAATAATCGACGCGGCCATCAGGGAGCCCATGCAGCAAGGTGGAATCCAGCCCCACCAATACGACACGCCTGTGAGGTTTGCGAGCACGGGGCTGATCGGTCGGAACGCTTCGGCGCAGCACGATGCGATGCCTCCAACGCGGTTTGGAAACATCAAGACCAGCTCGGTCCACCCAGGAGCCGCCATCCAAGCGATGACCATGCCGATTGCCATTAAGGGGATTGCCGCCGAGCCTTGGCCCGGGATCGAGCCCTGGCCAGCAATCATCCACGCGAGCATGAACAGGCTCTGGTTGCAGCCGCCGGACGCAAGCGCAGCTGTTCCCTGCCAGCACAAAGTGCGAGGGTGTGGATTTTGGATAACTATAGTGTCCACGCTTGATTTGGTGCCGCCACCCAGATGTGGAAGGGCAGTATTCATCGTCGGCGAGCTCTCTTTGTTCACATTGTGGTGAACGTGCAATATTGCGAGTAGCCGGTATTGGCTCAAAATGCGGCGAGAGCTTTGATATCGGCATTCTTCGTCAACTTAATAGTCGGTTGCTTCATCTGGTTCCCGCAGATGCAAAATTGTCAAAACAGTTGACAGGCTAAGCTGCTTCGTCCAGCGTCAAGAGCGATGCGATCATGGCCGTAAAGTGGGCAACGTCGATTGGCTTCGTAATGTAGCCCTGGCACCCTGCTGCCAGGGCGCGGTCTTCGTCACCTGCCATGGCATGAGCGCTGACACCGATAATGGGAATGGATCGAGTCGATTGGTCAAGTTTGATCAGTCTTGTTGCTTCGAGCCCGTCCATCCCTGGAAGCGCCATGTCCATCAAGATGAGATCGGGTGACATCGTTCGGGCGAACTCGACTCCAAATTCGCCGGAGTAGGCCTGAATCACCGTGTGTCCGCACTCTTCTAGAATCGTTTTGACCAGCTCCTGGTTGGTGTCGTTGTCTTCGACAACGAGGATGCGGCCGAGGGCTGCGAAATGGGCCATGTCACGGTCATGCTGGATGAGTGTGATAGCTGCGGGCCGCGGCGCATCCTTTGCCGAGCGCCGCGTTGAACCCATGACGACGGCGCGAGGAATCTCTACGTGGAAGGTGCTCCCGCAGCTTATGCCCGGACTGGTTGCCCAAAGGCGACCGCCGTGCAACTCTACAATGCGCCGCGACAGCGCCAGACCCAAGCCCGTTCCCTGTTCCTTACGTGAATACGACGAATCGACTTGAACGAACTCGCCAAACACGTTATCGAGGTCTCCCTCCGCGATCCCTATGCCTTCGTCCGTGACCGTGATATAGATTGTCTCGCCTTTAGGCTCGCCCGGCGCGCACGTTACCCCGATCACTATGCTTGTGTTCTCAGGCGAGAACTTTAGCCCGTTGCTAATCAGGTTGTACAGAACCTGCTGCACCTTGACCCGGTCCGCAGAGACGAGGGGCACATCGTCGGCGAACCCCAGGATCACCTTGATATGCCGCTTGTCGGCAAGCGATTTTGTAACGTCAATAGCTTCTCGAATCGCCGCATCGAGGTTGAACAGTGTGACATTGAGGTCCATCCGGCCCGCCTCGACCTTTGACAGGTCAAGCACGCTATTTATCAGGCCAAGAAGGTGGTGCCCGCTAGTAAGGATGTTGCCGACATATTTCGATTGTCGTGGATTGAGCCCGCCGAACGATTCTTTGCTCAGCAACTCGGAGAAACCAATAATGGAGTTCATCGGAGTTCGCAACTCGTGGCTCATGTTGGCTAGGAACTGGCTTTTGGCGTGGTTCGCGGTTTCGGCGGCGTCCTTGGCGCGCATTAGCTCTTTTTGCTGTTCAAGGCGTTCGGTGACGTCGGTGTGCGAGCCTGCTATGCGGATAGCTCTGCCGTTCTCGTCACGGATTGCCATCGCACGCGCCAGTACCCATCGATAGTATCCATTCTTGTGGAGTATGCGGTACTCGATTTCGTAGACGTCGCGTCGCCCGGCGACGTAGTCGTCAAGGTATTCGATCACCCAACCTCGATCATCGGGATGTATTAGGGTGGACCAAATTCCATATCGGCTCGATAACTCGTCGTCTGCGTAGCCAATCATCGCCTTCCACGACGGCGACAGGTAAACGGTGTCGCGAACAATGTCCCAGTCCCAAAGACCGTCCTTAGACCCTAGCATGGCGATTTCGTAGCGCTCGTTGCTTAGTGTGAGCGCGCTTCTCGCATCGCTGAGTCCATCTCGCGCATTGTCGAGTGCTGTTGCTGCTCGTGCAATTTGCCGCTGCATCGTGTTGAAGCTCACCGCCATCGCCCCCATTTCATCGGCGGAGCGTATGGTTATCGGTTCGAGATCGATTTCAACGTGCGCTGCTTCGATGTTCCCGGCAGCCAGTGCTTCCATTGCGTTGTTGAAATCACTGAGTGTGCCGGTTGTGAGGCGGTCGGCGGAACGTGCCACCATTTCGGCGGCGTGTGCGATCATACCGGGCAAGACCAAGCCGACTGTAATTGTAAGGAGCGCGACCGCGACAAAGATATCCTGGAGACCTGTGATCAACTCGACTTGGTGTTTGTTGACATGGTCAACCGCCAGAAGGTAGCCAGCGCCATCGAGAGCAAGAACGAGAAGCATCGCGCCAGTGAGCTTCGTATGTATTGAGCGCGTAACGCCGTTCACGGTGAGTTGAGACTTATCCCGCCAGCGTCGCCATACATACATTGCCGAGCCCGAGTAGGCCATTGTCAGGCCAGCAAGCACGGTGGGGAGGCCGTACTGCTCGAAGCCCAGTACTGCAGAAAGGCCCCAAACTGCGGCAGCGACCAGCCCCAGTTCGATTGTGCCAGCGGGCGCCCGCCAGAGACGTGTGGCATGGGGTGCATCCTTACGCAGCAGCCAAACGGCGACGTTGGGGAGGCAGATGCCGATCAGGTAGCACAGGTTTGCTGCGGCGATTACCCAGACGGGATCACCGGCGAGGAGGAATGCGATAGCCATCACTGCGGTGAGGATGGTGGCGTAGAGCGGAGCATCCGTGCGTGTCCTGTGCGAAAGTGCGCGGGGCAGCAAACCGTCCTCAGAGAGCTGCATAAGAGTGCGCGACGCCCCTGCGAGCGGCTGGATAGTACCGTGGAACATGTTGAACATCATGAACCAGATAGCGCATGCTTTTGCAGCGCTACCAAAGACGGGGGCGAATGTTGGGCCAAGCGTATTTTGCAGGTCACCGGCAATCGCATCGAACCCTATCGAGCCGAGCCATACGACGGGCAAGACGGCAAAGTAAAGCGTCGCCATCGCCGCGCTAATGAACATCGCCTTGGGGACGTTGCGCGCGGGGTCAACAGTCTCGCCAACGTGGCAAGCGGCGGCTTCGAATGCGGGGGCAGCAAAGCCGATCAGGTAGAGCCCCGCCATGGCGCTGGTGAGCTGACCAAAGATTCCTTTGAATGGCACGGTGAGGCTGAACGTTGTTGCCTGGTGCCAATCGACGTGACCGGTGACGATGGGAATTAAGCCGGACAGGAAGGCAAGCGCGGCGGATACGGTGGCAATTGGGATGGTGAGATTAGTGACAGCGCGGACCCCCATCAGGTTCAGCCCCATGAAACAAAGGACAAGCGTGGTTGCCAGAGCCGGAACTGGAACTGACGGCAGATACCACTGATGGATAGCGGTCGCTGAAAGTAGAGCGCCGATGCCGCATGTCGGGACCCAGCCCCACCAGTAACAGACGCCGGTAAGGTTTGCTAGCACGGGACTGATCGGGCGAAACGCTTCCGCGCAGCACGATGAGATGCCGCCTACCCGGTTAGGGTACATCAAAATCAGCTCGGTCCAACCCGGAGTCGCCATCCATGATAAGAGCAAACCAACCATCAGCAGCGGGACGGCAGCGGATCCTTGGCCGGGGATCGCCCCCTGTCCGATGAAGAGGGCGCCTATGAGAAACAGGCTTTGATTACAGCCGCCCATGGCAAGGGCTACTGTTCCTTGCCAGCCTATAGTCCGTGGGTGCGGACGCGATATCGCGATATCGTCATGGTGAAGTCCTGGAACGCGATCGGCTAGTGTATTCATCGTCGACGAGAACTCTCTCTTCACAGCGCTGTGAACGTGCAACAGTGGCTAAAGTACCGATGTAGCAAACAGAGGCAGATAGGTCTGCGTCCTGGTAGTTGCTCATCTTAATAGTCGGTTGCTTCAGGGAGTTCCCGTAGATACAATAATCCCTCATTTTTGATGTTGAAGTGTTACAAAATATATGATATATCGTGATTACTTAGCCTCCTCCTCGAGCATCTACCGATAAGATCGAGGAGTGCGTGGCGGTTTGCAGTTACAGGCGCTACGCCCGCGCAAATTCCGCCCCCGCGGCATTACGGGTTTGTTTTCATGTTCGATCAAAAAACCAGCGTGACGCTGGACCCCTGTCTCGCCGAGGCGGCTCGGTTGTGAGTTGACACTAAGTGGCTCCTCGCAGCCTCCGACGGGTCCTGAAGAGTGACGCGCCGTAGACGGCGAAGTCATATAAGAATAGTCAAAGGGACCCGCCTCCGGCAGTAGGAAGTTTTTAATTTTTGTGCTCGAACACCGGGTTCTTGGCGGATTAGGACACGAAGGTCCTTCGGACCCTGGCTTAGTAGTTACGATTTACCGTGGTCAAAATGCGCTGGACAACTCTGTGCATTGTGTGCTTGCATGTGTCCAGAACACATATCATTCGAATATGTGCGGGACGAACCGCGACCGGTCATCGGTGATGGGTGTGTCCGATTCACGAATCCCAATGCCGCACGCTTCGTTGCCGATGACCCAGGATCCGATGACGGCATGGATGCCGCCGAACTTAGCGATGGGCGCGATTGCCTGGTAGATGCGGCTCTGGTCGCCGTAGATGCCGTCAGTTTGGGTGATACCGTCGGGCATGCGCAGCGTAACATTGCTGCCTTCCCGCGAGAAGAGGGGTTTTTCGGCGTAGTGAGCCATGCCGTGCGGCCCCTTGCTATAGCACTCAAGCAAATTCGGGTGACCGAGATTGAGTTCCCATAGGATGGGGAGGATCCCTTTGCTCGATAGCGCGAGCTTCCATAGTGGTTCTATCCAGGTCAGCGTTTCGTACGCTTCGAGCGCGTAAGGGGCGAACGACTCTTGGAGCATCCATTCCCAAGGATACAGCTTGAAGAGGGCCCGGATAGGCTCGGCGTTCAGACCGACGAACCGGTGCGCGGATGTGTCCCAGCCTATCTCTTCGACTCGCAAAGTGCTTGTGGCAAAGCCAGCCTGCTGCGCCGTGTCCTGGAGTGCGGTCACTGTGGCGATGTCTTCCGCGAGGGATTCGTGGGCGAAATGGATGATGTCGGCTGTGATGCGGCCTTGTTCGCGCAGGCTGCGCCACCTTGCTATTAGCGCTTCCCAGACAGAATTGAACTGGTCGGCCATCGGGAAGCGATCTTTAAGCCAAAACCACTGAGCGACTGCCGCCTCCACCAGCGCCGTGGGCGTGTCGGCGTTATATTCGAGCATCTTTGGCGCGTGCATGCCGTCATATGCCAGGTCAAATCGTCCATACACCGAGTGGTCGTCGTGCTCCCAGGAGTGGCGAAAGGCAGGCCATGCGGCTTCGGGGATTCCCAGCTCGCCGAGGCGGTTGCGCTCAACGACGTGTTCTACGGCGGCGAGACACATCTCGTGGAGGTCGTTCGTGGCCTTTTCGAGCACGTCGATTTCGGCCGCCGAGAAACGATAGAATGCGCTTTCGTTCCAGTACGGCTCGCCATCTGTTGTATGGAAGACGAGGCCGAGGTTTGAGACTTTGTCCTGCCAATCCAGGCGAGGCTGGAGGGTGATTCGCTCCATACCGCTAACCTCCCGCGGATCCGTGAAAGCCGCCAAAGCCGCCTCGTATGACGGTGCCCGAATGGGTGGACACCGACGAGCCAAAATGCGGTGAAGTCGAGTACCCGGTGGCGTAGGATCCAACTGATGAACCGCCCCCGCCGCCGTAGACCCAGCGGTGGATTGTGCCGTTGTAAGCGCTGCCGTACCCGTGGTCGTTGCGGCATTCGTAGTCTGGGCGCACTCTGCCTGTCTGGTCGATGCAGCGCGCCGATTCGCTTCCGCAGCCCGAAAGGGCAATTGTCGCCGCCACTCCACCAAGCAATGTGATCGCAACCTGTTTTGACGATCTTCTCACTCCGCATCCTCCAATCGTTGCAACTAAGAAATCTACTTTCATAAAGACACACGACCGTGCCAAGAAGTTGCAGGGCCGCGCACTGCAAAAAAGTTTCTCAATCTCGATCTCTACTATTTTGCGCTATCGGCAAAGTCAAGGTATACTCGATAGACGAATTTGTGAAGTGCAGATCGGGAGGCGTTCGCACGTCTGCTGATCGATCAGAGGAGAGAATTGACCAACATCCGCTCGTTCATGGACCGCCACTATCGGCATTTTAACGCCGCTGTGTGCGTAGACGCCGCACAGGCGTGGATTAGCCACCTTGAGAAGGGTGGCAAAATGTTTCTTACGCTCGCAGGAGCCATGAGCACGGCGGAACTTGGCATTTCGGTTGCCGAGCTTATTCGGCAAGACAAAGTGCACGGCATCTGCTGCACTGGCGCGAACCTTGAAGAGGATATCTTTAACCTCGTCGCCCACTCCCACTACGAACGTATCCCGGGCTACCGCACATTGAGCGCCGACGAAGAGCAGGCGTTGCATGATCGCGGCGCTAACCGCGTGACGGACACATGCATCCCCGAAGACCAGGCCATTCGCGCTATTGAGGACCATGTGCTCGACTTGTGGAAGAAGGCCGATGTCGAAGGTCGCAGCTACTTCCCGTACGAATTCATGTACCAGCTTCTCGACAGCGGCAAGATCGCGGGCAGCTACGAGATCGACCCGCGTGATTCGTGGTTGATCGCCGCTCGTGATAAGGGCCTGCCAATATTCGTCCCAGGCTGGGAAGACTCCACGCTGGGCAATATATTTACCAGCCACGTGATCCGCAAGGATATCAGCCGATCAAGCGTCGTCAAGGGCGGCGTTGACCTGATGGCGTTCCTCGCGCAGTGGTACAAGGACGTCACCAAAGACGCGTCCCTCGGCTTCTTCCAGATCGGCGGCGGCATTGCTGGCGACTTCCCGATCTGTGTTGTTCCGATGCTCCGCCAGGACCTCCTAGAAGACTGTCGCCTATGGGGTTATTTCGCGCAAATCAGCGACAGCACCACCTCGTACGGTTCCTACAGTGGCGCCGTGCCGAACGAGAAAATAACATGGGGAAAGCTCTCACCGGGCACACCCAGTTACGTCATCGAATCCGACGCTACTATTGTGGCGCCGTTGATTTTTCATTATGTTCTTGGAAACTAAAACAAACACACATCGTCAACTTTCTATATTTGAGCGGCGCTGGCTTCGCCAGGCGCCAGGAGATATCTGTGGGGCTGGCTAGCCTCGGCTTAAAACAATGAACAACTCTGACACGACGTACGGCATGCATCTTACGCTGCGCATTTCTGAAGTCTCTCGCCGCGAAGCCCTCGATGGGCCCAAGATCGGCGACCTCCTCGTGACCCTCGTCAACCGCATCGGGATGAGGATTCTTGCCGGGCCACTGACGGCCGAAGAATCTGGCACACCCGAAAGACGCGGTTGGTCCAGTCTGGTCCTCCTTTACGAATCACATGCGGCGATTCACACCTATCCCGAGCTCGGGCAGGCGTTTATCGATGTGTTCTCGTGCAAGGAATTCAGCATGGAACAGGTCAAGGATGTTCTCCTCGAGTATCTGGGCGACTTCAGAACCGTCGAAGAAAACGTGTTGGACCGCGGAATTCATTGGAGCCAGGGCATCGACCGTGAGATGGCTGGCTGGGTAGGACAACGGTAGGCATGCCCGACCACTCTTACGAGTTTCTGCCGCCGGCGAACTTCCTTGGTTTGCCGGCGGAGTTCACTGATCGCGAGCGCAGCCGTGTCCACGTGCTGCCAATCCCCTTCGAGGCGACCACCACCTACAGCGGCGGCGCTAAAAACGGCCCTGCAGCAATCCTGCGGGCCTCGACACAGGTTGAGCTGTACGACCGCGAGTTTCGGTCGGAACCGGCGCTCGATTACGGTGTCCACACTTTTCCATCCATTTCCCTTAACCTCTCGTCTCCGCCAGCCGCCGTTAACGGTATCGCGAAGGCCGTCGCCGATATCGCTCATCCTGATAAGCTGCTGTGCGTCCTTGGCGGCGAGCACACGACCAGCGTTGGCGTTGCCGAGGGACTGCTGAGCGTCCACGGATCGTTCGTGACGGTCCAGATCGATGCCCACGCTGACCTGCGCGATCTCTACGAAGGAACGCGGTTCAGCCATGCCTGCGCGATGCGTCGCGTTCTGGAGCTTGGCGGGAAGCTGATTCAGTTTGGCATTCGGTCGCTTGACGTCACCGAGGCTGAATATCTAGCCGATAATGGCTCGCGTGTGACGACCTACTATGCCGACGAGATGCGTAGTGATAGGTCGTATCTGTCCGCAGTCGCGGACGCCGTGCGAGGGCAGAACGTGTTCCTCACCATTGATGTCGACGGTTTCGATCCGTCGATTGTGCCCGCAACCGGCACTCCCGAACCCGGCGGGCTGCTGTGGTACGACGGGCTGGACATTATCCGTGCTGTAGCGTCCACGGCGAATATCATCGCGTTCGACATCGTTGAACTCGCGCCGATCGCCGGTCAGCATGCTCCAGACTTCACCGTGGCAAAGCTGGCGTACAAGACGATGAACATCTCGCTGGCGTCGCCCGCGTGGCGCGGTCGCGTATGAAAAAGGGCCGCGCTAGCGGCAACCCGCTCCGCGAATATCGTCGCGTCATGCGCGAAGTGCGGGCCGTATACGACCCGTTCACCGCACAGCACTGCGCCACGTGCACCACACCCTGCTGCATTCGTCCCACTCGCGTCACGCCGCTGGATGTGGCACTCGCGACCGGGGTAGGGCACCGCTTCGAGCACCTGGCGCCTCTAGACCCGTACGATGTGGCTCTCGACCACTCCGCACAGCGCCTGGGGCCATCGTCGGTTCCGTTGGATGTGATCGATGACGAGCCTGTTGAAACACCGTGCGAGTTCCTACTGCGCGGCCGCTGCACTTTCCCCGACGACCTGCGCCCGTTCGGCTGCACGACCTATATCTGCACACCCATGTACGACCACATGCCAGCGGAGGACCTTCGCAAGCTGAAGCGCCTCATCCGCAGCCTCGGCGACTCCCACGAGAACCTGCTGCGCGCGCTCAAGGCAGCGGGGCAGGCGGTGGACCCTGAGGGGTAACGGGTGGGAAGAATTACCTCATCCCCAACCCTTCTCCTACGATAAGGAGAAGGGAGCCTGAAAATTGCAAGCGAACGCATTTCTCTATCTTACTCCCCTCTACTTATCGTAGGAGAGGGGCAGGGGGTGAGGTAATGTGCTCTCCCTAAATCCGGGCTACGCAGGATTTTTTCCCTTGTTTATGGAATGCACACGTAGCGTTACGATGTGAGGCTTACTATGCACAAGAGTTTAGAACCCGGCCTACTTTCGCTTAACCCGAGCCTACTGCGCACGATAGACCTAGCGAGCCGTCACGGGTTTGGCGGTGTCGATGCTGGCGCTGGCGTGCTTGCGGATGCATCGCTGGATGTTGCGGCAGCATCGGCAGCGATGGAGGCAGCGAGTATCTGCGGGGGCTACGTGATGCTCTCGCCTATCCGGGTTCCGGTGCCTGATGCGCAGTGGGCGGACGCGCTCGCGGAACTGCCGCTGGTGGCGCTGCGTGCGGAGGCGCTTGGCTTTCGACGCGCGGTAATCGTGGTGATGCCGTTCCATGAGACGCTGCCGTTTGAGCAGGCGATGGAAAGCAATGTGCGGCTAATCAACCAATTGACCAACGTGCTCGACGACCACGGAATCGCGCTGGGGCTAGAGTATGTGTCGCCGGTGACGCGGCGCGCGCCGTATCACCACGAGTTCATTCATAATCTGGCGGGGGCGCTCAACTTGATTGCGCGCCTTGATTCGTCGAAGGCAGGGCTGCTGCTAGACAGCTTCCACTGGCATTGCGCTGGCGAAACTGCGAAGGATTTGGAGAGGCTGTGCCCGTCGAAGATTGTCGCGGTGCACGTCAACGATGCGCTGCCGATCCCGACCGCTGAGCAGACGGTTGGCGAGCGTGCGATGCCGGGCGCCACTGGCGTGATCGACATTGCGGCGTTCATGGGGGCGTTGACGTCGGTGGGCTATGACGGCCCAATCACGTGCGAGCCGATGGCGAGCGCTATCAATGCGCTGGGCGATATTGGCGAGGATGGCGTGGTCGCGGCGGCGTCGAAGTCGCTGGACGCGATCATGGTTGCGGGGTAGGATGTCAGGCAATTACCTCACCCCTAGCCCCTCTCCTTGGAAAGGCGAGGGGAACCAGAACGGTACACCTTGACTGTTGCGCATTGCCCCGCTTAGTTTTTGGGCGGAGCCTAGCGCCGCTTCCCCACCAGCCGCATTACCACCACGGCTACTATGAGCGCCAGGACCAGCCACGGGATCAGGTGCATTAGCCAGCCGATAAGGTGGAAGAGCGCTCCGACGACTTTGCCTGCAAGGTAGAGCAGCAGGAGCACTGCGGCGATGGTGATGAGTAGTGCTTGCATGTTGGGGGCTTGTTCGCCTCCCGCGTGCGAGATTCCTGCGCGAGTGCAATTGGCGGGCGCGAGTCACGAAAGTGGCAACCAAAGCGCCGCATTCGCCGGGACTGAAGATCCCGGCCTGACGCAGAACACCCCCTTGTTCGCAGGCGAACTCAAGTGCGGGGCTAAGTGTGCGCCGGAGACGCACCAATCGAGGCTGCGGCCTGTCAAACTGCCGACCCTTGGCCGCTTGCCACTTTCATGAAGCACACCCGCAATTGGCCTTTTCCGTTTTAATCGACGGTCGGTTTGTCTTGCGGTTCGAATCCGTCTACTTCAGATAGGCCGTTTCTCCCCCAATGACCTTGCCGGTTTCGACGTCGATCCACACTTCCACTCTTCCTTGCTGGATCGGGAACATGCACACCCATGCGTATCGGGGAGCGCCGCGCTTTTCGTCGATGGATGTCCGCTGTGCTGGGAAGCTATTTGGCTGCACCACCATTTCGGTGGGGGCTGGGATTGCGCCTACAGGTGTCAGCTTCAGGGAATCGAGCGTCTGTTTCGCGGTCGTGAGGGCCAGATTAGTGGTCACGTTGCGGTTCGTGATTGGCGGCTCGGCTGTGTGGAAATTGGCGGACATGATTTTCATTTTGCCCGTTTCGGCCATGAGCATGATAGAAACATCGTCGTCGCGGAACGGCACATTGTCTGTGGTTATTCTCGGGTACCTTATCATCCACATATGCGTGTCCGCTTTGGGCGGAGAGGCGATCTGCATCTCCTGGCACGTTGGAGAGCTATTGACGGCTGACTTCAGGCTGGCTGCCTCCACGATTTGATGTGCCAGTTCAATGGCTTTTGTTTGTGGGATGGCGGTGCCTGCTGCTTTGTCGCCGTAGGAACCCATCGCGCGCATCGCGACGACCTGGCGGGACTGTGCGGCAACCTCAATGGAAAGCCCTGACGGATATTGCACACTCCAGCGTGGGAGATAGTAGTGCTCTGGTATGCGGGCTACACTCCCTTTGAACTCCTGGTAGGGGTAGATCGCGTTAGGTGTGCCCGTGGCCACCAGACCAGCTTTGGAGCTAAAAGCGTTGGCTATGGCAATCGCATCACTGCTGCTGACGTCGGATTGTGGCGCTGAGAAGTCACGCGGCGAAATTGCCACCTCTGCGGAGCGAGCTAGCTCTTTACCCTTGGATACGCCTGCTACCTGGTAGTAGTACGTCGTGCCGTTGGCAAGGGATTCGTCCAGTAGGGGCTGCGTGTCGATTCCTCTTTTTATGGGCTCACTGCTGTGATCACCCGCACGGAGCGACCGGTAGATATTATACGTGTCGGCATACGGCACAGGGGTCCAGGTAAGCTCAACTTGCCCATTGCGCGGCTCAGCTGTCACTATCGGTGCTCCGTCCGCTGCAGCGGACGTTACTTTCGCCTCAGCCGCCCGGTTCCGACTCCAGTCGGAGTCCTGCTGCGAGGTCGCCTTAGTTCCGGGCGCAGGATTAGCAACGTTTGGGGACGGTGACTTGGAGTGTGCGCAGCCTGATAGGGCGCACGAAGCAACGAGGGCGGTACCGAGCAGGATAAGCGGCGCTGTATGGATGTTTACTTTCATAGTATGGCTTTCATTGACGCGTCATGCGATGGCGGACTATTTGGTGCGGCGAACCGTTACGATAACTAGATGGGCGCCGGTGGTTTTGGAGTCGACGATGCGTCCGTCTTTGCGAATGAGCTGGCTTGCGCTGATATCCGCCGCGAGGATCGGTTCGCCGTCCGCTGCCCACGCGTTGCAACCTCCAGCAGATCCACCAGCAGTCGTTATCGAGGATCCGATGTAGAACGTGCCGTTCGCAAACAGATGCGGGGTTGTAGTGAACGTCCACGCAAATCCCTTGGGAAGCGTCATCGTGGTTTGGGGGACGTTGAGGTTTCGGATGATGCTCGGGTGGTAGTCCGTGGTGGCAAATGGGTTGTCCGGATCGCCGGGATAGTTGAAGCTGCACGACATGGCGTTTGGACCCGTCAAGGTCACATCTTCAACGATCTGGCATTTGCCTGATTTAGCCGCCGCCAGAATGCGTCGGGTGATATCGTGATTTGTGAGCTCGTTGCCTCGAATATCGTATGGATCGAGCGAGAGCGCCTTTAATTGGGCCGTGGACAAATCGATGTGCTGCAAATGAAGCGACACCATGAAATGACCCTGTGCAAGCGGGTGCCCAGCAGATCCCCCGTTCATTCCGTTATTGATATCGGGCCAGAGGGTTGTCTCCGCAGAGGTTCGCCCGCCAGGCGTCGATAGGGCAATCAAAAGGGCGAGCAGGGCCGCGATGCCAATCGCAAACAATGAATATTGATTCCGTTTAAACATTTGTTAGTGTAAACTCCTGTAATATTATCAAAATATAGATTATTGCTTTCACATGCTTTGTCCTTCATCGATACCGAATCATTCAGGGGGTCGCGTGGCCGTTTGTGTCGCGGTTGACTTTGAGATTGCCAAAAGGTTACAATTGGGCAGAGGTGTACGAAATCATGGCAGTGCAAGTGGATGAGGTCGTTGCGGTTGAAGGCGTAGGCGCTCAAGACCTGTACACGGCAGACGCTCAGGGGCGGTTTGGCGGTCGCTTTGGTGGCCGGTTTGTGCCGGAAACGTTGGTTCCGGCGCTTGACGAGCTTGAGAAGGCGTACGACGAGGCTCGCAACGATCCTGAGTTTTGGCGCGAGTTCAACCACTACGCTGACCGGTTTGTTGGCCGACCAACGCCGCTTTATTTCGCCGAGAAGATGACGGCCGAGCTTGGCGGGGCGAAGATTTATCTGAAGCGCGAAGATTTGGCGCACACCGGCGCGCACAAGATCAATAACGCGTTGGGCCAGATACTGCTTGCCAAGCGCATGAACAAGCCGCGCATCATCGCAGAGACAGGCGCTGGGCAGCACGGTGTCGCCACGGCAACGGCGTGCGCGCGCTTTGGCTTCGAGTGCGTCGTCTATATGGGCGAAGAGGATACTGAGCGCCAGCATTTGAATGTGGTGCGAATGAAGCTCCTCGGGGCGCAGGTGGTCCCTGTAACGAGCGGAACGAAGACGCTCAAGGATGCGCTAAACGAAGCGATGCGCGACTGGGTGACCAATGTGCGCAACACCCACTACATCATCGGCACTGTGGCTGGCCCGCACCCGTACCCTACCATGGTGCGCGATTTTCAGGCGGTGATTGGGACCGAGGCGCGCGAGCAGATGAACTCCGACGAGGGTAGGCTGCCTGACCATATTGTCGCGTGCGTCGGTGGCGGTTCGAATGCGATGGGCATCTTCTACCCGTTCGTACGCGATGCAAGCGTCCACCTGATCGGTGTGGAAGCGGCTGGCAGCGGTATCGAGACCGGTAAGCATGCGGCGCCGTTGTCTGCCGGCAGCGAGGGAGTGCTTCACGGATCCCACTCGTATGTAATGCAGGACGAATATGGTCAGGTTCTCCCGACGCACTCCATCAGTGCTGGCCTTGACTACCCTGGTGTAGGCCCCGAGCACGCGTTCTGGAAGGACATCGGCCGCGCTGACTATGTGAGCATTACCGATGCCGAGGCGCTGGATGCGTTCCAGTGGACGGCCCGCACTGAGGGAATTATCCCTGCGCTGGAGTCGTCGCACGCGATTGCGTATGTCCGCAAGTTCGCCCCGACGCTACCGAAGGACCAGATCATTCTGGTAAGCCTATCGGGACGCGGCGACAAGGACGTGGACAGTGTGGCGTCGTATTTGAAGTTTTAGGATGCGCTCCCGGGCCGCGCGGCGATTTTTAGATCGCTTCGCGTCCTGTGGCAGTTGAGTGGTTCGCGCATCCATTCCTCTCACGTTTCGATAGGCTGACCCACATAATGGCTAATAGAATTGATCGCACATTTGCCCATCTAGCCGCCAAAGGCGAGAAGGCGCTGGTGACGTACGTTGCCGCCGGGGACCCGTTTCCCACCGTAGAGGGCACCGCTGAGGTCGTGCTGGCTCTTGTACGCGGCGGAGCGGACGTTGTCGAGCTAGGCATTCCGTACTCCGACCCGCTGGCCGATGGACCAACCATCCAGGCGGCAACGCAGCGGGCACTCGACGCTGGTGTGAACCCGCCGTTCATCTTCGACGTCGTGCGCCGAGTGCGCGCGGAATCGCAGGTTCCCATCGTGCTGATGGGATACTACAACACCGTTTTGCGGACGGGGCTGGCGAAGTTCGCGGTGGCGATGGCGGAGTGCGGCGCAGACGGCGTGATCCTGAGCGACCTGCCGCCCGAAGAAGCGGACGCTTGGAAGGCGGAGGCGGATGCCCGAGATATTTCGACGATCTACCTGCTTGCCCCAACCAGTACGCCTTCGAGACTCGATATAGTCACGTCGCAGATGACGAGCGGGTTTGTCTACTGCGTTTCGAGAACCGGTGTTACCGGTGCGAAGACCGACGTTCCTGCCGAACTTCGTGGCTTGATCGACTCGATCCGCGCCAAAACGACACTGCCCGTGTGTGTCGGCTTTGGCATTTCCACCGCTGAGCATGTTAGAACAGTGGGAGATATGTGCGAAGGTGTCGTAATTGGCAGCAAACTAGTTGACTTTTTGAAGAGCGTATCCGATAATGCTGACTGGAGCGGCCAAGTAACCGCACAGATCAGAGAATGGAAGGCTGGAACGCTCCCAGCGTAAGAAATACCATGTACAGCAGAGAGCAAGTCGGAAAGATGATCGACCACACGGTGCTTCGTCCCCAAGCAACACGGGATGAGATACTCAAAGCATGCTCTGATGCTGCGGCACGTCACTTTGCGACTGTGTGTATCTTTCCTTGCTGGGTTGCCGCTGCGGCCAATGCCTTGCAGGGAACCGATGTGAAGGTTTGCACAGTAATCTCATTCCCGTTCGGCGCAGACACGAGCAATGCGAAGGTGCACGCTATCAAGAACGCTATCGCAAACGGCGCGAAAGAGCTTGATCTGGTCATGAACATCTCTCGCTTTAAGTCCGGCGAATATGATGCAGTCGGGCGCGAGATTGCTGATGCCGTAGATGCGATCAATGCAACCTCGGGGCTACACGACTCGCGACGCGTCCTGCTCAAGGTAATCATCGAGACCGGGATGCTTGACGATCAAGAGAAAGAGCTAGCGTGCCGTATTGTGCGGGACTCCGGTGCCGACTTCATCAAAACCAGTACCGGCACGGGAGCAGGCGGCGCTACCTCCGATGATATCCGCCTTATCCGCCGTGCGATCGGACCCAGCACCATGGGCGTGAAAGCGTCGGGCGGAATCAAGACCATCGAACAGGCGATTACGCTGCTTAACGCGGGCGCTAACCGGATCGGCACATCGGCTGGCGTTACCATCTTCGATAACTACGACCCCAGCGCCGGATTGGCATAACCATCCGGCCGCTTGCATTTTCTTCGTCATCCTCGTCCCCGCAATGCATCCATGCCCTGGAACATTCCCGCACGCGCTTCCGTCCTATACAATGGAAGCGCTCCATCGGTAGATGCCGATGCCCCGCTGGGAAATAAGCTTTACGCAAAGGCGCACCGAGCTGATTGTCCCAATTTTCGCTATAGTCCACGGCTAAGATTAACGGGCTTTGGAATCGGGTACCAATTAACGGAGAAGAAGTAATGAATGCAAGAATGACAAAATTGACGAGTGTTTTGGCGGCCGCAGCGATCATGGGCACAGCGATTCTGACACCAGTTTCGGCTCACGCAAGCAACGACTCCAAAAACCAGTGGCGCAACCTGGGCGTTGCAGCTGCGGTAATCGCGGGGATCGGATTACTGAACCACGATAAGACGCTGACGGCCATCGGCGCGGCCGGGGCGATCTACGGTGCATCTCGCTACGAGCAGGACCGCTCAAACCAGAGCGACTGGAACCATGATCGACGCGGCTGGGACAGGAATGATCGCCGCTCAGACAATGATCGTGACCACCGCTCCGATTGGAATCGGGACAGTAGCTCGAGTTGGAATCGGGACAACGATCGGCGTGCTGACAACAGCTCGGACTGGAATCGCGATAACCGCTCGAACAATGGCTACAAGTACGGTGAAGGCAATCGAGACAGCGGTGACCGCCGCGCAGATGCTGGTGACCGCAACGATGGCGATAAGCGCTGGAACCGCTAGCCAGGCGTAGCATGTGTCAATTCATTGATTGTTTGTTGGAACGTTACTGGATGAGGTATTAACGCAGATCTCGCCGCAAAAGAACGCGGTGGGACGGGGTCAGGCTCAGGGAGGGGTCTGGCCCCGTTTTTACGTGTGGCGAAAGTGGGCTCGCGGGTATAATTCGGGCATGGAAAAGAAGCCGGTTAAGGTGTTGTTCGTGTGCCTGGGAAACATTTGTCGTTCTCCAATGGCGGAAGGCGTGTTTCAGCATCTGGTGGCTCAGGCGGGGCTGTCTAGTGTCATAACGACTGACTCTGCGGGGACAGGAAGCTGGCACGTAGGCAATCAGCCCCATGAGGGCACGCGGCAGATTCTGAAGAAGAATGCAATAGACTACCGTCACGCCGCACGCACGTTCCGTGTCAGCGATTTCACGGACTTTGACTACATTCTCACCATGGACGACGACAATCTCGCAACGGTCAAACGCGTTGGAAGCGGCCGCGCTGTTCTTCGTCCATTTCTGGACTTCGCCCCTCACCTTGATTACACCGAGGTACCCGACCCTTACTACACTGGCAACTTTGGCGAGGTGTTCGATATCGTCAACGCCGCTGCGGCGGGCCTCCTAAGGGAGATCCGCAGAGAGCACTCGCTGTGAGCGGGTTGCCTGGCAGCATCCGGGATGCGATTGCCGAGAAACTCGGCAATGTAGGCTCTGTGCGCGGCGTATCTGGCGGCATGGTGAACGACGCCGCTGAAGTGGACACGTCGAGCGGCAAGGTCTTCGTCAAGTGGAAAAGCAGCGCACCTCACGGCCTCTTTACATGTGAAGCGAACGGGCTTTCCGCCTTACGCGGGGCGTCGTCGCTCTCTATTCCCGAAGTGCTACTCGTTTCAGATCCTCCCGCCTCAAACGCCTCGCGATTTCTCGTGCTGGAGTGGATTGACGGCCATCCCCCTCGCGACAGGTCAGCGTTTGGCCGCCGATTAGCTGAGGGGCTCGCCGAACTTCACGCGCGCAACGCGGCTCCAGACGGGCAGTACGGCCTCGACTACGACAACTACCTCGGGTCGCTTGAGCAGATCAACAGCCAGGCAGCAACGTGGACAGAGTTTTATCGTGACCAGCGCCTCGGTACGCTCCTGCGCCTCGGCGAGCGGGCAGGGTGGCTGTCGCGGGCGAGAGCGTTGCGTCTCGGCGCATTGATGCAGCGTTGCGATTCGCTGCTGGCGCACGCAAACACGCAGGCTGTGTTGATACACGGCGACTTGTGGTCGGGGAACTTCATGAGCGCGGGAGAGACTCCGGTACTGATCGATCCGGCGATCCACTATGCTGACCGGGAAGTGGAGATGGCGTTCGTGGAACTGTTCGGCGGCTTTCCGCCACGCTTTCGGCAGATGTACGAAGAGGCGATGCCGCTTGACCCTGGCTACATTGACCGCCGACCGCTGCTGCAGTTGTACCCGCTACTCGTTCACCTGCGGCACTTCGGCGAAGAATACGGCCCCGCTGTCGATGCCGTTTTCGACCTGTACGGGGTCTAGCGGCATTCCAGCGGGGCCGTCGACGAGTGTGGCTACGAGATCTTGTTGGCGACAACTTCCCAGGACAGCACCTTCCAGCTAGGTGTCGACGGAAATCCCGGAGGGCCGTTCGACATGAAGCGGGAGTCGTAGTTGTGATGCTCGTTGTATCCGGCGGTGAGGGTGTTTGCCCCGTTAAATACGCCGAAGTACCCGCCTAACCCCGCCGTGTATGATCCCATGCCCCAGAAATTGCCCAGGATTGCTGTGTCGCGGTAGTTGTACGCATCCATTGTCCCAGTGGCAAGAGTTGCGCCATCGACTTCGAGATCCTGGTTGAGCACGCCTGCCGCATTGTATTTTTGCAGCCAAATATTGTGGGCGACGAGCCCGAAGATACCGGCCTTTTGCTTGAACGTGTCGGTCTCGGGGAGAAACTGGTGCGTGCTTGGATCACGCGCACGAGCCGTGTTGTACACAATGTCGTCTTTGATGAACACGTCCTTGCCCGTTGTCGCTGGGTCAGTGGCTACCGTCAGCGAACTCGGGTAGATCAGGTTGCCGCTTCCGTCGGTAACATTGTCTGCAATTGTCCCTGACAACCCTGTTCCCGGTGTGCCGTTGCCATTGCCGCCAATGGTGCCATCAACGTAGACAACGCCGCTGGGCGGGACGCCAGTGTAGCGAGTCGTGGTGGTCGTGGTGCCGCTGGTTACGGCGACGGTTGTGGAACCGCTGTTAGCAAACTTTGTCGTTGGGGCGGTCATGGTGACTACTGTGGTAAGCGGATTACCTGAAGAGTCTGTCTGTACAATAGTGATGATCTGGTTAACATTGTTGGAGACGCTAAGCGTCATGTTCTTGACGTCCCCTTTAACGTAGATACCAGCGCTCGCCGTGCCACCTGAAGAGGGTATTTGCACGCCTGTGGTTGTGATCGCGGTGGCGCTGCCGAGTGCTTTTCCCTTTTGCAGCGTTCCGGTAGTGGGCATGGCGACGGCGGGCGAATTGAATTTCACGCCGCTGGATCCGTATGCGACGATGGACGTCCAGTCCGCCGCTGTTTGCGGGGCACCGCTCGTGCCCGTGTTGTTCTTTGCCCAGTTCGCGCTTGCCGCCGTGTCCTCGAATGCGTCGGTATCCATCCAGAGGTAGCTCTGTTGATTTGTAGTCCCAGGGAACCAGAGGATATTTGTTTTGTTACCGTTCGTATTGTTCGTGTGTACGGGACCGTCGGCCTGACTCAAGCCCCCGACCCACCAGTTGCCTGACTGCTCGGAGTCGATGAGGTACGCGTATTTCGAGACTGGCTGCTGCCAAACGTAGGCGTGGACGATTGTTCTTACAGTATTGGTTGCGCCTATCGTGCCACTGTACCCAATGGACTCGATCATGTAGTACGCTTTGTTGACTGTGACGCTTCCCGCTGAACTAGGGTTGTTTGCGCTTGGCAATACGCGTATGCTAAACGAGCCAGTTGGCATTGCCACGTTGGAGTAGTTAGGATCGACGGTTGTGTTACCGCCGTTGAAGGTGGCAGTATCGCTTGGAGTAGCGGCGGTCGGTACAAAAGCGCCGTCGTTCACTGGGACTTGCGCGCGGTCCGCGAGCCATTGAATCGTGTATTCCACTCCTGCTTCCGCATTGTTGAAGGCCGTCATGTATGCGAGCCGCTTCTGCACCATAATCACCGAGTTAGTGCCAGTGTTCATCGCGCCGTTCGGATCGACCTTTCGTCCTGGAGACAGCGTGCCAACGAGCATCACGGCCATTATTAGGAACAGAACTAGCATGGTCGCCAGTAGTACTGCGCCTCTGCGGGCGGCTTTGCAATTAGGTTTTCGGGACATCGTCGATACCATAGTCAATTTTCCGGTTTTGGGGCTATAAGAAGCCGATTATCAGACTCACATTACTTAGTTTGGTGTAGCTGTCCAGTGACCGTTGGTTGTGCTAGCGGCGGATCCACCGCTGTTTCGCTGGAGAACGCACTGTCCAGTGATGGCAGTCATGTTGTTACCAAAGCCAGTTTCGTTCGTGTCCCGTCCCGCAGCGGTACTCTGAAATCGACTGACTACTTTAAACTGAATTTCCCGCGTCAACTCGAGGACGTTCTCAAACTGCAAAGCTGTCGGAGAGTTGTTAGGAAGAGTTTTGATCACGTACCGGTTAATAGCGGTCCCATCCGGATCAGTGCCTTTCTCCCAGAGATATTGCCCCGACGACGGATTAGGTACGCCTCCGGCGTCTGACCGATAAAACCAGATCGAATTCCCAATTTCGGTGCGGTTGAAAACGAAGGTTGGTGGCGTTTCCGACGCGGACGTCCCGCCTTCTACACGGAAACCGGGTTGCTCGGTGTGTTTAGGGTACTGCAGCATCATACCGGTGTAGACCGTTGCTCCAGCGGTGTCAGTAGTGGTAAAGCTGTTCGAGACGCCCGGAGGCGCGGTGAACTGGCCGTCGTTTGGAAGGATGGCTAGCCGAGCCTCACGGGCGGCATCGATAATGGTTGCGGTGGCGGTGCTGGCATCTGCGCTAGACAGCATGATGTTTTGCGACCGATAGGTTGTCTGTAGAACGAGCATGTAATACTGGATCACGGACCCGAGGATGAGGCCGACGCAGACAAGCGCGACCATTAGTTCCACGAGCGTGTATGCCCGATTGCGTTTTGTGCCGTAGTTTTTCATTAGTGTGGTACGCTCGCCATTTTTGAAACCGCAGTGTAACTGTTAGTAACGCCGACCCCCATGGACGGCCATGTAATTACCACTGTCACGTCTACAACGTTGCAATTCGTGCTCTTTGATAAGCATTTTGTTGCATTCTGATCGGCTGTGATGGTGATTGTCCCGACTGTCCCCTGTGGGAAGAAACTTGGGTTCGTCGTGGTACCGACTAGGTTATCGACCGTAGTAAAAGTGTACGGCGCTGTAGTTTGGCCAGTATCGACAATCTTGTTAGCGCTTAGCCACGTGTAGTTAGAAGCATCTGGTGGGGAGCCCGCGTCATCGAACTTAGAGCTGGTCACAGCATTTGTAAATTGGGCGCTGCGGATCTGTTCGATCTTGTGCTGAGCGATAAACGCCGCTTGTGCATAGTAGTTGCTTGATGCGGCGACGCGAGTGATCATTGGGCAGCAGGCGGCCACCATGAAGGCCATCATGGCGAGAACGACGAGGGAGAACGCAACCTCCACGAGCGTGAACGCGCGGTTAGCTCGCCGGCGGCGTCGTAATACGTTGACAATGTCGGTGTTGGGCATAGTTCGGTTCCACTGCGTTGTCTGTCTTCGATCAAAGTCGATTAGAGAGTGCATGTCTATTATCGTCAGGTTTAGTTAACTTCTTCAGGGGCAGCAAACGAGCGGTCATGCGTTTGAATTGGCTCATATTAGCGTTTATCGAGAACAATAAGCAAATATCTCATTGTCTAGGGATCAAGCTTACCGATAAAATTACAAATCCGGCACATATCTCAGCTTGCTTGCTTAACGCTTGATTTTTCTGCTTCGTTTACCTCGCCAGGTGTGCCATTTGGGCTCATGATAAGTCCGATTTCAACAAAGACGACCATGGCTATGGCCGGGTACCAGAGCGTGAAGTCTGCGAAGTTCTGAATAAACCAGCCTGCAAGCGCGCCAGCCGCGCCAAGTTGGACGGGCGAGAAGCCCGGCCTGGTGACGACTGCCAGCCACCGCTTGCCGACAAGCACCAGCGATACGATCAGGAGGCAAAGGCCAACAGATCCACGCTCGGCGGCAACGTTGAGAAACAGGTCGTGCGCGTGCACGTGAACAAGCGGGATGTTGATCAGTTTGCCTGGTGACACTTCGAGGGGCTGCGAAAGGCCCAAGTCTCGAAGTGCTCCGGGGTATCCGCCGAGCCCGGTTCCGAAGACCGGCTGCTTGGTGAAGAGTTTATAAGACGCTTTCCACGTGCTCACTCGTCCCATGTCGCCAGCCAGATGGCTCTGAGCGCTGCCGAGGCTGTGTTTGAACACGAGCGCAGCCATGATCGTCGCCACGACCAGGATTGCGGCGATTGCGGCAAGGCCGCGTCCGTACCGTATCCACTGAGCGGTGCGCCGAAGCATGGCCAGCCCTATCACGGCAAACGCGATCAGCAGGCCAATCTCCCCGCCTCGAGACTTGGTGAACACGAGCGCAAGAATGAGCCCAGCGATTAGCGCGACCCGGACGCCTGTTGCAGTTCGCCCACCTTCCCGCGACAACGCGCGCGCCGCTATCAGGGGGATTGTCAAAACGAGGAATGATGACAGTAAGTTGGGGTTGGTGAACGATGCCTCAAGCCGGATGGGGCGCTGAGTGACGCACGCCTCCAGCGCGCATAGCAACCCCACAGCTGCGGCGACGATCTCTATGGCAAGCGCTGGTGCTTCAAGTGACGGCTTTCGCTGGCCAAATCCCCGCGCCAGGTAGTAGGCGGCAAACGCGGCAGCCTGGTTGATGAAGAACTGGAATGGTCCAAGCGGCCCCCCGCCATAGAGGGCATAGGCGTAGGGATTCGGATGCGCGACCTGTCGTTGCAGTCCGATGACGAGCCAGACAACGGAAATGATGCACCAAGCCGCGAGAGCGTAATCGAACGGCTCAGCGCGCCACACCGCCTTTAGCTTCGACTGCCGCAAAGTAGCCGCAAGCAGCGCCACGAACACGAGCGCATCACCAATCCACACTGCTAACACGGGCGATGGCTGGCCCGTGAGCGGCATGAACCCATCCAGCTTGGCGTACGAACCGACGACGAAAACGAGCAGCAGCAAGCTCCACGCAATAGTCTGCACTGTAAGCGTCGAAACGCCTGTCGTAGCCGATTTGGTGCGCGTGGTAGTGGGCGTGGTCATGCGTTACTGTGCTTTCGGCGCTGCCTGCGCCTCTTGGAGCGCGGTTTGCAGGTTGCGTGCATAGTCGGCGTTTGTCGGGTCCAGTTCGGTCGCCCTCTTCCATTCCGCAATTGCGTCTTCTCGCTTGCCCGACATGATGCAGGCGTAGGCGAAAGTGTTCGCGTACGCCGCAGAGTTTGGCATCAGCAGTACGGCGCGCTGTGCTCGGTCAAGCCCGCCCGAAATGTCGCCCGTCTTGAGCATCAGGTTAGCTGTCTTGTTCAGGGCGAGCCCGTAACGACGATTGGTGATGTCCTTGTCGGGCTCCTGGGCAAAGAGTATGGGCGGCGCTAGGTCGTACTCGATCACTTTCTCGATAGCGAGTTCGTTAGCGACGCGATCTTTGAGTGACGGCACATCTTTAGTCAGGTAGACGCGGTTCAATATGCCTTCGCTTACCACAACCGCGCCCGGTAGCGCACTGAGCGGCAGCGCTCCGCTAACCGCATCGCCTTTACCGGTCGTGTCGCCGGGTTTGAGATCGGTGAGGTAAACGGGTTGTCGGCGCTCCAGTGCGCTGCGTACGGTGTCCCAGACGGGGCCCCCGCGATCTGCGTATCCAGCGTCGCGTGCGGCTCGGTCCATGAGGTCTAGCGCATTGATGGCGGGATGCTGACGCTGGAGGCGCTCCGCCATCCAGCGGGTCAACTCGCGGTCAACAGGCGTCGTCCACTTGTCGAACGTTTGGCGAGGTATGACCGCCACGTCTGGCCGTTCGCGGAGCACTTCCTGGACGTACCACAGGGGGAACACGTTGTTGTCGCCTGCGGCAATCACGATGGCGTCTTGCGGGACGGAGCGTAATGTGTTTTGCGCGAGGCCTCGCATATAGCTTGCGTCGCTGCGATCGCATTCGGTCCAGTGCAGCACAATGGGGGCGATACATGTCAATGCCACCGCAGCGCTTCCTAAAATCGAACCCGCGCGCACACCGTCGCTGGCGGCGCGTTCGCGGACACTGGTAAAGACAAAATCGGCGCCGACCGCCGCTGCGACACTGAGCATCAACACTGTCGTAGTGTAGTACTCGAAGATGTTGAGAATGTGATACATCGTGTTGCAGGCAAGATAGCCCACAACGCCGACGATCAGCCCGATCGCAAGGGGTCGCCGGTCGGTGTCACGAAGCATAACCGCGAGGCCGATGACTGCGGCGACGAGCATCAGGCCCATATTCTGCCAGAGCCAGCTGGAGGCGAAGACGATATCTCTCTGATAAAAGAACTCAAGCGTGGGGACCTGAAACAGCGAATGGTAGCGCGCGCCGGTGACATGCAGCCACAGCCGGTGGAAGTTGGACGGGTCGCCCCATATCTGCCCGCCTGGATGAGAGCGCGCTGCGACCATCTCCGTGAGATACAGGGGCAGGGGAGCGAGACACAGAACGATTGCGGCGACGAGCAGTCCCACGAACCGGGCTGCGCCGTGCTTGCGATAGAGAGTGGGGAGCGTCAGGACGGCGAGCGCAGGGATGAGCCAGACTACGGTAAGGTGGTTGGTGAGCGCGAGGCCTCCGCAGAGAGCGGTCGCAAGGAACGTTTTCGGTGACGCTGATTTGCTCACAACGAACGCACCGTAGAGCAGCAGCGAAACCAAAAGCGCATTCAGGGCGTATGTCTCAACCTTGGTCGCCTGCATCCAAAGCGCTTGCGAGAATGCCAGCGTAAGCGCGCCTGCGACAGACCATGCGCGTCCAGCTCCCGCAAGACGCGCTAGCAGGAACGTCACGGCGACAGCAGCAGCAGCACACACGCATGAAAGCAGCCCGAGCCTGTGGGCAGATTCGCCCCATGGGACCACCTTAATGAACAGCTGACCGATGAGCGTATACAGAGGATAGCCTGGCGGGTGCATGACACCGCCGGTCGCAACGGCGGTCGCGATCTCGCCGCAATCATCGGCAAAGATGGTCGGGCAGAGCGTTATGAAGTAGACCACCAGAGCGAACAAGGCGATCAAAATGGCTGCTGCGCCGTCGCTCAAGGGCTTACGGGCGGCGGTTGTCGTGGTGGCAATGCTCAAGTGCGGTCTCCTACCTGGTAATTATGCCTGGAATTGGTAATGTCTGTAGGGGGATATGCATGGGTTGGCCCCGCCAAAATGCCAAGTTTGATAACTATAGATCAAGTGTAGGCATGCAATCGCCAATAACACGCGCATTTATGGTAACAGCGCATTGATGTTGTGGGTAAGATATTCGAGAGTTATAAACGTTCAGCCCTGCAACTGAGCCGATGAATCGGCGATGAACCTGATTGAGTTAAACAGCGATGCCCCAACACAAACGAGGCTATGCCAGCCTTCCGGACTTGCCGCCGCTTCCCACCTATCATTCCGCAATTGGGACGATACGTCGCCTGCTTTTTGGGCGCGCGCTTCCAACATCGAGAGCTGGCGAAGAGAAGCTGCCTAATTTTCTCGCGCTTCCCATCCTATCGTCGAACGCATTGTCATCGAACGCTTACGCGGGTGAAGCCATCCTGGGCATCCTTATGCTCAAGGGAAGTGGCGCCCTCCACCTGTCGATCCCGATATGCTTTGCCGTTTGCGCGTTGCTACTGATCGTCTCGCTGTCATACATCCAGATTATCCACGCCTACCCGAATGGGGGCGGGGCCTATCCTGTCTCGCGCGAAAACCTCTCGGCGACAGCATCTCTGATCGCGGGCGCGTCGTTGATGGTGGACTACATGCTCACCGTTGCGGTATCAGTTGCCGCTGGAGTCGCCGCGATTATTACGATTTACCCGCCGCTCCACCACGATATCGTGCCGTTGTGCCTTTGGGCGATTCTCGTGCTGACGCTCGCGAACCTGCGTGGTGTCCGCGAAAGTGGCGCGCTCTTTGCGTGGCCCACATACGTCTTCATCGTCGCAATTATGGCCACAATCGTGTCGGGTTTGTACGGCCTGCTGACACATCAGCCATGGGCACAGCCAGCCGTTACGATGGCGCAGCAGGTGCACGCGACGAACTTAAGCTTGCAGGCGATCGGATGGTACCTGATCCTGCAGGCGTTCTCGCAAGGATGCGCCGCACTGACCGGACTTGAAGCGGTATCGAACACAGTGCCGCTGTTCCAAGCGCCAGCGGTTAAGAACGCAACTTGGACCATGATCTGGATGGGAATCCTCGCGGTCATCATGTTCTACGGCTTGACGTATATCGCCGATGGCCTCGGTGCGCTCCCTATGAGTGAGGGGACGTCTAACTATCGCAGCGTCGTCGGACAAGTCGCCGATAAAGCGTGGTCGCCGCAGTTGCACTGGATGCTGTGGGTGGTCCAGGTGAGTACCGCGATTGTGCTGCTGCTGGCCGCGAATACTGCGTTCGCCGGCTTTCCGCAACTTGCATCCATGATGGCACGCGACGGTTACCTCCCGCGACAGCTGGCTGCTATTGGCGACAGGCTGGCGTATTCTAATGGCATTCTTGTGCTTGCGGTTGTGGCCTCATTGCTGATTGTTGCCTTCAAGGGGCGTGTTGAAGCACTGCTGCCGATGTACGCTATTGGCGTGTTTATCGGCTTCACGCTTGCTCAAACTGGCATGGTCATACGGTGGAACAAGCTACGGACGAAGGGGTGGGAGACCAGCATCGCCATCAATGCTGTTGGCGCTCTTTCTACCGGCGCCGTTAGTGTCATCATAGGCGTGTCCAAATTCGCGAACGGTCAGCTGATCAATAAGCACCTTGTTTTTGGACCAGTAACCATCGCTGGTCACGTGATTGGCCCGTGCAGTCCGCATTACGGGACGTGGATCGTCCTGGTTCTCGTCCCAATTCTAGTTACGATCTTCAGCCGGATCCATCGCCACTATGTCGATACGGCTGTGGAGTTGGCGCTCGACAAGTATGAAGTGTTCGAGCCAACTCACAATACGGTGCTGGTGCTTGTCTCGCGGTTGCACCGCGGTGTAGCACAGGCGGTAGCCGTGGCGAAAATGATGGGTAAGGATGTTCGCGGCGTTTGCATTGAGATCGATCCGGCAGACACGCCAGGGCTCAAGGAAGCGTGGGAGGAGCGAGAACCCGACATTCCGCTTGTGATTATGCAATCACCGTACCGGTCGCTTATCGGTCCGCTACTGCGCTATATCGACGCCGTCCAGCATGATCGCGCCAACGATGTAGTCACCGTGGTAGTCCCCGAACTCGTCTCCCGTAAGTGGTGGCACCGTCTGCTGCACAACCAGACTGGCCCGCTACTCCGGTTCGCGCTATCGAACCGCCGCGACGTTGTCGTGACTACCGTGCGGTACTTCCACAACCGGTAGCGGGTGGGGGGCGGCGAGGGGCACACTATGCTACCGCATCCACGGCGGCGATAACTCGGATATCTGACCGTAAACCGGGCAGCTTTCATCGTGCGCGCCGGGGAGGTAGCCGAGGGACATGAGGAATTCGCCGGTGATCTCGCCGCCGGTGAAACGGAACGTTTTCTTGAACAGCTTCACCCATTCGTCCTTCGTCAAGGGGTGATTGGCGTCCAGCCACGCGGAGAAGGAACCGTGCTCGGCGCGCAGGTCCTGAATGCGCTGCGCATTTGAGATAGCCGCGTGCACCTTGAGCCGGTTGCGGATGATGCCAGGGTCCGCGAGTAGCCGCGCGATGTCGGCTTCACCGTACCCTGCCACGGCGTCGACATCGAACCCTGAGTAGGCAGCTCGAAAGCCGTCGCGCTTCTTGAGTATTGTCTCCCACGATAGCCCCGCTTGATTGATCTCCAGGACTAACCGCTCGAAAAGCAGGCTCTCATCGCTGCACGGGAATCCGTATTCGGTGGCGTGGTATGACGAGTGGACAGGGTGGGTTGGGGCGAAATCGCAGTAAGTTGACATAGAGTAAGGATACCCCGCACGAACGGTTCAAGACGCGTTCTTTGATGACACTCGCGAGCGCGTAACTGAGCCCAAGAAAAGCCAGCAAAAAAACTGTGACTAATTAGAGATTGAGCCCTAAATATCCCCCGCCTGCTTGCCGATAATCAGCCTGTATAACCTGCCGAAAGGGGGCATGACCAATGCCCACGATCCCCGCGGCCTCGGTTTTTCCTTCGGGAGATGCCGGTGTCGTTAACGGAGCATCCAGAGCGAAAGCATCGGGTGTGAACCGCCAATCCGGGGGAGGTAAGAGTCGCGAGGGCCAACTCGTAAACGATCAGGGCAATGCCTGGACGCGACTTTTCAATTCCTCCCTGAAAAAGAGCACCTCCGCTTCATCCAGCGATGATTCGGCCAAGGCAGCTTCAGGTCGCGGCAAATCCACCGCCAAAACGGACAATCGCAGTAGCGATTCCGATACGGCTGGTCTTGTCACCGCTCTCGTTCCCAATGCCGACCCCGGTTACACCGTGCTCACGCCGCTCATTCCCGGCGTCGTGGCACCAGTCTTGGCGTCGGCGGACACTTCACAGGTTACCTCAGTCGCAACGGACGCCGCGCTTGGCGCTGCTTCCGCGGCTTCGACAACGGCGGGGACGCTCTCCCTAGCGATCGCCAATGTCGCCGCGCCCGTCCTATTGACGGGCGCACCTTTATCTCCCGTAGAAACTAAAGTGGCATCCTGGACAAGCGTCGATGATGCCCTGGCAAACCTAACACCGACGCCCGCAGCGACCCAAGCGGCACAGGCAAGTGCTGCCCAGGCGAGTGCGGCCCAGACTTCAACCGACACGGTATCATCTGCCGCAACTCAAAGTACAACCGCAGTCGTCACAGCGACGAGCGAAATGGCAGACGCGCTGGGTGTTAAATCAGTCACCACCTCGGGGCAGAAATCCAATGCCGATGTGATGCCGATGCACGGCGGAAAGATTGGCGAACGCGGCATCACCCAGCAGGATACCGTCTCCCAGATGCAGATGCGAGATACGGTGATTGCTCCGATACAGGGCTCCGCGCAACTCGCTGACGGAGGCTCAAGCGATACCAGCGGTAGCTCTCAGCGTGGTGACTCGGGCGAGTCCCTGGAGTCGTTTGATGCAACGACTGACCCCACGTCGCTCGGCATAGCCGCTGCACCGACAACGGCAACGGCGAGCGCCGCTACTCCCACTACTGACTCCGTGCTCTCTGCCGGTCGCGAGGAGCGCCTCGCAGTAGTGCAGCAGGTTTCCCGGCAGATAAGCGTCATGCACGCCGCGAAGGCAGCAGGGACATCTGGTGTCACAATTAGCTTGAGCCCGGAGCGCTGGGGCGATATGAAGATTGACGTCAAAGTTACCGATGATGGAAGTGGAAACCTGGGAAATATACGAGGTATCGAAGCCACACTCACGGCAGCTTCATCGGCGGTAAAAGAGATGCTCCAGAGCAACACCAAGGAGCTGAAAAGCGCGCTTGAGCAGAACGGTATGCGTCTGGACAAGCTCAACATTGTTGTCGATACCACAAAGGCACCCGCAACTCACAGCGCATCGGCACACGATTCATCCAGGCAGTTTTCAGGTCAGTCCGACCAAAGCCAGCAGCAGACCATGCAAAATGCGTTCAGCTTTTCGCAAGGCAACGGTCATGGACAAACATCGCAGAATATGGGCGGCGGCTTCGGTCAATCCGGCAGCAATCCTGCCAGCGCCGCTCTTGTGAACGCCACGCTTGATGGATCTGCAACGACATCGTCGGATGCGGCGCAGGGTAGCGCGGCCAATCGACTTGTAGATTATCGGATTTAAATACACCAAGAAAGGAGGGATGTCATGTCAACCACGTCAACAACATATACGCAGTACACAGGCTCCACCAACACCAATGCTGGCGGCGCCGCTACGAAGAAAAGTGGAAGCAACCTTACCCAGGCTGACTTTCTCAACTTACTGACTACGCAACTGCAGAACCAGGATCCTCTGAACCCACAGTCGAACACCGAGTTCGCATCGCAGATGGCGCAATATTCCAGCCTGACGCAGATGCAGAACTTGAATACGACGTTATCGCAGCAGACCTCGTTCACGCAGATGTCGTCAGCGGCCAGTATGCTCGGCAAGAGCGTTACAACAAGCGCATACGACAGCGACGGCAAAGCTATTTCGGGAACGGTTTCGTCGGTCGGTTTAACGTCCAGCGGGTCGATCACACTGTCGGTCGGCGGCAGCACGATCAATCTGAGTGATGTTACAGGGATTGTCCAATCCAGTTAAGTGATACATAGGCGCAAGAAATGTCAACCGTCGATATTAATTCAAGAATAGCAGCGCAAAACCAGATTGCCTCTCAAGGCATCGGCGTACCCAATACGTCGACTGTCGCGGGAAGCACTCCGGCTAAGTCGAACGAGTTCGCCAAAACGCTGGCGGCAGCTTCGGCAAAGCAGGGGATCACGTTCTCCGGCCACGCGCAAACGCGGCTGGCGTCAAGACAAATCAACTTGACAGAAGGAGATCTGACTAAACTGAGTGGAGCATTGGACCGTGCTGCCGCGAAAGGCGCGCGCTCGTCCCTGGTGCTAATGGACAGTGAACAGACCGGTAAAGTCGGGCTCGTGGTTTCGGTTCAAAACCGAACCGTCATCACTGCGGTCGACACGCAAGCGCTAAAGGAGAACATCTTCACCAATATCGACAGTGCGATGCTGCTCTAGCAGGTCATTGCATTACTATCGGGCGGCTAATGCCGCTGGCCCCACCGGCCGGACCTTCGTCGAGTAGACCAGGAGGCCGGGGACTCTTACTCAAAACGAGGAAGGTTACTGACATGTTACAATCCATGTTCAACGGCGTTTCTGCGATTCTGTCCAACCAGAAGGGTATGGATGTAATCGGAAACAACATCGCGAACGTTAGCACGACTGGCTTCAAAGCTGGCGCGGTATCATTCGCGGACCAACTGTCCGAGACGCTGCAAAGCGCGACGACAGCAACGACGGGCCTGGGCGGCAAAAACGCTATGCAGGTCGGTCACGGTGTTAGAGTCGGCAGCATCGACATCCGGACGGGCGAAGGTGGTTTATCGGCCACTAGTGTCCCGACGGACCTCGCGATCCAGGGCAACGGCTACTTCATGATCGCGAACTCGTCGGGAGCTGCAAGCTACTCACGTGACGGCCACTTTGCGGTAGACGGCGCAGGCAACCTCGTATCTGCAAACACCGGCGAGCGAGTGCTCGGTTGGGCTGCGGACACGAGCGGCGTTGTAGACACCACCAAGACGGTTGACGGCTCCTCTGCGCTGTCAGTACCCGTCGGATCCCTCACGGCAGCATCTGCGACCAAGTCAACGACGTATGTCGGCAACCTCGACTCCGGATCGGCGGCAGGAGCCACGGTCAAGAGCGACGTTACCGTTTACGATAGTCTTGGGACCAAGCATAACGTGACGCTCAATCTGACTCGTGACACAGACCCCGTCACCGGGGCCGCTGCGAACACATGGTCATGGACTGCGTCGGGTGACTCGAGCCTTGCAGCTGCAACAGGGACCACAAACACCGGCAAGGTGACCTTCGATACAAACGGCCAGGTATCCACTGTGACCGGCAGTATCGTCATGAACCCGCCTGGAGCGACATCGCCACAGACAATCGCGCTCAACCTGGGCACGCTCACCCAGCTCTCGGGCGCATCATCGCTCACTAACAAGTCTCAGGATGGATTCCCCCTCGGGACGCTTCAATCGTTCTCGATCGACGGTAACGGCGTGATCAATGGGGTCTTCTCCAACGGTCTGAGCCGCAAACTCGGTCAGATCGCTTTGGCGACATTCTCGAACCCTGCTGGCTTGCAGCGAGTCGGTAACAACGAGTTCGCGCTTACGACCAACTCGGGCGACGCGACAGTTGGCACCGCCAACTCTCAGGGCCTCGGGTCTATTCAGGCGGGCTACTTGGAGCAGTCTAACGTAGACTTGTCTGTCGAGCTCACCAACATGATCGTCAGCCAGCGCGCCTATCAGGCGAACACGAAGATCGTCACTACCGTCGATCAGATGCTGAACGAACTCATCAACATGAAGCAATAACGACTTCAGCGCGAGCCTGATTTCGGTCAGGCTCGCACCATTTTACGCAAGCGGAGATACGCATCGATATGATACATGTCACGCGACTTAACCATGCGGACCTCATTATCAACGCCGACTTGATTGAATTTATAGAGTCGACGCCGGATACGGTTTTAACTTTGCTGACCGGCAAGAAGATGATGGTCCTCGAAACGCCCGACCAGATTGTGGAGCGCGTCATCGAATACCGCCACAAAGTCGGACCTGTTATAATCCGGCCAATCGACCCGCTCACCTATGAGTTGGCACAGGCGGAGCATGACGACGAAAACTAAACCGGTACTTTTGCCTGCGATACCTACAGGCAGGCACTCGGAATGACCATCATTAGAATGCACTCATTTGATGCACGCCCGCTTGACAGGGCTAGTGTACATTACCGCTCCAACGACTCGCCTGAACGTGGCGAAACCGGAAAGCCGCTTAACGGCGGAGAATAGTCATGGATCTCGCAACAATTCTAGGTTTCTTAATTGCATGGGGAGCGTTCTTCGGTTCCGTCTTGATGGAAGGCGGCGACCTGGCCGCGTTTGCCAACCCGTCCGCTATCGTCCTTGTGTTCGGTGGCACGTTCGGCGCGACATTGATGTCGTTTCCGCTGGCGCAGATCATGAAGCTGCCCGCGATCATCAAGTGCGCGTTTATTGGACAGCCTACTGACCTTGCAAAGACCATTCAGATACTGGTGTCATTCGCAGAGCGAGCCCGCCGCGAAGGGCTGCTTGCCCTCGAAGAGGAAGCGCGTGGCATCGACGACCCGTTCTTGCAGAAGGGCGTTCAACTCGCGGTTGATGGCACCGACCCCGAACTGGTCCGCGCTATCCTCGAAACCGAGATCGCCTACGTTCAAGAGCGACACGCCCTCGGCGCCAGCATCTTCGGGACCATGGGCGGTTTCGCGCCAACCCTGGGCGTTATCGGTACAGTGGCCGGCCTTGTACACATGCTTGCCAACCTCTCGGACCCAGGATCGATGGGCCCGGCGATCGCCGCCGCGTTTATCGCCACTCTTTACGGCGTGTCGTCAGCGAACCTGTTGTTCCTTCCGCTGGCTGGTAAGCTCAAATCTCGAAGCGCTGGCGAGATATTGCTGCGCGAGATCATGCTCGAAGGCATTCTCTCAATCCAGGCCGGCGACAACCCACGAGTAGTCGAAGAAAAGCTTAAGGCCTTCCTTGACCCGGTCACTCGAGCGAAGTTCACTCCAGTCGAAGCCTAGATCGTGGCGCAGGAAGCTCCTGCGCCTTCCCTTTTCTAGGTCGCCCGCATTTTTCCCAAGTCGTTTTGCCAGGTTTTTTGGAAATAACCTGCGCCGCGACCTGTTGATTCACCCTCTCCCCGCCAAAAATCTTAATGGAGTTAATCCGTCGCGGAGTCACAATGACCTCGCGCACACTGGTTAGGCATTTAAGGATCCGCGCAGTTCATGTCCAGGAAGAAGAAACATGGCGATCATGAAAACCACGAGCGATGGCTGCTAACTTATGCAGACATGATCACGCTCCTCGTGGCCTTCTTCATCATGCTCTACGCCATGTCGGTCACGAATACCGCGAAATTCGTTAAGCTGGCACTCTCCGTACGAAGCGGATTTGGCAATGTAACCGGCAATCAGCCGTCAATTCTGAACGGTATGGGAGGCGGGTCGCCGTTGCCAGCGGTCTCGCCGATTACGCCCGTCGTGAAGCCAACTGACCCTAAGAAGATTGAAAACGGCGGCAGTTCCAATCCGAACAGCAAAAAAACGTCACAGTCTGAGATCAGTGAGCAGATCAAGAAGGCTATTGAACGGGAAAAGCTTGCCGATCACGTCCAGATACGCGATGAGGAGCGCGGCGTGGTCGTTTCGGTGATCGCCGACCAGTATACATTCGATAGTGGATCAGCCGCGCTGAAAGCACCGCTGATGCCAATTCTCGACAAGATTTCCCATGTCCTCAAGCCGCTTCCCAACATGGTACGCGTTGAGGGGCATACCGATAACCTTCCCATAAGCACCGACAGGTTTCCGTCCAACTGGCAATTGTCAGCCGAACGCGCCTCAAACGTGCTATGCCATTTTGTAGCGTCCGACGACGTCAGTCCGGACCGCATTAACTGCGTTGGTTACGGAGACCGCCGGCCCATATTGCCGAATACGACGCCTGAAAATCGAGCTAAGAACCGGCGTGTCGAGATTGTGATTCTGAAATCCAAGCCGACAGGCAAGATACTCAACGAAGATTTCTAAGGTCAGGGTTCGTTGACCCCGCCGCTAATTGTGCAAAGATTGCTCTGATGCTGACTTGCTTCAGAGCCGAATATGTAAGTAGGTCGAAACGTAGGACTGAGCCTGGTCGTGGCTAGCCCGTCCGTTGGACAATGTGAGGAAACAAGATTATGGCTAAAGCAGCTGCACCTGCAGAAGGCGACGCTCCAGCGAAAGCGGACGGTGGCTCAAAGGTTATGATAATGGTAGGCGTCGGCGTCCTCGTGGCGTTCGTTGCAGCGTTCTTGCTCGCCAAGCAGATGATGGCAAAACCGGCAAAACACGCAGAAAAGCCGGAAGTCGGAGCGCATATGGTGCTTGAGGAGTTCCTCATCAACCTTGCTGATCCTGGGAACGACCGCTACCTGAAGACCGTTGTGGCGCTTGGTCTAAAGAAGGAAGTTTCGGAAGAGAAGTTCAAGGAAGAGGTCCCGGTCTGCCGTGACGCGATCGTGATGGTTCTTACGGCTAAGAAGCTGGAAGACGTGAAGTCGGTAGAAGGCAAGACGAAGCTGAAGGAAGAATTGGTCGCGAGTATTAACAAAGCGATCGGAAAGAAAGACGTAGTCGAAGTCTATCTCCAGTCGTTTGCAACTCAATAGCTCAGGAGAAACCGACCCATTTTTTGGCCGTCTTGCTCATTGAAAGCAGGGCGGCCATCATTCGTTTCGGGACCAATGGACGGAAACTGTCAAGTTGTGGTAATCTTTTCTTAGAAGGATTCCGCTCGTCTATGCAATAATACCGTCGGTAACCCCGTTCGCGCTGGTAAATTTGCCTGCGGAAGTCCGACTGGGGACAATGCTTCATGAACAAGGTCCTAACTCAAAGCGAGATCGAATCCCTGCTGACGGATATTGCTCAGCAGCAAGGTGCACCCGTGGACGCGCTTTCGCCCGAACCACACGAGCGTCGGCGCGCCTCAACGCCGCGTCCGCAGCTCAAGTCAACGGCAGGCAAGATCGTTACGTCCATCGATCGGCGACGCGAGAAAGAGGGGCGACGCCCAACCGCGTTTTCTTACGAATCCTACGATTTCAGACGACCTGATAAGCTTTCCAAAGACCAGCTTCGCACGATCCAGATGATCCATGAGCAGTTTGCGAGACTGTACAGTTCATCGATTTCCGGCTATCTTCGCGCGCAAGTTCAAGTGGACCTGATCTCCGTAGAGCAGATCGCTTACGAAGAGTATATCAAATCACTCACATCGTCACTGGTGAATGTTCTCAGCGTTAGCCCGCTGAACGGCCAGATGATCTATGATATAGATCTCGACATGCTATTCGTCATGATCGAGAGGCTTCTTGGGGGTTCTGGCGAGGGTGGCGCTAAAGTCGGCAAGGTTCTGACTGATATTGAGAAGCAACTCGCGAACAATATTGTCCGCGTCGCGCTCAGCGACCTGACCACAGCGTGGGAGAATGTCGTTCGCCTCCAATATGACACCGTCAGCCTTGACACAACCGCGCAGTTTGTTCAGATCGTGCCCAACAACGATACTGTGGTGCTTATCCTCATGGAAATGAAGGTGGGCGAGCACGTCGGACAGATGAGTTTCTGTGTTCCGTATCTTCTGCTCAAGCCCATTCTCACCAAACTGAATGCGCAACACTGGTTTACGAGCAAGGTAAAAAAGCCAAGCGCCGACATGGGCGCGAAGATCGCCGAGCGAATTCGCGAGACGGCTAAGGTTCCATGTGTCGCTCGTCTCGGTGTCTCTAGGGTGACCGTGAATACCGTCTACAATCTCAAGGTAGGGCAAATGCTGCCATTGATTGTGCCGGGGAAAGAGCACCCGGATACGCAGCCAGCGGATTCACAGAACGGGCTAGGCGTTTCCGACGTGCTGATCGGCAACCATGTCAAGTTTCGTGGGCGTATCGGCCTCCGGGGCAAACGGCGTCTTGCAGTGATGATCGACGAGATCATGCCACCGCCTATCGAACTGGTTTCTCACAAGGAAAGCAGCTAATAGATCGCGAACCGTATATCATGCTGGTGAGTGAAGCACTTACCGCCGCACGGTCGCAATTCGGATACCAATTATGAGTGACGACGAAACATTATCACAGGACGCACTAGACGCTCTCCTTGCCGAATTGGGCGAGGTCGACGATATGCCCGATGTGCCGGAACCCGAGGACGTCGAGCCTGACGCTCCCGAGGCCGCTGCTCAGGGGGGAATGGCGTCCGCCGCTCCGGACCACGCCGGGTCGCTGAACCTGGTGTCGTTCGACGACGATTTCCGGCCAGATGCAGGAATCGAGGGCTTTGATCGCGTTCAGGATATCCCGCTGGAGATCAGCGTGGAACTGGGCCGAACGCGTCTCCTGATTCGCGACATCCTCGAACTCGGTGTCGGGTCCATTATCGAACTGGAGAAGATGGCTGGAGAACCGGTGGATCTTCTTGCTAATGGCCTCCTGATCGCTCGCGGCGAAGTGGTGGTAATCGAGGACAACTTTGGCGTCCGTATTACTGAAATCATCACCGCGCTGGACAGGAACGATTCCGCGAAGCAGGCTCGTAACGCTGGCATGTAGATGCTTCCGTTGATGGGCGTGCGCCGCTTGCCACTCATTTTGCCTTGCGCGGCCTGTCGCAAATCTGACCGCCGTCTCGCACTTTTTCGACCTGATCACTATTCACAATGGCACTCGTTTCCATAATCCGCCGGTATCGCGCTCTCGCACTCATTGGTGCGGTCTATGCGATGCTGGCATGCAGCAGCGCTGGTTACGCTCAGAGTGAACCCGCAAAGCGCGCCGTGCCTGAGATCGATTCCTCGCCGCCGTCGCAGCCAATCATCGCCAAGCCGCCATCGGCAGCGCCATCGGCACCCTCAACGGTTGCGCCGAAGCCCGCACCCGCCCGAGCACCACAAGCGACAGCTAAGCCCATCGTCGTTCCGAAGGCTTCGCCGAAACCAGTCGCGGTTCAGCCTCCGGCAGCCACAAAGCCTGCGCCGAGACCAGTTCACCGATACGTGTATCACCCACCCGCAGTGCCTAAACCGGCTCCGCCAAAGCCCGCCGCCGTGGCTCCCGCGCCAAAGCCTGTTGCCGTTTTACCTGCTCCTGTGCCCGCGCCTAAGCCTGCAATCATAGCGCCTGCGCCAAAGCCTGCGCCTGTCGCCGTAACGCCCACTCCCAAGCCTGTCGTCGTACCTATGCCTGCGCCGACCCCAGTCGCGGTGGTTCCAAAACCGGTGCCAGCCCCGGTGCCTGTTGCGCCCGTGGCAAAGCCGCAGCCTGTTGCAGCTCCCGCTCCGCCCCAAGGTGATAAGCTGGACAATATGACGCGCGATGCAGCGGCAACCACAGTCAGCCCCGATGGCATCACAATGAACCCGGCCGCGCAGATCGCCCGGATGTTTGCCGCCCTCCTGATCGTTCTGGCGCTCATCTATGGGGCAGTACTGTTGCTCAAGAAGTATCGCACGCAGATTGAAGCGGTTCGTGGCGCGCCGCTCTCGCCGCCCCAATCCGCCGCCACTGCACCGCGTAGTTTCGCTGACATGCTGGCGCCGGGCCGCTCCGATACCCTGCAAGGCGCGACATCGTCCATTCTTGCGGGCCTTGAGATTGTGGGAACCCAGGTCTTGGCGGGTAGCGGAACAGTGATCTACCTTGTGAAAGCTGCGAATCGAATGATCCTGATTGGCGCATCGCCCAACGGTGGCGCGCGCTCACTGGCGGAGTGGGATATCGAGGAGACGCAGACCGTCGACGAGCAAACGGCCAGCTTTGACCAGTACCTGCGCTCGCAAGGAGTGGTTCCCGACCTTGATCCCGTGGTCAGTGAAGACATGGCAGCGGTGAAGTCGCGCCTCCACGAGGCCGCCACGAGGCTTGCGCGTAAGATCGAATCCGATACCGACACCAACCCAAGGGAGCGTTCCACCCGATGAGCCGAATGCAACGCTGCCTTGTCGCGCTAACAGCCACTATCGGGATGCTCGTCGCATTCGCCACCGTCGCGCACGCACAGAATGGCGGGGGACTCCCGACGTTCCAGGTGCCGACGCTGCCCGGGGTAACCGAAGCCAAACAGCCTCAGCAAGTGGCGCTGACGTTGCAAATCCTGGTTATGCTGACGGTGCTGTCGGTTGCGCCAGCCATCCTTGTGATGATGACAGCGTTCACGCGCATCGTGATCGTGCTCTCGTTCGTGCGGTCCGCGCTCGGTACACAGAACATACCGCCCAATCAGGTAATGCTCGGCCTCGCTCTCTTCCTGACGTTCTTCATCATGGCGCCGACATTCAAACAGGTCAACGACAACGCTATCCAGCCTTACATGTCCGGGAAGATAGGGTTCCAAACGGCGTTTGATCGCGGCGAGCTTCCGCTGGCTCAGTTCATGATCCGCCAGACGTACAAGGACGACCTCAACCTGTTCCTGAGGATGTCCAACACGACCCGCCCGCAGTCTCTGGACAAGCTATCGCTGACCATCCTCGTGCCTGCGTTTGTGATTTCGGAGCTGAAAACCGGGTTCATCTTCGGTTTTATCGTCTACATCCCGTTCATCATCATCGACCTGGTCGTCTCGTCGCTGCTGATGAGCATGGGTATGATGATGCTCCCGCCAACGGTCATTTCGCTCCCCGCCAAGGTCCTCGTCTTTATTCTCGCCGACGGCTGGCACTCCATCGTTGGCTCCCTCGCGCAAAGCTACAAGTAGCGTCGTTGGCATCGACCATCCAGCACTCCACCTCTGATTCGCCCTATACTTCCGACGGCCCTAGTGGCTTTCCAATCTCTGCGAGTATAATCGTAATAGAAAAATAAAGTGAGATAATCGAATGATTATCACAAGATAGCGCATCTATGTACGATCCTAATGAAGAATCTGAATTTGAACTGCCAGTTTTCAGGACTGGATGTGGCGTGTCGTGCTTCGGCATGCTGCTTATGTTGCTGGTCATGCTTTTGGTGCTAGCAATAGGCGGAGTGCCAATGACCTCTGGAGCTATACGCGCGGCTGGCCCAGGTTATCACTTTTTCGGACTTGTCATGGGGACTGGGCTTCAAGTGGCTTTAGGATACTTCATGACCAAGAAGGCTACGAAGCCTCCGTTAGTTACCCTCATCGTTTGGGGCGTGCTTAATATCTTTTTCTTCTTCATAGGTCTCTTGTTGCCGCCCCCCGACCATGATCCGTATCAGGTGGTCTCGCTATTCCTCATGTTCCCCGCATTATTTTACGGGTCTCGCCTGGCGGCGCCAAAGTCTGAGACAGCCGTGCCGGAGCCCCTGCCGTCCGTCCATCAATGGCCTGATCCACCTACCGCACCGCCGTCACCAATACAGCAGTATCGTCCCCACATCCCCGACGATGGCACGCTTTTGCCGTCAGATGAGCCTCGCATCCCCGACTAAAGAGTCTCGAGTAAAATGGCGCTTGACAGCGTACCCCCCATCTGTTACAATACATCTGTAATCTTTTTCGTTACAGATAATGTAACAGAACGAAGCGACGCCTTGCTCCCGATGGAGAGAGCAGCGTCCCCTAGGAAACACGCTATGTCAATCCGCCCTGTCCTTCTTGCCGTCCTCTTATGCGTCTCGGCTGTCGCCCATGCTGAGACGCTTACGTGGGAAGTTGCACCTCGCGCCGACGATTTTGTCGATAGCATTGGCGTGTGCACGCATTTCTCGTACTCCGACACACCTTACGGGAAGATCTACGACACCGTCAAGCAGCGGCTCGCCGATTCAGGTATCCGCCACGTTCGCGACGGTTACTCGGTACGCACTCCAGATCTTTGGAAAGACCTCGGCGTACGTACAAGCGTGCTGGCTGAGCCGAAGATGGGCTCTCTTGAGAAGCAATTGGCTCTGTGGAAATCAACTCCCGGCATGATCGGAATGATCGAGGGGCCGAATGAACCCAACTTGTTTTGGAAGCGCTTTGGGACGCAGTATAAGGGGGAAGGCTGGCCAAAGGGCGTGAAGCTTTGGCAGAACGAACTCTACGCGGCCGTGAAAGCCGACCCGATCATGGCCGCTGTGCCGGTCTCATCGCCGACTCCTATCTTCGACGGCCCGCTCGAAGCAGCACCCTTGACGAGCTTCGACTATATGGCCCTGCACCCGTACGCAGGCGGCAACATGCCATCGACCAGCTGCCAATGGGGCGGTTCGGCCATTCGAGCCGCTGTGCAGCTTCTGGGTCACGACAACGACCTCAAGCCTATCGTTGCCACAGAGTGCGGCTACCACAACTGCATCGCGGGTGACGCCGTGCTCGCCGGGACGCAGCCCGGGATATCGGAAACAGCGGGTGGCCGATACTTCACTCGCCATTTCGCCGAGTACTGGAATGCCGGCTTCGCACGCACATACGTTTACGAGTTCGTCGACGAGAAAGACCGCCCGACCGATCCTGAAGCGCACTTTGGTTTGCTGCGCCTCGACGCGTCCCCGAAACCGGCATACACCGCTATCTCCAACATGATCGCGCTTCTCAGCGAAGGCAAATGGGACGCGGCGTCGCTGCAATGGACTCGCAAACCATCTACCACTGCCGTTGCGCTACGCGTTGGCATCGATGGCCCCGCAACCGTTCACCACACGCTGCTCTCGCGGGCGGATGGCGCTTTTGACCTTCTCCTATGGAACGAGGTTTCGTCTTTCGATCTACGCTCGCGGAAAGACCTGAGCCCATTGCCAGCATCGGTCACGCTGCGGCTTGGCTCTTCTATGGGAGCAACACTTTATCGACCGCTAGCAGGCACGTCGATTCAGCAAGAGTGGAAGCCTGCAACGGCAATCGCACTGAATGTGCCCGATGAAGTCGTAATCGTCCGCCTGTCGGCACCGCTGCTTAATGGCATCGCACCCGCGGCTCCGGCTGCATTAAAGTCTGCGACCACCGCAACCAGTGCGATGCTCCAATGGGGCTGCACTGGTCGGATACCGGCAGCGTATGTCGTCAAGCGCCTTGGGCGAACCATCGCGACCATTACACCCACTGCAGATGGATCGGGAACGTTCACTGACACCGCTTTGACACCGGGCATGGGCTACCCGTACTCGGTAGTCGCCGTAGCTTCGAATGGCATCGTTTCCGCTCCAGCGCTTGTCACAGCGCGGACGCCTAACCAGCGTGCTGACCTCATCGTAAAGTCTGTGGCATGGACTCCAGCGCAGCCTAAGGCGGGTGATGAAGTGCAGTTCAGCGCCGTTATCGCTAATGTCGGCAGCGAAGCAAGCCCGGCGATAACGCATGGGGTAGCATTTGCCGTGGATGGCAAGACTGTGAACTGGAGCGATACATCGAAGGATCCTCTGGCTCCCGGCGAAACCCGGGCACTGGCGGCCAATAACGGACCCGCAGCGAAAGGCACCTGGACATGTACCGATGGCACGTTTCAAGTGGTCGCGAAAGTGGACGACGTGAACCGCATCGACGAAAGCAACAAGCAGAACAACTCATCCAAGGCAATCCTGAGCACCGGCAGTGGCAGTGACCTGCTCGTCGTCGCCGTGCATGTCGACGGAGCGGCTATGGTCGGTCAGCCCGTGAAGCTGATTGGCACTGTACGCAACGCCGGAAGACAGTCGACACCCGACGGGGTCACCATTTCGTGCACGTTCATTGCGACCGATGGCAGCGGCAAGAAGGGTGGAGTTGGGTACGGCGTCCTGCACCGCATTCTCGCCGCTGGCGAATCGGTTGACGTGCCCATCGAGCGACCATGGGTACCGACGGCGGCAGGGACGTACTTCATCGTGGGCGTAGCGGATGACATCGACCGGATCGCTGAGACAAATGAGGCGAATAACACGTCGCCTTCGATCACGGTAGAGGTAAAGTAGCTGGCTTCGCCCGGTGACGCCAATGGCTCTTCAAATCGGGCGGACCGACGAGGTCGTTAGCATAGAACTATCCGATAATATTGTTTCATAGATGCGAAATTTCGCTTGACAGCCGGCGCGCGGTCTGATACAATACATCTGTACTCTTTTTCGTTACAGTGGAACGATACAGACAATGAAATCGTCAACAATCACAATGGGCAGTCGTGGGCACTCCTTGGGAGCGCATGTAGAGACCGTCATACGGGAGCGAATTCGCGCTGGAGTGTATTCTCCTGGCACTTTGCTGCCCGGTCGACGGGCGCTCTGTAGCGAGCTTGAGATCGCGCCGACCACTCTCGAAAAGGCGATTAAGAACCTGCTGGCAGATGGCACACTCCGCACCGAGACGCGTCGCGGCACGTTCGTAGCCGATACGCTTCCGCCATCGGAAGCTGCGGATGACGACGAAGCGACCTCAGTGCGGCGCATGCACACGGTCAGCGGATATCGCATTGGAATCGTCGACACGGTTACCAACCTGTCCATCATGGACCCGCGTCATAACTGGTTTGAGTACATGATTGTCCACGCGGCCGAAGACCGTGTGAGCGCGAGCGGCAACCGCACAGTCTATCTGTCGGCGCGCAAGCCGAATTCGCTGGGCGAGATTTGCGATGGCGCAGCGGAAGAGTTTCATGGTATCGGTGTGGACGCGATTATCATTGTCGCGTATCACGACAAGAAGGAAGCCGCAGAGCGAGTATTGGCGTCCGCCAAGGCGCTTCGAATCCCGGCTGTGGTCATCTCAACAAGTTCGAGAGAATGGCCCGTGGCCCACGTCTGGACCGATGGACGCCTTGCTGGGAAGCAGGCGGCTGAGCATCTGTTCGACGCGGGGCATCGTGACATAGCATTTCTAGCTCCATTCAACAAGGAGTGGGAGGCGCTTCGTATTCAAGGAGTCTTGGACGCGATGCGGCAGGCGGGGCTGGCGTCCGATCACCTGTACATCGTTCGTCCCGATACCATGAACGAACACTCTCACCTTCCATACGAACAGGGATCGGAAGCGGGGCGGTCGCTTTTACGGAAGGCCATGGAAAGCGGTAAGCCTTTCACCGCAATCATCGGCGCCAATGACTGGGCCACTGTCGGAGCCATCGAAGCGATGCGAGATCTTGGCCTGACACCTGGCAAGGATATGGCGCTGATCAGCTTTGACGACTCACTGGTCGCGCGCCAACATGATATTTCGAGTGTTAGATTCCCCCTGGAGCAGTTGGGGACTGAAGCCGCCGATCTCGCTCTACGCGCAGCGTCTGGCGAAACGGCTCAGCACCGCCTACGAATTGGATGCCGCGTTATCGCCCGCGCATCGAGCAGCCGAATGGTTGCGGTTGGAACAATGTAAGAGCCGCGCCCGGCATTGCGGCGCATTATGTATCAATGGAGACTTGTATGAAGAACCGAAAACAAGCATTTACACTTATAGAACTATTAGTTGTTATAGCTATTATAGCAATACTAGCAGCTATACTTTTTCCCGTGTTCGCAAAGGCGCGGGACAAGGCGCGTGCGACATCGTGCCTCAGCAATATGAAGCAGCTAGGACTCGGTATTATGCAGTACACGCAGGACTACGACGAGAACTATCCATGTGGACAGTACACGATTAACCTCGTTCCGTCCGGCACATACGCCATGCGGTGGCGAATGATGGTGTACCCTTATATCAAATCCACTGACACGTACAGGTGCCCGTCGAACATCAACAAGGGAATTGATACGGGTGGGGCCACTCTCGGATTCCCGGATCTACCGCGGCACTACGCGCTCAATGTCCGCTTCGTCAATAACGGCACACCAATCGTCACCAACCGCATAGACACGCCGGCAACGCGAATCATGCTGGCCGAGAACGCTGCGGGCGACTACCGGACGATGTACGGCAACTGGGGATCGACCGGTAATGAGCTGCAGATGCAGTGGAACGCGTACAACTGCGGTACCGGCGCACCGCAGAATGGACAGATCTGCTTTCCGGGGCATACCGGTTTCATGACGCTTCTCTGGGCGGACGGCCATGCGAAGGCGATGCGGCCAGCGGATACGGCGGCTCCCACCAACCTATGGGGCGCGATGAACGACAGCCCAGGGACGTGCACTACCGACAACTACGCGCAACTCAACTGCACCACCAAGTCGAACTACGCGGTCACGTCCATGCAGTACCTCCAGCAAGCTTACGATCAGTGATCTGTAGGCGGCGCTAACGGAATGATGGCCGTGTCCCTACTGGGCACGGCCATCGTGACATTTGCCTACTTGCCGTCTGGGTGGAGGCGCTGGCGGGCGAACGCGACATCGTCAGGCTTGTCTACATCGGTCCCAATAGATGCGAACTCGGTCACAACCGCGCGGGCGGACGCACCCTCGCCGAACAGCTTGGAGATACTCACTTCGAGTTCCGCCACGGAAAGCAGGTTGGGGAACGCGACTTGTGAGAGAATAATGCGGAAAAGCTGGCCCCACCCGAGCATTTTCCCGAGTGCGAAGACGTCCTTGCGCGCATCGTACGCCGCCATCACCACATGCTTGTTGGCAAGGATCCGCTCCGGGTTGAGGAGGACCATGTTGCCGCCCGTGAAGTGACCATCGCGTAGCTTCAGGGTGGTGCGTTTCATGTCCCCGAACTCGCGGTTGTAGGCGTCCATGGGAATAATCGGGTAGCAGAAGTCGCCGTCGGTAGCGGCGGCGCGGGTGACGAAGTCGTCAACCGCTTCCGGCGTGATGAACGGAATATCGCTGGTGACCACAAGGGCGCGGTCTCCAGGCGGTGGTGCGGCGGCGTCGAGACCCCGCATGATGTTGTCCAGCAGAGTCTCACCCGGCGCAACCAGGGTGGTTCCGGCGGGTTGGGGGACATCGCCGACGACGTGCACCGTCTTAACGCTCTTCGATCCGAGCAGGGCTGCGACGACGTGATCCAGCATGGTGCGTCCCGGCGCTAGTTCGACAAGGGCGCGGTTGTGGACACCCATCGCCGCGACCATCTCCGGGCTGGTTTTACCGCCAGCCAGTACGATTGCTTCAACTGTATGATTCATTCCTACCATTCTAGCCGAAATTATGGCTGATTTCCATCCGCCACGAAGCACACATTGAACGCCCACGAAAATGCCCCAGGTCCATAAAGGACCTGGGGCTACATCTATAGTCACATAAGTACTGCGGGGGTTCTAGTGATCCATGCCGAACTCATGGATACGCCGAATCATTTCAGCCCCGTTGTTCGCCATGTTTACGTTTGTATCGACGTAGCGCACAACTCCTTGTTTATCGATAAGCACCGACATCCGCGCGGCGAGTTCGTTGTCGGCCTGTACCGCGCCATAGAGCATCGATAGCTTTCGTGAGGTGTCAGAGATGAGCGGGAACGTGAGTTGCCAGAGCTTGGCAAACGCGACTTGACCGCGTTCACCTTCTGCAGGGTTCACCGATACGGCTAGGATTTGTGTGGACGTCGATTCAAACGCGTCGTGCTGGTCGCGCAATGAGGACAGGTGGTTTGCACAGGCTCCCGTGAAGCATTTCGGGAAGAAGGTTAGCAGCAGGTTGCGCTTGCCCTTCAACTCGGAAAGACGCCACGTTTTGCCCTGATCGTCGGTCGCATCGAAATCGGGTGCAAGCTGCCCGGCGCGAATTGTGGGCTGAGCGACCGCGATGCGAGAGCTAGATAAATCCTCGTCCGTGCTCACTGCCGACCGAGCGCCGCCGTCGAACGATGCGAGCGCTGGTCTAGTGCCGACTGTCGGAGCGAAATCGCGGCTACCACGAACAGGAAGGGTAGGGAGAGGAAGGTTGAGTTGATTTGCAGGCAACGTCCCATGTTCAATATGCGGCTTGAGTTGCCCTTGCAAGAAGTTCATGGTCCACGTGCTAACCCGCAATCCCTCGCAGTCGGACCACGCGCCGAACGTAATACGATATCGCTTGCTTGTGGAGAAAACGCCAGCGTTCGATATCGAACCGAGGGTCGCAGTCCCGTTGTAGCCGGTGAATTTGTTGAACTGTCCCGCTGGCGTCGGGCCAGTGTAGGTCCACCAAGCCGACGGATTGGCGACGGTCGTACCTGGCACGATGTTGCCAGATGCGTCTACCTCGCAGACCTGCCAGACGTAGCCGTACGGGAAGCCCGGAAGGGTAGGGGGGTAGAAAGCTGTGACGTTGTAGTTACCGTTGACTGGGCTGCTGGTTAATAGACTTACCGCCGTGTAGTCGGCGATCACTTGGGTTTTCTCTTGCAGCGATATGTCGTCAAGCGCCAGATCGTTTCCGTCGCCGATTCCAGTCTCATCAAGCCGGATGTCAATCGTAACCGATGTCACCCCCGCTGGAACGGTGAAGCTCTTCGACAGCAGGTGCCAACTGCAAGGCTCGGATCCGCGGACGACGAGCGTGGTAAGAGGGATGGACCCGAGCGTCACATTTCCAGGTCCCGTGATATCTACGGTCACTTGCGGGGAAACGTTGAAGCAGCACTGGGGCAGAGACTTAGCATTGGCGCAAAACCGGTATTCGGAGCCTGGCTTCACGCTGACCGTCTGACGCCAGATCGATGAGCTGCCGGATGGCTGATTTGTGCGCCCATTGATAACCATCACGTGGCCACTGTTTGCGTCGCATGTGAAGTGGTCCGCGACCTGCCAATTTGGGCAAATCACCTGGGCCTGGCTGCCAGTGACCACGGAGTAATGACCCGGCTTTACTCCGTCTGGCCCGCTCGACCCACTTGACGGGTAAGCGCTTCCAATACCCGGCCAAAAAGGAGGGCGGGAGTTGCCCACAGCACCGGATTCGAAATCACCATTGACGAGAAGATTGGTGCCCGGGCAGCACCAGTGTTGCGCGCAGTTTGTTAGGTAATCGTTGTTGGCACCTGCTACTTGTCCGTCGGGAGTAGTTCCTACCTGTTTGGGAAGCGGCACATAACTGCCAAGAGCGAATGTGGCTTTCGCAACGTAGTCAAATCCAGTCGCTGAGTTGCTGAGGCCAGGAATCGCCGCCGGGTTAATCGCGAAACAGTATGATGTTCCCGAGGAAAGTGTGCCGCTCGTCAGCGTGCCGACCTGCACACCGTTTTGCAGTATCACTAGCGTCAGAGATGCCGTGCCGGTATGTCCCGTTGTAGGATTTTTCGGCAGCGTGTAGTTGAAGCACAGCTTCCCCACGCCGCAGGACGTGCTCGACGAGGCGTCGAGCGCCAGAGAGCCTGCCGATGGATCATTACAAGCGCCGCAGACATTGTCGAGATACGCGTAGCCAAAGTGTTGGCCAAACTGGCAGTCGGCTGCTATGAACTCGATTCGGACTCGTTCGCCAACCAGCCCTGATAAATCGATTGTCGCACAACTCCAGTTCCTATATACGACTGCGCCGCTTTGTGCAGTTTGGAAAAAAGGATTGGTATGGTCCGCCACAAGTTTGTTGTAACTGCCTCCGCCAAAGTTGACAGGCGTACCAGTGGGCACCCAGTGAGCGTTGGGAGAGGCGAACGGGTTCCACTTTCGCACGCGTACACCAAAGTACGGTTTGCCTGCATCCGGGTGAGAGCTGCCTGGGTCTTCCAGCACGACCGCGTAGGAGAAGTTCACCTGTGTCTCGCCTGCGGACACGATAAAGTCCTTAATGAGGGCTTCGCACCCTTTCCCGTTGGCGCTATTGCCTATGCGGACCGAGTGGAGTGAGCCTCCAGGCGGCACGAGCGGCAAATGAGTGCCGCCAAGAGTCTGATCGTAGCCCGACGGACCGACGAGCGTCTGATGAGACGTGCTCAAGGTAAGTGCCCCGGACTGAATACCGCCGCTGGAAAAGTACGTACCGCCGTTGACTATTGTGCCCGAGCACGCCAGCCACTGGGTTGAGTCAATACCCGGCTCAAAGTCGCCGTTGCCGCAAATTGTCACCGTTCCGCTTTGCATGCTCTTGCCTGACCGTTCAGCAGGTCCGTCGGCGAGATCTGGGTTGCGTTTGAGCGCTATTTCCGCGAAATAATCTGACTTGCGCTGGTCGAGGTACGTTTCGTAGCTGAGCCCAGGTTCACGCACATTTGCAAAGTCCCGCTTAACTGTTTGTTCAAAATCGTTAGGAAGCTTCTCGCTACTACCCTTCTCGCCTCGCTCGCCTGCGGGAGGGGGCGTGTTGACATCGGCCTGGTCGGCTGCTGGCGCTGATTTGGACACGCCGCCTTTGTCAGCCTTCGGAGCTGGCTTGATGAGATCAACGATGCCTTGCAGAGGAGTGGCAGACTGTTTGCCCGTGTTCCGTTCCTTGCTTTCCGGTGCGGCAAATACCGCAAGAGCCGAACTTGCAAACAGTGCGGCACAGCAAAGTGCGGTCGCAATCAGCCGCAAAACCATGCGAGCAGCCCGACCATGTAGGCAAGTGATTGCGCGAACATCGGTAACGCCTTCGTTGGTTAACATCGTGGTTGGTTCCTATTTGATTTTGAACAGTAGGGGTTGTTGACTACAGGGAGCAGTCATGCCACGTGACGGGCACGGGGGAGGATTCCAATACAGGGCGTATTGTAGCACGAATCAGTAGTTAAGGATAATAGTTACCGTTATAAGGTTAGGGGACAGGAATTACATTCCGCCGTGAGTTTGTCGATAGAACATCAGCGCGGCAATTCCGAAGCCGATAGCGATAACCGTCTTCCGCACGGTGGCCTGACCGACCTTGCGGGCGAGCCCCGCGCCACCGTAGCCGCCAACGACGGCGCCGATGGTCATGATGCCTGCGATCTTCCAGTCGACACGCCCCGCGATTATGAACGTAATAGTGGCCACCAGGTTGATGAACGACGATGTCATCGTCTTGACGGCGTTCATGCGGTGGATATTCGTAAGCCCAAGGAAGCCGAGAGACGCCAGTTGCAGGATGCCGATGCCGGCTCCGAAGAAGCCGCCGTAGATAGCGACGAGAAGCTGAAAGAAGAGCGCTGCCGCCAACGGCGCACCAACCGGGTTGTTGGGATCGTGGGCCGGAGCAGGCACCCCAATCGGTGGATCCTCGACCGACGATTGGTCACTTTCGGCCGCCTTCGCCGCACGCGCTTTGATCGTGCGGCTGATCGGTTCTTGGATCAGGAAGAGGCATGTCGCGCCAAGAATGAGCCACGGCACGAGCTTCTTGAACGACGAGTCGCCTAGATGCAGCAGTAACCCTGCTCCGATCAGGCCGCCGATGAGGCTGGGGATAGTCATCCAGCCCATAAGCCGCCGCGCCTCGCCGACTTCCGAGCGGTATCCGTAGGCGCTGGTGAAAGATCCGATGACCAGTGATATGGTACTGGTAGCGTTGGCTGTGATAGGGGCGACGCCTGCTGCGAGAAGCGCCGGGAATGTGAGAACGGTACCTCCGCCTGCGACCGCATTGATCGCCCCGGCGGCGAGGCTGCTGGAGATGAGGAGAACGTAAGAATAAGCGGACAGTTCCACGACAAATGCCAATCAAGCGCTGTTATTTGAGCGCGCCGAATGGATTATACCCGCCACCTGCTCGCACCGGCGGCGCTGCGCTGTCTCGCCGCGAGCGCGGAGTCCGTTGTCCGCCTAACGTTCGGCAAGAGCGGACACGAGGTACGGCCGCAGCCCGAATATTGAAATACCGAATGCGTCTTATGAATATGGGACGTCAGTACCGCTCCGTGGGGTGCTTGGCATACTCGCACTATCAGTACGATGAGAGAATGATTGTCTACTACGTCTTTGCATTACTAGATTTATGGTACAGTCAATAGTATCGTATTTTCGTCATCTATAGGTCGATTGGGTCACTCGAATACCACTTAGCGATCGTTTGGCTCCTTGTAACATATTTACGGTTCCATGACTCGCATCCTAGAGTGACGGTAGACTGCTGATTATATGCAATTACGTCAATGGATGACATGTTTTTATGTGTTGGCGGGTCTGGCGTTACCCACTGTTCAGGCCGACCAGTCCCCCACCATTGATGACGCGCCTCTGCTACGAGTCGAGTGCGGGATGCACACCTCGCAGGTAACCGCAATGGCTACCGACCGCAAGCAAGATTTCCTTGTTACTGCCTCCACGGACAAGACCTTGCGTATTTGGCGAATGGCAGACCGCAGCCTCTATCGCATCGTCAGACCCGCCATATCGGAAGGCTACGAGGGCCAACTCTACTCAACCGCAATATCTCCGGATGGATCGACTGTCGCGTGCGCTGGAGTCACAGGCGCTCACTGGTCGCGATCACGCGCGCCTTATTGCATCTATATCTTCGACGTTAGCACCGGGGCGGAAATAACGCGCATCACAAACCTTGAGTTCCCAGCCGTGAATCTGCGGTACTTGACTGGTGGCGACCGATTGATTGCTAGTTTGGCTGGCGGCGGCGTTCGAGTGTTCGATTTACACTTAGCCAGCTACGAAAAGAAGTACGTCGAATTCGCGCGCGACACGTATGGTCCCCAATGTGTCGCGCTTGATACATCTACCGACGACCAAGTCGCGACGGCATGTGTCGACGGAAAGCTTCGCTTATATTCAGCCCCGGATCTGAAGGCGCGGAAGATGGTGTCTCTGCCTCCGGGTATCCCAACTGCTGTTCGCTTTTCACCGACGTTTGATAAGCTAGCCGTCGCATTCCAGTTTTGCCAGCGAGTGCTTGTCTACCGCACAAGCGACTTAAAGCTGATAAAGGCAATCGACCTTCAAAGTGCGATTACGGGAAACCTGACAAATGTTTGCTGGGGACGTGACAACACAACTTTGTACGCGAGTGAGCAACTCGACGGTGACCACGGCTGGCGGCACATCGTGAAGCTTTCAGCATTCGACGCGACCGCGCCAACGGTTCTCGACGCCTCCCAGACCAGCATCACTTCCATGATCTCCCTCGCTGACGGCAATATCCTATTCGCCTCCCAGGAGCCGCGAATCAGTGAGCTTTCTGCGGATACTGGACGCGTAACGGTCATTCGAGATTCGGCGACACTTGCTTTTCACGGGCGTTCCGACAGCACTAACCTGTTCGTATCCGACGATGCTTCGGTTGTCGAGGTTGGCTCTCCGGCGGACACGTCTCGGCAGATGTGGTTCTCAACGTTATCGGCACAATTGCTTCGCACAGTCTCCGACCGTACGCAAGTACGTATGAACCCGCCCGCTCCGGTGGATGACGAGGTCACGAACGATGGCGCACCAGGTCACTTCAAGTTAGGTAGTAAAAGCATCGACTTCACAAACGGCTCCACTCCGAGCGTGAACGAGACCCTGGTCAGCGCGTGTAAATCCGCGAATGGATCGTTTTTCGTTGGGACCAATTTCGGCATAAGGTGGTATCGACCGGATGGCGCTCAAGTTGCAAGTGTGAAGTTGCCAGACAAGGCGTACGCTGTAAACGCCACCCCTAATGGTCGCATCCTTGTGGCTGCTGTCGGCGATGGCACCGTGCGGTGGTTCGCGCTCAGGGACAACAGAATCAATCTGCTGTGCTCGTTGTACGTTCAGTCGGACCTTATTCACTGGATTTCCTGGACGCCTTCCGGTTACTACGCATGCTCCCTTGGCGGGGAGGATCTCGTGGGCTGGCATGTCAACCGTAACGCCAACTTACAGCCTGCCGCTTTCTATCCCGCATCACAGTTCAAAGATCGGTTTTATCGACCAGACATTTTGAAGCGCTTGTTACAGTCAAATGTCTTGGACGAACAGTCAGCTGTGAACCTCGCCAACGCTGCACGGCAATTTGGCAGCGCACCCTCAGTAAATATCCTCGACGACCTTCCGCCCACAGTCCAGATTACGAATACGGCTGCGCGTACCGGTGTAAACGGCGCAACAGCCACCCTGAACTATCATTACTCCGCAGACAGGCCAATTAAAGAGCTACACGTTCTCGCCGATGGATCGCTAATTGACACGATTCCTATCAGCACGTCGAAAGACGTCACGTTTCAGCGCGTTGACGGTGTCGCGGACAAAGACAGCTTCGGATCGAAACCCAGCCATGAGACGAAAGGCGCAATTAGCATATCGCTTCCGAGCCCGACGAGCAAAATAAGCATTGTTGCCTACGACGCTAACGGGCGCGCTTCGCTACCGACGTCGCGCATGATCAGGTTGGTGGATGCCGCCAAGCCAGGTTCATTGGCGACTTCAGCGTTGCCTCGGCTGTTCATTATCGCGGTCGGAGTATCCAATTATCAAATGCCGGCGTTGCAGCTGAACTACCCCTCAAAGGATGCTGACGCGTTCGTAAACGTGATGAAGAGCCAAAGCGGGATCGCATACGCTTCCGTTGATTACACCAAGATTACCGACTCGAATGCCACTCGGGCAAACATCCTGGATGCTTTTGAGGCACTAAAGGGCAAGCCGACGAATACTGACGTGACTATGATATTTCTCAGTGGTCACGGAACAACGGACAGTGAGGGCGAGTACTATTTCGTTCCCTACGACTATGACGAAAACCACCCGTCAAGCACTGCTGTACCGGATTCCGAAATTCGCAGAAAAGTAGGCAAGCTTCGCGGTCGCCGCATTCTTTTTATCGATAGCTGTCAGGCCGGAAACGTTGTCAACGCAGGCTCGTTCGATAGCGGCGCTTTTGGAAACAGTATTGCCACAGCGGAGAGCGGTACGGAACTCCTGCTAGCATCTGACGGATTTACCAGTGCTCTTGAGGACCCAGCATGGGGCAATGGCGCGTTCACGAAGGTTCTTGTCGAGGGCCTAACCGGGCTTGCAGATACTGATCACGAAGGCGGAGTCGACTTTGCGCACCTGACAGCTTATGTACAAAGCAATGTCAAAAAGCTGACTCATGGCCAGCAATGGCCAGTGAACTGCGTTCCGTCAACTATGCGTGATTATCTGTTGACTGTCAATAAAGCAACAGCTGACGGCACGACAAACGTGGCCGAGCTTGGATTCAAGCTGCCCACAGCACATTAAGCAACATGTTTGAACTCACTCACTTAACAATCAATGATAAGAGGCGTCGCACTAAATTGATTCGCACTACTATCCTTCGGCACCTTCTGCTCACAATCAGTGGCTCGTTGATTTGCGCCTGTATGGCTGGCGGAGTCGTTCGCGCACAGCCGCCGGCGACATACACTGTCACCGTGCTGACTGACAACGGCGATCCGGGCGAACTGCGAGGGGCCATCACTGCCGCGAATGCCAATCCCGGATCTACGGTTGTCTTCGCGCAGGGCCTTAGCGGGACTATTTCGCTTATGGACGCACTTCCAACAATCTCTGCGGCCATGACAATAGACGGTTCCAATGGAACAGTGACAATTGACGGTCGCGATAGGATCCGCCCATTTACGGTTGACGTTGCGCCTGTCAACAAGATCGTACAAACCGTATCCATCATTGGCCTCACCATAGAGAACGGCGATGATCAAGTTGATTACGGAGGCGGCGGAGCAATCGTCGACTGGTCAGGGAAGCTGGTCATCGATTCATGCAACTTTCTGTACAACCATACTAACGCTGACAATAACACAAATGGGGGAGGCGGCGCTATCGAGGTGGTCGACAGCGCCGTCATCTCGAACTCGTCGTTTCTGCTCAATGCCTGCAACTACTTCGCAGGGAACGGTGGCGCGCTCTGTGGTTTTGGCCCTATCGACATGGTGAACTGCACCTTAGGCAGCAACACCGCGTATTTTGGCGGGGCAGTCTTCATGGCTGGCGCGACATTCAACGCGACAAACTGCACGTTCGCGACGAACGCGGGCCAGGTTGGCGGCGCTATCGATATAGACTCTGGTTCGATGGTGAACTGCATTTTCTGGGAACGGGGCTCATCGGAAGAGATTGTATCGTTCACGCCCGTCATACTAACAAACTGCGACATTGAAGGTGGGTTGGCGAGCATACCCCACAGTTATGTCGATAAGGGCGGCAATATAAACGAAGATCCCCTTTTTGATACTCGGGGCTTCGATTTTAATGGTGGATCGACGTACACGATTGCTCTTCTCGCAGGATCCCCGGTCTATTTGGCGGGCACTGCGGCCGGGGCGCCTGTCGTCGATCAACGTGGAATAACGCGATCCGTCCCGCCGTCTATTGGCGCATACGACGCTCCCGCCGTACCCAAACCTGTTATCTCACCCAACGGCGGAACAATTACATATGGCTCACTGGTGTCGCTTACCGATATCCCAGGGGCGAGTATCTTCTACACTCTAGATGGGTCCACGCCGACCACGGCGTCAACGGTATACACAGGGCCTCTCACGGTTACGGCGAGCCAAACGATCACCGCTTTCGCAACGAAACCTGGCTTGTTGTTCAGCAGCAACGCTACAGCGACCTTCACTGTGATTCCGACCACGCCAACTAACGTCACCGCTACGCCGGATTACCAGCAGGTCACGCTCAACTGGACACCGTCAAAAGGCGCAATTAGCTACTCTGTTCTTCAGGGCTTTTTCCCTGATTTGGAATCACCAACGCCAGTCGCAAGAGACATTCCCGATAAGACTGTGACGATAACCGGGCTTACAAACGGAGTGTCCTATTACTTTAAAGTGTTTGCCGTCAACGCTGCTGGCCTTCCGAGCGGCTTGAGCAAGGAAGTCGTTGCAACGCCGTCAGGTACGGTAAACTTGGCCATTTCTGCTGCCACTTCTGTCAACGCCGGTTCGCCCCTCACATTCACCGTCAAAGGAAACAGTGTTAGTGGGAGCTCGGTTACCGGCTACACAGGCCCAGTCACGTTCACGAGCACAGACCCGCTCGCCGTGCTGCCGCCGACAACAACGCTCACGAATGGCGCGGCCGTGGTTACTGTTACGCTTAAGACATCAGGACCGCAAACAGTCACGGTTTCAGATGCTGCCGGCAAAGCTACGGCGGGCACTAGCAACGTTGTGACGGTCATACCTGGTCCTGCAACTGGTGTGCGAGTATCTGGGGCGGGCTCCATCATCGCCGGAACCGCCACGCCTATCGCGGTGAACGCCACGGACACGTATGGGAACACGGCAACCGGCTACTCAGGCACCGTGAATCTGGCGTCCAGCGATTCGTTCGCAACGGTTCCTGCGCAACTGAAGCTGATCAGTGGGGTGGGGACAGCATCGGTTACGTTCGGATCAAGCGGGCTTGAAACCGTGACGGCGACGGACACCGTGGTCAAGACGATCACCGGCACGAGCGCTCCGCTTAGCGTCCTGCCTGCGGTTCCCACAATCACTCCTCACGGAGGCACCGTTCCTTACGGCCAACTTCTCACGATTAGCGAATTGGCGCGAGGCGCAACGGTGTACTTCACCACCGACGGGAGTACACCGACCTCGAACTCAACCAAATACACCGTTCCCATTGCACTACTACAGAACGAAACTGTCAATGCGATCGCCATTGGGTCGCCAAGCCTGAACAGTCCAATTGCGTCGGCATCGTTTGCGGTAAGCGCTCCTACCCCCAAGATATTCCCGGCAGGCGGCGTCGTGCCTGACGGCCAAGCCGTCACAATAACGGAGCCAGTTGGAGCGACGGTTTACTACACGACCGATGGCACCACGCCGACAATCAACTCGTTGCAATATGGGGCACCAATTTTGCTCTCGAGCAACCTCACAATTAAAGCGTTCGCTGTCGCTATTTCGCTGGCGCCAAGCGCGGTCGCAACGGAAACGTACACCGTCGCGACACCCGCTCCGACCATTTCGCCGAACGGGGGAACTGTCGCAAGCGGGCAGCTCGCGACGATCAGTGATTCCCTTCCAAGCAACATAGTAAAGATCTACTACACAACAGACGGCACGACGCCAACGACATCGTCCAAGTTGTACTCGGGACCAATTCTAATCACCAAGGGGCAAACGATTCAGGCGATTGCTGTCGCCGCCCCGAATGGGACTACGTTTGCCGCAAGCCCGGTGACAAGCGCCACATTCACTGTCTCCACGCCGGTCTTACACGTGTTTCCGGCGGGCCTCCAAATGATCTCGGCACCCGTGGACTACTCGGCCGGTACGCTGAGCGCGGAATTTGGCGCGGCGACAGTCACTCTTGCCGCATGGGCCAACGCTGGCTCGAACTCGTACACAATCAGCCCGACGATCCCGGCGAACACGCTCCATCCCGGTGTCGGATATTGGGCAAGGTTTGGCGCGGCCACAAATCTGTACGATTTAGGATCGCACATCGACCCAAACAGCCCGTATTCGATCGCGCTTCGAAAGGGCTGGAACCTCATCGGAAACCCGCGGTCGGTCGCCACCAAGGTGGCTAGCCTGCAGGTAAACGAATCTGGCAACGCTCTTGTTAGCTTGTCGCAAGCGGTTGCCGATGAAGCTCTCCAGGGCCAGCTGTACACGTATCAGGCGGGGGACACTCAATATCAGGTGCTTGGAGCATCGTCGAGCTTGCAGCCGTACGCAGGCTTCTGGATCTACGCCTACCAATCGTGTTCGTTGGTCTTTCCATAGCCAGTCATCATGACGCCATGGTGCCACCTTGCAGCATGTCACGTCTTCCTCCCCTCGTCCTTTCCAAGGAGAGGGGCCGGGGCGAGGTCTTTCCGTAGACAGGCGAGTCAGTACCGCTATTGCCTGTGCCGTTACTTTTGGAGTTTGAAATGCCCGAGAAGTGTTGTTCTCGCCTTATACGTTTCGCATCTTGCGCCCGCGTGGCTGTCGCGTGTATCACTGCCGCGTTCGCCCTCAGCGGCTGCGGCGGCGGTGGCAGCGGGACGCCCGTCATCCAAATAGCCAACACTCCCGACTTGATCCATGGCACGCTATTGACGGCCACGGGAACCCGCGCGGTGGGTTATGTGGTCAAGTACGACAACCTAACAGGGGTGAATTTGCAGACAACTACAGACGCTCAGGGCAACTTCACCTTGACGATACCCGTCACTGAGGTCACGTCGTCGGACTACCTATCGATCTATAGCCCGACAGGCGCGTTTGTTGACTGGGAAGCGATTGCCCTGAACGGCGACGGAGGGCAAACCGTGACGCCGACCATAACCCTGCCCGGGGCTCCACCTCCTCCGCCACCCGCGATTGGGACTTCGGTATAATCCCGTACGAAACGAATCCACTCTTCACCCGGAACAGTAAATGAAGCGAATAGCTATAATCTTGCTCGGAGTTCTTGCCGCTACATCGCCGTCTATGGCGCAGGTCATGGTCCCAATAGCCGCGCCGATGATGACCCAGGGCCCGAACGGCAAATCATACCGACCAATCACCGTGTCGGTGCAGGGGGAGTACTTTCACTGGGTCGAACCCGCGACGGGGTATGTTCTAAGCGTTGAGCCTAAGGGCACAGCCCTATTAGGGTCCGTCGATGTTCCCGTAGGACAACGCTTCATCGTCGGCGGGTGGGCGTCCAAAGATCAGCAGAAGGTCTTGTTCATCACGACGACCAACCACGGTCAGACCTTGTACGGCAACGCAAACCTGACGACCAACTGGCTTGAAGGCCACGTGACCTACCTGCTCAAATCGACACCCGAAACATCGCTTGGGGTTTCCGTGGGCGTCCTGTCTGCGAGCGAACCGTCGACGACGTTCAAGCTGACTAGTGGCCAGACGACTCAGGTCACCGAACGAAGCGCATCAAGCGACCGCTGGACAGAAATCAACTTCCTCCTTTCCCGCACCGTCGCGCACGGCAAGAACGCATCCCAGCCGCTAGTGGGTGCGACCATCGGCTACGTCAGGCAGCAAACCAGCGGAGCGGGATCGGGGCTGACATACGGCGTATCGATCTCGTGTCCAATCGCGTCCAAAGTTAGCATCGATGCTTCGACATGGAACATCAGCCCAAGCGGCGGAAGCACCATCACCCGCTTCGGCCTCGGCTGCGGCGTGCATTTCTGAGCATGGGGGAATGACGGCAGCTCCGGAGGAAGTGCCCTCACCCTAACTCTATCCCGGGCCAGTCGCCGGAACCAGACCTCATCCCCCACATCGCGGGTATCCTACTCCCACATGACCTCATCAGGCTGGACACTCCATAACCGTGGCTTTGCGCGGACGCTTGTCTATCTTCCGGGGTGGGCTACCGATTACCGGTTGCTGCCGAAGGAGCGCCTGACGTGGAACGTGCTCGCGCCTGATGGGCTAGCCTGCGATACCGAGGGGCTTGCCGATGCCATCGCGCAGCTGAGCGCGCCGCCGGTGCTCGTGGGCTGGTCGCTGGGCGCGTCGCTAGCGGCGGAGTTTGTCCAGCGGCACCCAGCTGCGGTTAACGGCGTGGTGCTCGTAAGCGGCCAGCCGAGCTGGGCCCTGGAGCCGATTGACACGCTGCGGGAGGCGCTGGCGGTGGATAGTCGCGCAGCCCTGCGGCGGTTCTACGCGCAGTGCTTTCATGGCGGCGACCGGGCAGCCTTCGCCTCGTTCCGGCGCGGACTTGAGAGCGACTACCTAGACCGGTTCGCGCTGACCGATTTGATTGCTGGTCTCGACGCTCTCGCGGCGGCGACCCTGCCGCACGAACTGATCGCCGCTCCCGTGCGCTGCCTGCATGGGAGCGGAGATATCGTCGCGCCCGTGGCCGATATGGTGCGCTGGGCGAACGACTCCGGTGTGCCGATTCGTGTCGTCGACGGCGCATCGCATGCTATCATTGTGCGGGATGAGTTTATCGACACAATCAACGGACTCCAGCGCGGCTGATCGGTCGCCACGAATCGCGCCGCCTGCCGCGCACTTTTCGGCGGACGCGTACGACCGCTACGCTGCCCCACAGCGTTTCGCGGCGAGCGCGCTGCTTGATGCAATCACGGACCTGTCGCCAGCTACGATCCTGGAGCCGGGCTGCGGGACCGGGCTCTTTACTCGCATGCTGCTGGACCGCTTTGCGGGTGCTTCGGTACTAGCGTTCGACATATCCCCCGCCGCCATCACCGCCGCACGCGAACGTATCCCAGACCCCCGCGCCACCTTCGATGTCGCCGATGCAGCGACGTTCTCGGGCGGTCACCATGACCTCGTGACCGCCAATGCACTCTTCCAATGGCTCCCTGATCCCACCAGCACCGTAGCCCAATACGCGCGAATGGTGCGACCGGGAGGGGCGCTGGCGTTTTCGGCGTTCGGCCCACGCACATACACCGAACTCGCAGACGCTATGGCCCACGTTTTCGGCGCATCGGTGAGTGTCGCAAGCGCGTCGTTCGCGGACGAAGCCCGGTGGGAGACGGCGATGCATGCGGCGTTTGAAGGCGGCAATGTGCAAGAGCACTCATACAGTGTAGAATTCCCATCCCTCAAGGAACTATTGCTCAGCATTCGCCATACTGGTAATTATCGACGCGCTGTTTCACCATCGGTGTGGACTCCGTCGCGCTTTACCCAAGTCGAGCGGTTTTATCAAGCGAGCTGTGGCTCAATAACGGCCACCTATCAGGTGTTCGTGTGCGTCGGATACGTCCGGTAAGTGGACGTTCGCTTGTTGGAGCGGATGGGTATAAACAATCAACGAAGAGTGAAGCACGAGACGCTTTCGTCGCCGTCTGGCAGTCTGCCAGGACCGCGCGGGGCGTCCTTGACTTGTCACTTGCGAGGGGTATAATGCGGTAAGTTTCCGCTTCCCTTCTGGAAAGGCTACCGGCTTGTCTCACCGCATTCTCCAAACTCTCGCCACTGTCGCGCTTCTCTGCGTCGCGGCTCCCAGCGCTCTCGCGGCGACACCGCGCGTGACCAACGCTTACGCCACGTGGGACTCGCTGTACTTCTACGCTGGCTTCGACGTGCATGATACGAACGTCATCTCCACGAACGAAGAATTGACGTCCCAGCCGCAGCAGGACGACGATATCGAGGTGTTTTTCGCATCTGACGGCGTGCGCGCATCGTCGGTGCGCACCGCGAAAACGTTCCAGATGGCTGTGTCCGCAGCGGGCGGAGCGTATTTCAGCGTTGGCGACGGCACACGAATCCCGGTTCCAAAAGCAATCTACGACTACAAGTTTGATGCGACTGTGGACGGCACAATCAACGCCACCACCGATACAGACAGAGGCTACACCATCGAGATCGCCATCCCGTGGTCGGAGCTTGGGCTGGCGACACCGCCACAGGTTGGCGCAACGTGGGGCTTCAACGTCATTAGCCGCGACCGCGACTCGATGCAAAAGATGTCCACATCTTTCTACTCGCTCTCGCCGTTAGTTAAGACAGCGGCCGACGTGCAGGATCCTTCCAAGTGGGCCAAGATCACGTTCGCGAATAATATCGCAGGCGCAACGCCTTCTGCTGACGGAATCGTCGCATCCCGCGTCGCCGCATCGTCACCGCCAGTCGTCGACGGCGTGCTGCGCTCCGGTGAGTATCCGCCTTCGACACGGTTCGCGTTCGGCGACTCGCCCATACTCGCCGCTGCCCCTACGACAAAGGAAGAGCCCAACGTTACCACAGATTCGGTGCCGACTCCCGTTGCGCCCTCAGGCTCTACCGGTCTTAACTCTGGCCCGTCGCCAACGGTGACGTTGACGCCTACCGTGCCTGTCGCACCGGTGGCGACCGATCCCAATGCGCCAACAACACCCGCGACGCCGGGCGATTACAATATTTACCTCCCGAGCGGCGGCATCGTGCGCGTCGGTAAAGTCCCGCCTCCCGCGCCTGTGACCCCGGGAACAGTTGTTACGCCGCCAACGCCTGGTGTCCCCGGACAGCCGAACGAGCCGACTGTGACCCTGGTGCCGCCGAAGTCCGACGGCAAGCCCACCAAGCCGAGCAAGACTCCGATCTTTATCACGCCCGACGGACCCGTTGCTGGCACCGATATCACGGTTCCCGACGCTCCGGTGGTCGACACGTCGTCTCCGCCCGTGCTGCCGGTGATCACCCGCGTCAGTCCCCGGCTTATGGCGACTTATGTGTTGAACCAGCCCGCAAGCCCTGCGATAGACGCGTACCTCGACCAACCGGTCGACGCGCTTGGTAACTGGTTCGGCGCTATGCGCGGCCAGTACGTGACCGATCAGCTTCGCGATGCCCGCATCTCGGGAATCCAGATCCTGCTGCCCGAATACAATGGGAAGCCCGCCGACACCATGGCACTGCGCAGCCTGGTGCAGGCGATGAAGCTCATGATTGGTGGCGACAACGATTACCCGCTGCTGGGACTTCGCTTGAAGCAGACCGGCGACGATTACGCCGCGATCGCAAGCTTCTTCTCGAATGTGCCGCCGCAGTTTCGAGCCGAGGTGAACCTTGGCGACGCAGTCCAGAACCGCCGCGCATATGTAGTGCTTGCCGATCACCAGGTGGATGCCGACGACCTCCGAACGCGCTTTGAGCGCGACTTTGCAGGCAAGGCGACCCTCGCTATCGCATCGACAGTTGGCGCGTCGCCCATCAAGGTGTCCGTCGTCTCGCCCGGCAGCATGTCAGGCACGACCCTGACCCCGCGCCTGCAGTCCGCGACGTACGAAGCGTCCTGGGCCGCTGCCGAGAAGGCTGCCGCTGACTGGATCGTGGTCGACTCGTGGAACAACTTCGAAGCTGGCAACGAGATCGCGATCAGCCGGCAGTACAACGACCAGTACGCGAACCTTACCCGTGTCCATGCTGTCACCCGCAACGACAAGCCATGGTCAGCGGCGTTCTTGCAGAATGACTCGCCGACACAGATTGCGCCAAAGACGCTGTACGAGGTGCATGTGCGCGTCGAGAACAACGGCACGCTGCCGTGGGCCAAGAACCAGTCCTACGCACTGTCGTATCGCTGGTACAGCAAGGAAGGCAAGCTCATCGACGAGAGCGCGCCACATATTTCGTTCACCGACGATATCCTGCCCGGCGAGTCCACCGACGTCACCGTGGGTCTCGTGGCGACCAACAGCTACGGCACATCCATCGATCCCGGCGACTACTACCTGGTGTACGATATCGTCCAGGGGCAGCACAAATGGTTTAGCTACACGGGCAACTCCCCGCTTAAGATGCCGGTCACTGTCCTCGCGGCGACTGACACCGCTGCCGACAAGCTGACGTTCCTCTCGACAAACACGCCGCAGTTTGTGAAGCCGGGCGCGACCTACTATATCTCGGTCAAGATGCGAAACGACGGCTCGAAGACGTGGGCGAATGGGACGACGACCCTTACGCACACCATTTCAAGCGACGGCGTTCCGGCGGGTGTAGCGGAAAGCACAGCGTTGCCAACCGACGTCACCCCAGGCGGCGTTGCGACAATCAGCCTGCCCGTGCAGATCCCGGCGAATGCCAAGGGGACCGTCACTCTCGGATGGGCGATAACCAACCCCGACTACAAAGGCGGCTATGTTGAGCGGCTTGCAGTGACCAATGTCGATCCCGGCGCCGTATTCGTTCTCACCGACGTGTCTCGCCACTTCAAGACTGGCGAAAAAGCGCCAGTCACCATCAGCCTGTACAACGAAAGCCCTGAAGTGTGGCGCAAGAAGGACTACCGCGTTGGCTACCGCTGGGCGTACCTCGACGGCACGCCTGCGGGTCCTGCCACGACTGCGCCAGCAACGCTTCCAGGCGATGTGGAATCCGGTACCGAGGTCGCAGTAACCACTGAGGTGCGCGCACCCGACTTCCCTGGCCGGTATAACCTGGTGTGGGACCTGATCCTTGCCGACGGGACTCCTGCGGCGAATGTCGAGACGATCACTCGTCCACGCGGCCTTCTACCGCTTCAGATGTGGGTGGTCGCAGACCGAAATGCCCGCGCTGTGCCCGTTGACCTCAAGGCGTCGTTCAATTCGCGAGGCGTTGCCTTCGAAGGCGAGACCACAGACGGCTTCGACGGCGCAGGGGCATCCATTCCTGGCGAAATGCTGCCACCGGACGGCACCCGCGAAATTGATGGGAACCCTCTGCTAATCGGCAAGCCCGGCCCCAACCTGTACCCGTCAGGCTACTATTCGTCTTCGACTGGCTCCGATTGGGCGTCGAACCATCGCATCTCGTACCTGTTCCCCGGCAAGCGTGATAACAACATCGTTGCCGCAAAGGGACAGTCCATCGACCTGCCAGATGGCGAGTTCTCATCCATCCACATCCTGGCCGCCGCCGCATCCGACGTGGCAGTGGACGCCGAGTTTACCGTCTTGCTGAAAGGCGCGACTTCGCCCGCCAAGCTCAAAATCGCTCCGTGGACGACAGCGCCTTCCGCACCCGGTGCGACCGTTGGCTTCAAAGCGCCGTATCGATTGGTGAAGGGCTCGCCCGATACATCGAAGCCATGCATTCTCGGCGATTACACGATCACGTTGCCTGCAGGCAAGAAGCTGTCAGCCTTGACGCTTCCCAACGATCCGCGCATAAAGATTCTGGGAATCACGCTGGAACGATAACACAGTTGACGCTCGCGTCCACCCTCATGCGGGGGCGGGCGCGAGCTTTATTGCGCTAAACAACCACATAGAAACGGACCTCTTCTCTCATGAGCTGGCACTACACTCTCGGTAAAATACAGCAGATCGCAAAGGACCTTTCCGCTGCCGTCACCCGCGAAAGCGCGCCGTTCGGTGAAGTTCGCTACACCGTTGGCGACTTCCCTGGCCGTGAGCCTGCCGCTCCTGGATTCGACGATTCAACGTGGACGCTGCTTCCCGATAACCGAGCATGGGGCACGCAACCCGAGATAACCGCATGGCTACGGACATCATTCACCGTTCCCGCCGATTGGAAGCGCGGCCGAATTGTGGCTCACGTGCGGAACGTGGACTGCGAAACGTTGACGTATGTGAACGGCACGCCGATCTCGTCGTTCGACGGCGGCCACCGCGACGTCATCGTCGCCGACAAAGCTGCCCCTGGCAAAACTCACGTGCTCGCGCTCGAAGCGTACAGCGGCCTTGGTCAGAAGAGCCACCCGAATCCATATTTTGGCTCTGAAGTAGCCTACGAACACCGCCTCGCCGAAGCCGAATTCCGGCTTATCGACCCCGATATTTACGACTACTACTACGATGTGCAGTTCGCGCTTGACGCCATCAAGACACTCGACACGAACACTCGTGAGTACGCCGCCGCGCTTGCCATTCTCGACAAGTCGGTAACGCTTCTCGATTTCCGTCAGGGTGTGAAGTCCGACATCTTCCTCGAAAGCGTAGCCGCCGCCAGCAAACTGCTGCGCGACGAGCTCTACGGCAAGCTGACCGCAGGGGACATGGCCCCGGTTGCATGGGCCACTGGCCACGCCCACATCGACACCGCCTGGCTCTGGCGATTGGCACACACGCGCAAGAAATGCGAACGCACATTTACTACGCAGCTTGAGCTCGCGAAGCGCTATCCAGAGTACCGGTTTACCTGCTCGCAGCCCCAACAGTATCAGTATGTCAAGGAAGACAATCCTGAGCTTTATGAGCGCATCAAAGAATCGGTAAAGGCTGGCAACTGGATCCCGCTCGGCGGCATGTGGGTCGAATCCGACTGCAACGTGGTCAGCGGCGAGTCGCTTGTGCGGCAGTTCCTTTACGGCATCCGGTTCACTGAAAAGGAACTTGGCTTCCGCAGCAACGTTGTTTGGCTTCCCGACGTGTTCGGCTACTCGGCAGCGTTCCCGCAGATCATCAAGAAGGCTGGCATGAAGTACTTCATGACCATTAAAATCTTCTGGAACCAGATCAACCGGCCGCCGTACCAAACATTCGACTGGGTGGGCATCGATGGAACCAGCGTCCTCACGCATTTCTCGCCGCTGGGCGATTACAACGCGGTGATGACGCCGGAGCAGTTGCAGAAGAACTGGAAGGGCTACGACCAGAAGCACATCAGTGACAGCAACCTGTATATCTACGGATTTGGCGACGGTGGCGGTGGTGTCACACCGGAAATGCTGGAATATGCTGAACGCGCCAAAGATTTTGTAGGCGTCCCCAAGGTCAAGCACTGCTCGCCCGAGGACTTCTTCGACAACCTCGACACGCAGGTGCGCGGCAACCGTGAACTACCCGTTTGGCGCGGCGAACTGTACCTGGAATATCACCGTGGGACGTACACATCGCAGGCGGCCAACAAGCTCGCCAACCGACGCAGCGAATATCTGCTGCAGGCCGCCGAGCAAGCGTCTGCGATGGCGCACGCCCTTACCGGCGCATCGTATCCGGGCGACGAGATCGTGGACGCATGGAAGATCGTACTGCTCAACCAGTTCCACGACATCATTCCGGGCTCCTCGATCGGTGAGGTGTATGTCGACTCGGCAGCCGATTACGCGCGGGTGGCCGCAATCGGAGCCGCCGCGATGTCGTCGGCGCTTGGCGCAATTGCAGGAAGTGTAAGCGCACCGGCGGGCTCGGTCATCGCTTTCAACCCACTGTCGTGGTCGCGTGAAGATGTCGCCGAAGCGCCAGCGTCGTTGGGGCTTGCGGGTCAGTCGGTGACCACGCTCGATGGCGAAGCGGCGACGCTCGTTGATCTGCGCGACGCACTGCCGTCGGTAGGGTACGCCGTGCTGTCGGGAGCGTCTACATCGTCATCTGGATCGCTCACGGCAACGGAGAAGGGGCTGGAGAACCAGTTCTTCACCGTTAAGCTAGACAAGAACGGCGAGATCGAATCCATCCTCGACAAGCGTAATGGGCGCGAGGTGATCGACCCTGCTGGCACGACCAAGGGCAACGCTTTCCTCACGTTCGAAGACAAGCCGATGGCCCATGAGGCGTGGGACATCGACATCTACTATCAGGACAAGGTGTATCCCGTCCAGAGCGTGACGTCGATCAAGGTGGTCGAGAAAGGTCCCATTCGGGCATCGGTGGAGATCGAGCGCACGGTTGGCGAAGGTCGCGGCTCGACCATTCGTCAGCGCATCTCGCTGTACGCCAACCTGCCGCGCATCGACTTCGTCACCGACGTCGACTGGCACGAGCGCCAGACGCTCCTCAAGGTTGCATTCCCTGTGACGGTGAACGCGATGCAGGCAACGTACGACATCCAGTTCGGCAACCTTGAGCGTCCAACCCATTGGAATACCAGCTGGGATTGGGCCAGGTTTGAGGTGTGCGGTCATAAGTGGGCCGACCTCAGCGAAGGCGATTACGGCGTCGCGTTGTTCTCCGATTGCAAATACGGCTGGGATATCCGCGACAACGTGATGCGCCTCACCCTCATCAAGTCTGCCGTCTCACCCGACCCCGAGGCCGATCAAGGAAAGCACCGATTCGCGTACTCGCTGTTCCCTCACGAAGGTGGATGGCGCGCAGCGAACGTTATTCAGCGCGCATTTGAGTTCAATGTCCCCGTGAAGTTCGCCTCGGCGACAGGAGGGGGAACTCTTCCAGCCTCACTTTCGCTTGTAAGCGTGGACAAGCCGAATATCATCGTCGAAACCGTTAAGAAGGCCGAAGACAGCGACGCGCTCATTATCCGTGTTCACGACGAATACAACCAGCGCGGAACCGCAACTCTGTCGTTCCCGCGCGACATCGCAATCGCAAAGAGCGTGAACCTGCTTGAAGAGGACAGCGACGAGGCTGCCCCGACAGTGATCGGCAATAAGCTAACATTCGCGTACGGCCCATTCGAGATCCGCACCTTCAGCGTGACGTTGAAATAGACGTTTTGCGTTCGATTCGTTGTGATGGTAGGAAAAAGCAGTTCATATTGAGCACAGCTGAGTCAAGTTTGCGGATAGGACCCACCCGGCTCGTTCCTCGCCACCCTCCCGAAACGGGAGGGAAACTTTCTTGGTTACTACGATATTCGCGGTTGCCAGCCACCATCAGGTTTCTTTCCCGTCCTCGGGGAGGTGCCGAGGAACGAGGCGGAGGGGCCGCGCGAAGCGCGTCCGGCAAAGCCGAGTTAGTGCCCAGAGGGTACTTTCAAGCACTTTCGAGCCGTATGTTTCAACATACGGTTTCTTGCGGTCGGGCACGATGCTGTAAGCGTCCAATTCCAACAGGGAGACACACTTTGATCAAGTACATAGCCGCCACCATAGTAATGTTGGCGTTGTCGGCGCCGATTGCCGTGAAAGCCGATGGGCCGATTATGTTGTCGGCGTCGTTGCCGTCGATGGCTCACGGAGCGGCTTCCGCGACCGTGACGGACGACAAACCGCAGGTGACCAATATCCTCACGGGCCAGGTCGGTGACAAGAACGCGTACAATGCGCAGCTGATTGGTCTTGCCGCGCTTGTCGCGTCCGACGATGCGGGCTTGCAGAAGACGCTCACCGCGAAACCTGGCAGCAGTATGCACAATTTCGCAGAGAACGTTACCAAAGCCGGTGATCTCAAGTACGCCGCCCCAGCTCTTGCACTCGTGTACCTTGCTGGCGGCGACGGCAATAAGCGGCTCGCGGAGCATGCCACTATCGCGGCGCTGAAAGCTGGGGCCGTGGGGCTCGTGCTCAAATATGCAGCGGGTCGCCAGCGACCGTATGCTGGCAAGAGCAACGGCACATCGTTCAAACCGGGAAGCAATGAGGATGGTTACAACTCATTTCCGTCGGGACACACAATTGTTGCATTTTCAGTCGCGTCGGTATGGGCGCATGAGAAGCCCAAGGAGCGTTACATCGCTTACGGCCTCGCCAGCCTGGTCGGGTTGTCGCGCATCGGGCTAAGCGCACACTGGCCGACCGACGTTCTCGCAGGAGCGGCGTTAGGCCTGGCTCAGGGCCGTCAGGTGAATAACGGCAACACGGGACTGTTCTCACTTAGGTTCTAGTGACGTGAGGCGGCTATACTAGGGCCTTGGTGTCAAGTCAACTTCAAAGCCCTCCATGCGCTTACTGCCTATCCCACGGGCACCTGCGTGCGAGGCTTTCTGGTATACTTTGCCAAAGGAGACTACTATGCTTCGTCGTGTTGTCGCCACTTCATTCCTCGCAATCATCATCGCCGCTTCCATCGTGCCCGCCCATTCCGCGCCGGCAAAGCCCGCCCGAACGCCCGCTGCCGCCAAGGCGGCTAAGCCTGCCGCCAAGCCAACCAAGGCCCCCGCGCTATCCGACTACAGCCAGGATCAGGTCGACGGCGTTATTAGCGCTACCGTCGACGCCCTCTGGGCTCGCACGGACTACTACTGGCATCGCGGCGACTATCCCCGCATTGTAGGCCTAGATAGGGTTATCACAGAAGCCGATCCGAAGTTCATGGAGCCTTATTCGACCGGTGGGTGGCTTTTAGAGTCGATGGGCCGAGTTCAGGAGGCCGAGGAGTACTACCGTTTGGGCGTCGACCGTAACACGGACAGCGCCTACATGTACTACAATATCTCGATCTTCTACTTCAACACGAAGAAGGACTACGCTCAGGCAGTTAAGGCGAGCGAAATCGGCGTGACCAAGAGCGACGCCGATGTGAACGACTGGCGGGCGCTGGCGCACGCCTACGAGAAAACTCGTCAGCTAGACAAGGCGTTGACAACGTGGAAGACGATGAAGACCAAGTACCCAACAGCGACCGCAGTCGATACCAATCTCAATCGCCTCCAGAAAATCGTCGATGGCATTAAGGCAGATGGGGGCGACCCGGACGCGGCCCCGCCTACCAAGCCAACGATTCCGGCTCAACCTACCGACAATCCGATTATCTCGCTTTAATCCATGGCGAATCCCCTGGTAACAGATCCAACTCCACCGACGCCGCAACCGCCGCCGCGCCTCGACCGCTTATCCGCATGGTCACTGGTGCTGCTCGGCATCGTCGTCCTGTTGCAGATCGTTTCCCAGTTCAATCTCACCGGTCGCCTGTCCGGTGGGATGCTAAAGTCCGAGGTCGCCCCTGGCAAGCGCGCCGATATCAAGGATGTGCTGGAGATAGACGAGAACGCAAAATGGGCTTACGCCGCAATCTACCTTGAACCCGGTAAGGACCTTCCATCGCTTTCTAAAACATGGCTGGACAGGGCGATTAAAACCGCTGAGGGACATTTCCGAGAATTTCCCAGCGACCGCGAAATAGCCCGACGAGTGATGATACTCCGGGCCGCGACTGGTATACAGCCACTGATGGGCGTCACCGCTAACCGAAACCACGAAGCAGTTCCGCCGCCGCTCACCGCATTCGACAGCGAACGGCCCGACCAGCGTGCGGAAGCAGATGTCTGGCGGACCGTATTTAGCTACAAGAAGCTCCCAGCGGGATCTGATCCCGGTGTTCTCGCAAGCAAAATCGAGGCAATAAGCAGCCTCCGGTGGTACAAGAACGTTGCGCTGCAACAACTTTGGCAGCGGGCGGGCCTGAACGAGCGTGCAAAGAACTCGCGAATCGCGGCGGCGACGGACTCGTTCAATGCCATCGCTCCGCTCACGGTTCTCTACAGCCTCGTGCTCCTCATTTCGCTTGCCGGTATCACTATGCTGATCGGTCTCGCCGTCCGCGCTGCCTTGGTGCGCGGAGTCGCTAAGCCGGAACGCGTGAGCGTATTCGACGCGTTCGCCATCCCGCTCCCCGACCCGATAGAACCCGCAGAACGGCGCCTCGGAAGCGGCGATCAGTTCAACCTATTCGTGACCTGCATGGTGCTCTTTGTCGCGATCAGCTATGTGGCAGAGTACGTTCCGATCAAGCTTTTCCCCGCCGCCTTTGCAGCCATGCCGCAGTCGCACAAGATCAACGTCGTCGTTTCCATGCTCGCTACCAGCCAGGCGTTGACGACGTTCCTTGCCGTGCTTATCGTCCTGCGCTACGCCCGAAGTCGAGGAGCGTCGGTTGCCAAGGAGATTGGGCTCACATTTGCGAACCCGTTCAAGAACGCACTCGCGGGAGCGGTAGGCTGGGGGATTTCACTCCCGCTCATCCTCGTGAGTTCTAAGGTGGCGCTGAAACTCTTTCCGAACACGCCAGACCCAAGCAACCCCGCCATCCCGCTGACAATCTATTCCAGCGGCAACGGCGCAAAGATTGCCCTGTTTTTCGTGATCTGCATCCTTGCGCCAATATTCGAGGAGATCATGTTCCGGGGACTGTTCTTCCAAACTGCGCGCGCCAAGTTCGGCCCCTGGCCCGCAATTGTGCTCACGGGTATCGTCTTCGGCCTCGTTCACCCGGTGAGTATCGTCGGCAGTATCCCGTTGATGGTGCTGGGGATGGTGTTCGCCTGGCTCGCCGAAACGCGCAAGTCACTGCTGCCGGGAATGGTAGCCCACAGCCTCCAGAACACCGTCTCGTTTCTCGTAATGATGTTCCTCAGTTAACCAGGCTAACCCCGGACCCTTGTCAGGCCACCAGGCTGAGCCTGGACCCTAGTCAGGCCATGCGAGGCGACAGTGCTCACCACGACGGCGGTGATGGCCTGGGTCAGGATACGCTGGTAGGAAATTGGGATCGCTATATCAGGATTCTGGTTTGATACCAGACTTCGCGTCACGCTACCGAATAAGTCCTTAACGCTTCTGTTGCGGGGCCAGTCGTAGAATTTCGCCGGATGACGCGGAATTTGGCGTCCCGGAGGGACAGTCATAAATTGGCTAGCCCACGACTTCAGTCGGGGGTGACTGCTTTACGATGCTATTGGATTCCACAATGCCCACCCGAACCATCACAGTCCGCGTCACGCCGCGATCATCCCGCAACGAGCTTCGCTACGAGGCAGGGGCGTTGTCGGCAAAGCTCAACGCCCCGCCCGTGGATGGCGCCGCGAACGAAGCCTGCCGCGAGCTCATCGCGGACACCCTGCACATCGCCAAATCACGCGTAGCCGTGATCAAAGGCCACAAGTCGCGCATCAAGACGCTAGCAGTGGAAGGGTTTGAGGGCGAATGGCCGTGGGAGAACGCGGGTTAGGAAATGGCTGCCGTTGGGAAAGTCCCTGGGATCGAAAAGCGCGCCAGCCTGTGGTAGCCCCTTCTCAAAAAAGGCCACGCGGCCCGGCGATCCTGAATCTTCGAGGTGGGGGAGTCGCCACCTAAAAAATTAGCGACCTACCAAATTCGCCTCAATGCCCGCCACCTACTGCACGGTTGTAGCTGGCGCAGGCTGCGGCTGGAAGCCGGGTTGGGGGCGCGCTGCCATGGCGCGGTTCATCTGCGTGGTGATCTTGGCGGCGCGGGCGGGGGACATTGCGACCAGCGCTTTGCCAGCCTTCTGCTCGTCCATCTTCATCAGAGCGTCGCATACCTGGTCGTCGGACAGCTTCTCGAAAAGCGCGGCGAGTTCGGCGGGCTTCATGGTCTCGTAGATTGCCACGACCTTGGGCGATGTGGTTACAACGGATACGGTATTCGACGCCATGACCGCTCGCGTGACAGCTTTCTTCTGCATCGCGGCGCGCTGCTGCTCAAGCTGCATCCGCTCCGCAGCGAGCGCGGCTCGCTCTCCAGCCAACGGGTCCGGAGCGGGTTTCGCCGTTGCGTGGGCGGTGGTGACAGTTTTCGTGGTCTTCGGGGCTAGCTTGATCGCGACGAGCACCTTCTTGAGCGCCGGGTTTTTCTCCGCCATGGAGCGGACTGGAATAATGCCCACGAAGGCGAGACCGTAGCCGACACCGATCAGTATGAGCAGCCCTACAATCGCGAGCACTACCTTCATTTAGTTCCCATCAGCCCGCGTATCTTGCGGATATAGTTTTGCGTCTCCGGATACGGCGGCACACCACCATAGCGCTGCACGGCGCCCGGCCCCGCATTGTACGCCGCGAGGGCCATGTTGAGATCACCGTTGTAGCGGTTGAGCAGGCCGGAAAGCTGCTTGGTTCCAGCGTCGATGTTCTGCATCGGGTCAAACGGGTCGCTAACCCCAGCTTCGGTCACGTTGCTGGGCATGAGCTGCATTAAACCCATCGCACCCGCGCGCGAGACGGCTTTCGGGTTGCCGCTGGATTCGGTTTCGATGACCGCACTGATCAGGTTGGCGTCGACGCCGTATTTCGCGGCGCTGTCCTTGATAATCGAGTCGTAGTTGGATGCGCCAGGCATCTCGATGGGGCGAATTGGTTGGCCGTCGGGCGAGAGCGGCACGAGCGGCGCGACTGTACCCTGCAGGCCTGCCGGAAGCGCATTTGCGCCAGTTGCCTGACGCAGCACGGACGAAAACGGTGCGCCGCTGAGGCTTTGAATATCCAGCGCGGGAGCATTAGCGCCGGCTGGCGATTCGCCAGAAATCTGTGCGATCCGCGATTCGATTTGCTGCATGCGAGCCATCACATGCGATAATCCGCTTGGCACTTTCATCGTCGTACTCCGCCTTCGATTTCAACTTTCCGACGCTAAACTGCGTGGGCGTCAACTGTCTTCTTGTAGTGGTGCCGAACCGTGGCCATCTCGTCGATCATATTCTGCTCTGCGACCGTGGCTTCGTGGACATGGGATTCGTGCGCCTTATCCTTCAACTTGTCGACGATCTGCCGATTGGTCGATGCGCCGACGAGGTTAAGGCGGAACGCTTCCGCAGTGGTCGTCAGGTCGCGAACATAAGCTTCCTGGTCGTGGATACAGTTCGCGATCGTCTTCAAGTATTCCTGGTAAATGCGGGACTCGTCGGGGCAAAAATCGCCGCTGATACGCCGCTGTCCGAGTTCGTTGAGGATGGCTGAGCGTACGTCGATCAACTCATCAAGGAGCTGCTTAGCCTTCACCAATGCCTGCTGGGCTTCGCCGAAGCTAAGCTTCGCCTGGGTTTCGATGCGGGTACGCTGCTCCAGTACGGCCTGGAGTCTGAATTTGAATCGCTTCATACTTCAAAGATCCCTTCCAGTTGTCGTAATGTTTGGTCAAGGTCGCTGTATTCGTGCGTTCCCTGACGTAAAAATGCGCGGATTGGTTCTATAAGCTTCTTTGCTTCATCGATCCGAGGATTGGATCCGTCGACATAAGCGCCGATGTTAATTAGATCTTCGGCTTCTTTGTAGATTCCCATTATAGATCTTACTTTGCCAGCAACATCTCTGTGTGAAGTATTTGTCACCTGCGGCATGACGCGCGAGACGGACTGAGCGATATCGATGGCCGGATAGTGGTTCTGGCTGCCCAAAGCGCGCGACAAAACAACGTGGCCGTCGAGAATACCGCGAACAGTGTCTGCGATAGGCTCGTTCATGTCGTCGCCATCCACGAGAACCGTGTACAGCCCAGTAATCGTTCCCCGGTCGCTGGTACCGGACCGCTCCAGAATGCGCGGCAGGAGGGCGAAAACGCTCGGCGTGTAGCCACGCGTCGCGGGCGGCTCGCCGACAGCGAGGCCAACTTCGCGCTGCGCCATGGCCAATCGCGTAACCGAGTCCATCATCAGCATGACGTCCTTGCCCTGATCGCGGAAGTACTCGGCGATCGATGTCGCAACAAGCGCACACTTAAGACGCACAAGCGGCGGCTTGTCGCTGGTAGCAACGACCACGACTGAGCGTGCGAGGCCTTCAGGGCCGAGGTCAGATTCGATAAACTCGCGTACTTCGCGGCCTCGTTCACCGGTAAGGCAGATGACGTTCACGTCGGCGCTGGTGTTGCGCGCAATCATGCCAAGCAGTGTGCTCTTGCCGACACCCGATCCGGCAAAGATCCCGACGCGCTGCCCCTTGCCAATGCTGAGCATGCCGTCGAGAGCGCGAACGCCAACACAAAGCTGGTCGGTGATACGTCGCCGTGTGAGCGCGTCGGGTGGGGTGGCGTTCGCTGCATACGACTTAGCCTCAGCACTACGGATACCGCCGAGCGTGTCCATTGGCTCGCCTAGCCCGTCGAGTATGCGACCCAGAAGGTGATCGCCGACGACTACTTGCTGCGTTTGCCCGGTGCCGACAACTTCAGCGCCCGCGCGGACGCCTTCCATGTCGCCAAGCGGCATCAGAAGGACACGGTTCGACTTAAATCCCACCACTTCCGCCTTCGTGGCCGTCTTGTTGCGGCTGGAGCGGATCTCGCAAATCTCGCCGATCTCGGCGGCAGGGCCAGTGCTTTCGACAACCAGCCCGATAACCTGCGTCACGACCCCGTTACAGCGTAGCGAGTCAGTTTGCCGCAGTATCTGGCGGTAGCGGTTCATATCGATGGTAGGGGCATCGGTGGTGGTCATTCGACCTCCAGAGCTTCGACAAGGCGATCCATCTGCGTATCGATTTTGGCGTCGATATTGCCTGCGGGCGTTTCGATCACGCATCCGCCCTTATCGATCCGGCGATCATCGACGATATCGACATTGGACGCGCCGTCAAGCACCAATATCAGGTCTTCCCGTTGCGCACGCACATCGTCGAGGTCCTGTGGGCTGATACGAATACGGATATGCTCTTTGTTGACGACTCGGCGCAATGCATGCTTGATCACTTCGCCGATCACCTTCGGGTTTTCCTGAATCTCCGCCTTGATGATCTTGCGGGCCATTTCAATGGAAAACGAGATAATGTCCTTCTCCGTCTGGCGCCAAAGGGTGGCCCGCTGAGCTTCAATAGCGGTCACAACGTTGCTGACATCGGCTTGCAGGGCTTCGATACGCTGTTCCCACGACGCGGCTAGCTGAGCTTCCACATCGATGCGCGCCTGGTCGCCGCCAGCTTCGTAGCCTTCGCGGAATGCTCGCTCGCGTTCAGCCTCAATTTCGGCGATTGCACCGGTGCGCATCTCTTGCGCAGCCGCTTCGGCTTCCTGGATGATCTGCATAGCATAGCCTTGCGCGGTTTCGATCTCCACCTGCGCCTGCTTATTCGCCATCATCATGGACGCGTCCTGCGAGGTCTGGGTCATCTCGCTGACGTCGTGGAAGTGGGGGAGCGTATCCCATAGCGAGGTACTAGACAACGAGTTCCTCCCCGCCGCCGCCAGCACGTGCTACGACGATCTCGCCCGCTTCTTCGAGCTTGCGGATGATGTTCACGATACGCTGCTGAGACTCTTCGACGTTGCGCAGGCGAACCGGACCCATGAACTGCATATCGTCTTTGAGCATTCCCGCCGCACGCTCCGACATATTCTTGAAGATGCGGGCCTGGACATTTTCGCCGACGCCCTTGAGCGCCAGTGCGAGCTCCTTGCCGTCGACTTCCTTGAGCACTTGCTGGATCGCGCGGTCGTCGAGACCCGTGATGTCTTCGAAGACGAACATGAGCTTCTTGACTTCTTCGGCGATCTCGGGGTTGTTCTCGGAGAGCGATTCGAGGATCGTCTTCTCTGTGCCGCGGTCCACCCAGTTGAGCACTTCGACGAGGGACTTGATACCGCCAGCATGGTGGTAGTCCGTAGCCACAACCGATGACAGCTTGCGCTCGAGCACCTTCTCCACCTCGCGGATCACTTCCGGTGGCGTCTTGTCGAGGGTGGCGATGCGGCGGGCGACTTCGGCACGCACTTCATGCGGCAATCCGGAGAGGATATTCGCCGCGTGGCTGGCCGGGAGGTAAGCCAGAATGAGAGCGATTGTCTGCGGGTGCTCGTTCTGCACGAACGTAATGATCTGACCGGCATCGGCGCGCTTGATGAAATCGAACGGCATCACCTGCATCGCCTGGAGGACGCGGCCGATGATATTCTGCGCGGTCTCGTTGCCAAACGCCGACTGCAAGACCTGCTTGGCGGCTTCGACACCACCTTCGGCGATATACTCTTGCGCGATGCACAGACTGTGGAACTCGTCCACCACTTCTTGGCGAACATCTGAGCTCACCTTGCCAGTCCGCGAGATTTCGAGGGTCAGGTTCTCGACCTCTTCGGTCGTGAGCGCCTGCATGATAAGACCCGAAACCTGGGGGCCGAGGGCGACTAGCAGGATGGCTGCTTTCTGGCGTGCGCTAAGTGATCGTGCTCCGTAAGCCATTAGTTGTTGCTCCCGTCCTGCGAGATCCAGCCCTTAACCAGGAGCGAGACAGCCTCTGGGTGATTTCGTACCATTTCGCGAATACTCTCCAACTTGATATCCTGCTGCTCCTCGATCTCGGGAACCGCGATCGGCTGGCGGCGTGGGCGGACTTCGGGCATCTCGCCAAGCACATCTTCGATGGTCAGTGGGGACTCTGTCATCATACCGTCGCCCATAGATCCGTAGCTGCCTGCGTTTCCGAGAAGCTGGCGCTGCTCGCCGCCTTCGAGAACCAGCGGCTGCTGCTGTGTGGCGAGCATCGTCGTGGTTGTCGTCTTCTTGAAGAGGAACATCAGGAAGCCGAGCACCAGAACGACAGCGGCGATCTTGGCGATCATTTCGTTGCGGACCGCACTCGATATTGCAGCTTGCTGCGCCGACTCGGCTTTGGCGATCGCGTTGCTGAACGGCAGCTGCTGGACCGTGACCGCTCGGGTCGGGTCTGCGCCGTTTGCTCCGGCGACTGTCGCTAGATAGGTCTGCACTGACGAAACCGTGGTGACTGGGATCGTGCTGTCAATCAGGACGCCAATCCCGAGGCGCTGAATGTTGCCCAGTGCCTGACTGGTTTCGGTAACGGTTGTGTTCGGCGTGTAGGTGGCGTTATCGTCGGACTTGGAATACGCGCCGCCTTTGCCGTCGCCATTGCCGCCAGGGTAGGTTGGGGGAGCGCCGCCAGGTGTGTTTGCGGAAGCGCCGGCCACTGCGCCCATACGCTGGTTGCCACCGCCGCCGCTGTACGATTCCGATGTTTCGGTCTGCGTGACGACCGCGCCTTTGGTGTTCTTAGTGTCGGTGATGTGGACTGTGTTGTAGTTCAGCTCGGCGGTAACGGTAACGATGGATTTTCGCGGCCCGAGGACCATATCGAGGTAGCCCTGATACTCTTTGCGCTTCTGCTCAGCGAATGCGTGCTCTGCGGCAATCTTCGTAGCGCTCGCTCCGCCGGGGCCGGTGGGGTTTGAGCCGCCGTCCCAGAGCATTGCGCCAGTGCCGTCGGAAACCACAACGTTCTTCACATCGAGGCCCTTGACGCTTTTCGCGACTAGGTTGGCGATACCCATTACCTGATCGCCCGAGAGAGTGGAGCCAGGCTTGAGGTTGACTACGACGCTGGAACTGCTCGGAATGTTGTCGGTGATGAACGGAGAGTCGTTGCCGTCGGAAATGTGAACCTGCGCGCTGGATACTTCGGAGAGGGAACCGATAGTCTTGGACAGTTCACCTTCGAGCGCCATTCGTATATACTGCTTCTGGACGTCGGTGGTGGTACCCATCCCGATCTCTTTGAGCCACGCGGTCCCCATCAAGCTGCCCGCTTTGGCGGGGAGGCCCAACCGAACCATCTCCATGCGGAGGTGATCCTTCTCGGCGGCGGGAACGCGGATTGTGTGCTGGCTGTCAACCATCTGGTACTTGACGTGCTCTTCATCCAGCTTCTGGGTGATGGCGGCAGCGTCTTCGGGCGAAAGGTCGGTGAACAGGTCCTGGTAGTTCGGTGACGACGCCAGCAAGCCTGCGACTACGAAGCTGGCAATGAGGACGCCTACGAGGCCGATACCGACGATACGGGTCGGGACTGTAGCGCCTTCCCACCAGGTCTTGAGTTGTTCTAGGACGTTATTCATAGTTCGACTAGACGTGCGTTAGGGCCGCGCTTAAATGCGCTTGGCGCCATCAGGGTGAACGGCGGAACAATGGACAGCAGCGCTGACCGCTACATCGACATTCTCATGACTTCCTGGTAAGCGTCGAGAACCTTGTTGCGGACCTGCGTGGTCAGCTCAAGGGCGACGGTGGCCTTCTGGGAAGCGATCATAACGGAATGGATGTCGTTGGTCTGTCCGAGAACAAACGAGCGAGCCTGGCTGGCTGCATTGTTCTGGAGCGTGTTGACTTGCTGGGCCGCATTGGTCAGCATGGAGGAGAACGATTCGGCGCCCTGCTTTTCGGCCGCCGGCTGGACCGGAATGCGCTGCTGCGCACTCGCATTAACCAAACTGGGCACTATTGAGGATACCGATAACATAACTGCCTCCTGAAAAAAGCTCTCTCGTCAACATCAAGCAAGCCTGGTTTCCAAGCTCGTTTGAATCACTGACGGGATAGTTATTCCATGACCTTCATGGAATTCACATAGAATGTTCGCTTTTTTTACAGGGGAGGCAACAGCACCAGCCTCGTTACGCTTCTGCGAACGAGGTCACGAGGCTTATTTGTTTCGTTCAGCGGTCTTGGAGCGCCGCTGATAAACTAATTCTCGGGAACGCGATGGGCGTTCTCTAGGGTGATTTACAAATAAATTAGAATCTTTTTTCTGACGCGCCTTCAATAGGCACAACCGCTGCTATAACCAGCAAAAACTATAATGCGGTACCGGCTCATTGCTTGGAAGAGCCATCTCGTGCCAGCCCCGCGAAGCGGACAAGGATGCAACGTCACGTTGCCGCCCCGCGCGTAGCGGCCCGCGGAGCGATCCTATTCACCCCACCACCGCCTACGCCCTACCTATTTCAAGCGCCTTGGTCGCCATGCCCTTCGCCGCGTTGACTGCGGTGACGTCGGCTTCGTACGCTCTCGACGCGGTCATCATGTCTACCATTTCGGTGACCACGTTCACATTCGGGAGGCGCACATACCCGCGCTTGTCGGCATCCGGGTTGCCGGGGTCATAAACTTCGCGGAACGGCGACTGGTCGGGGAGGATGGCGGTCACCTTGACGCCGGCAAGCTCGCTGTTGTTCGAGCCGCCGGAGACGCCTGCGGCCTGCGCCATGGTGTCTGAGAATGTGGACTCGCCCTGCGACAGCATCACGTCCTTGCGGCGAAACGGCCCGCCTTGGGGAGTGCGGGTGGTATTGGCGTTGGCGAGGTTGTTGGAGATAACGTCCATGCGCAGTCGCTCGGCGGTCATGCCGGATGCGCTGACGTTCAGTGAATCCATAAAGCCCATGGTTTATTGCCCCTTGATGACGCCTTTAAGCGCCGAAAACTGTCCACCCGTAATCTGGGTGATCGTTTCGTAGTAGATCTGGTTCTGGGCTAATCGGGACATTTCGGCGTCCATGTCGACGTTGTTGCCGTCAACTCTCATGGAGCCTTCGCCGGTTTCGACGATGTCGAAGCCAGTCTTGCCTTGCAGGCCGCCGGCAAACATCTTGCGGGTGGTTTGGTTGATTTGCGACACGCGAGCGGCGGCGCCGCCCTGGGCCATGGCCAGGATGTCGTCAAACGATGCTTCTTTGCGGCGGTATCCAGGCGTATTCGCGTTGGATATATTGTTGGAGAGCACCTCTTGCCTCGTCGAGGCATAGTCCAGCGCTCTTTCCAGCAAGTTGAGTGTCGGTGTCTCTAACATTGCTTAAGAGTCTCCCATTCCCCATGGAACCTGATTCGTTAGGATTATCGGGAACGGGGACGGGGATCTTTAGGGGGAAGTTTCTGGGATACCGGTGGCCGCAGTTGCGCCTTCACATTCGAAATGTGTCAAGGCATCATCGGTATTTGCGAGATATGGAACGAGGACTAAACCCGGCGACCGATACTATGAATCAAGGCACCGCAAACGGGCTGTACGGAGGACAAAGCATAATGACCGACCAGCCTATTAAGCCTCCAACGCTGAACAATAGGCCGTCCCTTCGTTGCTGAGTCCAGACTATCACGGCGATCAGTTGCCATACCAGTAAAAACGCCATATCCACAGGAAAAACGATAGTTCTGATCGCCCAGTAGTCGGTTGGATTGTACTTAAAAATAGCACCCGTGCACAATGCGAGGAGGAGAAACCACGAGGCAACGGCCCACTTAAACATATAGGCGAATCCGCTCGACTTATCATCCCTAGTAAGTCGTGGCTCTTCGTCATTTTGAAGCGGCAACTTGGGGGGCGGCGGCCATTCAGGGTCCCGTGTTGGAAATTTCTGGTTATGCATGATGATTTCTGGGTTTTCGGTGCAACCAGTGTCGCCCAATCGGAAGCCAGCAATCCTGAACGGTCCAGCAAACAAGATTTGTTTGCCTTTCTACGTTGGCTCGGGCCATTCCTGCAAACCCAAGGTGGGTGCGCTTCACGGAAGTGGCGAGCGGCCAGTGGTCGGGAATTCAACGGTGCGGCTCTGGCACACACTAGCCCCAAAGGGGTGTTCTTCGTCAGACCGCTTGCGTCCGGCCGCAGACTAGCAGTTCTAGTCCCGGTCACCTGTGTTCTTGTGTTGCCACTTCGATGAATCGCACCCACCGAACGTGCAGGCTGTCATTAAGGATTGGCAGCTGATTTGCACACTGCCCCAACTCCTAACGAACCAAGCCCTGGGGACTGGCCCTCAGAAGGCGGTACCATTTGTTCGCGCTGTAGAAGCCGATAAGTCCAATGTCACCTCTCAACCCCCCGCCACGGAGCGGCACCCTGCGCGTGAGCGCCTGCCGTTGGGTGGCCGACATTGACGTTCCGACCACCCGGAATCGTGCCCACCAACTCAATCGCGCCGCGCCTTGACATTCGGATGCTCGTCCTGTACCATGCCTATGACAACAACGCGGCGGCTCAGTAAAACCACACAGTTGGGCTCGATCAGCCGTCGCGAGTGAGGATTCCCCGATGAACTTGTCCCCTTTTCCCGCCAATCAGGACGCTGCACGCGCCCGTCTTTACGCCCGCCACCGCGAAACGCTTGACGACTTCTGGAATGCCGACGGCACATTCGGCTGGGCCAAGAATACGAGCGCCCAGACCGGGTTTCGCCGCTCGCTCTGGCATTGCACGGCGTACCTCGGCGGCGACGCCCGCTGCGTTGAGCGCGCGAATAAGATAATCCGCGCAAAGCACGTCCAAACCCCATGCCATTTCGCCCCCGGGGCCGCGCTCGACGTGATCCACCACTATGGCGACCGCTTGGAGCCTGAAACCGTAGCGTTGTTGACGCGCTATCTATCCCTATCGGTGCCGTACATGGCGACCGAGGACCTGAAGATCCACGGCTACAACGATAATCATGTCTACAAAGCCATCCACACGTTGATCGTCGGCGGCGAACTGCTCGAGTTGCCCGATATGGTCGAGCGCGGGCTTTTTAAGCTTCGGCAGGCTGTCGACGTTTTCAAACGCACGGATTTCCCGTGCGAATATAACTCTTCGACCTATACGGGCGTTTCGCTGCAGCCTCTCGCGAGCCTCATCGAATCCGCGAAAAACGAAGAAGCGCGGGAGCTTGCCCTCAAGCTTGAGCAGTTCTACTGGCGCGACGTTGCTCTGCACTTCGACCCGCGCGCCGGTGTCCCGACGGGGCCGATGAGCCGGGCATATGAAGGCGACTACACGGCGCGTATGTCCAATATCCTTCACATGGTCGCTCTTCTCTTCCCTGACCGCTTCGATTTCGACCCGGTCGAAGAAGTTTACGGCACCGACTACGGTGGCGATTTCGCACCACCATCGGTGCGCCCTGCGTTCCCGGACTACACCGCGCGCGCTGTCTGGCTGCTGCGTCCGACCTACCATGTTCCACAAGCTACGGCGGAGATGATATTCAACAAGCCTGTCGGGTCCACAGTCCGAGGCACCACGGAATCTGGCACATCAGCCATCTCGTGGACACCTGAAACGAGACCGTCCGAGTCGCCTCGTGTCCATCACATTGGCCCGCGCCGCTCCACCATTACGACCTATTACGGCGATAAGCACACGCTGGGGACGGGACGGTATTCGTGGCTCGCTGGCGGCCAGACGCACAACTTCTACGCTACCATTGCGCGGTCCGAGAGGCGGCACATTCACGACGCCACCGTCTACTACGCCAGGATGTTCTTCGACGACAATTCGCCGTACCTTGAGACCCCGCAAATGTCGTCCTGCTTCTGCGATGAAGGCGAGATTCGCACGGTCCAGCACGAAGGATCCGCGATGGTGTTCTACAACCCGCTGCCCATCAAAGGAAAAATCAGGCGGATCCGAACCGGCCTTTTCCGACCTATGGCGTTCAATCGCCCCGCCGAAGTTTGGGTGGGCGAGACGCGTATTCCGACGCTCAACTACTCCGGAGCGAACCCGTCGCCGATCGCGATCGACGAAGGGAATGTTTTCGTCGGGATCCGCCCATTGATGCTTACTCAGCCCGCACAGCAAGCTCGAAAGGCCAATGTACAGGTCCAGACCTATTCGGATCACCTGGCGATCCTATTCTCTTCGTTCGAAGCATGGGGCCCCACCGACCTGACATATGAGGCGATCATCGCCCACAACTCCGGGTTCGTCTTCGAAATTCAATCCGCATCGGCCTTCGACTCCTTCGCGAGTTTCCGTAAGTGGCTGGCGGCAGCAGAGATCGAGGACGATTACTATGCGGACATGCGCACAACCACCTATCGCCGGAATGGCCTCGAACTATCGTCCTGCTACTCGCCCTTCCAGTCGGCGTTCCGCTACATCTCTGTGAATGGAGTCGACATTGATTCCGGGATGACAGGTGAAAGGCTGCTGAACTTGTAGCGTGGACTAGGGCGGCTGCCTTTCCTGTTCGGATCCGCCCGCACGCGCCAAACCATCACCCACCCCCAGGGCCGTCCGACACCCCAGCTACCGACTCGCGTATCTGCTTGCGGTATCCCGATGGGCTGACTCCGTTGCGCGCGTGAAACTGCCGTGTGAAGTGGAACGGGTCACGAAATCCCACACGCTGGGCGATCTCACCGATCGGAAGCGCGGTCGAAAGTAACAGGTCTTGCGCCGCGCGAAGCCTCTCCTGCGTGACGAACTCCATGGGAGAAACTCCAAGCGCGCCTTTAAAAACCTCGTGAAACCGCGTAAGCGAAAGGGAAGCAAGCGATGCTAGCGCGCCGCACGTTATGTCTTCGCCAAGATGCGCGCGTATATGGTCGATGCAGGGAAGAACACGCAGTATTCGGGGTACGACTTCAAGCGCAGCAGCGTTCGCGGGGATCTGCTCGAATATATCGTTTACAAGCAGCTCTGTGAGGGCTCTGACCTTGAGTATGCGGTTAAGGCTGGGTGCGGCGACGCTGCCATGAAGCGCCGCAAGCCGTGCACATGTTGCGCCGACCATTTCGCCCAGCTCGGGCGATGTGACGTGCGGCACCCCGAACAGGCGAAACAGGTCGATCCCACCCATGATGTTGACGCGGATATGGGCGAAGCGCGACACTGCTTGGCCAGTCCCCACGAATTGGATGGAATGCTGAATCCCGGTACCAATCAGCATTCCCTCACCGTCGGCAACGGGGACAGGACGGTGACCTTTGATTTCCAACTCGACCGGACACCCTGAAACTTGGGCGACCATACAGTAAGGAAGGCTTCGCATAGGAACGACAGATGGCAGAGTTATTTCGTATACTCTGCCCTCAACATATTCGACATGAAGCGATTCCCGCAACGCGCATTCCAGCCAGTCCCTGTCTTTAGCAGAGTGTGGAGTCGTCATAGGCCCGCTGTCTCGTTCTGCATAATCGTATAATCCAACAGGTTATCGCCCTTGTATCTATGGACGTATCGGAGTAACCTGCATATAATAGTAAACCACAACCATGCGCAACAATCAAGGAGCATGACTATGTCGTCCACCACACTTGCACCGAATACGCCGCCCGAATCACCCCGTGGATTTCGCCTGGACTGCCCACGCCTCGAAAATGTTCGCCTCACAGGCCGCTTAGGCGATCGACACGCCGCCAACATACGCTATCTACTCTGGCGATACCGCGATGCAGACAAAATGCTGGAGCCGTTTGAGCACAGGGACACATGGCAGCGCCTCCAGGACTGGGATGGTGAAACGGCGGGCAAGTGGCTCGATGCGGCCGTGCTCAGTGCCGCAAGCTCGCAGGACGAGCAATTAGTGGCAGCTGTCGAGGAGTTCGCTAATGAACTGCGAGCAACCCAGGAGGACGACGGGTACCTGGGAACAGAGTTGCCGCAGAACCGCCTCCGAGCGAGCTGGCCGCTGTGGATGCACTGGTATGCCATGACCGCGCTGCTGGCTCACGCTCGGCTTTTCGACGATCCACTCTCGCTTGAGTGCGCTGTCCGATGCGGCGACTGGCTTATCGGCGAGTTCAGCCCGGTTCGGGAAGGGAGCGCCATGTTCGAAGGCGCAAACCAAGGCGCGGGAAGCATGGCTGTGCTCGACCAGATCGTAACTCTATACTTTGTTACTGGCGAAGTGCGATTTCTCGATTTCGCCAACGACGCGGCCCGGTGCTTTCCCCCGCTCAAGCAAATGCTCGCAAGCGGGAAGGCGCTACCGTACCATGCCTACTCCATGCTGACGTATCTAGGGGGCTACGTGCTGCTCGCGCAGGCAAATAAAGACGAGTCGCAACTAGCGGCGATCGAACGCGTCTGGCAGGAAATCGCGGACAACCACCTCTTTCCCACAGGCTCGCTGTCCACGAACGAGTGCCTCAATGTGCCTCCGACCGACCTTGTGAATGGCCACCTCCAGGAGACGTGCGCGACGGTCGAATGGCTGATATTCACGCACCGTTTGTTGCTTGCTACAGGCAACGTGCAATACGCGAATGCGCTTGAGCTGACAGTAAACAATGCGCTGCTCGGCGCGCAATCTGTCGACGGCACAAAATGGACGTACTTTACACCGCTCCAGAATTACAAATCCTGGCTGATCGGGCCGACAAACTGCTGCTACTTTAGCGGCCCACGCGGAATTGCCAAACTCCCAGAACTCATATATCACGTGGACGCTGGAGGCTGCAGAGTGGACCTCTTCGAATCGAGCACCGCCCAGCTTAACGTTCTTGGTCACGATCTCCGATTGACACAAGAATCGAGCTACCCGAAAATCGGACAAACCCGAATCTCAATGACCATGGAAGGCGATGTTGATTTTGCGCTCAGCCTCCGCATCCCGCAGCATGTGACCAACACTATCGTGGCGCTTAATGGAGTGCCTCTTCCTGTCGCGGCGGCGTCCGGCGAATACGCTGAAATAAGCCGCTCTTGGGCTTCCGGCGACACCGTTGACGTTACCTTCGACATGGTTACGCACACGCATCGCCTGAGCGATGGCTCCGTCGTAATTTCACGTGGCGCTGAAGTCCTGTGCGCCGACCTGCGTGACAATCCCGGCCTCAGGCTTGACGAAATATCGACGGTGCCGCGCGTCGACGTGGCTAGTGTGAAAACAAGCTGTGACGGCAGACGCGTCTACTCCGCGCAAGCAATCGTAAACGGCAACGAGCAACCAATTATGCTCACCCCCTTCGCCGAATCCGGAAACCTCACGCCAGGAGTCCTTTCAGGAGGCGCCAGCTACCGAACAGCATTTCGGGAATGACGAACCGGTGCCTGCGATTTGGGCTAACGGGCGATCAGCCCACCGCCCACTACTCTGAACGAACCCAGCCCTGGGGACTGGCCCGCAGAAGGCGGCGCCACGTGTTCGCGTCGTAGAAGCCGACCCAACTATCGTAACCACCGCAACCCGATCATCCCAATCGTGGCGCATCGCAACTGTTTGGGGCCGCCTTCGAGGAGACGGTCCCCGAAAACTTTGGCGCCAACCCTCGCCACGGAGCGGCCTATGCGCGTGAGCGCCTGCCGTCGGCACGCCGACCCCCCCACGCATGGCACAAAGAGCTTAGTCCAGCAAACAAATATTCTAAATAAGTGTCTAATTGACATGTTATTGTGCTATAATATAACTACCAGCCGCAACCTGTACCCTGAAAATCGATGGCTCCAAGACGCGCACGACGCGCTGGCTGAGCAGCAAACCTGAATTGTGATCTTAAACACAATAATATCAGTGGATATTGCGATTCGAAATTGCCAAAATATCCACAACGGCCCGAATCCCGGCCAGCCAAGCCGCAGTTGGTCAACAAAGCCCCTGCGCGCGGGGGCGGCGAGCTTTGAGCGAGCGGGGGAATTTTGCGCAAAAAATAGAATCGCGTTGCGCAACGCAAAACGCGCAAAACTCACTCGTAGAGCGCAGGTAGCCGAACTGGCTCCCCCCAATCGTCGCGCCAAGACCACCAAGCTTCAACATAAACCCCACCGTGGGGTGGCACGGCACGTGCCGGGGGGGCCTGAAAGTCACATGACCAATTCGGCAGCACTTTGCGCTATAATTTCGTCCATATCGTAGGGCGACTTTAACGCGAAACGCTATTCCACCCGACGATGAGGAGCGCACATTGACAACGGCAGGCACACTACCCAATTCCAATATCCCCGGCGGTGAACCGGCTCCGGCGGACGCGCGCCCCGGTACCCTGTGGCTTGGCTTCACGAAGTACCAGTGGCTGGTGCTGTTTGCGGCGTGGCTGGGGTGGGGGTTTGATGTATTTGACGGCCTGTTGTTCAACTACGTGTCGTCCAACTGCATCCCAACCCTGCTCCACATCCCAATTGGCACACCCGAAGCGAAGAAGGCGACCCTGGAATGGACAGGCACGCTTACATCCATCCTGCTGGTCGGATGGGCGCTGGGCGGCATTATGTTCGGCAAGGTGGCTGATCGCATCGGTCGCAGCAAGACGCTCCTCATTACAATGCTGCTCTACGCCGCAGGCACGGCCGCTTGCGCCTTTGCGCCAAATATCGAGTGCCTGATCGCGTTTCGAATCCTCGCAAGCCTTGGAATCGGCGGTGAATGGGCGGCTGGCGCTTCGATGGTGGCTGAGGTGGTGCCAGAAAACCGACGCGTCGAAGGCGGAGCGCTGCTCTACACCGCAGCGCCGTTCGGTCTGTTCCTTGCGACTTTCGTCAACCAATCGATCTCGACCCAGTTCGGCAGCACCCCCGAGATGTCGTGGCGCTACGTCTTCCTCTTCGGCCTCATCCCCGCCGCCGTCGCATTTATTGTGCGAAGCTTCGTCAAGGAGCCGGAACGATGGAAGGCGAAGGGCAAGGATGTAGAAGCGCATCTCGCGGAGTTGTTCTCGCCTGCCATCCGCCGGGCCACCCTTAGCGGGTTCCTGATGGCGCTGGTGGCGTTGATCACCTGGTGGAGTTGCAACGCGTTCATTCCCGTGGTCGCCAAGCAGCTTGCGGCGGCGTCGCCCGGATTTATCGGGCTGACCGGCAAAGCGGCACAAAAGTACCAGGAACACTGGGTGTTCATCGCCACCAGCGCATTCAACTGGGGCGGATTGATTGGAACCCTGCTCACCATCCCGGCAGCCAAGTTCCTCGGACGACGGGCCATGTACTTCACGTACTATGCGCTCGCAGCATGTGCCCTGATGCTGACGTTCGGTCTCCACATTGACGGCGCCACCAGGCTCTATGGTTACTTCTTCATCGGACTCACCATCTTCGGCGCGTTCGGCAGCTTCACTTACTACCTCCCCGAACTGTTCCCGACCCGCCTCCGAGCAACGGGCGCAGGCTTCTGCTACAACATCGGCCGACTGCTCGCCGCCGCCGGTCCAACCCTGGTGGGCTCCATTGCACAGCAAGGCGACCTTAACCTGGTGCTCCACACCATGATGCGCATCGGCTTCGTCCCGCTCATAGGTCTACTCTTCCTGCCCTTCGTCATAGAGACCAAGGGCCGAAAGCTGCAGGACTAGGAGAGCATCGCCTAGGGCGCAGGAACGATCCGATACCGATGACCGCGAGGCTCAGCGGCGGTATTGATCGCGTCTTGCCCCGTCCTTATCTCATCCAGGGTCTGCTCTTCGATGGGGGAGATCCGCCGAAAGCCTTCGAAGACGTGTTCGGTGAACGCTGTATTATCACCGCGTTCCTTGGAAGCCGTGAGAATTGCGTCCATTTCCGCCTGAACTGCTAACGGATTGCTAAAGTCTAGGTCCGGACGCGTCAGGATTTTGATCTTTGTCAGACGCATGTCGCGAAGAAGGCACTGCAATGCACGGTCTGCTTCTACTCGGTCCGCCAAGGCAGCCGCCTGAAGAGCGCGAGGGGCGTGTGCGAAGCTTGAGAGGTTGACGCCAGCGGCCAACTCGTTACCGCTAAACCCACCGAGCAGCACATCGTCTTCGTAGAGGGAGAAAGTCCCGGTCCCCAGACCAGTGACATTGAGCATGTCGGAGCAATCTGGCGGCGTAAAGGGTAGCAGCGCCCTCGCCTCAAGGGCGTCTTCGTCGAGAGGCAGCGGTAGCGTGCCCATCGTCATCGTGAACTCGAGCCCGCGACTCTCTCGGGTAAGCTCGCAAACGCTGGCGGACTGCGCCCCCGTTACAACGCCCATTTGAGCGTCGATGGCGACTGATGCGCTGCTGTCGCCGATCCCCTGGGCGGCGAGGAATAGCTCAGCCTTTATTCGCATCCCGACGCCCATCGGATGAACACGGTCGATACGATTCAGTGTCAGTGTCGGGTCAGATTGGCGCATTTTACGGCCGATCACGGTCATCGGCGTGTGAATGTTGATAAAGCCGAGCCCTAACTCGTTGGCGATAGCTGAAGTCCGCTCCGACAAGAGTCCGAGGGCAGCGTTGACGCCAGGGAGGTTCGGCTGTTCAGAGACTACCTCGTCATCGAACGGACACGGCGTCACCAGTGTGATTCTGCTGCAACCAGTGTCGCGAAACTGGGAGACAAGCTGTCGAGTCGCTGCGTCAAAGCGGTCGATTGCTTCCGCGCGGCGCGCCACATTCGACGCATCGAGTGGAAGGTGGGGTTCATAGCACGAACGCCAAACATCGTTCATGCCGAACATGACAACGGCAACGTTGGGACGGGACGGAAGTATGTCGTCGGCAAAACGCGCCACGGCTCCCTCTGCCGAATCGCCCGAGATGCCGCAGTTCGTGAACCATAGGTTCGCTTGAGGTAGCCGGGTGGCGTAGTAGGCGCGAACAAAGCTGTGCCACGACGAACTGTGTGTGGTGCTGTCACCGATAAACGAAACGCGGTCGCCCTCTCGAAACGGGGTGGCGTGAGATTCAAACATGGTAGTTCCTACGGGATAATGGAAAGTCTGATTTCATCCGCTCGCCGCCGTATTGGCGGCGATGACGAGTGGAAATGCGCCGAATATTGGTGCAATTCCTGCTATCGTGTGCGCAGGGCTGCGGTCGGTGTATTTCCTGTGGGGCACCCGGCGCGAGATCAGTGCGGTTTGGCCCGCATTTTGCAACAAATTGAGTTTCCGTTATGGTTGCGCCAATAATGGTAACTGTAGCTTTGAAATAGGGCGGACATACAACACAGAAAATCGCGATCGAGCGAAGGGATTTCATGCTGAACGAACAAGCGGCGAATGCGGCAAACACAGCCTCGCGAATACATCTGGGGCACCTCGACGGCATCCGGGGGCTTGCGGCACTCTGGGTTGCGCTGGAGCATGTGGTCACCGAGGTGTTGTCACGAGCCGACGTCGCCGCGCTTCCCGCTGTCGTTACGAGTGTTGCGAAAGCATTCAGCCTTGGGCACACTCCCGTCGACATCTTTATTGTGCTGTCTGGCTATTGCTTGATGATTCCGGTAGCGCGCAGTGGCCGAATTTCGGGTGGCCTGTCGGGCTTCATCGCGCGGCGGGCAAGGCGGATATTGCCCCCGTATTACGCGTCCCTCGGCCTCTTTGCCCTCCTCGTGTTGCTCGTACCAGCGCTCCGCGAAGGCATTGGAACGCACTATGATGTGCACATTCCGTTCATCAAGCTGGATGTGCTTGTGTCGCACGTGCTGTTGCTGCACAACATGAACCCATCTTGGATCTACCAGGGGAATGGGGTTTGGTGGAGTGTTGCGACCGAGTGGCAGATTTACTTTCTGTTTCCACTGCTGCTGATCGCTCTACGTAAAGGTGGTTGGATTGCATGTTTGTTCGTGGCTCTGGTGCTTGGTGCGTTGCCTCGCCACATAAGTTTGGGCCTTGGGGAGGCTTGCTTCCACTTCCTCGCGCTATTTGCGATGGGAATGATTGCATCGTCGATCAGCTTTTCGCCATCGTCGTCAGTCCGATTGCGTCAGTTGCCTTGGGGCGTTTTAGCATCTGTCCTGGTTGCTGGTTTCGTCGCGGTTAAGTTCAATTTGGTTCACGTGCCACGCATCAATGAAGTGATCCTAGGCGATATGCTCGTAGGCGGCGCAACGTCAGCGATGTTGATCTTCCTAGTCGAGTCGGTCACAAAAGGTGCAAAACCCGTCGCCCTGAGGTTAACATCGAGTCAATTCGCAGTATGGCTGGGATTGATGAGCTACAGCCTTTACCTGTGCCACTACCCGATCGAAATATTGACCCACGCGGCGCTTCTTCACCACAATATTCCAATAGGGGCGGCATTTGTAGTGATGCTCATCGTGGGCGTGCCTCTCGCTATCGGTCTATCGTACTTGTTCCACGTAGCGTTCGAGCGGCCATTCTTGCGGCCGCGCCCCATTCCGATTGCCGCGAGTGTCCCGACTTCGTCAGACGAACCGCGGCCCGTGGGTGTGAGCGCTGAGTAACACGCACAAGAGAGTCCCATGTCAACGCCATGGCTTCCAGTCGCGCGTTCTGCTGTCATATGGCGGGTAATTCTTAAGAATGAGATATAATAGTGCTGTAAACCGTCGAGACTGTCATTCAAGTGCTCGATATGGTTCGGATGCGGGTAGATAATGGCAGTAGTCGTTGTCTGAAATCCGCTCCGCAGAGATGTCGTCTGTGACATCGTAGCAGGGAAAGTTTTCGCCGGATACGGCGTGTTAGCAACCGGGTTTGATCCCGGTCGAGGAGTGTGAACGAAATGGCAGCGAAGACAGAGGATCAATCGTTAACGATCCCCAGCCTCGAAAATTGGCCCAAAATGTCAAATGGCGGCGGCACAGGCGGTCCTTACATCGTAATTGTCTACAATGACGACTACCATACATTCGACGAAGTCATCCTCCAGATGCAGAAGGCCATTGGCTGCACGTACGAGCATGGCCTTGCCATCGCGGTCGAGATCGATCGTGACGGGCGTTGCGTCGTTTTCGCCGGTACGCAGGACGAATGCGAGCATGTAGCGGCAGTTCTTCGCGAAATCCGACTCCAAGTCGAAACGGATAAGGCGATCTAAGACTCAGTGGCCTCACTTCTTCCCAGCGTGCGAAGCGCGTCGCTCCCCGGACCCGCTTCGCTGGACCTAGCACGGCGCCTTAAGCAAGTCGAATGCGCCGAGATCACCTACCTCTCTCCCGATTTCCCGGTCTTTTGGCGGTCAGCCGACGGATGCTTGATCACCGATGTCGATGGGAACACTTTCCTTGATGCCACATCCTCATTTGGCGTCATGGGAGTCGGGCACGCCCACCCGCGAGTCGAGGCGGCTATCGATAGACAATCCTCGGTCCTCGTGCACGGGATGGGGGACGTTCACCCGTCTGAGGCCAAGGTCAAGCTACTGGAGCGCATCGCTCAGTTTTCCCCGATTCCCGACAGCCGCATCATTTTGGGTCAAAACGGCTCCGACTCGGTCGAGGCTGCCATGAAGACCGCTCGTCTGGCGACGGGCAGACCGGGCTTGATTGCTTTCGACGGCGGCTACCATGGCCTCACATATGGCGCGCTGGAACCCACGGCGCGCGGCTTCTTTCGTGACCCTTTTGAAGACCAGCGAGGTCGGTTCGCCGGACACCTGCCGTTCGGATGCGACCCTCAGATAGTGGCCGACGCGCTTCGTGACCATCACGACGTTGGCGCGGTGATCGTCGAACCAATTCAGGGCCGTGGAGGCGTCCGAATCCCGCCTCCGGGCTGGCTGGCTCACGTGCGCGACGCATGCCACGCCCACGGTGCGCTACTGATCCTCGATGAGATCTTCACGGGGTGGGGGAGAACGGGCTGGTGGTTCGCCTGCAAGCACGACAAGGTGACGCCCGACCTGATTTGTGTTGGTAAAGCCATGGGCGGCGGCATGCCAATCTCAGCGTGTATCGGCGGGCGCGCCCTCATGGAGGCTGCGTGGGGCTCAGGCAGTACCGGCGAGGCGCGTCATACGTTCACGTTCCTGGGGCACCCGCTCTCCTGCGCCGCAGCGTGCGCCGCAATTGAAGCGATCCATCTCGATAAGCTGGTTTCGCGCTCGCGCGAGGTTGGCGAGGGGCTGTTGTCCGCCTTGCGCGCCATGGCCGCACAGCATGAGGACGCTATTGTAGACGTTCGCGGCCGAGGCCTGATGATCGGTATCGAGTTCCGAAACCGTGAACGTGTTTGGCCCATCGTCCTCGCGGCTCTTCGCCGTGGCCTGATCGTTCTACCCGCCGGCGATACAGGTAATGTGATCGAAGTCGTCCCCCCGTATGTCATCACACCCGAGCAGTGCACGTTTATCGTCGAGACGCTGGATGAGTGCATTACACGGTTGTAGGGATTGGGCGAAAACTTCCTCTCGAAACTTCCAACCTCGCAATTGTGCGCTGGCTGCGGTGCCTCTTTCTCTCGGCGCAACTCAATAAACGTCGCTGTCCATCGTTGCGTTTTCGTCACCAATGACCCATAATGAAGATTGTGTGCTTGCTCGCTATAAGGGCACAATAGACCATCGGACGCCGCGAATTGGCTTCTTCCGCGCACCTGTCCGAGCTCCTTTTGAATCCATTGAGAGCACATTTTCGCGAGATGCTGGAGGATTGCATGCGTTCACCCAACTTTGACAACCTACTAAAAGTGCTTCGCCGCGAAGCTCCAGACCGCCCGACGTTGTTCGAGTTTTTTCTCAACGCCCCGCTATACCGGAAAGTCAGCGGATTTACTGGCGACCCCGCCTGGGGCATGCTGGATTGGGCGCGCATGGCGGCTGTCGCCAACATCCGCATTGGCTATGACTATGCAGCGATGATGGGGACCACGTTCGGCTTCCCAGCAAAGACCGTCGAGTCGCAGGCGAGCCGTTCGATGAACGAAACCGCTGTGATATTTGACCGCGCGAGTTTCGACGCCTACGAGTGGCCCGATCCGGATGCGTTCGACTACTCTGGAATCACCACCCTGGCAAGTGAACTTCCATCGGGAGCGAAAGTGATCGTGTGGGGACCGGGTGGCGTGTTGGAAAATGTCATGCAGTTGGCAGGTTATGAGGGCCTCTGCTACATGATTGCCGACGATCCAGTGCTTGTCGAGGACATATTCGCGGAGGTTGGCTCGCGACTGAGACGCTACTACGAACTCTGCGCTCGCGAGCAGGGTATAGGGGCGATGATCTCAAATGATGACTGGGGCTTCAAGTCGCAGACGATGCTGCAGCCGTCGTTGATGCGTAAATACGTCTTCCCTTGGCATGTGGAGATCGCGCAGACCATCCATGCAGGCGGCTATCCGGCGATTTTGCATTCTTGCGGCAATCTGGAATCTGTGATGGACGACATCATCGACACGATGCGGTACGACGGCAAGCACTCGTATGAAGATACTATCTGCCCAGTTGAGGAGATGTATGAGAAGTACCATGAACGCATCGCCATCATGGGCGGCCTAGACGTAGACTTTGTCTGCCGCTCCACTCCGGCCGAGGTGCACGCACGGGCAATGGCAATGGTGGCGCGATCTGCTACGCGAGGCGGCTATGCTCTAGGTACCGGCAACAGCGTTCCCGCGTATGTGCCCGACGAAAACTACTTCGCGATGACATCGGCAGCGACCGGATTCGTGCCCGCCACAGTTCATGTATCTTGAGCACTTCCGCTGGCGGCTCCTGAAAATCGTTCCGAAAGCGTTGGACCCGCCGCCATCAATGGCCCCCGCAGCCAAATTGCCACTCCGACGGGGGCCATCGCCAAGGCTGTTGGAACCGTTCCCTCTCGTGATCTCGATGGATACGATCAAGCGCACCGTGGTCGCCCTAAACTGCGACTAGATCAGTCTGTTCTAGGCAGCGCCCGCCTTTTCTGACCACCATGTCTCGGGTAACAATAAGTATGCTTGCTATGGCTGGCGAGGAGATTAGGTGCCTTAAGCTTACCGGTGTGCTCACGTGGATGTAGTATAAAAGAATGTTCGTCTGCTAATCGGCGTATTTTATGTCTCAGACGACGCTCAGGTGGCCTAGCCATTTCGGCGTATTTCACCTTCTATCGTGAAATATTTACACATTGAGTCAACGGGGTCGATCTTCCTGGTATTTGTACTTGAGTGGAGCTTGCTCTCGTGCTCGCGCTACGACAAAGATGTGTGGTAGAATGCGTATGGTCGGCCCCGACGACAGGGAAATTGTGATAAAACTGGTACTTTTGCCTACCTGTTCAACCACTGCTATCACTATAGATCGACACTAATACCTCCGAAAATTACCCGTGTATACGCACGATGTCACGGGAGGAAATTGTAAGTGGTTCCACTGCTTTTCGCATTAAGTTTGTTTCTGTCGCCGGTAAAGCACACCAGCCCCGATGCCGTCCAGCACGCAGTTCAAGATTTCGGCCCTCAGACTGTCGCAACTGCTCAGCCTGCTTCCGTTCGTTCTGACATTACTGCTGTAGGCGCCGACCAACTAACCGCCGAAGAGACGGCGTTGTTTACCCTGATCAATGAAGACCGCGTAGCGAACGGTCTCAGCCCCGTCGTACTCGATGCTGGCCTGATCCAGATTGCCAGAGCGCATTCAAAGGATATGTGCGAGCGCAAGTACTTCGATCACTATGCGCCGTCCCCGGGACCCGTGACTCCGATGGACCGCTACCTTGCTTTCCTTGGCCACCGCCCAGAGTACGCGATGGTTGGAGAAAACATCTACTTCCGCTCGCTGACAGATGTCCCCGAGCAGACGCAGAACCAGGCCGAGACAGCGTTTATGAACTCGCCTGGCCACCGCGCCAACATACTACAGGCGAAGTTCAATAAAGTGGGCGTCGGTTTCTACCGCAGCGCAAACGGCGCCTGGTGGGTCACTCAGATGTTCCTGCGCGATCGCCCGTAGCTCATACCACCTCCTGTGCACCTATGAACGCCCGGCGCCTGAATGGCCGCCGGGCGTTTTCGTGTCGAGCTGGTATGGGATTGAGGCGCGAAGCATTTCAGACGGCTCGTGCCGCCGGGGCATTCTTTATGTAAGGGTGGCGATGGGTTGCACTCGTGTGACCTTACGCATGGTTACTTGCTCGTTAGCCCCAGAGGGGCGCTCTCACTCTGAGTGTGAGTTAAGTCCCGGATGGCTGGAAACCTAAAAACCGCCCGCTCACCGCGCGGTGGTATAATCCCACCATGCTTCTTGCGATAGATGCTGGCAACACGAATGTGACATTCGCTGTGTACGACGGCGACGATCTGCGGATTCATTGGCGGATCAGCACACAAAACGGACGAACCGCCGACGAGTACACATCGCTCCTCGACACCCTTTTTAGCCACGAAAAGCTCACATTTCGCGACATCGACGCCGTCATTATCGCTAGCGTCGTACCCAATGTGACTCCCGACCTCAAGCGCTTATCCCAGAAATCATTTCGCTGCAAGCCGGTTATCGTCTCAGCAGCGCTTGATATGGGCTTGCAGGTAGCGTATCATCCGCCCGGCGATGTCGGCGCCGACAGGCTGGTTGATGCGGTCGCAGCGCTGGCGAAGTATGGTCCCGCGCCGCTGATAATCGTCGACTTCGGTACAGCGACGACGTTCAATGCGATAGGGGAAGGCAACGTTTACCTTGGTGGCGCAATAATGCCGGGCGTGAACCTGATGTGGGATACGCTGTTTTCACGCGCGGCTCGCCTTCATGCCGTGTCCCGCGAAATGCCGCCTGCCGCTATCGGAGGTAGCACCAACCATGCGCTTCAGTCAGGGATGACTTTTGGGCTCGCGTCCATGGTGGATGGCATGGTAGGTCGCTTTAGGGTGCAGCTTGGCGCACCCAACTGCCCGGTGATTGCCACTGGCGGGCAGTCTGCGGACCTGCTGGCGGGCATACCGACAGCGGTCACCGTTGTTGATCCGTTGCTCACGCTTGAAGGGCTGCGACTCGTATGGGAGCGTAATCGCGCTTGATTTGCTCGCAGCCATGTAACTGACATCGCCTCTCTCGAACTCCAACGATAATGACCAATGCCGAGCCGCCAACTTCTGATCCTCCTACAGGTGACTTGCACACGCTGCGCATTCGCATGTTTGCAGCGACTACTGCCACTTACCTCGTTGGACTGGCAATTGTCCAGCATAACCCGCTTTTCGTACAGATGGTCGGTCGAGCGCCGATCAAAATAGAAAACGTTGGGTATCAGGGGCACCTGCTCGTTCATACACTCCTGACCATAATCGGAGACAATCCTGGCCTGTGCTTGGTCCGGCTGGCGATTGCAGCATTGGTCGTGCAGGGCATAAAGGTCTTTCTTGCAGACCCTACTGAACTTGAGCCTGAAAGGTATCGGCCTTATGTTTTTTGGCGCGCCGCTTACCGCTTTCTCGGCAGTATCTGGCCGTTTCTATCGCGCCGCCGACTGGATGGACCTCCAACTAGTTCGCTTACCGAATACGAACGTGTAACCGTGCGCTACTTTGGGGTCAAGCTGCTCTTTTTGCCTATCATGGTGTCGTTCTTCTTCGGCAACCTTCAGGGCTTCCTATCGCAAGTGTGCGCGCCTAACGGCCCGGCGAGTTTCAGCGTCCCGTTTATCCACAAGATGTATCTGAACTGGTACATGACCATTATGCTGGCCGATGTGGCGTGGTTTGCGATCTGCTGCGCCATCGAAACGCGTCGATTTAGCCCTGTGGTGACTGTTGATCCGTACGCGTCGGGTTGGATTATAAACATGGCGTGCTATCCACCATTGGTGGAGCTTTTCGGGCGCGCCATCGTGTGGCATGTTCCCGACTTCCCGGCTGTTGAATCGCCAATCGGAGCGCTGATTTACAGCGTTTGCGGAATAGTGCTGTTTACGTTCTACGTGCTGGCAGATTTCAGCTTCGGCCTCAAGGCGGGCAATCTCTACTATCGCGGTCTCGTGGACAAGGGGCCGTTTAAGCTCATACGGCACCCGATGTACTCGTCGAAGAACCTCGCGTGGCTGATCTTCACCATTCCTGCGCTCAACTTCCATCTACAGAGTCAGTCGATAACCCTTGGCGCTATTCACCTGACTGCCACATTGCCGTCCGCCAACTGGGCCATGATCTTGCCTATCATCGCATGGCTCGGCATCTATGCTGGGCGCGCAATCGCGGAGGAGCGGTACCTTTTGGCATTCCCCGAATACCAGGAATACTGCAAGCGGGTTCGCTATCGCTTCTTCCCAGGAGTTTTCTAGGTTTCAGACTACTTTTTGCCACACAGTCAAACGGCCCAGCGCTTACGTGCCTGCTGGTTGACTTCGACTCCAGCGAAAAGGTAAACTACTCCGAATCAAAGGTACGAGCCCAGATGCCCGTCCTCCCCGAATTAGGAGCGTTATCCAAGCATGCAGGTAGTCAAGGAGACCCTGAGCCCCTGTCAGGTCAGCTTACAAATTTCCGTAGAGCCCGAGAAAGTTGCGCTGGCCGTCGACAAGGCTTATCGCGAGTTCTCGAAGTACATTTCTGTCCCAGGTTTCCGCAAGGGACACGCCCCGCTCGCTTTCGTCAAGCAGCGCGTTCCCCAGGAACAGCTACGCGAGCGAACTGTCGAGCTTCTGACCGAGCCCGCCTTCCGTGAGGCTGTCGAGAAGGAAGAAATTGTTCCTTTCGCCGCTCCCGAGCTCTCGCTAGTTTCGCTTGAGACCGTTCCCGGTGAGCTCAAGTTCGAGTTCAAGGCGCTCGTGCCGCTTGCGCCAGTTGTTGAACTTGGCGAATACAAGGGCTTGACCGTTGACCGTGAGCGCTACGAGATTACCGACGAAGCTGTCAGCCAGCGGATCGAGCAGATCCGTGACCGCGCTGCTGAGTATCCCGTCGTGAGCGACCGTGCGTCGCAGGACGGCGATATCCTCGTCACCGACCTTGGAATCACCCCCGAAGGCGATTCCGAGCCCGCCTCACCGAAGCCCACCGTCATCTATCTCGGCGACGCGGGTAACGTCCCCGGACTTGATGCGCAGCTTCTTGGTCTCAGCCCTGGCGACGAGAAATCGTTCCGCCTCCAATATCCCGACGACTTTGACAATGCCGAAATCGCTGGCAAGGTGGCTGGATTCTACGTGAAGGTCAACGAGCTCCACACTAAGCTTGTCCCGGAGCTTGATGACGAGTTCGCCAAGAAGTTTGGCGACTTTGACACCATGGAAGCCTTCAAGGCGTCCATCAAGTCCGATCTCGAAGCTCAGATGACATCGATGGCCGACAACCTCGTTCAGACCAAGCTTGTCGATCAAGTCGCAGAAAACTCGGTTGTGAACTTCCCTGACGTTATAGTTCAGCAGGAGTTCGAGAGTGAAGTGGGCGAGTTGATCGAAGACCTGAAGCGCCGCAAGCTTGAAGTGGAAGATTACCTCACCCAGATCGGCAAGACTCAGGAAGAGTTCGTCAGCGAGCGCAAGGCCCAGGCTGAGCAGCGAGTCAAGCGCGGTCTCGTGCTTGGCGAGATCGCCCTCAAAGAGGAGATCAAGGTTGACGACGCCGATGTCGACGCTGAAGTTGCAGAGCGAGCGGCAAAGAATCGCACCAGTCCGGAAGCGATGCGCGCCTACCTTGATGCCAACAAGCAAACCGACGGACTGGCACGCGGCGTATTGACGAAAAAGATCCTCCGCTTTTTGACCTCTGCCGCCATAATTACGGATAAGGTACTGTCGACCGACGATGAACCGGTAGCCGCGCCGAAAGCGACCAAGAAGGCCGCAGCCGCAGCGACTAAAACCGGGGAAGGCGCCGATGAAGCAGAAAAGCCAAAGCGAACCCGTAAGAAAAAGCAGGACGAGCCGACGCCTTCCGAGGAACCGGCCGCTTAGACGCAGTGTTTTTAGTACAACTGCAGATTAGCGTTAACGGAGGCGTCATGCGCCTCCGTCCGCTTATGTAAGCCCGCTGTTTTGGGCGAACACATCGGGAGCACCCTGGCAAGTGGGTGCTTGAGGAGTTCATTGGCATGCCTATCATTCCTATAGTCGTAGAGCAGACCCCTCGGGGCACCGAATCGTACGATATCTGGTCGCGGTTGATGAAGGACCGCATCGTGTTTATCGGTGAGCCCATCGAGGAGCACCTGGCGAATATTGTTATAGCGCAGCTTCTCTTTTTGGAGAAGGAAGATCCCGACAAGGATATCGACGTTTATATCCAGTCGCCTGGCGGCTCGGTGATCGCGGGACTTGCGATTTACGATACGATGCAACTGGTGAAGCCCGACATTAGGGTAACCGTAGTTGGTATGGCAGCGTCCATGGGGGCCGTGTTGGCATCAGGTGGAACTAAGGGCAAGCGAGCTGGTCTACCAAACTCGCGCATCATGATCCACCAGGGGAGCGCAGGCTTCTCGGGTACGCCGTCGGATATCGAAATCCAGGCGCGCGAAGTGCTGCGATACCGCGAACGATTGACACAAATTTTGGCCGACAACTGCGGCCAGACTTTCGACAAGGTCTCTAAAGACCTGGACCGGGACTACTGGATGTCCGCCGAAGAAGGTGTCGCATACGGCATCATCGACGAGGTCCTCACGAAAAAGTGATTAGCGTTTAGCGTTGTTCGCCGCTTCCCGGCCAGGAAGCGGCGGAGACTCTCGCCGCTTTTCGCCGAGAGGATCAGAGCCGGTCTGCGGCTTTGGGGACGCGCCCACACAGTGCTGGCATGGTTTCAGCGCTATTTGGGTATAGGTTGTGCCTGGTGAACGTCTAATTAAAGAGGAAGTACGTTTAATGGCCCGTTTGATTTCCGACCGGAACGAGACTCGCTGTCTGCTATGCGGAAAAAGCCGCGATCAGGTTCGCAAGCTAATCCTTGGAGTTCATGGCGGAGTCTGCCTGGAATGCGTCTCACTCTGCAACGAAATCATACGCAACGAAAACCCGCAAGCCCCCGAAGACGAGCAGGTCTCGCTTAGCAGTATCCCTAAACCCAAAGAGATCTATCGCATCCTGAGCCAGTATGTCGTCGGCCAGGAACGTGCCAAACAGGTCCTTTCCGTCGCCGTCTACAACCACTTTAAGCGAATTAACAATCCCGTCGAAGGCATAGAGCTGCAGAAGAGCAATATCCTTCTCATTGGTCCGACGGGGTCTGGCAAGACACTTCTCGCCCAAACGTTGGCACGGATTCTGAACGTTCCGTTCGCCATCGCGGACGCCACCAGCCTCACGGAAGCAGGCTACGTTGGCGAGGATGTGGAGAATATTCTTCTCAAGCTTCTCGCGGCTGCCGACAACGGTGACAACATCAACAATGTTGTGCGGAACGCTCAGCGAGGTATCGTCTACATTGACGAAATCGACAAGGTGGCGCGCAAGTCGGACAGCCCGAGCATCACGCGCGACGTAAGTGGGGAAGGGGTGCAGCAGGCGCTCCTCAAGATCCTCGAAGGCACCGTCGCGAATGTGCCACCGCAGGGTGGCCGCAAGCATCCTCAGCAAGACTACGTCCAGATCGACACCACGAACATCCTCTTCATCTGCGGGGGCGCGTTTGAAGGTGTCGAGGAGATGATCGGTCGTCGGGTGAACCGCCAATCGTTGGGCTTCCGGACGACGGTCGAGTCGCGTACCGATAAGAACAAGGGAGCGCTACTAAGCCAGATTTTGCCGGAGGATCTGATGAAGTTTGGTCTGATCCCTGAGTTTATCGGTCGCCTTCCAGTTACAGCTACGCTGGAGCAGCTCGAACACGAGGCTTTGGTGAAAATTCTCGTAGAACCAAAGAATGCTCTGGTGAAGCAGTATCAGAAGTTCTTCGAGTTCGACGGCGTCGACCTTGAGTTTACTCCAGGAGCTCTCAATGCAATCGCCGATCAGGCGCTCAAGCGCGCCACCGGTGCCCGCGCCCTCCGTTCGATAATCGAGGAAGTGATGATGAACATCATGTATGAGATCCCGTCTCAAACCGATGTTAAGAACGTCACCATCACTGAAGAAATCGTTCGCGAGCACACTGATCCCATCGGCTTTGCCGCAGACCTCAAAGCAGCGTCCTAGCCTTGCTGGAACTACGAGATGGCCGGCAGCTTCACAGTCATCGTTGTTCCACCATCGGGCGTCGAGGACGCAGTGATGGTTCCGCCATGCGCGACGATTATCCCGTGACAGATCGATAGTCCCAGTCCAGTGCCTTCTCCGACAGGTTTCGTGGTGTAGAATGGGTCGAATATCCGCCCTATCACGTCTTCGGCAATCCCGCTCCCGTTATCAACGACCTGTATCACCACGCTAGGTTGGCCTTCGACGCTGGCTTGTGCCGTTATAGTGATGTTTCTTTCGCTCTGCGGGTTATTCTGCACGGCGTGATCGGAATTTCCCAATAGGTTGAGCATAACTTGCTCAATCTCGGTGGAGTTCATCAACACCATGGGCAGACCTTCTGCAATGTCTACGGTGAGGTTGATCCCGTGGCGCACCATCTTATACGCGGCCAGTTCAATGGCTGCCCTCACTGTAAGTTCCACTGACGCCAGGGTTTTCATGCCTTCCTGCTTGCGGGCGAACGTCAGCAGACTGGCCACGATATTGCTGGCTCTCTTGGCCATTCGCGTAATTGTCGCGGCGTCCTCCTTCACGGGGCCATCTTGGGTCATCTCCAGGATTTGCGCGTGTCCGGAGATAATTGACAGCGGATTGTTGATTTCGTGGGCGACACCTGCTACAAGTTCGCCGAGTGCAGCGAGCTTATCCGCCTGAATAGCCGCCTGACGCAGCATCTTCTGTTCGGAAATGTCCGTTGAGATACCGTCGATACGAACAGGATTGCCTGCAGAATCCTTGACGAGGATGGAGCGGTCATATATCCAGCGTATCGACCCATTACGATGAAATGCTCGGAATTCTCCTTCGGCGTGTCCAAACGATCTGGCGTCATGCTCAATCTGATTTACAATGGGCAAATCGTCAGGATGAACCGTTGACCTCAGTGTGCGTGCGCCGGTGTAGAACTCCTCCGGATGGGAGCCCAGAAGCTGGAACGCTGCCGGGCTAATATACAGCACTGTATTTGGATCGTCGTATGCAATGGAATACACCATATCGGTAACCGAACTCAGGATGCCGTTGAGGCGCTCCTGGGATTCGCGAAGCGCACGTTCCATGACGATACGGTATGTGATGTCGGAGATAAACCCGACGTAGTGCGTGATCTCCCCACCCGCATTTAGAATCGGCGACATACTGAGTTCGCACCAAAATTCGCTGTCGGCAACTCGATTGAGAAATACCGTCGATGTAGCCACACCTTCGTAAAGAGCGCGGCGAACCACCTTAAGGCCAGGTTGTTCGTCAGAGGGGCCCGTAAGGAAGGACAGCGATTTGCCCAGGAGATCGAGCCTGTGTGAGTCCATGATCCGCTCATATGCCGGGTTTGCATACACTACTGGATACGTGGGCGGAGCGTATTCGATGATGACAATCCCCTCAGTGCTTGCCAGCATCGCGCTTTCAAGCAGCTTGAGATGATCCTCGGTTTTCTTCGTGTTAGTAATCTCACGCCCGGCCGCAAATCCCACGCCAGTTTCTGGGTCGCGAACTGTGCTCCAGGACAGCCAATGATATTCACCGCCCTTACTTCGGTAGCGGTTAACGAAATCATTAATGGTTGTCCCTTTCATGGCCTCAGCCCGAGCACAAGCTGATCGTTCGATATCGTCTGGGTGAACAAGCGTATATAGCCCCACCATCAGCATTTCGTCCTCGCTGTACCCGAGAATTCGCTCGAATGATGCGTTCACGGCCAGGCAGCGGCTGTCTCGATCAACAACGCAAAGAATCTCAGGAGCAAGGTCAAATACACGAGCAAGATGATGATCACCAACCGGCCCTAGCCGTTGGCTTCGCGCTTGAGCCGCAAGGCGTAGCGATCGTACAAGCAACGGAGCTGAGAGCTCATTGGTATCAATGACATCCGTCACGATTGGCGACCACGCCCCCGGTTCGCTTTCACTTGTCACCACAAATGTAGGCAGCTTAGCTCTCGCGGCGATGTCAACAAATTGGTTTGCGGTTTCAGTGACGGTCGCGGCGACTAAAATTGCCGCATAGTAAGGGGTTGATACCACAAGCCGGGACGTATCCTCGAGCGTTGCGGCTGTCACGACACTATACGAAGGGGGAATGCAACCAATGATGTCCTGTGATGAGATACTGGCGTTGACGTCCGCGAAAAACAGAAGGATGGCCGGAACTTGCGGTGCCATGAATTTTCCTGACCCTGGTTGTACAGTGACGGTCACGTCAAAAGCTAGTAGACTTAGCGTGCGTCGGTCTCGATAGTGGTGCAGTAACGAGTTGCTTCGAACTCAGAACAAGTAGTATATCAGATGTTGTCATCCTTGTAAATAATTAAGTTGACAGGCAAAAACTACTAATAGTGAGCGAATATGGGCTGTAATGTCCTACCGAGGAGGTTTATAAACGCCCTGAAGCGCTTTAGTTTGCATGGGTAACCGACGAAATGGAGCATTATCGAACGCCAGAGGTTTACTACGTTTGGCTCGAATAGCGAGCATTACCGGCGTTGGGGGACCGCTTAAGGTACTGCGGGGACGGACGGATATCCACCTAGCATGGTGAGCCAACTAATACCGGAATGCCATCGGTACATTGGTGCGCTTTATAGGTATCAGCGGCATTTTACTAATCCAATCGTCATTCACGATTTCTTGACTGGGCAACATGATTCTGATTGTTGAGTTGAGTGCCCCGTCTATGGTCGTAGAGATCTAGACGGAGAGGAGGTTACAATCATGACCAGGTGTCACCTCTTAGGGTAGAAAAAGCACCTGACAAGGCAAGTGTCGATGCCGAGCCTTACTTACCGATCGGCGGCATCTCGCCTGCGTGACCGCCAGCGACAATCGAATTGATGCAGAGCACCTTGCGGCGTTGGCTATGTCCGCGAAAATTAGCAGTTGTCCGATAGTTTCGGGCTCGAGCGGATGGGCTGCTATGTGACTGTATTGGTATCCGAATATAACGTTGATAATCTTCGTTTCGCCCGGCTAGAAATAGGCGCTCTCGGTGTTCCACGGATTGCCATCACCGTTAGGTGCGTCGTCAACCCGCATTGACATGCTGGTTGGCACCGTCCCCGTGTTTGTCACATTTGCAATGATATGCCCATAGGCGGTTAGGTCCCATCTTGTCCCAATATCTGTCTTAACTGCGACACCAGGATAGCCTGCGGCTCCAACCTGGAGCATGACTACAACACCCGGTGTAGCGGGATCAGCGCTGTCGGCGGCGCTGGCTTGCGAACCGGTCCCCTGGGATGGTGCGAAGCGGGTAGCCGTCCCTGGAACCGCAACGTTGATCAGGGGTTTTGGAGAGCATCGGCAGCAAGCGCGGTTGCTATCGCAAATAGGCCGAGGGCGGCGAAAGCGATCAAACAAGTGGTGGGCATCAGGGCTATCCTTTATGAGCGACGGCCACATCCGGGTCCTCGCCGAAGTTGGTTGGCGGGTCGCGGATTAGTGCGAGTCATCTGAAATGCTTCCTGTTCGGCACCCAAGGCTCAGGCAAGTGCGATCCGGGAAACAGTCAGCTTCAGCAGGTCTGTAGTAACCGGACTCGATAGTAGTAGGCGTCCGAGTCAAGCTGATTTGTATCACTTCATGTCTCTAGATGCAACTTACCTTCTACAATTATCTTGCGACTGCTACGGCAGTGTTCAACGAAGTCGAAAGGTGTGTTTCTTACGGCGCATCTGAGGTCTCAAGCGATGCCCCATTGCTAAGGATCACTTTGCGATACCAGAACGCCGAGTCTTTTAGAACCCGCTTCTGCGTCTCGTAATCAACGTGGATCAGCCCAAAGCGATGTTTGTATCCTTCTGCCCACTCGAAGTTGTCCAAAATCGACCAATGGAAGTACCCGCGAACGTCCACGCCGTCCGCAACTGCATTACCGAGGGCACGCAAGTATCGCGTTAAGAAATCAACGCGGTGAGAGTCATGAACATGGCCGTCTATCGCAACCCAGTCGCCGCCAGACATGCCATTTTCGGTTATTATGATCGGTAGTTTGTATCGTTCCGCCAGGAATTTGGGACCCCAATAGAGAGCTTCCTCTGTTCGGCTCCACTGAAAAAGTGTTCGCGGATTGCCCGGCTTTGGAGCGACGACCACCGGCTTGCCTTCTGGATCCGCCGCTATCGTCTGGCTGGAATAGATATTACTGCCATAAAAATCGATCGGCTCGTGAATAATATCGAAGTCAGCGGCACTGGCCTTCGGAACCGCATTCCCGTAGACGCGCAACCCGTCCTCAGGGTAGTGCCCTAGCACGATCGGATCTCCCCACCATGTGTTATTCCAAAGGGCATCCGGATAGACACTATTCGCCGCTTGTCGTGCGGCCTCAATGTCGGCTTCGGACCGGGTGGCCGGATGGTAGGCGACTCCAACTGGAGCCCAGCCGATTGACGCAGAAAGTTTTGTGTGTTCTCGAATTGCTTGCACCCCGCGTCCATGCGCAAGCAGGCAATGGTGCCCGGCTAGCAGTACCTCGCGCATACCCAGCTTGAGACCCGGAGCGTGCTCACCTGTGAGGTGACCCAATCCGATGAAGCACTGTGGTTCGTTGAGTGTGATCCAATGGCTGACGCGGTCGGAGAGGCGACTAACGACTACCGCAACGTACTCCGCGAACCAAGCCGGACTTTCCGGGTTGAGCCATCCGCCGCAGAGGAAGAGGTCGTACGGATAGTCCCAGTGAAACAGAGTAACCCAGGGATCAATGCCGCACTCAAGGAGATCGTCGACTAGCTTATCGTAGAAGTCGAGGCCCGCCTTGTTCACTTTCCCCGTTCCCGATGGCATCACTCTTGGCCATGAGACGGAGAACCTATACGCCTTGAGGCCAATCGTGCGCATAAGCGCAACATCTCTTTTTCTCAAGTGGTAGTGATCGCACGCGACTTTCCCTGTGTGTCCCTCGAAAACTCGTCCGGCCTGGTCGCCAAACATATCCCAAACCGACGGCCCCTTGCCATCTTCATCCCATGCGCCTTCAATCTGATAGGAAGCGGCCGCCGCGCCCCAAACGAAGTCCGCCGGAAATCTCGACACGGCGTCGGTATCCATGGTGTTGATATCATATTTCATTATAAGTTCTCGTAGATCTGATCGTAAGTCTGGAAACGCGATTTGTTGGTCGTGACGCCCCCGAAGCCTTCGCCAGGGAATCTCGTTCGTCCAATAGGTCCGGCAACCGTTTAACTTAATCGTTTAAGTTGCCATATCCAGTGCAAGAACAGCGCGGAAAGCATAAGAGCCGACATATGCAAACATAGGCTTTCCTACAGTCGTCATCATCGCAATCACAGCAACGTTGATCCTGTAGGCAGAACGCTTCTGGCGTGCCCTCTGCACCAAGGCAATATCGCTGTTTGTGAAGCACATTGGCTACGAAACTACGCTTAAGAGGTCGATTATACCAATTACCTTGCCAACTTAAACGATTAAGACGCTGACGTCGCTATTGTACAAGTCCCGACGCGCTTTGTCAAGTCCCCCCACATTTGCCAACATGTGCCATATGCGCTGTGAGGGTGATTTGGCATGGTGCGTACGAGCTTGCGGGAGGAGGGCTTCGTCCGATGGCGACAGTCGCATAAACGCCCCCTTCGCCAGCTGGGGCGCGCCTTAGTGGTTGATATCGCATTTACGCCATGATATATGGTAAAAATACGTATAAGGTATAACGAGTAGGCAAACGTTCCGTCGCTACTCGCGAACCGTATCAATTCACCATGAATGAAGCTACACTGCTCGAACTCACCCGCCGCTCAATGCTGGTCACTGTTGAGTTGGCCATGCCCATCCTGATGGTCACCTTGATCGTCGGCGTTGCTGTGAGCATCTTTCAAGCGGCAACCCAGATTCAAGAAACGACGCTCACATTCGTTCCCAAGATCGTCGCTGTCGTGATCGCGATTGCGCTTATGGGCCCTTGGATGCTTTCAACGATCGTTCACTTCACAACGTCACTCTTCACCGGCGTACCCGGAATGCTGAAGTAGATGGCACCCACGGCGTGCAGCACGCCGCTTTGACCTGTTTACACTAAATGAAACTGAGGCGCGACACACAGTGACGTTTCCCATCATCGGTATGATGGACATCTGGGCCTTTCTCCAGGTGCTGGCTCGCGTTGCGTCGCTCGTAGCGATAGCCCCTGTTTTCGGTGCGAAGCAGACGCCGAACATGGTCAAGGTTGGCCTCGCATTCGTTCTATCCATTGTGATCACTCCGATCGCGATGCCCAGCCTGCGCGCCGCCGGAATGCCAACTACAGTCTACGGTATGGTGGCGCCGCTCGCGGGCCACGTCATAGTCGGGCTGATGATGGGCTTCGTTGCGTCCCTCGTGATCTTAGCAGTCGAACTCGGAGGCTCGCTACTAGACACGCAAGTGGGCTTTTCCATGGCGCAGACATTCAACCCCGCTTTGGGCGAACTGGCAGCGCCGCTTACGCAGTTTCAATCGATGTACGCGCTTTTGCTCTTTCTCCTCGCGCATGGTCACTACATTGTCATTGCTGCCGTGGCAAACTCATTTGCCATATTGCCTGCGCTCGATATCAACTTTGGCACCGGTTCGTTTCTCACCATGGTAGGTGATCTCACCTTCGGGGTACTCGTCAATGGCCTCAAGATCGCGGCTCCTGCGGGCGCGATCCTCCTGGTGATCGACTTCACTCTCGCACTCCTCGCCCGAGCCGTGCCCCAGATGAACGTGTTCTATGTAGGCATGCCGCTCAAGGTGATCGCGGGGCTGACCCTCGTGGCCGCAATTCTCCCTCTTTTCGCAATCTTTGTCGGGCACATGGTCGCCGATATGCCCAGCGATCTGACTCGCATGATGGAAGGTCTTCGTCACACATGAGCGATGAAGGCGGCGAGAAAGTATTTCCGGCCACCGAGCGTAAGCGCAAGGACGCCAGAAAGAAGGGGCAAGTAGCCAAATCGATGGAGCTGAGCGGGGCGCTCGTGCTTTTGGCATTGATCTGTTACCTGCGCTTTGCGCTCACATCCGGTCACGTGATGACTGAACTGATGAGCGACTTCCAAACAGCTTTCGCATTTAACCCGCACCCCAACGCCATGACCATTCGCTCGACCAGTGAGATGCTGCGGATCGCCACCCTCTGGGGGCTCCGTCTCGCACTGCCCGGCTTGCTGATCGCGCTCGCCGTCGGGCTGATCACGAACATCGCCCAGGTCGGCCTCCAATTCAGCCCGGAGGCTCTTGCGCCAAAATGGGAGAAGCTCAACCCGCTGACGGGCATGAAAAAGCTGATTTCGCGGCACGGGGTGTTCGAAACAATCAAGGGGATCTGCAAGATCACGCTCATTGCGTGGATGTCCTACGGCCTGATCATGGATCAGGTGCCTCTTCTAATCAGCGCATCGCAGTCAAACCTTGTCACATTTCTAGGCGCGGTGGGCGAACTCTGCTGGCGTATTGGTATCCGAATCGCCGCGCTTCTCTTTATATTGGCCATCGCTGACTATGCTTACCAGAAGTATGAGTATGAGAAGAACATGAAGATGACTCATACCGAGATGAAGCAGGAAATCAAACAGCAGGACGGCGACCCGCTCATCAAGCAGCGGATCCGCCAGAAGCAACGCGCTATTTCCCAAAAGCGCATGATGCAGCAGGTGCCAAAATCGACTGTCGTCGTCACCAACCCGACCCACTTCGCTGTAGCCATTCTCTACGAAGCCGGTATGCAGGCACCACTGGTCGTCGCTAAGGGGCAAGACAACATAGCGCAGCGGATCAAAGAGATTGCCACCGAGAACGATGTCCCGCTGGTCGAAAATGTGGCTCTGGCGAGGGCCATCTACCGCGACGTGGAGATCAACCGCGAAATCCCCGCGGACCTCTACAAGGCAGTCGCCGAAGTGCTTGCGTTTGTCTACCGTACCTATGGTAAAAGCCGATCACGACCCGCTAGCAGAAATGCTGGCGTTAGTTGATGTCTGGCCGCTAAGCTAAGCGCGGACATTAATCTCCTTTGAGGTATCATAGGTCAATTCTTCGCTTCTATCACGCACTTATTCGTACCTATTCCCGACAATGAGGCCGGTCGTTTACTGCACCTATCCGTGACCGCCTTCCATACACCGACTAGCCATCACTGCGGCTTTGGGATCAGTCTGCGTACCACTCGTCACGCGTCCCTGGTCGCCCTGCGCCTTCGGCATACTTGCGTTTGATGTGCAAGGGCTTCGGATTGATCGGGTCGGGCTTAGCCCCGCTGGTGCAGCTTCGGATAAAATACCGCAGCGTCTCTAGACGCTGGGAGGTCGTTTCATTCATGGTCTGTCCTTATTGCAATACTCGTAACACTCCGAACTCCCTTATTTGCTCTCATTGCGGCATCATCCTCAAGGATGCCAAGGCGACGATGCGACCGCCGAAGAAGGTCACGTTCCGCAGCCTGCTTCCAATCATCCTGGTCTACGGCACGCTCGGCATGCTAGTAGGATTGGGAGGGCTTTTTATAGGCGGCCAGCTTGCGCCGCCTGACAACAAGGCTCTCATGCGCGTCTACAGTCTTCGCGGCCTGGAAGTCGGATTCGTCGCTGGCGTCGTCATCATCTACCTCGTGAGCGCGGGTCGCTTCCTTATCTACAATCAGATCTATCGCCGTCAGATCAAGAACTTCACATCCCTGCTAAGGCATAGCAAAGCCAAGGCCGATAAGCGAATAGCTGCCCTGCAAAAAGAGAACCCGGTCGTGGCGCACGTCCAGCAGGGAATCGCCTACGTTCTCGATGATCAGATCGATAACGCTGTTCAGCAGTTCGAGCAGGCTCAGCGAGCCAATTTGACCTCACCCGAGATGTCTAATGCTTTCGGCATCGCGTTGGCAAAGCGCGGTTCACTTGACACCGCGGTGGAGCGATTTAGCCGCGCGATTACGTCGCAGGACAAGACCCAAACTCCAAGGCTGAATATCGCGAACGCTTTGCTGCAAACTAAAGACGCGGGCCTAGCGGAGAAAGCGCTCGATCACCTCGAAGTTGCCGCTGAGATCCGTGCCGACGATCCTCTCCTACTTGAGCGCCTATCAGCAACCCTTATCCAGGCGGGCAAGGCAGAAAGTGCCATCCCCAATATTCAAAAGGCGATGGAGCTTGGGGGCAAAGAGTATCTTGCCGACGGTCAAAATCTTCTTGGCGTTGCCCACCTCCGCGAGGACCGTTCCAAAGATGCGCTTGAATCGTTTCGCGCCGCCATTGTCGCGGACCCTGGACATAGCCACGCGATGGCCAATATCGGCGTGCTCTACCTCAAGCAGAAGCGCACTGCCGAGGCGCTCGGGCGCCTTACCGAAGCTATTAGCGTTGACCCCGACGAAGCTAAGGTACGCTGCGACTTCGGATGCGCTTTGATCGCTGACGGTGCCCTCAACGAAGGTATCCGCGAACTGCGACAGGCGGTGGTTCAGAATCCACTACTAATCGAAGCACATTACAACCTCGGCAAGGTGTACTCCGATGCCCGACTCTACACACACGCCGAAAGATGCTTCAGTACAGCGTTGAAGATCAACCCGCGCCTCTGGCAGGCGTGCGCTGGGATGGGCGTCATTCACTACTATGTCGGTCCCACCGAGCGGGCCATTGAGTGGTACAAGCGTGCCGAGCAACTGGCTCCCAAGGAAGCTGTCGTACAAGGCGGTCTCGCTCTTTGCGCTGCTCTCCAGGGCGACCTTGACGAAGCAAAGACGCTGTACCTAAAGGCCATCGATAACGATCCTAACCATAGCGAGAGCCTCGCTAACCTTGGATGGATTTACATGCAGCTTGGCGACATCGAGAAGGCCGCTGAATATTCAGAGCGCGCGATAATGTCCGAAGGCGCGACTGCCGGCGCATTCAATAACATAGCGCTGTGTAACATTCACATGGGCGCCAACGATACTGCGGTCAAAAACTTCCACAAGGCGTTGGACCTCGATAAAGAACTGAAGGGACTGCACTACAACATTGGCTATAGCTACCACCTCAATAAGGACGTGGACGGCGCTGTCAAGGAATGGCAGCTCTCAGCTGAGCTTGAGCCTAACTATCCCGACGCCCACACCAACCTCGGCGTAGGCTACTATCGCAAGGGCCAGTTTGACGGCGCTATTCGCTGCTTCAGCAAGGTGTTGACTATCCGCCAGGACCGTGTCGAAGATTACGCCAACCTTGGGCTAGCGTATGCCCGCGCCAAGCGCCACAAAGAAGCGATTGAGCAGTTCGACCACGCGATCCAACTCGACCCACTCAACCCGATGCTTCACTCGAACCGTGGCCTCGCGTGCTTGTTCGCTAAGCGAGTGGAAGAGGCGATGCAAGAGTGGCAAAAAGTGGCTAAGCTGAACGCCGCTTACTATAAAAATCGTAGCTCGAAGCAAGAGTCAGAGTTCGACGAATCCGCAGTCGACTACGTAAATATTAATACAATGGAGCGCGCTGTCCATTCCGCGCCGGGGACCGGCGACTTCATGTACGCCATCCTTCCCGGTTATGGCGTCGACCGCTGGGAGCACTTGATCAACGATGAGGATATGGCGCAGATTCCCGCCGCCAAACAGCAGCTAGAGCGCTCACATCGGCTGCTTCGGTCACTCAAGCTAGGCTAGTAAGTTGCGGCATGGCACTGTTTGCATGTATTTCCAGGCGATTTGTCAGTTTCGTAGGACTTTATTCGTTGGCGGCAACTACGTGGGGCACCGTGAGAACCATGGTGGAGTGATGGGCTAGGAGGCGGACATTGTGTCCAGGAATAGCCCCGTTTAGTCGATACTCCAGGTAACCATTTGCCTAATCGGCCTAATCATGGAACAATGTTGGTAACACCCTGTGGCATTACGGCCGCCTTCGGAGCAAACCCAGGGCAAATTCACCCATTCGGCCAATGATGGCCGGACCCAGTTAGAACGTATATGATCGTACACTTTTCGGTCCGATGGGCAGTGTCAGCCTTCACGCTGGCGTTAGTCGCCAGCGCCGCACCCGCCGCTCCCCTCACCAACTCGCCCGCCCCCTCTATCAGCGCCATTGCTTCTCCAACCGTCGTATCGCCAAAGCCAACTGCGCCGGAAATGGTGCTGCAGCTTGGGCACGATGGCGAAGTGGATGCGATTGCGGCGTCGCGCGACGGCACAAAGCTGATCTCCGCTGGTCGCGACGGCATGCTCAAAGTCTGGCGCGCCAATACGGGTGAGCTAACAGCGTCGGAGCGCGCATCGACTGGTTGGATCTACTCTGCCGCACTGTCGCCAGATGCAACCTGCGCCGCGACCGGTGATGACCGCGGCTTCGTAGGCTTGTGGAACACCACGACTGGCGAAAACGTCTTCAAGCTCAATATCAGCGATGCTCCGACGCCAATCCTCTCTCTTGGGTTTTCCCCGGACGGTACCCAGGTAATCGCTGGCTCCGCTGACGGCGGTCTTCGGAGCATAGGCGTCGGGTCGAAGCGAGTTGAGCGCAGTTGGCGGTTTCCAGGACTGCGCGTCGACACTGCAGCGTTTTCACCCGATGGACGCTTCATCCTGATCGGGCTCGGACGCGGTATCGATACTGGTGGCCATTCACCAGCTCCAGGTGGCGAGAGGATCGAAGTTCACCTCGCGAGCGATGGTTCGCGGTTGCGAGCATTTCCATTGCCGCCAGCCAGTCGCGGCTCGTGCGCGTTCTCGCCGGACTCGCGGAAAGTGATCGCGTGTCCGCCCGACGGGTCAATTGTGACTTTCGACATCGCTACTGGCAAGCTGGCCAGTAAATGGAAATGCGATGACTATGTTCCGCTTACCGCTCAGTACTCGGCTAGTGGCGCGTCACTGCTTACTACAGGCTACGGCGGCGAGCTTCGCCTCTGGGATGCGTCGACGGGTAAGCTTAGCCGCGTCATTAGCGGTGTAACCCCCTACGGTGGCGGACTGTCGGCTACATGGGTTGGGCGAACTGGGGCTATCGCGGCTGGGACGCACACTGGCGATATTTTGGAGTGGACCGCGTCGACGGGATACCTGATCCGGGCTATTGACGGCTACCAGGGACCACGCATAACATCGCTCGCGCTGTCGGCGTCCGGCGCCGCGCTTGCTGTTGCCAGTGGATCGCGCACATCAGCGACCGCTACGGGCGATGTAGCGTTGATTGCAAACGAACCCCAACTGTTGGGGCGATCTCTGACACTTCCTGCCGCAGCATCTTCGATTGCCTTTGCACCTTATGGGAACTCACTGCTTATCGCTGATCCTCGCCGTGTATCGACATGGGATTACACCACCGGCGTCGAGCAGACAATAGTCGAGAGCAAAACAGGCGGACTTTTTCCTAGGGCATCGTTTAGCAGCGACGGCCTATCTATTCTGGTTGCCGCCGCTACCGGAGGGGTTAAGTTTTACAACCCCGTCACAAGGGCCGTTTCCCGAACCGTAGATACTGGACCAGACTCGTTCTGCGGCTTTGCGCTGTCACCGGATCGAACCCGCTTAGCCACTCTTACGCAGCGACTCGAAGGTGAAGGCGCTGTAGTGCAGCTTCGGCTCTGGGATGCAGCTACGGGCAGCCTGTTGGCGACCCCGGCGGTATACAAGTCCGCCGCTCCGGTTGTCTCGGATGGCCGTGTTGCCATGGCGATCTCGCCCGACGGCAAGTTTCTCGTCGTTGGCTCAGAGGTTCGAAGTCTCGCAACAGGCAAACTGTTAACACGTTTGCCGGATGCGTCCCATACCGCAGCATTTTCGCGTGACACGAGAACGCTGGTCACCGACACTGGTTCTATCTGGGATTCGTGGACTCGTCGAATGCGCGCTGGGCTTGCGATGCCGTCCGATGCGCGCCTCCTCAGCATTGCGGTTGCACGCGACGGTGCTCGGGTACTTGGGGGCTTCGATGATGGCACGATACGCGTATGGAACGCGTCCGACGGGGCACTCATGCTCACCGTCCATCTGCTCCGCTCTATTGGTGGCCGAACCAGCACCCGCGAATGGGTGGCAATCGCACCTGACGGGCGCTACGAAGCGTCGTCCAACGGCGAACAGTCCATACGGTGGCGCACGGGTGCCTCCCTGCTGCCCGGTGTTACTTTCCGCACGCAAATGCTGCAGAAGGGCCTGATACGCCTCCTGTTCAGTACGCCCAATGGTGCCCCAACACCTCAAAAAGCTGACATCGCACCGTCGATAGTGAAGCCGGGCGGAAGTGCGGCCAGGCCGTAATCACCCAGCTTCGTGGCCACTCACACGCTCACTCCTTGGGCGCTCTGCATGTCCTCCAGCGCCGCATATACTTCCGTGATGGTTTGCAGCCGCTTGACATCATCGAACCAGAGAAAGCAGCCGTATCGACTCGCCACCATCAGCCACTGTTTGATCCGGCTGAGGATGAGGGAGTTGCTCCGATTTTGAAGCGACCGCGAGTAGCACTCCAGTGAACGCAGATACGGCAGCCAGTTGAAATCGGGCGTCACCGCGCTGGTCGGTGGGTTCGCCCCAAGCCCGAGTTCATGCGACACCTGATGCGACAGTAGGGGATTCGCGAGCGCACCGCGCCCTAGCATGAAGTGATTGCATCCCGTGACCTCGCGGCATCTGCGAAAATCGCCCAGCGACCAGATATCGCCATTCGCCACGACGGGAACTCCGACCCGCTCGCGAACCACACCAATCGGCTCCCAGTGAGCGGGTGGTTTGTAGCCCTCTGCACGCGTCCTGCCGTGGATAGTCAACCAAGACGCTCCACCTTCCACCGCCATGTCTGCATTCTCGACGATGGCGTCGATTGAATCCCAACCTAGCCGTAGCTTAGCGGACACGGGAATATGCTTAGGGACTGCCCCGCGAATAGCGCTCACGATCTCGCGGATGCGCATCGGGTACTTGAGAAGTGTTGCGCCGCCGTCATGGCGGTTAACTGTTGGTGCCGGACAGCCAAAATTGATATCCACCGAAAGCGCCCCGGCCTCCACCGCCGCTGCAGCCGACTCCGCCATCAGAACAGCGTCGCCGCCAAGAAGCTGTACCTGCACGAGAAGCCCTGTAGGCGTGCGGGAGTCGTTCACTAACTCGGGTACGTGGCGACGAATCGCTTTGATCCCTGGCACATCGGAGCTGATCCGCATAAACTCGGACACCGCAAACGAAAACGAGCCCGTCTCCCCCTGCACCGCCCGCATCGGAGCATCGGTCATCCCCTCCATGGGCGCGAGAAGCAACGCAGGCGTGTGTGAATACAGCATGGCGTATTGTACCGGGTGGCACTGTAGAGAGCATCGGGCGAACGACTTCCGCGTCCGCATCTTGCGTCCCGGAGGGACAGTCGGGCACTCTATAGCCCCCGAATTCATTCGGGGGTGGACATTCCGATGTCCGGGGGTAAGGTAGTTCTTGCCACTACCGCCGCGCTGACGTACAAGCAGCGCCAGCCCGCTATTCGCGGCGGGCGGCAAGGACGCACACATCGTCGCGCAGTTCGCCGCCCGCAAACTCGCGCGCCCCTGTGTAGACAGCGTGGATCAAGTCGGGGAGGGGGCGATCACTGCCAGCTTTCGCCGCTAGGTCCGCCATACCGTCGATGCCCAGAAAGTCGCCGCCGCGTCGTGCTTCCGTAATGCCATCGGTTGCCATCAAAAGCGTGTCGCCATTGCGAAGCGTAGCGGTCATTTCGTCAAACTCAGACCCATGCACCACTCCGATGGGCGTCCCGGTGATGCCGACATGCTCGACGCTGCCGTCGTTACGCAAAATCAGCGACGCTTCCGCGCCAGCCGCTGAGAACACAGCCGTGCCGGTACTGAAGTTGACCACCGCTACCGCAAGAACGATAAATGACGGGAGTTCGTCGATATCAAACTCGTGGGCACGATAGACATAATCGTTCAAACGTCGCAGCGCGCCTTTGGGCGAATGCTCTTCATGCAGAAAGCCGCGTAGTGCGTATCTCGCCTCCGCAGTGCGCGCCGCAGCTTGCAGGCCCTTGCCGGAGACGTCGCCGACAACAAGCGCCACTGTTTCGGGGTCTAGCGGGAATGCGTCAAAGAAATCGCCGCCCACGGTCGCCTCGTCCAGCGCGGCTTCGTAGAACGTTTCAACTTTGACACCGGGAAGGTTGATCCGGCGCGATGCGTGCAGCATCGACCGCTGAAGCGTTTCAGCTATTCTCTCGTTTCGAGCGGCCGCGAGCGCGATTTCAGCTTCGGCCCGTTTTCGCTGCGAAATATCCCGGATATGAGATATGAACTCAGTACCCGTTACCGATTTGATCGACGTTATCGCGATCTCAACCGGAAACTCTGTTCCGTCCTTCTTCCTCGCCGTGACTTCCCGGATTTTTCCTATGATAGGTCCGTGTCCTGTAGCGATATGCTGGGCAAGTCCGTGATTGTGAGCTTCGTGGAACTGCGGAGGAATGATGCGATCCGCCACCGATGTGCCGATTGCTTCGTCGTAGGAATAGCCAAACATGGCTTCAGCCGCCGGATTGTAGCCTGTGATAATGTTGTCCTCGTCGATCGCTATGATAGCGTCGAGAGCGACCTCAAGAATCGCCGACACTCGCCTTTCGCTTTCCAGAAGCGCATTCCCCCGATCAACTGCCTTTCTGTTCGTGGCTAGTTGAGCACTTCCGGCGATTGAGATCATTAGGCCGATGAGCGTGAACGATCCCGCGCCGATCGCGTTGAATGCAGGCGGATCCGTTGATGCTGGCAGATTAATGAGCACCGCCGAGTAAAAGCCGAGGCTCAATAACGTAGCGGCCACTCCACCGCGCAGACCGGCGATCCATGTGCTAACGATGATTGCCAATATAAACGTTGAAAACGGCGCTTGGGAATGGAGTAGAGGATGAAGTGCCAGCCGGACGAGCAGCGCTCCAACGACGCTGCCGACAACAATCGAAGTCGCCGCAAATGCGGATAGTTGCCGAGTGGTCGAGCTAGTGTCGCCGAGGTTGTGTACTGCTGTTCGGGGCACGGTTCATTATGCCATAACACGTCAACGCATGACGCATTTCGTCGCCGAATCTCGTAGATCGACCCTCGATTTTGGTGATTTCTTATCGCGGCTACAGTACCACCTGCCGAGAAATCAAGTGTTCGTAACTCGTAATCCTGGTAGTTTGGATTGAGATAAGATGACTTGCCTATCGACGAGACAATATCCAAGCGTATTCTGACCCGGGCCATTGCCGCCGTGATGTGTACCGACGGCGTTTTGAATGGCCCGATAGGGGTCCAGGCTCAGCCTGGTTAGTGCTTGTCGCGTACGTAGCGGTCGATGGGGACGACGGTGAATGCGTCGCCGCTGCTGCGGGCTTCGAGTGCGAAGTGCAGAGCGCGGGCCGTGTCGAGGGACGTGAGGCACGGGATCGAATGCTCCACCGTTGCGCGGCGGATCTTCTGGCCCTCCTGCTCGACCTTGCGGTCCTTGGAGACGGTGTTGATAACCAGCGAGACCTTGTTGTTATTGATCAAGTCCAGCAGGTTGGGGGAGCCTTCGGATATCTTCTTGACGGACTCGGTGGGAAGTCCGTTGGCGTTCAAGAACTTGGCGGTGCCAGTGGTGGCGTAGAGCCGGAACCCGAGGCTGGTGAAGTCGCGGACAATCTGCAGCGCCTCGTCCTTGTCACTGTCGGAGACGGTAACCAGTAGCGATGCGCCGCTGGTGGCTTTCGGGACATCGATGCCGCTCGCGACCATGGCTTTGTAAAGCGCGCGCGGGTAGTCGACATCGATACCGAGCACTTCGCCCGTGCTCTTCATTTCGGGGCCGAGGTTGATATCGACACCTGCAAGCTTGGCGAACGAGAACACTGGCGCTTTGACGGCCACGTTGGGCTGGTTCGGATGAAGGCCGTTCACATAGCCCTGGTCCGGCAGCGACGTGCCAAGAATCGCGTGTGTTGCGGCCTTGACCATCGGAATACCCGTGATCTTTGAGAGATACGGGACGGTCCGACTGGCGCGCGGGTTCACTTCGATCACCTGAACCTCTTCGCCGTCCATCACGAACTGGATGTTCATTACGCCGATTACGTGCAGAGCCTTGGCAAGTTTCGTAGCGTGTGCAACTATCTGATCGCACACCGATTGGGACAGTGTTTGCGGCGGGTAGACGGCCATCGAGTCGCCGCTATGGACACCAGCGCGCTCGATATGCTCCATGATACCGGGAAGTACGCAGTTGCCCTTGCCGTCGGCGATCACGTCCACTTCGGCTTCCTTGCCGATGACGTAGCGGTCGACGAGGATAGGAGCGCCTTCGGCTGCGTCGGCCGCGTAGCGCATGTAGTTGCGCAGTTCGGCTTCTGTGTAGACAATCTCCATGGCGCGACCACCGAGAACATACGACGGGCGCACCAGCACGGGGTACCCGATCTCATTGGCCACCGTGACGGCGTCTTCGGTCTTAAGGATGGCTCGACCGGCAGGTTTGGGGATGTCGAGCTCGCGAAGGAGCTGCTCAAACTTGTCGCGGTCCTCGGCTAGCTCAATGCTCTGGTACGACGATCCAAGGATCGTGACACCTTCGGCTGCGAGGGGCTTGGCGAGGTTGATAGCGGTTTGACCGCCAAACTGCACAATCACCCCTTCGATGGGCGCTTCCGCGGCGATCACGTTGAGCACATCTTCGACAGTAAGCGGCTCGAAGTAGAGCCGATCCGACGTGTCAAAGTCGGTGCTGACGGTCTCGGGGTTGTTGTTGATGATGATTGCTTCGTATCCGGCCTCTTTGAGAGCCCATACGCAATGCACGCATCCGTAGTCAAATTCGATGCCCTGACCGATGCGGATAGGACCGCTGCCGAGCACAATAGCCTTCTTCTTTGGGGTTGTCATATCAAGGGAGGATTATACCTTATGACCGGGTTCGGAGCCTTACGCTGTTAAGAATAAGAATCAAGAGCGCTCGTGCCGCGCGGGCATTCTTTATATCGCGCTTCGAGCCCTGCGGTTGCAGGCAATACGGCGTCGACCCGCGTCTGGCGCTTCTCTAGGGGCCAATAAGCTCAATTAGCCAACTGCAACCCTCTTACAAAAATAGCCCGCGCGGCTTGGGAGCGCATCCTTAAAACTCAAAAGGTATACGACCAACTCACATCGAACAAGCATACCATGACCAACGACACAACCATCGACCCGCGAACCCGCCGTTACGTGCTGCCGACACGCATCTTATGGACCGCCGGGACGCTTACCAATCCGGACGTGCTCCTCGTTAACAACAACGGCCAGGCGCTTATCCAGGCAACAGATTTTGCCAGGATGAAGCACGACGGAAACGCCCCCGGTATCGTCCTCGACTTTGGCCGCGAGCTCCACGGGGCGCTTCAGATTGTGACCGCAGCTTCCAAAGACAACAAAGCTTATCGCGTCCGCCTGCGGTTCGGTGAGTCGGTCAGCGAGGCGATGAACGAGACAAACAACGATCACGCGATTAAGGACATGATCGTCCCTATAGCGTCGATGGGCTCGCAGGAGTACGGCCTCACAGGATTCCGCTTCGTTCGCATTGACCTGATCGACGAGGGCGCTGAGATCACGGTCATGGCGGTCCGTGCCGTGTCGGTGATGCGGGACATTCCTCTCGTCGGGCGCTTTAACTGTAGCGATGCGCGCCTTAACCAGATTTGGCAGACGGGACTGGACACGGTTCATCTGTGCATGCAGGACTACATCTGGGACGGCATCAAGCGTGACCGGTTGGTGTGGATCGGCGATATGCATCCCGAGGTATCGGTGATCACTGCAACCTTTGGTGCTGACCCAATCGTCCCGGCCAGCCTCGACTGGGTGCGAGACCACACGCCGCTCCCAGCGTGGATGAATGGTATCGGTGCCTACTCGATGTGGTGGATCCTGATCCAGGCGGATTGGTATCTCCACTCAGGGGACGTGGCGTATCTCGAAGAGCAGCGGGACTATCTAACTGCGCTGCTGAAGCAGTTCGTCGGCTGCGTGGCTGACGACGGCTCCATGGCGGTCCCGGGTCGGCAGCTTCTCGACTGGCCGACGTCGCCGAACCCTGCAGCCGTGCAGGCCGGTCTCCACGGCCTCCTTGCGATGGCCCTTGGTGCTGGCGCTGCCCTCTGTGAGACTCTTGGCGAATTCGATACCGCCGCGTTAAGCCGCGATGCCGCCAGACGACTCGCTCTTGGCGCGCCGGAGCCACTGGTCGCGAGCAAGCAGGCGTCGGCCCTTCTCGCGCTCACGGGTCTCCGGGACGCGAAAATGGTGAACGACACGGTGCTTTCGCAGAATCCGCTCAAAGGCCTGTCGACGTTTTACGGCTACTACGTTCTGCAGGCACGTGCCGCGGCAGGCGACTACGTCGGAGCGCTCGATGTGATCCGCAACTATTGGGGGGCGATGCTCGATCTCGGCGCGACATCGTTCTGGGAGGACTTCGACCTTTCGTGGGCTGAAGGGGCAGGGCGAATCGACGAGATGCCGTCACCGGACAAGATCGATGTCCACATGACCTACGGAGACTACTGCTACAAAAGCCTGCGCCACAGCCTCTGTCACGGTTGGGCCGCAGGGCCGACAGCTTGGCTGTCGGAACACGTCCTCGGCGTCAAGCCACTGTCCCCCGGCTGCACCCGCGTCCGAGTCGCCGCGCACCTTGGCGACCTCGCTTGGGCGGAGGGCGCATACCCAACTCCGCAAGGCCCAGTCGCCGTCCGCCACACCCGCCAGCCCGACGGCACCGTCGCCAGCGAGATCGACGCGCCGCCGAGAGTGGAGATCGTGCGGGCGTAGCGCATGTCTGACCCACTGCCATGCCAAAGCTCCTCACGAACCCAGTCTGGGGATCGGCGTGCAGAAAGGCAGCACTGCGTACATCAGCCCCGTTCTCGGGGCTTGACGACGCAGAACGGTACGTCAGCGCCGCACGTCTTAGCACCTCGCCTACGGATAGCTTCCCGCATCGTAGAAGCCTAGCGACGCTTCGCGGACTAGCGCTCGTCCGGCACCGTTCCAGCGAACGATCTCGATTTCGTTGTCGTCACCAAACTTCACAAACGGTGTGACGTTCAGGCTCCATCGTTCCCCGATCATCGTATGCTGCCTGCGTACCAGGTGACCGTTGACGAGAACGGCGACGAGTTCGGGGGAACCGTCGACGGTGACAACCGCATTCTTGCCCGCTAGCTTCGCGTCGACCGCAACCATCCGGCGCAGAGTGAGCGCATTGAACTGCCCGGGCAAGGTGACAGGCTTTCCGTACACCAACGCGTCGACGGAAGGCTCCCATTTGCCCGCTAAGTCTACCTTCACTGAGGGCGTCGGCTCGAAGGAAAGCCAGCATTGGCCCACGGAGCCCGCTAGCGCTCCGGCACCGTTGATTTCGACGGCAATCGTGTGTGTCGTTCCCGCGCGAAGCGCATCGAGACCACTTACGATATAGGGCTTGTTGTTCATCGGCTTGACTTCAGCGCCGTCGAGCACCACTCGCCCTTCTTTCATCCACGTGCGGCCTGAACCCGAATGCCAACTGGTAAGCCAGACGCTGACCCGGCCATTTGTCCACGCTGCCGGTACCGTGAATGTTTTCCGAAACACAGCGCGCGTCTTCCCACCGGTCTTAAGCGTGTTCCACAGACCGAGATCCCGCGTGCCCCACGCTTTGTCCGTATACCCTACAGTAGTAAGCGGTAATGCGTCTTCTTGGGCGTCGAGTGGCTTGAACTTCCACTCTGGAGTCAAGTCAAGCGCGAAGCGCGGCGACGTGTCCGGCAACTTCAACGCTGGCGGAGCGACCGTTCCGCGCCACCAGTTGCGCTGCAGTTCGAACCACTTCGCCGGAGCATCATCCGCCCGCCCCCGCGGCGTCAATATGACGCGGGTCTCAAGCGGGGTAAGAGTTATGCCGTCGAGCCGAGTTTCATTGCCAGTTATGGACACCGCAACGCGGGAGCCGTCGCGGATATCAAATGCGTAGCTGGGCGACAAGGTGGGCGACAGCGCAGCGGAAACGGTCTGCGACTGGTTCTGCGACCAGTTGTACACAACCCACGCATCATATAGACCGTTGTTGGATACGCGATGCGTCATCCACACCTGTTCATTCTCGACCGCCAGCCGCGCTTCCTCGGGAGCGATACCGCGCCATCTCACAATCGCAGTTAGGAGAGCCCGCAGGTGTCGAGCGGCATCATCGTTTGCGCCGGGCTCGACACGGTCCGCTATCTTTGCCCCCGTGAACTTAGCCCCAAGCTGCACGATGTACCCGTTGCCGATCTGCCGCATTCCAGCCGCGACGGTGCCGTCTTTCCACATCAACAAATCGTGCGCGTCGGGGGCGCGTCGTGACAAATGCAGACCGTTTGCGGCAACACCGTTAAGCTCGGCGCCATACACTTTCTGACCTGGCGCGGGAAGCAGTTCGCCTTTTTCGCCCACACCACCGTCCGCATTCAAGCTGTCGATGTGCGTCACGTCGTATCCCGTTAAGCGCGAGATGGGCCACGCGTCGGGGCGTTCCGGTGTGCCGCGTCCGGTTTGCGCCACTGTGACAAAAACGCCGCCATTGCGAACATAGCGCTCGATATTCGAAACCATGCCTTCGCTCATGATCGATGTGTTCGAGTCTACGATCAGGGCGTATTTGTCCGCGCCGCCGTTGGCAAGCGCTAGAGGAGTAAGACCATCGTAGGCATACTCGCCCCGCAACACCGTCACCGCGTTCCAGTTCCAGTAGCCGGTTTTGAGCCATGATCCTGGAGAGCCGCCCCAAGGATAGTCAATCAATTCGTCGACTTCATTTGAGTAGAGACTGGCTATTTTCGCCTTGGGGTGATGGCTTTGCCCCATAAAGGATATCTGTTTACGATGCGCCTCGTAATCAGCCTTTATCTCGGGATTGTAAAGGACGCTGCCAATTGTAATGAAGTAGTCAACGGCGTTGACTCCCTCCGTTTGCCATCGGCCCCATTGCCGCTTCCAACCAGTCAGGTCGTCAGCGGGGCCGCCGGGCTCGACAGACACAGGAAGATCTGCGCCACGGGAAACAGACGCCGGGTAGTTATCCCAAAATGCGCCCATTGCGCCGGTGTCGTGGAACTCGCCGCCAAAATCGAGGGCGTTCGAAAGAATGCCGTCCGCATAACCCATCGGCGCCATGAGCAAGATCTGCGGATCGTGCGCAACCTGGCGGATCATCTCCATTCCTGAGCGCACACCACGCACACTGCCCCATTGAGTCAATCCGACGAAGTCCACCCACCTAGCATTCATACCTTCACCCAGATAGGGGTAGCGCGCGGGTGGGGTCGCCGAAAGGTAAGTTTTGTACGCCATGTAGCCTTGTGGGACACGAATGGCTACACTATTGGCTCCGCTATGGATCAGTCCGGTGACCTCGACGGCGAACCAATGTGGCACGTTGGACTGCACAAGACTCGAACCTGCAATTTTACCGTTCACGGCGACGCGGACCTGTTGCCCGGTAGCCATGTTCAGGTCCCATTCGTATAACCACAAGCGCTTTTGGCGAGCCAGCCAATCTTCGGGGATATTGAACCGACGACGAAATACCGCCGGGCGTTTGGCGACAAGCATTTGCCGGTCGTTGCCCGCTCCCGGGAGACTTGGCCAGGCTGAGTCGTCGAACTCAGCCGCATACCACTCATCAGGTGCGGGCTTCGATGCCGGCGTAGAGCCTTGTTCGTATTTAAAGCCCTTGTCCAGTGGATCATTAAGCTCCTCATACCCAACCTTCCATGTCCCACCGACGTCAACCGAGTCGCTGTTCCAGCCCGCGAACGATGCGATTTCGGGCACCCTCACATCGTCCCAGGTTTTCAGCGGCACCTTCCAACGATCAGACACCTGCGCAAGTTCCCGGTATTTTTCTCCGAGATACTTGCGGTAAGCAATGTCGGCAAGAGGGCCGTATTCGAAGAACATGATCCGCCAACCATGTTTGAGTTCGTTGTGCGGCTCGAGATACGATGTCACGTTAGGCATTTTTGCGTAGCGACTAACCTCACTCTGCAAATAGGCCAGGCTGGCATCCATCGCCGTTGGCGAATGCCATGAAATAACACCCTGTCCCCCGTTCTGGGGAGACATCAAGGTTCGGAAGTTGCCAGTGAAGCCAGGCATCTTAACCTGAAGCTGGTCCCGATACTTGTTCCCAAACCAAGCTGGCAGGCTGTCAGGAGGTCCGAGTAAGTGCGCTTCTGTTGGAAGGCCCCGGCTTGCGAGCTCCTGGTCCATCCACGATGTTTCTCCGCGACTCATCATGCCTTCTGCAGTATCGTTGGCGAGGAGCGATACAGGCGTGAGAATCCCTGCGCGACTGTTGGCTTTCGCCCAATCGAGATCGGCGATGAAATCGTAACTCTCTGGCACTTGACCTTTGGGACTTTGGAGCGGCAAATAGTAGTGCCTGAAGCAGAACTTGTCCCACCGGTCCAGATACATCGGGACCTCGACTTCGCCTTTCGATAGCCAGGTCACCGATTTCGGCACCAACGACGATAGGGCCGCCAACCCAGCGAGTTTTGGCGCGGACAAAATTGTCACGACCGCAGCGGATCGCATAACAGCGATGATTCCGTTTCCTTGTATTTCGAAGGCTGGCCGCCCAGGCTGGGGTAACGCGATGATGTTAACTCCCGGTATGCAGTTGAGATCCGAAATGTACTTCGCGGCTAGCAGCCGTGCCTTCGTTTCGTTTTCGCAGGTGATCACAAGCACCGCCCCGTGGATTGCAGGCGCGTTACGGAACTCACCGCTCACGCGGCCGTATCCTCGCAAGTCGACGGTTGGATACAGGACCGGATCGGAAAGAGCTAAGCGCGGTGGTGAAGTAGGCGAGGTCGCCGCAGCTGTCGCTGGCGGTTTCGCTGGCGCATGCGGCGGCTTCGCGAAGGAAGGGGACCCTAGCAGAACGCAGGATGAGACTAGAGGCAGCACTCCGAAGCATTTTGGGAGACGTTTCATGCTAGTAGAGTTCGCCTTCGATGAAGCTAGCACCTTTGCCGCCGGAAATTGTAAACTCGTGGACATCAGCGCCGATTGATTGGCGATGGATTTTACACAGGCTGTATCCTATGCAAACTATTACAATCTGCCGTTACACTTTCGCCGATCGGCTGGCTTGAGGTATACTGCTTTTCGGCAGGCGACGTCACCCACGACACGCCAGCCTGGTGGGGGCCCATGGCGCAACGGTTAGCGCAGTCGGCTCATAACTGATTGGTTGGGGGTTCGAATCCCTCTGGGCCCACCATTTCCCCGCTTGTTATCTGCAATCCGAATCTGGACACAGCACACCGAGGATAGCACCGCTAAGCGGTTGTTAAGTCCTCAGCGGGACACCGAGCTTGCTTCGCGCTGGTTGCGAGTTTTGAATCCGTTTCCAATTCTTCCAAGCGCGCCAATCGGCGCGAGAGCTTGCCAATATTCGTTCGCGGCAGCGGTTGTGTTCGAAACTCGAATTTCTTAGGCCGCTCGACAGCGCTCAGGTATGGCTTCAAAAATTCCTTGAGCTCGGATTCTGTCAGGACGACGCCGCTCTTGGTCTTGATCCAAGCCTTAACCGTCTCGCCAACATGACGAGCTGGAACTCCGGCCACGATGCACTCCTCAACACCCGGGTGCTTTAAAATCGCCTCCTCGACGCGGCGTGGATAAACCTTAAATCCGCCGCATATAATCATATCCTTGATTCGATCCATGATAAAGACGTAGCCGTCGGCGTCGATGAACGCCACATCGCCAGTATACAAGCGGCTGCCTCTCAGCACGTCCTCGGTCTCATCTGGTCTGTTCAAATAGCCGGCCATGACCTGTGGCCCTGAAACCACAAGCTCGCCGGTTTCACCAAGGCCCAGAATTGTATCGCGGTCCGTCAACGACGCTAGCTCGACAACGGTCCCAGGAATGGGCAATCCGATAGATCCCGATTTCCTGGTGCCGCGAATTGGGTTTACGGTAACGACGGGCGAACACTCCGTTAGTCCAAACCCCTCGCATATATCGCAGCCCGTGAGAGCCCGGAAATCAGTCAACACCTGTTCCGGAAGCGGAGCTCCGCCGGAGATACAAATCCTAATAAACGATAGATCCTTGCCTTCGGGACGAAGACGCGCGCAGAGAGCGGCGAAAACAGTCGGAACAGCGGCGAGGAACGTTGGCCGTTTACGCTCAATCGTTGAGAGCGCTGTTAGCGGCTCGAAATGATCTAGAATCACAATTTCGCTGGCGGTGCCGACGCCAAGCAGCAATAGGATGGTCAGGGCAAAGACATGAAAGAACGGAATAACCGCCAGGAACACTTCCTTTCCACGCTCTAACTCTGCGATCCAGATATCGATTTGACGAACGTTTTGGTAAAGGTTGGCATGAGTAAGAACAGCTGCTTTCGCAGTTCCGGTTGTTCCGCCCGTATATTGAAGGAGAGCGGCATCTACCATCGGATCGATATCATGCTCAAGCAGGCTAAATGCATTGTCGATTAACCAGTCGAACGGGATAACCTGACTAGTATTCGGAGCTCGCTCTAGCTCGACGGCTACAGCCTGCGATTGCGGGCATACGATTATCGATGTCACGGAGGTCGCGCCGATGATCGAGCTCAGTTTGGCTGGCATCGAGTCGCCATCGAGACAGACCATCACGGACACCCCGGAATCATTCATCTGGTCCACAAGTTCGATATCCGTGTAGGAAGGGTTAAAGTTAACGACCGTGCCGCCAGCTTTGAGGACCGCAAAGAACATGATCGCGTAATATGGGGAATTCGGCATGACCAGCCCAACGCGAGATCCCTTACCAAGCCCTAGCCCTTGCAATCCGCACGCCGCCCGCTCTACGATTGCGCTATAAGTACGATATGTAATGGATTGCCCGCGGTAGTCGAATGCCGGGCAGTCTGGGTAGTCTCTAGCAGCGTCATCAAGCAGGCGAAAGAGCGGTAATGGATCGGTTTCCAATTTGATATCACAATGTGTCGAACGGCCTTTGGAATTGGATTGAGATAGGGATGGAGCGGCTACGGTCATTGGGGATAACCTTTCGTCGTATGGTCAGACGATAGCCCGTGGAAATCGGCGAGCCGCGATTTCGGAGGTAGCGGGCTCGCTACTGAACACAGGTTTGGAGGATTATACTGGAAGCTCAACTTAGTGTCAAGAAGCAACCGAACTTACTGTACTTCGCGAAAGCTGCAACGTAACCACACCCCGCCAGCATAATATCGACCACAATAATCATCCGCAGCTCAATATCGTCGATCAAACTGCGCTGTTCGCCGATTACTAGCGATACGGCATCCCGAGCCATGTCGGGACCACTGGTTCCTGCGCTGAGCACTAGCTCCGGCTTCAAAACGAGCGAACATGCGCCCCCGTGGTAGAAGGGCATCTGGCCGTCGTTGTTGATGACGGCTTCGGTTACCAACACTTTACACAGCTGACTGAATGTTGCCCAGTCGCCAGCTTACTGATTGCCGAGAAGTCCTAATCGGTCTGTATCCACAGTTTTCCTCGTCTCCGACTTTCCCTTCTGATTCTGGTGGTGATCGCAGGGAGGCATGCGTAGCGTCTTGTCCCGTCAACCACCGCGTTTTCGTCCACTATCCCCATTGCCACGGAATCCATCTAGTCAGGCCCATAGGTAGCCTCAAACTCCTCAATTTCAGCGCCTAGCCGGGAGTCGAGGTAGCCCATCGCCTTCTCTCGAAACTCGGATGGCACCCCATAGGCAGCTTCGGCGATCGATCCAGCAATACAGGCCATGGTGTCACTGTCGCCGCCCAGCGATATGGCATTGCGTACAGCGTCTTCAAAGCTGCTTGAGTCGAGAAAACAGATGATCGACTGCGGGACCGAGCCCTGACAGGAAACATCAAATCCGTAAGTTGGCCGTATCTCATCGACGCTTGCGCTCAGGTCGTAGCTGAAGCGGGACTCGACTAAGGTTCGAATCGCTCCCTTGTCGGCGCCGTTTCTGGCGGCATAGATCGCCGCCGCCACCGCTTGCGCGCCTCTAATACCCTCGGGGTGATTGTGCGTGACAGATGCGCTCAGATGCGCTTCCGCTAACGTTTCGTCGAGTGTGTCAAACGCCCAGCCTATCGCGCCGACCCGCATAGCCGAGCCGTTTCCCCAACTATTGTAAGGTTGACGGTCGCGCATATCGGCCCAAGAGAAAAATGTGTCGCCAAATCCAGCGTCTGGATAGAGAGCGAACCAGTCGTGAAACATCGATACATAGTGTTGTGCCCGGTCGATATACTCACTCGACTCAAGGAGGGCAGCGGCAACCGCGACGCTGAGGACTGTGTCATCGGTAAAGCGGCCGAACTCGTTAAAGAACGGAAACGATTTCGTCTTGATGCTGCTACCCTCGTAAAGAGAGCCAGCGATGTCGCCGATCACTGATCCGATCATGGAGAATGGTCCTCTAAATAACGCGAACAGGCGTGCTTTTGCTTTAGTTATAGTATTATCCGGACGAGAAATGCAACCACATTCTGAGGGATTTACTCTCTGGGGTCCCTGCCAAACAACGCGGTACAGGCACGAACGCGACCCGCGCTTCGTGGTTGGCCGCGCTAACCGCGCCCCCTTGGCAGCGTCACCGCTGGCGACTTCCGATGAACGCACTGTGGCAGCTTTACGCATTCAGTTTGATTGATATGCGGCCAGTCTGTTTTGCCGCCTTGCCAGTTCGCTTGTATAGCGCAGCCCTAATGAGGCACCATGGCTCCCCATCCACTCCGACAGCTTCGTAGAGCCAGCGGGACGAGCATCTGTGTACAATCGCCCCGACATAAGACCGTCAATCTCGTCGCGAGTGATAATCACATCGTCAACGATCAATCCGAGCAGCTGGCAGATACGGTAACCCAGTTCGGGAGCTACATTGACAATGCGAGTTCGCAGATGAAGCGACTCCCGGATCGCGTCGACGAGTTCTCGGAATGTGAACGTCTCAGGGCCAATCGCGTTGACGATCTCGTTTGCGTCGCCGCCCACCTTCTCTGCGGCCAGCGCGGCCATATCGTCTACGTAGATGGGCTGAAGCTTATACTCTCCGTCGCCGAACACGCCGAAAATAGGCAGATGCCGCAACGCCCACGCGATGTTATTGATGAGCACGTCCTCTTTGCCGAACAGCACGGCGGGACGCAAGATGCAGTACGACGGCCCGAGCGACATTAAGTCCGCTTCCAGTTCGGCCTTTCCCGCGAAATACGAAAGGTTCGAATCGATATCGGGATTCGTTATGCTGACGTGCACAATGCGGCCGACACCCGCGTCCATGGCGCATCGAAATAGAACTTTCGTGTTCGTGACAGCCTCACCATGGTTAAAATGGCGGTGATTGAACCGCACCCAGTAGGTGTTGATCAAAACGTCAACTCCCAGAAGCGATCGAGTGAGACTGGCGGGATCGTCAAACTGCAACGGAACCGCTTCTATTCTGTTACCAAACGGATTGACGCGCCCGATTGAGTTGGTGAGCGTCATAACGTCGTAACCGGCTCGCAGTAGATGTTGCGCAATATACCGGCCAGAGTAGCCATATGCTCCGGTCACTCCCACACGCATATTTAGGTCCTCACGTCTTCCATTTTTTATAAATGAACATGTTCACTTATAGATTGCCTCCACTATACCTCAATCGATGTAATATTTGAACGTGTTCATTTATCGTGAAAGACCACGGTGGCAGCCGGACGGAATCGTGGTCTCCCGGAGACTCCGCTATACGTTGTCGCCGAGCGCCGCTACCACCAGACGATCCCGAGCAAGGTCCTGACTGCCTGTCGCCCCGAAAATCTATGTCACAACTGTCTGCATTATAGGTTCGATGTTCGAGAACGCGCTACAAGGCGAGTGCTCCTTGCTGGCAATTGGGTGGCCCCATCCACACTGGCACGCCGCTTGGCTCATTGCTCACGTGCGCGATGTGCTGATGGCGAGTACACAGAACTAGCCAAGATCACGCCAACATGGTAGAATTGCCCCAGTAGCACTCAATCATTGCGACCGAACTCTTCCTGTCGCTCGATCAGCTGCTCCGGAGACTCCCATGACCTCACCTTACTGTCGATGTCGCGCAAGGCTGATGTTTGCCGCCCTTACCGCATTCGCCCTTGCCTTTTTGGCTGGCATCGCCATGCCGGTTCGTGCCCTTGCCGATACTTCGACAGTCAAGCCGGTGCTGCTCGACGATTGGGGGGCCATCCATGCTGAGATGGTGGCCGATGCGACTGCGCGCGCCGACAAGATCAAGATCGCCTTCGCTGGTGACTCGATCACGGCGCGGTGGACCCGCAGCCCTGGGCAGGCGATGTACGATCAGTACTATGCACCAGTGGGCGCCATCAACTTAGGCATCAGTGCAGATGGCACACAGCACCTACTTTGGCGTCTTCAGCACGGCGTCCTCAAACCACTGCACCCGAAGATGGTGATCCTGCTGATCGGCACTAACAACCTTGCCTCCGAGCCCGATGCGGTGGCGTACGGCGTCTGGTCCATCGTGTCGTACATCCGCACGGTGCTGCCAAACACGCGCGTGCTTGTGCAAGGCATCTTCCCTCGTTCGGATAACGCCGACTACAACCGCAAGCTTCAGGTCGTAAACGGCTTCCTGGCCAAGATGGACGATGGCAAGATGGTTAAGTACCTTTACTTTGGCGACAAGTACTTAAACGCTGACGGTACAGTTAACGCCGACCTTATCACCGACAAGGTCCATCCAAACACGCCAGATGGGTTCAAAATCTGGAACGCCGCGATCCAGCCTACAGTCCAGGAATGGCTGGCAGCGGAGCCAATCGCAAATGTGCCCCCGCCGCCGTCGCCGGTACCGACTCCTGCCAACCTCGGCCCCGCGACGCCGCAGGTGCGCAACGACTTCCTCTGGCGCCACAACCGTGTGCTGGCGACATCGCCTGTCGCAAAGGCTGCGTGCGAACTGGTGTTCATGGGCGGCGAGACAATGTCGTGCTGGGACCGCAATCAGGACCTCTTCAAGAAGGAGTTCGGGCAATATCATGCCCTTAACTTCGCCCTATGGGGAAGTCGGCCCGAGAACATGCTCTGGCAGGTCGACAACGGCGAACTGGACGGAATTAAGCCCAAGGTAGTCGTACTAAACTCCCAGGAAGGCTTGCAGGGAGCGCATCCACAAATTGATACTCTCGCTGCAGGCATAGCCGCGACCGCAAAGCTCATTCAGACGAAGTCATCGACCACGAAGGTGCTGATCGTTGGCGCTTGCCCGCTCGGCGCTAAGCCAACAGACTCCCAGCGTCATCTATCGGACAGCTACAACGCCCTCCTTGCCAAGCTCGACGACGGCAAGTCTGTCTTTTTTGTCGATCCCGCGAAAGCATTCCTGAATGCCGACGGCACGGTCATCGCGTCCGGTATCCCGTCACAGCAAAACACGACTGCGGCCACCTTCGACCTCTGGGCGTCGTCGTTCCGCGACTCAATCGCGAAGCTGATGCAACCCATCCAGTAGGGCTGTTCATTACCCGGTTACCGATTGTTTGTGAGTGCCTACGTTGTAACAGTAGGATGAATGCGGTATCAGCTAACGCCATGCCGCTTATAGGCGATATACAATGTTAAAACTTCGCGTCACTATTACATCTATCGCAGCTTTCATCGCTGCCACCGCATGCCTCGCGATCACATCTCAGGCAAGAGCTGCCGATATCCCGACAGTGCCGTCTGCGCCGGAGCTGTTGTGGCCTGCCGGTGCGCCTCTCGCGCAGGGTGACGGCGACGCCGATAAGCCGACATTGCAGGCTTACCTGCCGTCCGACAACGTCGCTGGCCTTCGCGGCGGTGTCGTCATCTGCCCTGGCGGCGGCTATGCCCGCCTCGCGATGGATCACGAGGGCGAGCAGATTGCTCGGTGGCTCAATGCGCAGGGAATTGCCGGATTCGTGCTCAAATACCGGCTCGGCCAGCGATACCATCATCCGGCAGAGCTACTCGACGCGCAGCGCGCGATGCGCCTTGTACGCAGCCGCGCGGCAGAGTGGCGTATCGACCCCAAGCGCGTCGGCGTCATCGGCTTTTCCGCTGGCGGCCATCTGGCGTCGACTGTCGGCACTCACTTTGATGATGGTTCGGCACCGGCTACCGACCCAATTGATCGTCTCTCCTGCCGACCCGATTTCATGATGCTGATCTACCCCGTGATTACAATGACCGGGACCGCAACGCATACCGGATCCCGATACAACCTCCTCGGCCCAAATCCGGCCCCTGAAGTGCTTGAAGACCTGTCGAACGAGAAGAAAGTTGACGCCACCACTCCGCCAACGCTCATCGTCTACGCCAACGATGACCCCGTCAACGCGGAAAACGGCGTCTTGTTCTACCTCGCACTCAAGAAGGCCAAGGTTCCCGCCGAACTTCACATCTACGAGTCGGGCGGCCATGGATACGGCCTCGCCACTGGCAAGTCTATTCCCGCAGCAGACTGGCCGACGAGAGCACAAGCGTGGCTCATGCGGCATGGCATATCGGCACCAGCAAAGTAGGTTAGGGCTGCGGCCAACCATGGAAACCTTAAGACGCTGTGCGTCGATCATCACATGGACCTTCGTCGGCATCGTTCTCGGTGCCGCTTACGGTGTGGTCAACGACCAGCTTTCGGTGACAGCGTCACCTGAGTATTACTCGGTGTTCAAACACCAGCAGTTCTTGCCGCTCCTGACCGCGTTTGGCGCGGACGCCGCCCCGCTCCGCCTTCAAGCCGTCGTCGTCGGCGTATGCGCAACATGGTGGTTTGGCATGCTCCTCGGCCTTGCAATCGGCATCGTCGCCAATGCCGGGACACGGCCACCAGCACCTCGCGGCGTCATCACCAAGGCCATCGTGAACGTACTCCTGTGCGTGGCGGTCTCGTCCGCCGTCGCTGGCGCAGTTGGCTACGTTATTGCGCCAGCCATCAATCTTACGCCAAGTGATTGGCCGTTCCTAGACGGCATCGTCGACAAACGTCGCGCCTTTGCGGTCGGCGCATGGCACGATGGCGCCTACCTCGGCGGCCTGATTGCGGCGATCGCAGCTTCGATTGCCGTATGGCGTAAGCGAACAGCATAGTCAGACCCCGCACGACAGTCACTCCCGCGCCGACACCGTCCCCTAATCCCCGTGACTTTCCAAACGAGCTGGACTCGGCATCGCAGACATTACACGCATTCAGTAATTTGAGAAGCATATGTTCGTTTTTCCTGTCAGCGCGCAGCGGTTTTGCGTTTTGCAAAGCGCAACGCGATTCCAAATTTTGCGCAACGAAAAAGTTCATGCTTCTTACCTTCGAAAAACCAAGATAAAGTATGATAAGTGCTTGCAAATGTCTGCGCAAAATCGTAACTACTCAGGCATGGCATGGCTTTGCGCTGTGGTTGCTAGTTGTTTGTGGTTCAGTACGCTGGGGCTTGCGGTCGTCCATTCATTACGGTTGTCAGGACTTCAAGGGGATTGTGGCCTTGCTTGCGCATGGTTGAGA
>DASXUY010000036.1:0-201376 GCA_036504535.1 Capsulimonadaceae bacterium
CGAGGCGCTTCGCCAATGTTTGGGGCCGCCTTCGAGGAGCGGGTCCCCGAAGAAATCGTCGCCAACCATCGCCACGAAGCGGCGGTCCCCCGTGAGGGGCTGTGGTCGGCGTGCCACTCACCAACTTTGCCACGACTAGGCCGGTTGCGCCGATAGCCGTCTCAAACTTCCAACTCACGTAGACGCTATCACGCGCCAATACAAAAAGGGCGGATTAATCGCGACCATTCGATTAACCTACGGAATCTTCTACGTTTCACACTTTGAAGCCGATGCCTTTAACGTACGGAACCCCCGGTCATCGACAGGTACTTACCCGTTACGTTTCCTAAATCCCGTTCGGTACAAACCACGCATTCATTCCCTTGCAGTTCGTCGTCACATTCGGGTCGTAACTCCAGCAAACCGACGTGAACGCGTAATACTTCACGTGGCCGTCGCAAAACACATAGTTCTCGCCGCCGGTGTGGCGATACAGCGACGCGAACACCTTCGGGAAGCCGCGTACACCCGACACCCATCCCTCCGGCGGCGGGCACGTCGGATACGTTCGCCCGCCTTGCCCCACATTGTTGCAGTCCATAACTCCGCCCCAGCCAGCCACATTGATCGCCTGCGGGCTTTCCCATCCTGTGGCGGTCATCGGAGCGACAAGGATAACGCTGGACGGCGAATACACTTTCGACAGGTTGATCCCGGGCGAACCCCCGTTATCATCCATGTTGTACTGGGCGAGGCTCCCATTCAGCGAGTAGCTAGGCTGCGGGCACGGCGGCCCGCCCGCTGGACAATTCCAACTGCCAGCGGCATGATACGATGGCGCTGTTGTGTCGTCAGGGCAGAAGCCAATCAGATTCGATTTCGTGTACGGATACAGAATATCGAACCACGACGGATGCCGACCTTGCCCCAAACCGCTGCAGGGGTTGGGATACGCGCACGGCATCTGCATAACGACATATTCATCGTAATCCTGTGTGTACTGACAGGACGCCAGCCCAATCTGACGCAGGTTGCTCGCGCAGTTAGTCTGCCGCGCCTTTTCCCTTGCCTTGGCGAAGACTGGAAAGAGGACAGCAGCGAGAATCGCTATAATAGCGATAACTACGAGGAGCTCTATTAGTGTAAAACCTTTGAAAGACAACGATCTCGTTCGATCCGTTTTCATGAATGAATTCCTCCGCCTTGAAGTCTGCGTGATGATGAACGAACAATGAGCTGCGAGTCGACACACGTCTGGCTTGCTGCCGGACGTCCTTCGACCATATTGATAAGCACGCGCGCGCATTCGCGGCCCATATCTTCCAAAGGGACATGGACCGATGTGAGATTGCTCCACCGCGCCTCCGCTATGTCGTCAAACCCCGCAATAGCATAGTCGCGGCCCACCCGCAGCCCAAAATGTTCCGCCGTTTGCATGAAGCCAATTGCGCATTCGTCGTTTGCGGCGACAACGCCATCGAATTCCATTCCGCGTGAGAGAACGTCTGATGCAAACCGTACTGCTTGGTCTCGAACCGGCATTTGTTTGTTCTGCTCTTGGATTTCCACCCTGACGGTGAGCGGGTTGCACCCCGCGAAGCGCATGGCTTCCCGTACACCCTCGACCCGCTGAACCGCCCACTTGTCGCCAGACGTACCAAAACACATGAGCCGTTCGCATCCAGTATCGAGAAGGTGACGCCCAACTTTCGCGCCAGCGTCGACATGATCGTAACGCACGATGGGCATCGGTAGGCGAGATTCAACACTCACGATCGCCGCAAGGGGTAGTTTCCAATTGCTCAGCAAGCGCAGACCCGCTAGGATTGTATCCGGCTCTACATAAGCGAATGCGATTGCGTCCGCGCCATCGGCTAGCAGCCGCATCATTGAATGTGCGACATGCTCGCCGGTGAACTCATATCGAACCGACAGGTCGTACAGGCTCGTCGAACCCCCCGCCGCACTCGCGACTTTTTCGATCCCGCCCGCGATAATCCCGGGCATCGTGCGGAACGAATCGCCGTGGTAATCTGGCAGATACTCGACGTTTTCATCGTGGTCGCGCGCCCTGTCTTGAGGGTTTTTGGCGATACAGGTAACGATACCGATGTGCGGCCGACTTGACCTCAATGGGACGCTCGCTGCAGGGTATGCATGCCGAGACGAGCCAACCGCGTCAATCTCGCCTGACTGATTCGCCAGTCTCCCTGCGACAAATACTCCCCGATTTGGTTTCACTGTGAGCGCCTGCTCTTTGACCAGAACCCCTATACCTTGCTGCACCGTCGCAACCGACACCCCAAACTGTTGAGCAAGCTCGCGAAAACTTGGGACCAGATCACCTTCGCGCAGTCGCCCCGACGCGATTTGCGTACGGATATCGTTCGCGATAACGACATACTCCGCAGTCCGGTGCGCTCGTGATTGACGCGCGCGAGCTATCTTGTCGGCAACGATATTGACCATAGGTTTCTACAACTGACCCATACATTTGTATGCGATCTGTACGTATAATAACACAGCCGTACGTATCTGTCAATTTCGGGTAAGCGCAGATTCTCCCATTTTGCTCATACTGTAAACGTCAAAATGATTTATGTTTATTTGTTGTTTATATCTCAATTAATGTAAAATTGTGTTATAATAAACCATAGGCGATACAAAACCGAAAAGGACGCCGCTGCACCTTGACATCTGGGCTCTCGATACCGACTAAACTCATGCACACGGACCCCATCTCGCATCGCGCAAAATTGTAACCTTGCCCACAGCTTTGCACCGTTCTTTGCATTGTTTTTTCGTCGATAATCAACCATTATCATCTCTCTCGATCTCGAAAAAATTTCGTTGCGCAAAAAAAAAGAATCACGTTGCCGTTGCGCAAAAAAAAACAACCGGCGACACCAACGTGCCACCGGTCATTAATCACAACTCACCGCCCCAGCCCGCGAAGCGATCCAAAAATGGCCCTGCGGCCAAAGAGCGGTCCTAAATCTTCACACGCCTTCACCCGCGCCTTCGCCATCACCAGCAGGCGCATCCAATAGCCGCATCCCCTCGACAGCGCTCGAGCCGATGACACCGGCTTTGGCATAGACAAACAGCTTAGCGCGGCTGTCGGTGATATCAAGGTTGCGCATGGTCAGCTGGCCGATACGGTCCTGTGGGCTGAATGAGCCGCTTTCGTTCTTCTCCATCGTGAGCCGCTCTGGAGCGTATGTCAGGTTCGGGCTCTCGGTGTTCAGGATAGTGTAATCGTTGCCGCGACGCAGTTCCAGCGTCACCTCGCCCGTGATCGCCTTGGCGACCCAGCGTTGCAGGGTTTCGCGCAGCATCATAGACTGCGGGTCGAACCAGCGGCCTTCGTACAGCAGCCGGCCCAGTCGTCGCCCCATATCGCGGTACTGCTCGATTGTGCCTTCGTTGTGGATACCGGTCACCAGACGCTCGTACGCGATAAAGAAGAGCGCCATGGCGGGGGCTTCGTAAATGCCGCGGCTCTTGGCCTCAATAATCCGGTTTTCAATCTGATCGGACATGCCGAGTCCGTGCCGCCCGCCGATTCGGTTCGCTTCAAGGACCAGGTCGACATCGCTGGCGAACGATTGCCCGTTGATCGTGACCGGGACACCCTCTACAAACTGGATCGTAACTTCTTCTGGTTTAACTTCGACATCGCTCAGCCAATGGGAGACTCCCATGATCGGCTCAACAATTCGCAGACCGTTCTTCAGGAACTCAAGGTCCTTGGCTTCGTGCGTCGCGCCCCAGATATTGGAGTCGGTCGAGTACGCCTTCTCCTTGCTCATGTGGAACTCAAGCCCTGCCTTTTCAAGCAGCTCTGACATCTCCTTGCGGCCGCCAAGTTCGTCGATAAACAGCTGATCCAGCCACGGCTTGTAGATGCGCAGGGTGGGGTTCACCATCAGGCCGTATCGGTAGAACCGCTCGATATCGTTGCCCTTGTACGTGCTCCCGTCGCCCCAGATATCGACTCCGTCTTCCTTCATCGCCCCGACCAGCATAGTCCCGGTGACCGCGCGACCGATTGGGGTGGTGTTGAAGTAGGGGACCCCGGCCGTGGTGATATGGAATGCGCCGCACTGAAGAGCTGCGAAGCCTTCACGAACCAACTGCGAACGGCAGTCGATCAGCACAGCCTTCTCGGCCCCATAGTACTCGGCCTTACGAGGAATACTATCGTAGTCGGTCTCGTCTGGCTGCCCAAGGTTCGCCGTATAGCAGTAAGGAATAGCGCCCTTCTGGCGCATCCAATAGATCGCGGCGCTCGTATCCAGCCCGCCCGAGAAAGCGATACCGACCTTTTCACCGATCGGAAGTGATTGTAAAATGTTGCTCATAGACTGTCCATTCAGGAGACTTTTCAGACCCAATGATACCTGACTGACCCCCCAAATCGGGAATCCTGGCGCGCAGGAAGGTGCCACGGCACGCTCGTGTGGACACATCTAGTTAGCAGACGAGCGCGCTAGCAGCCCACGACCGCTGCTGTGATCAAAGCCGCTGGCAAGCGACGAGACCCTGCGCGGTCCTGAGTGACATCGTCAACGAACCGACTGATTAGCCTGAGCCATGAAGTTGCCAAGCATTGATTATCATCTATAGAACACGTAATAAATAAATATATTAGATCATACGTTGATTCTTCTAGATATGCGGTATAGTAATTTGGGTTACGAAAATCCAGATTTATGTAAGCCTTCCTACGTTCAACTGATTGAGTCCAGCTGCCTCGTCATCGGCCGTAACCCCATGCTTTCCTCTTGCACGTTTGAGTGAAAGCGATCTGCACGACCGACCGAAAGGTCACCTTGTTAGCGTTGCGATCGTTTTGCGAAATCAGTGCTGTATACGCGCGCAGGCTGTCCGCGTAAGTCTGCGCCCTCGCCCTCGCTACTGGTTTCGCCAGCCCTATCGGTAATGCTTAGCGATGCCCGCAAAGCACCGAAGAAATGGATACTCACATGCCCTCCCTGCATTTGACTCAGTGGCCAACACCGAACCGACCTCTCCTCCGCCAGACAGCAGGCGTGACAATCATCCTGATGTCGATAGCCCTGCTACCCATCACCGTAACTGCCGCGCCCACAACTGCCCCAGCGTCTACTCCTGCAGCCGCTACGCCCGGCACCGAGCAGGCCGTACAGCCTCCCCAAGCGATGGGAGTCCACCGGTTCCAATTCCTACGTGACGGGCTACCGGGGGCGCCAGGTACCAACGCATCAGCGGCCAACCAGGATATCGATAGTCACGGAAAAGACCTGGCAGTCGAAAAGGCTGTTGAAGTCCTCAAAGCCATTTCACCGACATCGACTATCACCGCTGACCAAAATCGTATCGTGGTCCAAGGCAAACCCGGCGAAGTAAACAAGCTAAAGAATCTTCTGTCTCTCGCCCTCGATGTCCCATCGCCGCAAGTCAAAGCAGAGCTGTATACGATTCAGGTCAACACAAAGCCGAGAAACCGAGATCAGGCCCAAGACAAAGTTGACGAAATCCAAAGAGGGGTCCAGATCGTTCATGACTATATACAAGGGACACAGGCAACGTTGAACGGTTGGATCGCTGCAGATACCGAGATCAAGAAGCACCTTGAAGAAAGGAGCACAACTGCCCCATATGAATGCCCCAAAGACCTGCTCGAATGGTCAGGTTTTGACACGAATAACCGTAGACCTATGAGCTTGAACGAGATGCTCATTTTTCTGGCGTTTTCGGATCGGGCTCAATTCCAACGCGACCTTCAGAAAGGCGGTAAGCTTACCGCAGAGTTCAAGAAGGCTCTGGAGCGAACAAGGGCGCAGGTGACCAGCGACAATAACCACAGTGGAAGGAAATCAAAGAACCTGCCGCACCTCCTTGACCGCCTCGAGAGCGCGCTTTATAGACTAGAGCCAACTTCGGCTACCAACGACAACCCGTCCTACCTGTTCGACCGGATGGCACATCTGTATGGACCGGACACAAGCGGTCTAGATGCGTCAGGTATCAGCGCATTCGTCAGATCGTGGCTTCGATGTGCCTATGCAGAGCAATATGGGCTAAATGCAACTGACGTCTCTAGCTATGGTGATGAGCTTTCGAACCGTAGCGCTATCGCGGATCTTCTCCTCAAGCAGGCAATGGATGCGGCGAGCGGTGACCTGCAGAATGTGTTCTACCAGCCGCTTCTCGACTGGATCCGTGAAGATGTTCGAGGCTACCACGCTAACAACACCGGGATCGACCTCGTTGGGCAGACGACTGTCACTGTGCGAGACCGATCGATTGTCGAATCCAAAGGATCGGCCCTTTCCTATCTCAAATTTACGCCCATCACGAAGCTGACACCTAGCGACCTGACGACCGCTAAGACATCATCGAAGCCTTCTGCCGCTACCCCAGACAGCACGACTACACATCTCGCCAAAGATAGCACCGGCATCGTCCTCGACCACGAAAAGAATCCGGTAGTGCTTAAGGCTAACGAGGACATATTCACCGATAGTGCTGGCCTCGCTGTTCGTGACAAAAATCAGGACCCCATAAAACAGACCATCGTTGCCCCAGCGACGACCTCTGCATCCGAGCGTTCGTCGACTATCTTTGGCGCAATGACGCCCGAGCAGCAACTGCTTCTTAACGCTGTCTTCGCGTCCGACGTAGATCCAACCTATCGCAGTGTCACCGCTGGGACCGACCTATCCCTACGTCCATTTGTCGTGCAAGGAGATGGCTCAGCGAGGCTTCAACTCAACCTGACGACCAACATCGATACGACTCCGCCAGATGCGGGCAGCGAAAGAACTAAGGGCGCCCCCATCAACCTGATTAAGAGCCACACAGTATCAACCGAAGCCACCGTGTCGGCGTTCGACCTGACGACAATCAGCTCGTTCGGTCTTCAGACCACTGGCCCTGGCGACTACGGGTGGCGAATTCCCGTGCTCGATATGCTACCGGTCGTTGGCGCACTATTCCACGGTCCCGTCCTTCCGCAGACCACTCGGCAGGATAGTATCGTCCTCGTTAATGTCACGATCATGCCGCGCTCGCTTGATCTGGTTCCGTTCCTGAACGTGCCGACGGATCCCAAGGAACTCGGCGATTTCGAGCAAGCTATAGGATACGTGCGCGCGCCTAAGGCCGCCAAAGACTAGGAGTCTGACATGAGTAATGTGCAATTCGTTGACGAAGAGACCGCGACGGAATCCGTGCGCGTACAGGTTACGATTGCGAAGCTCGGAGTGGAGACCGATTCCTCGCAGCAAGCCGCCATACCTCACGAGCTTCGTATCGGCGTCGCGATGAGCGGCGCAATTGCCTTGGTCCTCTACGAGGCAGGGGTTGCACACGAAATTGTCAGGTTCGCTCAGGCGCTAGATAATGCACAGGGCTCGTACTTTGATGCTCTTACCACTGCGGAAATCCGGCCAGTAGTTGACATACTGGCCGGAGCCTCTGCCGGGGGTATCAACTCGGTGCTCATGGCAAGCTGTTTGGCAAGCGGGCAGCCGTTTGACCGATTTCGTAACCCCTGGATCAAGTCGGCATCTGTAGACACGCTTCGATATAAATTCGGCCAATCGCCGCAGTCACTCCTCAACCCACAGAAACTGCTTGACGATATCCTCCCCACTTTGCGCGTCAATTCAGAGATCGCCGCGAAGCGGCAGCCATACGAACGGCCGGACCTGGATGTTCGTTTGTGCAGAACGGATATCATGGGCCATTCGGAGCGAATGCGTGACGCCATGGGGCAGGATATCTATGTCGAGTCAAAATGGAACACGGTCTGCTTCCGAGGAAATCATTTCGCTGATCCAAATCCGGCTCAGATCTCGGCGCTGCTTGGAGCGGCTCAAGCGACGTCTGCTTTTCCCGTCGTGTTTCCACCGGTAGTGGCCGACGATACAGGCGCGAGGACCCTGTATACAGACGGTGGCCTGTGGGATAATCAGCCCATAGATCACGCTGTCGCAGCCGTGCGAGACAAGCCCGCTATTGGTGTGACAGATCGCTGCATCATCTTTTCGGAACCCGAACCACAAACGGCGGCCACCCCAACGCAGCCGGTAAACCCCGACCTGTTTGCCATTCTCGGCCAGCTCCCCTTTATGGGGGTGAAAGGAAACATGTGGCCGTCGCTTTGCAGCATTCTGGACTTCAATCGCCGAAGCCAGGGTTATCAAGCCTTGGTCAAGGAACTCGGCGAGAATAGCATGGAGGGAGTAAGTATAATTGCCCGCAATCTGTGGGAAGAATCGCAACAGCAATTTGCCGACGTGAGTGGAGGAAGCGTTCTTAAAGCGCCACTATCGGTGCTGAATGAGGTGAGGCTTGCCACTGTTTTGTTCGAAGGCGACGCTGCCCTCTACTCAAGGTGGCAGTACGTCCTCTCCATCGCATCAAGCGAAATTAGCACTCAAATGCAAACTGCTGTCATTCGGTGTCTGGATAAACTGCATGATGCCGATCTCAAACGCCGCGAGTGGCGGCGGCGGATAGATGCAATCAACGAGCAATTGCGTGATCCGAAATCCGGAGCCTCTACAGACCCGGCGACTCCAATCCGCAAGGCAGAGTTGTACAGCTTATTGTCGGTAGTAAACGCCCAACTCGCGCAAGTCGACGAGTCTGTGTTACAGGCCTACACACAAGGCTCGGCGAAGACCCGACTTCGCATAGCTGCAGAAAAGATGCTCGGCGCTCTCGAGGGGGCCTCGCAATCGAGTTCACCTGTACAGATTTCGCCTATATTGGATAATTGGATCGCGTCCGTACCCGTTATTGACGCGACGGAAGCTTCGGTGCCAACCCAAATTGGCGACGCATTGGAAATGCATAACATGTCCTCAGCAGAGCACCAAGTTTCGGCCGCTATCAACCAAGAGCTGGCTGCGAAGTCCGTATATCAGCCAGATGATATCGACGTGCTGCGCTATGTGATTGCCGACATGTCCGACCTGATCGGAAAGAAGAAGATTGATCTCATACGCGTCAGCCCCGAGGATGCCAAGAGCAACTACACACTTACCGGAATGAACCTCGATCCGTACGCGACCGCGGCGTCGCAGAAGCTTGCCGGAGAGGGGCTTGGTCACCTAACCGGCTTCTTGCAGGAGCGCTGGCGGCGAAACGACTACGTCTGGGGGCGGCTCGATGCAAGCGAAGTTCTGCTGAGAACGCTGAGAAAATATGTGAACGCGGATAAATGCGCCAGTTTCGACGCCCAAGTAGAGAGTTGGATTGAAACATCGCGTACGGAAATCCTGAGAGACGAGGCCGCCTACTTCCTCAACACTGACAACAGACGCCAAATCGAAAAGTTCGTCAAAGAGACAGACTACGGCGCGAGCGACTCCACGTGCGATCGGTCTGAAGCGAACCGAAGGTTGATAGGCTATGGTCAGGAAACCATAGTCGACGCAGACCAACCCCAGTTGACTGACAACATTCACTACCTCGTAAGTCAGGCAGCAAAGCTACTTGCTGGCAAGCCATTCGTTCCCACCAGTGCCCTGTCAATGCTGGAAAGGCTCGCTCGCTTTGTGTCTGTCATCGTGTGGCTTCTCTGTAAGCTCTTCCCGTGGCCCGTTGCCGGGCAAACTGCGCCAAGTTCAAGAAGCCTCACGCGACAGGTAGTGCTTTTGCTTGTGGGTGTTGTCGCGGGGGGCATAGGCGGCTGGCTGATCTCTTCTCACGAGTTTTTGCCGAAAAACCAACCGACGGTCCAATCTTGGGGCAAGCATCTCATAGAAATCGTAGTGCTTTTGTTCGCTGGCTGCCTCCTTGGATCGCGAGTCGTCTACGGCGTGATTGCGGCAATTCTTGTTATCTTCGCTGTGGTTGAGAGTTTCGCCAGGTTTTCATCGGTTATGCAATGGCAGACTCTCACCATAGCAGTGATCGGCGCCTTCATTCTCGTCCTAACGCTACTGCCCTTGATTAACAAACGCTACCGCCTTTAGGGTTATCCTGGCATGCACAGTGGTTGGGTAATCCGCCTTCTGTTCGCGGGGTATAATCCTCGCCAGAGGTAACTTACTCAATGCTTGAGCATGAAACGCTTCAGCGGGATGTGCTCCCGAATGGCGTGCGCGTGGTGACAGAGCGGATCGACTATGTCCAGTCGGCATCCATCGGTATCTGGGTCGGGGTAGGGTCGCGCGACGAGGCCGACGAAGTCCGCGGAATCTCGCACGTGATCGAGCACATGCTGTTCAAGGGGACACCCACACGCTCTGCGAGCCAGATCGCCGACGATATGGACCGGATTGGCGGGTACCTCAACGCATTCACTGACAAAGAGTACACGTGCTACTACGCCAAGGTACTCACCGAGTACATCCCGAAGTGTGTCGATATCCTCTCTGACATGTTCCTGCATTCGAAGTTCGACGGCGAGGAGCTTGAGCGAGAGAAGAACGTCATCCTCGAAGAGATCAAGCGACACGAAGACCAGCCTGACGATCTCGTGCACGACCTTTTCTATGAGACCATCTGGCCAGACCACGGCCTCGGCAAGTCGGTCATCGGATCCGTTGAGACCGTTTCGGGCATTCAGCAATCCCACCTTTTCGATTATACGGCGCAGAGATACACACCCGACACCATTGTTATTGCGGCGGCGGGCAACCTCGAACATAACCAGCTGGTCGATATGATCAACGAGCGCTTTGGCACGCTGGAACGCCCGTCGGCATCGTGGCGGCAACTGGAGACGGTGCCGGTCGCGGTAACCGCAACGCATCTCCTATCAAAGCCCGTCGAGCAGATTCAACTCGTGCTCGGCGTTCCAGGATACTCTCAACTTGATGATCGCAAGTATCCGCTGTCCCTGCTTGACATCATTCTCGGCGGTGGCATGTCGAGTAGGCTATTCCAGGAAATTCGCGAAAAGCGTGGGCTTGCGTATTCGGTGGGCACGTATTGTTCAGCGTATCGAGAGGGTGGTCTTTTCGGCGTCTACGCTGGCACCAGCCCTGAAACGGCTGGCGAAGTGATCGACATCACGCGCGCCGAGTGCCAGAGGATCTGCGACGAGACCGTGTCCGATGACGAGCTCCTCCGGGCGAAAAACCAGGTGCGGTCCGGGATGGTTATGGGCCAGGAGAGCATGTCGAATCGCATGACGCGTATCGGCAAGGATGAAATGACGTTCGATCGCGTCATTCCGCTCGACGAGATCATGGACAAGATCCAGGCGGTCACGGTGGACGATATCCACACTACCGCCCGCGATCTGATGTTGGGCAAGGAGTTCAGCATGGCGCAGGTCGGTCCTTTCGACGACGACGATAAGGCGGCGGCTCTTGACATGGCGGACGGCGACGGCGACGATTGACATCAGCCGCGAAGCGAATGAAAAATGGCCCGCCCGGCCAAAGAGGGCATCCTAACGAGAGGCTTTTATAGATGGCAATTACTGTGTTGGTGAGCGGCGCTAAGGGGCGCATGGGGCAGGAAGTGGTCAAGGCGGTGAATGCTGCCGAAGGACTTGAGCTGGTAGGCGAGGTTGACTTCGGTGACGACCTTGCAGCGTCGCTCGCGTCTCTTAAGCCGCAGGTGATGGTGGACTTCACCGTCCCCGAGTCGGCCATGGGCAATATCACGACAGCCCTCAAGCACAAGGTGGTACCTATCGTCGGCACCACGGGCATATCGGCCGACGACCGAGCCGAGATCGCCGCCCTGTGCCAATCAACAGGCACCGGCTGTCTGATTGCCCCAAATTTTGCCCTCGGCGCCGTGCTCATGATGCGGTTCGCGCACGATGCCGCCAAGTACTTTCCCGATGCGGAAGTGATCGAGTTCCACCACGAAAAGAAGCTCGACGCGCCATCCGGCACCGCAACGCTCACCGCTGAACTGATCGCCGAGGGGCGTGCGGGTGCGCTTCCGACCGAACTGCCCGCTGGCGCGTTTGAGAAGATCCCTGGTTCGCGCGGCGGTAAGGCTGCTGGCGACGTGCCTGTCCACTCTGTCCGGCTCGCCGGGTTTGTGGCTTCGCAGATGGTCATCTTCGGCGGCCCGGGGCAGACGCTAACCATTCGTCACGACTCCATTGACCGAGCCAGCTTTATGCCCGGTGTCGTGCACGCCGTCCGGCAGATCGCTAGGCTAGCTGGTAGCGGCGAACTGGTCTATGGTTTGGAAAACCTTCTATAACCGTGCGGACGCGATGCATGAGGTTGTCTGGCACGCGCCGCATTAATGCGGCGCATCTTGCCGTTGTCCTTTCGATTTAGGTGCATTGCTTTCGATTGACCCGCATTCTCAGGCTGGGCACGGCCTTGAATGACAATTTTCAGATATTTGCATCTTGATGAAGGAATTGGAAGCAGCCAAACACAAACAGCATTACGTTGGCTGCGACACAATCTACGCGTAATACTCCGCGCAGCCACTTCGCTCGATACCACGTGTCTCGCAGTTGGTAGCCTAATATCCAGTCTGACAGTTTGTGCCAGACACCACCATCCACTCGGACGCGACGTGGTTATTTCAGCTGTTGGTATCCCAGCGGCAGGTAGGCTGGAAATAGAAAATCGTGCCCACAAGTGAATTGAAATCGGCTGCCAACGAGGCAACGATAGGGAACGCTCTTGCTTCGGTCGCAAACGGCCCGGACATGCTCCTCCTCGTAAACCGTGCCGGAATCGTTCTCGACGCGAATGCATCCCTTTGCGCATCACTAAATTCTGATCGAGACGACCTGCTAACACGGGTGGCTCCCCTCCTACACGCATCCGGCAAGTCTTGGGCCTCATGGTGGGCGTTACTCGGCACCACGGGAGTGGCCTCCACAATGGGCTATCTCACGACCGGACAAGGCTCCTCAATCCCGGTCACCCTGAATGCGCTTCTGGTCCCTGCTAATGGAAACCTTCCTGAAGCATCTCTAATCCGCTTGACGGCTCACAAGGAGCCGCGTGCTACGATCGCACAGAAATCAGCTCATGTCGCTGAGACGTCGTCATCCGATTCCCAACATCGCCGCAACACGTCGCTCCTCGAACGCGCCCAGGCCATAGCGTCGATTGGCTTTTGGGAGCTTGACATAGACACGATGACTTATTGGGGGTCGAAGCTGGCGCGAGATATCTATGGCCTCTATGATGACGTCCTCAGCCGTGAGGCCGTCCACAACTGCACCCTGCCGGAATATCGTGACTCCCTCAGGGTTCGGCTCAATGATCTCGTTGCCAACGGCGGCATATACGATGTTGACTACAAGATCCGTCGCCAGTCGGACGGTCGAGTTGTGTCCGTTAGATGCCAGGCAGTTTTCCATAGCGACGAACGGAAGGTCTTTGGCGTCATCCAGGATATCTCCAATCTGAAACAGACCGAAGCTACGCTTAAGAAACTCTTCCAAGCGGTTGAACAAAACCCGGCGTCCATCGTGATCACCGATCCCTCTGGCGTGATTGAGTACGTAAACCCTAAGTTTTGCAGCGTCACAGGCTATAGCGCAGACGAAGCGATAGGTCAAAACCCGCGTATACTCAAATCAGACGTGACGACCAGTGACATTCATCAGGACCTGTGGTCCACAATCAGCAGTGGCGAAGTTTGGAAAGGCACTCTCTGTAATAAGTCAAAATCTGGCGACTTGTTCTGGGAATCTGTGTCGATTTCGCCCGTGTTCGATGAGGCGGGCACGATAATTCACTTCGTTGGCATCAAAGAGGATATCACTCAGCGCGTCGAAACAGACACGGAACTCGCCGCGCTAAGCGAACGCGCCACGAGGCGCCTGGAATACCTTGAAGCAACGCATCAGATAGAGTTGGCCATACGCAAGACCACCGAAGCCAGCAAGCTCATTCCCGTATTCGTGTCCGAGTTCCGGAGCGCACTGGAGATCGATGCAGCTGCCATTTGGGTGAAATCCCATCCCAGCAGTGAGTTCACGATCGTGGCCGAGCAGCGTGTTAAGACTCTCGAAGCCGTTAACCCTGCGTTCTCAGCCAGGCAATGCCTGGTCACAAAGGCGGCCAGCCTGCGTACGTTCTATTTTGCTACCGGTGTCGTATGCGAAGAGCTGCTCCCGGAATCGAAGATCAAGTCATATGGCGTTCTCCCATTAATTGCGCATGGAAACCTCATCGGTTTGCTGGAGTTTCAGTATTGCCGTTCCATATCGCCTAACCAGGAGTGGCGCAACTCGCTGGAGACGATTGCCACGGTTTGCGCCCTTGCTCTCCACAATTCCAGCCTCTTCGAGGAAGTCCGGCGGACGAACCATGAGCTTGTCTGCTCTTACGATGCGACGCTGGAGGGTTGGTCCAGGGCGCTCGACCTTCGCGATCAGGAGACCGAAGGGCATTCGCAGCGTGTCACCAACGCTGCTGTCCACTTCGCGCGCCGGCTCGGGCTGCCCCCCGACGATGTAACGCAGGTGCGACGAGGTGCCTTGCTCCACGATGTTGGCAAGCTGGGCGTTCCGGATCGTATTCTCGGCAAACCGGGACCGCTCTCACCCGAAGAGTGGGACGTCATGAAAATGCACCCTGTCTATGCTTATGATTGGTTGTCGCGCATCTCCTTCCTCTCGCCGGCGCTCGACATACCGTATCATCACCACGAACACTTCGACGGCACCGGGTACCCGAGCGGGCTTACTGGCGACGAAATCCCGATCACCGCGCGGATGTTCACCATCATCGACGTATGGGACGCGCTGACGCACGACCGCCCGTACCGACAGGCATGGTCGTTCGACAAAGCACGCGCATACCTGCTCAGCGAGGCTGGCAAGCTGGTTGATAAAGACTTGCTGGACGTTTTTCTCGAAATGGTGGACGCTGGGGAAGTAGAACAGGCGTAGATTAGCCGCGACACCGATCCAATGTAGCACAACCAAAAGCGGGCCGTCACCCAGAGTTTGGGGGACGGCCCGCTTTTACTGATGTCAGGGTGTCCTCTACGAAATCAAGGCACCTAGAGCACGCTGAAGGTCATTGTGAATACGGAGCCGTTGAGGTCTTTCATCGAAAGAGTCCCAGCCGCGCATGCCGAGTTTCCCTGTGCCTGAGCTTGGGTGCCCGGACAGTTCACCACGTTTGAGCCCACACCCGCACCCTGTCCACCGCTCACTTGCGTGCCCTTGAGCCACTTGACGTGTCCATCGCAAGCCAGGAAGTTGGAGCCGTCCGTGTGTCGCGGCGAGATGTCTTCGCTCGCGGGAACGTTCGTGTAGAACGGTCGCCCACCGAGAAGCCCCGTCCTGTAGCCTAACGCGCTGCTGGCTTGATTGTAGCCGTCGCCATGTGGCGAGTAGTCGTTGCCCGAAGTCAACATGCCCCCGCCGTCTACCTCCACAAGCGCCACCGTTAACGCGGGTGCTGACATCTTGGCGATATTGGTGCAAATGACCGTGCCGTAGCTATACTCAAGGTTGTCGTTATAGCAGTACGAGCAGCGGTTAAGCGCAGGGTTAGAGATCGTCGATACATCGTCGGGGCATGCATACGTGCCAGTCGATTTGATGTAGGGATACATGACACACGCCCAGTTGACCGCAGTTGGCGCACCGGTATACTTTGTTGGCATGAGCTCGTCATAGTCCTGTGAGTACTGCACGAATCCAATCCCGAGTTGCTTCAGATTGCTGGCACACGATGTCTGCCTCGCCTTTTCCCGGGCCGTCGCGAAGACAGGGAAAAGTATAGCTGCTAGTATAGCTATAATAGCAATAACTACTAATAACTCAATAAGAGTGAAACCAACGATAGATCTGGAGCTGGCATAAGTCTTCTTGTACATTGCTGGTTACCTTTGTGTCATTCCGCCATAGGGGCGGGCCCCGTGCTTTCGCGAATGATGAGACTGGGTGAAAGCCGCTTCGACGATTCCGTATCTGACCAGAGCATCTCTACGGCAGCCGTCGTAAGGGCATCGATATCGTGAGCCACGGTCGATAGGCTGGGATGAGTAAACTGACTTGTGCGTGCGCCCTCGAAGCCCAATACGGACACCTCGCCGGGGACCGATATGCCGCGGCGTGCGAACCATTGCAGCGCCGCCCATGCTCCCGGATCGCTCACTGCAAATACCGCCGTTGGCCGCTGGGCGTTGTCGCCACCCCAGACATCAGCCATGTGCGCCATCGCCGCCTCGTACGAACTCTGCCAGAACTCTGTGCCGCATATCACGGTCTTGAAGGTCTCGTCGACGCCACGAGCTAGCGCTATCCGCCGGAACGCCTCAACCTTTTCGGCCACGCTCGGCGCCTTTATCGGCTCATTGACAAGGAGAGTAATCCGCCGGTGCCCCAGTGACCAAAGGTAGTCGATACCCATGTGCACCGCCATGGTTGAATCTGTTTCGACGACGGCGCCAGAGTAACCCTTGTCAGGCAACTCCATTGCCACAGTCCTGTGGCCACGATCTCGGAGCGCCTCATTCAACTGCGACGTCGAATCCGGCGTCACGAGTATAAACCGCTCCTGTTCTGGCGGTAGCACGACCTCGCGGTACGAGTCGGCCAGCTTTTGGCCGCAATGGGTGTGGTACACCTTGAGGCGCATACCCCGTGTGGAACAAACCCCCGCGAGCTTTTCGAGCATAGCCGACAGGTATTCGGAATCGTACTGCGCGACGAAGACACCTACAGTCTGCGGCAGTTCAGACTTTCGCCTAATGGAATCGGATCCGTCCGGCTGCTTACAAACCGTTGTCCCTGTCCTGACACGGCGGACGATGACACCCTCCCGCGTCAGTTCGTTGAGGGCCTGCCTCACGGTCCCGCGCGATACGCGAAGGCGCTCGACCAGAACGCTTTCGGTATAAAACTGGTCTCCATCAGCAAAGTGCTCGTCGATAACCGACCGCAGCCCGCGCCTCACCTGCATATGAAGCGGTGTGGAGCGTCGCTCATCCACAATGAGCGTATCAAGCAGCTTGTTCGGATCATCCACGTGTTCAGGCAAAGTTTGCTACCATTCTAAATTGGTCAATTGTATGTACGAATAATTGTATCACCCAGCGCCCCGGCTGTCAATAACCTTTTTTTGAGGAACTTTAAGGAAGACAACTTGCCTGGTAGCGGGGCAGGGCTTTGACGGCGCGAGTTGAACGTTGACGCCATAAAGTCTTGAACTAGCGCGGAGATTTCTCGCTCGCGGCATCCCGCGATTTACTTCGAAGGATGCGCCAAGAATGTCCGGTTGATCATTGGGTGATTTGTATCGGTCGGTCCAAAATCGCTGTCTGGATGCCACGCAAGCACATCCAAAGACGACTCAGCCGTAAAGAACGAGTGCAGGCAGCCAGTAGGGATGCGCCACGCCATCCCCGCAGACAGCGCTTGACGGCCCCCAGGCGTCCGGCATTCGCCAGAGCCGCGGACGATCACACCAATCCGGTCCGACGGATGCGTGTGTGCGGACTGGTCCGTATGCGGCGGCATATGGAGATAGTTGAGGCAAGGATCGCCTAGAACTGGCGGTGCGACAAGCAGCGTATCGGAGCAGCCATCGATATACGTCAGTCTGCCCGTGGACTCGATAGGCCCGCTCACCTGAAACAGGCCGGTGTAACCAAGCCGGGAGATAACCAGTCCACGCGAGCCATCGCCCTCAACCGCACACGCTCCAGGTGCAGCGAAAAACATCCCAGCCTCGAGCGGGTATCGCCTGCCACCGGCGACCAACGTCGCTAGGCCATCAATCAACATCCCGTAGTGGGTAGCGTTTTCAGGTAGCTGAAGCAGTCCATCGCTCCAGCCCCAGACTTCTGTCGGAAACTCGGTATTCGACAGGTCCAACAACTTTCCCGAGTGTATGTCGATCACTTCGAACTTCATCGTGTGTCCTCCTGCGCTCGCAGCCATATCTCGAGCGCTAACAGCAGCCACAGCTTCACTCCGTGACGCGGCCAGACACCACCGCGATAGTTGATCCATGATTTCACGGTACGACGGTCAAAATACGCCGACGTTCGAGCCTGCTTGCCGAGAAGCATATCGGCCGCATAACCCCTCAGCTCGTTTCGAAACCAGTACTGAACCGGCACCAGCATCCCGCTTTTGGGCCGGTGAATGATGCTCGCGGGCAACAAATCAACGGACGCGGCCTTGAGTACAGCTTTTTCGGTAGCTGCGGCCAGCTTGTGCCTGGGCGCAATTCCAAAGCTTGCTTCGACGACCCGTCTGTCGAATAACGGCGATCGCCCAATCAACCCGTTAGCGGACGTCAAGTTGTTTACCTTTGTCAGGATATGGCTGGCACCCTTGAAAAATGTATTGACATGCATCAACTGGTTCAACCCATCGCTCATCAGTTCACCGCTAAAATACGGCTCGAACAGCGTTTCCTGAGGCTCTGCCGTTAGCAGGTGGCGCTTGACCTCAGGGAGCAGAAGGGAATCGAGATCGTCGAAGCACTTCTGAAACGAGCGCATATAGGCACTCGAAAAGCTTTCATGCTCGCCATAGAGTCTGTGGAGCAGCATGGGCGAGTTCTTAGGACCCCCGAAACACGGGTCTCCACCTTCGCCATTAAGCACCACCTTCACATGCTGAGCGGCCAATTCGCCCACCAGCGAGTTCGGTGTCGTTAGCGGGTCGCCAATCGGATCATCAAGAGCAGCATGCGTATCGTGCAATCGCCGCATGATGGTTTTGGCTGGCAACTCCAGTACGTGATGGATCGTTCCGCAGTGCTGTGCGACGAGGTCCGAAAACTCCAATTCGCTGCGATGCTGCTTGCCGAAGTGGATAGAAAATGTGTGCACCGGCCCAGAATGGAGCTTTGCGGCGAGCGCAGTAACCAGACTGCTGTCCAACCCGCCCGATAAGAACACGCCCACCGGCTCACCGGAGGCAGGGAGCCGGTCACGGACAGCTTCATCGATTGTGCCGCGTAGCCGTGCTGCGCTGATTTCCAGTGGCTCGTCGTCATCCCAGGCCGACTCTTCAAGCCGCCAAAACAGTTGCCGCTTGCCGCCGGGAAAGGTGATTGATTCGCCCGGATCGAGTTCCGATATCCCCTCCCACGACGTCTCGGAACCCGGCACAAAAGCGCAGGTGAGATACCGACGCAATGCTGTGAGCGAAAGCTGTCCAGACAAGTTTGGAATGGCATGCAGCGTCCGGAGGCGGCTCGCAAACCACGTCGAGGGGCCCTGGGAGGCAAAGTACATCGTTCGTGCACCGACGCCGTCGCGCATCAATGTGACCGTGTCGTGGTCACGGTCGTGAACCGCTACCGCGAACATCCCCAGCGCCATCCGGCCAGCCGCAATCCCGTAGCGCTGGTACAACTCGGCCAGCAATGCCAGATGGGGCAGCGCTGGCAAGCCCAGTGACTGCGCGAGCGTAGACGCATTGTCGAGGAGTGCTTCGCCAGCAATAGAATAGCGCCCAGACGCGTCTGTCGCGACCTCAGAACCGGCGAATGCCGTCGCGTGGCATCGCCAGACACCGGTGCCTTGAAATGGAAGACTATCCGCCGATTCACCACCGATTGATCCAAGGAAAGCGTTGCTCATCCGAAGCTGTCCGGTGCGCCAAGGTCAGAAGACGATGTGTCACCCCAATAATCGCCGCCGGAATTAGAGCCGACGTAGACAACTCCATCATCTGAACTCCCGGCGCTGTCTCTCAAGCGAGCCGCATTCATGCCTTTGTAAATCGATTTCAAAAGGCGCGCCGAGCGCATATTGAAGATTTCACATTTGTAGCCCGTTTCAAGCCACTTTACCTCGTCGGGCTCCAACGCGGCCAGCGTAGGTGGGACGCCAGTACGTTCCGGAACTGACGAGAACATCTTCCCCTTGATAGCGTGCTTGGGTCTCAATCCAAGGTCGATAATGCGCATATCAGGACAGTCCGCGAACCAATCGCTTGTGCGCATCATGTGGGGCAGCATGCAGCCTTTGATACTTGCGGCGTGGACCGTGAACACATTCAGCGTAGGGTTCTTGCGCAGCATCGTCATAATCGTCGTGCGATTGTGCGCTGGATACCCATCATAGCTCAAGATAGCGCAGTTGTTTTCAAAGTGGAAGTTGTTCGCGACCAGTACACGGGCCAACTCCTGGTCATCGGTGACGATCGCACGGTCAAAGCTGTAATTGAGCAGGTCCGCTGAGGCAGGACTGGTCGCCCCAGTTCTGGGCTTCGGCTCATCGAGCATGCCCGCTATCTTGCCATGAGTATGAACCCACGTCGCAACGTACAGGTCGTGGAATGCCTCGAAGCTGATGCGCACAAGTCGTTGGGGCGACGCACTTGTCAGAGCGCCACGGACGCCGCATCCGATGGCGCCTAGTGTGGCAAGCGCGGCGAACGCGGGGCTTCCCACGGCTGCGAGCACGATGGCCGTCGGGACGCACACTCCCGCCAGCACGAACATTGTGACGCGCATATTGACTTGCGGGACCTTGCGCCGGTGGAATTCAAACCAGAGTTGACGCTCAGAGAACTGCAGGGTTCCGCCGCTCGAAACCGCAGAGATCATAGATTGAAATCCCGGATCACCGATTTTTGCTGAGTCGGTTCGCGGCTCGAACGCAAACGGGTGACGGCAGTATCGGCAAATTCCGCCTGCCGATGCCCGTTCGCGGTATTTCGAGTCATTTCCACAATGGATGCACCTCAAGTCGGTTGCCTTTCAGTCGGCCACGCGACTGGCCGCCCACATGTCCTTAGCCATTCATCAAGCATCAAAAGCGTCCAAAGCTTTTCACCCATTCGACGTTGCCGATACTCGCCGTCGGCAATCGAGCCCTTGCGAAGTTCATGCAGCAACTCCGGGCGAAACCAGCCATGCGTACGAACGGCCTTGGGCGAGAATCGGCGGCCAATGTCGCGTCGGAATTCTCCTTCGCACCACTCTGTTGCCGGAACTCCCATGCCGCGCTTTTCGCGCCACACCACGTCGCTCGGCAAGTAGGTCTCAGCTACCCGCTTCAAAAGGTACTTTTCGCAATTTGATTTGAGCAGGTAGTCGGGCGGAAGAGTGAACGACCATTCCGCCAGTTCTTTATCAAGAAACGGCGCTTCTACCTCAAGCCCGTGTGACGATGCAATTTGCGAGAATCGTGGCGCTATGTTGAGCGCGCCTTTCAGCCGCAAGTTCGCCGCACGCAATCGATGGAGGAGGCAATAATCCGCGTCTTGGTTCAGCGCATCGTGCACCCAAGCCCGCTCGTCGCAGCCTGAAATACTCGCCAATGCTTCCGGTGAGTAAAGCGCGTGGCCATGATCCAGAAACCGGTGAAACGTCTTCAAATATTCCGCGTCACGGTCGTAACCGTCGACGCCGTACAACTCGGCGGCCAGCATCGGCTTGTTCGCCCAGCCGCCAAACAGCTGGTCGCCACCCTCGCCGTTGAACACAACGCTAACGTCGCGCGATGCAGCTGCACCAAGCAATCGCAACGGAACTGTTACGGCATCGCCAAACGGCTGATGCAGGGCCGATGCCGTAGTTGGCAGTTCGCGACGTATATCCTTTTTGGTTGCACGCACGACGGTGACCGAAAGCCCTAAATGCTGAGCGACCGCATGAGCAAAGGCAACTTCCTCATTGAATGGCGCTCCAAAATCGAGCGTATACAGTCGCGGCCGCACTCCCGCCTCGCATAGCATAGCAGCGATGAGGCTACTATCAAGCCCACCTGACAGATATACGCCAACGTCGTCGCGACCGCTTACTCGACGCGCTATCGACTCCGACAAAATCGACCGCAAGCGTTTGACAGCCGCGTCTTCCGTCTCAGCGCGCACCTTGATGCCACTCCATCCGCCATGCCTTGTTACAGTTGCAGCACCGGGTGCTATCTGGACATCGCTGCCCGGTTCCAGAACCGAAATCCCGCACACAAGCGTGTTTGGTGGCACTGTATGCGAACAGCTGAGGTAGGAGTGCAGACCAAGGGCGTCCATACGCCAGGATGGTCGAAGGCGCATCAGGAGGCGCAGATCCGACGCATACCAGTCGGCTCCGTGTTGGCGGGTGTGATAAATGGGATGCAGGCCGAAGACATCGCTTGACAACGTCGCGGTTCCTGCTTCGACGTTCACCTCAACGGAATTCGAGCCGTCGCTTCGAGGGATCGAAACCATAGTCGCCTGTGCATTGACGCCTGTCGCCTCGATTGCGTCGCCAGTTACTGCCAGGCTCACATCCGCACCGCGCCAGAATGCGTTCGTCTCGCCGACAACGCTTTCAAGTGTTGCGCCTGCGTCCGTACCGGCTCGTAAGATCCATCCGGAACCGGTCGAGGCACTAGTCGATTTTGATCGTATCAATGGCTACCTCGCCACGCGAATCCGAAGGATTGACCGTGTCGCCTAACTTCACCGATAGCTTTGCCGCTTTGTCGAGAGGCTTGAATCTTTCCGTGTGCCACACGCCTCCGGAGCGCTGCTGGTAATCCAGCCCAGTTGAGTCAAGCGGAACGCGCAGTTCGCTGCCCCATTGCGCTGGAACGGCCAGCACATCGGTCTTCCATCGTTCGTTACCGTTCTCGAACGCAAACCGAATGTGCGATAGTCCATTCCCCTTGACCGTCGCGCGCAGTTCGCGATAGCGCGATATGTCCGATGGGAGTGATCGAGTGTCCAGGTTCACAAAGTAACCGCTGCTCTTGGTAGTTGGCGAAAACTGGGTGACGTTGACCACCGCAACCGTGCCGCGCGATTCCTCACGGCGCGTTGTCAGGGTCGCTTGCGAGCCCGGGCTGAGGTTCGGCGTCCATTTATCAACGCTGCCGCCGACCGACCAAACAATTGGAGCTGGAGGATTGGTGTTGGGTGAAACGGCAACCTTGACACCACCTGCGATCGCAGCGCCAACCACTGCGCAGGCAGCAATCGCGGCCGCTGTCCGCTTGCGTCGCTGAGCGATGGCTTTGTCGATTCGCTCTTGCTGCGCGATAACCGCCGCGCGCTCCATATATGCGAGCGGGATATCCATCTCCATCGCCGCAGCAACTGTCGAGTCCCGCACGCTATCTCGCTCGGATTCCCGCGAGTAGAGCTCAGATGCGATCCGAACAACATCGGGTAGATCTTCAGCTGCAACATGTTTCAGTGCGCTTTGCGGGTCGTCAGCCATTATTGCCGTTATCCTTGGACGCAGTTCGTTATGTCGATTATACCTTGCTGGAGCTTTGCGGAGTCGAGAAGCGGTTTGGTCTCAGCTTCCCAGGACTGTCGCCGGTAGCCGCCTTGATTGAGCGTGAAAGGTGGCTCGCTGAGTCGTAGCCACATCGCTCGGCGATTGCTTCCAAGGTGAGCGTCGAGTTGTGAACGAACGCCATTGCATTCGCAAGACGCGCATCACGTAGGTACGCCTGCGGACTCGTCTGCCGAAGCGCCGCAAAATGCGCCCGTAACGACGATGTCGAGCACCCGACTTCCTTTGCCACATCTGCGATGCGCAGCGCATCATGGCAGCGTTCGTGGATAAGGGCTTCGGCCCGCGCAACAATGGCTTCTGCCGGCGTCGCTGCCTCGGTCAGTGCGGCGCGCTCAAGCATCACGGCCAATTGCGCGGCCAGCAACGTCAGCATGTGCTCGCGATGCGGACGCGTCCCACTCAATTCGCGGACGATGGACGCGAACAGCGCACTGAACCCAAGGGCTGGCTCGTCGCGGATGGCGGTTGGCCATGCTACGTCGGCAGGAGCGCGTAGCGAAACGAAGAAGTTGCTGTACGCCGTAGATGCTGTTTCGGAATGCAGGGTTCCCGGAGGCGTGACTAGAAGCAGCCCAGGCACTCCGGCATATTCTGCATCCCCAACAGTACAGCGAATATGCCCACTTCGGTAATAGACAAGCTCCCAGACCGAGTGCTTGTGTCGCGGAAAGTCGTTGCCACGAGCAGCCGCATAGGCTCCACCGCCACAGAATTCGATGACCTGCGATGGCGATCCGTGCATTGGTTGGTTTGCAAGCTGCATGGTCCATTATAGCGAAACGTCACATGGGATTTTGGCAAGTAGATTACGAATACTGCAAATTTGCGTTTGCTGCATAACGACTCCACCCGTGCCCTATTACTGGCGTACGCAATTGTGTCGATTTCTGGATAAGGTACCATGACCGTAGCCTTGGAAATTGCCATCTTTGCTACGGCGAGCAACGGTTTCCACGCCATCGTTAGACCCATGCCCTTCAACATACACGACGCATTCAGTGAGTTTGTGCTCCTTCTCGTCGTCGCCGCACTCGTCGGCGCGATGGCGGCTCGTCTACGGCAGCCGCTAGTCGTCGGGTTCATCGCAGTCGGGATTCTGGCCGGGCCATCGGGGTTGCACTGGATAAAGTCGTCGGACCAGATACACGTGCTCGCCGAAATGGGCCTTGCCCTGCTCCTGTTTGTGGTCGGTCTCAAGCTCGACCTGCACATCATTCGCACCATGGGCATGGTCGCTGTGAAAGCCGGGCTAGCTCAGGTTGCCGTGACGTTGGCGCTCGGTTTCATTCTCGTACTCGCCCTCGGACTGTCCCCAGTAAGCGCGCTCTATGTGGCGCTTGCGTTAACCTTGTCCTCGACTATCATCATCGTCAAACTGCTATCCGACAAGCAGGAAACCGAGTCGCTCCAGGGACGCCTCACACTCGGTGTGCTGATCGTACAAGACCTTGTCGTCGTGCTCGCGATGATCGCGCTGTCTGCCGTGTCCGGAACGGTCACCACCCATCCCGTGCTGCACGCGCTCCTGATCGTAGCGAACGGGGCGGCGTTCCTGGGCGGCGTCTGGGCTGTGACCGTTTTCGTGCTGCCGCGTATCCTCCCGTTTCTCTCCCGCTCGACTGAACTCCTGGTGCTGATAAGCATCGCATGGGCGCTTATCCTGGCGCTGCTTGGCGAACTCATGGGGTTTGGCAAAGAGGTAGGCGCGTTCCTTGCCGGTATATCGCTGGCGTCGACACCCTATCGCGACATCCTCGCCGCTAAGCTAGCCAGCCTGCGCGACTTCTTGCTGCTCTTCTTCTTCATCGAGATGGGCAGCCAACTCGACGTTTCTTCGATGGGCGCCCAAATCGGCCAGTCACTTGTCCTGATCGCCTTCGTCTTGTTCGTTAAGCCCGGCCTAGTTACCGTGATCATGACACGGATGGGTTACCGTCCGCGCACAGGCTTCATGGTCGGCCTCTACCTGGCCCAGATCAGCGAGTTTTCGCTCATTCTGATGGCCATGGGCGCAGCAGCAGGCCACGTCGTCGGCGGGACCGTTGGCGTGGTGACGCTCGTCGGCCTTGTCACCATCGGCCTGTCAAGCTACCTGATCGAGCATTCACAGCGCATCTACGACCGTTCAGCGCCGTTCCTGTCCTCGCTTGACCGCAGTCCGCGGCACCGCGAGGACGATGCCGCAGGCGGCGAGCAAGGGCACGCCGATATCATTCTCGTCGGTATCGGTCCGTATGGCAGCAATATCGCCGAGAACCTGCAAGCACGCGGACGCTCCGTCCTTGGCGTCGACTTTGACCCGCAGGCTGTGGGGGCGTGGACAGGGCGAGGGTGGAGTGCCGTGTTCGGCGACGTGCAAGACCCTGACTTCGCGGCAACTTTGCCGCTCCTAACCGCCCGCTGGGTCGTGAGCGCTGTCCGCGACCAACAGAGCAACATCGCCCTGGTGCGCTCGCTGCGCCACGCAGGGTACGCTGGCAATTTCGCGTTCACCGCTCGGACCCGAGACGAGGGGCAGGTGCTACTGGACACATCGCCAGGACTCCTACTTGTTCCGTTCGAGGACTCGGCTATTCAAGCGGTCGACATGTTATTCGTGACTGAAGATAGGATCGCGAGGGAAACTATGGACAAGCTTATTGAGCAGATTACCGGCCACATAGTCGTTTGTGGCTATGGCCGTATGGGCCAGCAGGTCGTCAAGGACTTCCTACGCCAATCGGTGCCGTTCGTTGTCGTCGAAGACAACCCCGAGCAGCTTCCCAAGCTGCAGGAGGCCAACCTGCCACACGTGGTCGGCAACGCCAGCCAGGACGATGTCCTGATCAAGGCGGGCATCAAACGCGCCAAAGGTTTGATCTCGGTAGCGTCTACGGATGAAGCGAACGTGTTCATCGTTCTCACCGCGCGTGTGCTCAATCCGAATCTCTACATCGTCGCCCGCTCCATTCTCGAAGAGAACGAAGACAAGTTGCGTCGCGCCGGCGCCGATAAGGTGATGTCGCCCTATATCCTTGGCGGACACCGGATCGCGACGGCTGTCACGAAGCCCGGCATTTTCGAGTTCCTTGACCTCCTGATGCATAGCGACAAGCTGCCAATTGAGATCGGCATCGTTACGCTCAACCCGTCATCGCCGCTTAACGCACGCACGGTCGCCGAGATCGACCTCGGCGAGATCTACGGCGTCACGCTGCTCGCAGTCCGCCGCCCAGGCGTACAGCTGCACGCGAACCCGCGCGGCGACTACCGCCTCGAAGCGGGCGACGAGTTAATCGTCATCGGCACCGTCGAACAGATCGAAGCCATCGAAGCTGCGACCACACCGGACGGCGGAACCGGGGCTAACTTGGCCTGACATGGTTGGCGATTCGTGCATGTTTCCTGTCTTTGTATGCATGGCGTATCTTCGAAGGCTTCTGTACAATAGTCCCATATTCGAAGCCCTCAGTAGATAGGTACTCCATATGTCAGAAACAGTACGAATCGGGTTCGCCGGTGTCGGCAATATGGGCCAGGCAGCCCACTTGCGCAACTATGTCGCGGTTCCGGGGTGCGAGGTAGTCGCTATTGCCGAACTTCGCCCCAAACTCCGAGAAGCGGTCGCACGCCGGTATGGCATCGCGAATACTTACCCCGACGCCGCAGCTATGCTCAACGCTGAAAAGCTCGACGCCATCGTCGCCTCCCAACCGTTCACCCACCACGGTTCCATTGTCCCGCCGCTCTATGCCGCTGGAGTGCCAGTCTTCACCGAGAAGCCGCTCGCGGGGTCCGTCGCCGTTGCCGAACAGATCCTATCCACGCTCGCGAGCAGCAAATCGTGGCACATGGTGGGTTACCACAAACGCAGCGACCCGGCGACCATGTACGCCAAAGCCGAGATCGACCGGCTGCGCGCGACCGGCGAGCTTGGACCGCTTAAGTATGTGCGCCTCGTGATGCCCGAGGGCGACTGGACCGCCAACGGTTTCCGCGAAGTCTGCATTCGCACCGACGACCCCTCGCCAAACGTCCCCGCGGACGCCGGTGTGAACGCTGATCCCGCGTACATCAGCTTCGTGAACTATTACATCCACCAGATCAACCTGCTACGCCACCTCTTTGGCGAACCATACACGGTGACCTACGCCGACCCGACCGGTGTCCTTCTCGCGGCGCAAAGCAACAGCGGCGTTCCCGGCGTCATCGAAATGTCGCCGTTCAAAACCAGCATTGACTGGCAAGAGTCGGCATTTGTCGCCTTTGAGCGCGGCTGGATCCGTATCGAACTGCCCGCACCGCTCACATCGAACCGCCCCGGCCGCGTCGAAGTCTACCGCGACCCCGGCCACGGCGAAACCCCCACGCTGACATCGCCAACGCTGCCTTGGAACCACGCCATGTACCAGCAAGCCGTCAACTTCGTCAGCGCTGTACGCGGCGAAATCCCGCCCATGTGCACAGCGCAGGAAGCTCTGCTCGACCTGCAAAACGCGCGGCAGTATTGTGACCTCGTAAGGTAAGACCTCACCCCCAGCCCCTCTCCTACGATAAGGAGAGGGGGGTCAGATTCTGGTTCCCTTCCCCTTATCGTAGGGGAAGGGCTAGGGATGAGGTCTTCCTAACAAGGATAACACCCTTCGCGCAGCGAAGATACAAAAATGGCCCGCCCGGCCTGAGAGGGCTCCTATACAAAATGCCAATCAAATTCCACAAAGTATTGATAGCTGGCGAGAGCTTCGAAGCGGCGTCGGTGTGCGACGTCAACAACGACGGTGTTCTCGACATCGTCTCTGGCGGCTTCTGGTACCAGGGCCCCGATTTCGTCAAGCGGCACCGCATCTGCGACGTCGCCCGGTGCGGCGAGTACTACGACGATTTCTCCGCTATCCCGCTGGACATCGACGGCGACGGATACCCCGATATTGTCACCGGTGGCTGGTGGGGCGAGACGCTTCGGTGGCGTCAGAACCCCGGCGCGGCGGGCGGCGATTGGACCGAGCACGTGATCGCGAAGACCAGCAACATCGAGACCACCCGCGCATGGGACGTTGACGGCGACGGGGTTCCTGAGATCGTCCCGAACACGCCTAATGGGCCTCTCGTCGTTTATAAGCTCATCTTTGACATAGCTGGACGCGGTACTGGCCAGTTCGAAGCGCACACCATCTTCGAGCGCGCTCAGGGCCACGGGCTCGGATTCGGCGACATCACCGGCAACGGGCGCGGCGACTTCGTGCTGCGCGACGGCTGGTTGGAAGCGCCCGATGATCCGTTCACCGGCGAGTGGACATTCCACCCCCACTTCAATTTTGGCTGGGACGGCAGCGTGCCTATCCTCGTGGTCGACGTCAACGGCGACGGTATCAACGATATCATCGTCGGCTCCGCTCACAGCTACGGCCTGCGGTGGTTCGAGCAGCGTATCGACGCCATCGGCGATCGATCCTGGATCGAGCACCCGATCGACCCGTTCAACGCCCAATACCACGACCTCCAGTGGGCCGATATCGACGGCGACGGCCAGCCGGAACTCGTCACCGGCAAGCGCCACCGCGCGCACAATGGCAACGAAGCAGGCGAAGCAGACGATCTCGGTATCTACTACTTCAAATGGAACGGCGAGTCGTTCAGCAAGCAAGTGATCTCATACGGCCCACACGGAGAAGGCGCTGGCTGCGGCATCTTCTTCTGGCTGGCTGATCTGCGGGGCACTGGCCGCCTTGATCTTGTGGCTCCTGGCAAGGATGGCTTACATATATTCTATAATGAAGGATTATAAGATTACCCCGACTCGCTTAGGCTCGTCACCCCACGAGTGGGGTTATTGATGAGCGGGTTCCTCGTAGCTGGTTGCAGGTGCTTTCAGATTCCGGAGAGTATCTATAAGTCCTTGGCGAGACACGCGTCGGGGTCTCTAAATTCCTAATAGTAACTGCAAGTAGCCAAGAGGCACTTGCTCATCATAACCCCACTCGTGGGGTGGCGCGGCACGCGCCGGGGTTCATATGGCAAAAATAGCAATGATCGGCGCAGGTAGCCTTGTCTTCTGCAAGACGCTCATGTCTGACTTTCTCGGGACGCCTGCGCTTGCGGGCAGCGAATACCGGCTCATGGCGCCGACCCACCGGCGGCTGGATAAGATGCACGCGTTTGTCGAGCGGATGATCGCCGACAACGGTATCGATGCGACGGCGATCGCGACCACGGACCGCAGGGAAGCGCTGCGTGATGCCGACTATGTGGTCGTGATGATCCAGGCCGGCGGGCTCGAAGAGTTCCGGCAGGACTACGAGATCCCCCTCAAGTACGGTGTCGATCAGTGTATCGGCGATACGATGGGGCCGGGCGGTATCTTCCGCGCTCTGCGCCATATTCCGGCGCTCCTAGACATCGCGAGGGACATGCAGGAATTGTGCCCCAACGCCGTGCTGTTCAACTACGCCAACCCGATGGCGATGTGCTGCTGGGCGCTCGGCAAGGTGCCCGGGTTGCGCTTTGTGGGTCTGTGCCACGGTGTGCAGACAACGATGGATCTTATCGGCAGCTATGTCGGGGTCCCGAAGGAACAGATCGACTTTGTCGCCGCGGGGATCAACCATATGGCGTGGTTCCTGCGCCTCGAACACGAGGGGCGCGACCTATACCCGCTGCTGAAGGAACGGTTCGAGCAGCCTGGCTACTACGTCAACGAGAAGGTCCGCGCTGAAGTGATGCGCCATTTTGGCTATTTTATGACCGAAAGCACGGGCCACCTGTCCGAATACCTGCCGTACTTCCGCAAGAACCAGGACGCGCTTGACACCTACTGCGACGAGCCTGCATTCGGCGGCGAAAGCGGCGCGTACTACAAATACTGTGTCATGTTGGCGGACAAATTCTCTCGCACAGACCCGCTGTCCATCGAGTCGACTAAACTCGGGCCGCGCAGCGCCGAATACTGCTCGCATATTATCGAAGCGCTGGAAACTGGCGAGGTGTTTCGGCTCAACGGCAATATCCGCAACGACGGCTATATCAAAAACCTGCCCGACGGATGCTGCGTCGAAGTGCCGATCTATGTCGACCGCATGGGCCTGCATCCGACCAATGTCGGCAACCTGCCAATGCAGTGCGCCGCGCTGAATATGACCAATGTCAACGTCCAGGGCCTCACCGTCGAAGCCAGCTTCACCGGCGACCCGGAGATGGTGGTTCAGGCAGTAGCTCTCGACCCACTCGCCAGCGCCGTTCTGACCCTGCAGCAGATCCGCGACATGACCGCCGAAATGCTCGACGCTCAGTCAGCCTACCTTCCGCAGTTCGCGGGGAAGACGCTGCGGACCGTCAAGCCGATCTCAATCCCCGTTGACGTTGAACGCGCCGACGTCCCCCTCGACCCCGCCCTCGTGATCGCGAACCGGTTCATCAAGCTGGCGGAGGCGTAGGCAGACCTTGTCTGAACTGTGGTCTGTCTGATTGAATGATTGGCATGATAGATGAGCCTGACGCTCGCTCCAACAATCATGCCAATCAAATAATCAAATAAATCACAGTTCAGACAACCGCCACCATAACCGATAAGTATATCCCACTTCTCGCTCCCACCACGGCAACGAATCCCCGCGACAGGTGTTATAATCCACAACGCCATTTTGTCCTGGAGTACGCCGCGTGAGTAACCGCAAGCCAGCCATCGTCTTTATCTTCATCACCCTCGTCATCGATATTCTCGGATTCGGGCTGATTATCCCGGTGCTACCAGGTCTCGTCAAAACGCTCACCACGGGTGGGCCGGAACGCGGTGCGCATGAGTTTGGCTTGCTGCTAGCGTCGTTTGGGCTGGCGCAGTTCCTCTTCTCGCCGATTCTCGGGGCGCTCAGCGACCGCTACGGGCGGCGTCCGGTATTGCTGATTGCGCTGTTCGTGACCATCTTTGATTATGTGATCATGGCTCTCGCGAACTCGATGGGGTGGCTTTTTGTTGGGCGAATCCTTGCGGGAATGACCGGGGCCAGTTTCACGGTGGGCAGCGCGTACATCGCCGATGTCTCCCCGCCGGAGAAGCGCGCGCAGAGCTTCGGGTTGATTGGGGCGGCGTTCGGGGTCGGCTTTATCCTCGGGCCAGCGGCTGGCGGTTTGCTGGCCACCGTGTCCGAGCGCGCCCCCTTTTGGGCGGCGGCTGCGCTAAGCCTCGCGAACTTCCTGTTTGGCCTGTTCGTGTTTCCCGAATCCCTGCAGCCTAAGGACCGTCGCGCCATCGACGCGTCATCGCTAAACCCGGCAAAGGGTCTCGTCATCCTGCTTCGTTTCCCGTGGGTAGCTGTCATGGCCGCCGCGATGGCGTTGACCGCCTTGGCGCAAAACAGCCTGCAGTCGACCTGGGTGCTTTTCACAACCGCGCGGTACCACTGGAGCCCGCTCGATAACGGCCTCTCGCTGGCGTTGATCGGCCTGTGCTCGGGGCTGGTCCAGGGCGGTTTGACTCGCCTCATTATTCCGCGTCTTGGGGAGCGTCGCTCTGTTATCGTCGGCTATCTTGTCAACTTCCTGGGTTTCCTCGGCTTCGTACTCGCAACGAAGAGCTGGATGGTGCTCGTGGTCCTGGTGTTCTGGTGCCTTGGAGGCATTTCGGGTCCCGCGCTTCAAAGTATGCTCTCGAAGCAGTTTCAGGCGAATGAGCAAGGTGCGCTTCAGGGCGCGCTAACGAGCATTCAGAGCCTCACAGGAATAGTGGGACCACTGATCGCAACCTGGGTTTTCGGCTACTTCACGTCGCCCACTGCGCCGATCCAGATGCCCGCCGCGCCGTTCGCCCTCGGCGCGGTCCTCATAGCCGTCTCCGCCCTCGTCGCAAGCAAAGCGATGCTGTCGCACCGCGACGACGAAATCGCCGCTGGCGAGGCGAAGCGGGAAGTGGCGCCCGCGGAGTGATGGCTAAATATGAAAGAATCGAAATTGACCCGTACATATTATCTATGGCCAATGCCACCACGCACTAAAGTACGCGGCTAATGATTGAAGATAGGGTCTCCGACCCATAGGATTGCGGCCGGGTGTAAACCTATTATTGCGTCGTTGTATGTGCGGATCAGTAGGTGCATTCAATTATGTGGGTCCCTATTCGCCTCGTCTTAGAATCCGAGGCCGAGCCCTTCTCGATACTCGCCACGCCCCCGCGTGCCATAATACGACATGAAGTTGCCATGGCCGTTTCGATCGCGCCTCGCCGACGCTGCGTCGCAGCCGTTTCCCGACGCGTGGACGGGTTTTCTCGACGCTAACGTCAAGCTGTACGCGTTGCTCACGCCCGCCGAGCAGGCGCGACTTCGGGACGATTTGCGCGTGTTCATGGGCGATAAGTATTGGGAGGGTGCGCTCGGGTTTGAGATCACCGATGAGGTGAAAGTCACGGTGAGCGCGCTCGCGTGTCTGCTAACGGTCGGATTCGAGCAGCACGACTCGTTCCCCAACGTCGAAACTATCCTCGTCTACCCGACTGCCTACCAGATGCCCAACGTGCCAGTCCATCTGCGTCGCGGCGTGACCGTGCTCGACCCAACATCCAACGATACCGACCCGCGCCTCGGCGAAGCGCATGGGATTGGCCCCGTGGTGCTGTCGTGGGAAGATGTCGTCGCCGGTGGGCAGAGTCTGACCGATGGCCACAATCTGGTCTTCCACGAGTTCGCACACAAACTCGACTTCCGCGATGGCTACTCCGACGGCGTTCCGTACCTACGGAAGCGTTCGGATGTGGACCGCTGGGCGGCGGTGATGTCGGCCGCGTTCGAAATGCTGGTCGAGGATGTGACCCACCACCGCCACACCATCCTGCAGCCCTACGGAGCCACCAACGCCGCTGAATTTTTCGCCGTCTGCACCGAGTGCTACTACGAAAAGCCTGTCGCGATGCGGGAAAAGATGCCAGACCTGTATGATGTGCTGCGCGGCTATTACGGCATCGACTGGGCCGAGCGGATGGGAGGATAAGGTAACACACACGGAAGGAATTTGGTGATTAGCAGAGGAACGTACTAATAAACCTATTCATTGTGAGACCTGCCGTGATAGAACCCAACAAGCCAGCACCCTTTCTTGTCGTCCCTGCCGATCGCTTCGGGGCAATTAAAATTATCGTTCTGTTTGCTGCGTTCGCTGTGCTTAGTGTAGCGTCGCACTTTGGTCAGGTGGACGAATATGCTGGCTGGATATCCAGACTCCAGCACGACTATGGTTGGATTGTGGGCGGGGTGCTGTTCACGGCTTTTGCTATGTTGGGAGTCAGGCAGGCGATCAACAATGAGCCTGTCCTTGTTTTCGATACGGACGGTATTTCCGTATCGCGCATTGGCGTGATACCCTGGAAGCATATAGCTGCGGTGACGCTTCAGAAAGACAATGGTCTATCGGTCATAGCAATCATCCCTCGAGACCTCGAAGCTCTGGCGGCTTCCCGCTCTGAAAAAGTAGCTAAGCGGATGCGATCGTGTTTTAAATACTATGGTTGCGCTTGTCGGGTAGGAGAAGGTCAGTTTTCAGGAAAAGCTAAGACCATTTTTGACAAGGTCGCCAACTTCGCAGCCGAACAGATTGCCCTGGCGGCTCCGCTCACAAACGACACCGATACGGATCACGAGTGGTTTGATGGCACCGACCGACACCTCTACGACCCCGAACTCGAAGCTGCACTCAACGCGGTTGTGGAAGATGACAACCGTGAAAATCGGGAGGCAGTTTACCGGATACTGCTGCGGACATCGTTTTCCCTGAAAGATACGGGCAGCGGGAGCGGAACAAGCGTTGCGATGCTCGTCGAAGATGGACACCGCCTCATTGTCGCTTGCTCAGATCCAAACGCTCTGCGCAAATGGGATAAGTCCGCAACTGATATCCTTGTGGCGCCGCCAAAGCTGTTCTTTGACCTGGTTCTTAGCAGCGATGCAGATGGGGTTGTGCTTAACCCAGCGGGACCCGTTGGGGGACGCATAACACGTCGCGAAATCGAATACCTGAGCCGCGGCGAGATCCCACCGACCGAGTAACCCACGCCGTTCCACCACCCGCCAGCCTTTCGGAGCCACCAGCGCTTCCGACAAGGCCGAGCGGCTGGAGTGAAGGGTGGCGTTGAAAAGACCTCACCCCCTAACCCCTCTCCTAAGATAAGGAGAGGGGGAACCAGATCCTAACGAAGGTATCCGCCATTTCTGACTCCCCTCGCCTTATCTTAGGAGAGGGGTCGGGGGTGAGGTCTTTCTCTTCTCTCCCTCTCCTATTCCCCCAAAAAAACTTGCGCAGGAATTCGGCACATTGCGGCTAATCCTATTGATACAGTAAGTGCCGTAGAATTACGATATTGTGGCATCGATGCCACCGGCACGTTGAGAGTAGGTCACCATGCCCGACACCATCCACGCCGCCCTGTCGCACCACCGCTTCGAGACTGCGCGCCGCCTCTGCATCGATGCTCTCGCGCACACCGAAACGCCAGAGCGCAATGTGATCCTGATGCAACTCCACGACGCGTACCGAGCGCTGGGGGACTTCCAGGCGGCAACGCTCGTGCTCGATGATCTGGATGCGTCCAGCGACGCCGAACGGTTCGCGCGGTCGCTGTGTCTCGCCGAAGACTACCACCTGCTCACCAATGAAGGCTTTTACCGGGAGTCGGCGGAGCGGTATGAGGGCTACACGCTCGAAGAGTACGTTGTGAAACTCACCAAGCTTGCCGATGAGTCGTTCCGCGCCGCCATGGAACTCATCGTATCCGATGCCCAACGCTCCCTTGTCGCCGCGTCGCTTAAGGCGCATGGACGCGTCACCTGGGTGGATCAGCTTGGCGCAACCGCAGCAGACGCCCCCACTGTCGCCGCGCTCCCGGCGCTTCTGCCGACTGGGGCGCTGACAGGGATTGTCCGCTTTGACGACGGCACGCCTGCCGCTGGCGTGAAGCTGGTGCTCGGGCTCGACGAAGGGATCGATACCGCGCCGCCCGTCGACTACATGTCGTTCGGCATGCATTTTGAGCCGGTGGCTAGCCACGTGGTCACCGTCTCTACCGTGACCGAGCCCGATGGCTGGTACCGGTTTGATGATGTGCCAGCGGGTCGTCAGGAGTTCATGGCCGTTGTGCTCGATCCAAAGGCGCATGATATCTCCACACGCTTCCTGGCGCAGGGCTTCGATGTCGCCGCTGGCGACGATACGACGCATGACCTGACCATCACCGAGTGGCAGAGCGCGCCGTCGGTTCCGCCCGCATTCACGTTTCCCGCGACGGTCACCCTGGGCGATGTGGTGTTCGATCTCATCGGTGCGCACCGCATGCGGAATCCGTTTTGCTTCACATTCCCGCGTCAGGCGGTTCATCTGCCCATACCCGACGGCATCCGCAATCAGGAAGGGCAGCTGCTCGTATTTGACTCCGCGCATCCGACGGACCCGATTCCGTGGCAGCCAGCTGGTTTCGACAACGTGCTGGTATTCACGCATCTCGACCCGCTCTCGGAGAGGAGCCTGGCCGTTTACGCGCCGAAGGTCGCCCAGCCGCATTCTAGCGACGAAGCGCGGGATCTCAAGCCTGTTCCCGACCCCGACGGCCGAACCGCCGTCATCGACACCGGTCGCGCCGCGTTTCGGATCGCATGGGGCGTGGCGGACAAAGAAGTGGCGACGGTCCCGCCTTTGGTGTCTGTGCGCGGTGAAGATGGAGTCTGGCGCGGACAGGGGCGATTCGTGCTGCCCGATGGCACTGGCATCGCGTCGCGCGAGACCCGTGTGATGCGGTCGGGGCCGCTGGAAACCGTGGTCACAATCCGCTACACGCTGTCCGATGGACGCGACTACCATTGGAAACTCACGGCGCATGCTGGCGAGGCGTATCTGCTGGTGCGGGAGTCGTCTCCGCCAGTTGACGGTGCCTCATTCGACTTCTCGCTGCGCGAGTTCGCTGGCGGGCGCGGCTTCTTGCACTGGACACCTGAACACGGCAACCGGCACTGGCGCACGCTTGCCGCCGAGAAGCGGGAGTTGGCCCGCCTGCAGGAGTCGGTGGCATGGTGGATCCCGCCGCAGGGCTTCGGGTACGCGATGACCGACGGCACCCTGGCGTCCAAGGATTACATTGGCGTCTTCACCATCCGCCGCGGCGAGTGGGTGGACCGTGAGTTCGAACGGCTCAGTCAAGGACCGATCAATGCCGACGGCACCGAGAACCGCGAACTGGATTGGCCGTTCCCGGAGATGGTCGGCTCGACTATCTCCATGATCACCGCGCACACTGACGAGACCGGGGACGTATTCTTCCGGTTTGGCCTATTCAACGGCGACCGGCAGTGGGGCATACTCGCGTCGAGCCTGTCGCGCAATGACGGCACCTACAAAGAGATATCCGCAGTTCAGCACAAGACATCGTCGCCGCGCCTTGAGGAGTTCATGCGCTGGCACCTCGACGAACCCGACACGGTGGTGCGTCCGACTGTAGTTGCGCGCCGCGAAAACATCCAGGCGATACGCGCCAAACGCCACATTCCATCGTTCGCATCGTTCTGGGAGCGCATCTGCAGCGGCAAAGCGTTCGGACCCGCCACCGGCGTTCGGTTCCTGGTCGAAGGCGATCCGGCTGTCGCGTGGCGCAAGAAGCGCGAACTTGTGAGCGTCGCCCATGTCCGCTCGCGGATGACCCTACTGGGGCGCGACTACTCCGACATGTACAGCCCGGTCGGCGCGCGGCCCATCACTCAATGGGCCGAGGACTACGACCTCGTGGCGGCCAGCGGGGTGTTTACGCCTGATGAAGAGCGGCTCGTGCGATCATTCCTGATCCTCATGGCGCACCTGTACATGGAAACAGATTTCATGAACTGGAAGTTCAACAGCAGGAACGCCAATTTCGAGTCGGACCGGGTGGATGTTGTGGGGGCCATTGGGCTCGCGTTTCGCGGCCATCCCGATTCGCAGCGATTTATCGACCACTGCACCGAACTGATGGAGCGTTCGCTGGAGGTGTACTGCACGCCCGGCAGCGGTAAGTGGTATGAGAACCCGGCGTGCTACTATCTGCACGCATCGAAATGCCGCACCAACCTGGCGTACCACCTCTTCGCGCACGGCGTCTACGATTCGGCGTCTATCCCGCGCTTTAAGGACTACCTGCGCTGGGGCGTGTTGCTCCTAACGCCTAAGACACCCGGCTCGTACGACGAGATGCGCGACGGCCTCACCAGCGAGCAGTACGCGTTCACGCTCAAGGTGCGACGAGTCCCGCCCGTGGGCGATCATGCACTTATCGGCCCGTGGGTGCCGGACTATTACGCGCTCATGAGCACGCTCTACCGCAAGCGCGACCCCGAATTCGCCGATACGCTTCTGTGGGCGTTCCACGAGGGTGGGCGGGACGGCGGCTACTACGGCAACGCTCCCTTGCTCTTCTGCGCCCTCAGCGAGGGCGAACTGGACCCGCTTGCTGGACTAAACCCGACACCCCTGACGAGTCGGCGCCTGGAAGGCTTCGGCGGCATCTTCCGCGGCAGTGTTGGCACGGCGGACGAGTTCTACATGTTGCTGAAGCAAGGTCCTGGCGGCTACCGATACCATCGAACCGAAGGCAGCTTCATCCTGTTCGCCGACGGGAAGCCATTGATCTACGATGGCGGCGAGGCGGGGGAAACATGGCGCCACTCGACGCTGTCGTTCCACGCCACCCATATGCCGCTAGCGCCGGGACATGTCGAGCGGTTCGCAACCACGCCGGTGCTCGATTTCGTCCAGGGTGTCCATCCCGCAGCGCTCTCGCCCGGCGATCCGGTGTTCCTGAGCGACGATTGCCACCACTCGCTGGTGCAGAAAGCGTATGACCGCTTCGCAGAACCGAACCCGGCCGATTCGCGGTCGGTGATCTGGGTGCGCGACGAGTACGTCATCGTTCACGACGAGCTCAACCTGCCCGACGCTATCCAGTCCCACTGGCACCTCCAGGTCGTCGCTGGTTCCGAGACCGGCGACTGGCGCAACGGTTACCTCTTTGCTGGGCGCTTCGGCACTGACCTACAGGTGCTCCTGCCCGACCAGCAGTTCGCTGCCGAGACGCGTGAGCGCGTACCGATCCTAGACTACCACCGCACGCCCGAGAATAGCTTCGCGATGCGCCACCTGATGCTCACCGGTGCCCCGAGCGTGTCACGCTACGTCGCGGTGCTGCGGCCACTGAACAATCGTCGTGGCCCGATAAGTGCGTCGCTGTTGCCGGGCGACGGCACGGTGGTGCGTGTGACCGGCGAAGGCATCGACGACACCATCTTCCTCGGTCGCTCTGGGTTTAGCCACGGCGGCGATGACTTCCTGTTCGATGGCCGCTACGGCGCGATCCTGCGCCGCCCGTCGCACAGCGACATCGTTGCGCTCGACGGCACTGTGACCGTTGGCGGCGAAGCAGCGGTGAGCGGAGATAGCGCGACGGTGAAGCGCGCGGCGGGGTAGGTGAAGCGAAAGGTCGCAAGAGTTTAGGAGCGCTCGGGCCGCGCGGCCTTTTCTATAAAAGGGTGGCGACAGCTTTGTTCATTTTTGATACGCGTGTTGGATTCGAAATCGCGCCCGTACTACCGACTTCTCGACAAAGGCTGCTTTGACCGCCCCAAACCCCAGCCCAGTCCCGCCCTGGGGACGGACTACTCTGCGGAGCCGGGAATTCATTCCACGGTGCCCATTAGTTCGGCGATACCGACCGGGGGCTGGCGTATCACACCGTACGCACGCAGGATTCCAAACGAACAAGCCACCGAAATGCGATCCAGACAGTGGCCACCCTTTCATAAAGAAGGCCACGGCGGCCCGAGCCGTCCTATATCAACATTCACCCGAAATGCCGAAGAGCCGTTCCTTTCAAAAAATCTTTCAAAATAGGGGAGGAGATAAAAATCGAGAACCGAACTGGTTACGCGACTGGGGATGGTATTTGCCTGCTGCATAAAACGTCGATTCAGCGCATTCAGTTGACAAGGCGGCGTGCAGCTTCAAGTGCTCCTCGGAAAGTTGAGAATCGCAGACCGAAAAAGGGACTCAGATTATGAGCGAAGCATTGACCCAGCTTCAAAAAGACGCATTCACGAAGGATGGCTACCTTATCTTTGAGTCGTTCTTCAGCCCCGACGAAATCGCGACGCTTAAAGTAGCGATCGATGAGCTTGGCAGCATTCGCGAGCGCCAGCGTAATGGCGAGCCTGCGCCGGACCTCAAGTTCGTGTTCGAGATTCCCGCTCTCGCCGAGTTGCTACGGCATCCGCGCATGATGGCGATAGTGGAGGACATCATGGGGCCGAATTTCGGGTTCCACCACCTCCATGCAGTGCGTCAGGACCCAGGCGCGCCGGGTGTCAATTGGCATCAGGATTACGAACAGCACCCTCAAACCAACCGTTCGCATATCATGGTGCACGTTTTCTACTACCTCAACGGGCTTAACGGCGAAGTGGGCGATCTGCTGGTGCTTCCCGGGTCGCAGTATTCTGTCGCTGATCGCAACTCGATGAACATCTTCGGCCAGGAAGACCTTCCCGGCAGCATCACAGTCGACAATGTGCCTCCTGGTACAGCGATTGTTGTTCATTCGGCGGTGTGGCATGCCAGGCGCAAAAAGCCGGGTGGCGAATCGCGGCCGCGCTACTTCGCGGACTCGTCATACTGCCAGGCGGGGGTGCGATGGCCAAGCTATCCGAACTACGGTGAGCTGTTGGAGCGGGCGGAGGCGGCTGGGCTGCTCGAAGGCGAGCGAGCACACTTGTTCAACGCCGACATGTTCTTCGATTCCGGCGCAGCCTATCGGACTGTCTCGAAAGCTCAGGGAAGCCTCGCGCTGAAGATGCCCGAATGGAGCGAAGCTAAATGAGTGAACCCACCCGGCGGCTGCTCGTTACCGGTGCCACGGGCAAAGTGGGGCAGGCGTTCTTGAACCACTTCTGCGACTCGCCCCATGCCGCTGGGTTCGCAGTTCGCGCCGTGACCCACAACCGGACCCTGCCGCAACCCGGCGTCGAGACCATCAAAGGCTCGCTTGCCGATCGCGATGTGGTGCGCAAAGCCATGGATGGGGTCACGCATGTGCTGCATCTGGCGACGTGCAAGGAAACGCCGGAGCTGGTGATGGACGTCACCGTGAAGGGGATGTTCTGGCTGCTCGAGGAGGCGCGTTCGAGCGATCTCTTCGAGCAGTTCATCCTCATCGGCGGCGATGCGGCGCTCGGACACTTCGTCTACCCGCACCCCATTCCCGTTACCGAGCAGCAGGGCCATTCGGCTTATCCCGGGTGCTATGCGCTGTCGAAGGTGCTCGAAGAGGTGATGCTGGAGCAGTACTACATTCAGTATGACCTCAACGGATGCTGCTTGCGCGCACCGTGGATCATGGAGAAGGACGACTTTGCGCACACGCTGTCGTTCGGCACCGACGTTTTCGGCGGCCCCGTTTGGCGCGATATTGTCGGCGCGGACGCTGCCGACGAATACCAGCGCAGCGGCGCGATTCCCGTGCTTCTGGATCACCACAACGAGCCCGTGAAGCGCAACTTCGTGCATGTCGACGATCTCGTGTCCGCGATTATGGCGGCGCTCGACAACCCGAAGGCAACCCAGGAAACGTTCAATATCTGCATGGACGAGCCCGTCGACTACCGCGACCTCGCCGAGTACCTGCACACGACGCGAGGGTTGCCGTCCGTGGACATCCCGAGCGATTACCACGCGACATGGCTGGACAACACGAAAGCGAAGTTCCTTCTTGGCTGGCGTCCCCAGTATGACCTTGCTCGATTGGTGGACGAATCGTTTGACTACAAGCGGGAAGCCGATGACCCGCGTAAGATCTGGTACCCGGGATAGGGTAAGAGTGTCCCCAGGAGACTACGAATGGCAGCGAGAACTTTCAAGCAGGATGTGGCGGCGATATTTGGGGAGGCGTTTAGCGGCCTCGCCGCTGGTGCCGACGGTACTTGGTTTGTCCAGGCCGGTGAAGCGTTCTTCGAGACTTTGGATCGCCTCGACGCGTCGCAGGCTTCGTTGGCCGTCGCACCTGGCGTCAACACCATCGCCGCGCATGTGATCCACACGGCGTACTACATCGAGCTTGCGATAGCCGTCTTCAACGGGAATGAACTGCCAGGTGATTGGCCGGGAAGTTGGAAGAAGCAGACGGTCACCGAGGGCGAGTGGGCTGAGGTAAAGGCGACGCTTCACGAGCGCGTGTCGTCGTTCCTGCAGACGCTTGACGCGGTTGACCTTGCGGCGGGACCCTACCTGCAAGCCGACGCCATTGCAAACGCCGCCCATGCTGCGTACCACCTGGGAGCCGTCCGCCAGCTCTATTTGATCGTGACGAGTGACAAGCCTTAGCTCCACAGACAGCGATTTCCATAGGACTTACAATGAACATAGAACAGGGCCTCGTGTGCGACCAGGTGCTGCAACGTCGGGCAAGTGGGACTGCGGCCGCCACATTGACGGGATTAACTACGGCGACAGGCGACGTCGTCGTTACCGTCTTCGACCTTGGCGTACCACTTTCCGGCTGGCATCAGCGCGTCGTTGGGACGGCGGCCAATGGCCGCTTCAGCGCCACGATTGACGGCATTCCCGCCGGCGGACCGTACAATGGTGAATTGCGGATCGGCGACGATGCGGTCACTGTCAATGACATCTTTGTCGGCGATGTCTGGCTGCTCGCGGGCCAGAGCAACATGGAAGGCGTGGGCCTGCTCGCGAACGCGGGTGAACCGAGCCCGTTGGCGCGCGCGCTCTTCATGAACGGTCAGTGGGGCGTCGCCAAGGACCCGCTGCACGTCACCCTCGACTCCCTAGACAAGGCGCACAACCCGATCGAATACCCGCCTCTCGCGGTCGAACGCATGCGGCGGCTGCAGACGGCGGCCGGTGTTGGGCCAGGGGTGTTCTTCGGCAAGGAGATGGCGCAGAAGACTGGCGTGCCGCAAGGCCTTCTCTGCACAGCACACGGCGGAACGTCCATGTTGGACTGGTCGCCTGACAAGAAGCATCTCGGCGGCGACTCGTACTACGGTTCCATGCTGCGAGTGGTGCAAGCCACCGGGCAACCGGTCGCCGGAGTGCTATGGTACCAGGGCGAAAACGAGACCGGCAGCGCGGAGGATGTGGCGGCTTACACGGCACGCATGACCACATTCGTTGCGGCGGTTCGGGCCGATCTAGGCCAACCCAGGCTGCCGTTCATTATCGCTCAACTGGGTCGCTACTTCGCGCTTGGCGTGGACCATCGCGGATGGAATTCAATCCAGTCGCAGCAGTACAAGCTTCAAGAGACTATCGAGAATCTGACTTGCGTCGCAACTGTCGATCTGCCGCTGGAGGATGTCATCCACATTAGCAGCCACGGTTGCGCGCGTCTCGGTGCGCGCTTCGCACGCGTTGCTGATCGCGTCGTACTCGGCAACGTGTCCGAGCCGCCTCCACCGTCGTTCGTCAGCGCCGTTCACGTGCCGGGGGATCACCGGAGCATGGTCGTCGACGTCACGTTCGACCACGTCGTCGGCGGCTTGCAGGCTGTCGGCGAGCCGCAAGGGTTTGCGCTCGTCGACGCCGATATGAACGTCTACTCGCTCGTCTACAAGACAACGCTCAGCGGCAGCACGGCTCGCCTCGAATGCGCCGTCAAAGAGAACGCAGGCGCGTACCGCCTCATGTACGGCGCCGGACTTGCGCCGACATGCACCATCACCGACTCGCGCGGCTTTTCGCTGCCCGTGTTCGGCCCGGTGACCATCACGCCATCGGAAGCCATGGGCGACTACGCGTGCGATTGGCTGGTGAGCGGCCTCACTCCTGCGGTGGGCAGTATTGACGAGCAGGAGTACCCGAATCTCGCGGAACTCAGCCTCGCTCCTCGCCATGTCGCGGGACCTTTCGTGTCGATGATAGGCGAGTGGAAGTCGGCGACAGGGCGCGCGTTCTTTGTTGCAACGGTCGATGTGCCCGAAGACATGGACGTTCGGCTACGGTTCGGCTACGACGGCCCATTCCGTCTGTGGCTGGACGGAGCCGCGGTGCATACCGATGTGAACGGGACGAACCCGATCATCATCGACGAACATACGGTTCCCGTGTCGCTCACACGCGGCGCCCACGAGATCACCTGCGCCATGGATTTCACCACCGGCTTCGCGTGGGGCTTTGTGCTTCGCATCGACCGCACCGACCTTTCCGCAGAGCAGATAGCCGCCGGGGGCTATGTGATGCCAGCGTGGAACTCCTGAGAAACGGAGCCGATTCTAAGATATTCCGACAGGTCCGAAGGACCTTCGTGTCCTAATCCGGCCAATAACCCGGTGTCTGAGGCTCGAACTGGAAGTCATCTTCCTTCCGGAAGGGAGCCCCTCAGCCCGAGTCTTCGAGCGGCTTCCTAAAGGGCGACCTGGAGGAATTTGACTTCCAGTTTGAGACTCAGACATGAAAACAACAACGTAATGCCGGGGGCGCGGTAATTGCGCGAGCGTAGCGCCAGTAACTGCAAAATGCCAAGCACTCTTAGAGTGTGTTGTTTGGCGTTCCAAAAGAACGCTTATGAGACAATCGGCCCTATGGCCCAAGTACAACGCTAGGATACAACTCGGGGTGCATGTACGGCTCCGTCCCCTCCGGCGTCAGCGTCAATCCACGCTTGCGGAACTCGCCATCGTTGTCGTTGATAATGAACGACAGGTTGAACACGCCGCCCGCCTTCAACGAAAGCGGCGCGAGTTCCGCTTCCGGTATTGCAAGCTGCACGATATAACCGCCCGCGCGCTTGGTGAGCTTCGACTTGATCGCACCGACAACGCCGCGTTTGGTGAACGCCACTTGGGTCGCCGGTGCGACCGACCTGTACACCTGTACGGCGTCGCCCTTGGGCCAAACGTCGAGCTCCTGATCGTCATCGTCGAAGCCGATCTTAAGCTGCGAGTGGCCTGTTGACCACGCGTCAAAGTAGATCTGGATTCCGTCGCCCATCCACGCCTTGTCTGCGGACGCGGCTGGCGCAAATACATCGTCGGTGATATCGAAACCCAGGTACAACGTCCCCGGCGCATAGGCCACCGCCAGCGTCGCCGACAAGTCACTCGCCCCTCCCCAAGGAATGGTGTCCGGGTATTTCGGGTTCACGGGATAGGCCTTGTACGACATCGCGTGCTGCGGGACCGCAAACACATTGGCCCCAGCAGCCTTCCAAGACGCCAAGTTGCCGTCGAGGGCCAATGGGGCTGTCACACTCGGGCACCGAAGTGCGTCGATATGCGCAGGGAACGTGAGCGGCGCCTTGCCACCATCCGCTGTCCACGTGATAGTCGCGTCCTGGGATACAAGACCAGTCGTAGGTGTCGCGAATGGCGCCAGCACTTCTGTCGTCTTGTTTGGGAGAGCCTCGATAGTCGACGAGACCGCAGGCTTCCCGGGTGACGAGACAGTCAGCTTGCCGGTGATCGCTTTGCGAGTCGTGTTGCGCAGTTCGTAGCCGACATGCGACGCGTCCTTCACCTGCGCATAGCCCACCACGGATCCCGTGCTCGTAGACTCGAACCCATCCTCAATCGCTGCCGCCAGCTTCGCGTCGCTTCCCGGCTCGCCGGTGATGTACATTGGGAACGGCGTCACTGGCAGGTCACCGTTCTTGTCGGGCGTAATCGGCGTGCCCATCATGTTGACGATCTGCACGCTCTTCGCTAGCGCGCCAAGGTGCAGCACCGACGGCGGCAGTATGGCGGTTTCGTGTTTGAGGTCGTGCGTCCAAATCGCCACGACTGGTCGTTTTTTCGCATCCCGGAACAGGTACGACCGCGCATCCTGGCTCAGCGAAATGTCCCGAACAAAGTCAGCATCGCCAAGCGTCGTCGAGAGCGCATTGAGCGCCACCCCGCGTGTCTCCGGGATTTGGTCGTAGTCGACGGTGCCCGTAAAGTAGTACCAGTCCACCTGATGCTTCACACGGTCGCCGTACTTCAGGCCGACGAGCCACGCGCGGATAGCGTACGCCGCCGCATACCGCTCACCATCTCCGATGTCATACGTGAAGCCGCCGATACGCCACGAACCGCCGTTATCTTCTGCGGAAAGCGCCTGATGGACATTGAGCGCAAACGACGGGTTGTGCATCGCCAGATGTCCGCCGCCCTCGGTGAACCACACCTCACCATTGAAGTTGTGACGCTTCAGCATAGCGAGGAACGTCGCCAGGTCGGCGTCCATGTCCGGCTCTTCGGGGCGAGTGCGGTAGGGGTGGATAGCGACGATGTCGCAGATCTCGGCCCCGCCGCATGTGAGGAAGTTATCGACCATCGCCGTGCCACCGTTCGGCTGCATGTTAGCCGGGTCGATAGACAGCACATGCGCCGTCGGGTTCGCCCGCTTGATGCCCTTGTACGCAGCAGTCAGCGCTCGAATCCACTGCTTCATCACGGTCTGGTCGGCGGTCAGGCGTCCACCGGGTTCGTTCACCAGCTTCCAATACGTGATCTCGGGGTACTCTTTGGCCTTCGCATAGGCTGCCGCTTCAATAATCGGTAGGTCGGCTTCATTGCCGCTCCAACCATCCTTGAGGTTGATGTTGCCGAAGTGATCGCCGCTGTCGAAGATCGACGTCACATTCACAACATGGTGTTTGGTCATCAACGCGTGAAGCGAGTGCGGCTTCGGGTCGAAGTTCATCGCCGAACCGATACCGAAGTACTCGTGGTGAGCTAATGTCCGCTCCCAACTGCCGCCGCGATCATAGATGCCGCCGCACGCGAACAGTGTGTGGTGCTTTACCGCAGGATCCGCAGGCGGCGCGATCGCCAGTCGGCCGTATTCGCGAGCCGTCCCTCCATCGGCAAGCTTCGTGGTTATCTCCAGCGTGTAGATACCGCGCGCCGCCTTTTCAACCCAAGGCAACGGCGATGTCGCAACACCGGTCGCATCGGCCTTGTACGGCACGTCACGCTGCGTGATCACCGTCCCCATCGCGTCGCGCATCGTCACCGACGCCGTGCCACTCGCGTTCGGCAATGTGCTGAACTCAACCCGTCCATGAACAGTCTCGCCGGGCTTGAAGAGGTTGTCACGCTTGTCGGTCACAAACACCATCTCGATAGGCTTCCGCGTGAAGTCGGTCATTGGGCCCTTCTCAAGCTGAACATCGTCCAGATAAGCGGCGCAATCGTCGACCATGCCGTTTAGGCCAAACTGCATCGAAACCGCGCCAGCAGGAGCTTTGAACGTGTAGTTGTACCGCTTCCATTCGGTGCCAATCGTGATGCCCTTCCAGGCAAGACCATTAGTGAACGATGATGGGAAAATGCACGTCGTCAGGCCGATATTGGGCTTGTCGGCCTTCGCGAAGAAGCTGATTGTGTATTCCTTGCCAGCCTCTGTAGGGATAGCGAACGACGACAACAGTGCTGGCCGCTCGCCCTTTTCCCCGATGATCTTGACGCACTTCCTACCGCTGTTCACCGTCGCCGTTTCAATCAAGTAGTTGTCGGGAAACCGATAGCCCTTTTCGCTCCCGAGGTTGCCGAAATTCCAATATTGGAAGCCTTGCTCAAAACTCGGGTTCTGGATCAGGTTGCGCGACTGGCTGTACATCGGCATGTGGATGTGTTCAGCCGCATAGAAGTCGATCCCAGCATATGTTTCCGGGGACAACGCCTTCGCCTTCGAGGGCAGCTCGATATCCATCACGATCTGGTTGTCCACGGGAACGATGCGAATGCCCATCGTTTGCCACGACTTCACGTTTTCGTCCCGCACTGCGACGTCGGTGCCCTGAACGATATGAACTGAGAGGGTGCGGTACGGATCATCGCTGGCGAACAAAATGTCGCGCGGCTCCTTTGCCGTGGTGAGCATCACCGCATGGTCAAGCGGCGGCCCGGCTGTGATCGGGACGCTCACGCTGTTAACAGTCACCTGTGTTCCGATCATTTCGGCACGGTGCGTGTAAAAGAAGATGCCGCATAGCGAGAGCAGCTTGGTGATCGGCTCTTTGCTCTCATACGCCAACGTGATACGCGCCTTGCCTTCCGGCGTTAGCGCGATGCTGTATCGAATCGGGATCGGTTCGGTAAGTACTGCGTCCTCGATGGTCGCCGTGAACACCGTCTCCTTCTTCGCCGCATCCACGGTCACCTTACGCCCGATCAAATCGCCCGCCGTCCAGTGCGTCCGCCCGCCACGCACGATGGTCGGTATAGTCAGCGCATAGCTGTCGCCCGTAGCCGTCATGATCGCTATCGCCCCACCCTGCCCGACGCTGATCTGCCCGCCCGGCGACGAGACTATGCCGCCATCGGTGAATGTCGCGGCGGACGCACTGAACAAAGGCGCAAATCCGGCGATAACAAAGCCAAGGGCAAGCGTAGTGAGGGCCGCGAGGCGAAAGGGTGAGTTCATGGGTCTTTCCGTGAGCTGGGGTCAAAATAGGCGCGCGCTAGGCGTCAAAGCCCGACGCGCGCCAATGGGGGTGAAGGGATGCGAAGATCGTCAGTCGTTGTCCGCGACAGTCCACGGTCCGCACGGCTGCGCAGCCGTGCCTTGGCAATTTTCGGTACCGCTGGCGGGCACAAAATTGAGCCAGACTCCGTAGTTCGGATTGTACTTCGGGATCGTCGCGGTAACTGGATAGGTCAAACCTGCGGTTCGCCAAGTGGATTCCGGCTTCAGCCATTTGACATGGCCATCGCAGTACAGGTAGTTCCAGCCACCCGAATGAAAAGTCTGGCCCGGGAAATCCCTATCCTGACCCCAGTCGGTACCAGTCGTAGTTGCTTTGTTAACAACTGCTCCGGCATTGCTGCCGAGAATGCTCTGTTTATACCACTGTTCCGCGACCATAAACGTCTGCGCCGGTGCTCCAATGATCGACAGCGGACACGGGTTGCCGTCACCACCACCAGACGCTCCGGTAGCATAGCAGCAATTGCGGTAGCCCGATGTCATCGCATAGCTGCGGATAGGCTGGCCATTATTGTTAGAAATGTCGCTTGGGCAATGGTAGACGATGGCGCTGTTGACGTTTCCACCGGGAGTGATCTTCCATAGGTAGGGATTAAGCCGCATGTCCCACGAGTAGGCTGTTACCCCACCGCTATTGTTTGTCGCCCCTGCTGGCAGTACTTCATCCATGTCCTGCGCGTATTGCAGCATCGCGAGCCCTATTTGCTTCTCATTGCTGGCGCAGCTGGATTGCCGTGCTTTTTCGCGAGCAGTTGCGAATACGGGAAAGAGTATAGCAGCGAGAATCGCTATAATTGCGATAACTACGAGGAGCTCAATAAGAGTAAAGCCTATGCTAGATCGTCGCATCATATAAGTTTTCAATCGATTATCCTTCCTTGAATGATTACTCGGCTACTTGCCTGCTGGCGGGCATGTCGATTGCCGAATCATGATTTGCCGTGCGGGTAGTTCAAGACACGAACCTGTGCTGCCATTCACCATATCAACGAGCATTTGAGCTGCGCGCCGACCCGTCTCAAAGACTGGTACCTCAATCGATGTCAGCGGTGGATCGTACACCGCGCTTGTGCCCTCGTTATCAATGCCAACAACAGACATATCTCGCGGAATCTCAAGCCCGCGGCTCTTCAGCGCTGTCATGATCGACATCGCCAACCGGTCGCTCGCGCAGAAAATCGCAGTGGGCGGATTCGGCATCGTCAGCCAGTGTTCAGCTGCTTCAAGGCAAATATCCAGCGGGATATAATCGTAGCCCTTCACGAAAATATCGAGGTCAGTCGGATCGACACGACGATCAGCCAGCCACTGCCACCAGTATTTATGACGCTTGATTGCCGTATCGTTCGCGTCCTCCGCTATCGGACCCAGGAACCTACCCGAACCGATCGGAGCGCCAAAGTAGCCAATTCGCCGGTGTCCAAGCTCCCAGAGGTGCGACATTGCGAGATACGCAACATCACGCTCGTTCACTACCACGGAGCCGCAGCCAGCAGGCAGATTCGACGAGCGCGTCACACAAACAGTCGGCAAACCGGCGTCCGCCAGCACTTCCAGCCGCTTGTCATGAGTCGTTGAGCTAATGAGAAGCCCGTCGATACCACCGTCGAGGAATGGATTGCACGATTCCGCATTGCGCATAGAGCGGGGAAAATGCATGATGCGATACGAACGCTCGTCCACCACGGTGCTCACACCGCTCCAAAATCGATGGAGATATGTGTACGACGAGGACGCTTCGTCTTCAGTCGGCAGAGACACGCAAACGCCGATGGTGTTAGTCGCCTGGCGGCCCTGGTGACGAAGTGCGCGAGCCGGCGTAAAATGCAGCTCCGCGATCGCGTTATTGATCCTCTGAGCCGTCTCAGGAGAACAGACACTGACGCGCCCGTTAATATAGTGCGATACCGCACTCTGCGACACGCCCGCAAGCAAGGCAACATCTCGAACTGTAGATTTCTTATAGGGCGTTCGCATTAGTAAAGCCTCAACTATATGATGTACCGACTACCGTGACCAAAGCCGTACATCATATATATGATGCACCATTCTATTACAGAGTAAGGTGCTTGTCAAGCAGATTCTTCGTACACGCACAGAGCGCCCCAAAACGCTAGCCCTTCACCCCGTAAAAGCCGCCGTCACCCTCGTGCCCAAGTACATCATAGATCGCACGGATCATTAGCAGGTTCGTGTGATCTGGCGCATTCGAATGCGTGTCCATCCGGTTCTTAACCATTCCCAGCGCCATCCCCAAGCGGCGGTTCGCCATTCCCTCGGATCCGCCAGCGCCGCCGTGGCCAAAGAACGCCCCCATATCCCCGGCGGGTCCCTTCAGGCAGTAGCCAAGTCCAAACCCGTGTCCGAAGCACTCCGGCGTGGTCCCCTCGCGCGTAACACGCGTCGTCGCCAGCGCAAGCCGCTCTGACGACACCAGGCGGACACCGTCAACCTCGCCGATCAGCGCAGCATAATGCTTGGCGATCGCACGCGCTGACATGATTCCGTTCACGGCTGGCATACAGCACCGACGAACCTGAGGTAGATTCACGAAATCGTTTAGAGGCAGCTTAAGCGCGTCAATCGCCGTCGGTGGGGGTGGTTCGTGGGAACTGGGGGCCGTCGTTATCTGGGCCCTCTGCGTTGGCTGCGGCTCGAACGCCGAATAGCGCTTGTCGGCTTCCTCCGTGATCCCAAAAAACATCTCCCCAGCCGTCCCCAGCGGGCCAGTGATCTCGTCGCGCAATAGCTGCCCTATGGGCGTGCCGGTCGCGTGCCGAATCAACCCGCCGACAATCCATCCCCACGAGCGCGAATGATACTGCATCGTTGAACCCGGCGTCCATTCCGGCGTAAGTTGCGCGACGCGGGCGCACGCCGCATCAAAATCACAAGCTTCATCCAGCGACACAAACACCGGCGGCGTCGGAATGCCAGCCTGATGAGACATCGCCTGAGCAACGGTGATCGCCGCCTTCCCGTTCACCCCGAACTCCGGCCAGTAATCGGCGACAGGTGCGATGTAGTCGATCACGCCCCGCTCCGCAAGAATGTGCGCTAACGTCGCCAGTATCCCCTTGCCCGTCGAGCATACGGGAAACACCGTGTCCGGCTGAACCGAGAGGCTTGAGTGCGACGAGACCGTCCCCACGCATACGTCAGCGACAAGCTCGCCGCGCAAATACACAGCAGCCTGCACGCCAAGTTCATAGCCATCATCAACAAGCTGACCTAAGATGCGCTCCAGGTCTCCCTGTAATCGCGTCGCAGAATTCAAGGCAATTGTATTCATAATATTGGTACTGTGGGCCGATTACGGCGCATATTCTCAAGATCGCAGTCTGGCCAAGCGGAACCACAACAACCGCCACCCTTTTATAATAGGTAACCACTCAGGCAGGTCCGAAGGACCTTTCTGGTCCTAATTCTGCCAAGAACCCGGTGTTCGAGCACAAAAATTAAAAACTTCCTACTGCCGGAGGCGGGTCCCTTTGATCATTCTTATGTGACTTCGCCGTCTTCGGCGCATCACTCTTCAGGACCCGTCGGAGTCTGCCGAGGAGCATACTTAGTGCCCCCGCACAACCGAGCCGTCCTCGGCGAGACAGGGGTCCAGCGTCACGCTGGTTTTTTGATTGAACATGAAGACAAACCCGTAATGCCACGGGGGCGGAATTTGCGCGTGCGTAGCGCCCGTAACTGCAAACCGCCACGCACTCTTCGGGCAAACCGTTAGGATCTTGCTTAGGTGCCTGAGTAGATACTATAAAAAAGGCCCAGCGGCCAGAGCGTTCCTAATCTCTTGAGAGGTATCGACATCCCAATCAGCGGACTATCCTCTCACTTAGTCGCCGCCATGTGCTTCGCTGGCAGTCGCGGCTCGATACACTTGGCAATCTCGTCGGCAAACTCGCGCGAAACATCCCCGTTCCAGTGGAGCGCATCTTGCGACCCGGTCGGAATGGTGTCGAATTTCGTCAGCGCCATCGAATACAGGTCAACCTCAGGAATCCCATGCTTGGTCATGACCTCGTCGGTCGCTTTGTTGAGCCGCACGATCACATCGTTGCGCTCGGGCGCAAGGCCAGGTCGCCCCTCGGTAGGCGTTGTGCGCCACGGAGTGCAGCGCACCCAGATGAACTTCGTCTTCGGCGCGACCGTTTGCAAATGCTCGACAACTTGGGTCATGTACCCCGGATACTTGTCTTCGCTGCAGCGTCCTGGCATCCCGTTCCACATATGCAGCGTCATGGCGTTCCATGTGACCACATCGTACGGTCCGTTCGCCAGAACTCCGTCCCACGCCCGAAGCGCTGGGAAGTTGTCGCCCTTGATGTCATACTCAAACCAGCCGCCGCCGACCCAATAATCCACGTAAGCGCGTCCCTTGTAACGCTCGGTGATATACGAGCGATAGCCCATAGAGATCGAGTCGCCGACCACGAGGATTCGCGGCAGCGTCGGGTCTTTGGCATCCGCGCGCTGCATAGCAAAGCCGTCGCCGCTCACGTAGCGCATGCGATCCGCCGTCTGGTCGAATCCCGTAGGGAACACAGCGGTGTCGTAAACCTTAATATTGCGCACTTCGTACGGAGCGGTCGCTTCCTTGCGAACAGCCCCGAAAACCAGCGGGAGTGTGCTCGAGTTGACCGTCTCGGTGACCGCCAGGATCAGGCCATTACGAAACAGCGTCAGCTTCTTCTGCTTGACGACAAGCGTGATCTTGTTGAATTTATCGTCCAGAAACCCACGCGCCTCGTACGTTCGATAGCCGTTCGTGAACAGGTTCACCGCGTTATAGTCCGGCGGCGAGTAGCGAAACGCTAATCCCGTTTTCCCCTTATCGTCCATGTTCGATACAAGCTGTATCTCCCCTTTAGCGCCAGCCGGTCTCTTGACCTCAAATTCGATGGTGTAGTCGTCCTGAGCCCCAAGAACCTTCGCAGGCAGAGCGAACGAGTTTGTTCCATCAAGGGTGACGACGCCGTCGATAACGGTGACGGTGCCAACGGTCGACGACGCCTCCGGCGTCTGCTTACCGAGTTCCCATGTCGTTGTCGCAGTCTCGGCCTGAGCTAATGTGCTGACGAGCAGCAGGGTGATCGCGATCAGTAATCCGTACATAGTCTGCTTTCCTGGCCATCTGGCCACACTCCATGCCCGCGAGTTGCTCCGGTAACATGGACGAATATTTGTGTCACGGCTCGTTTCGAATTACAACCGGGCCGAAAAGCCCTGAGTCAAGTTGCTCGTCGGTTGGCACACCATGCCATTTCCACGGATAGCCTTCGTATTGCGTCATCGCATTCACGATCAGGTTGCCGACACGCACGTGGACTGTGTTTCGCCCAGGCTGAACGGCATCCGTGATGTCGAAACTGTACGGTGCCCATATCCTGGCACCCACCGGGCGGCCGTTTACAGAGACCTCGGCGACGTGCTTGACGATACCCAAATCGAGCGTCATCTGGCCCGAAACACGATCAAGTGTGAAGCTTGTCTCGTAGTCGATAAAGCCCGTAAAGGAGCGAAGTCCCCATTCAAGCCATGATGCAAGGGGCCGAACGCAGCCTATACCATGTAGCTCGCTTGGCGCGGCTATCACATGCTGAGCCGGATTTGGCTGGCCGCTGGGATCGAACCAAACCCGCCACTGATCGTCAACTTGAACTTCCGAGGTGTCGCTAGCCGCAGGGCAAGCAACCGGTACGCCCATCGGATCGACCGCAAGCCAAAACGCTTCGTACGGCGCGAATGTCCAGCTGAAGACTACACCCTCATCTGTCACGACAACGGGAATCGGTGTTTTAGCACCAGTTTCGCAATCCCACCGAGTGGCCCCGCCCGAAGCGCCATTCAACCGGAGCGTGCATTCGCGCGTCTCGTTCAAAGAGTTGACCAGCCAATAGAAATCCACGCCGTCAATGCGCCGATGCTGCTGGTGCAGCGCAAACTTCCCGTCTACAAACGAAATGTGAGGAGTCAAAGAAGCGCATCCCTGTTGCATAATAGCCGCGATACCGTTAACCGCGACTACCGCGTGATCGGCACCGCGAACAATGTCCATGAGATCGACCATGCGCGCGTCCTGCCACCCATGCTCCGTCGAGCCGCTCGGGAGAGACCCAAGGATCACCACATGACCACCACGCTTTGCGAAATCGGCGATCTTCTCCGCGACATCGAGCGGAAGCATTTTGAGCGGTGGGAGAACTATCGTCCGGAAGGAGTAGCCGTCTCGCGTCAGCGTCCCGTCAGCGGCCAATGTGAGTCCTCGCAAATAATCGCAATCCAGAACCAAGTACTCAATGTGCGCATCGGTAAGGTCGGACATTGCATTGGTGTACGCCCGTTCAATGACATTGATGTCGTCTCCGTGGCGCGAATCGACCATGCACGCCGGGTCACCAACGCCTGTTTGCTGGTCAACTATTTGCTCTTTCCACTCGACATCGGCATCGAAAAGCCCGTCGCCTAGAAGCGCCCAAACGCTGTCCATCGGACACAGCAGAATAACATCGGCAGCGACATTTCCCTGCGAATTTACGAAGCTCGAGCGGCGGCAGTAATCGGCGTACTGTTCGAAGTGACGCCAGCACGGATTCCAATCGTACCAGTCTGGGGGATACAACACGCGACGTACGTCCCGATTGGTGTAGATGGCCATCGGGGCAACATGCGTTACGCCCCAAGCGATCGCGCAGTTGGTTTCGTTCTTAAGGTCGGCGGCGGATACATGCCAACCGGAAACGCCGCCCAGTTCGCACATGAGCTGCCGGCCCTCAAACTCGCTGACGGTCTGAGTCTCTTTGAAGTAGCGTGGGGTTAGCGCTCCCATAAACAGCGAATCGGTACCTGGCAGGCTATATGAACGCTGCGCGGCGAAGAAATCGCCCGTCCGCATGGCCTGCGCGACGAGGTTTTCTTCCCAAAAGTGGCACGTCATGTACATGTCGTGCTTACCCAGCCACTTATCGAGAGGGATAATAAACGACTCGAGGTAGACGACCGAAACGGCCTTGAAGTAGTCCCAGCGCGCCTTGCCCCACAAGCCTTCGACATCTTCGTCAACAAGCAATGGAAGCCAGAGGCGAATATCGCGGGCGTTTCGCGTGGCGTATTCGGCGGCAAGATCGTCCGACCATGCGAGCTTCGTCCCATAGTCGCCTTCAAGGTCGATAAACGCTCCCGGCATTGTAGTGCCCATGAACTCGCCGACACGCGCGGCATACTTCTCGTGCTCGACAGCGATCCATGCATCGCCGACTCTCTTATCCAGGAAATTGACTTCAATTCCGGCGGGTTCGAACATCCAGTATTTGGTGAACTTGTATACCCGCCACTCACCCGCCGGAGATGTCCACCTCCCGCCTTCGTCGCCCTCAACGATTTGCAGCGTCGCGCTTGATATCACGGGCTGATCGTCACCGCCGGTCCGCTTGGCCGCGACGGCAACGAAACAACCATCGACGTCCGTCGAGTCGCCGTCACGCAAGTCGACAATTGACCACCGCAGCGACAGCGGCGCGAGCTCGGGATTGAATTCCCGCATGGCGCGCCCCGGCACACACGGATCCCCTGGTGTGTAACACGCATACGCTCCGGCGTCGCGCGTGGTCTCCAGAGTCTTACGGATAGCATCGAACCAGATGTCGTCCATCCAGTAGCCAGGGTGTTGAACCATAAAGAAATAGCCAGGATTGAACCCCTTTTCGCAAACGGCGGCAGCTTGCCCGTGCAAGTCGGCCGACTCAACGTCACCAGTAAAAAAGTAGAAAAAGTGCGGCGCATACCAGCTATCCGGCCGGTGAAAATCCGCCGCGACCTGATCGAAGCTATCGGTACGGCGATTGGCAAGTGCACGCCCTGCGCGTCGTTGTGACTTGGTTGTAACGCTCATAATAATGATAGATCCTGAGGGCTATTCCAATGAGTCGGCGGCCCCATCTGCAATAACTGGCTACGTACTAATCGAATGGTCTTAATTAATCTGTACGACTGCAGCAACGCGAAACGCGAGCTCATACCCAGTCAAATTCCTGTGGGTCGGAGACCCTATCTTCAATAAGTAGCCATGGCTTTCAAGCCGTGGTGGCTTCGCTCCAAGGTAAATGTACGCTTTGATTTTGAATATTCGATGTAGCCGTGGTGTCCTCGCCGCTAATCCAACTCAGGGCAAGGGAACTCACAGCGCTCTTTCAGCGCCGCAGGTTACTAATTCTGCGTAATCTCCACACTCTGCAATGTCCCGTTCAGCACCCCGCTGCCCGAACACTGCCCCACACTGAACGGCCCCTTGAACGGCAGCGTCATCCCGCCACCGTTCACGCCCTCCACTCTGCCGTTTAGGAATAGCTTCGCACCGGAACCGTCGAACACAATCGAGCACACGTAACTCTTGCCTGGTTCAAGAGCGGTCTTCCCACGAAGGATGGTCTGCTTGCCGTCGGGCTGCGGGTAATACTCCATCCAAAAGTGATGCTCCCGGTTGTCAACACCAATTCGGAACCCGCCCTTGAGATAGTTGAACGACTCGAACAGACCATTATCGCGACCGGTCGCGGCAAACGGCGCCAACGCGAATGCAACCTTGGTCGTGAACGGCTTGCTTGGGTCAAAACCCGCGATCTTCGATAGGTCGCCCGAGAAGTACTGCCCGTTCACCTTGATCGCGGGTTCGCCGTTCAACGTGTCCGCGACCGGATCGCCTGCGTCCTTGCGCTTCTGTAGGTGCAGCACCACACCGCCAACGCTATCCGCCACCTGAACCGCCGTCGGATCACTGAACTCCCACCGCGCGAGCCGTATCCCAGCGCCCGCTTTCGCAACGCCTCCTGAGATCCCAACCACGCCCAACTGTGCGCCGGTGAGAGCACCAACGATATCCATTGACTTGATCACCTTGGCCGGTGACGGGTTCGTCCATTCGGTCAGGAACAGCCCCACATTGTCCTGAACACGGTTGTTGCCGGTCCAGCAGATTTTCGCCCTTTCAGGCTTCTGCGGTGTGCTCCAGTCGTTGATTTCGATGCCGGATCGCAACGGAAACTCTGCAGTCGTCCCGTCGGCGTAGTGGAAGACGTATTTCGCGATCACGACGCCCTTATCGTGCGGAACGTAGCTGGCCGCATTGACGAACCAAAGCTTGTCGGCTTTCCGGCCAATCACGATCCCGTCAACCTTCTCCGGCAACTTCAGCGCCCGATTGTTGCCGCGTAGCGAGATCATCGCCTTGCCGTCGTTCTTCTTCGGAGCGACGAGATGGAACGGCACCCCGCCGAAGCGGTCATCCTCTGGGAACGGCTCCGCTGCTATGGCGGCTCCGGTTCCATTCAGCTTTTCCGTGTGGTTCGTAAGGAAGAAGCAAAGGTCGAACTTGCCCATATCGAGCCAGCCGCCTTTTCCGTCATCGGCTACCTCATCAACGTAACCCATGTTGGCAAATTTGGCGAATTCGATTGGGAAATAGTCGTACGCGTCCCCGGCAGGCTTGGCCACCTTCGCGCCGACATTCATCGCCAGCGCCGACACGATGCGAATCACTCGCTCACCTTCAGCACCGCTCGCCGTCTCCCAATCGAGAGTGTCGAACAGCAACTGCCCCTTGCCCGAGTTGATTGCGACGAGCAGTCCCGGCTCAATCAGCGGCTCACCTGAATCGATAGCAGGCAGCCGCAGCTTGTACGAGCCCAGCTTCGCGGTCGATACGGCGCCGCCGAGGAAGCCGCCACGGTTCCAAAGATCCAGTTTCGCCCACTCGAAATCGGCGCTCGACAGGTTATCGGTCAGCGGCGAATTCGAAACCCTCACTGCAGTCTTCATCTTGGGGTCTGTGGGATCGAGCGCAGCCGCAAACCCAAGCAGCGCCGATGTGCTCGCGACACTTTCCGGCGTGAAACCGTGAAGCCACACCTTCCCGCCCGTCTGCGCCTCGGCCTTCAGCTTCGCGATCTCCGCTGGCGTCGCCTTGTACGATGCGTCCCACAAAACCGGCCCGTCACCCGCTATCCCGCGGCTTGTGACGATGCGGCAAAGCGCCAGCACCTCGTCCAGCTTAGCATTGCCCGCAGAAAGCACACGAAGCGCCTTGGGCCGATCCGGGCCAGCAGTCATACCATACCGCAGGAGACGGCAGAGGATATCAGACGCCACCGGCTCAGCATCGAGCCTGTCCAGCAGGCTAAGCTGGGAAAAGATGACGCGCCCAGTTCCGGTAGGCGTTTCACAAAGCGGCGCCCACTCCATCCCGCGAATACCGCCTGCGTCGATGAGCACCTTTGTGTCACCGTCGGTAGGCTTGGAGTAGTTGAGCTTCCCAACAAGATTGTCCGGCCGCCAGTATGACAGCTGTGCATCATCCAGGCCCGCAAGCGCAGGGTGGCCGTGCGAACGCAACCAAACTCGGCTAGCGACATGGCTCTTGTCGATTTCCGGGAAGCCTGCACCGAGGCTCTCTGTGTCCTGCCGCTGCAGCAAAATCACCGTGCCGCCCTTTTCCGCAAACCCGATCAGCGCGTCCTTCGCCGAAGCGAGCGGTGCATCGCCAGCGACAAGAAGAACCCTCTTCCCGGTCAACCCGCCCGCACTGAGCGACTTGAGCGGAATTAAAGTCAGCCCTATCGCATTGAGCGACTTCGCGGCACTGCCGGACGGGTCAAGCAACGCAATCTTGGCCACATCTACTCCCGCAAGCGACGCTGGTGGGAAGACGAACACGGGCTCCGAGTAGTGCAAGCGCTCTGGGGTATATCCGCTTCGATCATAGCGCAGTCGAAGTACAAGCTCGGCACGCGTCATCTTTACGACCGACGGCGCTGTGATCGGGACGTCAAGCACGTTAGCGCCGTGCTTGAGGTGCAACGGGACGCTGTTCTCCCACACGATTCGCCCATCCACCAGCAGCATGCACTGAAGTTTCGCGTTCGTGAGCCACGTGTCCGATTCGTAGAAGATCGACACTTTGCGATTAGCCGTCTTCCCACCCCAGAGGTTAGGGTGGAAATCGAGGGGCCGAATCGCGAAGCGAGGGATAACATCGTTGCCGTCCGATATCCACGGGCCTAACAGCGCGACACCCTGGATGCGATAGACGTCGGTCATCTTCTGCATCAAGCTCACATGCACCGCTGTCTCTGCGCCGCGTGAGTTCACAGCTTCCTTGATCCAGTTGTACGCCTCCTCGCCCCCATAGCCAGAATACGCATCCGGGGTAGACGGGATCATGCTGTACTCACCGATAGCCAGCGGCTTGTTCCAGTCGAAGCTGAACCGCCACGCATTGTTTCCCGTATCCTTGAGCCAGTACAGGTCGTTCGGCACCACGGCTCCCGAATTCGGATACTGCCGAGACACATCTCCCGGTGCGCCAGGATAGTGGATGTTCATAATATCCAGCAATCCGTCCCACCCAGCTTCGGCGTCGCCATCCAGCGGACGGAGCGTGTCGACGGAATGAACCGTATCAACAACTTCCTTACAAACCGCCTTCATGTCAGGATTGCCCGGCACGTTCCCCCAATACGTCTCGTTCGCCATGTTCCAAATCACGATGGATGGGTGATTGCGAAGGCTCTTCACGACCTTGGTGTAGTGGTCTTTCAGGTTGGGCATCCAAAGCGGCCGTAACTTGGGGTCGAGTGGCTCCGTCGATGGCCAGAACGCTGCAAGGTGCGCGGAAATGGTGACCCCGTTCTCGTCAGCCATCTGCGGCACGAGCGGACCGCCCCCGTGAACGCGAATATGGTTCGGCGGATGATTGATGATCTCTTTGAGCGTGCCGCCGCGCATCGGGTCGTCCGCACCGTAAATCTCCTCGTACGTGGCGCTAGGGAATGAGCCGGCTTCCGTCCGAAAAAGGGTAATTGGCGTTCCGTTCAGCAGGAACTGCCTTCCGCTGATCGTAAACTCTCGGAAACCGAAGCGCTGCTCAAAATCATCCAACGCCTCGCCTGTAGGCGCGGAAAGCCGACACGCGGCGACATACAAAAACGGAGTCGCGGGCGACCAGAGGACCGGCTTATCCCACTTGCTCGACACCGTGACGGTCTTGGTTTCGCCCGCCGCAATCGTCACCGCGTCGCCAGTGATCGTCAGACACGGCCGGCGATCACTGTAACGATCGACGACGCATGACGGCTTCACCGTTGCCGCCGACGCTCCCGTATTCGAGACCGTCAGATCGATGTCGATCTGCTTACGGGCGACGCTGGTCTTCACGTAAGCGTCTTCGATGTGGCAGGCCGAAACGGCCTCGATGCGCACATCACCCAGAATGCCGACGCCGACCTGATTGTGCTGAGCCACGAAAAGCTCATTCTTAAGGTCGACAAGAGCCTCGCAGCCCGCAAGCCATACGACAAGCTCATTGTCTCCGCCCCACCGGACAGCCTTGCTGATGTCGTAGCTCGTCGGCGCAGTCCCCGTAACGCACTCGCCCAGCTTGACCCCGTTCAACCACACAACGCTTTTTGCGACCATGCTGTCGAACGTCAGAATGGCGCTCGTGCGATCCGCTTTGGCGGGCATCGCGAACTTGCGGCGATACCACGCCGAAAGGTCGGTCATGGTGTCGTAATTCGCCTTGCCTTCCTTCTTGTACTCGGAAACCGGCTTCATGTAGCTCCAGGACATTTCCCTGGATTTGATGAGCGACGAGTGCTGCTGCGGCACCGCTTCGGGCTTCCACCCATCCTGCGCCGGTGGGAAATTGCACTGCAAGCCCATGTTCGCACGAGTATCCCACGTGCCGTCAAGGTCGATAAATGTTCGCGCGCCAAGCTGAACCGGCGACTGTGCACGGGCAGGGACGAACGAAGCAAAGACAGCAAGAACAACAGCAAGTAGGGTGATTGGTTTCATAGGTTTAATGGGGTGTGGAGCGTGTATTTTTCGGGAACGTGGTTCGTGCGCCTTGTTGCAGCTTAACCGACAGCCGCCAAGCGCACCGTTTGCTCCCATTCGTCAGCAATCAGTTGGTGCCCGGAATACGTCGGGTGAACGCCGTCCCAGAGCCAGTATTCCGACGGCGCACGCTCACAGGCTTCGTCGATAACGTGCTGCAGTGGAACAAAAATCGAGTTGTGCTTGTCAGCCAGCGAGGCGACGACTTCCTGCCGGCCCTGAACCTCGCGCCACCGCCGCGAGGTCTTGTCGGCCGACGCTAGAAACGGTTCGCAGAGCACAAGCGTCAGATTGGGAAGCGCGTTCAATGTATCCGCGAGCAGACTGTCGTAGTCGCGAGCAAACTGCTCAATCGATCCAATATCCTCGCCCGACGCCGCCCGCCCAGCATCGTTAACGCCGACAAGAATACTCAGCACCGTAGGCTCAAGATCCACCGTATCCGCCGTCCATCGCTCGCGCAGGTTCACAACCGTGTTCCCGCTGACGCCGCGATTCAAGAACGTCAACTCACGCTCTGGAAACGCCGCCCCGTGACGTGCCGCGATGATGAACGCGTACCCATGCCCCAAAATATGGTTAGGGTCCAGCGTCCGCCCCCGATTGCCGTCGGTAATCGAATCGCCCTGAAACAGGATGCGAGCCCCTGGAGAAAACAAGTGAATATCCAAGTTGCTGTGTTTGTTCATGCTAAGTCGTTTCAAATGCACGCCCGATTCTTAGTGCCCTGGACATTCCTATGTCCGGTACTTTCAAGCACTTTAGAGCCGTAGGTTTTAACCTACGGGATCCTACGGCTCGGTCACCTCGCAGCCACCCGCTCAATCCACCAAAAACACCTCAATCACCGGAATCGGCATATTCTCGGGCTCCATCATCAACCGTAGTCCGTGCGAGCCAGGCGTCACACGAGGGTTGAGGTTCTCGTTCGTCCAAACATCAGCCTTCACGGGTTGCATCCGCGTTCCGTCGCAAAGCAACTGCGCATACTTCACGCGGCCAGCAAGACCATTGAGCACCAATGTTCCCGGCGCCCACCGCATGACGTGGACATAGAGGCGGTTCAACTCCTTGTTGTACGTGTAGCGGCAATCCCGGGGAGGCGGAGGCAGCTCCTTGGGAGCGGCACCGCAGTTGTAGATCGACCGCGAGTTCAGCCTCATCCAGTGCGCGTAAGCATCGAGTATCTCGCGCTCCCGGTCGCAGATAAAACCGCGGCTCGTTGGCCCGATATTCATCAAAGTGTTGCCGTTCATGCTGGTCTGCGTGATCAGAATCTCCAGGCATCGGAACGGCGCCTTGAAATACGATTTCTCATCGCGGTTATAGCCCCAAGCCGCCGTCATACAGTGGCAACCCTCCCACGCGACGCTATTCCCAGCCTCATCGACACAGTCGGTCTCGCGCAGATAGCCCTCCGGCGTCAGAATGTCCGACGACTCCGGGATGCCCAGGCGGTTGTTGAGAATTACATTCGGCATAAGCGACCGAATCAACTGCACCATCGCCTCCGACTCGCATTCGACCGGACTGATCACACCGCTCACATCAAACCAGAACTCGACTATCTCGCCAAACTGCGTCAGAAGCTCCGTTACCTGGTCGCGCATATACTGCGCATACCGGGCCATGTCGCGCCCCTCGTTAAGCCGCGCGATTTCGTCGTCGGGTAAGTACGCCAGCGCATGATTGCCGGCCTTGGTGATCAAGAAGTCCGGATGATGCCAGTCGGAGATCGAGTAATACAGGCCGATACGAATACCTTCCGCACGAAACGCGTCCACAATCTCCCGCAGAACGTCTCGACCGCACGCCGAATTGGTCACCTTCCAGTCGGTAAACTTCGTATCCCACATGCAGAATCCGTCGTGGTGCTTTGTTGTGAACACCACATACTTCATCCCCGCCGCCTTAGCACGACGCGCCCAGTCAGCCGGGTCAAATAGATCGGGATCGAAGTTGTCTGCGAGGAACTGGTATTCGTCAGCAGGGATACGCTCTCGCAGCATGCACCATTCGTTGACGCCATACATCGAGTAAACGCCCCAGTGGATAAACATCCCGAACCGATCGTGCTGAAACTGCGTGAGGTCGCCGTGCAAGTAGTCGTTCATGAGTTTGGTGCCCGTAGGGCCCGTCCTTGTGGATTTTCGCTGTAGTCATGCGGCCGGAGAGCCGCGCTTGCTCACAGCGTGGGGACCTATGCGGCAGGCGACGACGAAATCCCTTCGTGTCGCCTGCCACGAGAAGCCAATTAAGCAGTAGTTCGTGTTATGCACCGTCTGGGATCAACCACGAACCGCACGGACGGCTCGTAGTACCAGGGCAGTTCTCCGTTGCGCCGCGATTGAAGTTGTAATTGCCTTGTTGAAGCAAATTTGGCACTGCCAATGGTGCAGGATAGTTAACTCCAGGGGTACGCATTGTACTGCCAGGAGTCAGCCACTTAACGTGACCATCGCAATATACGTAGTTCCAGCCTCCTGAATGACCCGGGACGCCCCATTTCGCCTGGTCCTGACAGGCCCAACCAGACGAGCTAATCGGACATCCCTGGTTAGCGTACTGCTGATAAGTGACTTGATTACCATTCAGTGGATTCTCGACCAGCAAGAACACCTTTGACGGCGACGGTATAGACGATATCGGACATACCACCGTAGTCACTACCCCCGCCACACTCACCGCCGCGCCCGCAGGAGCAAAAGCGCCCCACCCCATCCAAGCTCCATTCATAGCATAAGAGCGTCCAAAATCGTATCCAACACCCGTCGCATCGCTTGGACAATGAAAGATCGCTGCCTTTCCCCAACCAGCCTTCATGACATAAGGCATGATTGCTTGATCCCAGGTCATGTAGGGCGAAAAGTTCTCGGCGCCTATTGGAAATACCTCGTCAAAATCCTGCGCATACTGCAAAAACGCGATCCCGAGTTGCTTCTGGTTACTGGCACAACTTGTCTGGCGCGCCTTTTCTCGAGCAGTGGCAAACACGGGAAAAAGTATCGCTGCTAATATAGCAATGATCGCTATAGCTACGAGAAGCTCAATCAAAGTGAATGCCGTCGGCCGCGACAGCGTGTTTCGGCGGTTGCCCATCTTCGTATCTCCTAAAACTCTCGCCAGATTGAGTTCGTCGAACGAAACCGCACTCAATTAAATGATCTTATCAGCATCCCCGGATCACGAGGACATCATATATATGATGTCCAATTCTATAACACCCGAGCCACATTGTCAAGCACTATTTTCGATGAGGTCGAGAAGAGGCACAAATCATCCCCCAAGCGCCAACAACACGTCTAATGCTGGCCCATCCTAGCACGCGAAGTTCTCCTCCGCCGACACGAGCACTCCCTTATTCGACGCCGCTGCGAGCGGCAGCGGTGCGCGCTTGGGCTGGTTAACGGCAAAACTGCCGTCCGTCGACGGCCACGCTACCGCAGATCTCAGCAACTCGCCGCTTGCGGCTATCGGCGCAATCTCCAGCCGCATGCCGAACTCGCGGGGGCGGCACTCGTACTGCTCCTCGGGATGCGGGCCGCAGCTGGCGCTGCCAAGGCCGCGAACGGCGTGGTCGATGTTGACATGGATACGCCCCGAATCACGCAGGTCATCCCGATGGGCCGCGCGTGCCAGGTCGTGCTCGCTGTAACGGCCGGCGCTGAACGCCACCTCCCCGACACTCGCAACCGAAAGGCCGCTTCCGGACGCGTCACGCAGTGCGAAGCGGCGCACACCCACCCTGGTGCCGTTCGTCTGCGGGTAGACGTAGGGCGTGTGCAGATCGTCGACGGTGGCCACATAGTGCCCCACCCTCGCGGCAGCCCGGCTATCTGGATAGCACTCACCTGGCCCCAGGCCGAACCACTCCGCGTTCTCGTACCGCGTCGGGAGCGCCAACTTGATACCAAGTCGCCCGACAGTCGTGGGCCAATCCCCGTATGGCGTTGCTCGCAGGTCGACGACCACCCGGCCGTCGCCGGTGATGGTGTATACATACTGGCAGTCGAACGCTGTCGTGTACGCCTGTGGCAGCATCTGACCCTCAATGTAGACCGTCACGGCGTCGCCGGTCGCTTCGTATTCCAACGCGCGCGGCCGGAAGAAGAGTTCGTGCAGCCGGGCCCTGTACCAGTCCTCGGCGACCATCATGCGTCGGTGGACGCCATCGTTATCCGTCGGCGCACGCCACACCTGCAGCTCCGGACCCGCTTCCATCACCTGCTGACCGTTCACCATCCAGCGGGCCAGCGTCCCGCGAACACGGTCGAATGTCAGCGTAAAGCTGCTCCCTTTCACAACCAGCGCCGACCCGATCACCGCCACCGTCATCGGCGGGTGCTGCGGTGGCGAAGCGTGCTCCACGGCGGGGGCGTCGAGCGGCAGCTCGAACTGGTCCCAAGCCAGCACATGCCCAGCTTCCGCGTAAGGCGTCCCCGCTTTGAGAGCGAAGTCAACGCTCACATAGCAGCGCGAGTCGGCATGGCGCGCCAACGGGACGGCGTACGGGATCGTCACCGCGCCCGCGGTGCGGGGCGCTAACGTCGGGAGCGCGACTATGCCGCTGTCGACGGTGTCGCCGTCCAGTTCCACAGCCCAGCGCAGTTCAAGAGCGTCCAGGCTCGTGAAGTCCAGCCGGTTCGCGAGCGTGAACTGGCCGGACGACGCGTCCGCCACGGTCAATCGCGCTGGTTCCATCACCTTCATGATCTCGCGCAGCGCCGGGCTCGGCGTGCGGTCGGGGTAGAGGAGGCCGTCGATGCAGAAGTTCTTGTCCGACGGCTCATCGCCAAAGTCGCCGCCATAGGCGTAGTACGGCCGCCCGTCGGTGCCCTTAGTGAGCAGTCCGTGGTCGATCCACTCCCACAGGAAGCCGCCCTGGATATGCGGGTGCTGGTAGATCTCCTCCCAGAAGTCCGCGAGGCCGCCGGGGCCGTTGCCCATGGCGTGGCCGTACTCCGTGGCGATACACGGCCAGCCGCCGTGCTCCATTTCGCCCATATGCCGGACGCGGGCCACGTTGCAGTATCCGAACTGCCGGAAGTCGGTCACACCGGGCCGCTCGCCGTTCGACTGCGGGTAGTGGACTGGGCGCGACGGGTCACGCTGCTTCATCCACTGGCACACAGCGACGATGTTCTCGCCAAAGCCGCACTCGTTGCCCGCCGACCAGATGATGATCGACGCGTGGTTCTTGTTTTGGGCCACCATGCGCTGCACGCGGTCCATGTAAGCCGCAAGCCACGCCGGGTCCGAGCTCAAGATGCCCTGGTTGCCGCCCGCGAGACAGCCGTGGGACTCAAGGTCGGCTTCATCCATGACGTACAGACCCAGCTCATCGCAAAGATCGTAGAACAGCGAGATGTTCGGGTAGTGGCTGCACCGAACGGCATTGAAGTTGCTGCGCTTCATCAGCAGCAGGTCGCTTCGCAGGTTCTCTGCCTTCGGAGTGCGCCCTGTTTCCGCGTCCCATTCGTGCCGGTTGACGCCTTTCAGCATGATCGGGGATCCGTTCACCAGCAGATACCCGTCGACGATCTTGACGTCGCGAAAGCCAACCCGCACCGGTATGAACGCCGCTTCGCCGACCTGCAGCACCAGCGTGTACAACTCCGGCGTCTCTGCGTTCCAGAGGCGAGGACGGTCAACGCTGATCGTCACGCTCGCCTTGCCGCTACGGGCGACAACGCTTGCCGAACCCGCCGGGCTCCCGGACGCATCGTACAGCGCCGCGTTCACCTCGATAGCCCCGGACAACGCATCTTCCGTCCATGTCAGGTCCGCGACCAGCTCGCCAGACTGGTAGTCCGGCGCTAGGTCCGCCTTCACCTCGACATCCCACAGCCCGGCGCTCGCCTCGCTTCGAAGCGTGACGCTGCGGAAGATGCCGCTCAGCAGCCACATGTCCTGCGCTTCGAGGTAGCTGCCATCGCTCAAGCGGTAGACGCTCACCGCGAGCAGGTTCTCGCCGGATGTAAGGGCGTCCGTGATATCGAACTCCGCCGCCATTCGGCTGCCCTTCGAGAACCCAATATCGGTGCCGTTCACCCAAACGCGGAACGCCGAATCGGCCCCATCGAACCGCAAAATGGTACGCCTGCCTCTCCAGTCGCCCGGCACAAGGAAGCTTGTTCGATAGCATCCGGTGGGATTGTCTTCGGGCACGTAAGGCGGGTCAAGCGGGAACGGGTAGGTGGCGTTCGTGTACCGGGGAGTGTCGTACCCGAGGCATTGCCAGTGCGACGGCACCGGGGTCATGTCCCACCCGAGGTCGTCGAAGCCCGCTGCGTGAAACCCTACCGGAACCGTCGACGGCATCGTCGCCAGATGAAACCGCCAGTCGCCATCGAGCAGCTTGAGCCACGGGGACGCGCCCCGGTCGTACGCCAACGCATCCTGAACAGTGGCAAACTCAACGAACTCGCTGCGGGCTGGCAGGCGGTTCTCATGAAGAAAGCCGGGCGATTCAATCTGGCTGGCGCGAAGGAGCACATTTTCCATAGTCGCAATCTCTTATCGGGGTCGAAGGTGTCGGGCGAGCCGCACGGACCGTAGATTGCTCCAAAGATACGGTAAATCCTCCCTGACCCAGGTCCAGACCCCGGTGCGTGCCGCCCCACCCCACGGCGTGGGGTTTCGATGATTGCGCTCGGAAGCGAAGTCATCGGGTGCCGCTTGGCAGACTGGCCCGGGTGGGTCGAAGTCCAAGAGGAGAAGACCTCACCCCCAACCCCTCTCCTATGATAAGGACGAGGGGAGCAAGAGGGTGACTACCCCTCGATTGTGTTGCGGTGGGAATCCGAACGTGCCTGCAATCAGCTAAGAGGAACACGATGACCTCGCTTCCGAGCGCAATCATCGGAACCCCAATTTTTGGGGTGGCGCGGCACGCGCCGGGGTCTTTTGCGTGCTTTGCGTTGCGCAACGCGATTCTTTACCCCCGCTCATTTGGCTCGCTGCCCCCAAATTTTGGGGACTATGATGGCCGACCACGTTGGCGGGCAGGGTGCGTGGCTTGGTGCGTTTTGCATGCAAAATCGGCGTTGCGATTCGCTTTTTTGCATGCAAAACTGTGGGCCGGATTACCGCCCACTCGCATTTAGCTCGCCGCCCCCGCGAGCAGGGGTTATGATGTCCGACCACCCCTTGGCGTGCCGGGTTCGTCGTCGTGCCCATTGACCATCTTCGGCCACGTGTGCAGGAGCGGCGGCGGCCCGGGTGGGCGCCGCTGGGCTATGAGGCGCTGGTGCGCGTTGTCAAGGTGCAGGCGAGACGGCTTTGTAGTTATATTGTATCGCGAAGCCGCACGAGATGCAATATTAAAGCGAACAAATATTCGATAATTTTTCGTCGAGCACGTACAGCGCCGGATAAACCAAGTTCGTGTTGCCCACCCACGTCGCGGTCCATGTGCCGCTCGCGGTGGATGTCGCCGCCTGCGCGTTGTCGGCGCTCTGCGGACCCGCCACCCCGGCGGCGGCGGAGATCGAGGTGCGGCGGTTGGTGCCGCTGGCGCTTATCAGGCCAACGACTACGCTCACGTGTGCTAGTCCGGCACGGACGCAATCAGAGCCTTTACCTGGGCGTTCAGCTTATATTCCTTTGGAATGCGCTTAAGGAACTCAGCCTTTGCCTTCCTTGCGGCAATCAGGTCTATCGGATTCACAACAGCATGCGAAAACAAGCCAAACGCAGGGGGCGCTATCATAGGCAATTTTGTTATGGCTGCGGTGTACTCCTCTTTTGCCTTTTCAGAAGATGAAAACACCGCACCAGATAGGTCGTACGCCCAGCCAAGGTAGTAGTGTGTATACGAAACGTTTGGCGCGAGTTGAACCGCCCGCTTGAGCAAAGTCAAACCTCGGGTGTCTAAATCAGGCGAGTTAGCGAACTGGTGGCCCTGCACCAAATATGTGAGCCATAAGCCAGGCTCTAGCCTGTAGGCTCGCTGCAACGCGCTTGCATATGCCGCTGATTGCTTCGGCTCCGCAGATACTGCGGGGAAAGTGGGTCCGTGGTATTGTCCGTTTGCCACATCCATCGCTAGACAAAAGCCTGCCGCCAAAGTCGCATTATCCGGATTGGACGCCTGAAGCTCGAACATTTCAGTAAGCATTGGCTTATCGAGATGACTGTTTTTTGCTCTGAATATTGCAATAGTCATGGCAACAGGATCATTGGACGCTGACACCAAAACTTGGTGCAAATTCACCTGCGCTATTGGCACGAGCGACTGGTCGACAGACGAAGCTGAGACCGCTTGACCATGGGCCACGTTTTGGCCAGATGCGGCAATCAATAGATTAACTATAACAACAGCACGAAAGAACGCCACGAAACTTTTCATAGGAGACCTACTTTTCAGAAAGGTGAGTACCACTCGCAAAACAGCAACTTGAAGCGGCATTGATGATGACTCGGTTCACAAACACGTCAGGGGTTTGATGCTCTCAAATTCCGGGAATCGGCTCAGCGTGTGACCACACGATCGCCACATATTTTTCGTCACCATCTATAAGCTGTGGAAACGTACCCTCAAAGCCCGCGCCACCGTATTTGTCAACATTATAGTGGAACTTATGGTAGTGAACGTGCTTTTGAAGGCGTATATAATGCAAAGGGGGAATGGGGGCAGCCGTTATTGACTGCCCTATGGAAACGCTAGTCGAAACCGATCCACCAACCTTTGCGCCAAATGTTAGTGCATCCGTTACCTCGAACCCACCTGAAAATTCAGAGGAAAGTGTAAGTGTGACCGACGCACCCACGGTAAGTGGGCCTACTGGACTAGCAGTATTCGTGCTTCGATTTTCCTGCGGATGGACAAGACCATTGATAAGAATATTCTCTAATGTGTCTACAACCTCATCAGGCGTGTTCGGATCTGCAACGAAGTTCTCCCACGGTGCATGAATATGCATTGCGTAGCTGCTCGCAGCCGTCGAATCGTCAGCACCATCGCTAACCGCCAAAGTAATAATATCGACTTTGCCGGTGCTGCCAGTTGACAATATCTTACCGCCAGGCTCCTTCGTTCGTGTCCAGTATATTGCCGGGTAATCTGGAATTCCAGTCCCTAACCTATCGGTTAGGGTAAATGAGCTTTGCGAAGATGTCCAGAGGTACTGTGCACCATCGTGGTTCCAACTGCCTAAGCATGTTCCCGTGTATGAAACTTGCGCGGCGTACTCACTAGTAGGCCCATTGGTCCCATCACTCATCAAAACATCTGGAAAGGCGATATCCCCGCGTAAATCGCCCTTGTCGTCTCGGGTGTTCATTACACGAGCAAATAGTGGTGGCCCGATTATTTCTTCCTTACGGTATGTTACGGAAGGACCGAACACTTCAACTTTCCTATCGTCAACCGCAGCAGTGCAATTTACGTTTGTTCCCCAAGTAATTCCACCATACGGAAAATCGGTAGCAACGTTCACTTGAATGTGCGAGACCATTTCAGGGACATCGTGGGTTACGATGTCCTTTCCTGCTTTAATAGTTACGATCTTACTCGATACTGAACTTGGGCCGCCACGGAATATACCACTTAGCGGGTCCGAATCCGCAGGCGTTCCCGATGCGCCGCCAACAGCGCATCCGCTTACCGATGCATATAACCCTATCGGGATATAGCCGCAGTCCCACCAAGATGATGTACTCGTCGTTATCTTCGCCCGAAGGGTGTCCGGTGCCGGATCTGCCGCTGGATTGGCCGGGTCGGCATGAACCCATTCAAAAGTAATCTGCGGGGTTGCCGCAGTTTCGTACTCGTATGCTCCTATGTGATTTGCGCTTTCTTGATTTGAAATACCCAGCAAAGACGCAGGAAACATTGCGGCCCAGTCGAAGAAATATTGACCCCAAGGGTTGTAGCGCTTCCAATGGCCGCCCGACGTTACCGACTTAACCGTCCATCCCCCCGCCTGCGCGCTCCCGCTCGCTGCGACGAGCACGCCGCCCAGCAGCGCGGCTCCAACCGCAAGCCCTACCGCCGCCGTCGCCAACCGCCGCACCGCTGCCTTCATTGTTCCCGTTACGCTCATCGTTTTCATTCCCCAAGATTCGTTCGCTGCCAGAGCCCCTACCGTTTTCGATATGCTGTTCGTGTTCATGTCCCTACTCCTGGCTCCACATTCCGTACTTCGCAAACGCGTCGCTGATGCTGCCGCTGGCCGTCGCGCTCGTGCCGGCGAGCGCACCGGCGAGCAGCCCGGCTGAGGCGGTGAGGTCCAGTGGCGGCGGCGTGAAGACGATGGAGCAGAGTTTGGGGTCGGTGAAGTGAGCCGTGAAGTACGACGGCAGGTAGACGTGGACGGTATGCGTTGTGTTGTTGATCGCCTCCGTCATGCCTGTCGCGACGCTGTTGGCGTCGTGCGTGACGGTCCGCTTGTCGGTGACGCGGTCGTAGATGAACGCGATATGGCCCGCCTCGCTGGTGTCGATGGTAGCGGTGACGGTGGGCGCGCCGTCGAGCGGTTCCAGGCCGGTCGGGTCCTGCGCGGCGAGCAGCGTCGTCGTGCCGGTGGTGACCAGCGCGGAGTAGCCGGTGCAGTTGACCGCTACGCTGGCGTTCTTCGTTCTTGTTTCGTCGAGCACGTACAGCGCCGGATAAACCAAGTTCGTGTTGCCCACCCACGTCGCGGTCCATGTGCCGCTCGCGGTGGATGTCGCCGACTGCGCGTTGTCGGCGCTCTGCGGACCCGCTACCCCGGCGGCGGCGGAGATCGATGTGCGTCGGTTGGTGCCGCTGGAGTAGGCGGTGGCGTCGCCGGTCGTGCCGGGCGATGTGCCCGACGACTGCACCGAAAGGCCCCACCAGCCGGGCGGGGCGGCGGCCTGAGTCCTAATAGAGAGCTATCCACGCCGCAATTGGGCAATTATCTTTTCGGCTGAACGGCGGAACCAATCGTCAGATGGCGCGAGTCTCAGGTACTCGGTATATTCTGCAATTGCTTTGTCAGCTAGATCTCGTGAAGTCCTATTTGCATTCCAAAGGGACAGGTATACAGATCCCTTAGCACCGTGAGCGCGCGAAGCGTCAGGAGAATCCGCTAGCAATCTTTCGCCAAGTTCAATAAGTTCTGAACGCACATCGGGATCCGCATGCAACGCATATATTCCTTCGAGTACTTTTATTTGGCCAAATTGCACTTCGAAGTCTTGAGGGTTTCGCTTTAACAGGGCTTCCCCCAGAGGACGCACACGCCGCCCGTTGTCGAAGAAACTTATGTATAAAAACCGGATTCTAGCAAGTTCATAGTTATACGGTGGCGAAAGCACCTGAAGCGCCGCGCGCACACGATAAAAGCGTTGCGCACGTTTTGCCCAATGAATATGCGTGTCGGCGGACAACCACGTAGCGAGAGCCCACTTATATGTTAGGATGCGGCTAGACGGATTTGCATTTAGATCTTCATCGCACTTCGAACTATAATCATCCAATTCTCTCTTATTGAGTGTTGTGATCTCCTTAGTTGCAACGGAATACGCCTTATCGGTAGCGATCCATGGATCGGACACCCATTTCCAAGCAGCTTCGTCATCGGGCGACGCGGGTGGTATTCCCCACAGAAGATCTCGCGAGTGAGAAGGAGGCGAAGCCGAGCAGACGCTCAATAATGATCCGGGGCAAATGCAAATCAACGGTATAACGAACCAAAGAGGGAGTTTCATTAATATTTGACTTTCAAGTTAATAGCCGCATTACATCGGCATTGTTTGGAAATTGTCATAGCTAACAATGTACGTGACGCATCCGTTCATCATTTCGCTTTTCGGGGCAAAGGCTTGGCCAACATAGCCAGACTCGTTCCAGGAATCAATTTCAACATATGACCGCTGATACCATTGGAACGCATGTAGGACATGTAGGAACTTATTTTGCTCGTCCGGGGTCACGGGTTTGATACCACCGTTTGGAACGCCGGGCGCTAATGGTGCGCCTGAATTGTTATAGCCGAACTCGACAGTATGCTCAATTGGCTCCTTAGACCTTAGCGCTATAAGGCCGCTCTCAATGGCCCACGGGACCCACGCATATGGGCTAGGCGCAGATCCTAGCGTTTTGGCAACTGCTAACGTCAGTTCCATCATTGGTGGGACGATTTCAAATGCGTGGCCGATATCTGCTACGAGCGTCCACGGGGATTCAAACCTAATCTTTGGACTCTCATTAATCTGCAAATCGTCTACATCAACTTGTTCCACTTCCACCGCCTGAAAATCAACGACGTTGGGAGGTCCACTAGCTACTTTAGCTTCATGAGCCCGATGGACATTCATTATGAACTCACCACTGGCAGTGGCGCGGTTTGGCAATTCTGGATTAAGATTCGGGTCTCCAGAATATCCATTGAGACCATCCGTTACGGACAGTGAAACGGTCAACGCCTTATCCGTATCACCAGGGGTAAACGTAGCGCTCTGTTCCAAATCGCAAAGGAAAAGTGACGCCCCTTCATAAGTTACTGAGAATCCTGGGATTACTGTAGGTACGTGAAGAACGTCAGTCCAAATGGTATCAGAGGAACCAAAGAGAACCCCTTCACTACTCCAACTGTAACTTAACCCGTTCATGTACCAATTGCCGGTATCTGCGCTGTAACCCATTGTCACTTTATATGGGTCTGAATCCTCAGTATATCGCGTTTCAACTCCTATATCGCCTGTTAGGTCATCCGGCTCTCGATCCTTCGGCGCATATAGGAGATTGCCGTACGAATCACTCTTCACCGGCGACTGAGGATCATCGTCAATCTCGTGCCTTACAGCCTTCCGCTTTGTCGGACACTTGATCTTGATAGTTCTATTGTCTGGAACCACATCGCACGTAAATGGCACAAAAATGTTGCACCATGTATCATTAGGATTTAGGACGCTCACGCTGCTGCTCAATTCTTCAGACGTATATGTAACGAACCCGCCGTTCGCGGGCAATTTAATGATCTTCGTTTGACCTGACCTTGCGAAATAGACCCTCGGGTCTACGCTACCTGGCGGAACGTCCGCAATTGCACCCTTCCCTGCTTCTGCGCCAGCGCCAAACACTGTAGGTTCACCCATTGATGTATTCCAGCCTATATCAGCATGGGCAATAGCGCTTGTACTCACACGCAACACAATGAAATCAGGTACTTTTTCTCCGGAATAGTCTGCCTTCCAAACGAACTGAACAGTCTTTTTCCCATGGCTCCGAACCCCATACGCCACTTCGCCATAGCTTACAAATGGCATGACGGGTGGGTTCGTCCATGCGCCTTCGTAGTTGAACGGGCCGTAATCAGGGCCTATAAGGCTCCATTTCGTAGTACCATCCCACGTCCCTTCGTCCACTGCATTCCATCCCGCCCGCGCGCTCCCGCTCGCGGCGACGAGCACGCCGCCTAGCAGCGCGGCGCCAACCGCCAGCCCTACTGCGGCCGACACCAACCTGCGCACCGCTGCCTTCATTGTTCCCGTTACGCTCATTGTTTTCATTCCCGTTGTCTCCGACATTGTCGTTCTAAACATCCGGCACTGAACTGCCGGCCTACTAAAAGAATCCGCGTTGCGGATAACCCCCTCCGAGGCTCCGTGCTTGTAACGCTTCGCGATGGTTTTCATTTTAGTTGTTGCTCCATAGGCCGTATTTCGCAAACGCGTCGCTGATGCTGCCCGAGGCCGTCGCGCTCGTGCCGGTGAGCGCGCCTGCGGTCAGGCTGGCGCTGGCGGTGAGGTCCAGCGGCGGCGGGGTGAAGACGATGGAGCAGAGTTTGGGATCGGTGAAGTGGGCCGTGAAGTATGACGGCAGGTAGACGTGGACGATATGCGTGGTGTTGTTGATCGCCTCCGTCATGCCAGTCGCGACGTCATTGGCGTCCCGCGTGATTGTCCGCTTGTCGGTGACGCGGTCGTAGCTGAACGCGATATGGCCCGCTTCGCTGGTGTCGATGGTCGCGGTCACCGTCGGCGTGCCCGGGAGTTCGTCTAGGCCGGTCGGGTCCTGCGCCGCGAGCAGCGTGGTCGTGCCGGAGGTGACGAGGGCAGAGTAGCCGGTGCCGTTCACCGCGACGCTCGCGTTCTTCGTTCTTGTTTCGTCGAGCACGCACAGCCCCGGATACGCGGTGTTCGTGTTGCCCACCCACGTCGCGGTCCATGTGCCGGTCGCCGTCGACGTCGCCGCCTGCGCGTTGTCGGCGCTCTGCGGACCCGCGACCCCTGCGGCGGCGGAGATCGATGTGCGGCGGTTGGTGGCGCTGGCGTAGGCGGTGGCGTTCCCGGTGGTGCCAGGCGATGTGCCCGACGACTGCACAGAGAGGCCCCACCAGCCGGGCGGCGCGGCGATAGTCGCGGACGATTCCGCCGACTGCGGACTGAGCTGGCCGCTGGCATCGAGGTAGCGGACGACGTAGTAGTACGGGTCGCCGTTCACGAGGCCGCTGCCCGTGTTGTCGTCGAGGTACGCTGTGCCGACGACGAGGCGGCCGTTGATCTGAGTCCACGGTCCGCTTGATGTCGGGCCGCGCGAGACGATGTAGCCTCCGCCAGTGGCCCCGGCAACCGGCGACCACTGTACGAGCGCCACTCTGTCGCCGCCGATGACGGTGACGTTCGAGGGCGCGGCGTACGGCGTCACCACAACCTCCGTGCTGGTGGCGGAGCCGGTATCGTTCTTTGCGACCACCTTGTAGTAGTACGGCGTGCCGTTGGTGAGCCCGGAGTCGGTGCACGCGAAGTCGGTGCGGTTCGGCGAGACAGGGTTCGTCCCCTGCCCGCCGCTAGTCGTGCCTCGCATGATGTCGTAGGCGGTTGCGTATGCAGGCTCGCTCCACGTGAGCGTCACGGAGCCGTCGCCGCCGGTGGCGGACAGGATATACGGCGCGGTCGGCGCTGGCGGGACCGCCATTGCGTCCGCCTCGCTGCTGAGCAGGCTCTCGCCGCCGAGGTTGGACGCGGTCACCTTGTAGTAGTAGTACTGGTTGGTGTTGACAGCGGTGTCGGTGAACGCCGCCGAAGTCAGATCGCTGCCGACAGGCTCCGCAAGATCCTCGCTGTTCGGTCCCGTCCCTCGGTAGACGGTGTAGCTGGTAGCGCCAGCTACTGCATCCCACCCAAGGTCGATCTTCTGTATGCCACCAGTGGCGTGCAGCCCGGTGGGCGCACCAGGTGCCGCCACCTGCGGCGTCGCACTCACCTCAGCGCTAACCGCGCCCTCGCCGCCGGGGTTCACGGCGCTGACCGAGTACCAGTACGTGGTGCCGTTCGTGACGCTGGTATCGGTGTACGCGTATGTAGGTGCCGCAGCAAGATACTGCTCAGTCTCGGTGGAAGTGCTGCGGTAGACCTTGTAGCCAGTCGCGCCGGTCACTTCGGCCCAGCCGAGCGTCACCTTGCCATCGCCCGGAGTTGCGGTAAGCCCGGTGGGCTTAGCGGGCATGGTGGTTACGGCCACAGGGCTGCTCTTCGTGACTTCGCCTGCCGAGTTCACTGCGCCAACTCGGTACCAGTACTGCGATGCGAACGTCACAGTGTCATCGTTCACGGGCGGTGCAGCGATCCCTGTCGAAGTCTGCGTCCACGGACCTGCCGCACTGACCGCCGAGCGTTCCCACATGTACGACGCGGCCCCGGACACCGTGCCCCAGCCGAGAGTCACCCTCACTGCCTCGCCATTGACGCTAGGCGTTGCGGTCACGGCTGTTGGAACCGAACACGGGGTGGTCGTTGACGCCTCTGTGCTGAGCCCGCTCTCGCCACCGGTGTTCACGGCGCTGACCTTGTAGAAGTAGGCAGTACCGTTCGTGACGGCGGTGTCGCTGTACGTAAACGTCGGTGCGGATGCAAAATACGTCTCCGTGGTGGTCGTTGTGCTGCGGTAGACCTTGTACGATGTCGCGCCAGTAACCTGGTCCCAATGGAGGTCAACTATGCCGTCGCCGTGGGTGGCGGTGAGGCCGGTTGGCGTAGCGGGCGCGGTCACCGCCGATACCTCGTCGCTGATCGGTCCAAGCTCCCCGGCGATGTTGGCGGCCCGGACTGTGTAATAGTACGTGGTCCCGTCGGCCAGCGGGCTGTCGCTGTAGCCGGGCGTCGCGAGCGGAGCCGGGTTGATTGGGGTGGGCGATTCGCCGCCCGTGGTTGTGCCACGGAAGACGTTGTAGGTCGATGCGCCAACTACCCCATCCCAGCCGAGGTCGATCTTCTGACTTCCGCCGGTCGCGGTCACCACCGGCTTCCCGGGGATCGCGAGCGGCGTCGCCGACGCTTCGCTGCCAGTCGCGCTCTCGCCGCCGGTGTTCACGGCGCTGACCTTGTAGAAGTAGGCAGTGCCGTTCGTGACGGCGGTGTCGCTGTACGTAAACGTCGGTGCGGGTGCAAAATACGTCTCCGTGGTGGTCGTTGTGCTGCGGTAGACCTTGTACGATGTCGCGCCAGTAACCTGGTCCCAATGGAGGTCAACCTTGGCGTCGCCGTGCGTCGCGGTGAGGCCGGTTGGCGTAGCGGGCGCGGTCACCGCCGACACCTCGTCGCTGATCGGCCCAAGCTCGCCGGCGATGTTGGCGGCCCGGACGGTGTAATAGTACGTGGTCCCGTCGGCCAGCGGGCTGTCGCAGTAGCCGGGCGCCTGGAGCGGAGCCGGGTTGATCGGGTTGGGCGATTCGCCGCCCGGGGTTGTGCCACGGAAGACGTTGTAGGTCGACGCGCCAACTACCCCATCCCAGCCGAGGTCGATCTTCTGAGTTCCGCCGGTCGCGGTCACCACCGGCTTCGCGGGGATCGCGAGCGGAGTCGCCGTCGCCTCTGTGCTGAGCCCGCTGTCGCCGCCGGGGTTCACGGCGCTGACCTTGTAGAAGTAGGCGGTGCCGTTGGTGACGGCGGTATCGGTGTACGAGGTCGTCGACGCGGAGTCGTAATACGTCTCCGTGGTGCTGGATGTGCTGCGGTAGACCTTGTACGACGTCGCGCCGGCGGAGGGGTCCCAGCCGAGCGTGACGGTGCCGTCGCCGTGGGTGGCGGTGAGGTTGGTTGGTACCGGGCTGGCCGTCGGGGTCGCGGCGCGGTTGCCGCTGGTCGATGCGGTGTCGATGCCGTCGCGGTACGGGTGGACGGAGTACGTGTACGATGTGCCGTTCACCACATTCGTGTCGGTGTACTGCGACCCGGTCACGAACGCAATGGGCGTGCTTGACGACGGGGTGCGGAAGACACCGTACTGGTCGGCCTCGGCGATCGCGGTCCAGCCCACGATCACCTTGCCGTATTGTCCAGCTGCAGTCAGGTTCGTGACGGCGGGCAGCACCAGTTCGCCGACCTTGATCGATATCTCGTCGGACAGCGGGCCTTCCCCGGCGGCGTTCGACGCGGATACCTTGTAGTAGTAGGTCGTCCCCGGTGTCAGGAAGTAGTCGGAGTACGCGCCAGCCCCGCCGGTCGCGTACGGGACCGAGCCCTCGCCGCCGCTGGTCGTGCTGCGGTAGACGTGGTACGTTGTCGCGCCAGCCGACAGCAGCCACCGCAGCTGAACCAGAGTCGATGCGGGCGACACGGTGAGACTGGTAGGCGCAGCGGGGACAGCTGGCGACGCGCCCGGAGTCGCGTAGGCCGTCGCTGCCGTGCCGAGATTGACGCCGAGCACCGAGTTGATGGTGTACGTGTACGCGATCCCGTTCGTCGGAGTTGTGTCGGTGTACGATGTGCCCGTCAGGCCCCCGAACGTCGCTGTCGCCTGGCCGGAAGCGGTCCTGACAATTCTGTACGATGTCGCGCTTGGCACCGGGCTCCAATACAGGGTCACAGTTCCATTGCCGGGCACTGCGGTCAACACGGCTACACCCTGCGGGATCAGCGCAGTGGGAGCGGCGGATGCCTCGGTCGAAAGAGCGCCTTCGCCGGTCGTGTTCACTGCGGCGACTTTGAAGTAATACGTGACAGCGTTGGCGAGGCCACTCACCGTGTACGGAAGAGCAGTGACCAGCGTCTTCACCGGGACAGCGCCTTGCATGCCCGATGTGGTCGACATATAGATGTTGTAGCTGGACGCCCCCGAAACCGTCGTCCAGTTCAGTGCGATCTGAGCGTTCCCTGCAGTCGGCGTGAGATCGGTCGGCGCGGCGAGCGCTGTGCTCCCTACCGTTGCGCTCGTCGTTGCGTACGCTCCGCTCCCGTTGCTATTGACCCCGCAAACGCGGTAGTACCAGGCCTGGGACGCAAGCCCCGCATCGTCATACGTGGACGCAGTGAGGCCAGTCGCAATCGTGGTGAACGGCCCCCCGCTCGCACTTCCCCGCTGTACATTGTAGGTTGCCGTCTGGCCGGTAGCCGACCAGTTGAGCGTAACAGTGGTGCCGGTCACTTTTGCGTTGAGCGAGGCGGGAACGACGGGCAGCGATGCCGTCGGCGTCGAGGATACCTCGGTGGTGCGCGAGCTTTCGGTCAGCGCGGTAGCTGCGGAAACTTGATAGTAGTGTGTGACGCCGTTTGTTAGGGCAGTGTGGGTCCACGACGTCGCAGTCGTCGTCAGTATCCGGTTGAACCCTTCGCCGCCGGGCGTCGTGCTTTCGTACACATAATACGATGTCGCGCCGGTCACGGCGCTCCAACTCAGCGCGACGGTCTGGTTGCCGGGTGACTGGTTCAATGTGGCGGGCGCGGCAAGCGTGGAGCCTGGAGTCACGAGAACGGTCACCGCGTTGCCGACACCGGACGAATTGACCGAGCGGACATAGTAGCGGTATTGCGTGCCGTTCGTCAGCCCTGTCGCCGTGTAGTTTGTAACGGCAGTGGTCGTTATCGGCTGCTGGCTTCCGTTCGTAATGATATACGACGTCGCCTCCGGCACCGGAGCCCAGTTGAGAGTCGCCTGCCCGCTACCCGCAACTGCCGTAAGCCACGCCGGAGCGCTCAGAACAGCGCTTCCGGTCGTCGTCGAACACTCGGTACTCTTGGGACCTTCGCCGCCAGGGCCGACAGCGCTCACCTGATAGTAATATGTCGTGCCTCCCGCAAGGTTCGCGTCGGTGAATGTGCCCGTCGCCGACTGCACAGGCGACTCGCCTTCGCCGCCCTGGGTTGTGCTTCTGTACAAGAGATAGCTTGTCGCCCCGGAAACGGGCGCGAAGTAGATGCTGGCGCCGTTGGTCGCCGGGTAAGCATAGACCATCGATGGTGCCGCAGGAGCGGTTCCGCCAACAGTTACCGTGGTCGCAATGGAGTTCACGTATCCGCCCGCGCTGCCCGACGTCACCGTGTACGTGTACGATCCGTTGGCTCGCCCGCTGTCGGCATAACTCGTGACGTTGTCGCCGTTCACGACATAACCCGACGTACCAGAGCGCTGGACCTTGTACCCGGTGGCGTTTGGCACCGCGGCCCACGACACCGCTACCGAGCTACCCGTCACCGTCGCCTTGATCCACGCCGGCGCCAGCGGCACCAGCGCTGACGGCGTTGCGGTTGCCGGGTCGGAGTTCGCGCTCTCAACATCCCCCGTCTTCCCCGAGACCACATAATAATAGGTGGTCCCGTTGATCACGCCCGCGTCGGAATAGGTATTCGTCGTTGGAGATGCGACGACTTCGAACGGCCCGCCGCTCGAAGTCGCGCGCTTCACGATGTAGGACGTGTCGCCCGACGATGCCCAATCAAGCTTCACTGTGGCGCTCCCAGGCGCGGCGGTCAGCCCGGTGGGAATTGCGGCAAGCGCGCCGCAGACACTGAGCGCGGCGAGGGCGAAAACGAGCGAAAGGCGGAGCGGCAACGATAATGATGGGAGGGGCATATCGGGTCCAATCGGGCGGAAAGGCTATAGAGTTGTGGTTGCAATTACGGCAACACTGCGATACAGTAACGCAGGCTACCGTATTGTTACACCGAGCCCCCCAAGATCGCTATCCACTGAATGGCGGATTACTTTGCAGGTCATTTGACTACAAAATGGTGGATTTTATCGTAATGGAAAGTGATTATCGATGATACGCAATAGCCCCACTCCACCCGCACCGCCTACCTCGCGCTAAGGGGAAAGCAACCTCACGCCCTGCCAAAATCCTATGGGTCGGAGACCCTATCCTCAATCACTAACCACGTACTTCAGTACGTGGCGGCTGTATCGATCAACGCCCGGTCGTCTTCGGCCAGGCATCCAGCGCATGATCGCTTCTGATCGTCCTGCACCGAATCCTTTGCGAAATTACGGATCGATATAACATTTTGATTGACATTTAGTCATAATAATGTTATACTTATTGTGAACTTCAATTACCAGAAGGGGTAGAGCCTATGTATGTCGTCAACGGTGCACGTGGCGCGCTTATCGGTACTCGCACGCTTATAGACCGCTTGCAAACGCATATCTTGCGCCTCATTTTTGACATATTATGAGCGTTATCAGCGATTATCATCCCGACCACGAGGAAAACGCATACCCACCCCTCTTTTTGAGATTATGAACGGCGACGAGACATCGCACGGAGACGACAATGAAGATCGATACGGATTTTGCAGGCGGCAACCTGCTGGTGGACTCAGTAGACGGCAACATCTTTTCGGTGCGGCAGGATATCCGCGACACATCCGAGTGGTGGTTTTGGTGGGCGTTCCGGCTCACCGGCCAGCCTGGCGAAACCGCGACTTTCCGGTTCGGCAACGGCGACGTGTTCACGAGCGAAGGCCCCTGCGCATCGTGGGACAGTGGCCAGTCGTGGGAATGGCTCGGACGACCGTCTGACCCCATGACCGAGTTCAGCGTCACGTTGCGCAGGGACGCATCCACCGTCCTCCTGGCGATGGCGCCGCTCTACACGGAGCGCAACCTGAGCGCATTCCTCGCCACACGGCCCGCCATCGAACGGCATCGATGCTGTCTTTCGGAGAAGGGCCGCGAAATCGCACAGCTTGTCGTGCCGGGAACATCGCCTCACCCGCGCACCGTCATCATTACCGCCCGCACACACGCGTGCGAAACACCGGGCAGCTTCGCGCTGGAAGGGCTGCTCGACTGGTGGGCATACGATGGGGCCGACGACGCCACCTGGGCAAGGCGCGAGTACTCCCTCCACGCATTGCCGTTTGTCGACACCGACGGAGTGGAACAGGGCGATCAAGGAAAGCTGCGCGAGCCCCACGATCACAACCGCGACTTTGGCGACGCGCCAATCTACTCGTCGGTGCGAGCCATTCAGGCGCTGGTTGCGGACGCTGGCGACACTCTCGACGCCTACATCGACCTGCACGCGCCATGGATCCGCTACGCCTCGAACGAAACCATGTTCACGGTAGGCGTCCCCGAGCCATGGCAAAGCGAAAGCGACAAGTTCGCGAAGCTGCTCGAAAAGAGTAACGAAAGCGGCGTTCCGTTTCGACACTCGGACATCATTCCGCTGGGCATCGAATGGAACCAGTACACGCCCACCATATCGGCCATCTGGGTCGCCGAGCACTCGTCCGCGCGCCTTTCGACCATCATCGAGCTCGCGTACGCGCGTGCACGCGAAACAACACTCTCGCCAGCCCTTCTGCGCTCATTCGGCAGGGAAATTGGCGCAGCCCTCGCACGGTACCTGAGAGGCTCAGGAGGAGACGGCGGCTAGAACTCCATGACCTCGTATGTGGACGCTTCTGGCGCAGCGACGGGGACGCCCCCAACGGCTCGAGCAGCCAAAAGCCGAGGGGCTGGTCGGCGAACGTCACTATCGGAGTCATCGTCAACGTATGCAGCTTTGTCATAGGCAAACTGCCCAACAAGGACCTGGAGGTTTTCTGCTCGATGAGACATGCTGCGACTGGCCGCGCTGGCCTCCTCGACAAGGGCCGCATTTTGCTGCGTAATCTCGTCAAGGCGCACCACCGCCTTACTCACCTGGTCGATGCCAGCTGCCTGTTCCTCAGCGGCCGAAGTGATTTCAGACACTTTGCCTGCCACGAGGTTGAATGCTCTGACGATCTCTTCCAGGTTCTCGCCGCTCATCGTGACCAGGGCCGTCCCGTCTTTGACTTTGGCGGTTGTTTCGTTCACAAGCGACTTGATCTCTTTTGCTGCGGTGGAGCTTCGTCCAGCAAGGCTTCGGACCTCCGACGCCACCACCGCAAACCCACGCCCCTGCTCGCCAACGCGGGCAGCTTCAACGGCGGCATTCAGGGCCAGGAGGTTCGTTTGGAACGCGATCTCGTCGATCACCGTGATGATATCCTCTATTCGACGCGAGCAGGACGTGATCTCGTCCATAGCCGCCACGGCCTTGTGGATCGTTTCGCCACCGCCCTGGGCGACCTCCCGCGCGTTCGCCGCCAATGCGTTAGTCCCGCGAGCATTGTCAGCGCTCTGGCGAACCGCGCCGGACATCTGCTCCATGCTGGCTGCCGTTTCTTCCAAGCTGGCAGCCTGCTCCGACGTTCGCCGAGCGAGGTCATCGTTTCCGCTCGCGAGTTCGCTGGACGACGACGCGATATCCACCGCAGCCGCCTGGGTTTGGCCAATCAACTGCGAGAGTGATGTCTGCGCTTTCGTAAAGCTCGCCACCATGCGGTTAGCATCGCTTATCATCGCATTGCATTCCGTCGCCGCCTGGGCAAACTCGTCTCGTCCGTCCACTTGGATGGGCTTGAGATCGCTCGCGACCTTTACCGTGAGGTCACCGCGCTCCAGGGCAGCTAGCGCATCGCAGATAGGCTCGATGGCCTCGCTGCGCAGCGCTTTGTTCTGGTCCACGATCTGTTGAAGCGGCCCCTTGATCTTCTGGGCGGTGATATAGATCAGTACGACTAAGAAGATGATGGAGACCAGGGAGATGAGCAGCATTCGCTTGGAAAGTAGCGTCAGCGGGGCGTATACCAGCTCGCGCGATACTTCCAGACACGCTTTCCAACCGGTAACCGGCGCTGTGCTCCAGTAGATCATGCGGTGCTTCTTGTTAACGACAATGTCTGCCATGCCCTCGTCCGCAGCCAGGATCGCCTTGCCGCCAGGCAGCGTACTCACATTCGTGCCCGCCGACTTGTCGTTCATCAACAGGTTTTTATTCGGATGCGCGATTAAGACACCGCTTTTACTAACCAGGAACGCGAAATCATCGCCAGCGGCGCGATCACGAATGAGTGAGAGCTTAGAAAAGAGTTCAGTGAGGTTTTCGAGCGTGAAGTCGACACCAGCGACGCCACGAAACTCGCCCGCCTTGTTGACGACGGGAGTCACGACGGAAACCATGGCGACGTGTTCGTTGGGGTCGACATAGGGCTCGGTGTACATCAGGTGGCCAGCTGCCTTAGGATCCGCGTACCAGGATTGAGTGCGGAAGTCCTCTGAGTTCTCCATGGTCTTGGGCCATGTCTTGCGTGAGACTCCGGTCCCGGGTTCTTGCCACGGAATATGCTCGTAGGAGATGTATATGTCGTACGCGTCGCTGACAGGCGTATTCTTGAGCACAGTAGCCATGTATGCAAGCCTGCCAGGGTCACGTTCCGCGCCGACGGCCTCCTGTCGGGAGACCAGGTCGCGAACCATGATCGCACCTGTCCCGGCGAACGTGTCGACCTGTTTGCAGGCAGCTTCGACTTTGAGATGAGCCGCCTTGTTAACGTCGCTCTCAAGCAGCCTCTTACTGCTGTTGAAACTGACCAGCATCGTTGCAGAGAGCCCGACGATTACAGCGCTGCCAAGGATTAGCGAGAGCTTTTGGGCAAAGCTATTGAACTGATATCCGCGTGCCATTGTATGCGACCTTTGGGAAAGATTTGCGGCAAAGTCTTTCGGCTTCTCAAGATAAATGAGAACGTCGATCAATATAGCCTGCCCCGACAAAAGTCGGTAAAACATACAGGTTATCCGCTTTAGTCTCGATTATAGGAAGCAATAATGCATTTCGTTAGGTTTGTCAAATAATTTAAAAAGTACATAAACTGGATAATATTGTGCAGTTTTACGTGTCTATGAATTTAGAATTGGTGTGAGCCTGAAGCGCAGACGTTACTTGTCGCGTCATTGGCTTGATCGCGGCTCGGGCAGCTTCCGACAATTCCGGACGCAAAAACGCCCCCGCAATCGGCGTGACTGCAAGGGGGCGGTGGCTGATGCGATTGGCGAGGGATTAGAACTCTTCGATGTCCTCGTCGCGGCTGGACACGACGCTCAGAGCGGCGCGTCGGGTTGACAGCGGCGTGAACCCATTGGTACCGGTGGCGCGGCTTGCGACTTGCCGAATATGGGTCACGGGCGCTTGTGCCATTTCAGCTTCTTGGCGATGGCTGTCGTCAAACTTGAAGCGGCTAACGAGATCCTGGAGTTCGGAGGCCCGGTGGGACATGGCCTGGCTGGACGCTGTCGCTTCCTCGACGAGCCCCGCATTCTGCTGGGTGATCTCGTCCATCTGAGCGACCGCCTTGTTCACCTGGTCGATGCCTGCAGACTGCTCCTGAGAAGCGGCCGCGATGCCTGACACGATATTGGCGACCCGGTGAACCGCCGTCACGATTGCCTTTAGTTGATCACCACTTTGGTGCACGAGATCGGTACCATCTTGTACCTTGGCCATACTGTCCTGCACCAACGCCTTGATCTCCTTTGCGGCGGTGGAGCTTCGACCAGCGAGGTTGCGCACTTCAGACGCCACGACCGCGAACCCGCGCCCCTGTTCGCCAACGCGAGCGGCTTCGACAGCGGCATTGAGTGCGAGAAGGTTGGTCTGGAACGCGATCTCGTCCATCACAGTGATGATATCAGCGATGCGGCGCGACGATGAGTTGATCTCGTCCATGGATGCTACGGCACGTGCGACAAGCGCCCCGCCGTTTTCGGCCACGTCTTTGGCTTCAGCGGCGAGTCCGTTGGCGACAATAGCATTCTCGGAGTTCTGCTTGACAATACTTGTCATCTCCTCCATGCTCGCCGCCGTTTCTTCGAGATTCGACGCTTGAGCCGATGTGCGGTGGGACAGATCTGCATTCCCGCTGGCCAACTCCTCGGCGGACAGTGCAATCTTGGAGGCTGCGCCGCTGCTTTGGGCCACAAGATGAGACAGTGAGCTTTGCGCTGCCGTAAGACTGCTGATCATGCGGTTGATATCGACAATGAGGAGGTTTGATTCTCTGGCGAACTCGTCGGCGTCGACGCTCGATTGGTCGACCGCTATTGGGGATGCTTTCGTCGTCAGATCGCCCTTCTCCAAAGCGGTCAGAACCTGCCCTATTGGTGCGATCGCGTCAGACCGCAAGCTTCGCAGTCGATTGAGCACCAGCGTGAGAGGCTTCTGTAGATTCGACGAAATGATGTAGACGAGCCCTACGAGAACGACAGCTGATATGAGAGCCACGAGTATCATGCGGATCGTGAGCGTATTGAGTGGCGCATAAATCAAGTTCTGCGACACTTCAAGGCACACCTTCCAACCGGTCAATGGCGCGGTGCTCCAGAAGATCAGCCTGGGGCGATTGTTGACGCTCACCTGTGTGGTTCCCTCGGGCTGTGCCATGATCGCGTCGCCGCCAGGAAGCTTGGTTACTTTGGTGCCGTCAAATCCCTTGGCAATCAGCAGCTTGGTGTTTGGATGGGCAATAATCGTTCCCGAGCGGCTAACGAGAAAGGCAAAATCTTCATCCGACGCTTGCTGCTTAATTAAGGAGAGCTTACTCAGGAGTGTGGCAACCTTGTCCAGCGTAAAGTCGACACCCGCAACACCAGTGAACTTGCCGGACTTGTCCTGCGACGGCACTACGACCGATACCATGCTCACTCGCTCAGTTTCGTCGTAGTAAGGCTCAGTGAAGAGCATCTTGCCAGCTGCCTTCGGATCGGCGTACCAGGCGCTCTTGTGGAAATCTTCGCCATCGTTCTTCATACTGTTGGGCCAAGTAGCCCGCGAGACGCCGCATCCAGGTGTCGCATTGGTCGTATCGTCGTAGTACATGTAGAGATCATACGCTTGGTCTGGCGGGGTAGCGTTGAGAAGGGACGCCATGAACGGCACCTTGCCGGGATCGCTTTCGACACCAACTGCTGCTTGCCTGGCCATAAGCGCCCGAACGAGGATGGCCCCCTTATCGGCCATTGCGTCAACGTCACGACATGTCGCTTGAACTTTTGACTTTGCAGCGCTGTTAGCGCTGTCGCGAAGCAGCGTTTTACAGACGTCGTAATTGGCCAGCATAATCGTAACGAGACCAAACGCGACGAGACCGCCAATGGGAATGGCGACTTTGAGGGCGAATCTGAGGCTATGGAACCATTTGAGCACGAGAAGTCCTCCCACGCGCAGTTGCGGGTGATCCACATCTGCGGGGCTTTCCAGCACGCGTGATTGAGCGAGTCCTGTATACTAAGGACAGTAGTGTGCTCGCCACTCAGGCGGCGTAACACAGTCGCTCGACTCACTATTCGTTACTGCCTTGGAATAAATGCAACGCCACTGGGAGGGTCACCGGCGAACGAAAACCGAGTTTCCGAGACGCTGTGGTTCATTGGATAGAGAGTGCGACGCTAATACTGGGACAACGGGAAATGGTCGGCGCTATAGCGTCGGAACAGTTGCTCTTATGAACCGCTCAGGTGAGTGACAGGCTGCTTATACCTGGTAATATTATCGGGAAAGCGATCCTAATAATTAGAGTATCAAACCTAATATTTTGCATATTGTAATGCAAGTTACACCGGTTGACTTACTCCAAAATGTGTTCGGCCATTTTGATGCCAAAACGCCCCCCATAGCCAATTGACTATCGGGGGCGCCGCGTTAATGAGAAGCGACTGTCGGTCTAGAACTCTTCCATGTCATCGGTGTGGCTCGAGACGACCCGGAGCGACGGGCGGCGGGTAGCAACTGGCGCGACGCCGTTGGTGCCTGTCGCACGAGCGGCTATCTGGCGGGGCTGCGCAACTGATCTCTGAGCCGTTTCCACGTCGTAGCGAAGGCTGTCATCGAACTTGAAGCGGCTAACCAAGTGCTGTAGTTCGGCAGCTCGATGCGACATCGCCTGGCTGGATGCAGTCGCTTCTTCGACGAGCGCCGCGTTCTGCTGGGTGATCTCGTCCATTTGAATGACGGCTTTGTTCACCTGGTCGATACCGGCCGACTGCTCCTGGGACGCTGCGGATATGTCAGCAACGATCTCGGCGACGCGGTTGACTGCGCTCACGATGCCACGTAGTTGCTCGCCGCTCTGATTGACCAGTTCCGTTCCATCCTTGACCTTGCGGACACTGTCCTGAACAAGTCCTTTGATCTCCTTGGCGGCGGTAGAGCTTCGACCGGCGAGGTTGCGGACTTCGGATGCCACCACTGCAAACCCACGTCCCTGTTCGCCGACGCGGGCGGCTTCTACTGCGGCGTTGAGAGCCAGAAGGTTGGTCTGGAAGGCGATTTCGTCGATCACGGTGATGATATCGGCGATCCGCTTGGACGATGTATTGATCTCGTCCATGGACGACACTGCTCGCTCCACGATAGCGCCGCCATTTTCAGCCACATCCTTAGCTTCCGCAGCAAGTCCGTTCGCCAGGCGAGCGTTCTCGGCGTTCTGCTTGACAATGCTGGTCATCTCTTCCATGCTTGCCGCAGTCTCCTCAAGGTTTGACGCCTGAGCCGAAGTGCGGTTTGCGAGGTCTTCGTTGCCAGAAGCCAGTTCTGCAGACGATGTCGAGATGGTAGACGCCGCAGAGTTCGTCTGAGCAATCAACTTCGACAGCGACTTCTGGGACTCGCGGAAAGTTTCGATTGTCTCCTGAGCTTTTGTGATCATGGAGTTGACACCTCGTCCCAGATCGCCAAATTCGTCCTTAGAAGAAGCGTCGAGATGAGTGGTTCCGGTCTTTATCTCCACCGTCAAGTCCCCTGCCGCGAGGCCCTGAACGGCTCCCTTAAGGTTGTGCAAACAGATATTGTCGAGAGAGTTGACGCGGTTGCTGATCTGGGTCAGCGAGGATACGATGACTTTAGTTATATAGGCAGCCAATCCGACGCCTAAGACAACGGCGATGAGGAGAAAGCCAATGATTTGGGTTCTGGCCGCCAGGTAAGCGTCGTGTGCTGCCTTGGCAAGCTTTTCACCGTTTTTGCTGTTCCACGCAGCCATAGTCGTTAGGTGATCTGTAACGTCCTTAGCTACCGGGTAAGTCTCAATGCTTATGACGGTGTTGATCTGTTGCTGGGTCCCTGCGAGGCCTACGCTGCGGATACGAGGTGTGGCATCCACAAGCGCCTTCCATTTCGTTTTGAGCAGGTTCGCGTTTTGGACATCTTCCGGATCGGTAGCTGCCTTCACGTATTTGTCAACGTCGAGATTGGCGGCAGCTTCCGATTTAGCCAAGCCATTGTCGCACGCAGCGATGTTGCTTGGGTCCTTGGAAATACCGTATCGAACTTGCCAAAGGCGAAATTGCTTGATGTCGTTGATTGCTGAACCGACAGTCTCAGTGTTTTCAACGGCGACACTAGAAAGTTTTTGGGAGGCATGATCTACCACTCCCAGGCGCTGTATTGCGATCACCCCAGCGAAGAGCGCGAAGAAGAGGCAAATGCCAAATCCTAACGCCAATTTGTATGCAACTCTAAGGTTGTTGAACCAGTTCATTTTCGGATCTCCCTATTCGAAAAAAATCAAGCGACGTTGCTGAAAAGTGTGCGGATAGCAAGCTTTCTTAGTCTTGTGATGTGAACAACATCGCATTAAGTTCAGCTGTTCCGGGCGGGCACACATTCCCGCACTTTTGCCTGCTTCCGCGGGCATCGTGATGCAACAACGCTAATTTAGGACTGGAAAGCGCGGCGGCGAACTCCGGAATGGTATGCCGTGGAGGGGAGACATCGCCAAAAGATAATGAGTCCTTGCTACTACTTCCAACGTACATACTGTTAATCGGGACGAACAGGCTGCCTCTTCAGTTTGTCAGTTGTCCATAGAATACAAGTAATTGTACGTGGCTATCCAAATATTCGATATTAGGAGGAAAACACGAAAAAAAACGACGTCAGATTTTTCTTGAAAACTGTACGCATGGTTACATTTTTGGGCGTGGAGTGTGCCACTCAGGCGGATGAACCGCACGGCTTTAGCCTACAGCCTGGTAATTGGCGCCGGACAAGCACGCGTTTGAGCCGGACTGGTATAATAAACGCCGGTCTTCTCTATGTCTCTACTTTCCATCGGCAACATCACCAAGCTGTACGGCGCCACGATGATACTCGACAGTGTCAGCGGTTCGGTCGCGCAAGGAGAGCGCATCGCTCTTGTCGGCATTAATGGTGCTGGCAAGTCCACGTTGCTGCGCATCATCGCCGGACATGAGCGCGCTGACAAGGGCTCCGTGGCTCTCGCGCGGGGACGCAAGCTCGGGTTCTTAACCCAGGAAGCAGGATTTGACACGTCGCTCACGCTTATAGAAGCGTTGCGGTCCGTGTTTGCGTCGGTCGACGACCTTGGAGATCAGATGCGGCTGATTGAGGCGGAGATCGCTACCGCTCCTGAAGATGAGCAAGAGGCGCTTCTCCAGCATTACGGGCACCTTGTCGAGCGCTTCGAGTCCGGCGGCGGCTACGATGTGGATTCGCGGATATCGCGGGTCATGGCCGGCCTTGGCTTTACGGTCGATGATCGCGACCTCTCATGCGGCAGTCTGAGCGGCGGGCAGCGTACGCGCGCCGCGCTGGCGCAGCTACTTCTGGCGGAACCCGATGTGCTGCTGCTGGACGAACCTACCAACCACCTCGACCTGAAGGCTACCGAGTGGCTTGAGGACGAGTTGCTCAACTGGTCAGGGAGCGTCATTGTGGCGTCGCATGATCGCTACTTTCTGGATCGTGTCGCACAGCGAATCTGGGAGCTGGACTGGGGCAAGATCGAGGATTATCGCGGCAACTACACGCACTATCAGGTTCAGCGCGCCGAGCGCGTTGAACGCCGCACCGCCGAATTCGAGGCGCAGCAGCAGGAGATCGCCAAAACCGAGGAGTATATCCGGCGCTTCGGAGCTGGAGTCCGAGCGACCCAGGCACGTGGGCGCGAGCGAAGGCTCAACCGCTTGCAGCGGCTTGAGCGCCCCCGCGACCACCAGCATCTGGCGCAAAAGATGCAGGCGTCGATGCGTAGCGGCGACATGGTGCTCGAAAGCGCTGGCATGGTGCTGGGATATCCAGACAAGGCGCTGGCGGTGGTCCCGAAGATCTACGTGCGACGCGGCGAGCGTATCGCGCTTATTGGTCCCAACGGCTGCGGTAAAACGACACTGCTGCGCACTCTGATGGGCGAAATCATGCCGTTGGACGGCTTTTTTCGCATCGGAGCATCGGTGGTGCCCGGATACTACGCGCAGGGCCACGAAAAGCTGGAACGCAATCGGACCGTTCTCGATGAGATCATGCAGCCGGGTATGACTGTCGAGCAAGCGCGCGGTTTCGCGGCAAAGTACCTGTTTAGCGGGGACGATGTCTACAAGAATGTCGGCGACCTGTCGGGCGGCGAGCGAAGCCGCGTGGCGCTGGCCAAACTCGCGCAGGACAGGTCAAACTTCCTGATCCTCGACGAACCCACGAACCACCTCGACATTCCAAGCCAGGAAGCGCTGACCGACATGCTGGACACGTTCGACGGCACCCTGCTATTCGTGTCGCACGACCGCTACTTCATCGACGATCTCGCAACCCAGATCTGGGTTGTTGAGCCTGACTCGAACGCAACTGGCGCACCTGCATCTGTCAGAGTGATTGAAGGCGGATACCAGGAGTATCTGGCGTCGATTATGCCCGCGAACGGCGCTGCTCCTACAAAGTCGGCGCACAAAGCTACCGTATCGAGCCGTGCCACAAAGTCAGCGCCTGTAACCGCAGCGAGCGCCCCGAAACCAGTACAGGTGGCGTTCAAGGAAGATCAGCGCGAGCAGCGTCGCCTGCAGCGACTCGTGGCGACTGTTGAAGAGAACATAGAGCGTCATGAAGCAAAACTCATCGAGATCACCGATGGTTTGCAGGCAGCAAGCATGGCGTCCGATGTAAACAAAGTTCACGAACTCGGAGTAGAGTATGAGGTCGTCAAAGCGGAGCTTGCGGCTTTGATGGACGAGTGGGCCGAATTAAGCGAGCAAATCACCGGGTAGACTGCGTAGCCTTCCGATTGCTATCCCCTAGCAATTATACGCGGACTACAAAACTTCACACCTCGCCATCCATTTTAAAATCGCTGCGACTAAAGCGTGTTAGCCTCTTTCGTTCCACTGTCGCCATTTTTATTCCTATTTTAATGTGTTATTCGCTTGTGAATACTCGTAAAATCGCTTGATTTACCCCTAACGATTCCTCACGCGAGTCCCGATAAAAATATCGGATGAAGCTGGCAGGCATAGTCAATCACGACGGTTCGGTAATACGTATTGGCGATTCGTCGTCGTACATGAGTTATTCGCCAACAATTTATACGAATAACAGCACCGGTCCACCATAGCCAAACCAGTTCGTAAGTAGTCAAGATCCTTAGTTATGCTTATCGACAGCCTCCCATGTCGTTGGGGCTTTGTTGCATTTAAGCAGACAAGCACACAAATAAGTAACAGGGGTATACAGCTATGAGTTGGTTTAACAATCTCAAGATAGCCCAAAAACTGGGCCTCTCATTTGGAATTTGCCTATTACTGGCACTTGCAGCAGGCGCCGTTGCCGTCACGAAAATGGCGTCGATGAACGCGAATACCGCGACCATCATGGCGGGGCCATTCGATGAGCTGGCTACGGTCGCCGAGCTCCGAAGCGATATGAAACAGTATCGCCTCTGGCAGCTTAGGTACATGCTGGCTACAACTGCAAACGTTAAAGCGTCCATTCGCCAAGACTTGTCTAAGACAGCTGACGAGATAGACAAGGGCATAGCCAAATACCAAAAGCTAGCGAAAGATCCAACAGACGCCGGAAATATTGACGTTTTGCAGCAGCGGTGGCAGGAATATCGCCAACTCGATGCCAAGTTCTTTGAACTTGGTGCGGCGGCTGACATTGGCCCTGCAGTCAAGTTCATGGGCAGCGAGGCGTTTCAAAAGTTCAACTCCGTATCAGACCAAGTTAACGTTATTGTTAAGTGGACCGAGACGGCAGGTACGGGAATGGCGTCTGCGTCCAACTCGGCTTACCTTAGCGCAAAGACTCTGGTAACAATACTTCTAGTGATCGCGTTCATCGTCGGTTGCGCAATGGCGATAATGGTCACTCGAGCAATCACAGGTGTTGTAAATGAGATCGACGGTCGACTTGCAACATTGAACAGCATCTGCCTCGCGAACCTGAACCTCGCGGTCGAGGAACTCGCAAAGGGCAACCTGAAGTCCGAGATCGTCACCGGCACGACACCGCTCACCTACTCATCGAAAGACGAGTTCGGCACGCTTGCCACATCGATCAACGGTATGATCGCCAAGGTCAAGGGCACTATCGACGCCTACGGTCGAGCTCAGAAGTCCCTCGCCGCCATGATCGAGCATGCGCATACCATGGTCATCGAAGGCGTCAACAGCCTCGACAAGAACGCGCTCATCCCGCTCTGCGACGGCATCGGCGCTCTGGCGCAGGGCGATCTCACCAAGCAGGTGAACGCGCACATCGAGAAGATGCCAGTCGACGACACCGACTTCGGCAAGCTCGCCGTCGCCGTCAACTCGGTCGGCGCACGCATCGAAGTCGCTGTCGAGAACTACAAGCAGAGCCAGGCCGCGCTGTCGAACCTGATCAGCCAGGCGAGAATGTCGGCCGACACCATCGCCGCCACATCCTCCGAGCTTGCCAGCAGCAGCGAGGATCTGTCCGACCGCACGTCTGAGCAGGCATCCAGCCTCGAAGAGACGGCGTCGAGCATGGAAGAGATGACGGGGACCGTCAAGCAGAACGCCGAGAACGCCAAGCACGCCAACGAGATCGCTGGCAAGGCACGAACGGCCGCTCACGACGGCGGCGAGATTGTGGTCAAGGCAATCGCATCGATGGACGAGATTAACTCATCGTCCCGCCGTATCGCCGACATCATCTCGGTGATCGACGAGATCGCGTTCCAGACGAACCTTCTCGCGCTCAACGCGGCTGTCGAAGCCGCCCGTGTCGGTGAGCAGGGTCGCGGGTTCGCAGTGGTAGCGTCGGAAGTGCGCAACCTCGCGGGTCGCAGCTCCACCGCCGCCAAGGAGATCAAGGCGCTGGTGCAGGACAGTGTCCGCAAGGTGCAGGACGGCACCGACATGGTGAACAAGAGCGGCCAGCAGCTGCAAGAGATCGTAGCTGCGGTGAACCAGGTCGCCGAGATTGTCGCCGAGATATCGGCGGCATCGCAGGAACAGTCAGCCGGCATCGAGCAGGTGAACAAAGCCGTCGCGCAGATGGACGAGATCACCCAGCAGAACGCGGCGCTGGTCGAAGAGGCGGCAGGATCCAGCCAGACCATGTCGCAGCAGGCACGAGAACTGCAGCAGCTGGTCGGCAAGTTCAAGATCGTCGCCGGCGAAGGCATAAGCAGCGCTCCGGCCCAAATCATGGGCGCGTCTCATGAACAGATACGGTTCTCGAAACCGACGATTGAGCGGGTTGCCAAGCCGAAAAACGGGTCCAAGAAGCATGGCGGGCTGCAGGTTGTGGGCGGATCGTCCACTGATGATTACATCGAATTCTAATCAGCGGGAGTGACGTGGGGTTGTCGTTAGCGGGCCGTGGCTGGGAGATCAGCGCCGGCCCGCTTTCATTTGTCTTTAGCGCTACGGTGCGTTCATGCGATAGGTTAAGCAGGGACGCGACCGGAGCGCAAGCCGCCGGAAAGATGCGTTGCCTGAGAGGAGGGCACTAAACTGAAGCTCGTTAATTATGCCCCCGGAGCGGGCCTGCGCTAAGCGCAGATACTCCCAGCGACGCCCCCGTGCTCTTTGAGCGCGGGGGCGTTTCTGTTTGTAGGCTGGCGGCAAGCGAATTCATTAGGCTCTTACCAGTCAACTTCTATACAAACAATACAGAATTTGGTTCAGGCTTAGTCTGGGGCCGTGTGCGTGTCGACGAATGTATGTCAATAACCGCAACGATCGAAGCGCGGAAAGGGGTGACTTCGCGGTCCTCCGCGCACCTAGGCTCAGCCTGGTTAGGCTTATGGCGCGACGGGTATACCTCCACGGTCGGTGTCGTTATAGCCCATCGATCGCTCGGAGTGCTCAGATCACCTGTTCATGTGGATTGGCTTCGGAGCGCGATGCAGTCAATGAAAGCCGCAGGACAACTGCGGGCGAGGTTCATTATGGACGAACTCAATATGCACACTGTCTCAGAAAAGCTGGCTAAGGTCAACTTCACCGAAGCCGGACGCATGGCGTCAATGGTTGGCGGCGGAGCGCTTGCGGTTTACGGTCTTGCTACTGGTATCAAAAACAAGTCGATGCCCAGTTTGGCCCTCGCCGTACTTGGTGGTGGCATGATCTACAAGGCAGCGTCGGAGAAGCGCAACAGCTCACAAGCTGCATCGGACCACTTGCCGTATCGCGGCGGTGTCGTTATCGAAAAATCGGTGACAATCGCGAAACCGGCGTCTGAGCTGTTCACGTTCTGGCACAATTTCGAAAACCTCTCGTGTTTCATGGAGCACCTGATATCGGTCAAACAGGTGGATGATCGAATCAGCCACTGGGTCGCAAAGGGACCGGCAGGCATTCCGATCGAGTGGGACGCCGAGGTGATCAACGAGATACCAGGCGAAATGATCGCGTGGCGGTCGCTTGAGACGGCAAACATCGACAACACGGGGTCGGTTCACTTCAAACCGCAAGACGATGGCTCAACGCTCGTGAAAGTAGTTATCCGGTACGATCCGCCGGGTCGGCACGTAGGTGCTGCTCTTGCCAGGTTGTTCGGAGAAGAGCCCGGCCTTCAGGTTGACGAGGACTTGCACCGCTTCAAGCAGCTCATGGAGACAGGCGAAGTGAGCGCGAACGCGCAAAAGCCACTGGTTACCACGGGCGCACACGACATGGAGTGGCCCAATGGCGATAATCCGGTCAAAGATGATGTGAACGAGGCGTCTAAGGATTCGTTTCCTGCAAGTGATCCTCCATCGACCTACTAGCCCGCGACCAAAACCTGCTTTTGTGAAACAGCCCCCGCGCCAAATTGGAGCGGGGGCTGTTGTGCGAGGTATCGCAGCGTTATGCAGCGGTACGATCCGCGCTATAGGCTACTTAGGAGCAGGCTTTGCTGCCGGTGGCGCGGGAGCAACCGTAATCTTGTCCATATTGATAGCGCCATCGCCGTCATCGCTCTGGAATTTGATTGTGTTGACGAGGCCCGGCTTAAGGGTGATGGCAACCGTCTTGGTCTTGTACATGCCTTCGCCGAACCAGCCGCCGGTTTCTTTGTACTCAATCGCGCCGACTTTGACGTCGTTCACGTAAAGCGTGTTGGTCGTCGCCTGCGGGGTAGCGTAGCGCACAACCAGGTTGAACGATCCGCCCTTGCCGCCGTCGACCTTAGCGATTGCAGCGGACGCGCCACCGACGTGGAAGCTGCCTACGACCTTGCCGCCAGACGCCGCACCGTCATCCTGAATGGTCGCGCCCCCTGCGGTGACGCCGGATTCCACTTCGTACGATACGCCAGGAGCGGCAGCCGGGGCCGCAGGAGCGTCCGCCGAACGTGCGGGCGAGGCCACGAGGCCGACCGCGAATGCGAAGCATGCGCTGGTAGCAAGCGCGAAGTATCTAACTACTTTGTTCATGGGACTGATATCTCCATCGAAAAGCGAATTCTGGGTGCTTTGCGGCCTTCGGGGACAGCGGTGAAGACCGACACAACTATTCTAGCAACCAATACAGACTGTGTCAAGCGGATTCGTGCATTGTGTGGGAACAGACCCCGGCGCGTGCCGCGCTACCCCGCGAGCGCGGTTTCGATGATTGCGCTCGGAAGCGAGGTCAGTGGATGCTTATTGGCGCGACGGCGGGGTGAGTCGAAGAGGCAGGAACGCTGAAGGGGGCGCGCGAAGGCAAGTTCCGCGACCTGCATGCTGGCTTGACTGATGGGGTATACTTCCCCAACGCAAATTTGCCTTGCATTTAAGGCTGGGAAACACTTTACCCTCGCGTGTTGACGCTCCACGAACGTGCGCCAAGGACGGCCAGGTTGGCCTTTCGCCGTTGCGTCGAGCAGTCGCTATCGACACGCTGGTCAACCATTTATGTTCAAAAAGATCCTCGTCGCCAACAGAGGCGATATCGCCGTTCGCGTCATCCGCGCTTGCCGTGAGATGGGAATTCCTACGGTGGCCGTCTATTCCGAGGCCGACGCCGACTCGCTGGCGGTTCGCATGGCGGACGAAGCCGTGTGTATCGGCCCTCCAGCCAGCAAAGAGTCGTATCTTCACGCCCCGAACATCCTAAGCGCAGCTCTCATAACTGGCTGCGATGCGCTTCACCCGGGAATCGGGTTCATGGCTGAGTCGACAACGTTCGCCGAAGCATGCTCGGCGATGGGCATCAAGTTTATCGGCCCCAGCCCCCACTCCATCGAGAAGATGGGCGACAAAATCACAGCCAAGGCGACCATGCGAGCAGCTGGCGTTCCAGTCGTGCCCGGTACCGATGGTGCGATCAAGGACGAAGCTGATGCGGTTCGGATAGCGGCGAAAATCGGATATCCGGTAAAGATCAAGGCGAGCGCGGGCGGTGGCGGCCGCGGGATCCGGACAGTTTTCAACCAGGACGAGTTGGGCAACACGCTCAAGACTGCGCAGGCAGAGGCTGAAGGCGCGTTCGGCAACCCTGACGTTTACATGGAGAAGCATATCGACGAGATGCGGCACATCGAAGTGCAGGTCTTCGGCGATGAGCACGGAAATGTCGTTCACCTCGGCGAGCGCGACTGCTCCATTCAGACCGCGCGCCACCAGAAGATTCTCGAAGAGTGCCGCGCGCCGGGTCTCGACGAGCGCACACGACGGCGGATCTGTGAAGCGGCGGTCAAAGCGGCCAAGGCCGCGAATTACTACAACGCAGGCACCGTGGAGTTCATCTACGCTCCGAATGGCGAGTTCTACTTCATGGAGATGAACACCCGCCTTCAGATCGAACACTGTGTCACCGAAGTCGTCACCAACCTCGATCTGGTGAAGCTGCAGATTAAGATCGCCGCAGGGCATCGGCTTGGGTTTGCTCAGAAGAATGTCGAATGGGCGGGGCACGCTATCGAGGCCCGAGTGACCGCTCGCGACCCTGAGCGCGACTTTGCTCCCAGTGCAGGCAAGATCACGGGTCTGCACCTCCCCGGCGGCCCTGGGATTCGTGTCGACACGCATATCTACGCAGGCGCAGAAGTGCCGCCGTACTACGACTCTATGATCGCTAAGATCATCGCGTGGGACGTGGACCGGAACGCCGCGATCGCCAAACTCGCTCGCGCGCTATCCGAGACGGAAGTAGTCGGCATCAAGACCGACCTCGCCTTCCTGCGCGAGGTAATCGCGTGCCCTGCCTTCGTCAAGGCCGACCTTTCGACCGCCTTCCTCAGCCGCCACATGGGGCTGTAGGTTCTCACGGCAGCGAATCTGGATGGGCTGCGAGAACCGGTTCGGATGACGCTGTGGTCTAGCGGTACATTGCGTCGAAAACACAATGAACTCAACCAACGATGGCGATCAAATGGGACCATCCCCCGATCCGGCTACCCCAGCACATCCAAACCGCGATAGTGAACCAGCCATATCGCGGCTAAATCTGCTGCTCGGGGCGGCGGCCTTATTTGTTGCGGTGGTCGCCTTTGCGGTCGTCACACGGCCCGTTACGTGGCTCCTCGGGTATGTCGCCGACGATGCCTTTTACTATCTGCAGATCGCTCGTCACATTGCGATGGGCCATGGTGCCACCTTTGATGGCATCAACCCAACAAACGGATTTCATCCGCTTTGGATGCTGCTGCTAGTAGGCTGTGCGGCCATCACCCACACATCGATCACGCTGCTCAAGCTATCGCTGGCCCTCTCTTTCGCCCTCCACATTGCTGGCTCGCTCGCGCTAACTGGGTTCTTCCGTCGCATTGTTGGACCTGTCCCTGGGACCTACCTGGGCATCGCATGGATGGTTAATCCATTTCCGCTGCAACTGTGCGTTCTCGGGATGGAGTCGTCGGTATCCATACTCTGCGTTGCTTTGATTTTGTATTGGCGGGTCCGTTTCGCGGGCCAAACGAGTAATTCTGATGGTGCGCCGCTTTCCCACATGGTCGTTTTAGGTGTGCTTCTGGCTGCCGCGACATATGCCAGAACGGATCTGGCGATTGTCGGGGTATTTGTCCTCGCCTCGCTGGCAGTGCGGTCTCGAACGACGATATTGAACGCTGTCCCTGGAGCAGCGAAACGGCGCATCGTCGGATTGGCGGTCGCGATCGGTGTGTGGGCGTTCTGCCTCGTACCGTGGGCCATCGTATCCCATTCAATCACCGGCAGCCTTGTTCAGGACAGCGCTCAGATGAAGTCGCTATGGACAGAGCGCATGCTATCCTCCGCTACACCCGCGATGCTCGTGCGACATGTGGCATGGGCGCTTGTATACCCCTGGACATCGCGCACGCTTCGCCTTTCGTCCGGCTGGTCGGATGACGACTCTCCAGCCTGGCTAGTTGGCTATGTCATCGCACTCGCTTTGCTGATTGTCGCTGCGCGAAAATCGCTGTTGGTGCCGATTGCCCGAGTATACACCCTGTGGTTCTTAGGTTTCGTGCTCGTAACTGGCATCGCGTTCGGCATTGCCGTAGAGTTCGTTCAGCTTTGGCACTCCGCCGTCGCCGGACTGCTGCTGCTTAGCGTTGCGGGAATCTGGTTGGCGGCCGCTGTCGCCACAGTACGAGACGAGAGGAACAAGCGATGGGCCTGGGGCACGGTGTGCATTATCCCGGCGCTACTGTCGGTGGGAGCGATTTTCGCAAGCAACCCCTACTACCCGTGGCAGCGCGACGTCTACGCTTCGCAGCCAAAGTTTGAGGAGATGGTCCCCGCTGGCGCGCGTATCGGTTGTATCAACGCCGGGATCCCGGCGTACTTCAGCAAGCGAACCATCGTCAACCTCGATGGGCTCGTCAACCACGGGATCTTGCCTTATTGGCGCAGTAACAGGATGGATGCGTATCTCCGCGACGCCAAAATCGAGTACGTCATTGACGACGTACCATCCTTGCTCAAGTTACAGCTATTCTGCGCTAGGAACAAGCTGCCAATTAAGCCTATGGCCAACTACCCGATGCAAAATGTGGCCGATCCGGGGCGCCTTATGGGACGTGTGGTCGCGTCGCCTTGAGCAAACGTTCGGTCGCGCGAGTCGGCCCCCACAACCCCTATCGGGTACAATTTTAAGCATGGAACTAAACGGCGGCGCCCACTCGGCACATAAAAACACACGACGCGAAGCACGCGAAATGGCGCTGCGCATGCTTTTTCAGATAGATGTCGGCAAACAGCCTGTCGACGAAGTCATCACGGCGGGTCTTACCCAGTCGGTTCTTGAAGGCGGAAACCGAGAGTACGCCGAAGAGGTTGTCCGAGGCACCATCGAGCGGATGAGAGAGATCGACGAAACTCTTGAGCGGCTCGCTACTGATTGGTCGCTCGACCGTCAGGCGGCCGTCGACCGCAACATTCTGCGCATGACGGCTTACGAAGTGCTCTTTCGAGCCGATACGCCCGTCGCATCGGTCATCAATGAAGCAGTTGAGCTGGCCAAGAAGTACAGCACCGCCGACAGCGGTCGGTTCGTCAACGGAGTGCTAGGCGCAGTCGCCCGCTCGATCCCGCGCGGCGCACAAGAAGGCTTCTAGCCTCTAGTCCGTTCACTCTCTACTGATTACCCCGCATGGCCCAAAAATACGAGCTTATCCCATTTCGGCTGGATGATGCCGCGCTTGTGGCAGACTGGCTGCTTGACGCCGACGACGTGGCGCAGGTCACCGGAGAGCGGCGCTTCCCGGTCGATCCCAGCGACATTGTCGTCTGGTCCTACGAGGCGTCGCGGGCGTATCTGCTTATCGAAGGCGAAGTCCCAGTAGCTTATGGCGAGCTCGTGGAAGACGAGGCCGACGGGGATATCGAAATAGGGCATGTTGTCATTGCCCCCGACTCGCGTTCTGGCGACGCCGGGCGCGACCTTCTTGCGCAGCTTGTCGATAAGGCGCAGGACGGCTACCCGTACGACGATATCTGGCTTCGTGTAAGCCGAAGCAATGCGCGGCAGCTCAGAGATGCCGCAGCCAATGGCTTCACCGAGGAACCGGAAGCCAGCGGCGAAAACTTTATCTGGTTGAGGAAAACCTATGGCAATCATTCTTGACGGCACCGCAACATCAAAGACTATTCGCGCCGAGATCAAAGCTGGGGTGGCCAAGCTAGTCGCCGAGACCGGCGTCAAACCTGTGCTCGCCGCAATCCTGGCAGGCGACAACCCAGCGTCCCAAACATACGTCGCCATGAAAGAGCGGCAGTGCGCGCGCGCCGGGATGGGATCGGTCACCTACCCGTTTCCGTCAACTGCGTCGCAGGCCGAAGTCGAAGACTGTCTTGCTAAGCTGAACGCGGATCCCAATGTCCATGGCATCCTGATCCAGCATCCGCTCCCCAAGGGCATGGACGAATCAGCTGTGCTCGCGCAGCTCGACCCCAAGAAGGACGTCGATGGCATATCGCCACTGTCGATGGGCATGCTGCTCGCCGGTATGGACGCGTTCCACGCATGCACCCCCGAGGGCATGATGGAACTGATGCGGCGCTACGATATCGATGTTGCAGGCAAGCATGCCGTGGTCGTCGGGCGCTCTGTTATCCTCGGTAAGCCCATGGCCGTGCTGCTTCTAGCCGCCAACGCAACCGTAACCATTTGCCATTCGCGAACGCCAAACCTTGCCGAGATCACGCGTCAGGCTGATATTCTCGTCGCAGCTGTTGGCAAAGCCGAGATGATTACCGCTGACATGATCAAGCCCGGTGCTGTCGTGCTCGATGCAGGCTACAACAAGGTGGAAGGCCGGGACACCGATGTGGGCGATGTCGACTATGCAGGCGCTCTCGAAGTAGCTTCTGCCATCACCCCGGTTCCGGGCGGTGTTGGCCCGATGACTATTGCCACTCTTATGCAGAATACGCTCACTGCTGCGCAGCGGTCGGCTGGAAAATAGGTCGGCGCCTCCGCAGTATCCCTCACATCGCCCTCGTTGCTTTTAGCAGCGAGGGCGTTATTATTAGCGCATTCTAATCTTAATATAAAATTAATATCTCCTTAATGCACCACGTCCGCGCTGGATGCTATCCTATTGTCGTGCTGCCATGATCAATCTGATGTCAACGCAACGTTAGTTTTGGATTAGGCGAGCATTAACACATCCAGGCGACGAGCCGAGGCAAACCTAACTACCTCGGCGGCCATGATCCGGCTAGGGTCACCTACTCGGACACCTATACAAAGCGGCAGCTAAATTGAAAGCCGCGACGATTTTTGGAGACATGAATGAAAACCACCAGCAACAAGGGATTTACCCTTATTGAGCTTCTCGTCGTTATCGCTATCATAGCGATTCTCGCAGCTATACTTTTCCCTGTGTTCGCGAAAGCGCGGGAGAAGGCACGTCAAACCACCTGTTCGTCCAACCTCAAGCAGATCGGTATGGCGACGCTTCAATACATTCAAGACTACGACGAGTCGTACTACCCGCACCGATGGAACTGCAACGCCGCTAACGACCCGACAGCGGGAGCCAGCATCGACTGCCCACAGTACGCTACCGATCCTGCATCGGGTCTCGACGCGACCGGCGGCTCGCGACAGCGCTACTACTGGATGTATATCCTGCAGCCCTACACGAAGAGCTTCAATGTGTTCGTCTGCCCGTCCAACCCGACTCCGTTCACATCGAACAACACCGTTAACCAGGCCAATGCCCACGCTCCCGGTGCTTCTGGCAATGACTACGGCGGTCAGAACAGCTACGGCCATAACGACATCTGGTTAAGCCCCGCAGCCCCCTACTCTGGCACCGGTACCATCACTCCTGTTCGCGAACCGAACATTAGCCGACCGACCGGGACCGTCATGGTCTGCGACGCCACCTACTACGGTGTCGCCCCCGACGCTAATGGCGAAGCTGGTCTTGGAGCACTCCGCAACACTAATGCCAACGACGTGATGTCAATCAAGTGCGGCAAGCCGTCACTGGCGAGCGCCGCATGCGCTGGCGGCCAATATGATCACTATTGGTCGAACATTGGTAACTCCCTGTGGTCGTACAACCCAGCATCCACAACGTCAGCTGGTGTAGCGACGGATCCGAGCAACCTGCAGAGCCGTCACTCGACGTTCATCAACTGCCAGTTTGTCGATGGTCACGTGAAGGCTGTGCGATATGACAAGCTTGTCACCGACGTCTGCTACTGGGCAACCGACGCTGACGATCTGCACCCGGCGTGCAACTAGTCGCGATGGCTCTCTGATAACAAAGCCCGCCTCCACATACAGGAGGCGGGCATTGTTTATTTTGGAGAGGCTTTTGGGGCCTAGTGAGTATTCTTCTTGATCACGTGGCGTGTAGCGAGTCCGGCACCGATGCCGGTGAGGGTCGGATGACGCTCCGCCCAACTGAGGCGTTGGTGGTTGCGCTTCTTACGCGCCGCTGAGACCTTGAGCGCGTGGTGAGTCGCCATGCCAGCGACAACGCCAGTCCCAGTTGGATGGCGCTGGATAAGGTTGTGCCGCTTGGCGGGAGGTGTCGGTGCTGCCGCCGGATAGGCAGGACCTGAAACAACAGGGGGCGCAGCTTGAGCGTTGGCCGGTTGCACGGAGCCAAATGTCGTGAACGACGCGAAGGCGAAAACCGCCATTATGGCAGCGATGGTTTTGTTCATGGTATGCAAGACAGGTCATCCTCCAAGAGTGAGCTTGTCCGTTATACCACCAGATTGCTGCCATTAAACGCGAACAGATAGGGGACGAAATCCCTATTTCAGCCCAAGAACCTCGTCGAGCCATCGCCATGCACGGCGATCGAACGAGGAGAACCAGTCGTGGGCGAAGTTGGGAATGGCCGTAAACTCTTTGACTCCCGCAGCTAATCGGTACGCAGCATAAGCGCCGGTGGGCGGCGAAACGGCATCAACCAAACCGGCGTTGGCAAAGACTTTGCCTTTCATTCGCCCGACAAAGTTGATGACGTCGTAATAGCTTTCCACACGCGTGCGCTCGTCATCAACGACATCGGCGCGCGTGAACCCCTCGGCCCCGTCGCGGCCTTCGAGGTTAAGCACCTCGGTCCATCGGAGCCACGGACGATAGCAGTAATGCGGGATAGCTGGAACAGCCGCCTTGATGCGCGGATCGAGAGACGACGTCACAAACGACAGCCGACCGCCCTGGCTGCCGCCAGCGACGGCGAGGCGCGACGGGTCTACACCCGGGAAGGCGACGAGGGCGTTGATGGCCTGCAAAGCGTTGCGGTAAACGTGGGCGTGACCGTATGTATCTGGCGTGAGGTATTCGGGCTCACCCGGCGGCGTGTACTCTTCGCAGTCGACATCGTTACCATGCACTTGCACGTCGATCGCGATGTAACCGTGCCGCGCATGCTCGACGGGGGCAGGACGAGCGGCATTTCCGGCACCTGGGAGCACCAGTAGGCCTGGAAATGGCCCCACTCCGACAGGTTTCGCGAGCCACGCATAGACGCGGCCGCCGACAGGGGACGCAAAGTTGATCTTGCTGACCTCAACCTCCTGGTAACGCTCACCATCAGGGTCGTAGTGCTCGGGCAGATCGGCCTGCTCAATATTGTACCGGTCAATTTCAGCACCCTTGAGGGTGAAAGTACTGGTCACCTTCAAATCAATCGGCGTGGCTGCAATCTTGGCCAACGCTGCATCCCAGTAACTGTCAAAATCGGCGGGCACGACCTGAATGATCTCTTCGTCGTCCACGTTCCAGCCAAACGTCGTGATCGCCTGCGCAACATGGTTGGTAGTGTAGTTAATGTCTACCTTGATATCGTAAAAGCCTGGCTTGAGCTGCGTCGTATCCGGTTCGATCACAAAGCTACCATCCTGGCGGGGCGTAGTCGAGCCTGACTGAAACGCAGTCGTGACTAGATTACGGCTAAGCGTCCAATTGACGGACACCGTGCGATGCAGTGGCTGGCAGATAATCTGCACCGGTGCCTTCGTGAATAGAAAGTCCAGTTGCGTGGGAGCGTAAAAGACGGCGCGAAGCGACCGAGGCGGGGACGGCTCAGGGCTGAAAGGAAGGGCTAGATTATGATTCATGGTATGTTGTCATACGACACAGCTTAACTCTAAGCTGGACGATCTTGGATATGTGATTACTAGGCTTGAAAAATGAGGGTCACGCCCGGCGCTTTGATTTACGGCGTTCTAAGTGACGGTCTTCCAAGGTTGTACCGTATTTCGCTCATTTTCGTCCATAGGCACGGCGGCGGATTCCAAACAATAGCCCTTGATTGTTTAGCAAGCAATCAGCCTTTTTCGACTTTGTTTTGCTTTTTGGGGTAGTAATCCGGGGTGAGCGAACCCATAATAGGGGCAACAGTAGGCGACGGGGCCATGTTTCGTAGCGGGCGGCAATTAACGCGGCCAGCCCGGCGATTGCCCAGTTGCTGTGCACAATTTTATCGCGTTACGGAAGCACGGAAGGTTGTGGCTATCCGAGATGCAAACGCAATCAGTAATGTCGCATACCCTGCGTATGCGCGTGGAACGGCTGCTTGACGGCCAATACAAGGGCGATCAGCCCATCAAGACGCTCAAGTTGCTCCTTGTGGGGCACGAGCGACACCTTGCCTTCGCGGGTCTGCTTTTTCTCATAAAGCAGTCGCCGATGTGGATAATGCCTATGGCGACGAGGCATGTCCTCGACTCCGTCAGCGGCGCTTCGAACGGCGGGCTCCGCGAAATCTACACGTGGGCGTTTATTGCGTTCCTCTGCCTGGCGCAGAACATCCCCATCCACACCCTGTACGCAAACCTCGTCTCCGCCGCAATGCGAGACGCCCAGCGTGATTTGCGTTCCGCGCTGGTTATCCGGCTGCAGCAGCTCTCAGTCGGCTTCCACGATGACACCGCCGCAGGCAGGCTTCAGACCAAGCTTCTGCGCGACGTCGACAACATTGGCGGCGTATTGAAGTCGTCAATCGACGTCATCCTCAGCGCGACGTGCGTCATTTTGGTGGCGTTCAGCGTCGCGGTCATCCAGGCGCCCGTGATTGCGGTGTTCTTCCTCCTCGCCGTTCCGCTTGCATGCGGATTGATGTTCACATTCCGCAGTCGCCTTCGCACCCGCAACCAAGCATTTCGGCGCGACATGGAGGATGTGTCCGTTCGCATGACCGAGATGATCGAGATGCTTCCCGTGACACGAGCCCACGCCGCAGAGGGCGGGGAAACGGCCAGAATGCGCCGCCAGCTCGCCAGGCTGACAGCGAGCGGTCGCAGGCTCGACGTCACTACCGAGCGCTTTGCGGCATCGTCTTGGGTTACATTCAACAGCTTCCAGCTGCTCAGTCTGCTCTTTTGCGCGTTCCTCGTGCGGCAGCACCAACTCACGGTCGGCCAGCTCGTGATGTTCCAGGCGTACTTCACGATGATCATCGGCCTGGTTTCGCAGACACTTGGCGTGCTGCCTCAGTTGACCGCTGGCGCTGAGTCGATCCGCTCGATCGGTGAGGTGCTCGAATCCCCCGAAGTTGAAACCGACGATGACAAGCAGATGGTGAAGTCGGTTCAGGGCGACCTCAAGTTCGAAGGCGTTACGTACACATACCCTAATGCGAACGCCGCGGCGGTGGACGATTTCACGCTCCACATAGCGCCCGGAGAATGCGTCGCACTGGTCGGCGAGTCGGGTTCGGGCAAGTCCACCATCCTGAATCTCGTGATCGGTTTCAGGCATCCTACCGCTGGCCGTATCCTGCTGGACGGGGTGGACATGGCTAAGATCAACTTCCGCAGCTTCCGCCACCATCTCGCCATTGTGCCGCAGAACACTGTGCTTTTCTCGGGAACGGTTCGCGAGAACATCACTTACGGCCTCGACAATATCAGCGACCGCCGCCTCGCCGAAGCATTGGAACGCGCCAACTGCACGGAGTTTGTCCGCCGCCTTCCGCAAGGTGTCGACACCGTGATTGGCTCGCACGGCGGCAAGCTATCCGGCGGACAACGGCAGCGGATCGCCATCGCTCGAGCTCTCTTGCGCGACCCGCGTATGCTCATTCTGGACGAGGCAACCAGCGCGCTTGACGCTCACGCTGAGCATCTCGTACAGGCGGCAATCAATGAGCTGATCGTCGGCAGGACCACGATCATTATCGCGCACAGGCTCGCCACCCTCAAGGCGGCCGATCGAGTCGTCGTGTTAGAGCAAGGTCGCATCATCGAGCAGGGTACATGGAACGAGCTCCTCGTGCGCCCCGGCTCCGCGTTCGGCAAAGCTTACGCGGTTCAGAACCAATGGGAACAGCCTGCGACGGTGGCGTGATGGTTGGACGATGCCCGTGCTTGTGATGCTGTCGTTCTCCCGTGAGAATACTTCCACCTGCGGGAACCACAGGCCAACGCCTCTCCGTACAAACACCAGCGCACAGAATCGTTGAGCGCCCCTGGAGGACACCATGATTTCGCTAAAACCACGTACCTATCGCCGCGCTGCAGCGGTCACATTCGCAGCCGTTGCCACCGCCGCCATCGCTCTTGCGTCGCTTGCGCAGCCGTCGCGCGCCGACGTCGCAACAAAAGCCGCGATCGGCCAGGCCGCACCGTCGTTCTCACTGCCTAACGTTGCCTCGGGAGCTACGGAATCGCTATCCTCGCTGCTTCAAGGCAAAAAGGGCGCCGTCGTCCTCTTTATCGCAACCAAGTGCCCTGTGTCGAACGATTACAACGAGCGCATGGCCGCGCTTGCTAAAACGTACACAGCTCGCGGATTTGCATTTGCAGGCATCAACTCCAACGTAGCGGAATCCACAGCCGAGTGCGCCGCTCACGCAAGAGACAACAAGCTGTCGTTCAGCGTTCTCAAGGATGCCGGCAATGTCGTAGCCGACGCCTACGGCGCCACGAAGACGCCTGAGGCCTACATCATCGACGCCAAGGGCGTTCTGGTCTACCACGGACGCATTGACAACAGCCGCGACCTCGCCGACGTACGCACCCATGACCTTTCCGACGCGCTCGACAACGTGCTAGCGGGCAAAACTATCGCCCAGGCCGAAACGAAGGCGTTCGGTTGCTCAATCAAGCGAGCCCACTAATGCCGATCCAACGCTCTAGTTCGAAAAGCTTCTTGAGCGCAGCGGCAATCGTCGCCGTTGCGCTCGCGTTCGTGCCTGTGCCCGCCGGAGCTGCCGGTAAGCGAGGCATCAGCGCCCCGCCTGCGGACGCCGCCACCGTCAAGGCCTCAATCGCATCGCATAAAGGCAGTATCGTCGTGGTCAACTTCTGGGCCACGTACTGCCCGCCCTGCGTCGCCGAGTTTCCGTCGCTCGTAAAGCTATCCCAGGACTATCGCAGCAAAGGCGTCGCTGTCATCGCGGTGTCCACCGACTCTCCCCGCGAGCGCCGGACTAAGGTCGAGCCGTTCCTGCGGTCGCGTCACGCCACGTTCACCAACTTCATCGAGCACGCTATCGACCCGGAAGCGTTTATCAACGCCATCGACCCGTCGTGGCAAGGTGACCTACCGCGCACCCTCATCTACGATAAGCACGGCCGCCTCGCCAAGATCCTTGAGGGCGAGCAGACTTACGCCTCCTTCGCTGCCGCTGTCAAGAGCCTGCAATAGGCTCGTAACAGCGGTAGCAAATTCCCGCCTGGGCATATCCGCGACTCCGCGCTGCACCTCGCGAAATGAACCATTGCAGCCGATGGAGCGTCATGATACAATGCAGATATGTACCAGGCAGCCCCACAGTTTTCGCAGGGCGGCGTAAAGGAGCCAGCGATGTCGCTACCAACCGTGAACCGAAGTTTTCGCCACCCCGCTCCCCGCGCGGCGTTCACTCTCATCGAGCTTCTCGTCGTCATCGCCATTATCTCGATTCTGGCAGCTATTCTCTTCCCCGTCTTTGCCACGGCCCGTGAAAAGGCGCGGCAAACCACCTGCCTGTCGAACCTCAAGCAGCTTGGCCTCGGCTTCGTCCAGTACACGCAGGACTATGACGAATGCCTCCCCAATGTCACCGACGGCGGTACCGGGTCTGGCGAGGGAGTTTTTGGGGGATGGAACTACTACAGCCTCTTTGGCAGCGGAAGCGCGATCGCGATTTTTGACCCTTCGATCGGGTCGCTCTACCCCTACATCAAAGCCACAAAGGTGTATATCTGCCCCGACGACATCGCAGGGGACATCAGCGGAGACTCGTACGCGATCAACAGCTGTGTTGCGCACACAGGCAGGACCAACGGAATCCGACGGGGACGCAGTATGGGCGAGTTCAACGGCTACAGCCCATCGGAGATCGCACTGCTTGCTGAGGAGCGTGTCGTGATGCCGTCGGGCGAATCCACGAACGACGCTTACTTCCTCGTGAACGCCGACAGCGTCTCATATCGCCACTCCAACGGATCCATGATCGCCTACCTCGACGGCCACGCCAAGTGGGTCAACGTCGACATCCTCAAAACGAGTAACCCATTCACCGGCAACAACGGCACCGCCTGCCCCATGACCAACTAAGCGGCGCCGGGCGCCGGCACCGAGGTACCGGCCTGACGAAGAACACCCGCAAGCGGGCTTAAGAGTGCGCACCGACGCGTTGGGTTACTGTCCGGACGGCGTGGCGCGACCGTAGGCCCCGTCCGTCCCATGGCGTTGCCATGGGCTGCGCCTAGGACGCCCGCTCCGGGGCTTAAGATTGCGCACCGACACGCCGTGTTACGGTCCGGTCGGCTCAGCCGCGACCGACGCCGGTGCCAGTCCCATGGCGTTGCCATGGGCTGCGCCTAGGGCGCCCGCTCCGGGGCTAAAGAATGCGCACCGACACGCCGTGCTACGGTCCCAACGGTCACGAACCCGGGCAGCCAAGAAGTGGTCGGACAACAGAGTCCCCGCGTGCGGGGACAGCGAGCGGTGCGAGCAGGGGGGGGCCGAATCCTCGACGTACCCGCAACCAGCCAAGAGGAACCCGCTCATCGAAACCCCAAATTTTGGGGTGGCGCGGCACGCGCCGGGGTCCGACGCGCCGTGATATGGTCCGAATCCGACTCTGGCTCCCCTTCGCACAGTTGCTTGCAACAAGTCCAAGGAGAAGGGGCTGGGGCTTGAGCCAGTCCGCTGGCCAGATGAGGTATTCCTCGACGTACCCGCAGCCAGCCAATACGCACCCGCTCATCGGAACCCCAAACTTTCGGGTGGCGCGGCACGCGCCGGGGTCCGAATCCGTGTAACGGTCCGGTTCCTCTCCCGCCTCGGGAGAGGCTAGGTGAGGGCCGTTTGGGCACCCGTCACCCTCGCCCGGTCCGCCGGGTCTGAACGCCCGGCCTGACGAAGAACACCCCTCCGGGGCTAAAGAGTGCTCACCGACGCGCCGTGATATGGTCCGAATCCAACTCTGGCTCCCCTTCGCCTTTCCAAGGAGAAGGGGCTGGGGGGTGAGGTAATCGCCACCCCAAGAATTGGGGTGGCACGGCACGTGCCGGGGTCTCCGCCCCTACTGGAACAGAACCGAGACGTCGTCGCGGGTGAGGGACTTGAAGAAGCCTGCGTCACCGGCCACGATTTGCGTTACCAGTTCGCGCTTGCGCTCTTGCAGCTGCAGGATCTTGTCCTCGACCGTGTCCTTCACCACGAACTTGTAGACGAACACCGGCTTGTCTTGACCGATGCGGTGAGTGCGGTCTGACGCCTGCATCTCCACCGCGGGGTTCCACCATGGGTCGACGTGCATCACATACGCCGCCGCTGTCAGGTTCAGGCCGACGCCGCCAGCCTTGAGGCTGATCAGGAAGAACGGGATATCGGGGTTATTCTGGAAGTTGTCCACCACAGCCTGCCGATCCTTCGTTTGGCCCGTCAAATACTCAAATGGTATCTCAAGCTTCTCGAACTCCGCCTTGATGATACGAAGCATCTGGACAAACTGCGAGAAGATGAGCACCTTGTGGCCCTCGGAACGCAATGTCAGCAGCGTTTCCATGAGCGCCTCAAGCTTCGCTGACCCGGCAGTGGTGTCGTGCTCGACAAGCTTGGGATGGTTTGCGATCTGACGCAACCGAAGCAGGCCTTCGAGGATCTTCATGCGCGCCGTCGACAGCCCGCCTTGATCGATCATGCCCAGTAGCAGGCCACGGAAGTGGTCGCGGTACTTGTCGTAAATCCGCCGCTGGTCCGCATCCATCTCAGTCTCGATGACGCGCTCGGTTCGCGGTGGCAGTTCGGGCGCTACCTGGTCCTTTGTGCGGCGCAGGATGAACGGGAACACAAGCTTGCGCAGGAACGCTGCAGCGCCATCGTCGTGGCTCTTCTCGATAGCGCCAGCGAACTCGTGCTTGAACTGCTCCAACGTGCCGAGCAGCGCCGGGTTCAGGAAGTCGAACTGCGACCACAAATCGAGGGTCGTGTTCTCCAGCGGCGTGCCGGTGAGCGCCAGACGGTGGTCGGCGTTCAGCAGCCGCGCTGCACGGGAGACGAGCGCGGACGGGTTCTTGATCACCTGAGACTCGTCGAGTATGGCGTAGTGGAACCTGAACTTGGACAGATGCGCGATGTCGCGCAACATCGTGCCGTAGGTCATCAAAATGATGTCGTAGTTCGCGAACTCCTTGGTGTTGCGGGTGCGCGCCGTGTCCGCATTCGCGAGGATGCGCAGGTCCGGCGTGAACTTAGTCGCTTCCCGCTGCCAGTTGACGATCAGCGAGCGCGGCACAACCACCAGCGACGGTCCAGCGCCCATCTGCTTCACGGACAGCAGGAACGCCAGCGCCTGAACGGTCTTTCCAAGGCCCATGTCGTCGGCCAGACACCCGCCGAATCCGTAGTCGCGCAAGAAGTGCAGCCAATCGAACCCAGCCTTCTGATAATGTCGAAGGTCGGCGTTCAGCCCCTCGGGCAGCGCTCGCTCCTCAACCTTGTCGAAGTTGCGCAGGCGGGCCAGCGCTTCCTCGTAGCCAGCGTCGTAGCGTGCGTCCTCTGCCTCGGCAAAGATCATGTCCAGCAACACAGCCTGAGTCTTGCGCAGCTTGACGGTAGTGTCGCCTACTTCACCGAACACGAATAGGTGGCGATACTTGTCCAGCCAGTCCTCCGGCAGCTGCCCGTAGGTGCCGTCGCCCAGCTTGACGAACTTATCCCTGTTGCGGATGGCGTGGCGAATGTCCTTCAGCTTGGCCTGAACGCCGCCGAAATCGACCTCAACCTTGACGTCGAACCAGTCGATGCCGCTGCCGACATCGAAGCTGATCCGGGGGCGTGTGCGGTTGACTCGGGCGCTGGTAATGCTGTCTTCGCCGAAGACCTCGTAGCCTTCTTCGATCAGTGTCGGCACCGAGTGCATCAGGAATTCGATGCCGCTGGTACGAGCTCGCAGCAAGAACTCATCCGCCGCTTTGCCTTTTCGCAGGCCCATCTCCAGCAGTCGCGCCTGAAAGCCCGCTTCGGCTTCGGGGTTGCGTACGACGCGCACCAGATCCATCGAATCGGCTTTGCGGCGAACACTGACCGGCGCCGACTTGGCCTGGAACGGGACCTCGTACTGAGCATAGAGCATGCGAAGGCTCGCAACCACATCGTTGTCACGCTGCGACAGGTAAACACGAGGTGACGGCTGGGCTTCCACCGTCTCCCAACCCAGCGAATCGCCGCTAATCGGGACACGCTCCGCAAGCGGCTCCAGGTAGCGTTCGAGAAACTCTTCGCGATCCTCAAAAGGCACGATCACTTCGTGGCGGACGAACTCGTCGGACAGGTCGAGGCGCGATGTGTCCACCTGCACCAGTATGTTGTCGCTAAGCACCCACATCGGCGACTCGATGACCACAGCCGTAGACTTATCGGCGAGGTCGATTGGCCGGTCGCCAACGGATAGCTCCGGACGCATGCGTAAATCCGTGTCGCGCTCGGTGAGCACAAGGCGCGGCGTCGCCGCCTCCAGCGATACGGTAATCGGGGTCTGAAACGAGTTGCCGGTGGTGGAGCGATAAAAGAGCGCATTGGCGAGTAGCGGGAACAGGTTGCTCAGCAGCGTTGCGCGATCGGAACCGGTGAGGTTCACCTTATGGGCGAACGCGCAGGCGCTTGCGGCGGCGATGACATCGGCGGCACCGTTGATGAAACGCGCCGGGTCGAACGTCGAACGCACTGGCCGAGCGCTGTCGGCCAAATGCCGGATGTCTGGCGCGGGACCGCCGGACGCGACCGCATCGAGCAGCGCCGGGTCGAATTGCTTGGTGGCGATAGCGTACGCCATCACATCGTGAATGCCGTAGATGCTGTCAAGCGAGAACACAAGCACGAGATCAGGGACAGCGGCTGGACTCTTCTTGCCGCGAGTTTCAAGCAGGCCATCGAGACGTGCTTCCCATGTCACCGGCGGGTAGTGGTAAAGCCAGTTATACATCGCGAACGCCGCCGCAACACCGTGCGAGCACCAGCCATCCGGATCGGCCTTCGACGCTTCGCAGTCGCATGTCGGAATGGGCTCGTCGTCAGCCACACGAAATGTCACCTGGTGGATAAGGTGAGCGTCCTTCACAGTCAACCGAGCCTCACGAAGCTCGCAGTCGTCGACGGTCACACCGCTACGGAAGTAGAGCGCTTCGCCCTGGCGGAACGCGCGTGTGTCAACTTTTTTGAGGATACGCCTCTGAACAAAGAGCGGAGCATTGAGAATATTACGTGTCGCCATAAATGATAAATGAACAGCCTTCCCCGGGACCCGGACTACGCTAGTTCGACACGCCCCCACAAGAATCCTGCCCGCCAGGGGCTGAATGGAAACATTTTACGAATCATTCCGGATTAGGGTCGATGGCGGAGGGGCGACAAAGGGCATCACGTGGCGAACCGACGAGATCGTGAGGTCAAAAACGCCGCAATTCAGCGCGCCTTCCAGCCCGACACAATCTCGCCGCGCCTCGCGCCTGCTTTCAGCCCTGGGTGAGCGCGCTTCCAGTAGCGGGCGGCTCGCCAGCCGAAGCGGAGGGAGTCGGCGTAGGTGGCGAAAGCGCGGCGGGGAATGGCGTGACGGTAGCCGTTGTCGAGGGTGATAAACACCATGGCGGGATCGTTTTCGACGGCGCGCACATATTGCCACGGAATAGCCACAGAGTCCCCCTGCGTCTCCAGCACGCAGTCGGGACCGATGGAGATTGTCCCGCTTACGGGGCCATACGCGGCGCTCAGGAACGCACCGAAGAACTGGCGAGCGACGGCGACAAGGGCGACAACAGCAGCCGCAAAAAGCGCGACATCCAGCAACAGCATCGCGACGATAAAGTGGCGGAGGGCTGGGAACGCTTCGGCGATCAGCAGGGGCACAAGCAGGAAGCCCAGCGCGCCTATCGCAACACGACGCATGAGATTGCGCCGCGCGACAAGCCAGTCCCGCGCGGTAATCCACATCATATCATCGCCTGTTTGGTTATACGAAACTTCCATAACTATCTATACGGAGCGAATTGCCGTAACGTCCTCAGCTTCGAACGATACAATTGGGTCGATATTCGAAAAATATCCTGGCATATGCTTCCATCTATGTTTAGATTACCGCCTATATGGTATAACTATCTTATACGGTATTTACCGCAAAACTAGTAATCACCGAGTAAGCACTATGACCACACTCCCAAATAACAGGCTGAAGGAACCGTTCTCTGCGGTATCGCACTTTGTCGCCGCGCTCCTTGCGCTAGGTGGAACTATCGTCTTACTGATAGCTGCGCACGGACGACTGCTCGACTCGCTCGCGCTCCTTGTATACGGCCTCAGCATGGTCGCGCTCTATATGGCCAGCGCTGTCTATCACGCGCTCGATGTGGCACCTAAAATCGCTAACAGGCTGATGCGCCTCGACCATATCGGAATCTATCTGCTAATCGCAGGGTCTTATACCCCGATGTGCCTGATCACCATGCGCGGTCCTGTCGGCTATGGGATTCTCGCGGCGGAATATACGCTCGCCGCCGTTGGAATAGCGCTATCGATCTGCTGGAAGACCGCGCCAGACTGGGTGCGGGTCACGATGTACCTGGCGATGGGCTGGGTGCTCGCATTCGCCATCGGCCCGATGCGAGCCGCAGTGCCGTCCGAAGGGATCGCCTGGATTGTTGCTGGCGGGCTCTGCTACACCGTCGGCTGCGCCATATTTGCGCTTGACCGGCCCCATATTTGGCCCGGGAAGTTCTCGGCGCACGATCTCTGGCACCTGTTCGTAATCGCGGGAAGTACCTGCATGTATATCCCGATATTGAAATACGTCGCGTTAGTTGGCGTACGGTAGAGGGAATACCTCATCCCCAGCCCTTCCCCTAGGATAAGTGGAAGGGAGCCAGAGCAGGGGCGATAACTCCGTCACCTCTTACTCCCCTTCTCCTTATCGTAGGAGAAGGGGCCGGGGGATGAGGTTCTCTGCTCCCTCCCCAGGTATTTTCGTCAAGCCTTATTCGTCCGCCGGATCGAAACCGCTGAGCGCTCGTAGCCTTGGTGCAGCAAACTCAAGCAAGGTCTTCATATTAACCACGTCTTCCCGGTTGTAGGCGATCAGCAAACGCAGTGCCTCTTCAGCCCCACGCCCACCCCGGCGATACGCACTCCACAACCGCACCGCGTCCATACCGTCCAGCCCCTCGGCTTCTGGGACGCGGGTCACGCCTAGCTCTCGTTCGATACTCTTGAGGCCACCTCGATAGCCGAGGCGACGGAGCGCAGGGCAGAGGTCGATGTGGAATCGGTCACGAAACACGCTGTCGAGAGACGGGAAACGACGCTTGAGCATCGGGATATCGAAGCCCGCGCCGAAGAATGTGACGAAGCCGTCGTACTGCTCGGCGAGTTGTGGAAAATCGTTAAGGTCCTTGCCCTTGATTAGGATATTGCATTCGTAACCGTCGGACAGTCCGATCACGGTCACAGAATCCGCCGTAATGCCGCCGTCAGTCTCGATGTCCAGGTAGCCAAGACGCCCAAACTCCCCGACAGTGCGCCAGTGCTCTCGCTGCGGGATGGCGGTGGCAAAATGCGCCCGGTCGCGCCGCTCCAGCGCCTCAATGCTCTGGTCTATTGTCGCGCGAAGAGCACCGTGCATGCGCCGAGACACAGGAAGCGCGTCGCCCATCTCACGAGCGGCCCCCCAACTGCGAACACCCTTGTCCCACAATCCGCGCTCTGTCGCGAAACCCACGCCCTGTGCATGTACGAATGTAGCGGTAAGCATGAAGATAGGATACCCTGCCCTACAATTGTCGCCTGGTGAGATAACATTTCACGATTCAGGACAGTACTCAGAACCCACCTGCCTCCCGTCCTCGGCATACTCCCGGAACGAGAGGGAAATTTCCTTCCCGTTTCGGGAAGGTGGCACTCGTCTCAGCGAGTGACGGATGGGTCCGGAAGGGCTGCAGTATCCAAAGAGTGAACTGCCACCTATTGAGATCCCTTATGCAAGCTCCCCATCCTAATAACTGGTTTGCGATGAAGAGAATAGAACTTATAATCTCTTCAAATATGAAGTGAATAGAAGGTATAATCGCTTCATGGAGCCTCGATATATCCATCAACTAGACGCCTGGCCACATTTCAGGTGGGATATTGCAGCCCTTGCAGATCAGCTTGCGTCTGTTCGCAATCGTCAAGGGTTCTTTCTCGGCAGGATACATTCGCTTGGATTTAACTCGCGCGAACTGATTTCTCTCGATGCAATGACAGACGAGGTGCAGAAGTCAAGTGAGATCGAGGGCGACTTGCTAGATCGAGATAAAGTACGCTCATCGATCGCTCGTCGCTTAGGGCTAGACTCTATTGCCCTTGCGCCAGTTGATTGCCACGTAGACGGCGTGGTCGAGATGTTGCTGGACGCAACACAAAACTATAGTCAGCCGCTTACCAAAGGGCGACTGTTTGGTTGGCACGCCGCACTATTTCCGAGCGGTTACAGCGGTCTGCATAAAATAACTGTTGCCGATTGGCGTAATGATAGTGATGGACCAATGCAAGTCGTGTCAGGAAGAATCGGTCACGAGAGAGTTCACTATGAAGCTCCATCTGCTTCGAGGCTAGAAGCTGAGATGAGTACGTTTCTGGAATGGTTTGAAACGCCTGACCATTACGATCCAGTTATAAAGGCCGCAATAGCACACCTCTGGTTTGTGAGCATCCATCCATTTGCCGATGGCAATGGCCGCATTGGTCGAGCAATTGCAGACATGGCATTGGCTCGCTCCGAACACTCGCCTCAACGATTCTACAGCATGTCCGCTCAGATTCAGAAGGAGCGGGCGGCATACTATGAAATATTGGAGAATACACAAAAGCGTGACCTGGATGCAACGGAATGGATACGTTGGTTTCTTGCTTGTCTTGGCCGAGCAATTGAAGGAGCGGAAGGCGTTCTGAACGCCATTTCCGTCAAGGCTGACTATTGGGACTCACTAGCTAACATCCAAATAAATGAGCGCCAGCGAGAGATGATTAACCGCCTCCTCGACGGATTTGAGGGCAAGGTGACTGCGAGGAAATGGGGATTGATCACAAAAACGTCTATGCCCACGGCGCTTCGGGACATCAACGACCTCATTGACAAGAGTGTTCTTGTACCAAACCTAGGTGGCGGGCGAAGCGCTAGTTACAGGCTCTCACCCAGACCGTAAACTAGCGCCTCATGGTGGAGGAGCGCTACCCATCTACTAATCGCTGACCTTGCCCCGTGTCATGGGGTTATCCCGGGATCGACCGCTGGGAAGGCCGCAGGCGGTGGCGCGCCCGGCATGGCGAGTGGCGACGCCGAGTGGGCCTGCCCTGACTTCCGGTCCTGGGCAGAGATTGAGCCAATCGTTTGCAGCGAGGTTGCGCCTGCGCTCGCTCGTAGCCCCCGCAGCCCCAATGCTGCTGGAAGCGGCGTCCCATACATCGGCGGATCGGCGGCGAGGTCAACCCAAACCGGACCGCTCGCGAGAAAGACCCGCGTTAAAACGCGATCAAAGCGGCCCGATGGCAACCACCCCCCGGATGGTTCTCTGCCAAGCAGCATCATCTGCTCGCTCTTGATATTCAACGCCGCCAGCAGGCTGCCCATCATCGCCGCGAGGTCCTTGCCGTCACCAGCCAGGTCGCGTACCACGCGCTTGGCGGGCACGGGTGTAAATCCAGACATCGCGAAGGGAGTGTCGCTCCTGCTCAGCTTGCGTGCGTAGTCGACAATGGCTTTCACCTTTGCTTCGTCGTCATCCAGGTCGGCAACAATGTCCATCGCCGTTGATTTCACGGTGTCATCAGCGGCCATTCTCGGAGCCATCAAGTTTGACAGCCAGCGCGCGACGGTCGCCCAATCCCGAACCGTGCTCACGTCGACTCGAACAGGCTCGCTGGCATCCGTGGGGGCAGATCGACCAGATAGATCCGCTCTCCACTCAGTCACCTTCCACTTCCCCAGCGTCCGCGTCGTACCGGACGGCGCACCGTGAAGCCGAACGCGGTATGTAGTCGCTGGCGACGTAAACAGGACAAACCTCGACAGCTTGGTCAACTCACCGGGATGGTCGAATGTGAAATCCGCCCAAAACTGTCCCTTCATCCCCGCCGGATTGAAATCGCTCTCACGATACTTTACATCAAGCGTGTCGCCAGGCAGCAGCGCTCGAATGGGTCTCGAAAGTCCGGTCGCCTGATGCGTGATGTCCTCAATGTCCCCAGCAGCACGGTAGATTCGGATGTTCTCCACGGTCACCATCGACGTCCCGGTGAGAGGTGTCAGCTGCAGCGTCGCGTATTTAGCTGCGCCAGCAGGAGTGATGATGCGCACGACCCTATGGCGACGCGCCATCATCGCGCCATCGGCAAAATAGATGCGCTTCTGCTCGTCAAGGAGCGTAATGGCTGGAGCGCCCGTGTAAACGACAGGCGGCGCGACAGGCGGCGGCGGTGCGGTCGTTGTTGTGGGCGTCGCGGTTGGCAACGGTGCTGGCGGCGGAGCGGGCGGCATCACCGCGTCGATGGATATCGGCGCGACGAGGTCCATGGGCGACGAGGCACCGACGTATTTCTGAATCTTAACGCGCAGGTCTGATAAAGAGGGGTCGATAGCGAGCGCGGTTGTATACGCCGCAGCAGCCAGCTGCGCCATTCCTGCGGCGGACCGGTAGTCGCCAAGCCGCGTCCATACCTGCGCGCTGAACGGCTTCAATGCGGTCAGTTTTTGAGTCAACGTGGCGGCGTCACGGTTGCGGCCCATGCTGGCATAAACGTCTGCCAGCATGACCATCGTATCACAGTCCACCGGATTCAACGCAAGAGCGCGTTCATAGCAGCCTGCGGCCCTGCTCTTCTGGCCCGATTGCATTGCGTCCGCACCGGCGACGAGAAGGAGATCGGGATCGTACGGCATCCGTTCCAGTCCACGCGCGAGAACGCTGGCGGGACCGACCTGCCGCTCGCCCGCTGCAGCGAGCGACTGTGCCGCCCACGCCAGCCCCGACGCGCTTGAGTTTGCGGGCAACTGCGCTTTGATGGCAGCAGCCGCTTCCGGCTTCATATTCTCCGTGGAGTACTCAAGAGCGAGAGCGCCAAGCACCGACGGGCTCGTAGGGCTTATTGCAAGCAGCGCCTTGAGCCGTGCTATGCGATCCTTGGGCTTGAGATTCGAGGAGGCCTGCCGATAGCGAGCTAGCTGCGCGTCAATGAGCTTGGGATTGACGCGTGCGGCAGCATCAGTCGCAGCACCTGCCTCGCTGGCTCTGCCCGCTGCCGAGTAGGCCCGCGAAAGGCGAGCTTGCAGAATGCCCGATCCAGGCACGAGAAGCAGAGCTTTGGTCAACTGAGTGATCGCCGTACCCGAGTCCCCATTACGAAGCGCCGCATCAGCTGCCAGCAACAGTGTCTGCGGTGTCGGGATTAGGTCTCGCATCGCAGCAGCTACTGTAGACTCTGCCCTCTTGGCAGTTGGCGATGACGTGATGTGAACTCCATTCGCCTGGCCAGGTTGCACCGTATTGATAAGCACGCTACCAGCCTGATCGGTCAATCGCATGCGAAAGGACGCGCCCGAAAACACGGAATCGGTACGTATTAGCTTGACCAAAACCGTGTTCCAGCCGCTGGTCAGGTTAACGGGGATTGTGTAACCGGCGAGAATTGTGGTGCTCGGTAGTCGATAGACAGATTCGGAAAATACCAGGTGACCATTGACGTACACCTTGGACGCGCCATGCGGGTCGAACGTCATCGACACTTTGACATCCGCTGGCAACGCAAAGGCTGTCGAAGCGTAGTAGACATCGTCGCCGGTCCCCTCTAGCTGCGTGGCGAGTTGGACATTGCCTTCGGGATCGATCACTGTGGCGGGGCGCCATTTGAGCGGCAGCGCGGTACGTCCCGTATACGCTCCCTTGAGCTGGACGGTTTGTTCTGGAGGGTACACACGATCAAAGCCAGTGCCCGCAGGATTGTCAAACGGCCCGATGACATTCCACAGCGTTAGGAAAGCCAGCGATGCGCGCGCCTGTCGCGATTCGAGAAGCTTGCCGCGCTCCTCCAGCGACTTCGCTAGAGCAAGCTTGGCTGCGGCCTTTAGCTCAGGCGACGCCTGAGGGCTGTCCAGCACATGCGATGCGGCCGAGCCCAGGGTATTCCACTGCGCAGTCGATGTAGCGACTTGCTGGAACCGATCCCAGTAGCCCAGCGCCTCGGGGCTGCCCGGTGCCCCGGCGTATATTGCGAACGCATGACTGAGTAAGTCGAGTGGCCTATCTTCGGCTTCATCGAGCAGCGCAAGTCCCAGGAAGGATGACGCATCGTGTGGATCGGCCTTCGCAGCCGCAGTAAACTGTGCACGAGCTATGTCGTTGCGGTCAGCCCAAAGGCTGGCCCACGCATCATCCGACGGAGAGGCGAAAGCTGGCAGACAGACCATGATGAGTGCTGAAGCAACGGTCAAGATAAGCGACAAGGAATATCGTGGTCGGGTCATGCGGGGTTCCTGAGGAGGTCATCGGCTCTGTTAGTAACGGTTGCGAACGTGTACAACGTGTTGTTTCCTGTTACGGCCGGGCTACACGACGAATACAGCGGGCACTAATAGATGACGGCGTTCATGATAGCCTGAAGCCGCTGGTAATCGTCGCCAAGCAGTTCGAGCAGTTTGCGGCCAGCTTGGACAAGGAAATCATCGTCCTGGCCATCCCAAGCCGCCCATCCCGCCCGAAGACATGCCGCGACGAGATCCTCTGGGGACGCGTCGCACGGAACACCACCGCCGCCAGCCAGTACGGAGCGCAGAAATGACAGGTCTCGCGTGAGTGATCGAACCTCTGCGGCTTCGCAGGTGGTTACCTGGCTATGGATGCGGGGTGGCACTGGCGGCAAGTGCCGGCGAACGCGTCCATCGGCCATTGTGTAGCCGACGAGGAGACCGGAAAACTCCGTGGTGAGCAATTCGAAGATCTGCGGCTGCCTGAGACGGATTTCGTCCTCATCATCCATGCCCAATGCCACAGGACGCCGCCCCGGTGCAAGCGACGTCGTTCGAGCGTTGCAGACGAGGGCAAAGGTGACATTTGGGGCAAGTAGCGGGTCGCTGCTTGCGATTCGCCAGACGAACGGGTCCGATTCCTCGCTGGCGCGTCCGCCAAACTCTTCGTCAGTTGCATCGGGTTCCGGACGGCGGGGCTGGATTTTGACGAACGAACCGAACGGCGGCGGGTCGCTCAAACGCGGCTCGGTAGCGCGTGGCTTGTCGAGGCACTGCGCCACAAAGGAAGTGGTCGACACTTCGATGATTTCACCGATAGGTTGAGTCATGCGGCGTATTCCGGGCGCGTTGGAAAGCGGATAGGACAGGACCTCTGTCGAGAAACGTCGCGGAAGCCGCGAATGTACGGAAAGTATATCCGTTATCGATTACGCCTGTCAACGTAACGAGCGGCCCTTCGTTGGGTATCCTATCGCGGGGAGACGCTATGATACCGCTACGTGACAACAATCCGACCCGATCGTTTCCGGCCGTGACAATCGCGCTCATCTTGGTAAATATTGCCGTGTTCTACCTTCAGAACGTTGGCGGTCCTGAGATGAACGCTGTATTCAACGGCACCTACTCGTTCATACCCTACGAGTTGACCCACAATGTCGACCTCGTAGGCGTCATCACCCAAACCCGCGACGGTGGGCTCACGTTTCACGCAGGGCAGCCGTCCGTCGACGACCCGTTGTCACGCGCTGCTATGCCGTTGGGACCATCGCCGCACCCGCTGTTTCTGACCATTTTCACCTCCATGTTTATGCACGGCAGCCTGATGCACATCATCGGCAACATGCTGTTCTTATGGATATTTGGCAACAATGTCGAGGATGCGCTGGGCAAGGTTCGCTTCCTCCTTTTCTACCTGGCATGCGGTTTCGCGGCGGCTATAGTCCAGACGGTATCCGGGCCGAACACCTTCATCCCCAACATGGGCGCATCGGGAGCAATCGCTGGAGTCATGGGCGCATACATCGTCATGTGGCCCGAGGCGCGGGTGCTGACGTTGATATCGCTGGGCTTTTTCTTTCTGCTTCGGGAGGTACGAGCGTTCTGGGTGCTAGGCATCTGGATCGTGCTCCAATTGCTGACATCACACTTGCAGCAGGGCGGCGAAGCGACAGGCGGTGTCGCCTACTTCGCGCATATCGGCGGCTTCGCGGCTGGACTGATCGGCATCGTCATGCTGGGAGGACGAGAACTCGGTCGCAAGCAGCGAAGGTTTGCCACGCGGCGGTGGGAAGCGTAGGTGCCGCAGCGAAATTGGACGGTGCCTGATTCTATATGCTGCCTTCATTGCCAGTACAGGCGACTGAATCCCTGACCGTTCGTGCTATCATTACTATGTATTTTCGGGAGCAGAGCCTCGCGCCCCGCTTGGCAGTTTCCCGGTGCAGGAGCGGCATTTCCCCGTGGGCGAATCCAGCTCGACAGTGTATGATGTGATCGTCATCGGCGGCGGCATCGTGGGTCTCGCGACAGCGCGGGAGATCATGAAGCGGCGTCCAACCGCGCGACTCGCCGTACTCGAAAAAGAGCCCGAAGTCGCCGCGCACCAAACGGGCCACAACAGCGGAGTGGTTCACGCTGGCATCTACTACAAACCTGGTTCCCTCAAAGCTCAACTATGTGTCGCTGGCGCACGTCGCATGGCAGCCTACGCCCAACTCAACAATGTGCGCTACGAGCAGTGCGGCAAGCTCATTGTAGCGGCCACCGAAGAAGAGCTGCCAGTCCTCGACACGCTCCTGTCGCGCGCAACCGCGAATGGTGTGCCCGGCGTCAAGCGTATCGACAAGGACAGGCTTTCCGACTTCGAGCCAAACGTCGCCGGTGTCGGTGGGCTGTGGTCACCTTCCACAGCCATCATCGACTTCGCGGGAATCGCTAAGGCTTTTGCTGCCGACATCAACAAGGCTGAGGGACAGGTGTTGACGTCGCGCACCGTCCGTGAAATACGGCGGGACGGATCCGTTACCGTAATCGTTACCAATCGCGGCGAGTACAAGACCCGGTCGTTGGTCAACTGCGCTGGACTTCATTCGGACCGTATCGCGTTGATGTGCGGCATCGAGCCTAACGTCCGTATCGTGCCTTTCCGCGGCGAGTACTATCACATCACCCCCGGCCGCGCTCATCTTGTTCGCGGTCTGATTTACCCCGTCCCCGACCCCCGATTTCCATTCCTTGGTGTCCACTTCACCAAATCGGTGGATGGATCAATCGAAGCCGGGCCGAACGCTGTCCTCGCGCTTGCCCGCGAAGGCTACCTGAAATCGGACATTAACCTAGCCGACGCGATAGGCACATTGTGCTGGCCAGGCTTTGTGAAGCTAGCCATGCGATACTGGAAAATGGGGCTGGACGAGATGCACCGGTCGGCCAGCAAAGCGCGGTTCGCCGCCTCTCTGCAGCGCCTCGTTCCCGAGATCGGTGCCGAAGACCTCGTCAGCGGCGGCGCAGGAGTAAGAGCGCAAGCCGTCGCCCGCGACGGCAGCATGCTCGATGACTTCCTCGTGGTGCCGAAGGGCCTCGACATCCACGTGCTGAACGTCCCCTCCCCGGCCGCCACCGCCTCCCTCTCCATCGCCGAACACCTCGTCGACCTGATGCCAAGCGACTGAGGGCATGGGAGATTCAGGAATTCATGAATCGTGAATTCATAAATTACCTTTTGGCTGCACCACGAACTTAACCATCGATCACAGGACGGACACCCACAATGCCTCATATGCATTACACGTTTGACACTGACAACGGCGCGCTTAAGGAGCTGCATGATGCGGCGCTGGCGGGGTTGGCGGCGAATGTGGTGCGGGTGGCTGGGTACGATCGGTCGGTGTTGATCGAAGGCGCTGAATATCAGGGGATCTGGCTGGAGTGCGGGCCGCTTGAGGGCGCGTGCTATGGCGTGATCCGGCCAAGCGTCGCCATCGACAACCACCGCATCTTCTTCAAGCTGCAGCACGACGACGGCTACCTTCCCTGCTTCATCCGGCGGGGTGAGTTTGGAACAGCACAGATCCAGACGGTGGTGCCTATCGCGGCGACGGCGTTCGAGGTCTATCAGCGTACCGGCGACCGGGAGTTCCTGGAAGAGGCGTACGACGCGTGCATCAAATGGGAGGCGTGGCTGGTCCGGCACCGCGACACGCGTGGGACGGGGCTGTGCGAGGTGTTCTGCGAATGGGACACCGGACACGACAACAGCCCGCGCCTCAGCGATGTGCCGCACGGCTGCCCCGATGGCGACGCCAGCAAGTGCCCGGCGACGCGCAACCTGCCGTGGATCGCGCCTGACCTCTCGGCGACACTGTTCGGCGGCAGGATCGCGCTGGCGAACATGGCCGAGGCGTTGGGGCGCAACTTTGAAGCGGGCAAGTGGCGGCTGGTCTACGCTGAGAAGGTGCGGCGAGGGATACTCGCACACTGCTACAACCCGGAGGACGCGTGCTTCTACGACCTTGACGCTACCAACAAGTGGGTCCGTGTCCGTGGGGATGCTTTGACCCGTGTCTTGAGCGAGCACGTTGTCGATCAGCCCCTTTTCGACACCATCTTCGAGCGCCAGATCGGCAACCCGGCGGCATTCTGGACCGAGTACCCACTGCCGTCCATCGCCGCTGACGACCCCGCCTTCGTGAAGTCCCTGCCGTGGAACTCGTGGGGCGGCGCGGCGCAGGGCTTGACGGCGCTTCGGGCGCCTCGATGGCTGCCGCATTACGGCAAGCATGCAGCGATGACGCACATGACGCGGCAGTGGCTGACGGCGTTGACACGCGATACAGCGTTCTACCAGCAGATGAACCCATTCACCGGCGACTTCATCCATGCCAAAGGCGCGGGCGGGACGTACTCGCCGACCATGCTCGTGATGATCGAGTACACCGCGCGGCTGTACGGCGTGATGTGGACGCCCACTGGGATCGAGTGGAACGTCCGCGTCCCGGACGGCGCAACAGTGGCCCGGCATGAGGTCGCGTCGCCAGCGGGCATGCTGGTCATCGAGAATGCATTGAGCGGCGCAACGCTGACCATTGACGGCCGCGAGATCGGGATCGTTGGCGGCCCGTGCAGGATCGTCACCAGTCACGACGGCCAATTGCAGCGGATCGTTGGCACCGAAGGCGTCCCTGTTGAGGTCTCGCTCACGGGTTTCGGTGCCACAGGCACCGGGACGCTGCCGCTCGCGCCGGACGAGGTCAAGGTGTTGGCGTCGGGTCGCTAGGCGACGCCACCATACCGAGGGTCACGAATTGCAAGTCACCAAGCCCGCCAAACCAGCGCCACTCAGCCTGAAGCGTCGCATTCGACGCGTGTTCGCACTCTTGTGCTGCAGCTACCTGGCGCTGCTCGTCTTCCTCTACGTCAACCAGCGCGCCTTGATCTTCCCCGGCTCATCCACCCAGGGCACCACTGAGGCGCAAATGGCGGCGACCGAGTCGGGCGCGGCGATGGTGTCGCTTCGGACCGCATCGGGCGTCGCCGTCAAAGGCTACTGGGTCGGGCCGCAGGCGACGGCGCACCCCAACGGTCGAACAGTCCTGTTCTTCTACGGCAATGGCAACTGCATGAACTGGTGCCAGGACACCGTCGACCGGTTCCGATCCATGGGGTGCTCAGTGATGCTCATCGACTATCCCGGCTACGGGCTTAGCGGCGGCAACGCGAGCGACACCGGCTGCTACGAGGCGGCAGACGCAGCTTACGACTACCTCACTCAATTGAAGTGCGTTGTACCAAGCCAGATCGTGGTCGCGGGCTGGTCGCTGGGCTCGGCGGTGGCTATCCATCTGGCGTCTCACCGAGCAGTCGGCGGGTTGGTGACGTTCAGCGCGTTCACCTCAATGGCCGAGATGGCGTCGCGAGAGTACCCGATTGTCCCTGCGCCAGTCATCAACATCCTGCTGAAGTACCGGTTCCCCAGCCGTGACGCGATTAGCCGCGTCAACTGCCCGGTCTTCATCGCTCACGGCGCACTTGATCGCTTCGTGCCGCCCCAGATGTCGTCCACGCTTGCCGCTGCCGCACGGGGTCCGGTCACGCGCATGAGCGTCGCTCGCCCCGGGCATAACGACATCCTCAGCGTGGGCGGTGATTCAATGTACGGTGCCATCGAGCGCTGGATGAAGGCGCTGAAATAGCGCTATTGCTCCATCAGCCATGCAACTGCGGCTGGTTCGGCGGTCAGGATGTTGACCACTGCCCCTCTGCTGACCGCAGTGTACTTGAACAGGTTGGTCACGTGCTCCGGGTTATCAAGCACAGCGATACGATAGCGTGCCCCGAAGTCCTCGGCCACCTTGACGCCCATATCGACGCGGTCGCCGACGGGTGCTGTCCCGTCGGCGTGCCGAACATCCACAAGGACGCGGTTGCACTCAAGCGCGTCGGCGTTGGCTCTCATCGTATCGAGAAGCGCCATGACTTCCGCTGTCCTCCATTTACCGGTCAGGTCAAATTTGACATAACCGATGTACGGAGTAGTCACCATTGACATTTCCATATTTTCGCTCGCATCCTTGCGTTCTTGCTACGCCCCGAAAGGCAGTCTCGTTTTAAACTACGACTACCCTTATCCGTCGCAAGAACCGTGCCAGAGCGCGGCGATTTTGCGCGTGACTTCGTCCAGCTACTTTGTCGCCCCTGCACTTCGCAGCATGCTGGCTATGTCGCTTGACTTTGCGACGCTCAGAGCAGTCGCGCCTGCATTGTCGGTGGCGTTGACATCCGCTCGTGCTGCGATCAGCACTTTGACGCAGTCGGCGTAACCAGCCTTCGATGCGGCCATCAGCGGTGTTTTACCGCCGCTTGTGCGTGCGTTGACATCCGCTCCGGCGTCGGCGAGGGCCTTTACGCAGTAGACGTTCGCGTGCAGCGTCGCCAGCCAGATCGCAGTCACACCGCTGTTGGTGCTGGCTTTGACATCCGCTCGCGCCGCGATGAGCGCCTTCGCGCAGTAGGCGCTATCGGCGAACATCAGGGCAGTGCGCCCATCATTGGTGCGCGCATTCGGGTCCGCGCCGCCGTCGCACAGCGCCTTGACGCAACTTGGGTTGCCCGCCCTCGTTGCGATAATGAGGGCGGTCGCGCCAGCCGGGTCTTTGGCGTTCAGGTCTGCGGACGCGCCGACAAGAGCTTTGACCGAGTCGAGGTTGCCCACAGCGGCGGCCTCCATGAGCGCCGTCTTGCCGTTGCCGTAACGTGCATTGACGTTGGCGCCAGCATCACAGAGTGCTCGGACGCAGTTCACGTTCCCCTTGGCTATCGCGAGCCTGAGCGGCGTGTTGCCGTCGGCGTCTTTGGCGTTCAGGTCGGCCCCTGCGCCGACGAAGATGCGCAGGCAGTTGACGTTGCCCCGTCCAGCGGCCTCGATGAGCGGCGTCTTACCACGGCTGCTTTTCGTGTTCACAACCGCGCCCGCATCACAAAGCGCTTTGACGCAGTTGACGTTGCCGCTGATGGTGGCTTCCATGAGCGGCGATTTGCCGTCGTAGCTGCGCGCGTTCACATCGGCGCCCTGATCGCAGAGGGCTTTGACGCAGTCCATGTTGCCGCGCGACGTCATGTAGATGAGCGCGCTGTAACCCCTATTGTCGCGCGCGTTAACGTTCGCGCCCGACCCGATTAGCGCTTTGACGCAGTCGCCAGCGCCGTTCTTGGCCGCATTGATGAGCGCGGTTCCACCGTCGTTGCTTTTGACGTTGACATCTGCGCCCAACGAGCAAAGCGTTCGTACGATGTTGGTGTTGCTGTGCGAGCTTGCGATGATGAGCGCGGTGCGCCCCTTGGTGTCGCGAGCATTGGTGTCCGCTGGCGCGCCGACGATGGCTTTGACGGTTTCCGGGTTGCTCGCAAACATCAAAGCGGTTCGTCCGAGCATGTCTTTGGCATCGACATCCGCGTGGGCAGCAATCAGAGCCTTGGCGCAATCGGGATTTGCGGCAAACATGAGAGCGGTGCGCCCCTGGCTGTCTTTGATGTTGACATCAGCCTTTGCAGCAATCAGCCGCTTGACGCCCTCTGTATCGCCAGCAGCTGCGACGCCGATGATCTCGGTGGGATCGGCCTTGGGCTTTGCGGCAGCGTGGCCTTTGGCGGGTGCTTTTTGCGCCGCTACTGGCGGCGGGGCGGCGAGGGACGATGTGCACAGGCAGGTGACGATGGCGAGAGACAACAACGATGGACGGGACGTTGCATTCATGTGAGAATCTCCGTTGAAACTTGTGGGGTATCGGTAGGTACGCGAAGAGTGGGCGGAATTCCTGCCCCCCTGCTCGGACCCCGGTGCGTGCCGCCCCACCCCACGCGGTGGGGTTTCGATGAACGGGTGCGTCTTGGCGGTTTGGCTGGGTGAGTCGAAGAGGTTGGTGGAGCCCTCATTTGCGCTAACGACGAGGGGAGCCAGATCTGCCCCTACCCTGCGTTCCGTTCGAATCCGAACGAGCCTGCAATCAGCTAAGAGGAACACGCTCATCGGAACCCCAATTTTTGGGGTGGGGTTTATGATGATTGCGCTGGGAAGCGAGGTCAGCGGGTGCTTCTTGGCGGATTGGCTAGGTGATTCGAAGAGAGAGCCCATCCGTCAGTTCGACGCGGAAATATCCGCGTCGAACTGCCACCTTCCCGAAACGGGAAGGAGACTTGCGAGGACCAGTTCGCTGCCTTTATAGCGTTTTGCGGTTTTGCGTTGCGCAACGCGATTCGTTTTTTTGCGCAAAACTGTCGGCCGGATTACCTTCTGCTCGCTCGGGCGAGCTGTCCCCACGCGTGGGGACTCTGTTGTCCGGCTGCGGCATGGCATGCCGGTTTTGGGGGGCGGCTGAGTGGGTTGAAGATGTTGCTTGTGCCATCGTCGGCCAGGTGTGCGGCAGCGGCGGCGGCCTGGGTGGGCGTCGCTGGGCTATGGGGCGCGGGTGCGCGTTGTCAAGGTGCAGGCGAGACGGCTTTGCAGTTATATTATATCATATAGTCGCTGTTCCAGTTCATATAAACGAACATATTTTCCTTATTTATTTCATGCAGGCAAACCTAGATTGCTAGTCAACTATTTTGCCTGCAGGAGGTTGCGTCCTCACGATGTTAGCCTTGGTGGTCGTGGTTTGCGGACGCGCGGGTTTTGCTCAGTTCCTCCTGGACGTTGCCAGCGGATTCCTTAATCTGCCCCTCGGTCCCCTCGTCATTAAGCTGGGTATGGTTTTGGTGTTCCGCGTGGTGCTCGGGAACTCCAACATGGGCCTTGGCGCGCATCGCTTTTTGCTTGGCTTCGTGCTTGTCTGACATTACATCTGCCTCGATTTCTTCGCAGCGCACTTGCCTGCGATAGAATCAGATACCCATACAGCCGGTGGGCTAACCTTGCACAGGGCCGAAGACGCATGGCCGCGCATAGCACGGTCCTCTCAGGGGGTGCTTTAGCACCATCCCCGAGTGCCGAGGAATAGTCGCTTTCGCGGGCAGCCAGTGTATGGTTTGGGCTGGCCAATGTTATATGCAACCATGTTTCGGAAGCGAGATCTCTAGCTGGATTGTTCAGAGTTGCGGCATGCCGCCGTCTAAGGGATATCTCGCTCCGTGGCGAGGCTTGGCGACAATTTAGTCGGGATCCCCAGGCGGGTGCGTATCAATTTTGAGGCAACAATTGGATTATAAACCTTGGCGTTCCGAAGATGGTGGGTGGCAGACCGCTGGCAGCGCCTCACGCGGGACCGCCGCTCCGTGGCGAGGGTTGGCGGCAAATTTTTCGGGGACAGCGTCCCGAAGGCGGCCCCAAACAGCGGCTGGGCGCCACGATTGGGATGATCGGTTTTGGAAGGTGACGAAGGGCTTGGCGGCTTCTACGGCGCGAACAAGTGGTGCCACCTTCTGCGGGGCAGTCCCCAGGCTGGGTTCGTTCAGAGTGGAGGCGATGGGATTATCCTCTTAGCCCCGAGGACGGTCTTGCTTTCACAGGCACCGCTTCAGCGGATGCTACGGCCGTCGCGATGTGGGCGAGCGGTACGCGGGTGCCGTACGAGTGGGATAGTCGGTGACAGGTGCGCAGAATGGGGTCGGTAGTTCGATACCCGCCGTAGTGCCAATAGCCGAAACTGCCAATTCAGTCTGTTACTTGAAACAACCGATTATGTGCTCGTTTCTAGTGAGCACTTCAAATCTGACGGAGTCTACTGCGCTCACGACACAGCCAGTTTGCCCTACCAGCAATCCAATGGCTTCTCTCGTGGTTTTTGCTGATTGCATGACCTCGCTAATTTGGTGTAACGACAACCGTTGACATGAACACAACATACAAAACTCTTCGCCGTCGAGTAGATGAACAAAAGGTAAAATATCGCCATCCAATATTGCTGTGATTGTGCATGGCATTTCTTTGACGAAGTCTGGCCGCACAAACCAGTGATTCGTTGAGAAATCTATTACATCCAGCACGTTCAGATACTCGCTAGCGTCTCCAAAATCCTCGGAGCGCAAAGTGTCCTCGGTGTAACCCAAGCCAATAAGATATACATAAGGCGCGTGACGTCGCAGACTATTTATGTCAGCAGCAAGTATAGCTCTGTTGGCGTCCTGATCTCTCATGATGGATAGCCATCCCCTTAACGGTGTAACCCCGTACTGATCAGCGGCACCTATCTCTACGTTAGTGAGCTTTAATAATTCCAACTCAATAGTCCTTCCGTGTACCTCTTAGGCAACATGCCATTCTTGGGAGTTGCTTACCAGTCGTACAGGCTGTCCCTATCCAATTCTTATTCTGGTGGCGTCGCCGCCGAAGTACGCGGTCGCATCCAGCCCACACGCGTAGCCGATGGGACGCGCGTCACCCAGCGGCCTGTCGCACTGCTGTGGCACCGGTGACCTACCAGCGCAGGCTACTCGCCGCGTCCGCGTAGCCCAGCCACTGCCCGCCGAAGCCTGCGTACGGGTCGGTCCATGGCGTGCGCGCCGGGAGCGGGAGGCCGTACGCGTCGAACGCATGGTGGCCGATGACGCTGCCGTCGCTTGCGGTGCGCTGCGCTACCGAGCCTTGCGGATCGAACGCGTAGAACGTGCTCGTGTCGCCGACCCCGGCCGTGACTATCGCGCGGGTCTTAAATCGGAGGTCACCGGCTGCCTATATCGCTGCACTAGCCTCATGCCGTTAAGAAGCATAGCGTTCGCCTCGGACCCAACATAGGCTCCGTCTACTCTCCGAAAAACCTTGCCCATCAAACGCCGAAAGGTATTATAGTTTCCCGTCGCTTCAAGATTGCCGGTCGCGCGGCTGATCCCCCCACAAATCAATGTATTGTCGTCATATTGTCCACCAGAGACAAAGTTGAATGCACTCGGATTTGAGGAAATGTCGAAGATGAACCTCGTGCCGCCTTTACGGGGGGTAATCACTTCATGCGTGATACGAAAGTCAGGCTTGCCAACGATGTACCTGTTCGCGTGTACCCAATCGCCCGACGAACAGGTTCCGAGATCAGGCAACATCGAAATTGATGCGTAGATTTCAGTTTGATCGACAGTAAAATATCCTGATTTAGCATAAATGAGAGACAACTTCGAATCGAGCAATTTGCTTAGCTCAAGGTAGTCGTTTCTCGTAGCGAATATTAGTGTAGTAGTTCCATTCATTCTTTTCGCCATATTTAACCTTCGGTATCAAGAGGAGGTGGCCGCCGCGAGTTAGTGACCTTAACCTAGCCGCATTTCGTGCTTCCCGTGCAGTTGGCTTTCCCGCTTTCGTAGTATCCACAGTTTGAATGCGGAGTGTTCTGCCATTCTTCGTCGCTGTAATATCAACATAAACTGATCCCTTTGTCCCACCGGTGGCCCACGTATGTATTCTTCAGGCAGATTCCAGCCACCGGTAACATCCCATCCGCGATCCTTTAATGTTTCAGCGATATCCTTGACCTGCTGTCGTGTTGCGGGGCTACCGAGCCGCCCGCCTGGGTTGGGCACGAATCGACACGCTGGTGCCTGAGCCAATTGGCGAACCTTGTTGGCGCGCCAAGCTTCTCTGGCAGCGTCTAGAGCATCTCCCTCTACGGGAAAACACCCAAGAACTGCAAATGCGGCATCCCCGTAACGTCGATGCTTAAGGGCCAGGACAGCGCTTGCAAGATTGGATGGTATACCCGCACCTGGTACCATGGCGCCCGCACCAAGTGCGAGTTGCTGCTGCTGATACTCGAGTTCGTCACAAAACCCACTCGGATCCGCACCGTTCACCGGGTCATTTTCGCAGTATGCGTATAGATTCAGCCCGCCTGCGTAGCCGATCGGGTCGCGATTCACCCACCTCCCCGTGGCGCTGTCGTAGTAGCGGTGGCCGAAGAGCGTCAGGCCGCTTTCGACGTCCGCGTAGCCCAGCCACTGCCCGCCGAAGCCTGCGTACGGGTCGCTCCACGCCGTCCCTGCCGGCAGCGGGAGGCCATAGGCGTCGAACGCATGGTGGCCGATGACGCTGCCGTTGCTTGCGGTGCGGGTCGCGACGCTGCCTTGCGGATCAAACGCGTAGTAGGTGCTCGTGTCGCCGACGCCTGTCGCATTCTACTCATCACTTATAGCTCCTCTACTGTGGGGATCAAAGCAGTCTGGCCAACGAGTTTGTCGATTAAAGTGAGCACCGACAAAGTTAGCGCTGTCAAGGTTTACGTCACTCAAATCCGCGTCATGAAGGATGGAAAAACGAAAATTCGTATGCCATAAATGGACGCTTTGTAGATTCGCATGAGACAGATTCGCATATGAGAAGTCGGCTCCATTCAACAATGCGCCCGAAAGATTGGCGTGGTGGAAAATCGCCGACGTTAGGTCACAAACCATCAACCCTGCGCCTGATAGATCTGCAAAGGTCAGGTCTGCAGATATGAACGATGCATTTCTAAGGTGTGCGCCTCGTAGAGATGCTTTTCGCAAATTGCAGTTATCAAAAATGGCGCGATGTAACACAAGTCCATCCATATTGCCACCCTCCAGCGACTCAATGGCCAAACTCAAAGCGCTTCCATCCGTGCACGGTATGGTTAACATATGATCGCCAGTTATCTCCTTCTCCACTAGTAACTATACGGCATGATGGTGCCCTATCTCCTATCCCCGGATACGGGGACTGACACAGTTATCTGTTTCCCCAGTCGGTTGAATCTGCCGAAACACCGTGCCATCCGCCAGAAATTGGATTACGCGCGGGATTAGCTGGAGTCGTCGTTGGAGGTGTGCCATTAATCCAACCAGCCACATATCTGTGGTGACCGTCGACAATGTATCCATTGTCATCGACTTTTATTGGTTGTGGGCGCTCACCCGCAGCATACCTGGCAAGATAGGCTCTGACAACTGGCCACGAAACGCTGCTCTGACCTGGCTTCAAAGGCGCGCCAGCCATTACGTCGCCCAAGTCTCCTGGCGCTTCTAAAGGACACGGAGACTTCGTAAGAACTGGCTCAGCATACGGCGCTCGCGCGACGAACGTCGCACCCCCGAACCTGCCAAGCAGCGCCGCGCCGCCTGCAACGGCAGCACCGCCTGCAACGTTCCCGCTGATGTACATCACATTGTCGATACTTGGATCGGCAACATAACTAGCATATGCGGACGCCCCACCTATCACGGTTGCGGCAATTCCAACTGGAACCGCGATTGGGGCTGAGATTACCCCAAGACCAACGAGGCCAACGCCAACCAGACCTGCTCCGACACCGCCGACGAAACCGGTGGAAAAATACGTGCCTGGACCGTATCGGCCACTAAATCCGCTCGGATCCGCCCTGGTCACCGGATCACCACCGCAATGCGCGGACACATTCAGGCCGCCCGCGTACCCGATCGAGTCGCGGTTCACAGCGGCCCGTGGCGCCGTCGTAGTAGCGGTGGCCGAACAGCGTTAGGCCGCTTTCGGCACGCGCGCTGCCCAGCCACTGACCGCCGAAGCCAGCGTACGGGTCGCTCGAGGCGGTGCCTGCCGGGTGAGGGCGGGCCACAGGCGGGCAGTACGCGTAGGAGGTGGCCGTGTCTCCGCGCCCCGTGACCGTTGCGCGTGGTAGAGCGGGCCACCGGCGCTGACTGTGTGGAACCCCTGCGGGTTGCCATTGCGGTTAGCTATATCTCAACACGCTAGTCGGATAGCAAGCATTCGTCCTGCAACGATAGATTGCGTTATGCGCATCCGCAGTCGGTGAGAATAGTCTGAGCGTCCTGCTCAAGGGCTACCCAAATATCTGCTTCATCAGCCTCATCCGAAGACCACGCCACTACAAACTTAATCTGGCAAGTCTCACCTGGTTCAAGCTCTGGAATAGGAACCGGAATGCCCATCTTCATATACGCATAGTGTGCCTGCTCTCCAGAATACGAATCGGCGAAGTAGGGTGCCAAGCGTCTCGGTAGACACAGGTTTGCTGTTGCGCTGCTACTGAGGCGGCTTTCGTCATCAGTTCCGATAGACACGAACGTGGAGCCCATGTACCATGTTTTTGCATCGAGACCTTCGGCACTATCTGGCCCCCCTTCCTCCCACTGATAATCCCCATCCCATCGGCACACGAAAAGCCCTGGCGGTGTGTAACCAGTGGCCGCCCACCTCCATATCCCAGCTCGAACTCCCATATTCGTCGTTCCAGAGTGCCTGCGGTACGTTGGCTCACAAAGCAGGAGTTCAACGTCAAATCGGGATTTATGCCAGGAGAAAATGTGTCCCAAATCCCCAACTTTGTCAATTTGCTCGGCCGGGTCGTCAACGGGGCTAAAATCTCCGATCTTTGCGTCGAGCAAGATCGTTCCCAAGGGAGTTATCACCTTAGCAATTGCTCCCGGAGCGGCACGTTGCGTTGCCGGACATGAAAACAGTTTCACAAGCTCTCCCTCAATGCGGTTTCCCAGATATCGGCCAGGCATGCACAAAATTTTACCGATGCGGGTAGCGACACTGCTCTCCGGATCTTGCGCGTAGAAGGTGCTCGTGTCGCCGACGCCGACCGTGGATCGGTCACTCGAGTCTTAGATCCGAGCTCGTTGGCTGCCTGATTTGCTGCACGAGTCTCGCCCCGTTCAGCAGCATTTCGTATGCTTCGGGGCCAACGTAGTCACCTCTGACGCGTCTAAATACCTTGCCCATCAATCGGCGAAAGGCATCGTAATTTGCGGTAGCTTCAGCATTTCCAGTCGCCCGGCTAATCGCACCACAGATCAACGTGTTTTCGTCGTATAGACCGCCAGAAGTGAAAATGAAAGCATAGGGATTCTTGATAATGTCAAACGCGTAAGATACGCCTCCTCGGCGGAGATTAATGAGTCCCTTCTCAATCTGATGATCTGGTTTTGCAACCAAAAATCGATTCGCATGTACCCAGTCGCCAGGAGGACATGTTCCAAGGTCGGGCAACATAGAAATAGATGTATAGGATTTAGTTTCAGGTGCTGGAAAGTTACCAGACAATGAATACGTGAAAGTCAACTTAGATTCCACCAAGCCGCTCAGCGCGAGGTAATCGTTTCGTTTCGCAAAAATTAATGCACTGGTGCCGTTCATAAATCTTGCCTCCTATTTCACCTTGGGTATCCCGATAATCGATGCAGCCGACCGAGCACTGGTTAGGATTTCTGGGACAATGCGGCTCAAGTCACAGAGCCATCCTTCACTTCAGACGCAAACATTGCTCGTATCATCAACGAGGGGGCGTGCCTGTCATAATCAATTTGCTCAGGACGCGGAAGTTAGGTGTAGATCAGAAAAAGATGGTTCCCCAGTGGCGTATGCCAGTCTTGTTGTCCCTTCTTCGAGAAGCTTATACGCTTCCGGTGCGACTAAGTTCCCTCTGACGCTACGGCAAGCCTTTGCTATGAGTCGCCCAAACCCACTGAAGTTTGCGGTAGCTTCATCGTTTCCAGTCAATCGGCTAATTGTTCCCGCAATCAAGATGTCGTCGGCGTGTCGGCCACCTGGTTGAAATACAAAACCATGAGGATTGAGCGCAAGATCGTACAGATAGATTAATTTCCCATTGAGCAGTCGACGCTCTTCAGCTACGATGGCTCGACCGGGCGAACTCACAATGTAGCTTGTGGCCCATATTGAGTCCTTTGCTGTGCACAAACCGAGATTGGGCAATTCTGCCACGGAGCCATACTCGGTCGATCTCGGTAGATGAAGACGTCCGCATAGGGTATAGGTGAATTGAAGTTTGGAGTCAATGGCGTTAGCCAATGCCAAGTAGTCATTTTCTGTTCCAAAGATGCGGGCCGAAGATCCTGACGGAATCTGATTATTTCCTCTTTATCTTAATAATGATTATGACAGCTTCGCCTGTCAGTGGTCTCGCATCTATAATTGGCAACACCGGCATCCGCCAGGCTCTACCGAGACCGGTCTAGAAGGGCAAGCGGCGCAGAGCCATCTCTGCGTACTGGTCGGTACTCGTGAAATTGTAGCCGCTCCACAACGCGCGGCAATGGTTGTTGAGACCACGCTACGAACAGTCTCGCAAGATAAAGAACATATGAACCTAAATATATGTCTATATTATTTATATATATCCTTTAAGTCATATATATGGTATACTCACCCAGAAGACAACGAACCTAAAGGGTGTCCTCGCCAGCACATTGATAACTTATCGATCCAGCGTGACCAGGATTGGGACTCACAGCAGCCAGAGCATAGCGAGCGGCGGCGCGCATATTATGCGTGTAGTTTTCGTCGTGATAAGCGCATTATCCACCATTATCATAGGGTTCACGAGGAAACCGCATACCCACGTCCTTTTTTGAAATTATTCAAAACTAACAAGACCTCACCCCCAACCCCTCTCCTACCATAAGAGGGGGAGTAAGATGGAAACTTCTGCCTAATCTCTTTCTGGCTCCCTTCTCCTTATCGTAGGAGAGGGGCTGGGGGTGAGGTGTTTCTTACCCTCCTCACGCCTGCTCAAAAGCACATCTCGCCTCCGTTGGCGCGGTTTTCGGTCACAATAGTCGCATGCCTTGTCGTATCCGTGCACAATTCGATTTCGCGCCGTTGGCTGATGCTCCCGATCACCCGCTCTGCTTCGAAAAGCCTCTTCGTGTTTACGAAACGTCCGAAATGACGCGGGTGCAGGAGACGATCCGGGACGCGTCGACTGCGACGGCGCGTGGGAACTGGCTGGCGGGGTTTGTGTCGTATGACGCGTCCCGCGCATTCGGGGCAGGGCTTGATGCGCAAGTGGCGCACGATTTCCCGCTCGTGTGGTTCGCGGAGTTTGCGGAGCCAGCGGCGGCTTGTTCCGTGAACGGTAGCGGCGCCGTTTCTCCGCCGATGGATTGGAGCGCGGAGACAGACAGCGCGGCGTATCACGCGGCAATCGATGATATCCAGCGGCGGATCGCTAGTGGGGAGACGTACCAGGTGAACTACTCGCACCGGCTTCGTTCGCGGATGGATGGCGACCCGGCGAGGGTTTACAGCCACCTGCGCGATGTGCACCCAGCGTCGTATAGCGCGTTTATCGACACCGGGCGGCATGCGCTACTCTCGAACTCGCCGGAGCTGTTCTTTGAGAAACGTGGCGGGCTGCTGACGTCGAAGCCCATGAAGGGCACCACTCCGCGCGGCATCTTCGCGGGCGACGATGCCTCGAATGCCGACAGGCTCCGATCGTCGGTGAAGGAGCGGGCCGAGAATGTGATGATTGTCGACCTGATGCGCAACGATTTCGGCAAGATTGGCCGTCTTGGGTCTGTGCGCGCGTCCAGCCTCTTCGATGTCGAACCGCTGCCTACCGTCTGGCAGATGACGTCGACGGTCGAGTGCGAGGTCGATGCGAGCCTGCCGCTCGTCGACATCCTCGCGGCGACATTTCCGCCCGGGTCGGTCACCGGCGCGCCGAAGCCGATTACGACGCGCATCATCAAGGAACTGGAATCGTCGCCGCGCAAGGTCTACTGTGGGTGTATCGGGTATGTGACGCCGTCGAATGATGCCGTGTTCAATGTGGCGATACGCACGGTCATCGTCGAGCGCGAGAGCGGCGCGGCCGAATGCGGTGTCGGTGGCGGCATCACGGCGATGTCCACACCGACCGCCGAGCATCAGGAGTCGCTGTCGAAGGCGCTGTTCCTGACCGCCAGCAGCGAGCCAGACATGCTCCTCGAAACCATGCGGGTCGAGAACGGCAGCGTGTACCTGCTCCAGCGTCACATGGCGCGGCTCGCCGGGTCGGCGCGCCGGTTTGGCTTCACTATCGACATCGACGCCATCGAAGAGGAGATAGCGCGTCGGATCGTGGCCGATACGACTGCGGGGAACTGCTACCGTATGCGCCTCCTGGTGTCGCGATCCGGGAACGCCACCGTCGAGCTTTACCCGCTCGCGCCGTCGCCAACTGAGCTACAGTTCGCGATTGAGACGGAACAGCGGATCGACCGCAAGGATATTCGACGCTACCACAAAACGGCTGATCGCGGGTTCTACGAGGTCCTCTTTCGCCGGCATTTCGAGGCGGATTCACCCGCGCGCGATGTGCTGCTCGTGAACTCCGATGGCAACGTTACCGAGTTCACCAAGGGCAACATTGTGATCGAAATCGGGGGCGAGATGATAACCCCGCCAGTCGGCGACGGCCTGCTGCCCGGTGTGCTGCGGCAGGAACTGGTCGACACAGGAGTCGTGACCGAGCGCCAGATAAGCGTCGCCGATGTGTGGGCGGCGGAGCGCGTGTGGTTTGTCAATGCGCTACGCGGATGGATACCGGCGAAGCGGGGAGCGTAGCGCGGCGCACGGTATCGTTCATACTTTGCGATGTGGGTTCGGTGACTGCTTACGATGATGTACAATAGCATTTGATGCCACAGTTGGTCGTCCAAATGCGCATAGTCGCCTCGCCTCGCGCGGGGTTCTGAGTTCCATTCCGATCCGCGAATATTATAGCTACAATGAGAACCAGGGGCAAACTGGTGCTGGAGGTGTGCGTGAGCTTCGAAGAGTCTTTACAGCAGCATGAAGAGGCAGTCGATGCCTTGCTAAAGTCCGCAGGGAAATATGTGACCGCCGTCAAAGGGTGGAAAAAGGCGTGCCAGGTTGGGCATGTCGCTAACATGCAAAAGGCCGCCGCCCTAGCCGCAGACCTTGGCGGCGCGCTCCCCAATGCCACCAGCGACGCCGCAGCCAGTTGGGCGTTCGATGTGCGCGCTTATCTTGAGAGCGATGAGTGGGTCCGGGAGTTGCAGGACACCGCCGCAACTCAGAACGGCGTCCGCACAATCCCCGATGGTGATACGCTCATCTCATCCCCAGTAACTGTGCGATCTCAGCCTGGCCGAGGGACGTTATCGATTGGCCGTGCAAACTGGCCGGCGATCCGACCGCGCGTAGTCGCTGCCGAGTTGAAGCGCCTTCGGGACAAAACCCTCGCCGCGAACTCTCAGGAGTTTCTCGAAAGCCTCTTCGGAGCCAGCGAACACCTATCCACTGGCAAAGACTCGTTCGTCAAGTTTCGCGACATCTACGATTTGTTTTGCCTCAGCCCAGGCTACAAGAAGGACAACCCGCCCGCAGCATTTGCGCAACAGATTTACGCGCTGCATCGGTCCGAACAGCGAACGACGCGTGCTGGCCGCAAACTTGAGTTCGAATATCCTTCGGGCAATTCCAAAGAGCGCGACATCTTCGCAGTGGTCGCCGAGGATGGTCGCCCAATTCGGTACTACGGCATCTGGTTTAAATGACACTGGAGGCTTCAATGACCCATGCAGAGCCAACGACAATGGCTGACAAGTGGCTGGGGGTGATCGGCGACGAGTACCTGAGCGAGTTTCTCAGGTCAGGCGGCGCGGCTGTCAAGGTGATCGCCGGGGCCGACGACGTTCTTGCTGACGTTACCGAAAGCATTCGTGACGCGGCAACGACCGGCGGATACTACTACGCGCTCGTCGACCCTTCGAAGCTCACTGCGACAGGGAAGAGCCCCGCGCTTCATCGCATTGACCGCTTCTTCTTCGAAGCCACCAAAGACTTCGATTGGACTCGCTGGGCACATGAGCAAGCGCGCCACTACCTGGAGACGGCTGGCATTACCGTGCCCGCCGGGTGCGGTATCCGCGATATCGAGCAAATCGCTGAGGCGAATGGCCGCGACGCGCAGGACCTGATCAACCAATACCAGCGCGAATTCGCCACGCCGCAACTGCGTGATGTGCGCCTGTCCATTGAGTTCCGCGCCGCCATCACAGCTTTGGGACGTGCGCAGCTAATCCCGGACGCGCTCAGCCCGACAACGGAGGAAGTGCTTCTTGAATGGCTTCGTGGTCGCGCTGTGCCTGGAGGCGCGTCGGCGCTGAAGAAGGTGCAGATATACGAGCGGATCAACGCTGCCAATGCGCGAACGCTGTTCGCCTCATTTTGCCGCTGGCTGCCGCATGCTGGACACGGCGGTCTGGTCGTCGTTCTGGACTTTCGCCCCTACGAGTTCAAGCGCACTCCGAAGGGTAAGAAGCTCGCCGAGGAAAATGAGCGGCTCCGCAACGCGATTCTCGCAGGCAAGTCGCCTGACGAGCTCGCGACCATACTGGCACAGACGGTGCCCGACCCAGACGTTGTCTACAGCGACGCTGCCTACATGCAGATGCTGACCATGCTCCGACGTTTTATCGACGAGATCGACACTCTCGACAATATGCTGCTGGTCGTTCTCACGACGCCCAATTTCTACAAAGACAAGACGCTTGACGCAACGGTCAAGCGCTGCTATTTCGACTACGATGCCCTCCAGACTCGGATCGGCCAGGAAGTGCACGACGAGCACCGGGCCAATCTCGCGGCATCGCTCGTCCACTTGGGAGGCGCACGATGAACCCAGAAGTCATGCAAGCCCGAAGAGCTATCGAGTCCCTCCGTTCGGGCGTTCCCAACCGCGATGTCGTTGCCCAGCTTGGCACGACGCAGCACGAGATTCGCGAGCGTTTCGAAGACTCGCTGGACGCCATCGTGCAAGGACAAGGTGTCGAGCCGATCCTGATCTCCGCGACATTTGGCGCGGGCAAGACCCATCTGCTCACCTACCTCCAGTCGCTCGCCGAACGTGAGGGGTTCGTCACAAGCTATTCTGTTATCAGCCCGGAGATGCCGATCGGAAATGCGCATTTCGTGTCACGCGCACTCGCGGAGTCGGCTCGCGCTCCCGGTCGCGCTGGCCGGGCGTTGCGAGCATTGGCGCCGGAGTTGCCCGAAGGTCCGGGCGCGCTTGGGGTCGTCAGTTCGTGGATTGAAAACGCTGGCGTCGATGATCGCTATCGTGCACTCATCAGGTTGTACGAAGCGTACCGTGCCGACGAGGAGTTCCGCCTGCAGATTCTCGGCGAGCTCGAAGGCCGCGCGATCCTCAAGAACGTCATAAAGGGCAGATTGCGTCTGATCAACGAGGCGGCAGGTTACGACCTGAGCGGTCCTCGCCCCGCGTTACTGGCGCATGACCGGATTCGATTGCTCGCACAGATGTTCAAAGCCAGCGGCGCAAAGGGCTGGGTCATTCTGTTCGATGAAATGGAACGTGTCGCCAAGTTCTCGCTCAATCAGCGCCTCGCCGCGTATTCCCAGCTCGGATGGTGGCGACGAATCGCTCGCACCGCCGGGAGCGTCATTCTGCCCGTGTTTACGACTGCGAGCGGCTTCGTTGCTGACACCGTGACCGGGGGAACGTTCGACGAGCAGCGAGTCAAGTCCGCCACATCCAACGACCAGCGCGACGTAGACGCTGTCGATGGCATCGACCTGCTCAAATCGCCGCTACGCCTCGACTCACCGACACCGGAAGAAGAGGCTGAGATCAAATATCGGGTCAAGTCGATCTACGAACTCGCCTACGGCGTATCCGTGGACGATCTGCCGTCCGACGCGCTCGACGTGCGTATTTCAATTCGGTCGGAGATCCGCCGCTGGATCACACTTTGGGATTTGCACCGCTACTACCCGGACTACCGTCCCGATGTTGCCGTGGACGATGTCCATTTCGATCCTGACGCCATTGATGACGCCCAAATCCTGGAAGAGGACGACCCGACCGAGTAAACAACCATGGCTGTGCCTTACCGAAAAACTCCACGCGCGACCGCGATGGGCTTGGCGGCATTTATCGATGTGGTCTGGCTTGAACCAGACCACTCGCTCTATGCTGGTCTGCTCATCATCGATGCGATAGGGCAGCCGGTGGAGTTCGTCCACAATGTGGCGGTTGCGCCGCAAGGCATTTTGTGGGATTCGGCGAGTTCGGTCAAACTCGGAACGCCGCGTCTTGTCCACTCGCTGTTCGATACGTGCCGACGCGAACCCGATCTGCTCGTGGCGCTCCCAACGCTGGGCGATGGCGACTTCATCAACGCCGAGATCGCTCCAGCGGTGCCCTTCGCGCAAGTCACCCCTGCCCAGGACGGGCTCCCCGCCGAATGGACGTGGGTGAACACGCCTCCTGCGTCAGGCATGCGAGCCTCATTTGTCGCCGCTGAGCTCGAACGGCGCGGCCTGTTCATCGAACCGTTCGCCCGCCTTCGAGAAGCAATGCACATCGTATACCCGCAGGCGACCTGGCATGCGCTGGATGTGTTCGATGGAGACTGAGATTGCCGTCGCGATGCGCGAGGCCGTCGGCGCGTACCGGTTTGGCGAACCAGCTGCGACCATACCTGAAACGTGGCGGTTCGGTGATCCGACTCGCTATCCGATTGGCTGGTTCGACTATGATGCCTCCCCTCCTCCGGCTGGCGATATGGGCGACGGCGAAGATACGAGTGACACCGACCAGCTCGGCCTGCAGCCCAACCTGATGCGTACGCTTGCCGCAGTCCTCCAAGCGCCACTTTGCGCTCTCACCGGAGTCGACAATGTACTCGAATGGCCCGCGCCCTTGCTTCCATTCCAGCGGCAAGGGGTAGTCACGCTGCTTGATCGACAAGCTTTGCTCTTGGCCGATGAAATGGGGCTGGGCAAGACCATCCAATCAATCGCGGCGATGCGCATTCTGTTCCACCGCGCCGACATATCATCCGCACTCGTCGTCTGCCCGACAAGCGTCATCGTTCAGTGGCGCCGCGAACTGGCCCGCTGGGCGCCGGAGTTGACGGTGCTCGCCATCCATGGCCCTGCGTCTGAGCGCGGACGACTTTGGCGTTTGCCCGCGCATGTCAAACTCGTCGGATACGAAACGCTGCGCGGCGACGTGCTCGACCATCACGACAGCCCCGCAACGAAGAAGCCGTGGGGCGTGCTGGTGCTCGACGAGGCGTCGCGAATCAAGAATGCGGCTTCTGGGGTCTCTATGGCGTGCAAGCAACTTCCAGCAGAACGCCGGTGGGCTCTGACTGGAACGCCAGTCGAAAACTCGCAGGATGATGCGGCATCAATACTGGAGTTCTTGCTCAAGCCCGTACACGGTCTAGCGGTCCAGAAGACAGATCCGGATGCCAGTCTCTCCTCGCGGTTCCGCTCGCATGTGCTACGACGCCGCGTCAACGATGTATTGCCGCAGTTGCCCGCCAAGCGAATCTTCGAAATCGCCGTAGAATTGGAGCCATCGCAGCGCGCAGCCTATGACCGCGCGGAGCAGGAAGGCATCCTGCGCTTGGATCGCGCGGGCGATTCGGTGACAATCGTCCACATTCTCGAGCTGATCTCCCGCCTAAAGCAGATTTGTAACTTCGACCCGGTGAGCGGCAACTCGAGCAAGCTGAACGACATACGGGAGAAGCTGCAAACCCTTACCGCAGAGGGAAGGCGCGCGCTCATATTCTCGCAGTTCACCGAGCCCAAATTCGGCGTAGCGCGTGTGGCGGAGGAGCTCAAGGATTTCCATCCGCTCACGTATACCGGTCAGATGACGGCGGGAAAGCGCAGCGAAACTCTAGAGCGCTTCGTTCGCGACAAGACGCACAAAGCGCTTCTCCTATCGCTTCGAGCCGGAGGACAGGGCCTCAACCTTCAGGCGGCATCGTGCGTCTTCCACCTAGATCGCTGGTGGAACCCGGCCATCGAGGAGCAGGCCGAGAGCCGTTCCCATCGCCTTGGCCAGCAGTCGGCGGTGACCATCTATCGGTACCTTTGCGTCAATACGATTGAAGAGCGAATTGACGCAAAACTGCGTAAAAAACGCGAAATATTCCAGGAGTTCGTCGACGATGAGCGCCTCGATATCACAAGGTCGCTTACCGAAACGGAACTGTTCGACCTGTTCGGGTTGACCAAACGACGGTCGCGCTGATTTCGGTACAGCGGGGTAAATCACAAAAAGCCCCACCGGTAAGCGTGTGCGACGTTACCGGTGGGGCTGATTAATTAGCGCGTCGCGCCTACTTGTACGACGCGCCTACCTTGGTCAGCAGGGCTGTGGCGGCGTTGCAGGCGAGAATAAAGCGGTCGGCTTCGGGCATGTCTTTGTAGGTCACGTTCTCTTCGCCGCTGGGTCCCGTCGCCGCAACAGCGCCGGAGTGGCCGAGGTGGGGCTCGACAGCGAGCGGGCCGTTCCAGCCGGTGGCGACCGCATCGCGCAGGATCTTCTCGACATCACCGGTGCCGGTTCCGACTGGCACATGCTGCTTGTTGATGCTGTCCTTGAGGTGGATGGCGTCGACATCGCCCTTCAGCAGCTGCCACGCTTCCCACACGCTCTGGCCGCCCTGATTGTAGTTGTCGAAGTCGAAGATGGTCTTGAACGAGACGCCGTCGCGGACCTCTGTGCCGATGGTTGCGACATCGGCGGCCAGATCGCCGAAGATGTGGCACTCGTTTTCGTGGTACAGCACAAGGCCGAGGTTCTTCGCGGCTTCGCGGAGCGCGATCATGCGCTCGATGGAAACGTTCTGCCACTCGGCGTGCGGCTTCGCGTCCTTGTTGAAGTAGCTGAACATACGAACCGCTTTGCAGCCGAGAACCGGCGCAAGCTCGCCTAGGTGGTTGAGGCGCGCAAGGTCGGTGCTGAAATCGTCGCCGATATCGATCTTGCCGATGGGAGAGCCAAACATCTGCACCGAGATGCCAGCATCGTCGAGCTTCGACTTGATCACTTTTGCGTGGTCAACAGGCAGCTCGACAATGTTGTAGCCGTCGACTGAGCGGATATCTATCAAGCTGAGGCCCGAGGTCTTGAGGGCAGGGATTTGTTCGTCAATTGTTGCGCCCGCTTCATCCGCGAATGCGCTGAGGGTCCATGTCATGGGGTGTCTCCTGGGGTGATTCTTAAATCGTTGGAGCCAGCGATTTGTCCCGGTGCGCATCAAATGCGCCGCCGGAATTGGCTCCGTAACTTACGTTAGTATACCATTCCCTGTTAACGGGCACCTGCCCACCGCCACCCCTTACCCAACCAGGCTGAGCCTGGACCCTTTCCGCGCATCGTGCGCTACGGTGGTTAACCCGCAATCGCCACGCCCTGAGGGCACCTGGCGTACAGTCCAAGCCAATCGACACAGTACTCACATCCACCGCCCCATCCCTGCTAGTACTTACACAATCTTCTTCGACACTAGGCCGGTGCTGACGGCTACTCTTGCTTCCTGGTCCTTGTCGGGGAGCACCTTGGCGATGGCTTCTACCATCTCTTCGACATTGCGCAGAGTTTTTTTTGCGGGGTGTTGCCGAGGATAATGGCAGGCGGTTCAGCGCGGCGATGATCAGTGGTCACGGGCGCGCTACAACTTGGCGCGCCAATCTTGCGAGGTGTGGAAGACGTGGACGACTAATATTTCATCGGAGCGGATTTGGTACACGGCAATGTGGCCATGGCCACCTGACCGACGCTTCATGAGAATATATCTATAATCGGGTCCTAAGTCGATTTTGGTACCAATGTCGGAGCGGGTTTCGAGCTTGGCGATGTGCTCCCGCAGAAACGAAATATAATCGTCCGCGTGTCGGACTCCCCGCTCTTCTGCGTTCCAAAGCCATATTTCTGTCAGGTCAGCCTCCGCATCCAGACTTAGAACAACCTTCACTGGCCATTCCTTCGAATCCAATTCGCTCGGAATTCAGCCAAGTTGGCATCGAACTCATCCATTGTGAGTGTTTTTTCGCCGGCATTGACCCTCGCCACCACATCGTCAATATGTGCTAGCCGCTCCGGCGTAAATAAGTGGTCCAAGTTAGGCGACTCACTGAAGTCGTCCGATAGCAAATCGGCTACATACTCATCGACGCTGTCGAATCCAGCCTCTGCGGCGCGCCGCTTTGCTTGATCGTACACCTGATCTGTAAGCTGAACTTGATACATCGGTCCACCCTCCGTCGTCGTCACCTGCCCTCGAATCCATTATACCAAAGGCCTACCTTTTCCACACCACGCCCATCGCCGTCCCTAACGCACCTCACCACCACCCGAGCAAGGCCCCGGCGGCCCGAGCCGTCCTAAACACTGCGACCCACTAACTCACTCGCCAGGCGAAAATGAACAATCACCAGATTCGGCTGACTCCGTATTGGTCGTACACGCCATCTTTGCTTATAATGGGGATTTGATAGATGATCGATTGCGCGATCAGGATACGGTCAAAGGGGTCGCGGTGGTGAAGAGGGAGTGTCTCGACATAGAGCGCTTCTTCGGCGGAAATCTGCAAGAGCTCGACGCCGTTCTGGGAGTGGCGCGCCCAGAAGTCGGCAGTCGGTTCCCCAAGCGACAGCTTTCCGAGTCCCACCTTGATTGCGATTTCCCATAACGTGGCCGCACTAACCACCGAACTCGCATTGGGTGCATTTACTGCAGCGAGCGCGGTCGCTGAAAGGTGCGGATCACCGGCAGCGTACCATAGGAGAGTGTGCGTGTCGAGAAGCACTCGCATCACTGGTACTCGGCAAAGTCGTCAAGGGGCGCGTCGAAGTCACTAGAGATTACGATCTTCCCTGACGAACTGCCATACAAGGGACGACCAGTTGCAGCGTGCGTGGGAATCGCCCGTGCCAGGCTCTCGGAGTTGCTAACGATCACAACTTCGACTCCCGCCTCCAACTGCTTAATGAAAGCGTCCGGCTCAGCCACGATTTGTTCCGCTGTAATAGTTACCATTATCACGTCCCATTGTCGCACAAATGCTCCGTAACCATTTTACCACTCATCGCTAAAACCCAACCATATCGCCTTCCCAACCACACCTCACCGCCACCCATACCCAACCAGGCTGAGCCTGGACCCTTGTCGCGCATCGTGACGGTGGTTAACCCGCAATCGTCACGCCCTGAGGGCACCCGGCGCAACCCCCAAGCACCATTGCCGTCCCAACCACACCCATCCGCAACCCTTACCCAAAGAAGGCCCCGGCGGCCCGAGCCGTCCTAAAATCCTTACCCTTCATCTCACCCCACCCCGCTAATATCCGCGTGGTCGTCGCACGACCTTCTTTGGCGCCAGGCCGGTGCTGACGCCTACCCTAGCTTCTTGATCCTTGTCGGGGAGGACTTTGGCGATGGCTTCTACCATCTCTTCGACGTTGCGCAGAGTTTTCTGCGGGGTGTCGCCGATGATGATGGTGACGCGGTCGGGCTGGAAGTCGTACTGCAGGAAGTTGCGCGCAAGCAGGCGGATACGGTCTTGCGGCAGGTGCGTGCCGGAGAAGCGGAAGACGATGCGGGTCTTTTCGGTGTTGATGGCGCCGATCCCGACTTCCTTGCAGCGCAGGCGTAGACGCAGCAGCGCGAGCAGGTTCCAAACGGCGCGCGGCGGGTCGCCGTAGCGATCTTCGAGCTCGGCCTGGACGTCGGCGACGTGGTCCGGTTTGCGGATAGCGGTGAGCTTCTTGTAGATCAGGATGCGCTCCGCTTCGCTCGGGATGTACTTGGTCGGGATGTGCGCGTCCAGCGGCAGGCTGACTGGCGGGAGCTGGAACTCCATCTCCACTGGCTCGCCCTTGAGCTCGTTGATCGCCTGCGACAACAGCTGCGTGTAGAGGTCGAAGCCGATGGCGGCGACTGTTCCCGACTGCTCCTTGCCGAGGAGGTTGCCCGCGCCGCGTATTTCGAGGTCTCGGAGCGCGATCTTGTAACCGGAGCCAAGCTCGGAGAAGTCGCGCAGAGCCGAGAGGCGCTTTTCGGCGACCTCGGTGAGCATCTTGTCCTTGCGGTAGAACAGGTACGCGAAACCTTGCCGCTCGGAGCGACCGACACGCCCACGGAGCTGGTAGAGTTGCGCAAGGCCGAGTTTGTCGGCATCTTCCACAACGATGGTGTTGACGTTGGAAACGTCGAGACCGCTTTCCACAATGGTGGTGCAGACCAGAATATCGTAGTCGCCGTTGTAGAATCCTACCATCACCTCTTCGAGCTCGTCCTCGTCCATCTGTCCGTGTCCGACCCCGACTTTGGCGTTGGGGCAGAGCTTCTGCAGGCGGGCGGCGATGTGGTAAATCGACTCAATGCGGTTCGAGACGTAGTAGATCTGCCCGCCACGGTCAAGCTCACGGAGCGCGACTTCGCGGACGAGTTCGTCGTCGTATTCGCGAATGTACGTCTTGATCGGGACGCGGCCTTCTGGCGGATCGTTGATCAGCGAAAGATCGCGGATACCGGACAGCGCCATGTGCAGGGTGCGCGGAATGGGTGTGGCGGTGAGGGTCATGACGTCGACCGACTTGCGCAGCTGCTTGACGCGCTCCTTGTGGGCGACACCGAAGCGCTGCTCTTCGTCGACAATCAGCAGGCCAAGGTTGCCGAATTTGATGGTCTTCCCGAGCAGCTTGTGAGTGCCGATGACGATATCGACGGTGCCATTGGCCAGCCCAGCCAGCGTCGCGGTCGCTTCCGCCTTGCTGACGAAGCGGGACAGCATTGCGACCTTCACCGGGTACGGTGCGAGACGGGTGCGGAACGTGTTATAGTGCTGCTGAGCGAGGATAGTGGTCGGGCAGAGCACAACGACCTGACGCCCGCTGCCGGCCACCTTGAACGCAGCCCGCATGGCAACTTCGGTTTTGCCGTAGCCAACATCGCCGCACACGAGGCGGTCCATGGGGCGCTCCGATTCGAGGTCGGCCTTGACATCGTTGATCGCGCGTAGCTGGTCGCGGGTCTCCTCGTAGGGGAACGACTCCTCCATCTCCTGCTGCCACGGCGTATCCTCTGGGTACGCTTCCCTGCGGGCGGCATGGCGGGCGGCGTAGAGCTTGATCAACTCCGCCGCCATTTCCTGAACCTGCTTTTTGGCGGCCTTCGTAGCGCGCTGCCATTCGCCGGTGTTGAGGCGGTGAAGCTGCGGGTTGCCCGAGTCGGCGCCGATATAGCGCTGGACACGGTCCACCTGGTCGGTCTGAACGTACACACGGTCACCGCCGTGGTATTCGAGCAGCAGGTAGTCGCGTTCCGCCCCGTCGGTACCCTTGAGCTTGGTGATACCGAGGTAGCGTCCGATCCCATGGTGGATGTGGACGATATAGTCGCCTTCGCGCAGTTCGAGATACGATGCGATCCGCAGGCCTTCATTGAACTTCTGGCGCTTATGCTTGGGTTGCGACGGCGCGCCGAAAACGTCGACATCGGTTACGATCATCAGGCGCGCTTCGGGGATACGAATGCCGCCGACGAGGGTACCGTCGAGTACGTAGACGCCAGCCTCTTTCGAGCCAGGCTTGAGGCGTGCAATCGGGGCTGCCGGGATGCGGTGCGAATTGAGCATGTCGCGGATACGTTCAGCCTGACGCGTGATGAACACGGTGCGGAGGCCGTTCGCCTGCCACGAGTCGAGCGAATCGTACATCGCCTGAAGCGTGCCGTGGAACGACTCCATGGTGGGGATACTGAACGGAATGTCCTCGATCACATGCAAGTTTGTGAGCGGGCGCGCAAGAAGAGAGAAAAGCAGCACCTTGTGGTCACCGTGAGCGTACTTGATCAGCGACTCGTAAGGGCAGTGGATGGGAACGGTATCGTGCAGCCACTCGCCGCGTGCCCGCCTGGATGTGGCGATCTCCTGCATCTGCTCCTCGGTGGCATCCCAGCGCGCCTTGAGCTGGTGGGGCTCATCGACAACGAGGATGACGTTGCTCGGAAGGCAGTCGAGAGCGCATAGGTTTTCGGGGTACAGGAGCGGGAAGTAGACTTCGACCTGATCGAAATAGGTGTGCTGCGCGAGATTTATCGCATCGCCCTCGATACGAATCTCCAGGTTGATCGCGTGCTCTTCGCCGAGGCCCTCGTGATCATCTGTTCGCAGCTTGTCCATCGCCTTGGCGAGGTCGCGGCGAATCTTGGCAATGGCCTTTTTGACGCGGTCGGGATCGTCGAGCGGCATCTCGCGGGCTGGGATAATCTCGACTGTCGTAAGCGTTTCATTGGAGCGCTGCGTCGCCGGATCGAATGAGCGGATACTCTCCACTTCGTCACCGAAGAAGTCTATGCGCCACGGTTTGTCCTCGGGAGCGGAGTAGACATCGACGATGCCGCCGCGCCGAGTCCACTGGCCTGGCTGCTCGACGGTCTCGACACGCTCGTAGCCAAACGCGCTTAACTCCTTTTCGAGCGCTTCGGGCTCGACAGTTTCGCCAACGGTCACCGTTCGGCGACGAGCTTCGAGAATCTCCATGGGGATGGTGCGCTGAAGGAACGCCGCTGCCGAGCCCGCGATAAACTGCGCTTCGCCAGCCGCAATCTTGCGCAGAGCATTGATGCGGCGACCGATGAGCGCGTAGTCGGGCGTACCTTCGGTATAGAGCAACGTTTGCGCAGACTGCGGGAGGACGGCCACATCGGCTTCGGAGATGCCGAACGAGACTGCGTCGCCTGCGATTCGTTCGGCCTGCTCACCGTTGTATGAGATGAGCACGATGGGTCGGCCGGTTTCCTGCCGGATCTTCGCCAGCATCATGCCTTTGGCGGCGACGGCGACGCCTTCGAGCTGGACGACGGTTGCGCCGGGCTTGGCGAGGAGTTCCTTCAGGCGTCGGAACGGCGCGTGGTCGTCGATGAGGTTGGCAATCGAGGATAGTTCCATAGTGTTAGATATTAGAAATTGGTAATCGAGACTGCGACCGGGCCACGTGCGCGTTTATCGAATGCAATGTCTTGGGCAATAGCGGTTCTGAGTGCGTGGCGGTTTGCAGTTACTGCCGCTACGCGCGCGGAATTTCCGCGCCCCCGGCATTACGTTGTTGTTTCATGTTCGATCAAAAAATTAAAAACTAAGCCTCCGACGGGTCCTGAAGAGTGACTCTAAGAAGAGTCAAAGGGACCCGCCTCCGGCAGTAGGAAGTTTTTAATTTTTGTGCTCGAACACCGGGTTCTTGGCCGGATTAGGACCAGATCGCTATGCGATCTTTATGAGCGCGTTTCACGCTCTGTCATGTAAGAGTGGTCGGTTTCAGGTGCCTGAATGCCGAAAGGGCTTCGGCGAAAATCGCCCAAGCCTCACCAGGCAGAGCCTGGACCTTTTCCCGCGTTACGACCACGGCGGTTGTTATCATCAGTACTTCGAGATGCACTTGCTTCGCGAGAGATCGCTTGCCTCGCTGCGGCTATTCCGACGTAATTATACCCGGCCACGAACATACGTTGGTGGCCGGGTTTTAGCGGCGGGGCGCGCAAGAATGGGGCTAATGGTCCCCGTTGCGCGGTTGGTCAGGATGCACGGGATGGGCAGGGTGCCCTGGGTGCGCCGGGTGGACTGGATGCACGGGGTGCGCAACCGCTCGCGGCGGGCCTGGTTTTACCCGATGAAATTTGGCCACGCGTACCGCTTCCGCACGTTTTGCGTTGGCGAGTTGCTGAGCCTTGATCGCGTTCTGCCGCTGGATGGCCGCAAGTCTTGCGGTGCTCGACTGCGCACGCTTCGCGTCGGCGGCACGTCGGCGGGCGAGGGCGTCTTGCTGATTCTTGACAGCGTTCACGTGGTTGATCGCAGCAGCGCGGCGTTTCGCGAGCGCGAGTTGCTGCGCCTTGATCGCGTTCTGCCGCTGAATTGTCGCCAGTCGGTTGTTGGTCGATTGCGCACGCTTGGCATCGGCTGCCCGGCGGCGGGCGAGGGCGTCTTGCTGATTCTTGACAGCGTTCTGATGGTTGATCGCGGCGGCACGGCGTTTCGCGAGCGCGAGTTGCTGAGCCTTAGCGGCATTCTGACGCTGAATTGTCGCCAGCCGGGTGTTGGTCGATTGCGCGTGCTTGGCATCGGCGGCACGGCGGCGGGCGAGGGCGTCTTGCTGATTCTTGACGGCGTTCTGGTGATTGATCGCTGCCGCGCGGCGTTTCGCGAGCGCGAGTTGCTGAGCTTTGACGGCGTTCTGCCGCTGGATTGCCGCGAGGCGGGTGTTGCTTGATTGCGCTCGCTGGCGGGCCAGCGCATCCTGTTGCGCATTGACCGCGTTCCGGCGCTGGATTGCCGCTGATCTCTGGCGATCCGCTTGCGACTGATTCCACTGCGCCTGTTTCGCTGCGTCGGCACGACGGCGCTCAAGTTCGCGCTGTCGAAGGATAGCGGCTTGCGCTGACGTCAACGGAACTGCCTGGTGCGATTGCGGGCGGTTCAACGCGACCGGCTGCGAGGTGTTTGAGCCGTGATGCTGCGTCAGGAGGTAGTACGCTCCCGCTGCAATCGGAATGGCCCACAACCAGTCGTTGTTGCCGCCTGAACCCTTCGACACCTGGGCAACATCACGACCGTTGTCATCGCGAATGATCGGGCGGTCATCGTAGTTGCTGTCGCTCTGGTTACCGTCGCGGTCGATGTAATAGCGGTTGTCGGCGTCGCCCACATAATTCCGGTAGTAGCTGCCATCATCGTTGCGCGCCAGCCGGTAATAGCGATCGCGCTTGGAATCGTAGCGTAGCGGGTACTTGCGGCCGGTCGCCGGGTCTACATACGCCGGGTAGATGCGTCCGTCGGCGTTTCGCACCGCCTGATACGCGTGGCCGTCGCTGTCTACAACGTACGGTTTGCCGTTACGACGCTCAAGCTTCAATGTGCGCTCACGGGCTACGACTTTAGTCGCAGGGGCCGGAGCTGGCGTCTCAATCAACTCGTAGGGCTTGAAGTTTGCGGGGGACGCCGTCGCTACAACGTGCGGCGTCGGCGCGGCAGGCTGATTCGTTGCCACATTTTCTTTGCAACCAGCGGCCAATAGCGCAAGCGCCGCAGCACACGCTGTTCCCAGTGTCAATTTAAATTTATCCATAGTTTTACGTCTCCGTCCAACAACTTAGGGCCAGCACTTGGTGGCTGACGCCTCTCAATACATGTTCGCTTGACCGAAGGCGCACCGGCAATGTTCCGCGGCCAACCGTAGACTTACCCGCCTCTGGTACAAATGAACCTCAAAGGCCAGGTTATACATAGCGCCGCGAGCGTATGATCAGGCAAAAAATTGGACGATATGTCAAAGACACGCGGGGTGAGCTTTGCTATAATCGGAACCATTACTTTCGCCGAAGCTACAAAACGCCTCAAACATCGCCAGCAACTTATCCACCATGACACACACGAACGCCGCGCCCTACTCCGCGCAGAACGCATCATTTTGTATCAAGCTTACAATCGAAGACGGTCCCGCTCATGCTTCCCTCATCGACCTCGTCGCGGCCGAGGAATGGTCCGATGCGCCCTACTTCGATCGCGCCAGGATCATCGTTAACGGCGGCGTCATGGAATGGAATCATCTTGCCGACGCGTCAGTAATAGCAACCGGCAACGGCGTCGAACTTAGCGGTAACCTCGGTCCGCTGCGCGTTGCTCACAACTGGACGTGCCCGGAGACCGGCGGCATTGACGAGACCATCACGGTTGCCAACATTGGCAATGACACCGTCATCGTTGAGTCGTTCGAGTGCGGCTTCCTGCGGGTCATCGCCGACAGCATCGCACGCGTGCATCCCGACCTTGCAACCGATCGCCTCATCGCCATCCCATTCCGCAAGCGCCCCACGGATCCCGACGATTACGTCAACGATCACGCGATCACGAGCCTTCTCACCCTCGCCGGGCGCACCCCGAACTGTAACGACTCCATGGGCTACGGCTTTCCTCCGTCGCGGCACTGGCAGTCGGAGGCGTGGGCGTGGCGCCGCGGCGACCGAACCCTCGCGATCATGAAGTTCAACCAGGAGCGCATCGAATACAGCGCGGTCTCCACTGTGACGACGCACTCAGCCATCTACGCCAGATTCGGCGGCGTCTACGCAACCGGCGATGACGGCCTGCCGGCGTTCACGCTGGCGAGCGGTGAAACGATTACCTTTGGCGCGACGCGATACTCCACCGTCGCGGGCGGCTACGAGGCGGCAGCGTACGAATACCGCGACCTACTCGACCAGCACGGCTGTCGCTTCCCCGATGGCTTCAATCCGCCCGTTCACTGGAACGAGCTTTACGACAACCCGGAATGGTGGCTCACGGGCATGCGCAACTGGGACGCGGGCGAGCGGGTCGCAGTACGAGCGAGAACGTACACGCGGGAGATGATGGAGGCGGAGGCGGTCAAGGCGCGCGCCTACCACTGCGAGTCGCTGTATCTTGATCCGGGCTGGGACACTACATTTGCCAGCTTCCAATGGGATACGAGACGCCTTGGAGATCTGCCCGAGTTCGTCCGGCATATGCGCGAGCAACACGATCTCGATGTGTCGCTCCACACGCCGCTCGCGACGTGGATGTCGCAGGGTTGGTCGTCGTTTCCCTACGACGCTGTCCAGCATTGGCCAGCAGAGGCGCACCGCACGCCGCCTACCGGTGCGCCGACCCCAAACCCACAGGGCGGCGGTGCGCAGGTTTGCCTCGGGTCGCAGCAGTATCGCGATGAAGCTGCCGCGCGTCTTCTAGCGCTGTGCGACGCGGGTGTGGCGTATCTCATGTTCGACGGCAACTGGTGGAATGGCGGCTGTGACGACCTGGCACACGGCCACCCGGTGCCGTACACACGCGAGGACCATATTCGCGCCAACGTCGACCTCGCCCAGCGCATTCACGCCCGCTATCCCGAGGTGCTCATCGAGATGCACGACATGCTCTGCGGCGGCGCACACCCACGAGCGACGCCTGTGTACTACAAATACGGGCTCCCGGGCAGCTATGACCTCAACTGGGGCTTTGAGCTGATGTGGTGCCCGAAAGAGGACATGCGTTCGGGGCGCGCGCAGTCGCTCTACTACTATAATCTCGCGTGCAATGTGCCCGTTTACCTTCACATCGATCTGCGCGACGACAACGACCACGCCACATTCTTTTGGTGGTACGCGTCCACCTGCCGCCACCTTGGGATCGGCGGCACGCATGAGAACCCGAACATCGCGAACGTCCAGCGCCACGCCATGGCGCGGTACCAACGCCTCGCGTCGTTCTACAAGCGCGGCGACTTTTACGGCATCAGCGAGGAGATCCATGTCCATGTCCTCCCCCGCGATGGCGCGCTGGTCGTCAACATCTTCAACCTGTCCGACTCGCCCCGCAAGATCGAAGGCTCGATGCCATTCGCGCGCCTGGGGATCGCGGACGAGCACCATTTCCGCCGCTCGGAACGCCAAGTCTGGTTCGATGGGGGTCGTAAAACCCTCAATGTCTCATGCGACCTGCCGCCTTGGGGCCATCACCTTGTCGAACTCTCCCGCGTCACGGAAGATTAGCTACACATAAGGAGTGCATCCATGTACGAACTGAACCCTGAACATAATATCGACGACATCATCGCAGAAATCGACACGCGAGGATATTGCGTCATCCCGTCCGTCATCACCCCCGCCGAGGCAGACACAGCCCGCGCGGCGCTCGACGAACTCCTCGCCGCCGAGCGCACACCCGAAGCCGACCGTACAAGGTCGCAGCGAGTCTGGCGGCTGGCGACGAAGAACCCGCTCTTCCTCGACCTCATGTGCCACCCGCTCATTGTCGCGCTCTGGCAGCGCTACCTTGGCAACGATGTCATCTGCTCCACCTGGACCGCGAACACAATCCTGCCCGGCTGTGATGCGGTCGGTTGGCACGCCGACTTCCCGTACTGGTCGATGGCCGCTCCGTGGCCCGAAGGACGACTGGCGACGCAAACCATCTGGATGCTCGATGACTTCACCGATGAGAACGGCGCCACCGGTGTCGAGCCCTATTCCCACAAGATGGGCCGCTCACCGGGACCGGCCGACACGCACGAAACCGCGCAGATCGCGACCGCGACGCGCGGCAGTGTCCTCGTTGCCCACGGCGCGTTCTGGCACACAGCGCGCCCCAACCGCACCGCTCAACCACGCTCGGCACTGCTCGGTATGTACATGCGCCCATGCTTCATCACGCAGGAAGACATGCGCTCGCAGATCGCCGAAATCGACTCGCCGTCGCCCATCGCGCGGCAGCTGCTCTGCGAGAACCAGTACCAGAGCAAGAAGTAGGTGCGGAAAGGTAGGGCGTGTTTGAGGAAACTCATCCGGCAGTCTGGCGCAGGAAATCTTGGGCCAGACTGCCACCTTCCCGAAACGGGAAGGGAATTTTATACATACTAAATCAGGCTATCGATAATTATTGTGGCTATTTAATCAACCCGTTGGGCATTCAGAGACGGAGCGATTGCCCCAGAATATCTCGCCCGTGCCCCACCCAACCGAATCGCGTTGTGCTAAACTAAACGCAAATGGATTACGCCACAGAACTTCGCGCGCTCGTTGGCGACGCGCTCCTCGAAAACGAGCCCATGCGGCGGCACACGACGCTGAAGGTCGGCGGGCCAGCGCGCTGGTTTTGGGCGGCCACCAACGTCGACCAGCTCGCCAAAGCCCTCGAACTGTGCCACCGCGCCAGTGTGCCGTTTCTCTTCATCGGTCACGGCTCGAACCTCCTGATGGCCGACAAGGGCTACAACGGCCTCGTGATCCAGAACAAGTGCAAAGGCGTCGAGATCGGCTCCCCGGTGGTCTGCGAAAGCGGCGCATCGCTGGGTTCGCTCTTCGCGCAAACCGCCCGCGCTGGCTACAGCGGCCTGGAGTGGGGAGTCGGCATCCCGGGCACTGTCGGCGGCGCGCTGGTATCGAACGCCGGAGCGTACCGGGGCAATATTGGCCCACTGGTGCGGTCGGTGCGCGTCTTTCACGGCGGCGAGGATAAGACGGTCGCCCCCGAGTGGATGGAGTTCTCTTACCGCGACTCTCGGTTGCGCCGAAACCCCGACGAGCGCATCGTCATTCTCTCGTGCACCCTGGAGCTGACCTATGAAGGCAACCCCGACGCCATCCTCGAACGTTCCAAATACTACACCGAGCAGCGCCGCTTGAAGCAGCCGTTCGACCCCAGCGCGGGCTCGTTCTTTAAGAACGTCGTCAACAGGGCCCTCGCCGAAACCATCCCCGGCCTGTCGGCTGGAATGCGCGAAAACGGGGTCGTCCCCGCTGGCTTCCTCATCGAAGCGTGCGGCCTCAAAGGCCTGCGGTACGGCGGCGCGCAATCGTCGGAGAAACACGCCAACTTCCTCATCAACGCCACCAAAGACGCCACCGCCTCCGATATCCGCACCCTCGCCAGCCAGATCAAAGCCGCCGTCGCCGGCCGCTTCGGCGTCACGCTCGAAGAGGAAGTGCTGTACGTCGGCGACTGGGAGTAGGCGGCGGTTGATTAAGTCATTTCAACCAAACTGCATAGGCATAATGAATGTAAAGTGCTGCAGAGCATATTTTCCTGAATCCTCCAAAATCTCGTATAAAAATAATCAAATATAGAAGGAACATGCTTTGCAATAAACGAACTAACGTTTGGTATAATACCGATCAAAGGGGCGAGGATATGGCAGATCATACTTTTGGCGGCGACTGGACTGAACAAAAGCTCGAAATATTGAAGCGCTATCTCGAAGCATATCTAAATATCTTCAATGCAAATCCTAAAGCTCAATACTTAACAACTTGGTATGTGGACGCATTCGCGGGCACTGGCTACCGTACAATCAAGGCCGCCGAAAAGTCAGATCAACCCGTCTTGCACGAGGATTTCGCAGACGAGGAAGACTTCATAGCAGTTAAAAACGGAAGTGCTGCCCATGCACTTGAGCTCTCTCCTGGATTTGACAATTACTTATTCATCGAAGCCAACCAGAAGCGGGCATCCGAGCTCGCCATTCTGGCGAAAAAGTTCCCGGATAGTCGAATCCATGTACAACCTGGGGATGCAAATGATGTGCTAGAAAGCTGGTGCCAAAATGCTAACTGGCGCAATAACCGGGCAGTAGTGTTCCTAGATCCTTACGGCGCAAGCGTAAAATGGGATACAATTGAGGCCCTCGCCGCCACGAAGGCAATTGACTTTTGGATGCTTGTGCCAGTAGGTATGGTATTCATCCGGATGTTGCCAACAGGTGGAAGGCCAAACGAGAAATGGTCAGAGAAGTTGACGCAGGCACTCGGTACGGATGAATGGCTCAGCGCCTTCTACGTAACGACAACGGAGCAGACCCTATTTGGAGAGGATGAGAGCGAGAAGCGCAACGCGTCGTTCGAGCAGGTCGGATCATACTTTCTCGAGCGGCTAAGCACAGTTTTTGAGCGTGTCGCTCCCGTAGCAAGAGTATTGCGCAACTCCCATAATTCGCCCATGTATATGCTTTGCTTTGCTGCGGGCAACAAGCAAGGTGCTCCAACCGCTATTCGTATAGCTAAACACTTGCTGGAGAAGTTCTAATGGCAACAAGTACACATATCGAATGGACTGAGATGACATGGAATCCTGTGACTGGATGCACCAAAGTGTCTTCGGGATGTAAGCATTGCTATGCCGAGAGAATGGCAAAGCGGCTCAAGGCAATGGGATCAAATCGATACACGAACGGATTCAAAGTGACTTTACATGACGACCTTGTAGACCTTCCCAAGGCATGGCGCAAACCACGCATAATCTTCGTGAATTCGATGAGTGACCTATTTCACGACGATGTTCCGCTGCCATTTATTCAGCGCGTCTTTGAAACCATAGTGGCTACGCCTCAGCATACGTATCAAATACTTACGAAGCGGTCACAAAGACTCAAGGATGTGGCGGCAGAACTGACGTGGCCGGAAAATTTATGGATGGGCGTTAGTGTGGAAGATGGCCGCGTCGTAAATCGCATCGACGACCTTCGTCACGTTCCCGCACATGTTCGCTTCCTGTCCTGCGAACCCTTAATTGGTCCCTTGAACGATCTTCGTCTGGACGGAGTCCACTGGGTTATAGTCGGTGGCGAATCTGGACCCCATTCTCGCCCAATGAAAGAGCTGTGGGTCAAGAGCATACAAACTCAATGCCTTGAGCATAATGTCGCCTTCTTCTTCAAGCAATGGGGTGGTACTCGTAAGGACCTCACTGGCCGCGAGCTTGAGGGACAGACGTTTAGCGAGATGCCCAGCAATGCGCTAGCACCGCTACGACTAGGGCTCGAATTGGCGCGTGGGTAATTAGGCCGCCGCTGTCGCCGACCGCTTCGGTGTCACGCTCGAAGAGGAAGTGCTATACGTCGGGGACTGGGATTAGGTGGGCGGTTGACCGCGCCTTGACATGCTGGCGTCAACAATGCTATCCTCGTTAGGATTCAGGATCGCTCAAGCCGCTCGGGCTTTTCTTCTTGCTTCGCTCCCTCTGTCCCGTTCTGCTGGTTGCCTCTATAACGTAGCTTAATGCAAATCGAGCCAGCATCGAATAACATAACAAGCGCGATGTGGTCCTTACACAATAAATGCCCCGGCGGCACGAGCCGATCCTAAAGGAGATCTTAACTAAATGGCCGTCTGCGAAATCCAGCTCAATCAGGTCGCCTCGCTTGGCAAGATGGCGTCGTTTTACGCCATCATCCCCGAAGGCAAGACCGGCCCGTTTCCCGTTTACTACCTGCTTCACGGCATGTCCGACAACCACACCGCGTGGACCCGTCGCACCAGCCTGGAGCGGTACGCGTCCGGCTTGCCGATCATCATCATCATGCCCGACGGCGAGCGCAGTTTCTACACGGACTCCGCCAAGTTCCCAACCGATCAGTTTGAGACCTACATCACGCGCGACCTTATCGGCTTTGTGGACTCGACGTGGAACACCATCGCCACCCCGAAGGGACGCGCCATCGGCGGCCTTTCAATGGGCGGTTACGGAGCAATCAAACTGGCGCTGAAGTTCCCCGAGCTGTTCGGAGCGGGAGTCAGCCACTCGGGTGCGCTGGAAGCGGCGAGCCATGCGGCCAACCCGGACTGGTCGAACGCCAACGAGTGGGTATCCATCTTCGGTGAGAACCCGACTGGCGGCCCCAACGACATCTTCGCTCTCATGGAAAAGCTCACCGCTGCGACTGCGCCAGCGCTACGTATCGACTGCGGCTCGGAGGACTTCCTTATTGAGAGCAACCGACGCGCCACGAAACGCCTCACAGAACTTGGCCTCCCCCACGAATACGCCGAGTACCCCGGGGGCCACAGCTGGGAATACTGGGACACGCACGTTCAGGAAGCCCTGCAATTCGCCGCTAAGCATTTCGGGATTGTGTAGGGAATGTCACTGGAGAGGGTGACGGCGGGTGAGATTTGCGCGGGATTTCGGCACGTCGCCAATCTTAGCCCGCAGGGCGATCTGACCTTCATAGGCACCGCTTCAGCGGATGCAAGCCTGGTCGTCGCCCGTAACGGCAGGCGTTGATTGACGGGAGTGGGCTTATGATGATAGGCCGCCATGCCGACCGCGCAAGATTCCGTTGATTAAAACCTACGGCTCGTAAGGGCTTGAAAGTACCGGACAAATGAATGTCCAGGGCACTCGGATCGAGCAGACTACTGTATCGCTCGGCTAATTCCTATGGGTCGGAGACCCTATCCTCAATAACTACCCGCGGCTTTCAAGCCGTGGTGGCTTCGGCTTCAGATAGATGTACGCTTTGATTTCGATCCTACGGTCCATCCATGAAATTTGCGCCTGTTGCGCGACATTCGCCCCCACACCCACCGCCCTATATCCCAGCCAGCCAGTCTGCGTACGATCCGCTGGCCGTTCGCAGCAGCTCTTCTTTGCGGCGTTCGTATTCGCCGCCCATTTCGAACACCTTGAAAAGCAACGGCGAGACGGCGTAAAGAGGGCTGCCTGGGGCGGCATACTGCAGCAGAGTCATCGCAGGCAAGCGGAACTCGGTGTAGATATCGGAACCTGCTTCGCGGTCCAGCCAGAGGTTGCTGGCGAATAGCAGGCGCGCTGCCTGCGACGCTTCGTGGTGCAATGCCAGGCTGAGCGGCGAACCGATCAGCGCGCGCTCGCCCCAAAGGCCATGCAGCGGGCAGATACCGTTGCGAGTCATTGCCAACGCAAGGCTTTGCCCCACGCATTGCAGATAGGCCAGAAGCTCGTCGGCGGGCAAACGTTCGTCGACCAGGCTGCCCTGCCCTGCCGCATCGGACGGCGACAGCTCCAGGTACGTGATCAGGTCTCGCTCGATCTCCGCCACTGCGCCACCGATTTCAGCTTCGGCCACCTCGCGGGTGATCGTTTCCATCTCCAGCAACTCGTACGCGTCCCACAATGTTGCCGACACTTCAAAACCGTAGCCTTGAGCGGTTATGGCGCCGGTCACGATGATATCCGTCTCTGGCCGCACATGCTCGGCAAGCCCCGCGATAGCGTCGCGGTTCCATGCGGAACCGAACAGCGCTGGGCCGACACCGTTCACCGCCGGGATCAGCGCGTATGGAGATGCGTCCGTGCGAAGCAGCAGCGACTCCATCAGGTAGAGCGGGACGGCGCGAGTGAGTCGCCCCGTGTCATCCTCAAACTCTGCGCGGTCGACGCCTGCGACTTTATGCGGCTGCGCGAACGACACGAAGGCAATCGAACGCGAACGTGGCGGTTTGGCAGGCACGAGCCATGCGGGGTTGCTGAGGCCGATGTACCAGAGCGGCCGCTCAAACACCAGCAAGTTAAGCGCTGACGGCGGCCCCGTTGGCTCAAGCGGGGGCTGCATTTCGCGTCGCAGTTCATCAAAGCGCTGTGACATGTCGATCAAAAAGCTCTGATACGGCGGCAGGTTCAAGTTGAACAGCTCGTGCAGCAGCTTGCGGCCGCGTTCGACGTCACGCGTCGCCAGCAAGGCTTGCAGGAGGTTCATCCCGGTGAGCGGACCATGTCGAGCGGGATCATAGAGCGGACCGACAAGCTGGATGAGCTCGTCGACCGCGCCCTGCTGGCCGAGGCTCCCTGACACGATGGTAAGGGCTTCACCGTTTCCGCTGATTGAAGGCAAGATTGCCTCATAGAGCATCAACGCCTCGCCAACCATGCCAGCAGACAGCAGATCCGACGCTTGCATCAGTTGCGGGCGCCAGCTGCTCGGCACGGCGGCGGCAAAACGCAGCGCTTCGGCCCTCGCCTTTACCCCGCCGCGCTGCTCAGCCTGGGTCACCCACCATTGTAGGCCCTCTTTCTGGTTTGGGTCCAGCTGAATGGCCTTGGTGAGGGTTTTGGTGGCGAGGCGTGTCTTACCTTGGGCTTTATACGCGAGCGCCAGGTTGGAAAGCATGAAACCGGGAGTCGGATGGTGCGCGAAGTAGCTACTGAATGTCGTTGTCGCATCGTCAAACCGCCCGACCTGCATAAGAACGCAGCCGTAGGCATTGACGAACACATCGCGGTCCGGGTAACCCTGCGCGAGGTGCTGGGACGCGTCGAGTACGTCGGCCGCAAAGCCGTCGCGAGATGCGTTGATCACGAGGTCGTACAAAACCTCTGGGGTATCCCAGGCGTGTTGGATCTGTGGGAGGAGGATATCAGCGCGCCACTGTTCTCGCGGCATCTGGATCAGTCGTCCAAAGCCGTCGTACGCTTCGATGGTCGCGGGCTGTGCGTCGACAGAAGCAGGGGGCGGCGGTTCAATTGCGGGACGCTGAGGCTTGAGGGCGGCGCGGAGCCGTTCGGCCAACGCTCGTAACTTGTCGGCGAAGCGCTCGAAGTGCGGCACCCTATTCGACCAGCCCAGCTCTTATCACAGGGATCCAGAGCTCATAGCCCGCTCGGTTGAGATGGAGACCGTCGTAGTAGAGTTCGGGACGGGGAACGCCTGTGTTGTCGAGAGACAGGTCGTACGTGTCGATATAGCTTGTTAGCGTGTGGTCTTTTGTGTACGCTGCGATGAGGTCGTTGGCCGCTTCGATTTCGTTTGCCAGCGGGAGGCGCTCGGTGCTCAACTTGATGGACACGAACGAAACAAGGGTCTTCGGTAGTGACGCATGAACGATGTCCACGAGGCGGTGGTAGTCATGGAAGACGTCGGTAGGTGTGCGACCGTTCGCGAGGTCGTTGTCGCCAGCGTAAATGACTACCTGGCGCGGCTCGTACGGGAGGATAATGCGATCAGCATATCGGACAACATCGCGAATTTCACAGCCGCCAAAGCCGCGATTGAGAACGGGCAGCGGCTCAAAATCGGAGACAAGCTCGGGCCAAAGCGTGAAAGTCGAGCTTCCGACAAAAACAATGCCGCCTTTGGGCGGCGGATTGCGTCGGTCACGCAGCTCAAACGATCTAATCTCAAGTTCCCAACTGATCGGTTCACTGGGCTGTGGCGGCACTACACTTGGCATTCGCTTTTCCATCCGTGGCGTCCATGTCTATTACGCCTATTATGACCGGTTTTGCTCCCGAATCCAACTACCCGCCGCAGCGGGGATGACGTCACGCTTGAAATGGCGGTAAGCCCGACAATCCCTGCTGCTAATCGAGCATAGACTTCGCTTCGGGGCCGCCTGATTTGATTGCTGCGTTTCCGCGTCGGATCGCCTCAGCTGCCCCTTCTGTGTCTTTGGCATCGAGGCGCTTACGGGCGATGTTGTACCACGCCTTCCCGATGATGTACCAGCATGGTGCAGGGTCCGCGCCGAGGTCTATAGCGCGTTTGTAGTACTTAATCGCTGCCTCGTAATGGTGGGAATTGTATTCTTGATCGGCTCGCATAGCGTTCCAACCTTCAGACCAGGGCACCCATGTGCAAGCCATGATACTAATCGCTACGAGTGCGGCGAGCGGAATGGACCACAAAGCCCGCCTTGGGCCAAAAGTGACATATCCTACAGCTAAACCGAAAACCAGCCCGGCACCGTGAGCCCAGTTGGCGATGGACATAAAGCCCATCTCGGTGGCGACAATGCAAAAGAGCGCCCAGCCAACCGCGTAGCGTGCATTGTCCGGATTCGCGATCAGACCCCACGACGGCATTCGGTGCCGACCAGCCCAAAGAAGCCCAAGCATAGCATACAGCACTCCGGAGAAACCCACTCCGGTTTCCCCGTCGAAGGCAAGCTGCGCGCCGGATCCGGTGATGGCCGCGAGAACAATGAAGCCGATATAGGCGAGAGGGTTGATTGTCCCTTCGAGGACCGCACCGATCTGGAGCAGCGCTAGCATGTTCATGCCGATGTGCATGTAGCTTCCATGCGCGAAAGCGCTGGTTACAAGCGTGCCATACGCCCCGTTCCAGATGTCCTGCGCATCCGCACGGCCAAATTGAACCGCCGAGAGCGGCAGCCCCAGATCTGGAAACGCGCGCGCTGCGAAGACCAGGACGCAGATAACGACAATCGCGTAGGTAATGATTGGGGGACGAAGCGTCCGCTCCGATGGCACGATCACCGAATTATTTTTTCGAGGCTGGCTGTAGTCGAAATCGTCAGGCATGCTGATTACTATTCTCCGCGTTCTTCGGCGGCAGCGCAAGGTGAACAGCAGTTCAAGCAGCGACCGACGGGCAATGACACTTCCGATGGTACCCGGTTTGGCGAGTAGGCGCTGCAAAGCGCTTCGCTTATTGAACGCCGACACAAATCTGCGCGGTATCTAGCGGCCTACCGAAATTGAGCTTGCCTTGCGCTCCAAAATCTTATCTCTCCACGGTCGCTACCTATCCCACGGCAATCGATCGGTCCGCACCTCGCTCCCGGACGCGGCTGCTTGGTCGATAGCGATCCCTAGCGCGTGATCGTGGAATCCATCGGCAAGGTTGTAGAAGCCTGGACCACCCGCAGCGTATTCGCCCATCCGCAGCAGGCTGTCCGCAATGGCTATTTCGTCGTCAGACAGCCGCCCTGGTGCGACGGGGTTGCGGTAGACCCACGAATCACCGGCCATGTAACCGATATGGTGGTAGCCTTCGAGGTTCCCAATTTGGCCGGCGTCGCGGCGCACCAGAGTCGTTTGGATAGGCGTGCCAAAGTCCTGCAGGTATCGGACGTCAACATTGTTGATTTCGCCCCGATCTCCCCGGACCAAAATCCTTGCGGAACGTATCCATGAAAAATACTGGTCGCCGGTGAAATCGAATACCGCCGACTGGCCGCCTTCGAATCTAAGAGTCGCGATCACTTGCTCGCTGCGTACAGTTTGCTCCTCCGCAGGCGGACCATTCCGTCCGGGGCCAGCGATGATATCGGAGACGAGCTTTTGCGCATTGATCGCTACCGGCTCAAGGCCAACACCCAGTAGGCGACGAATGAGGGCCACGCCGTGATAGCCGTGCGCAGCGGACACGTAGGCGTGGCTGATCGTACCCAGCTTCCCCGACGCGGCAAGGGCGATGCGGGCAGCGTGAAGAGGCTGGAATGGATACTGTTCGGCGATTTGGATACGCGCCGTAGCACCGACCTTGTCCCATAGCGCCAGCATCTGGGCGACATCCGGCGCAGGCGGCGTTTCCGAGAGCGCAGGTATCTTTCGCTCGGCCAGCTCGCTAAGGAGGCCAGGGTTCACGGGCCAAGGCACCGATGTCACCACGAAGCTTGGCTTGTCGCGCAGGAGATCGTCCAGTGTGCCGACGAATGCAGGCACACCCCACGCCTCCCGAACAGCGTCCGCCTTCTCGGCGTTTCGCATGAGTACACCCGTGACCGCGAAACGCTCCGGAAGCGCTTTGGCGACGCGGAGATAAAAATCCGAGCGCCAACCGGCGCCGACAATGGCAAACTTGATGGGTTCCGTCATCTGATGTTCCTTACTTGCGCTGGCACGCCCCTCGACTCATTGTGCCATGTGCCCCTATTGTACCGCCGCCACCTAAGGGCAAAAGTCTACCAAAAAGCGGAAACGAAAATTAGTTCGAATTCGAGTTCTTTTTGTGATACATATGGTACAATAATTACAACAACACGTTCGAACCTTGACAATTGAATAGACACGTTAGCTGATGAACGTCGGGAAGAACCAATGAGTACTCAACTATGCGCACGCGCCACGGATATTTGTGACTTGATAGTCACATCGTGGGTGCGCTTCATGAAAGTGGCAAGCGGCCAAGGGGCGGCCAGTTTGATTGGCCATAGTCTCAATTGGTGCGGATCCGGCGCACACTTAGCCCCGGACTTGAGTTCGCTCGCGAACAGGGGGTGTTCTTCGTCAGACCGCTTGCGTCCGTCTGCGGACTAGGAGTTCCAGTCCCGGTCCATGCGGCGCTCTGGTTGCCACTTTCGTGACTCGCACCCTCACATCGTTTCCTGGCAGGAGTCATTATGCGCATAATATGCACGACATTATGCACTCCATATTCGACTGATTTCGCGCTTTTGCGACGCCTATCACAATTTTTTATTAATCATGCGCATAAGTCATTATTTCGGCGCATAGTCGCATAGGTCACACGCATCGACGCATTTCGAATTAGCCCCTAAAGGCATTCCGAACGACATAAAACTGTCGTTGCCGCCGGAGTAGCGAACTCCAGTGCAGATGTCAAAGCGGCCCAAGCCGCTCCTGCGTCCCGGCAGGGACAATCAGAAATTCGTTAGCCACTGAATTCATTCAGTGGTAGCCTTGAAAGAAACCTAGTATCCGTATTTGTCTCTTCATTTCATCTTCACCCATACTTGCTATCCTGAGTCAATGGTGAACGGAAACGAGGCGTGGCGCCGCGCTCAAAATCCTAGACACCCTCAAAGAGTACGGCCACATTGCTGCCGGAGCCACCGGCATGACAACGTGCTGAATAGGGTGTGCTTCACGAAAATGGTAAGCGACAGGTGCTAGGACATTCGACAAGGTCAAGCCTCAATCGGTGCGGCTCTGCCGCACACTTAGCCCCAAAGGGGTGTTCTTCGTCAGACCGGGAGTTCTAGTCCCGGTAAACGTAGCGCTCAGGTTACCATTTTCGTGAAGCGCACCCTGTTGAAAATGGATCGAAGGAGTTTCTTATGAACACCGTGAACAAATCACGAGCAACGTCCGTTTCACGCCACTTCCTGCTTGCTGCTGCAGCAGGAACCCTTCTCGGCTTCGGGGGACCGGTTCGCGCCGACCTCAAGGTTGTCGAGCAGATTACAACACCGAGCCGGAATGGCGATGTCACATCGACCGTAACAGCCTACTTCAAGGGCGACAGCCTGCGGCTTGAGAACGACAAAGGCGCCGTAACACTGATCGATGCCGCAGCTGGCAAGGTCTACAACATCGACGCCGCCAATAAGGCGTACAACGAGCGCAACCTGCCGCCCAAGCCAGCCGCCGCTCCGCCCGATGCGCCCGCGTCGACTCTCAAGCTCGCTACTTCGTCAGACACCTCGACGGTTGCTGGTGCTAAGGCTACCAAGGACACCCTCACGGGCACAACCATGGTCGGTCCGCCACCGCAGCGTCAGGGCGGCCAGGGCGGAGCGCCCGGCGGTAACGCGCAAGGCGGCGATCAGCCTGGACCGCCTCCCGGTGGCGATGCCGGACCGGGGCGTCCTAATCCCGCGACCATCGCCGGGGAGTATTGGGTGACTACCGACCTCAGCAAAGCGCTGACATCCACTGCGGCCCTTCGACCGTATCTCGACCTCGTCGCCGGCCCAATTGGCCGCGAGGGCATCGAAACGCTGTACACGTCGCTGACAGCGGCGAAGCAGTTCCCGTTGTCGGCAACCGTGAACTCGACGGTGACGCGACCGGACGGCCAGGCACGCCAAATCAAGTTCACGTCCGTTGCGCAATCGGTATCGAAGGACACATTGGACGCGTCGCTGTTCACGCTGCCTTCGGACTACACCAAAGTAACGACTCGCATTCCCGGCGTCGGTGGACGCCAAGGCGGCCCGCAAGGCGACCGACCTGCGGGCAACCGCCCCGGCGGCGGCCAGAATGGTGGCGGCCCGCAAGGCCCGCCTCCCGGCGCCCCCCAGGAATAGCATCAACCCGCCCTCTCGCCGCGCGGCGAGAGGGCGATCCCAAGAATTGACTTCTTAGTGCCCATGGACATTCATATGTCCGATGCTTTCAACACTTAGGAGTCGTAGGTATTTCGACTAGTCTCTATTAATCCGTACATCTACGACGAGGGAAAACCAAGTCCATAGCATGCCAAAATCCTATGGGTCGGAGACCCTATCTGCAATAACTAGCCACGTACTTAAGTGCGTGGTGGGTTCCGCAGCAGACAAAAGGGCGGATTAATTTCGATTGTTCGGTCAACCTACGCAACTCGGCAGCGCGGAGCGATGAAATGAAGATACTGGTAATTGAGGATGATCCTCTGATTTCTGAAGTCGTAAAGACAGGTTTGGAGCAGTCGCACTACAAAGTCGACACCGCATTCGACGGCGAGACTGGCTACGAAATGGCCATTGACCATCCGTACCATGTCATCGTTCTCGACTTGATGCTCCCGCGAATGGACGGAATGACCGTCTGCCGCAACCTGCGCGAGCACAAGATCGACACGCCGATCATCATGCTCACCGCACGCGACGCCGTCAGCGACCGTGTCAAGGGTCTGGAGAATGGCGCTGACGACTACCTGCCCAAGCCGTTCGACTTCCGCGAGCTTCTTGCCCGCATCCGCGCCCTTCAGCGCCGTGACAATGTCCACAAGACCCAGGTCATCCACGTCGCCGACCTGACGCTCGACACCACCGCGCGCCGCGTCACCCGCGCTGGTCGGGAGATCACGCTGACCCCGCGCGAATACTCGCTGCTGGAGGCGCTGGCCGCCCACGAAGGGCAGGTTTTGTCGCGTGAGGTTATTCAGGAGCGAGTGTGGCTCGACGACAACAGCTATTCGAACACAGTCGACGCCCACATCAAAAGTCTTCGCAAGAAGGTGGACAACGACTTCCAGGAGAAGCTGATTCAGACCGTTTTCGGAGTAGGCTATACGCTCCGGGCGCCCGATCCTGAGGCTGTGGCGGCCCGATGAAACTCACGTCCACCCGCACCAGACTCACACTCGGCAACGTCGCCGCGATGGCAATCGTGCTCATCGTCGTCGGCGTCGTGCTGCGCTACGCCCTTGAGGTTCGCCTGATGGCGGAGATGGACAGCCGCATCCGATCTATGGGTCACTTTATCGCGGACGCTCGCGGCGACGATGGTCCACCTCCGCCGCGTGACCGGGAACCGCAAGATCAGGGCCCCAATCGGCAGTGGGATCGCCCCCCAGGTGATCAAAACCCGGGTCCACCACCACCGAACAATGGCGATACTCGTTCGGCGCAGCAAGCAGATGCGCAGCCTGGTCAACCGGGTCCGCAAGCGGGCCAGGGCAGCGAGTGGCGCAGGCCCGAGGGACCAATAGACTTCCGGCGTTTCAGATCCCGCCCAAGGCTGCGTCCGGGGCGCCGCCTTGGCGACGAAATGCCGCCAATTATCGTAGACCACGACGGCAAATCGGTCATGGGGCCTGACGGCAAGCCTGTTATCGATCCTCAGGGCTATAAGGATGCCCTGAATGGCCGCGAGGCAATCCGAACCGTCACTTCGGAAGGTGTGCTATGTCGCGTGTTCAGCACGCCATTGCGAGATCACGGGCACGTTATCGGCGTTGTGCAGATACCGAGGAAGCTAACGCTTATCAACGGCCAGCTGCGCCACCTGACGCTGACGCTGTTCGTAATCAGTCCGTTCGCGCTGCTTCTTGCTGGCCTCTGCGGAGCATACCTCACCGGCCAGGCGCTTCGCCCGGTGCGCGAATTCGCCGCAGCTGCTGACAGGATCAGCCGCGATAACCTTGGCGCACGACTTCCAGTCTCGGGCGGCGACGAGTTCGCATCGCTCGCGTCGACGTTCAATGGCACGCTCGAACGGCTGCAAGAGGCATTCGAACGTCTCGAAGACTCGCTCGATCAGCAGCGCCGCCTCACGGCGGATGCGTCCCATGAGCTTCGAACGCCATTGACGGTGATAAAGGCGCACACATCGCTCTCACTTTCGTCCCCGCGCCAACCCGAGGACTATGTCAAGACGCTCACCGCCGTTGACCGCGCGGCTGACACAATGGGCCGGATCGTGCAGGATTTGCTGCTGCTCGCTCGCGCGGATGCTGGCCAGCTGACAGTCCAGCACGAGCCCGTCGCCGTATCGGAGGCAATTGGTGAGGCCATCGACTCAGTCGAAGCGCTCGAAGGTCCCGAAGTGCAGTACATACCCGGTGATACATCTTTGCGCGCTCCCGGCGACCTGCATCTGCTGGCGCGGGTGTTCACGAACATTCTCACCAACGCCAAGCGCCACACGCCCGTCAACGGCGAGATCGCTGTTCACGTCGCCCGCGCTGGGGAGCAGGTGGTCGTCACCATCGCCGACTCCGGTGAAGGGATCCCAGCCGACCACCTCGCACGGATCGGTGAGCGGTTCTACCGTGTCGACACCGCACGTGCGCGAACGAAGGGCGGAACGGGCCTGGGGCTCGCGATCTGCCGAACCATCGTCGAGGCCCACGGCGGCACCCTCAAAGTCGATAGTATCGAGGGCAAGGGGACGACTGTAAGCGTGTCGTTACCCGTTGCCTAAAATTGGTGCAAAAATAACAAGGACTCATGGAACCCGCCGGGGAACAAGCGGGCATGAGCTACACAATTCAAGCTATCACGTTTACCGACGTCAATCAGATCGCCATCGGCACATACACCCTTGGCGAGGTTGGCGCGACAGACATCGTCGTTCGCGCACACTACACCATGGTGTCGACGGGCACCGAACTGAGGGTCTTGGGCGGCCACTACGGCGCAGCGGGCAAATATCCGTTGATTCCAGGCTACTCGACCGTCGGCGAAGTCATTGAAGTCGGCCCTGAAGCTGCTGGCTTTCGCGTCGGTGATCGTGTGACATGCCGCAACCCTCGCGCTGTTCCGGGCATCACGTCGTACTGGGGCGGTCAGGCGAGCATCCAGGTCCATTCCACGCTGGGTGAGGATCGCCCCGTTCACCTTCCCGAGGATGGCGACATCCTCGATTATGTCACGGTTGAAATCTCCGCCGTCAGCCTACGCGGAGTCGAAGCAGCCGCGCCGAAAGCGGGCGAAACCGCAATCGTGCTCGGGCAGGGGCTGATCGGAGCGTTCTCCGCCGCATGGCTCAACTCCCGTGGATGCCGTGTTATCGTCGCCGACTTAGCTCAGGGGCGTCTCGACCGCGCTAAACGTTGGTCAGCAGCGACGGTGAACATCAAAGACACCGACGCTGAAGCTCGTATCCTTGCGCTCTGCAATGGCGGCGCGGATATCGTGGTCGAAAGCTCGGGAAGCACGCCGGGAGCGCTGCTGGCGTATCGTCTCATCCGCCGCAAGCCCCAGAACTATGGCAAAGAGTACAAGGTTGAGCCGATCGGCTTCTATCATGGCGACTGGGCCAGACTGGTGATGCAGGCGAACTACCTGGAACCGGTCACAATTGACCCCTTCGGCTTCGTCGTCGGCGAAGGCGTCACCATCCTTGCCCCAAAAGATCGCGGCGTCGAGGATCGCCAGAAGGCAGTCGAACAGTACCGCCTCGGTACGCTCAAGGCCGCGGACTTCCTGCAAAACGTGTTACCGTTCACCGATGCGCCGACCGCCTACCCTGCCCTACGCGACGATAAGGAAGCCAACTTCTCGTTGGCGTTCGATTGGCGCAACGCGTAGCGTCCCTCCACAAGCACTACCAACTCAACGACTGAGGAGAAGTTCAGATGCAAACGGAAGCTATCGTCGTTCGTGAACAAGGCGTAGCGCGACTGGAGACAGTCGCGCTCCCTGAGATGTCAGCCAGCCGGGTTCGTGTCCGCACCGTTCTAAGCGGCGTGAGCTGCGGCACCGAGGGCGACAGCGCCAGCGGTCGCGCGGCGTATATCAAGCCGCCGTTCATCACGGGCTACCAGGCAGTCGGCGAGGTGGTCGAAGTCGGGAGCGAAGTGGCGTCGGTAAGCCTCGGCAACCTGGTCTACACGACCGGTGGCATGCTGTGGAGTATGCCAAGTCTCTTTGGCGGCAGTCACGCGAGAGAGATCGTGACGGACGAGACCGAGTTATTCCGGCTGTCGCCGACGGTTCCCTCTGCTCCGACGGCCGCATACACAACGCTTGCGGCGGTGGGCCTGGAGGGTGTTGCACGAATGCACCTGGTTCCGGGGCGCGTTGCCGTCGTCTTCGGCCTCGGGATGCTTGGTCAGCTTGCCGGTAAGTTCCTCCAGCTCCGGGGTCTCCGCGTGGTTGGTGTCAACCGTGCTGCGTGGAAGCGCGACGAAGCGTTGCGGTTCGGATTCGACGCCGTCTGCGCACCGGATGAGGCCGAAATACGGGCCACCGTGGCGTCCCTGGGCTGCGGGCCAGCGCACTTCGCGGTGGACCTGACAGGCAGCCAGGTAATCTTCGACCTAGCTCTGAGCATACTCGATCCCTTCGGCGAGATCTCGCTGCTCGGGTACTACCCAGACCCGTTCTTGGTTAGCTTTGATGTGTGCCACGGAAAGCAACTCACCATCCATAACCCGGTCGGCCTCGGCGATCAAGCGCCGCAGGTGATCAGGTGGACCGAGGAAGGTCGGTTGAACATCGAGACATTGATTAAGCATACGATCAAACCAACCGACGCTACCGAGTTCTACCGTGACCTTATCGAGAACCACAGCAAGTACCTCGGTGTGATCATCGACTGGCGAGACCACCACTAACAATCGCTCCCGATACGAGGTGTCAATGACGACCTATCCACGCACTCAGCCCGTTCTCCCTTGCGCACGAATCCTGCTTGCCGTTCTGGTGGGGCTGCTTATCGTCGCGCCCTACCCCGCCCTTGCGGCCGCTCCGATCAATATTCCGGTGCTTGATTGGCAGCCGCGTTCCGACTGGGTGAACGTCAAAACCGGAGCCACTCCCGCCGCGGTTGGCGATGGCGTTGCAGATGATACAGCGGCGATTCAGGCGGCGTTCGACCGTATCTCCGACAAGACGGGCGAGGTAAAGTCTGTCTACTTCCCGGCAGGGACATATCGGATCACAAAAACGGTCACCATTTCGAAAGTGCAAGGCGCGCTCATCATTGGGACGGGGCGCACGACGCGGCTTGTGTGGGACGGCGAGCCTGGGGGGCGGATGTACTGGTCCAACGGCGTGTCGCGCAGCCGCTACATCGGCTTGGTGTGGGACGGCGCTGGCAAAGCCGATGTGGGCATCGAGCACGCGTCGGACAGCTATTACGAGACGCGCGTTCGTCATCGCGATGAAGCGTTCGTCAACTTCCGCGACGCTGGCATCCTGCTCGGTAAGCAGGGAAAAACGCCTAGCGCCGAGATGGAGTACTACAACTGCCAGTTCGACCATTGCGGGCGCGGCGTGGCGTTGGTGCAGTGGAACTACTACGATAACCGATTCAGCGGGTGCGAGTTCACCGACTGCGGTGTCGGGCTAGAATGCCAAAAGGGCAACTTCTATCTCTACGACAGCCGGTTTGTGCGCAGCACGAACGTGGACATCTTCGCTTACGCGCACTCCCACTCGGTGATCCGCTGCGTGTCGAGTGGATCGGCGCAGTTTATCCGCACTGGTGGCGGCGCGGCAGGATGCTTGATGATGGTGCAGGACTGCCGCGTCGACAAGTGGACAGGCGCGAACGGGGCTATCGAGGCGAAGATGCGTGGACCACTCGTGGCATTTGATTGCGTGTTCACCAACCCTCCTGACGCGAAGCCTGCGATTCGACTAGCTAATGGTCGTGAATTCCTTCAGCCTGCCGTCGTTTCGTGCAATTTAGGCGGCATCGACGCAGGAGTTCGGGGGGATGTGCTCGAGGTTCCGGCAGGAAGCCGGTCGCGATCGTTGATCACGGCGGCAACGTCATTTTTGAGCGCGACCGAGGCTATTCCGGGGCGGGTATTCGACGCCAAACTCGACTTCGGTGCTAAGGGCGACAACCGCACCGACGATACCGACGCTATCGCCAAGACCATCGCGGCCGCACGCGCGGCTGGCAAAGGGGCTATCGCCTACCTGCCTACGGGTAGCTATGCGGTGTCCCGAACGCTCGACATTGGCGGCGCGGACTACTGGTTCGGCGGGAATGGCTATCGAACCATCCTACGCTGGACGGGAGCGGCGGGCGGGACCGTTGTGTCGGTACGCGACACGAAGAATGTGACGCTGGAGCAGTTCCGTATCGACGCGCCCGTGGACGTCGCTCACGTGCTGCAAACGAGCAGCGGCGGAGTGTCGTCGGTGGCGTGTGACGGAATCTATGTTGGCGGATCGTGGATCAAGCCGACAGGACCAGACGATTCCATGCCAATCGGCAACGGTGGGATCAGCAAGTCGGTCACGCTACGCGGCCTGGAGTGTGTGGGCCTTCCAGCAGGGGCAACGGTGCGCATTCGGCACTGGGACGGCTCGATGTCATTCAAGGACTGCGCGGCGGCGACCATTCTCACCGAGTACAACATTGACGGGACGGTGAAGCTGAGCGGTACTGCGCCGAAAACAGGCTTCATCGGGTATCTGGCTCGCGCCAACTCCGGTAATATCGCCGATACAATCGTCGAGGACAACAACGACCTCGTGATGGGCAGTTACTACACGGAGCAGACGATCCAGCAGACGGTACTTCGCGGGAAGCCTGGGCAAAAGCCCGGCCGTGTGACCCTGCACTGCTCGAAAGCGGGAACCGAGGACAAGACGGCGATCTCGGTGGATAACTTCTCGGGAGCATTCACCGAAGTCGGAGCGATGTACAACTACGAGAGCCCGTTCAACCTGACGCAGACGGGCAGCCAGCCTGTGGACATTCTTCAGTTGGGATGCGCCTATTGGAAAGCACCGCCGACGTGGACCATCGACACCGGAGGACGGCTCTGCCTGCTGCAGAATATCGTCGCTGGCTTACCGGTGACCGACCCCAATCTGACTGTCGAGAACCAGAACGTCCCCGCCGGGCTCAAAGCCGCCGCGCTGGCCCTCGATGACTTCCGCAGACTGGGTGAGTACGACCTTAAGCTCAACTTCCCGCAACTGAGTGCTGCGAAGCGCTAACCAGGCTCTAGAAGTGGAAGCCCACGCCGCCACCGGCTCGGGTGATGGTACTGCCGTGGTCAAGCGACAGGTTCCAGGTGGATAGGTCGACGGACCACTGCGTTCCGACGGGTACAGTCAGCGAGAAGCCGTAAGTGGTGCCGTTCTTGTTGCCGCTCGATTGGTTGAATGCCCGCCCCACGGTTACCCCGAGCACGGGCGCTGGGAGCGCCATTGTCGCGCTGCCAACGGGGACACTGGCGACAAGGGCGGCTTCGATCCAGTGGCCATTCGCTGCAACTTCGGGCACAGCGACACCATTCTTGCTGGTTGCCGCGTCGGTGCTGGCGTGGCCGTTGAGATAGCCGACGAGCGCACCTGCGTTGACCGACGGCTTGGCGTAGAACATGTAGGCACCGTGGAGTTCGTACCACTGTGTCTTCACCTTGGTGTCCGCCGTGTCGCCGCTGCTACTGAGCGCGTGGTACTTCTCGCTATCGGACGCGTACCACCCACCAACCACGCCGCGCTGCCCCACATTGGCATCGACCGCGATCAGGGCTGTGATCTTGTCCGAGGCGAAGTCTTGGGACACCTGGTTGGCCAAGATGGTCGCGGGGATTTCCCACTTGAACGACTGCCCCTGGAGGCTTATCGCGACGCGAGAGCGCTCGGGTGCTTTGAGGGTAGGCGCTGCGATCTTGCCTGATGAACGCGACGCTCCGAAATCGGTGAGCGCAACCGGGTGAAAAATCTGAGCCCAGGTCGGCGCGGACAGTGCGGCGAGCAAAGCTAGGCTAAGCAGGATTCGTTTCATGTGATCTCTCTCCATCTTTCGCGCCATTCTCGCGGCGCGTGCGGTATTCGGTGTTTGTCGCTACTTGACGTAGGCGACGTCAAAATTGGTAATCGTCGATGGCAGCGTTACTGTCGGGTTTTGTCGACCGTGGGTGAGGTTGTTGACCGCATACGAGATGTAGTTTCCGAGCGCAAGTACCTGGATTTGTCCCAACCGGTACGGGTCAGCTTTACCGTCTATCCCTTCGACAATAGCCTTCGTGAAAACGCCGTTCCGCACGGTGTCGTTCTCTTCAGCCGTCTGGTTCCCCTGGGCCGCAGCAAAAACAGCGATGCCGCATTCGCCCGCAGTGAACTCATTGATAAGCCGTGTCAGGTCAAGACGACCCCGCGCTTTGCCGCTCTCCATGAGGTTGCCAGCATGGCAGGTGTCGAGGAACAGCACGGTTTGCCCCTTAACCTTGCTGAGCGAGTCTCGGATCTCGCTGAACTTCACCGATGTGTGCTTATAGTTCGTCGCCGTGAAGTCCCACGGCGCGTACCGATAGTCTCCATCGGGATCATTAAAGCCGTGGCCGGAGATAAGCACCATTGCCATGTCTTCGGCGGTGGCATTGTCTTTGACCCAGTCGAGCGCGTCTTCGACATTATCCGCTGTCGCCTGTTCATCGGTGACCGTCTTGATCTGCACATCGGTGTAGCGCAGGCCCTTCTGCCTCATCGCGATGTCGCAGAAGTCGCGCGCATCCTTCGCGGGATAGGTGAGCGTGAGGTTGGTGTCCTTGTAGTTCCCGACTCCAATTGCGAGGACGTACAGCTTGCCGTGCGGGCGCAAGGCGGGCCGCGATGGCTCGATACCTGGAACGGTGATTATCTCTCCCTGCCCAGGAATGTCGTTGCTTTTCGTGATGCCGCCTCCGGGTGTCGATACGCTCGCAGCTGGTTTCAGCATGCTCAACGACGCAGGCTCGGAAAAGCCGTTGTCGTCGCCAGCAACGATGCTAACCTTAGCGCCAGGAGGCAGAGTCTTGACCTCGATAGTATGGTACGAGGAATCGGCAGCCTGTAGGACGATCTTGCGGAGCCGAATTTCGGTGAACTCGACGGGGCGACCGTTGACCAATACCTTCACCGCCGTCGCTGGTTTCCCGTCCGCCGTATGCACCGAATAAGTGAACCGAGCGGAACCGTCTGGAGCAACCGCGTCGGCGTCGGGCGCGAGAATATTGACGACAGGCGGTTTGCGGTTACTTATGATGCTGGCCGCGTCGATTTTTTCACCGGAGGGCGTGACGCGAGTGTCGAGTTCGTCGAGGGCTTTGGCGATTACCTCGGGGCGATAGAACTGGCTGCGGAAACGCGACGCCCCAAAGAAGTCGGCGCGAAGCGGCGATGCGGAGCGGGCGACGTGCCAGCCAATCAGGTTTTCGCCGCCGGGCGAGCAATCGTAAAAGCCTCCCGGAGTCCAGATCACCCATCGGTCGGTTGCGGCGTCGGCGAAAAGCGCGCAAAGCTCCGTGAGATCGGGCAGGCGGTACCAACGGATGGTGCCATCGGCAAGCGCCGCGACGACAACGCCGCCGTTGCTGGCGACATTCACCAGGCGTACAGCAGCGGGCACAGGTGCCACGGTCTTGAACTGAACGTCACCGTTGCGCGTCGGAACACAGGTCTGTAAATACCAGTCCGTGCCGAGGACGAAGGACTTTCCATCACGGGCAAAGGCCGCGCAGTTGACCATCTCCTCAGTGCGGTTTGTCTGATTGCTGGGCAGCTTGGTGGTGACGCCGTTATATTGGAACACACCTCGTGAGTGCGTTACGATGGACGCGTCGCCGATGGTCGTAAGCGGCGGATTGCAGCCCGTGAGAAGTGGTGCGGCGTCCGGGGTTGGTACGACGGATCCGGCACGATCGGAAATGGACAGGCGCGTGGTCGATTGGGGGCCACGTATGACGATCACTTTAGCGTCAGGCGACGTCAGGAAGTCCCCGGCGGCGAGGCGGCTATCGGCGGCGGCCATGTTACGGATATCTCGGGCGGTCATGCTGGGCGTCACTGCGCCTATCATGGGACCAATGGCGGCGTACGCCACGCCTCCTGTCGAGAGAGGCGCCAACTGCGTGATCGCCCCGCCAATTTGGGCGGAGTCGGTAAATCGGTCGAGACGAAAGTCGGGCCACTTTCGAATGACGGCGGTACTAAGTTCCGTTGCGGATTGGCCGGCGAGAAGCGCTCCAGTCGACGACCAGCACACCACACTGAAATGGGTGGCCTCCGATGTGTTCACCGTTGATTCAAGTTTCAGAGTGGCCGAAGAAAAGATGTCGACCTTGCCACAGTCTGCGTATCCCACCGCTATGTGGGCGCCATCTGTTGAAAATTTAGCGCAGTACGGCTGATTGGTCAGTTTCTTTGTCGCGGTCACTTTCAAAGCGGAGTTGTAAATGCTAAGAGCACCGTCGTTGCACCCGGCAACAATAGCGCCGGATCCGGACACGTCAAGGGCGTAAGTAGGGGCACTGTGTGCGGTATCTGCGGCGAGCGGCCTGAGAGTATGGGCATCATAGAGCCGAACCCCGCCAGCGGCAAGGGTGATCGCAAGCGTGCTGCCGGCCGGAGAGTACGCGAGGCCGTAAATCGCATTGGGCAGGCCGGTGATACTTCCAGCAAGCTCACCACCTTGCACGTCGTAGAAATACACCGCAAACGATGGGTTCTTCGCCGTCGACCCCGCTGATTCGGTGTATCCGGCGCACGCCACCTGTGAGCCATCAGGCGTGATCGCAACGGCATAAAGCTGCCCGGCAATGCCATTGCCAATGGGCGGACGAAGAGTGCGTACGAGCTGGCCGCTCGACGCGCTCCAAATCCGTGCAGTCTTGTCGTCGGAGCAGGTGACGAGGTAACGCCCAGATCGATCGGCGACGAGGCCGTTGATCGTAGCAGTGTGGTTACCGTTCTCAATACGCAGCACAGGCGTTTCGACGATGCTGGCGGCAATTGCTGCGGGAGGCAGCAGCGAAATCGCCAATAGCACGGCAACGGCTATCGAGCGGCAAGATTGGACCAGCGAACTAGAGTGTAGATATCCCATGGGCGTGTCGTCTTGGCGGATGTGGGTCGGTGAGAGCCAGCACCACAGCATTACCTGCTACGTTGAGTATAACACATCCACATTTACCGATTTGGTCATGTGAGATGTTTCGCAATTGCCGAATTAGGGGTCAATCACATCAAACTTTCCTAGCATACGTACGGAACAGCAAGTTGGTAGCGGTAGGCAAAGTAAAATAGTTCACAAACTAAATTACAAACTTGTATTATCTGTGGATAATCGTTATAAGTAGCCGAACTACAGCAAAGCAGCATATACGCACCGCATGCGTGCGAAATGCCTCTTCACCGTCCGGTCTATCTATTATCCGTGTAAGCAGATTAGGAGTACGCCTGTGAACCGTGCGCTCTGCCTCGTTCTTGCTCTCGCCGCTAGTCCACTGCTTATAAGTGGGTGCGGTGGAACGGTAACTTCTTCGTCGGTTGTCACGTCTGGCCCTACAACTCCGGTTGTCGCCGGCCAAACCGTTCAGCTTTCTAGCTTCCTCACTGGCGCCAGTTCCTTTACGTCGGTTACGTACGCTATCGAAACGAACTCGTCGGGAGCGCCTACCGGTGTTGGCGGCAGCGTCACGGTTGACGGCAAATACACTGCCCCTTCGGTTCTCCCCCTTAGCGGATCGCACACTCAGGTTATCGTCGTCACCAGCAAGGCCGACCCGAGCAAGGTTGGCACGGTCACGGTGACGGTGGGCTACGCAGTTTCGTCGATCAGCCCCTCGGGAAGCGAGTTATCGGTTAACCGTAGCGTAACGTTCGCGGCGACTGTCGCGGGCGACCCAGCATCTACGTCGGTGAGCGACACTCGCGCGCGGATCAACTGGACGGTGACTGGCGCGGGCTCCATCGACGCTGCAACCGGCAAGTACACGGCCCCGGTTACTGCTCCTGACGGCACCCTGGTAACGATTACTGCCACATCAACCGCAGACCCAACAGTTTCGGCATCGACCACGCTTAAGCTTCGATCAGCTGGCGGGACGGTGGTCATCATATGATCGGAGGACACGGGATTATGTCACGCTTTATCACGCTCATCGCCCTCGTCATCATGATATCACTACTCGGCGGCTGCGCAGGCAGCGGCGGGTCGGGCGGCACATCGGCCACGTCCAAGGGACTCGCGAAAGTGACCTTCCGAATCGCATGGCCAGTCGCGACGACATCGAGCGTTGCGTCACCAAAGCTCCTCCCCGCAGCCGCGAAGTCGTATGTCATCTCGATCTATGACACAGACCCTGCCACACCGGTGGCGCAGCAGGTGATCAATTTCCCTGCAACAACGGCAACGTTCACTGGTTTACCGGTTGGTACGCTGACCGTTGTGATCAAGGCATATGCGGTTCCCGTGACGCTGCCAGTCGCCGGAAGCCTTGTCCCGCTAGCGTCGGTGACCCAGATACTGCAGACGCAGCCTGGCGACAACAACTCGCCGCCAGCGATCAACCTCGTGTCAACAATCGACCACATCATTGTCAGCCCGCCAGTGGGCTTGTCGGTGTCTGGCGGTTCGCTGTTTCTGAAATCCGGCAGTGCGCCCACTGGCCCGCTGATCGCGACGCCTGTTGACGGCACTCCTGCACAAAACCCGGTGACGGTTTCGACAGGACAGATCAAGTGGTCGAGCAGCAACACGGGCGCGGCTTCGGTGGACGCCAACACCGGGGTCATTATGCCAGCAACGCTTCCGGTGGGGACGACAGTCGCTTCGACGATCATTACTGCTACCGACCCGGAGTCGCACAAGACGGGCACAATCGGCGTCACGGTTCAGACGCTGACGTCACCGACAAGCTCTGTCACTTTCACGATCTCCAACCCGCCTCCCGGCACCAAGTCGGTAATCGTTGCCGTTACCGCGGCTGGCACCGCGACTGTGCAGCAGGTGGGGCCAGTCACATGGCCAACGCCCGCGACTCCGGCAACATCGCCGGGCCAGATCACGGTAACGTTCGCGCAGCTGAACCTGACGGCAAGCCCGCAAACGTTCGCCGTCAAGGTCACCGCCTACGGAACCGCGAGCGGCACAGGAACGCCTCTTGGTGTGAACGCAACAGGCGGCACCCTCGTGGTATCCGGCGCGACGGCATCGGACAGCTGCGATATGGCAGGGAACTTGTACTCGCTCAAGGTCAAGCCTGCATCGCCGACAAACTTGGCGCAGTTGATACAATCTGGGCCCGGCGGTGTACCACCCGGCAGCGTTGTTCCCCTTGAGGTCGACCTTTACGATAAGAACAACGTGTTCGTTACGGCAATCGATTCATCAAACGCCACGATCAAGTGGTCGCCTACGGGAGCCGCGTCGTCGGTGATATCGGTGTCTGATGGCGTGCTTACTGCCGGAACGACAATCGGCGGCCCGTTAACGATCACGGGACAGGACTACGTGAGCGGCAAAACTGGCACCCTGACAGGCGTGTCCGTCGTATCGAATCAAGGATCAGCCACAGGCACAGTGAACTAGGCGGACGGTACATCAGAAGCGTGGCGTAAATTAGGCAAAGTTGTTGCGAAGACCTCACCCCCGGCCCCTCTCCTAGGATAAGGCGAGGGGAGGAAGAGGCGACGGGCGATATATCGATGTCCATGATGAGGTTCGCGCGAAGCGTGCGATATGCACAAAACGACTCGTTCGACGATATTCGGGAGAAGCCAATGAAATACAAGCACATTATTGCTTTGGGAGCGATTCTCGGCACGGTCCTGTGGATCGTTGGCTGCGGCGGTGGCGGGTCGAACTCTGGGTCGCCGCTGTCACCGAGCAACAAGGCGGGGCAGGCTACGGTGAGCGTGACTTGGCCGACTGCGGCCCAGGCGAAGCTCAAGCCGCGCCTTATCCCACTTGCGAGCGGTGTCATTGTCGTAACTGCGTCGCTCACGAACGTTGGCGCGCCGCCGCCACGCATCGCGGCCTCCTCGGTGCTGGTGCTCACCCCTCCAACAGGCTCGACCTCGGTGACCACAGGATCTATCACCGGGTTACCGGTTGGGCAGAGTGTGTATTTTACGGCGCGCGCCTATCCTGCTGGAACTGTCGTCGACGCCGCAGGGAACGCTGGCGGAGCTATCGAACAGGCTAAGGGAACGTCGCTGCCGGTGCCGATAACGACAGGTACGAACGTGTTCTCGGTCAGCCTGGCGTCAGACGTCACCAAGATCGCGACGTCGGTGACGTTCAGCCCGGGCCACAGTGGTTCAGATATCACGATTGGCGACTATGTTGACCTCAGCGCAACGCCTCAAGATGCTGCTGGCAACACAGTGCTCGTTGACGATTCCAAGATGGTGTGGTCGAGCAGCGACTCGTTCAGCCTTGGCACATTTGGCGGCGGCAGCGCATCCAACGGCATCACTACATTCACCGGGCCTAAGGTTCGAGCGCGCATTGTGGCACCCGCAAGCGGCCTCAATGGCATCGTGAAGATTGTCGACACGGAGTCGCCGACTGCGGTAGGCGCGGTGTCGGGCACGTCGCCTGCGGGCGCATCGTTCATTGTGGTTAAGCCCAACACGACCGGTGTCGTTCAGAAGGCAGTTGGCGGGAGCACGACAGGCATCACTGACCCATGCGGCGGCAACTCGGTCGAAGCCCTCGTTCGGCCGCGATCAGGGGCGAACCCTCGCGCGGTTGCGATATCGAACTTCCTTCCCCCTGTGACCATCGGCAAAGACCTCAAGAATGCATCCAAGCAGACCGTCTACATTGCGGTGCCGTCATTCCTGGGCGCAAACCCAGGCGCCCCTCCGCCTGCCGACACGCTAGTTAAGGCGTTCACGGTTGGAGTGGTGGCAGAGGACGCCAGCCAGCGCTTTATCATTCCGAAACCCGCAACGGGCGGGTCGTTCCAGTATATAACGCGAAACAGCACGGGCTTGGTGCTTGCCAATGCGACCACCGTGACCGAATTCGGCGCTCCTACTGCTTCCCCGACGCCGAAGACGCTGTATTCTTCACCGATCACATTCACGAACATCCAGAGCCTGGCGTCTGCGACGCTTATGACTGGCGAAACGTATACGTACGTCCTCGATAAGCTCGCAGGGGGGACGTTCCGTGTGAGCAAGCTCGATGACGCCTCTCTCAACATCGTAAGCTCATTTGCAGTCTCCGCGACCATTCTTCCCGCGACGGCAAACGGCGCGACGATTGCCGCAGACGATGAAGGTAGCGTGTATGTGGGCGGTACAAAGATCGCGAAGTACGATGCGGCAGGAACTGCGGTGTCGGCGTTCAATGTTACCGGTCTAGGGATACCGCTTCCCGCTTACGCCGCTGTATCGGTGGCAAATGGCGTCGTTTACGCAATGGACTCGTCGCCGACCCTTCCTCGTATCGTCGAGCTTGGCTTGACAGGCAAGCCGATTGATATTCTCATCTTGCAGCCTGCGACCACATTCTCAACGTTCAGTGGTGCGGTATACGGACAGAACATAGCGGTCGGCCCAGCGGCGGACGGCACCATTAACATCGCAACCGAGGTTGTTAGCTCAAGCTCAGACACATCGATTGATCCAGGTTGCGGAGCGACGGTGATTACAGACACGTTAGAGACGGCTGTGGCAATCAACCCACAAACGTGACGAAGACACTGGACCAGGCCGTCAATCGGTGGCGAGTCGCCACGAAACATGTTCGATTTTGATACTAATTGGAGGCGCAGAGTGAGCTTTCTCAAATCTACGATCGCAGTTGCCGCCCTAACAATCTTGGGGCTCGGGTCTGCCCCGGCCCATGCGCAGTTTGGATTTACAACAAATCCAGGCTTCACTGCGACCGGACGTCATCAGGCAAATACTGTGAAGCTTGCGACCAACTACGGCGCCCTCGGAGTGTATCCTGTGGCGGTATTCAATAGCGCCGGAACATTTGGCGCAGGCACATCGGGTACGAGTACCAACGCTGGCGGGTTGGTGAGCGCAACTCTGGGCTTCCGCAATCCGCGCTCCGCGAAGTCGACGGAAATCGGCGGCTGGTATTGGACCAAAGGCCACGGCGGCGACCTCTACCAGCTCGAGGCGCGGCAGTACGTAGCGCCGGAAGTCGCCCTTCAGCTATCGCGGGTTGCGTCGACGAGCACGTCGGGGCAGGCGTATTCGGCGTTCGCGATTTACGAGTTCGACTCGACTCGCATTCTTCCCGATGCTCCGCACGCGTTTGGCTTTCAAGTTGCCCCAGGCATATTCAACGACACCTCGGGGGGCAAGAACTCGTATTCGTTTACCGCATTTGTCCAAGGCTCGTATCAGTTCAGCAAAACCATGTCGCTTAATGCCAGCCAGTGGTTCGTGCGCGATCGCGGCAACGACCTGACACGCTTCGCTCTTGGCGTCGGGCTTGCACTGTAGGGCAGATATGGCCTTGCGTATCATCCTCGGCGTCGTCATTGCGCTTCTCGGCCTTGTGCCGCACCTGGTAGTTGCGGACACAGTGCCGATGTTGCGTGTGGAACCACAAGGACACACGTCGCAAGTTCGCTCCCTTACGTGCACTGCGGACGGCCAGACGGTTATCTCCGTCGGCAAGGACAAGGTCGTTCGCGTCTGGTCCGTAACTGACGGCCACCAGATCAGAACTCTGCGGTACCAGATTGGCGTTGGCGACGAAGGTGAGCTTTATTCCGTGGCGTTGAGCCCCGACGGCAAATCCCTCGCCATCGGTCTCTCGGGAGCTTCCGCGGATATCCTCTTCTTCGACCTCACGACCGGTCAGATCACCAAGCGCCTCATTGGGCACAAAAGCCTCGTCACAGGTCTCGCGTTCTCCCCCGATGGCTCCCAAGTGGCGTCGAGCGGAGGGGATGGCACCGTGAGACTGTGGAACTCTGCCACAGGTCGTGAATTGTGGCAAAAGTCGGTGGTTAAGAATCGGACACGCCTCTACGCCTACGCAGTGGCATTCGCTCCCGACGGTCAGCAGGTAGCGGCGGCAACCGAAGGCGGCGGGGTTAAGATCTGGAGCGTTAGCGGCGGCGACGGCAAGGCCATTAGCGCGGCGGCGGATGTGCTCTCGGTCGCGTGGTCGCGGTCGGGCACCATCGCATTCGGAGGGCGCGACAACACGGTGCACTTGTGGAACCCGGCAAAGGGTAGCGACCAAACCTTGCCGCGCCAGCGCGATACGGTGACGTGTCTTTCGTTCAGCCCCGACGGCGCCCGGCTTGCTGTCGGCGGCGGCGAGCTTGGTGTCGATTTCGGTGTCCGCGTTTGGTCGGTAGCAGACACGGAGCTTCTCGCGACGTTTGCGGGCCACACGACGACGGTGTTCTCTGTGGCGTTTCTACCGAATGGCCGCAGTATCGCCAGCGGAGACGGCCTTGGCGGCATCGAGCTATGGAACAGTGAGACCGGCGAGTCGCAGCAACACTTACACGGGAAAGGGGCGCCCGTGTTCTCGCTCGGCTGGTCGCCGGATAGCCGCAAGGTGGCGTGGAGCGATACGTTCGGCAAGCCTTTCAACCACGCGTTCGACTTTCAGAACGCACAGCGAACCGCCGCTGGAACACGCCCTGCGGCATGGTCAAAGCCAGTGAAGACGCTACAGGGACTGAAGCTCGCTGTGGAGGCGGACGGCTCAACGGTCTATGTGCGCGACGACTCAGGGGTGGCGAAAGCACGAATCCCGGCGCAAGCTGGCGATCAAGTGAAGGCGGTCGCGTTCGCCCCCGACGGGAAGGTGATCGTCGGCTCGGATCTTACGCTCACTCTATGGGACGTGTCAGCGAAACCTAAGCTCGTGCGCACATTCAGCGGCCACGAGGGAGCTATCCTCGCACTCGCCGTGTCACCCGACGGACGGTACCTGGCGTCCGGCGCATCCGACGAGACGGTGCGCGTGTGGAGCCTTTCCGATATCGGGCACACCCTACTCGGGCAGCAGAACGTGGTCGAAGCGCTGATAACTGTATTCGAAGGGGCTGACGACGACTGGGTGGCGTGGAACGAGCACTACGGCTACTACGCGGCGTCCCCTGGCGGCGACGATCTTATTGGGTGGCAGGTGAATCGGGGCGCAGACCTCGCAGCGGACTTCAACCGTGCTTACCAGTTCCGTGAACGCTACTATCGCCCTGATGTAGTGTGCCGCATCCTGGAAAATGGGAGCGTCGAGAGCGCAATTGCGGCAGTGCAGTCGCTTCCGAAGACCGCCGCTGTAGCATCCAAGCCTCGCCGCATCATCGAAACCAATCGCCTGGTCACGAACGATGCCGCCCGCCTCCCGGTCGTATCGATCACGGGTGTCGAAGGAGCCACTCTAGCCGGAGCGAAATATCAAGCACGGACTGCGTCGGTGCAGATGCGGCTAAATGTGGTGGGCGAAATCACGGACGATGTTGAGCTGCAGGTCCACGTTAACCGACCGACAACGTCTCGCCGTATTCGCGAAGTGATAGCGGGACCGTCCGCAAGCGAGAGGATCGTGACCGCGCAGCTCACTCCTGGAGACAACGTGATCTCCGTAGTCGCATCCAGCCCGGCCGGAGACAGCGCGCCGGTGAGCGTTGTCGTCACCTATGTTCCGCCGCGCGAGATAGCTCAGCCACGGAGGCTTTACGTGCTTGCGGTAGGCGTATCGAAGTACAAATCGGACGCGATCAACCAGGATGCGCCTCTCTCATGGCCCGACCGTGATGCCACGAAGATCGCCGACTTTTACCGCATGCAGGGGGGCGGCAAACTGGCCGATAGCGTGACAGTGTCGCTGCTAACGAATGAGCAGGCAAGCCAGGGACGCATACGTAGCGAATTGACCAAGATCAAAGCAGCGATTGCGCCTAACGATATCGTTATACTGTTCCTTTCGGGTCACGGCATCTACAACAAAACGGGATTCTATTTTGCGCCGTGGGATGTGCAGTTGAGCGCTCTGGACTCGTCGGGACTGTCGTGGGGCTCGATCCTGCAAGACCTGGTTAACTTCCCGTGCCGCGACGTGCTCGTGATGCTCGACCACTGCTTCAGCGGCGGAGTAGACGTTGAGCTCATGAAGGTCGAGGCAAACCGGGGATGGGACCCGCAGAACGAAGTGCTTCGCGGGTTTCGTGACGCTAATATATTTACGCTCACAGCGTCGATGCCGAATGAAGAGAGCTTCGAGGCGGATGCATGGAACGGAGGCGCGTTCACACACGCAATCCTCGACGGTTTCAAGCAGCTCAGGCCGTCGGACGGTATTGTCAAGCTAACGCAACTTCAAGATTACCTCATCGACGCCGTCCCCGACCTAATTCACAAGGTCGATCCGCATGTCAATCAGCAGCCCAAGCTGTTCTACCCGCCCACCATCCCCGACATAGTCGCCCGCAGGCTCGGCGTCGCGCACCAATAAGTGCTTGGCGCGCGTCAGGTAAGTGTTTCGTTCTACTGGCCCTCATTCACGCGTGTGCAGGTCATCCCCGTCGTACAGGCCTAAGGTACAATAGATATCCGAAAACTATGGCAGACGACACACAGAACCACATACGTAATTTTTGCATTATCGCCCACATCGACCACGGCAAGTCAACGTTGGCAGACCGCATTCTAGAGTTCACGGGAGCAGTCCAGAAGCGGGACATGCAGGAGCAGTTGCTCGACTCGATGGACATTGAACGCGAACGCGGAATCACCATCAAGATGGCTGCTGTCCGCTTGCAATATGTCGCAGACGATGGCCAGAGCTACCAGCTGAACCTCATCGATACCCCAGGGCACGTCGACTTCACCTACGAAGTATCTCGCAGCCTCAATGCGTGCGAAGGTGCCGTGTTGGTGGTCGATGCCGCGCAGGGAGTCGAAGCGCAGACTCTGGCGAACGTCAACCTCGCAATGAGCGCCGATCTTACGCTGGTGCCCGTCATCAATAAGATTGACCTGCCTGCCGCTGACCCCGACCGAGTGGCCGAAGAGATTGAGGAAGTGCTTCAGATCGACGCGACCGAGGCGATTCGGGCGTCAGCGAAGGCCGGGATCGGCATCAAGGAGATCCTCGAAGCGATTGTCACTCGCGTCCCAGCTCCATCGGGCGATCCCGACGCGCCCTTCCGCGCGCTGATCTTCGACAGTCACTTCGATGCGTATCTGGGTGTCGTCGCTTACATCCGCGTCGTCGATGGCGAAGTAAAGCCAGGTTCGCAAATCCGCATGATGGCGATGAACAAGACGTTCGAAGTCGTCAGCGTCGGGACATTCTCGCCCCGTATGCGCCAGTCGGACCGCCTCGGCCCTGGCGAGGTCGGGTATCTTACGGCCGCAATCAAGACCGTTGGCGACTGCCGTGTCGGCGACACGATCACAGCAGCCCATAAAGGAGCCACCGAGCCGCTTCTTGGTTACAAGCAAGCCAAGCCCATGGTGTTCTGCGGGTTGTATCCAATCGACTCGAACCAGTACCAGGACTTGAAGGAAGCACTATCGCGCCTTCAACTGAACGATGCGTCGCTCACCTACGAGCCGGAATCGTCCGCCGCTCTCGGCTTCGGCTTTCGCTGCGGGTTCCTTGGGCTGTTGCACGTGGACATTGTGCAGGAGCGTCTGGAGCGCGAGTTCAATCTTTCGCTGATCGCGACGGCACCGAGCGTGATCTACAAGGTGTTTAAGACCACCGGTGATGTCGTCGAAATCGACAACCCGGCGGATCTTCCGCCACCCCAGACGATCCAGCACATCGAGGAGCCGCTGGTGGACGCCACCATCATCGTTCCGTCTATTTATGTCGGTACGGTCATGGAACTGGCGCGCGAACGGCGAGGCGAGTACAAGACCATGGAGCATGCGCCGCGAGGGCGTGTCGTGCTCCACTACACGCTGCCGCTCAACGAAATCCTGATGGACTTGTTCGATCAGCTGAAATCTAGAACGAAGGGCTATGCGTCGTTCGACTATGAATTCGCCGGCTACCAGGAAAGCAAACTGGTGAAGCTGGACATCCTAATCAACAGCGACCCTGTGGACGCGCTCTCGTTCATCACACACCGCGATAAGGCGTATGCTCGCGGCAAGTTGCTGACCGAAAAGCTCAAAGAGATTATCCAGCGCCAGATGTTCGAAGTGAAGATCCAAGCCGCCATAGGCAGCAAGGTGATCGCATCCGAGCAGATTAGCGCCATGCGAAAGAACGTCATCGCGAAATGCTACGGCGGCGACATCACGCGCAAACGCAAGCTGCTTGAAAAGCAGAAGGAAGGCAAGAAGCGCATGAAGGCCATCGGCAGCGTGGAGATTCCGCAAGAAGCGTTTATGTCCGTGCTGACGATTGGGGAATAATCTGAGAACATCTATTGTTGATGATATTGGAGGATTGCAATGGCATACGATTTTTTCGAATCAACTTCAAACATGTCAGCGTCGAGTTCATCAGGGCTCGCGCCTAGTCAGCCTCGCATTCCTGGATACGAGAATAACGCAATTGTCAAACTTACCGCCGAGCACTCGCAGGCTCTTGGCGACAAGCTCCGCGCTGTCGTGGTATTTGGGCCGCTGCTTTCCGATAATGGCAGCCTAAATATTGACATGCTTGAGGTCGTAGACGATTGGGATGGACCAGGGGCGGTGTCATTTGCCAGCACAAACGAGCTTCCGCTACGAGGCGATCTGACAATTTACTTTGTCAAGCGCCAAGACATTGAGGATCCTCATGGTATCGAGGATGCCAGCCATAAGAACTGGCTGATTGATATTTTGGACGAAGTGCGCAAAGCGTATATGGTAGTCGTAGATTATCCTATGGGGTATTTCAGCCAGCAGCTTCGAAATCTTGAGAAAGAAAACAGGCACGTAATACATAACGAAGGGAGTCCGCTTTCCTTCGTAAATGCGAATGTGGAGACCGTACTAAAGGGACATGGACGTTGACATTGTTTCCCTCGAGCGGTGACGTAGCAAAGAGCTTTTACCTTGAAGCCCTTAGGCACTTTGATGATGCATGCATCATGCATGCTAATCATCGATTTGCCGCCGCGATTACATCGTCTGCGAAAGCAGTGGAGCTTGCGATCAAGACCTCGATTCTGCTGAACAATTCAATGGGCTGGTGGGATAAGGTGTTTTCCACGCATAAACCACTGGACGACATCGCAAACCACGCTGTACTCAAAGGAATCATTCCAATCGTTGATGCCCAGGACGGATCATTGCGATCAGCAATAATAGCGATTGAACGACTAGCTCCGTCTGCGCCCGGAAAGAATCAGTTCGCATCTGATGGCGAGGAAAATACCGAATATCCGTATTTGGGACTTGATAATTCCGCTGATCCAACCACATTGAAGATTTTCCACCCCGGAGAGAAGTTTGGCCTAGCTGATAGTGAAAAGCATCTTCAAACGGCTAGAAGAACCTTGGTGGCTATTGCTGGGGGTTATAAGGAAGTTGCCGATTGGGCTCTCAAAATTCCACCCTTGCGCTAATTGTCCCTAGCGATGTCTTCCAGTCTACAGTTTGTAATCCCGCAAGAAGCGTTAATGTCCGTGCTGACGATTGGGGAATAGCGTAACGGTAGCCTTTCCGGATTCGGCGGGTTCCGTGGAGTGTAAAGTATAGATGAGCGCGATACAGGTTGAGCAATCGAAGATCTATACACAGGACGACCTGATACGGCTGGACGGCCAGGGGTATCGGTTCGAGCTCATCAAAGGAGAGCTTATACCGATGTCACAGACGAGCCGATTTCATGGTCTTTACACCAACGACTTGGCCGCGTATGTAACCATCTACGTACTAGAGCACGATATGGGCGAGTGCTACGCCGCCGAATCGGGGTTCCTGCTCGCTCGCGATCCGGACACCGTGCTTGCACCTGACTTTGCTTTTGTCCGCAAGGAGCGTATCGCGGAACTCAATCCAGACGGATTTGTGACCGGGCCGCCTGATCTTGTGCTTGAAACTAAATCTCCCCGCGACAGCCTGCGCGGCTTAAAGAAGAAGATGGCTCGCTGGCTTGAGTACGGCGCTAAAGTCGGGCTCCTGATCATTCCAGAAGAGCAAACGCTCACCGTTTACCTCTCAGGTGCCGAACCCATCCTGCTGATGCGCGAAGACACGCTCGCGGTTGACGATGTCCTCCCAGGCTTCTCGCTTCAGCTCACTCGCCTTTTCCGCTAAGCTTTACCATTATGATTGACGACACACTTCGTATCGTGTTCGCGCCTTGGGGCGTTGATAATGCTGGCGACGACTTGTGGCTGTTCGAAAACGGACTAGTCTTCGCTGTCGAGAGCCTCATTGAGGCGCTGCCGCCGCAGGGGAACGCGCAGTGCGCCGACCTTTACGCACAGCTCAGCGGAGACACGGTGCGCTCAGCAGCTGTACGCCCCGCAAGCGAGCAACAGCTTTCGCGGATCGCGGATCGCGCACCGGCGGGAACGGCTGCGATTGTTGACGGCATGCTGACTGTGGTGCGAGACGAAACTGCCGCTTTGCGTTCGGTCGAGGTGGCGCCACGAGTATTGCGGCTCTCCGATCGGCAGTTCGAGACACCGGACGCTTTCATTTTCGATGCGTTTGATCCCGCACACACCGATACGCGTGTGTTAAACGTCACCGATCCGGACCGATTTTTTGCCCTCGCATTCGCCGTTGCCGAAAGCATTCTGGCGCCGCTGGGTGTTGAGATCCCAGCGTACCTTGGCCCTGAGTTCTTGCACATTACCGACGATTTTGCGGCGTATCAGCTATTCCTGAAGGCGAAACGATTGGTGCGAACGACCGAGGAGAAGGTGGGCTATTACCGCCAGACGCTGGCACGCGACCCGGACTTCTTCCTTGCACGGTTCAACATCGGGCAGCTGATGAAGCAACAGGATGATTACGCAGCAGCTCGCCGTGAGTTCCTCACCGCGACTCGTGCGGCAGGAGACGATCCGGGACTGCTCAGCGACACGTACTTTGAGCTAGGTCTTTGCTCAATCCACATGGGCGACACGAAGTCGGCTCGGCACTTTTGGGACCAAGCGCTCACATATTCACCGGACAACCCATCGCTGCTCGTAAACGTGGCGGGGACTTACGAGCAAGAGGAGAACTGGCAAAAGGCAATCGAACTGCACGAGCGGGCGCTGGCGGTGCTGCCGGATTACCACAAAGCTCTGGTGAGTTTGGCGCGCTTGAAGACCATGGTCGGCAACGTATCGGATGCGATCCCGCTGTATGAGCGCGCCCTTGAACTCCAGCCTCACGATGCATTGCGGGAAGCGATACTTGGCGGCTGCTACCTGGCGATTGAAGACGAGGAGGAAGCGCGCATCCACCTGCAGCGCGCATCGCAGCTAGACCCGGCTCGGCCGAAGAGCCGCAACCCGGAAGAGGAGCAGGCGTCTCCTGGCGATTATGCGCGGGCAGAACTCGCCAAGCTGTAGAAGGCTCGTCACCACGCGACGATGCGGGCTTGCCTACTCGTACAGTCTTTCCACTCTAAAGAGCAGCGCTTTGTATTCGACATCGCCGAGGAACCCTTTCAGGTCCTTAGCCTTGCGGCGCTGAATGAGATACTCTTCCTCGGGCGCCTGAATAACGGGGCTGTGCGGTTCCAGGCCGTAGTAGGCGCTGCACCACTCCCAGAGGTTTGCGGATATCTCTACGCAGACAGCTGCCGCCGCTAGCTCGTCGAGCGTCTCGAAGGCGACTACATCTGGCGCGTTGTCGTCGAAGTCTTCGTAGTCGACGTCAAGCTCGCGGGCGTCGTACCGAAATCGCACTTTGTAGGTCCACGACGCCTCATCGGTCTCAGTGAGGGTCACGCTGTACTTAATCCCAAGCCGTGCGAAAAAGTCTGGAATCTGCTCGGTGGGTATGGATAGTTCCTCTGGCATCGCTCTCCTCGTCAGGCGCGCGGGCAACTCCTTAACGCGTCCCAATCTTTACGCCCAATCGCCGTCGATGCGGCATCGGGCAGTAAGGTAACTATACCAGCCGACGCCTCACTTCCGTACCTCCGACACCATCGCCAACCACATAACCACTCAGTTCCAACTTCTCGCGTATGCGATCCGCCTCCGCCCAGTCGCGAGCAGTACGTGCCGCTTGGCGTTCGGCTGCGAGTACCGCGATGTTGGCGGGCAATGGTTCGTCACCACGTGGTGTCCGCGAGCGCGTTTCAAGGTCCAGCGCGAAGATATCGTCGAACTCTCGCCACAGCCGGTAGGAGCCTGCTTCATGCAGCACTGCGACGGCGCGGGCCGCATTGAGGTCATCGGCAAGAGCGCTTTCGACCTGCGCATGGGCGTGGTTGAAGTCGGTAGGGTTGAGGGGATCGTCGGCCACGCGCTCACCGACGCGACGACGCATTTCGTAGACACGCTCCAAGGCCTTACGCGCGCCGGCTATGGATTCCCACGAAAACGCCAACTCGGATCGGTAATGCGCAGTGAGGCAGAGATAGCGATACGCAAGTGGGTCGATGCCGCGCTCGATGAGGCGGTCCACGGTGATGAAGTTCTCGCCGCTTTTCGCCATCTTAGCGTGCCCCGGCCCGCCGCTGCCTTTGACGTTGAGGAATGCGCCGTGGATCCAGAATCGGGCGAACGGGTGGCCCGTAGCGCACTCGCTTTGCGCGATCTCGTTTGTATTGTGAACAGGGATATGGTCGATACCGCCGCAGTGGATGTCGAGCGTGTCGCCGAGGTAGGTCATGCTCATCGCACTGCACTCGATATGCCATCCGGGGTACCCTACCCCCCACGGCGATTCCCACTTCATGATATGTGTGGGCTTGTTTGTAAACCAAAGGATAAAGTCGGCAGGGTGACGCTTTTCGAGGTCAATATTCACCTCCTCGCGCGCCCCGGCGATCTGCCCCGCGAGGTCAAGATCGGCCAGCTTCCCGTATCCAGGATCCCGCGCCGTATCGAAGTAGATGCCTTCGGTGGTGCGATAGGTGAAACCTGCCGCTTCGAGGCGCTGTATGAGCGCGATCATCTGCGTGACATGCTCGGTAGCGCGCGGGGTGACGTTGGGGCGGATGATATTGAGGCGGTTGAGATCATTAAGGAACGCATCTTCGTAGAAGCGGGCGATCTCCCAAGGAGACTTCTGCTCGCGCGCCGCTGCCTTCATCATCTTGTCTTCGCCGGCATCGGCGTCCGATGTCATGTGGCCGACGTCGGTGATGTTCATCACATGGTTGACACCCCAGCCGCGTCGGAGGAGGACACGGTGCAGCAGGTCCTCGAACAGGTAGGTGCGCAGGTTCCCGATATGAGCGTAGTTGTAGACGGTCGGGCCGCAGCAGTACATGCGTACCGTCGCGCCGTCGGCGGGCGTGAACTCTTCTTTTTGTCGCGTGAGAGTATTGAAAAGGTTAAGCTTCTGCATGGCTTAGTTTACCCCGGTAGCATCACAGCGGTACTAGACAGTTAGGAGAAGAGGCGCTCCTTAGCCGCGCTGGCTATTTTTGGGTAAGGGTGGCCACGGGCATATTAGGTTATGCGCTTCTCTTATGTGCTCCTTGGATTGTTCTACTTCAATCGAACCACGCGCCAAGCGACTGGCCGCATCGACACCAAAGTTTGACGTCACGCTAATTCAACTTAACGCGAACATTATTGCCAGTGTGGCTGGACCAATTTTTGAGCGTAAAGACCATGGATTGGGGTTTGGTCGTGGAGTCGACCGCAAATAGTACCGTTATATCCGCCCCCGAGCCTGGCAGCATTGCCTTTGTAGTAAGTGGGCTGCTGGTGTACATGTCGTATGCAAACGGAGGAAAGGAGTTTTCACCAGCATCGGTCAGGGCAGTCTTGGGGCTGTCGGAATAGCAGTCAAGCTGCTCTGTTTGCTTCTGGCCATTCTTTACCCGGCACTTGACGGCGAAGAACGTATAGCCTGCTTTTGGAGTGAACGTATGCGACGCATCATCGTACTCAGCGACATCGTGCCACAAAGCATAGTCCTGCTCACTCCTTGGAACAGTCATAGTATAGGATGTGACTGGAGTGATACTGATCGCCTGAAACCGCCATCGCCCGTCAAACAGCATGTCGCCAAGCTTGCCGGTTAACCCTTGTACCTGGTTTGCCCCGCCGGGCACCGCCGCTTTTGGCGTTTTGGGCTTGACCTTAGCGCTCGTGACCGGTGAAGCGCCGAGCGCGACGAACCCGCACACCAAGAAGCAGACCATCCAAGGCCCAAGACGACGCGCAATGACTCTCGCGACCAGCGTTTTCATATAGCACTCCTACTCAGTCGCTGGCTCCAACAAGGCAGCGCAGCGACCTGTTCGCAATTAATACAGGCCCGCAAAAGCAGTTCGGGATTGTAACACTCGCCGTATAACCATGTCAAGCACATCAATTGGCCGAGCGACTGTAACGCCGTCGAGTCCTTTAGCGTTGGTGTCAGCTAACTCGCCTTACGGTTCCAGATTTTGCCAACCGCTAGGGCGGCGGGTTTGGGGCGGCCCCAGAAGTCGATGATCGATGTGTTCGCTGTGCATGGGAACGCATCGTGGCCCATCCAGAGGAGGACGCCGCCGACGGCTGGGAAGCGGTGCTTTTCGGCGTCGACGAGGATGGCGAGGGCGGTCGCCTGACGCGCCTGACTCCATGCGACGTATTCGTCGAGGTTGTTCGGTTCGCGGCCGAGTTCTTTGACAAAATGGGGCCACTCGATCCACCAGGATGTTCGTCGCCACATCTCGTTGTCAAGGGTGCCTGGCGTTTCGGCGTAGTCGCCGAGGTAGGCGCGGATGAGATCGGCGGAACTGGTGCCCGGTGCACCGCTTTCGGAGCGGAACAGGGCATCGTCGCTGGTCCAGTATTCGCGCCATTGATCCATGGTCATGTCGCCGAGCGCCCATGGGCCGTGGACATCGTGGTGAAGACCTTTGCCCATATCGGCGCGATCGGCCATAAAGCGAGGGCCGGACGATGACGACGGCAGGAAGCGGCGAGTTGGATCAAGTTCGCGGACGATGGCGTTCATACGGGTCATCATCGGATGGTCGAGCGTGACAGGCTTGCCGACGCCGGTCTTGGTGCCGTCGAGCGCACCCTGAAGCTCGTTACCGCCGCACCAGAGGATGAGGCAGGCTCGGTAAGATCGGCGCTTGATGTACGAGCGGACAATGACCTCCATGGAGTCGATGGCGTCCGGGTCTTCGGGCGGCCAGTTGTCCACGCCCGACGATGAGAGCGGGAACTCCTGCCAGACCATAATCCCAAGTTCGTCGCAGATGTCGTAGAAGGTGTCCTTTTCGAGGAATGCGCCGCCCCAGACGCGGAGAAGGTTCACCCCGAGATCGCGATACAGTTCGAGGCGCTGCCGGTATTCGGCGGCGGTGACGTCGGCGAAGTTCGGCCGGATCGGAGTCCAGTTGACGCCTTGCAGGAACAGCGGTTGCCCGTTCACAATGCAAAGCCAAGGGTCGGCACCGTCTGGAGCGCCGGGATTTGTCTCCCATATTACGCTGCGGAAACCGACCTGACGCGACTGCCGATCAAGTACAGCGCCATTGGCATCGACTAACTCGACTGTGACTTGATAGAGAGCACGTTCACCGGTGCCGTTGGGCCCCCACGGGCTCACAGCGAAATCGCCAAAGGTGACGCCTGTTGCGAGACGATCAATCGCGACGGTTTCATCGAGCACGAGGCCGCATGAGCCCGCGAGCGATATGGTCGCACTCGCTGCACCATCACCGGTGATATCGGCGCGAATGTCGAGCGATCCCAGGTTCGAGTTGATGTCGAGTGAGGCGCTTATTTTCAGCTCCGATATTTCGCCGGTGTCGGCGAATACCAGCCGGATTTCGTCCCAGATGCCAGTTTGGACGAGTCGCGCGGTCCAGTCCCAGGTGTAGTTGTAGCGCGGCTTCCACTCGGTGATTCGGGATGTGTAGCCGAACTGGCCCAGCCAGCGCGGGGGAACGTCGAACGCGATTTCGATAATGTTATCACCGTCTGCAACGATGTTGGCGGTCAGGTCGAAAACATGTGGCACGAATGAGCCAGTGAATGCAGCGATCTCGACACCATTGACCAGCACCCAGCCTGCATAGTCGAGTCCGTCGCACTCAAGGCGCACGGACCGCCCAGTAGGAATGGTCCCCGCCGGGACCACAGTCTTAAAGAACCAGTGCCTGTTTTCGACCCACTCGCAGTCCCGAGCGTTGGCACCGATATTCCAGTCAGGGATAGTTCCGGCCGCCAGGAGCGCCGCCTGCACTGAACCCGGTACGACCGCAGGCACTGGCGCGATCTCGGCAAGCGAGGTTGCGCCGGTTTCCATGGCTCGCAAGAAGCGCCAGCCATGCGGTGTCCAGCCAGCAACGGTCCAAGGCAGTGTCGAAAGGTCAAGGGTGTCGGTCATCACGTGGCTCCTGCGTCAATGAAGGGCAAATTGTTTTGTTATGTGTGATCATTATGACCCAGCGTCTGAGTTTAGTAATGATCGCGTTGTCGCGGCAGGTATGCCTGCCAATTCCTACTCGCTACCTAACCGCGCCTTTCGAACTTCGTCCCGACGTGGATATTTTGGCATTTTCGAATCGCAGTATCCACGGATATTATTGTAATCTCGACCACACTTTGATCGTGATAATTGTCTTTTCCAGGGATCGTAAATGCATATTCAATTCCAATATCCAACATACAGTCTTCCTTTAGCCCCAGTGCGCGCGTCGTAACCATCTTCATTTTCTAGTTATATTGTATCACATATTGATTGTGTTTTTAGCGTCTTCTCGCATGTTTATATTTGTTGATTACCTCTGCTAATATCCATCGTGAGAGGTCGCCTCAAAAGGCGAGCGACGCGGATTGCGTGGGGCGACGCAGAGATAACACGTGTTATTACCTAAAATATTGTCGGAGATTTTATGATTCTTATCTGTCGAAAGAGGTTATAATCTATCTAGAACTTCAAAACATGCATCGTGTGGTTGGTTGACACAGAAATCGAGGACTCAATGAGGCTATTCGGTTTGATTCTGGTCGTTGCAACATCGGCATTCGCCGTTGGCCCGCTCCACGCCGCGAGCCCTGATCTACAAGGGGCTGAGGCAATTCTTCAAAAACTTCCGCCAGCGGATTCTGGCGCGAATCCCCTCCTAACGGCGCCGGGCGACAATTCGGCCAAGCTTTCCGCCGATATCGATAAGTACAAAGCCGAGGTCGCCGCACTTAAACCCCACGACGCCGCGATCCAATGGGTTGCTCTGGCAGTCAGGTGCGCATCTTTGTCTCGCAATTCTCAATTTGAGTACCGTCAACGCGGGGCGCTCGCAGGACTCGTAGCGGCGCTGCCTCCTCCAGCAGCGTGGCAGGAGATATCCGCCCTGCTGGATTCAAGGGCGAAGAGTACGCCGGGACAGCCTGCAAGAATGACTGTCTTGAAGCTAATCGGCCATATGCTCGCCAACAATGTCGCCGCCCAACGTAGCGACTTGACGACGCTGAAAGGGCTACTGGGTACTAGCGACGACAACGGCTACATGATGACAGTGCGCACGATTTCGGACGCGCTGATTGCGACGTCCGGCGATCCGGCCACAGTTACACGCGCCTTCAAGGAGAAATTATCGGCGCCCGCAACTCTCACTCAGCAGGGATTCGTGGTGCCCGACCTGGTGACGATTGTAGGCCCGGCTAGCGCTGCGAGTCTCATAAAGCAGGCGCTCCTGACGCCAAACATCGTCATCGCGTCAGTTAGCGGTGATCGCACCAAGAAACTTGTACGATCTATCGCTCTAGAGAACGCCCCACAATTGAAAGAAGCCCAGTGGGCTCTCATAGAACGCGATACACCCCCCGCGCTCTACGAGGCCATGGCGAAACGCTTCCCGGGCGGATTTGCAGCAGACTCCGGACCTCGCTCGACGGCAGCGATGTTTTACCTTGCACAGCTGATTAGTGCGGGTCGGATTGCTGACTCAGTGTCACTCGCAAGCCAGATATTGTCGGCCCCAAGCGGTTCTTCAAGCTTTAGCGAATTGGACACGGCATCGGTCGCAGGCGATGGCCATTCGGCCGAATTGTACAGCTTTATCGTTGCGCTAATGGCTAAGAAACAGAACGACGCGCTCTGGCCAACCTATCTAGAAGCTGCGCGTCACGTCGGCAAATCGGACATTGCAATCGCCAAGATCCGCACTCTCATTGGCAAGCCATCCGTGACCGCCCTGCGGCGTCAGCAACTCCGTGACTATCTGTGCCAGGAGCTTCTGGCGGGCGACCGGGTGGAAGAAGCGGTGGCGATTCTTCGCACGCAACTCGACCAGCCGACGTCACCTGAGTCGTCGCCCTACGGCCGCTACCGGGTGGGTAATGCCTACGATGCCGGCAGTCCAGACGTCCAACTCGCAAAAATTGGCAAGTTGGAAAACAAGCCCGACTGGCTCAGTCTCGGTCTGACACACGCGATTAAGCGAGTGTCTCAAGGCTCGGATGAAAGCCCGGACGCTACGCAGGTAGCGCAGATTCTTCGCGATGTGGGGCGAGGAGCCGATGCCGAAAGTCTGCTTGGTCGCAACCTTGTGACAGGTGTCGCGCTACAAAACCGGCCCGAGTCGCAACAATCTTCATTGATGATAATGATGGAACAGGAGCGCATGCCTCGCGCTCGGGGCCATCGACAATATTATCCTACCGGCAATTCGACATCCGAGCTTGCTTGTCTCGCGGGAATCTATCAGGATGCTAACCGACCGAAGGACGTCCTGCTTCTGCTTGACCGCTTCCCGTACTGGATGGTCCCAGACCTGGCTTACGTCCTCTCTAGCTCGGACGACCGCGGGAACACTATAGGGGCGATGGCGGCGAAAGCTCTGGCTGATCTAGGCCGAACGAGCGAGGCTATCAGTGTCGCCAAGAGCGATCTGCTAGAGACGCCTGACGACGACCCCGCATTCGCCCTACTCGTCAAGCTACAGGGCGTCGACGCGATCCCTTACTTCGAGTCGCTGTTTGCCAAAGACCGCTTCGAAGTCCGACCTCTCATCTGGAAGGCGGTCGCGCTGAAGGCGGCGGGCAAGCTCGATCAAGCGGAAGCGACCGTCAAGCACGCCTTGTCCACCGATCCGACCGACGGCCAGACTCAATATCATCGTCGGCTGTACGCGTACACAGTGCTCGCGGAGATTGTCGAGGCTGCTGGGCGACCAGGAGAAGCCGCAGAATACCGCCAGATCCTCAGCGCTGTTCGCAGATCGGAACTGGCCGACGAGTTCGTCGAGGTTGGGCTTATTGATCGCGCCATTGCGATGTATGCGCAATCCCTCCAAACATTCGGCGGAGCGTACTGCATCCAGGCCAGAATCGCACTACAATTGACAAACCAGGGTCGATTGGCGGACGCCATGCCACACTGGAAACGTGCTTACGAGCTGATGCCGTCAAGCTTTGGTGAAGTCGAGACGCACTGTTTCGGCTGCGAGGGCATGTTCAGCACCGAGCAAGCTACCGCAGTCGCTGAAAAGGTATTTACTGACATGGCGTCGCATCCGCCGGTAAAACCTCAGGTGTACTATCTGCTTGGCGCGCTTCGCAAAGAGCAGGGCAGATCAAGCGAGTCTCTTGCGCAATATCGCAAAGCCGTGGCAGCGGACCCGGACTACCTGAACGCTTGGAAGGCGATCCAGGAACTAAGCACGATGACGTTCGTCCCGCAAGCCGTGCGCGATGAGACGGTGCTGGCTTTCGCACGGCTTGATCCGACGGGAAGGCACACATCCGGTATGTCAGGCGCAACCGCGTCGCCAGAGATCGTCTGGAAGGCGACCGAGATTGCGAACGCTGCGCAACCACCCCTACCCGTTAATGTCTATCCATTACCGGCAAGTGCCGACTGGATCACCAAGCTGAAGGCAAAATACGAAAAGATGCTAACTGACCAGATGAAACTATACGGAGAGGACCATTTCGGCGAAATCGATACGCCGGGCGCTGCGGTGGCGTCGCAGCAGTATATCGCGCAGCTGATAACCCTCTTTGATCAAATGGGCACCTTGTAGTTGGTGTGCGGCGTGAGGGTGTAAAGAAGGAGGAGCGCTCGCCGCTCGGGCCGCCTATGCGGCGAGCACCAGCGTCGCGCTGGACCGTTGTCAGCTTCGCTGGGGGTTGGCGGTGAGTGGGGTTGGGTGGTCGGTACGGCTGGCGGTAATCGATGAGATGGGGTGCAATAACGCAACAAAGCCCTTCGCTGTAGTAGCGAGGGGCTTTGTTTAAGATAATCTGGCGGCGACCTATCTTCCCGGGATCTTGTGATCCAAGTATTGTCGGCGCTGGAGGGCTTAACTTCCGTGTTCGGAATGGGAACGGGTG
>DASXUY010000037.1:0-313442 GCA_036504535.1 Capsulimonadaceae bacterium
TATAGCTTGGTTGATAGGGATGCCCTCGTGCCCGGCGGGCTCTACCTATAGTGCAACAAGATCGCTGTATCCACCGGGCTAAAGCCCGGGGTTTTAGCTCAACTCTTAAAAAATGCCCGCCCGGCACGAGGGCATCCTAAAGATTTACTAAATATGACAACCTTACAAACCCCCACACCCGCCACAGCCACCCCACGCGAGCGCTTTATCGCCGCGCTGGAGCGTCGCCCTATTCTGGGCCTTGTCCCGCATTTTGAGCTCGTATTCTTCCTGACCATGGAAGCATTCGGCAAAGTGCATCCATCCCATCGCAGCTACCACCAGTGGCAACAGATGGAGGAGCGCGAACGCCGCCTGCACCGCCTCGACATGGCGCAGCTATACATCGATATCGCCAAGCGATACGGCCACAGCGCGATATTCGTACACCCCAACCCCGACGGTGTCGAGGAGACCTGCCTGCTCATCGACACCATTCGCGAACTCAGCGGCAACCAGTACTTCATCATGCGGCACGGCGACGCTACATTCTCCATCCCGAACGGTGAGCAGATGATGGATTTCGCGTACCGCCTCGCCGACGAGCCTGAGAAGGTGCACGCCGAAGCTGCCCGACATGTGGACCACGCCCTCGCGACTGCCGAAGCGTACCGCAAGCACGGCGGGCTCGATGGATTCGCACTCTGCGCCGACTACTGCTTCAACACGGGTCCGTTTATGAGCCCAACGCTCTTCTCGGAGTTCGTGACGCCGTATCTCGCGCGCCTTACCCGGGGCTACCGTGACATGGGCTTCTACGTGATCAAGCACACTGACGGCAACATCAACCCTATCCTCGACCAGCTTCTCCAGGCGAACCCGCACGCAATCCACTCGCTCGATCCGCAGGGCGGCGTCGACATCGCCGAAATCAAACGCATCTGCGGCGACCGCGTCTGCCTCATCGGCAACGTCAACTGCGCCATGCTCGACACCGGCACCATCGAAGACGCGAAGGGATCCGCTCTCTATGCTCTCCAGTCCGGCATGCCCGGCGGCGGCTACATCTTCTCCACCAGCAACTGCGTCTACACCGGCATGCCCCTCGACCACTACGACGCCATCCTCGAAGTATGGCGCGAGCACGGCGTGTACCGATAGATGGGGCCATGCGATAGGATGCCTCGCCTGCGGGCATCCTTAGCGGACAGCGGCAACGTAACGTTGCATCCTTGCCGGTTCGCGGACTACCATGCTAGAGATGTGTGCAAATCGATCTTCGGATGCTCCATCCAGCGGTTGCCGTGCAGAGTTTCCATCCCGTTTCGGGAGGGCGCCGAGTCTTCGAGGTGGGTGGGTCCGGAACTGCATCAATGTGCCGCTACCAGACGTCGTTTGACGCATGAACCATGGCGGGGTGCAATGATCTTACAACTATCCTCCTCCACCAGCAGGAGTCGCCGATTCATTAGCGTATATTGTGCCTATCTTTTGATAGTCACGGGGTAACACATGTCCCTCAAGATACGCACACTCCTGCTTGCCGCCCTTGCCGTCACGCTGCTGGCCATGACGCCGCGCAGCGCTACTGCGGCGCTGCCCTTCGTTCACAGCCTATTCACCGATAACATGGTGCTTCAGCGCGATGTCCCCTGCCCCATCTGGGGATGGACCACGCCTGGCGCGAAAGTCGACGTCACCGTCGACAACGATACCGTCTCCACCACCGCTGCCGCCGATGGCAAATGGCTCGTGAAGCTGGCGGCAAAGCCGACTGGCGGGACACACACCATTACCATCACCGGGCCGAAAACGGTGACATTGAAGAATGTGCTCTACGGCGATGTGTGGATCTGCTCCGGCCAATCCAACATGGATTTCGGCATGGCCGGTGTCGACCAGTGGTGGAACGAAATGCCCAGCGCCGCAGAAGGCTCGATCCGCCTTTTCCCAATCACCACCACGGCCGCGTTCACGCCCGCGTCGACGGTCACGGGAGCCTGGACAGTCGCCACATCCGACACCCTCCGCAAGCGGGATCAATACGACAGCGGCGGTTTCAGCGCAGTCGGCTGGTTCTTCGGTCGTTCGGTCTTCCGCAAAACCGGTGTCCCTGTGGGCCTCATCGAGAGCGCGCAAGGCAACACGTCCATCCAGCCGTGGAGCACAGTCGCCAGCCTCCGTCGCAGCCCGAAGTACTCGCCGACCATGGATGCGTTCACCGACTACGCAACCAAAGTCGCGGAGACAAACAAGGCCAACGACCCCGCGTACGCTCAAACCGACGCGTGGCGTCAGCCGGCCTTCGACGATAGCGCGTGGGCGGAAATGGAAACCCCGAAAGACTGGCAAAGCACAGCCCTCGCAGGCTTTTCCGGCGTGGTGTGGTTTAGGCGGCACGTCACCGTCCCCGCCTCTTGGGCAGGCAAAGACCTGACCGTAAACCTGGGCTACGTATTCGAGCAAAGCGCCGGGTGGTTCAACGGCACATTCGTCGGCGGGCAGGATGGCTACCGCAACGAGCACAAATACACTGTCCCCGGCAGCCTCGTCAAAGCGGGCGACAATGTGATCACGGTGCGTATCCAGGGCGACCGTGGCCTCAACGGCAAGCCTGACCAGATGAAACTAACCTGCGATACGTCCGACGAGCCCCCGGTCACGCTTACGGGGACATGGAAATACAAAGCTAGCACACCCGGCTCGCAGTTGACCGGACGCCGCCGCCAATTTGACCGCATCTGGACCGGCGCATCGCTCTACCAGGGCATGATTGCCCCGCTCGCCCCGTTTGCGGTCAAGGGCTTCCTCTGGTACCAGGGCGAAGGCAACGGTGGCCAGTCCACCTACGCCGTCGAGCTCACCGACATGATCCGCGACTGGCGCGCCACATTTGGCCAGGGCGATCTGCCGTTCTATATCGTCCAGCTAGCAGGCTTCGGCCCCCACTCCGACATCGCATGCGACCCGAAAACATCATCGTGGGGTATCACGCGCGAATGTCAGGCAACAGTCGCCGCCAAAGTGCCCAACTGCGGCCTCGCAGTAGCCATCGACCGAGGCGAAGTGTATAACATCCACCCGCCGAACAAGCGCGACGTCGGCAACCGCCTCGCCGCACTGGCCCTGGCGAAAACATACGGCCTGAATGTCCCCTGCGAAGGCCCCACGTACAAATCGATGGCCGTCGAGAACGGTCGCGTCCGCATCACATTCGACCACGCCAACGGCCTCAAATCCGTAGGCTCCGGCCCATCAGGATTCGCTATCGCTGGAGCCGACAAGAAGTTCTACTGGGCTCTTGCCACCATCGACGGCGATTCTGCCGTTGTATGGTCCCCGTCGGTCAAAGACCCCGTCTCCGTGCGCTACGCCTGGGCCGACAACCCCGTCTGCAACCTCTACAACGCCGACGACTTCCCTGCCGTGCCGTTTAGAACCGACGCTTGGTAAGGATTTAGGACGGCTCTAAGGCCGCCGGGGCCATTCTTGGGTAAGGGTGGCAAGGAGCTGTGCAAAGAATATCAAAGGTCGAGGAATCACCTCTTCGCCTTTCCTTTAGGAGAGGAGGGGACCCGCTAGCGGGGAGGAGAGGTCTCTTTACCCAGCCCTACGCCCACCCCCAAAATACGCAACGCCACCCTTACATAAAAGATGCCCCGGCGGCACGAGCCGTCCTAAAATCCCCCTACCCCAGGCAGCCGCACACCGTTAAGCGTATAATAAGCGCACATGGCGACACAAGGCTGCTACGTTCACATTCCCTTCTGCGCGCGTAAGTGCGCTTACTGCGACTTCAACTCGTACAGCGGGTACGGCGACGCCAGCATCGCGCGTTACGTGGCGGCGATCGAGCGGGAGATACGCGGCGCGGTATTGAGCGAGGGCGCCGTGGACACGGTGTTCTTCGGCGGCGGAACACCGACGGCGATCCCGGCGGCGGACGAGGCGCGGATACTGCGTGCGGTGCTGGAGACCTTGGCGGTGACGGCGGACGCGGAGATCACCACCGAAGCAAACCCCGGCAGCAGCGATATCGTCGGGCTGGCGGCGCTGCGGGAAGCGGGGTTCAATAGGATTTCGTTCGGTGTGCAGTCGTTCGACACCGGGCTGCTGGTCACGCTGGACCGCATTCACTCCGCCGACGAGGCCAAGCGCGCCGTTCGCGCGGCTAAGGGCGCCGGGTTCGAAAACATCTCCATCGACCTGATGTACGGCCTCCCGCATCAAACTCTGGCGCAATGGGCTGACACGCTGGACCAGGGCCTTGAGCTCGGGGTTGAGCACCTGTCGATGTACAGTCTCATCATCGAAGAAGGCACCGGTTTCGGGACCCTGGCCGCGAAGGGCAAACTGCCTCTGCCCAGCGACGATACCGCGACCGACATGTTCGAAATGGCGCGCTCGCGGGCGGCAAGCGCGGGCTACGAGCAGTACGAAATCGCCAACTTCGCGAAGCCTGGGCGCGAGTCGCAGCACAACACGCACTACTGGCGCAACGATCCGTACTACGGCTTCGGAGCGGGCGCTGTGTCGTACCAAGGCAACGTGCGAATGACCCGTCTCCTGACCCCGTCGCGATACGCCGCCGCCGTCGAATCCAACGCCTCGCTAATTCACGAATCCGAATCACCCGACACCGACCAGCAGATGGCTGAAACGATGATGCTGGGTTTGCGGTTGACCCGCGAAGGCATCCACATCCCATCGTTCCACGCCAAGTTTGGCTGCCTCCCGGCGGACCGCTGGCCCTCCGAGATCGCGCGCCTAACTACGAACGGCTTGCTCGAAACCGCCAGCGACGCCCTGCGCCTCACGCGGCGCGGCGTCTTTCTCGCCAACGAAGTCATGGTAGCGTTTATCTAGAATACGACAAACGCCCGGCAAGAGAGGGAGCGAAGCGAGAAAAAAAGCCCAAGCGGCTTGAGCGATCCTAAATCTTCCCTCCCGCCAGCCGCCAAAAACTTTTTTAAAAAAGTTTGAACACCAATGAACAATCCTGAGTGCCCTGCGTCTTTACCCATGGCAGTTCAATCAGTGTACCCATTAGCCGGTCGCCCTTGCGACCGGTCTTTTTTTTGCGACATGCCCAACATATCCCCGCGCTTGACGCTTCCTGCCAACATCAATCTGCCCGACAGCAACCGCTATTTGATCACCTTGACCGTGCACCCGCCGATTGTCCCGTCGACGTCCTGGTTCCACTGCACGCGGAAGTCGTGCCCATTGAGCCGACCGGCAAGGTTGGCATCGTTTACCTCAAACTGCACCTGCCGCCATTTCCCGGTTCCCTCAATCTTAACCACGCCCATCGATTTCCATGTGCCAGGAGCTTTCGAGTTTACGGTCACCTGCGGGTCGGATGAGTCGTACACGAAACTCATCGTTTCAGGTCCCCGGTCAAGATACGCAAACGTGACGGCCAGATGGGGCGACGCGCCCTTCTTGAAATCCGGCGTCGCGTCGAAGTAGAAATATCTCGGACCGAGCCCCTGCACCTTGGACAGGGTATAGCCTGCGACACCGTCCACTGTCACCGCAACGCCGTTCGACTCGACGGTCACAGGGACCGCGATCATGCTGCTGCCGGCAAGCGCCTGGGACGCCGAGTAAGTCGCACCAGCTTCGAGCTTAGGGTAATTGGCGCGTGGAAAGTCAACCGTGGCATAGCCCTGAGCATCCGCCACCTGCTGCGTCGCGCCGCCCGCCGATGGCCCCCAGTTCAAGGTCTTACCAATGAAGGCGTTCATCTCGTTCATAAACCCCGGCGACCAGTAGCCGGGTCCCGAATGACCAGCCCCTTTGACGATGTGCAGCTCAGCGTAAACGCCCGAACGCACGAGGGACGCGTACATTTCAACACCTTGCGCTATCGGAACCAGTGTGTCTTGGTCCCCATGGAATATGGCAAACGGTGCCGATTTTGACGTCACATGGCTGACCGGGCTGGCTTCAGTGGCGAGCTGCGTTGCTGCCAGCGGTATATCGCCCAGGAGGAGCGCGCTTCCCGCCGTCGGCGTGAGCCAAACGTCCCCGCCCGGCGCAACACAAATGGCGATGAGGTCGCTAATACCAGCCGTCCACACAACCGCCTGAACATCGCTCGATTGATCCAGGAGCGCGCCCTGCTCGTAGCGTCGGTCACCGTTCGTCACGCCCAACATGGCTGCAAGATGGCTGCCTGCCGAATGCCCCGCAGCGATAAAGCGCCCGGCATCCAAACCATACTCCGTCGCGTGAGCGCGGAGCCAGCGGACAGCCGCCTTACAGTCGACAAGCTGCGCAGGAAATCGGGCTTGCGAACCTGCCAGCCGGTAGTTGACCGACGCCACCGCGTAGCCGCTTTTGGCGCAAACCATCGCTGGCCCGCCAAATGATGACTTGTCTCCACCAGACCATCCGCCACCGTGGATCAAAATGATCAACGGTAACGGTCCCCGACCGGTCGTCGGCAGGTACAGGTCAAGCGTTTGGCTCGCGCCACCGTTGGGCTGGTAAGCCAAATCCTTCACTACGCGTACATCGCTTGCGGGCTGAGAAACGGCTGCTGGCTGAACTGGGGCGACATCGGCAACGGCCATCGACGGAAACGACATCGAACCGAGGCCAGCCAAATACACCAATGCGATACGGAAGGCAAGAAATAGGGTTGATCTTATCATTGTGATTTCCAACTGGCCCCACGGGCCTCAGTACTCTCGGATTATGTCACCTACTTCGACACGGCCTTAGGCTCGCCGATCTCGATATCGTCCACGGCGCACGCAATTGGACCCCCAGGAACGCCGCTATCGTACGCGAACTGGATCTTCGCGATGGTCTTTCCGGCGGCATACGCTCCCACGGCGCATTCAATTCCAGTCCATGCCCCCACCGAACCGCGACCGACACCTGGATGCATCGATGTCCCGTCGATATCCGACGCGCCCATGTCGCGAAGCACTGAGCCATCAGCGAAAACTAGATCCGCAGCGCAGTGGACACCGTCGGGCGTGAGAGGCTTGATCGCATAGCGCAGCACGGTGTCTAGGCGCACATCGATGTTCGGCGTCGCCAGCGTGAAATACGTATACGCGTGCTTACCTATCGTCGCCGGGTCGCCGGTCAGCACTACACCCGCTCCTGTTCGACCCGCGCCGTCCTTAACCGCGCACTGCTGCCCGACCATCGCCTGCACCTGCGCCGGAACTATCTCCATCACCGCCTGCCCTGCCTCGAAGCCCGTCGCAAACCGCGCGACAAGCTGTACGGGCGGCATTGCAGCTCCGGTTGCTATCTCGCGCACCTGAGGCAGCTTGTCCGCGACAAACCCTTTGGCGCGGGCCGCGTTAGCCACCAGACGCATGGATTTGGACCCAGGGCCCACCACGACATGCTTGGCGGTCGACGACAACACCTCGACGCCTTCGAGTGACACATCGCCGCCTCCTACATCGGTCTGCTGCTGCGTGTAGTTCCAGAGCTGCACCGTGGTGGAGCCTGTACCGGTGAGACGCATTGCTGGAATATCGTTGCGACCCCACGCGAACCCGGCGCTCAGCATCACGGGGCCGCTACATTCTGGCCCGATGTCGAGGATATGCTTGGCCTGCGGTCCTACCGTGGCAATCTCAGTGTTAATGAGGTCAATACCGGGCCTAGCGGACGCGAGAATCGATGCCCCAACGGTACAGCCGTCGGTGCCGTGGTTAATAACGATGGCCGACGGAGCACGCGCGCCGTCGTAGTCAAACACAAGCCCGCGATTGACACCATACACAAAGTTGTTCACCTGCAGCGTCGGCGCACCGCCGCCGAAGACGAACGCGTCAAGATTGACGGTGGGGTACGCGATTGCCAACTGCGTGGCATTAGCGGCGGGCGAATTGGTCACCGAAGGCGCAGTCGCCGGACGCCGCGTCCAATAGTGCGGGTTGAACTGGCAGCTGTCCGTCTCCCCGCCGCCCTTGGCCACCCAGATTCCCACCTTAAGCGGCGCGCCAGCAACATACCGGAGCAAATGCCCCTCGCTGCCCACCGACCCGAAGTCGGCCAGCTTGTAGCTGTTCGCCGTTGTGAAGTCGATCAAGCGGCACTTCGGCCCCGTTGCGTGCACTGTCCACGGATACGCGACGACATTATCCGCCTTCTGGTCGGGATACCACACGGTCAGCCCGCGTGCCCCGGAGTTGGCCGCGAGCGTGATAAACGGCGTCCCGTTTTCGTCGCCCCGTCCCCCTATCGGCATCAGCGTCGATCCCCACGACCACGTGTGGTGAGGCACATCGAACACGCCCCGCAACTCCACACCACTCGGCACTCGCAAGCTGCCTGCAAACCGAAAACTACCCGCCGGAACATACACCGTGCCGCCACCCGCTACGCCAGCCGCATCCAGCGCCTTCTGAAACGCAACCGTATTGTCGGTGGCGCTGGAACCTGCGTCGCCATCGGCCACAGCGCCAAAGTCGGTCACCACGAACAGCTTATCCGTGGCAGGACGACCGTCGGGTGGAAGTGACAGTGGCGCGGAGCGCGGAATCGCGGTGGTCACCGAAGCGGACTCGATCTGAATGTCGCCATTGCTGGAGTTCGCCACCGACGCTTTGCCGAGGCTCCCGACAACAAGCGCGCGCTTGACCGGTGCGGCGAGTGTCAGCTGCACGCCCTTCGCTGGGAAGTGCGACGAGATCACGGTCACATATCCCGACTGTGCGGTCATCCCTGGGGACTGGGCCGATTGCAGCGTACAGTTCTCCAACCGTACCGCACCCCGCCCACCAACACGAACAGCGGGTCCCCGCTGTGATCGAAGGTCGCAATGGTTCAACTGAAGGTCCGACGAGAATCCGCCCAGCACATCGACCGCCGTATCGTCGCCGGTCAGCTTGCAGTCAGTAGCACACCAACCGGAGACAGTCTTGTCGAACGAAACCCCTATTTCCCCGCCTGCTACCGTAACACCGTACATAACTCCGCAGCTCGCGCGGTTATTCACTCCCGCATGCACCGAGATCCCCGTCCGATAGCCCGCAATTTCGGTGTCGTAGATATACTGCCAATCACTCCGGGCCATGTCGATGGCGACGCCGTTACTGCGGACATAACCCCGCACTGCCGCATCGTCTAGCTTATCGCCTAGCCCCGAGCGCAGCCAGTAATCCGGCGAGAAGCGAACGCGTGCTATGCGGCAGATATCCGCGCACGTATCGACAAAGATGCCCGTCTTCAGGGGGCTGCCGTAAACGTCACGAAACGTCGGTAGTTCGTTCCATTCGGTGCCCGTCGAAATACCCTGGTACGAGTTGACGAGCGTCACCTGCTGCACCGTGTAGTTGTCGCCGCGCTTCGCTTTATCGAATCCAACCGTCCACGGATACGGGACGATATTCGCAGGCACCTGCTCGGGATACCACACGCTCACATTCCGCAAGCCCGTACCGCGCTGTAGCGTCACGAACGGCAACCCAACAGCGTTGCCGCGACCGCCATACGGCATAAGGATCGTTCCACCCACCGCCAAATCGCCGCCCTTCGGCTCCTTCCAATCGCCACGAACGGTGACGCCTTCCTTAACCGTAACGCCGCCATTGAATCGATACCGCCCCGCTGGCGCGAACACAACCCCGCCGCCTACCGCCGCAACATCGTCGATGGCGCGCTGCAGCGCGACAGTGCAGTCAGAGCCGCCGGTTGCATCTGCGCTGTAAGGTGCCTCGGTGAGGACGACCGTGGCAACGACATAGTCGGCGGCTTGGTACTTGGTGGGCACAATTCGCGGCTTAAAGTTGGCCGCCGAGCTGACGGCGAGGGACGCGAAGACAGTAACAACGAGAGCTATAGTGCGTAGCAATAGGTAGTTCATGGGTGTAGGGTAGAGAGTCCTGACAAAGGCGAGAGCACCCTTTCTGCTAGGGCGCGCTTCACGAAAGCAACAAGCGACCCGAGATCTGTCACTCGACGGGTCACTTGGCAATCTATAACGCTGTGGAGCAAAACTAGCCCCGCAGGGGTGTTCTGCGTCAGACCGGGAGTTCAGTCCCGGTGCCCCGACGCCGTGTAACTACTCGTGGAAGAGAGTCGGAGATTGGCCGAACGGGCGGATATAAGGATACGTCGTTTCCTGTGCGGCCTGCGCCTGAACGTATCTGCCATCCAGCCATTTTACATGCGAGTCAGCATAAAGGCAGTTCGCTCCAGCATTATGCCCTCTCTTAACGGCTTCGGCGGTGGCGTTTGGCGATCCTTCGATTCGCGAAAACGTACCCGGCCAATCAAGGATCCAGCTGTTACCGCCCGTGTCCCAGTCTCCGAAAAACATGCCGTCGGACGCAGGCGTCAGTAGCTCATTCATCTGCAAAGGAACTGGTGACCCAACCGAAGCCGCAGCAGCCATTGTCGGACGGCAGCGCTCGAAAAAGTAGAAATTATAACCGTAGCTGAGCTTCCAATAGCCACAACCCGACGTGTACCCAACCGGCTGAGGGCTAGTCGTGTCTCCGACGATATTACTCGAATTCGTTGTATCGCTGGGACACCGCCAGACACCGCCGCTTTTTAGGTACGGCGCAAGGACATAACCCGTTGGGATGCCCCAAGTGCACGGAGTCGATGTCCCTGAGTTCGTGTAGGGAGTGTAGGGAGTGACTTCGTCATAGTCCTGGGTGTACTGATGGAAGGCAATTCCAATCTGCTTGAGATTCGATGAACACGTGGTTTGCCTTGCCTTCTCTCTGGCGGTGGCGAAAACGGGGAATAACACAGCGGCGAGAATCGCTATAATAGCTATCACTACGAGAAGCTCAATCAAAGTAAACGCCTTAAATGATTTAACGGTCAACTGTCGTGCTAAGCCGTTTGACATAGTATTACATCCTCCACGCCACTATCTTATCATATCGTCTCAAACTACGCAAGCCCTTAGCCGAATCTTTTATGCAATTATTTAAATATCATGCAATTACCGAAAACTGGAACAGAATCCGTGCTCAAACCTGCTCGCCAGACTAGTGCAATTAATTAAATTTTATGCAAGTTTATGGTACCTATGGTAGAATGCAATCGGACCGATCAGCAACTGAGCCACATTATGAGCGTCACAATCAAAGACATCGCGCAGAGCCTGAACATCTCGGAGGCCACCGTCTCCCGATCCCTGCGCAACGACCCCGTCATCAACCCCGCCACCCGCGCTCGGGTTCACCACGCCGCCATCTCCATCGGCTACCAGGGACCGTCACGTCGACCAAGAATGCGTCGCGACCAGGCGGCTGGAGCGGCCAAACCAGCGCCAACAACTGTACGGCCCGTAGACAACGGAATCGCAGTCCTGCTCGGGGTGCCTGACGCGTCCCATGCGCGCACGCACGGCAATGTCGTGCGCCTGCTCCAGGGCATCACCGCCGAGTGCGACGCAGTCGGTTTTCGCCAGTCTCTGCATATCATTGCGCCAATCGGGTCAGAACCGGACACGGCGACAGCGGCGAGAATGAAGTCCATACTGGAAGGCGGGGGGCTGGCCGGCCTCATCGTCGAAGGCCTGGTGCCGGATATCGCGATCAAACTCGCGTCCGAGCAGTTTCCCGTGGTCACGATCGCACGACGCTACGACGATCTGCCCGCCGACGCGCTCGTGTCAGACAACATGTTCGCGTTCTGCCACTTGGTCGAGACACTGGCGGATCTGGGGCATGAGAGGTTTGTATTTGTGGACGATGACCGGCTGGATACGTTCGTGGATGAACGATACGCAGGTTTTGTCATTGGCTGTGGTCGCAAAGGGATTTCGCTGGCCAACCAGCGCCGACTCGGTCCCGCTAGCTACATCGCATTCGGACCCGAGGTGCACATTGCATCAGAAGCAATGGATGAGCTGCTTGCTCCCCCGCATCCGACCGCCTATGTGTGCGTCAATGACCGCGCCGCATGGCGCTTGCTCGCCGCTTGCCGGCAGCGCGGGCTAGAAGCGCCCCGCGACATTAGCGTCGCCGGGTTCGACAACGACGCGATAACGTTCGATGATGGCGTCAGAAAGGACCGCGTGCTTACCACAATTGACCCGAGCTATGTCGAAACCGGTCGCTACGCTGTCCGGCTCCTCAACCAGCGCATCGCCCAGCCATCGACGCCCTACCTCAGGGTCTCCATCCCATACCGCTTCATCGAAGGCGAAACGATCGGTCCTGCTCCCACCCACTAAGCGTCACCGCGCCTCGTCCTATCATCTCAGCTCACCGTCACCCACCGCGAAGCGATATAAAAAGAGCCGCGCGGCTTCGGAGCGCTCCTAAATCCCGACTCCTAAATCCTACCAACATGCTCCCGCAACGCCCCGTCCACTGATGCCGCCGAATCGGCTAGCACCTTGGCGGCAATCGCCTCGGCGGTAAGACCCACATCGGCACGCAGGGTTGGCACGGGACCGTGCTCCACGAACTCGTCCGGCAGGCCGAACCGCTCCACCGGAACGCTCACTCCATGATCGGCAAGCAGTTCTAGCACCGCCGAGCCGAATCCGCCCTCGCGAACATTGTCTTCTACGGTCACGATGCGGCGGCAGCGCCGTGCGAGTGAAAGCAGCGTGGCCTCGTCGAGCGGCTTGCAGAACCGAGCGTTGACGACCGTGCTGCGGATGCCATGCTCGCCCAGCAGCGCGGCAGCCTCAAGGCTGATCCCCACACCCTCGCCGATACCGATAAAGCCGACATCGGTGCCATCGTCCAGAATGGTCTCCGCGACGCCTAGCTTGATTTCCGCGAGCTTTGGCGACAGCGATGGTCCGCCGCCGCGCGGATACCGAACCGCAATCGGCCCGGCATTGTATGCCAGCGCAAAGCGTGTCATCGCGCGCAACTCGTCCGTGTCGCGCGGCGACATCACCACCATGTTCGGAATAAAGCGCAGGTAAGACAGATCGAATACGCCGTGATGGGTCCCGCCATCGTCGCCAACCAGGCCGGCGCGATCAAGGAAGAAGCGGACGGGCAGCTGCTGCAACGCAACATCGTGAATGATCGGGTCATAGGCGCGCTGCAAAAACGTCGAATAAATCGCGCACACTGGCTTCATCCCCGATGCCGCCAAGCCCGCCGCAAAAACGACCGCATGCTGCTCGGCAATTCCCACGTCAAAGAAGCGCGCCGGATGGTCTTGCGCAAACTTGGTTAGCCCCGTGCCGTCAGGCATAGCAGCAGTAATAGCGACAATCTGGTCGTCCAGCTCTGCGGCCTCGTTGAGCGTGTCCGAAAACGCGCTCGTGTACGTCACCCCTGTCGACTTCTTCTCCATACGCCCATCGTCGGGGGAGAACCGTGAGACGCCATGATACGTTCGGCTGTCCGCCTCGGCATAGGTAAGCCCTTTGCCCTTGACCGTCAAAACGTGCACCAGCACTGGCCCCTTGAGCCGTTTGACATGCTGGAATACATCGATAAGCGCGCCCATATCGTGACCGTCGATTGGCCCGATATAGCTCAGCCCCATCTCCTCGAACAGCAGCCCCGTGTGCGCAGGCGTGGCCCAGTGAGTCGCCGCATGCTTCACACCGCGTGCGGCCTTCATAGCGAGGCGGCTGTACAGCGGCAGGCGGCCCACCATATCCTTCGCAGTCAATTCGGCGCGCTGGTAAGTCGGCTGCATGCGCAGCTTCGCGAGGTAAGTTGCGAGAGCGCCGACATTCTCGGCAATCGACATCTCGTTGTCGTTCAGCACGATGGTGATGTCGGTTTCCGACTCGGCGGCGTTGTTGAGACCTTCAAGCGCCATCCCGCCGGTCAGAGCACCGTCGCCGATCACGGCAAGCACGCGCGACGACGATCCGCGAAAGTCGCGAGCCTTGGCGAAACCCAGCGCCGCTGAGATTGCGGTCGACGCATGCCCGGCTCCGTACAAATCGTATTCCGATTCATCGATACGCAGAAATCCCGAAATGCCCTTGTACTGGCGTATGCTGGGGAGAGAATCACGGCGACCAGTGAGAATCTTGTGGACATAGCCCTGATGGCCCACATCCCAGATGATCTTGTCGCGAGGCACGCTATACGTCTTATGCAGCGCCAGCGTCAGCTCAACCACTCCAAGACTAGGAGCAAGATGGCCGCCGGTCTTCGAGACACACTCTACAAGATATTCGCGTATCTCCGCCGCAAGCTGTTTCAGCTGCTCGGTCGTGAGCGCTTTGAGATCCTCGGGACTATTGATCGCCTGCAACAATGCGGCCGCTTGAGCCATTCTAAAGCCTTTCGATTTTGAAACAAGTCTTTGTCAGGACCCGTTCCAGGAAGTGTCTATTTTACCATACGAACCAAAACGATATCAGCGCTAATAGCCTACGTTAAAACTTCCACAATGGCGAAACATGCCAAAGGCTCAGAATAACCAACACAGAAAGAGCGAACAAGACTCCAAAAGCTTGCCAGGTTTCGCACCTATCCTCCTCGGCTATCTGCGGTCGAGCAGCCGTGATTTGGTAAGCAAGGAGCCCAAGTAACAAATATGGGCTTGTACAGCAGATGCCAACGTAACCACCCCAAAATGCCACGGTCACGCCCAATGGCAAATACGTCGCAAACGCTAAGACGAACGCTGCCACAACTGCCATTCCTACCCCAGCCCAGGGGACGATCCGAGTGATCGCTGCTTCGTCGCGACGCTCAATCGCAACGGCAAGCATAAGCGCGATCAGCGTAAGCGCCCCGTACGCGACATACCACATGGGGCTCCAATGCAAATCCGTGAGTTGCTCGAACCACTGTCCGGTAGCCTCGACTATCATAGACACGACAGCCAATATTATTGTCACACCCGTAAATATTCGTCGTGCGATCGGCCCTGTTGACCCGCGAAACAATGCCACCGCCGCTGTTTCCATCATCTCCCTCCTTTGTTCGTGATCTTTGGCGCTAGAGAAGACGCCCTCGCGACAGTCGATAGCTGCGCTCGATTCCTATCCACTATCTCCCACGCCGCCGACTGTGCATAATTCCACGACCGCCAATCGCCCTTGGTCGCCGCGCCGTAATCTTGCAACATGAAATACGCAACATCCGCACGTTGGCTAGCGTTTCGTATCGATGGAAGCCCCTCGATCAACCGCGGCACCGCATCCGCGCCCAATCCGGTGATGTACGAAACGTCCAGCGGGTGACCAGCAGCGTTGCGCTCGATATTCACCCGCACAATAGTCGCGGCGGGATTGGCGACATGCATCCCCGCGATAAACACGAGCCCCGTGACAATCGCGCCGAACGCGAAGCGATCCCGCTGGCCCCGCAACACAGTCGCGATGTACCAAACGAACACCACGGCAAGCCACGCCATAAAGATCGCCGTATACAATCGCAGTTCCGTGAGGCCGCATTGGGCCACGTACAGCTCCATGCGGCGCATCGCCGATGCCGCCACCACAAACAGCAGCGCGATCAACGACAAGCTCAACCCGCGAAACGCCATCAGCTGCGTCGGCGACGCTTCCCGCTTCAGCCAATCGAGCAGCAGCAGCGTCGGCAGCACCAGCACAGTCACCCAAACCAGCTCAAAGAAACCGCTGCGAGCGTACTCCGCGTAAGTCAGCCCGCCGGTAGCATGCACCAGCGCCGCGCCGCCAAAAAGGTACCGAATCTGTATCGCCACGAACGTCAGAAATAGAACGTTGAGCAGCGTGAGCACGACGATTATCTCGTCGCAGCCAAGCTTCCAAAACGGAGGCTGCGTAGGCGCTTCAGTGCTCCAATCTGCCAGCAGCATCGTCCGAAACGCGCCCGCGACGAAGACGAAGCAGAAAGCCGTCCAGCATGTACGAAACACGAGATCATTGAAATTCCACACGAATAGTCTATTAACGAGCGACCTGAACTCGGGATCGGCCTGCGAAAAGAGGCCGCCAAATACGAGCAGTAGCGGCACCGAGAGAGCGACACCCCGCACAATAGCCAACGCGCGCCCCTCAATTTGACCACGTGTCGGCGTCTCCGCCCAGCGGATATCGAATTGAGTGAGCGGGACAATGCCCAGAACCGACCAGAACCCCAGCCTCGCTATTCCCAGCGGATACTCGGACACCTGTGCGACCAGAGGCGAACCACAGCGCCCACGCAAGCCAGCTACGACGAGCACTACGATAATCGCCCACATATCCAGCGACCAAAGCGTCTCTGCATCCCGGCACGCTATCCCAAGCGCGAACACGGGCACGAGCCACGGCATTATCCGCCCCGCTAGTGTGCGCTCTACTTTAGACGCTGCACATATAGCTTCAATAGCAACAACACATAATAATAATACGATAAATAGGTTAATCCCCAGCGCCTGTTCATACAACAACAGATTCGCGCAAACTGCGGCTACCGCCGCTAATCTGAGAATCGATAACCCTATCCGTGTCGGTGAACTCATCGTGTGTAACCCCGTTCTGAAGCGACCTATTTCATCGCCGCGTCGCATCTTCAGCTAAATTAAAGTACTTTGTACTTTAAAGTATACATCGATTCAATATTCCTGTCAAGGCTTCGCCGAATAATTTGCTAGCCAGCGACAATCCACTACTATCTCACCCGCGAGACGACATTGTATGCGGTGCGGGTCCGCTGACCAAAACGAAAGCAAGCCAGCACCCTGAACAAAGGGTACTGGCTCGTGCCGATCATGCAGCAAAATCAGTGACGAATACTACCGCGCCTCCCACTGCTCCCGCGTAAGTTCTACCGTATCTCCATCCTTTGGCGCAAATCGACCAGCCTCCCGTGCCGCATTGCCCACTGCCGTCTTCGCGACGATAAAGCTCACGATCGGAGTCGGATCCGCCAACCCATGAGGGTGATGATCGCAGCCGCGCTTTACAAAAACCGTAATCTTTCCGCCAAGCTCTCGATAGCGCCGGACAACGATGTCACTGTTCTCGCTGGCAGGGACGAGGCTATCGGAATCGCCAACAACATGCAGAATCGGGATACGTGCCTCTGCTATCGAGCCAAGAATATCAATCGGGTTACCTTTGAAATCCAGCATCTCCTGCTCACTCCCAAAGTGATAGCTGTCGATTGCGCCGCGCCAATCTACCGGACTGCCCTTCCCCTTGCCCTTGCCGCCTGGCCAGCTCTTCATATCGCACACCGGCGCGTCGCCGTAGATACATCCAACCTTGTCAGTGTTCACATACGCCCACCGATAAGCATACAACCCACCACGGCTCAGACCCTCAAGTGCGGGACGTCTCGAAAACCCGTAATTCGACGTCATCTGCCCATAGAACGCGTCGAAGTGCTTCATGGCATCCGGACAGCCGAACGAGTTGCCGACATCGATAAACGCCACATGGTAGCCGCGCTCAAGTAACGCAATATCGACCGCCGGGAACGCATCCCAGAACATCGTCCGCCACACCCACGGACGCCCGGGAAGCGCAGCCTTGGGCTCTACAACGCGCGCGCTGCAACCGTCGACGCGGTAGTTGTGCGACACGTATCCGTGGAAGTCACTTGTCACACCCTCCCAGGCTATCGTAGGCGTCGCGGCAGCATCAGCCGCACGAGCAGCAGACGCGGTGTACATTGTCAGAGCAACGATCAACGCGATGCCTACATACCACCATGTTGAATGTCGCCGGACACAGTTCCCTCTATGCATAAGTGATCTTCCTATCTTAGTAACGCTCTGGTCTGAGTGCTCTGGACATTCTTATGGGTCGGAGACCCTATCCGCAATAACTAGCCATGGCTTTCAAGCCGTGGTGGCGTCGGCGACAGACAAGCGTGCGGACTAATTGCGACTAGTCTATCAACCTACGGAACGCACCGTTAGCTACCTTTTGCTAACACCAGAGCCGCTGTGAACAGCGTAGATCCGAGAATTCGCCGCCCTCGCGGCGGTCACAAGCTCAGGGTACGGCGTATCCGTGATCGAAACAAAGCCGATATTGAAGTTCTCGCCATCCCCGGCGCGTCCACTCGTCGGCTCGTCGAAGAACTGGAACCAGTGGCAGCCAACAAACGCCGGGTCGGCGAGTGTTGTATCGACATAATCTTCGAACCGAGCCGCCCTCGTCTTTTGGTCGGTGACAGGGAAGCAGCCGCCTGAGAACATGCCCCGATCAAGTGCGCCGAAGTGGAACTCCCCCACCAGCACTGGCTTCGAGTGCCCCTTGACGATGCCCATGCGGTACTCATGACGCCGGTAGATATTGAAGGACACCACATCCGCATACTTAGCGCACGCCTGTACAACCTCTTCGCTGAACGCATCCTGCCGGAACCGACAGCCCAGGTACAGGTGGTTGGGATCGATTCGGTGAAGCGATGACGTTACCGTCTGGAAGTAGCGCTCCGCAAACTGAGTCACGAACAGGCTGAAGTCCTTTCGTTGAGCATCCGTTTTGAGAGGCGTTGGGAACGTGCGCGGTGCCCCTAAGTCGTCCCACGACGCGAACGTTTCGCCCCACGCGACATTCAGCGCTTGTACGTCGCCGTACTTGGCTCGCAACGCGGCGATAAAGGCCTGCTTCGCGAAGCATGTGGCTGGCGACCCCAGCGTGCCGTACGCAATCCCGAAGTGCTGTCCATCGGCATCCCCGCCCGCCCACTCCATCTCATTGTCAACGAAGTAGCCCAGGCAAGCAGGATCGTCCCTAATCAGCTTCGCCTTCTCGGCGAGTGTCGCCTCAAGCGCCGTGGCGAAAGCCGGGTCAAACGGATCGACGATCTTACGCGAACCATCCCGGTACGACGAAACCCTCGAATACTCGCCGCGCACCCAAACAGTGGCGACATAAGGAAAATGGTTGTCGCGCCCAATGGCTTCGTCGCTCCAGTTGCCTATGGTATTGAAGCCCCACGAAGTCAATCGCGAAATAGCGGATTGCCGGAAGGCTGTTCTGTAGTCCGCACCGTATTTGCGCCGCAAATTGGCTCCGTAGAAGTCGAACGTTTTGCCATTGAACAACTGCCCTTCGCTGTAGTGCCCCTGAGTGTGCCCGCACAGCGGATCGCCTGCGTCAGGAAGCCATTCATACATCGCCTCCCGCCCTTCGATGACAGTACTCGTGGACGGAGCAACATTATCGATACCCGTCGACAGGAACAGCCGCCCATCCGGGTCGACAAACCACCATCGACCGTCGACCTGCGCTGTACGAAAGAATCCCGTCGCGTCGACCTTCGGCCCGCTGGCCCATCCACCCCAACGGTCGCGGCCCGACATCGCTGGCATCTTGCGCCACGAATCGCGTTCCGACGCCAACGATGCCGCAAGGTCGGCGTCTGCGTGAACCTTGCCCGGCCATTCGGCTTGCGTGAACTGCCCATAGCGGTCAATCAGCCGCGCGAGTGGGCGAGTCAATGCCGTATCTGTCAGCTTCACCGACTTCACCTCGATTGACGGCGGATTCGCCGACTTTCGAACAAATATCTGCACCGACTCAATCGACTTCGGGTCGATTGGGTCCCAGAACCGCAGCGGCGTTCCGATAGTAGGGTCCATCGGTGGAGGAGCCTGACGCATGCCTGTATCAGGCGGCTTTGGATAGGATGCGAGAGGGCAGAAAAAGCTAGTCGTCTCGCCGCCCGCCAGCGTCAGCCCGGTACTGGTCCCTTTACGCTTGCCATCCGACGCGGGTGCCTGATCGATACGCACAAACAGCTCCGCATCCGTCGCAGAAAGATTCCGCAACGTCAGCACAATAGCCGTATTCGAGCTCCAATCCCACCCGGCAGCCGTCGGCGCAGCCCAACGAACATTCGGCCAATCGCTGCTCCTACCAAAATCCACGCGTACGCCATCGCCCACCTGCGTCGCCTTCGCATCCGCCGTGATGACATTCGCGACCGGCAGCATCACGTCTGCTACCGATGCGACCGACGCCCCACCAATGATGCCCACTGCGGCAGCAAAGCTAGCCAGTTTTCTATTGTGTAATCTCATATCTCGTGCTCTTTCATAAATCCGCCACGTCCCTGCGTGCCTCTGATAGATTCGGTGCCAATAAGGCCAGATCGCTCTCTTGTCTAGAAGGGAAGTCAGTTGCCCCCACTCCGAAAGAACCAAGCCTCGTAGGGAGTTTCCAAAGTACCGTTTCGGTACTTGAGATCAAATCACTACAGGTTGAATTGGAAACGCCCTACTAAGGACTGCCCCGCAGAAGGTGGCACCACTTGTTCGCGCCGTAGAAGCACCCGAGCCTTCCGTCACCTTCCCAAACGGGTGCGAGTCACGAAAGTGGCAACCAGAGCGCCGCATGGACCGGGACTGGAACTCCCGGTCTGACGAAGAACACCCCCTGTTCGCGAGCGAACTCAAGTCCGGGGCTAAGTGTGAGCCACAGGCCCAATTATCGCGGCTATGGCCTATCAAACTGCCCCGCCATTGGCCGCTTGGCACTTTCGTGAAGTACACCCTTCCCAAACTCGTCATCCCAATCGTGGCGCCAGGCGCTGTTTGGGGCCGCCTTCGAGGACGCTGTCCCCGAAGAATTTGTCGCCAACCCTCGCCACGGAGCGGCCTTTGCGCGTGAGCGCCTGCGGTCGGCATGTAGATAACCGCCATTGCATCCGCTGAAGCGGTGCCTGTGAAAAGAAGATCGCCCTACGGGCTAAGATATGAGCCCATCGCCCCAACTCCGCACGAACCAAGCCTGGGGACTGCCCCGCAGAAGGTGGCACCACTTGTTCGCGGTGTAGAAGCAGCCAAGCCTTTCGTCACAATCCCAAACCCGTCATCCCAATCGCGGCGCATTGCCGCTGTTTGGGGCCGCCTTCGAGGACGCTGTCCCCGAAAAAATCGTCGCCAACCCTCGCCACGGAGCGGCGGTCCCGCGTGAGCGGCTGCGGTCGGTATGCCACATTGCCATGATGGTGTTTCTCGATGTCCTCCATTGCATCCGCTAAAGCGGTGCCTGTAAAAAGAAGATCGCCCGTTGGGCTAAGAGTAATAGACCCTGTTGCCTCCACTCTGAACGAACCAAGCCTAAGGACTGCCCCGCAGAAGTTGGCACCACATGTTTGCGCCGTAGGAGCCCCCAGGCCTTCCGTCACCGTCCCAAACCCATCATTCCAATCGTGGCGCATCGCAACTGTTTGGGGCCGCCTTCGAGGACGCTGTCCCCGAAGAATTTGTCGCCAACCCTCGCCACGGAGCGGCCCGTTCGCCGTGAGGCGCTGCCGTCGGTATGCCACCCATCATCTATGCAACGCCAAGGTTCAAAAACCAATTGTAGCCTCAAATTTGGCACGCACCACATACCGGCAGCACCCCCGAAAGAGCTCTGTTTGACGAGACTCGCCGACTCAGGTCGGTTTATGGAGCCCGTTCGCTCATATCGACTCCGCTGCTACTTACCGAAAACCTTGAACTCCCAAATGCTCGGCGACGAAGTCGCGGCAAGTATATTGAGCCGAACATATCTCGCCTCCACCGGCGCAAACGACTGCTTATAATGCTCGCCCGCTCTCTGGCCCTCATACGCTGTTTTCCATTCACCGTTCACGTCAGTCCTGTATTCGATCCGAAACGACGTTATCCGAGGCGCGATCTCTGAGATGTTTACCGTATCAAACCGTACCACCCGCCCTGCATCGACTTCCATCCAGCAAGAACGCACGTTATCGTCGGTCGCCCACCGCGTATAATCATCGCCATCGACCGCTTTGTCCGCCCCGTACTGCGTCTGGTTGTTGTAGACATTGGATGCCTTAGCGGCACCGTACGCGATCAACGATTCCGTCTCGCCTCCAGCGGTGGCGGCGAGCGGGTTGTCGTATATGCCGAGCTTCGTGAGCACGGGTGGCGCGTCGGCTTCGTCAATGGTGACCCGCACCCTCGACGCAGTCACTCGGCGAATCGGCAAGATGCGCTTGTAGCCGATAGTCGTGCCCTGGCCGATACACATCCAGTTGCCATCCACAAAGCCGTCGACAGTAAAATGCGCGACCCGCTGCCCGAGCGGAATATACTCCTGAAGGCAGATCGTATTGAATGCTTTTGGTGAGCCAAGGTCCACCGTCACACTCGCTGTCAGTGTTTTGTCGCCCACCGCCCAATACCGATCATAGTCCGTACCGACTAGGTTTGCTGCGGAGAACTTTGGGCCACGAGTGTCGGTGGCGGTTACAGGCTTGCCGGCGGCGAGGTTGTTAGCAAAAATGGACGAGATCGCCGCATGGAATTCACCGAGTCGCTTCACATCCACTTCGCTCAAGCGCCCTGTCGGATCCGGAGGAATGTTGAGCAACAAAACCCCATTGCGACCGACCGATCCAAAGTACATGTTGACAAGTGCGCGGACCGTTTTGACCTTTGCATCCTCGTCGGGATGATAGAACCAGCCGGGCCGAATAGATGCATCGCATTCCGCCGGGATCCACGCTTTCGCGCCACGCTCGTTGTTTCCGGTACACCAGTTCGTTTCCGTAGCCGACCCGGCCTCGTTGCCTCCCCATCGGACGCTGCGACCATCCCATGTGCTGCCCGAGAACATAACGCAGTTGGGCGCGAGGGTCTCGGCAAGGTTGCGGTAAACTGGCCAGTCGTAGACCTGCTTCTTCCCGTTAGGTCCTTCTCCGTTGGCACCATCAAACCACACTTCAGTGATTGGTCCGTACTTGGTCAGCAGTTCCGTCAGTTGCTTGGCGTAGAGCGCATTATACGCAGGCGTATCACCGTAAACGGGGCTGTTGCGATCCCACGGCGAAAGGTAGATACCAGCGTGCATGCCATTTCGCTTGCATGCGTCGGTGAATTCCTTTACCACATCGCCCTTGCCACCCTTCCACGGCGAACTCTTGACTGAATGATCTGTAGCGTCCGTTTGCCACAAGCAGAATCCATCATGATGCTTAGCGGTCAGAATAACTTGGCCAAAACCAGCACTCTTGAATGTCTTCACCCACTGATCGCAATCGACGTTCGTCGGGTTGAAGAGCGTCGCAGCTTCTTTGCCGTCGCCCCATTCCCTATTCGTGAACGTGTTCATGCCAAAGTGGACGAATCCGATCATTTCCGCCTTATGCCACATCATCTGCTGAACCGACGGGACCGCGCCATATGGGGCCGGTGCATCATCTGCAGCGTAAGAGCTTGCTGCTACCGTTGCAAGCAACAGTGCGCTCGCCAATACTCGCCAACAAGTTCCGGCGGTTCGCCGCCATACTTTTTCAACAGCAATCGTAAAAGTCATCGTTCAACCTTCCATCAAGGTGGGATAGACGCTTGAGCCACCTGATCAATTGTCGCCACCGCTCCCGACAAACGAAGCCCGGGGACTGGCCCGCAGGACGTGGCACCACTTGTTCGCGGCCTAAAAGCCACAAAACATATCGTCAAATTCCCAAACCGATCATCCCAATCGTGGCGCATTGCCGCCACCTTCCGGCTCCCTTCTCCTTATCTTAAGAGACGGCCTGGGGATGAGGTTTATGTCGCCAACCCTCGCCACAAAGCGGTCCATTAGCCGTGAGGCGCTGCGGTCGGCATGCCGCTAACCTTCATTGCATCCGCTGAAGCGGTGCCTGTGAAGACCAGATCGCCCGTTGGGCTTAGAGCAATCAACCCATCGCCCCCAACTCCAAACGAACCAAGCCTGGGGACTGCCCCGCAGAAGGTGGCACCACTTGTTCGCGGTGTAGAAGCAGCCCGGCTTATCGTAACAATCCCAAACCCGTCATCCCAATCGCGGCGGATCGCCGCTGTTTGGGGCCGCCTTCGAGGACGCTGTCCCCGAAGAATTTGTCGCCAACCATCGCCACGGAGCGGCCAGTCACCGTGAGGTGCTGCGGTAGGCATGCCGCAAACCTTCATTGCATCCGCTGAAGCGGTGCCTGTGAAAAGCAGACCGCCCTCCGGGCTCAGATGGCAGCACATCGCGACATCTCCAAACAAACGAAGCCTGGGGACTGGCCCGCAGGACGTGGCATCACTTGTTCGCGGCGCAAAAGCCGCCGAGCCATTCGCCGCAATCCAAAACCGATCATCCCAATCGTGGCGCATTGCCGCCACCTTCCGGCTCCCTTCTCCTTATCTTAGGAGCCGTCATAGAAGCGATCCACCCATATGGATGAAAAGTCGCCCGGCTTAAACTCTTTGTCTTCCCTTCAGGGGAGAAGGGGACCCACGAAGTGGGGAAGAGAGGTTCTGTATTTTCTAAGCAGAAGGGCTGGGCTTGGGCCAGTTTTTTGGCCAGATGAGGTTTATGTCGCCAACCATCGCCACGGAGCGGCCCATGCGCGTGAGCGCCCGCCGTCGGCATGCCACAATCCGGATTCGCACCGCCAAGATTTAGTAGCCAAGTCTTGCCTCAAAATTTGGCATACACGCTTCACGCCCGTACCCACCGCGCTGTCTCACCGATACTATTTCATGCTGAACGTCGCAGCATAGTTGCCCAGGCTGTTCGTAGCTACGGCTACCGGACTATTACCTGCGGAAACACCCACGGACACTGAGGTTGGTGCGAGCCACTTGACATGACCATCCGACAGGAGATAGTTCCCACCGCCGTTGTGGCGTCCCGTCGCGTGCTCGGCTGCAGGCGACGTTGCCGGTCGACCGTTCGTGTACGCCGTGCAGTTCGTCGACGGATTCGCAGCCTTCCAGGCGAGCGCGTCGGCCATGGACTGGGGCGACGGCGAATTGGCGCATGCGCCGTACCCGGCGGGCGAGTCGGTCTCGATCAAGCCTTGCGATGCGCCAGTAAAATTCGCGCTCCAGCCTTCGACCTCGTAGCACATCACCGTTACCGCAGGAGCGGTTAGCTCGGTGACCTGGCGCGCCTTCGCGGACCAAAAGCTTGTCGCAGAGTTGCCGAACTGCCCGTTCATCGCATACGATATCGCGTTCCCAGATGCGTTAAACGGCACCGTTTGATCATCCGGACACCGCATCACACCTGACGCTGGTCCATTCGTGTTCTTGATATAAGGATACAGACGCCCAGCCCAGCCGCGACCGAGTGGGTAGGCGGTATCGGCGAGCGGAAAGCACTCGTCAAAGTCTTGCGTATACTGAAGGAATGCGATTCCAAGCTGCTTCTGATTGCTGGCGCAGTTCGTCTGTCGCGCCTTTTCGCGCGCAGTAGCGAATACAGGAAAAAGTATTGCAGCGAGAATCGCTATTATAGCTATAACTACGAGAAGCTCTATAAGTGTGAATCCGTCATTCGTTTGTGTCTTCAAGTTTCACTCTCCTGATGGCCAGCCGGGCCATTTGTCTATGATCTCGGTGCAAGAGACCCTTCGAATGTCATCGTGGAGCCCCTCGAAATTAGGTCGGAAGGAAGGCACGTCCTCATCGCAAGACCGGGTTGTTCGATTTCGCGGAAGAGCATACCAACAGCTTCGCGCCCCATCGTCTCCAGCGGTGTTCTCAACGTTGATAAACCTAGCATTGCCGACTTAGGCGAGTCGTCCACTCCAATGATGGCGTAGTCTTTGCCAGCAGTAAATCCCATTTCCGATGCCGCCTGCATAAATCCGTACGCATTGAGGTCATTTGAGGCAACAATGCCCTCAGCTGGCAGCCCTTGTTTCAGTACGCCCTTGGCCGCTTCGTAGGTAAGTTTCTGGAGCGTTGCCCTTGAGGTCGGCGAATCAAGCAACGAATAGATATCCGCAACACCAATCGATTGTCCAACTGCGGCGCTTGTAAGTTCGTACGCTTGCGCGGCCTCGAAGACACCCCGCAGACGATCATCGACCCAGCGAGCTCGGAAAGCTGAGAAGAAAAAGAGGCTGGCACAACCACGTGAAATCAAGTTACTCGCCGTCTGAAAGCCAGCTTCTGTATTGCTATAGTAGACACATAACCTCGGGAGACGCGATATCTCGCCAGCGGCATGCACCAAAGGGATCCGGCGAGCAGATGCGGTGTCGACCAGTAGGGCCAGTTCGCGAGGTGCCCTATCAATGACGCTGATGATGCCGTCGACACCTTGCTTGTCTAGCATCGCAACACCTTCAGCTGCGGACAGCCCACTCATTGACGGGTCACTCAAATCAAGCGGCCGCGACATTGCATTCCGCGCTGACAACGCCCTCTCCACACTTATAATAAGCGGGGTAAAGAGGTTACGATCCTCGGTTTCACTCTCCTCCAATGCGCCCTTCCAAATGACGCCTATCTTCAGCACCTTGCGGTCCGCAACAACTGTCGATTGGGCACTTGATACCGGCGATACGGGCGATGCCATGGCCACAAACGTTCCACGCGGCCCATCCGCCCTGAGCGTGCCGTCGGACAGCAACCCCGAAATCGCCTTCTGAACAGTTCGCAGATCGACACCGTAATCCCGCGCAAGGTCTCGCCGACTCGGAAGCGCCTGCCCAGGCAGCCACTGCGCAGTTTCGACCCGCCGCCGAAGGTCAGATTCAATTCGTCGGCTCGGGCTGTCCAAAGCGATCTGTTGCTTTTCCGCTATGCCGCTGGCTGATTCGCTGTCATACATCATGTGTGATCTACTCACACATAGTATAGAGCGTCCTCGCGATACTGTCAAGTAGATTTTTTATTTGTGTTTTGCGCCATAATTTACATATTGATATTTTATACAGAACATGCTATACTAAATTCAAGATGAATCACCCAAAGAGGTCATCAGTTGCACCTTGACAACAGTAATCAAATCGCGGAGGAAATAGCCGCACCGTAAGGCACCCCAAAACGCATAAGGACGTCAATCACGCATAATATGCGCCGCAGATTCATCACCATATGCGCATTATCCACGAATTTCATACCGTTCACGAGGGAAACGCATACCCACCTCCCTTTTCAGGATTATGCGAAAATCCACAAGCCGCCCCAATCACCAATTCACCTCCTCCAAGCTTCCGAGTGCCCAGGACAATCTTATGTCCGTTATTTTCAAGCTCCTTGGAGCCATAGCTTTATCAAATGGTCTTTGTTATTCCGGACATATGCAGCAGCGCGAATAATGAGGTCATGCCCAGTCAAATTCCTATGGGTCGGAGACCCTATCCGCAATAACTAGCCGCGTACTTCAGTGCGTGGTGGCTTCGGCTCCGTACAATCCACAACACCGGAAAAACCCAGCCCACGGCCCGCCAACGTCCTGTGGGTCGGAGACCCTATCATCAATAACTAACCATGTACTTTAGTGCGTGGTGGCCTCTGGATCAAGGGACGAAAGACGCGGCCGCCGTCATAATCCTATGGGGCGGCGACTGTTTCTCCCCTCACTCCCCGAGCGCCATCCGGCGAAAATCCGACGGCGAAACACCCGTCACTCGCTTAAACACCCTGCTGAAGTGGTACGCGTCATCATAGCCCTCACTGAGTGCCACCGCCTTCACCGAGCGATCTGTCTCCACCAGCAGGTGCTTGGCGCGAGAGATACGCCGCTCCTCGATATAGTCGCGCGGCGATCGCCCCGTGAGACGATAGAACGCCGCGCGAAATGCCGTTTCGCCCAGCCCCGCTCGCGTTGCAAGCTCTGCCACTGACAGCTGCGTCAAGCTGGCGGTCTCCTCGCTGCCATCGAGTTCGCGAACCAGTTGCTGAAGCCGCGTCTCCCCACCACCCGTCGAAGTTATCCCGGCATGACCTGCATCTGACGCCAGCGTTCTAAGCATCCACCCGAGGATCTCATTAACTGCGGCTTGATCGGCAATACTCAATGTCGACGGCTGTGCATACAGCGACGCCAGCGTGCTCATCCGCTCAGCCCATTGCGCTGGCGACCTAACGGGTGTCACAAACGGCAGACGCAAACCACCCGCGTCGTCGGTGCCGCCCACATGGAAAATGGGCATCGACGTGGCTACCGAAGGCTTCTGAATGATCACGCTGGTGGGCCGGAGGTTCTCATACGGTCTCAACGCAGGGTTCGCAAAAAAATCGAAGTGCGCGGCGCGGTGCACTCCGGCTCTATACGCCCACCCATGAACAAATCGAGGCGGGATGAAAATGACATCCCCCGGAACGATGTCAATGCTGCCCTCATCTCCCACAGAAACCCATGTCCGCCCGTCAACCTGCAAGATGAATTCGTAGTCAAGAATGGTCCGCAATCGCGCATACTCCACCGAATCAGCTTCGGGGGTTCGATACAAGCCCGCAATGCGCAAGTGAAAGCTTATTGGACCACCGATGACCATGACCGGAATTGCCTGCGGAGGCACCGGCAACCGACGGTCCGAAGAATGCGACGAAATATCCATCATGCATGATGATTTCTCTATGGACCCGCCCAATCCCTTTACGTACAATGGGGGTAACGCGCCGTAGCAGCAAGAGATTTGCGCGCAAACAGCGCTACCGCTATCCTTCATTGGAGATCAGGAATATGAAGTCACGAGCAATTGTTATCACTGGCCCCAACGCCATCGAGATGTGGGACTACGAAACCCCAGCCCTTAAGCCGGGCGAAATGCTGGTTAAGACGTCCTACAGTGGTGTCAGCCAGGGCACCGAAATCTGGGACTATATCGGTAAGCGGCCCGAGCTGAGCTTCCCGAATGTCCCCGGATACCAAAGTGTCGGCGAAGTCATCGATGTCGCCGACGGTGTCGATGGCTCCATGATCGGCAAAACCGTTCGCTATATCAGCAGCCGCCTGGAAGCGCCGTTCACGAACTCGTGGATGAACTGTCACGTCGAATACGCTGTCATCAAGGACAACGTGCTCGTCGTGCCCGATGGCGTCGACCCTATCGAAGCCGCAATGTCATGCATGCCTGCCGTTTCGCTACTCGGCAACCGAATGCTCAACATCACCATCGGCGATGTGGTCGTGGTGACCGGTCAGGGCATGATCGGCCAGGGCGCAGCCCAACTGGCGCGCCTCCGCGGCGCGACGGTGATCGCAGCCGACGTCTCCCCGCAGCGTCTCGAACTCAGCCGGAAATACAGCGCCGATTATGTCGTCAATCCCGCTACCGAGGATCTCGAAGCAGCCGTGAAGGCGATAAAGCCCGACGGTGCCGACATCGCAATCGACACCACGGGACGCGCCAGCATGTTCCCCACCCTCGTGAATATGATCCGCGTCTACGGTCAGATCTCGCTCCAGGGCTGGTATCCCGATCCGATCACGTTCAACTTCCACGACACGCACGGCAAACGCCCTACGATTGCTATTCCGTGCGGCCTCGCGATGGACAGCGCCGTTCTCGATCTGCTCAAGGAGCGCAAACTGCACCTGCGCGGCCTTGTCAGCAATGTCGAAAGCGCCGCGAACGCGGCCGAGATGTACAAGCGAATGGCAGCCGCCGACCCGAGCCTCATGGGTGTCGTCTTTGATTGGAGCCTTGTATGAAAGCACTCGTAGTCAACACCCCAGGCAAACTGGAATTCGCCGACATCCCAGTTCCCGTCATTAACCCGTACCAGGCACTCGCCAAGGTGGAGGTATGCGGGATCTGCAACAGCACCGACACCAAGCTGATCGATGGCCTCATGGGCTGGGCGCCACCCGCACCCTTCGTCCTCGGCCACGAATCGGTCGGAACCATCGTCGAAATCGGCGAGCGCGTCACCCGCTACAAGGTCGGTGACCGCGTGACCCGCCCGATTTACCGCTCGCCCATTCCCGCCTCGAAGCTGCAAGCCGCGAACGGGGGCTTTGTGGAATACGGCATCGTCACCGATAACGCTGCCATGGCCGCTGACGGCGACTTATCGATGGCCGACGATTACAACGCCAACCGGCAGATGGTGGCCCCGCAATCGCTCTCGCCGCTCCAAGCCGCGCTCTGCATTAGCCTGAGCGAAACCGCAAGCCTGATCGACCCGCTGCCAAACATTGCTGGCCAAACGGTACTCGTTGCCGGCACAGGGGTAGCCGGGCTATCGTTCGCAATGTGGTGCAAGCTCGCCGGAGCGCGTACCATCGTCCTCGGACGTCGCGCCAGCCGCCTCGCGCTTGCCACAAAACTCGGCGCCGACCACGTCATCGACACATCCGAATCCGGCTATGTGGAAAGGCTTGTCGCGGAGTATGGCCAGGCGGACGTCCTGTTCGAAGGCACCGGCGTCGTCTCCGTCGCCGACGGCCTCGCCAGCGTCCTCAAGCCCGGCGGCTACGCGCTCGCCTACGGTGTGCCGCCATCAGGCAACAAATACGCCGACTTCTGGAAGTCCCCTGCCGTCAACGAACAAACCCGCTACGCCTGGGTCACCGACCTCATGGCGCGAGGGTGGATCAAGAGCGAATGGTTCGTCACGCACACCTGGAAGTTTGACGAAGCTCTACAAGCCTTCGACCAAACCCGCGCCGGTGAAGTGTTCAAAGGCTTCGTAACGATCAGCTAATCGACAATGCCCCACGGCCTTGCCGTGGGCAACATTTAGAACGCCCGCTCCGGGGATTAGGAACAAGACCAGCGCCCTGCCTCACATCCTAAGCCCCGGCCTTTGGAAGCGCCTTGGTTTTACCGAAATGCCGCTATTCCCAGAGATACCGCTCGTCGTACTCAACTCCGTGCTCGGCAAGCGCCGCCAGGAATTCATCCTCGAACGAAACGGACCGATGGTGCTCGCGTTGATTGACGATATACCTCTTTACACCATCAACATCATCCGGAGATATTGAAAACGCCCCGTATCCTGTCTGCCATCCAAAGGATTCTAAGTCTGCCCCTTTCGACTTTAGTAAACGAGAGCTCGATCCCTTGATCTCCTCGACAATATCTGCCAGAGCAGTGGTCCGAGCCAAATCAAGCAAAATATGCACGTGATCTTCAACCGAGTTGACAATGACCGCCCGGCACCGCCTTTTCGCAATAATAGCGGTCATATACCTGTGCATCTCGTCTCTGATCCCATCGTGCAACATTCGTTCGCGCTGCTTGGTGGCAAATATCAGGTGGATGTAAACTTCTGAGTATGAGTGCGCCATATTGACCTCCTTTTATCATTCGCGAATAGCCACACGCCTATGAATCCGTAAGGACCCGCGCGAGCCTTCATATATATCACTCCCACCAGCGGGCCAAAAGCGGAAATGCTCGTAAAGAATATTTTCGCCGCGCCACAACTCTGAAGCCCCAGAGCGGGTGCCCTAACTTCAGCCCACGGCAACGCCGTGGGATCGCCGCCATTCAGCTAATCAACAATGCCCCACGGCGTTGCAGTGGGGCACCTCCTCACGTTTCGCTTGCCTGCCATCCGGGGTATCTGTTCCTCCGGCGACGCAATCCTCAACGCGCGCCAACATGAGGAACCCTATGGCAAGCGCGAGCAGCATACAGCAGACCAGTGGCGGAACAACCCCCGTTACCGTTGATGAACTAACCAAGCGGAACGTGGAAGCAATTACGCGGCTGGAGAATGCGGCCGACGAGCAGCGGACGTTCGGCGAACGTGTCGCTGACGGCATTGCCCGCCTGGTAGGCAGCTGGCCATTCATAATCATGCAGTCCATCATCCTGGCGATCTGGATTGTGCTGAACATCCTTGGCTGGATCAAGCACTGGGATCCATACCCGTTCATCCTGCTGAACCTCGCCTTGTCGTTCCAAGCAGCGTACACTGGCCCAATCGTCATGATGAGCCAGAACCGCCAGAGCCAGCTTGCGGAGAGACGCAACCGTCTCGACCTGCAGATCAACTTGCTCTCGGAGCAAGAGAACACCGAAACGATACGTCTGCTTCGCCTGCTTTGCGAGAAGCATGGAATAGATATGGCGGCTTCGTCCAACGCAGAGGTGTTTATGCAGGAGACGCAGCCCGATGTCGTAATCACGCAGCTTGACGAAGCTGCAGCCATGACAACCGCGCAGTGTGACGATCAGCGCAACCAAGAAAAAGAGCAGGCTTCCCAATCATAGTGGGAAGCCTGCCCTTTTTCGTCTTCGTAGAGGCTCAGCAGTTCTAGTTCACCGTGAACGTCGCCGCAGAGCTCGTACCGCCGCCAGGCGTTGGATTGAATACGGTAATGTTGAGCGTGCCTGCGGAGACGAGCAAAGTCGCCGGTATCGTCCCGCTGATCGCGCCATTCGCAAAGGTCGTAGTCAAGCTCGTTGAGTTAACCTTTATGACGCTTCCCTGCACAATCCCCGTTCCCGTCACCGTGATTTTCAGGGCGACCGAGCCGTGAGCTACCGATGACGGACTCACAGCCGTAATCGATGGCGCCGGGTTGAGCGACGTGAGCGTCGCCGCTGTGCTCGTTCCGCCGCCAGGCGTTGGATTCACAACCGTCACCGCCACAGCCCCAGCCGTCGTGATCGTCCCAGACGGTACCGAAGCGCTCAAGGTACCGTCCTGGTTGAGTGTCGTCGTAAGAGCCGTCACGCCGACTTTAATCACACTCTCCGGCACAAATCCTGTTCCGGTTGCCGTCAGGGTGAATGTCGCACCGCCGCGAGTGGCGCTGGTCGGCGAGATCGACGTAATCTTTGCCATCGGGTTGTTAACGGTCAACGTCGCCGCTGAGCTAACGCCGCCGCCGGGCGGCGGTGCGCTCACCGTTAGCTGCAGCTTGCCTGCCGATGCCACGGATGCCGAAACGATTGTCGCGGACAGCGTGCCGTTGGCATTGAGTGTAGTCGTCAGTGGCGATCCGTTGAGGCTGATCACCGAGCCGGTCACGAAGCCTGCCCCAGTCAGCGTGACCGTGAAGTCAGCCGCGCCACGCACAACGGACGCCGGACTGACAATAGTGACCGTCGGCACACGGTTGTTGACCGTAAGGCTAAGAGCGTTACTGTCGCCGCCCCCAGGAGTCGGTGCCGTAACGATGAGCGATACCGGCGAGGCCGATGTCATCGCTGTAGCAGGAAGCGTGAACGTCAGCGAACCGTTCGCGTTCGCCGTTGCGTTATACGTCACCCCGGCGACTGTTACCTTCGTTCCTGTCACGAGACCTGTGCCCGTGATGGTGATTGACGATGCCGCCCCCATTGTCACTGTTGACGGTGTCAACGTCGCAATTACCGGGACCGCGTTCGATACTGCCAGCGTCGCCGCCACGCTCGATCCGCCTCCTGGCGCCGGGTTCACCACCTTGATCGCGAGCGACGCAACTTTAGCAACTGCTGACGCCGGGATCGATGCGCTGAGCGTGCCGTCGTTGTTCACGGTCGTCGTCAACGCCACCCCGCCAGCATTGATGACGGAGCCTAGGACGAAGTTCGTTCCGGTCACCGTAACAGTGAACGGCTGCGCGCTACGCACGACTGTTGTCGGCCATATCGATGTAATCGCAGGGACGGGATTCGCGACTGTCAGTGTCATCGCTGCGCTACTGCCGCCACCAGGCGCAGGAGCCGTCACGATAACGGCGAGGGTTGCAGCAGTGGTCAGCATCGTGTCTGGGACGTCGACACTCAGCGTTCCATCCTGATTCGCCGTCGGAGTGAGCGCAGCACCTCCCACTGTGACCGTGCAGCCAGCCACAAAACGCAATCCGGTGATTGTGAGCGTGAACGTGTCCGAGTCTAGTGCCACCGTACGCGTACTGAGCGCTGTGATCTGCGGAACGCCGTTGTTGACTGTAATCGACGATGCAGCGCTTGTACCGCCGCCGGGAGTTGGCGCCGTAACTGTAATGGCGATTGGCCCAGCCGCCGTCAGCGCGCTGCCTGGGATTGTCGCCTTGAGCGTCGTTCCCGATCCGGTCGTAGTGAGCGGAGTGCCGTCAATATTTATCGTCGATCCAGCAACATATCCCCAACCGGTAACCGTGATCGCAGCAGATGCCGAGTTGCGCAGGACAGTTGTGGGCGATACCGTTGTAATGAGCGGAACACCATTGAGCACTGTCAGCGTCGAAGCGCTGCTGGCTCCGCCGCCAGGCGTTGGGTTGAGTACCGTAATGGCGACTGACGATGCCGTAGCAACCACCGATGCAGGCACAGTAGCCGTCAGCGTGTCGGTCCCGTTGAAGGTTGTGGGTAGTTGAGTCGTTCCGGCGACAATCTTCGCGCCGGTGATGATATTGTCAGCTTTGACCGTCAGCAGGAAAGATGACTGCGAGCGAGTCACCGTCGATGGCGATATCGCGCTAATCGATGCCACGGGATTGTTAACGGTCAGCGTCTTGGCGGCGCTTGATCCCCCACCAGGTGTTGGCGCAGTAATGATGACTGGAACCAAGCCACCGACCGACACGGCGCTCGCTGGCACCGTAGCGCTCAGCGTACCGTCTTCATTCAGCGTTGTAGTCAGCGCGGTCCCAGCCACCTTGATCTGAGAACCGCTCACGATGCCAGTTCCTGTTGCGGTGAGTGTGAACGAGCTTGCGCCCATCGCAACCGTGGCAGGCGAAATACTTGTCAGCACGGGCACGCGGTTATTGACTGTGAATGCGGCGGCTGTGCTTGTCCCACCGCCTGGCGTCGGCGCAGTCACCGTAATCGCGATTGGCCCAGCGGTGACCAAAGCGCTTCCCGGGATCGTCGCCTTGAGCGTTGTGCCCGATCCCGTGGTCGTCAGGGGCGTACCATCGATGTTGATCGTCGAGCCAGCGACGAAACCCCAGCCGGTTACGGCAATTGCGGCCGATGCCGACCCACAGAGAGCCGTTGTCGGCGACACCGTTGTGATAAGCGGAATGCCGTTCAGCACCGTCAGAGAAGACGCGCTGCTCGCTCCGCCGCCAGGCGTCGGGTTAAGCACCGTGATCGCGACCGACGATGACGTAGCGACCACGGATGCGGGCACTGTCGCGGTTAGCGTGTCGGTGCCGTTGAACGTGGTCGGCAGCTGAACGCCGCCTGCGACAATCTTTGCTCCAGCGATTATACTGTCAGCTTTGACTGTTAGCAGGAACGACGACTGCGAACGCGTCACTGTGGAAGGCGACAGCGCAGTGATTGCTGCGACAGGGTTGTTCACTGTCAGCGTCTTAGCAGCACTTGCTCCCCCGCCTGGAGTCGGAGCGGTGATCACAACTGGTATCAGTCCGCCCACAGCGACAGCGGTGGCAGGCACTGTCGCGCTTAGTGTTCCGTCGTTGTTCAAAGTCGTGGTGAGCGCTGTGCCCGCCACCTTGATCTGCGAACCGGTCACGATACCGGTTCCAGTCGCGGTCAACGCGAATGAGCTTGCTCCCATCGCAACCGTCGTAGGCGTGAAGCTGGTGAGTACCGGCACACGGTTGTTAACTGTAAGTGTCGCAGCGGCGCTGGTTCCCCCACCTGGCGTCGGCGCCGTCACAGTGATCGACAACGGGCCAGCTGTGGTCAACGCCGTGGAATCGATCACAGCTTTGAGCGAACCGCCAGTGACGAACGTCGTCGTCAGCGCGTCGCCGTTCAGTTTGACCGTCGAGCCTGAAACCAGGCCTGTTCCAGTCACAGTCACGGTTGTAGATGCCGAACCTGCAACGATAGTCGAAGGTGAAAGCGCCGAAATGACGGGGACTGCATTGTCTACGGAAAGCGTCACCGTGCCGCTAACACCGCCTCCGGGTGTCGGATTGCTCACACCGATAGCCACCGATGAGACGTTTGCCATACTGGTCACTGGCACTGTCGTCGTCACGGTTGTCGCGTTAACGTAAGTGCTCGTCATGGCCGTGCCGCCAACAGTCACTTTCGACCCGGGCACGAAGTTTGTCCCAGTAACAGTAATCGTAAACGCCACACCTCGAACAGCGGTGCTTGGCGAGATTGAGGTGACAGTAGGCACTGGGTTCGTCACGGTAAGCACTGACGAGCCGCTCGTGCCTCCTCCGGGCGTCGGGTTGAACACGGCGATGTTCACCGGGCCAGCCGAAGCGAGGCTTCCTGGAGCCAGCGTCGTGCTGAGCGTGCCATCCTGGTTCAATGTCGCGGCTTGAGCTGTTCCCGCCACCTTGACAGTGCTGACGTCCTGAAATCCTTTCCCGGTGATTGTCAACGTTGTAGCGCCTGACCCCCTCAGCAAAGTTGTAGGCGTCATCGACGTAATCGACGGAATGGGGTAGTTAACGGTGAGGGTGGATGCTGTGCTCGCCGACGCACCAGGATTGGTAACAGTGATCTGCTTGCCGCCAACCGACCCGACCGTCGATGACGGAACCACGGCAGTCAGCTTCGTCGTGCCAATAAAGGTGGTTGTTAGCGTCGTCGCGCCAATCGACACAACTGCGCCAGAGACGAATTTGGACCCGTTCACGGTCAATGTAAAGTCAGCTGCATTTAAGAGCACCGTTGCCGGAGCGAGGGTCGAGATAACAGCGGCCGGATTGGTCACCGTAAGGTTTGATACCTCGCTGGTCGACGCATTCGGTGCGGGGTTCGTCACCGTGACAGCGACGCTTCCAGGAGTCACAACCTTAGTCGCCGGTACGCTGGCAGTGAGTGTGGTCGACGAAACGCGTGCCGTTGTCAGCACAGTTCCGCCGACGCTGATTTGCGCGCCAGTCATAAACCCAGTGCCAGTTACCGTGAGGGTAAAGGCTGCCGCGCCGCCAACAACCGACGAAGGCGAGAGCGACGAAATCACCGGTGTAATTATGCCTACCGCGAAGTCAGTGGCGCTCGTCCCAGTGCCCGCTGAGGTCGTTACTTCTATCGGTCCCGTTGTGGCACCATTGGGCACCGTGGTGACAATCTGTGTCGCGGTGTTCGACGACACAACGGCGGCGAGGCCATTGAAAGTCACCGCCCCTCCGGTAAGCTTGTTGCCATTGATGGTAACCGTCGTGCCCGCCGGTCCGTTGGCGGGGCTGAATCCGGTAATCGTCGGTCCGGTGCCCACGAGAGCGGGAAGGAGCACGTTTACGATGGGTGCACCTATCCCAGTCACCATGTCGTATCCGATGGACGTCGCAAAGCCGTTACTGCCGCTGGTGATGTCGTGGAAATACGTATCCAGCGATGCGGACGCGCCAAGCGAATAGAGCCCGGCGAAAAGCTCCGCCTGCCCGATTGGCGTAGCGCGATTGCCGTTCACTAGGCCCATAAAGCCCGCCCAGAGTGGGCATGAAAGACTGGTACCTCCCACCTGATATGTCCCACCGCCCTGCACCACCAAAACTCCCGTGTTCGGGTCCGCAAGGGCTGACACATCTGGCACGCGACGGTTACCGGACGCCACCCACGAGCTCTGAAACGCCTGATACGGCTCGTAAGCGCTGATGCCTCCACCCGAACCAGACCAACCCGTCTCCGACACCCAGTTGTTGCTGCTGTCCACGCGAAGCGTCGTGCCGCCTACAGCTGTGACATTCGGCGACGATGATGGATAGCTCACACCGGCACCGTTGTCGCCAGTGGAGACGAAGTAAGTTACGTTTGGAGCGCTGAAGTACACCGTGTCCATGGTTCGCTGACCGTTGAACTCGCTGCCGCCCCAGCTCATCGACACAATAGAAGCATGCTGGGCCGCATACGCTACTGCGTCATAGAGCGAACTGCCGTTATTCGGCGCGATCACGAGGAGGATGTTGGCGTCGGGAGCCATCGCGTGCACCCACTCAACGTCCATCGCCGTTTCAAGCGCCCAGGACGTGTTGTTGCTCGAAGGCGGTCCGTTTGGGCGTACGATGGTCATTGTAGGGTTTGCGGTCGCTGGGCCATTGTATGGCAACCCGTATCGCGCGCTGAAAGCCGCAAGGTCGCTCTGCGTCAGGTCTGTTCCGCTGCTATTGATATCGCCGTAAGCGTCAACCACGGCGATAGTCACACCCGCCCCGGTCGCGTTGCCGAGCGGCAGCGCAGGAATACCATAGGCACCCCGAATTGGCGATGGGCCGTAGGGAATCGTAGCGAAGCTGGTGTGAGGCACGAAGAGCGGCGCAACATACGCCTTGCCGATCACCGGTGGCGTCGCCGTCCAGCCTGGCGGAACGATCTGCTGCGCCACAGTAGGTGCCGCGTGCGCACGCGGTGCGGGAGCCAGGGCAAACGCCAACAGGCACGCCACCACGAGACGAAGTGCAGCATGAGCCGCATTGTGGGGAAAATTTGGTTCGCGTCGGCTGAAATCCGTTTCAGCTTCGCGAGAAAATCCGTGTGTCATTATGTCCCCCAAAACGCCCATCCATGAAGCGTTTGAGAAGTGACCGTCATTTAGTAACGAAAGCTAACATGGCGGTTATTGGGGCGTTTCACGTGACTTACCGGGAAACTGGACAGCGGACGCCTTGCGGCGCCCGCCGTTTTAGCCCACTCCACTTAGGAGAACAGATTTACGGAGTTGTATACGCACCGATGCACCTATTCGGTAGCTCGGCCTTCTCGACTATCGAGACCCGTTAGCTTTGCGTCCTCACCTCGCGGCGAGTTTGCCATTTCGTAAGGAGAGTGGGCCTTACCAAGCATAATTATCGGTTAAGAACTAACTGCCAATACCTGGTATTTTTACTGTATTGACAGCCTGCTAATGGAATTACGGTAAATTTAGCGCTCGCCTGTCTCTCTTTTCCGAGGAATATGCCTCTGGCTCAGGCTCGCGGTGAAAAATCGTCGGCAAATAAGTTAGCAAGTGAAACGATTTGGGTAACAACTCCGCAGGAAACCTGCAATTTGGGGCGTATTCCTATCCGGTGCGCTGAGCGCTTGACGACACCGGCGGAGGGAACCGTGTTACGCCAATGGAAAGTTGCCTCGCCTAACCTGAAATGCCGCGACGGAGCGGCGTCATTCGTACCGCTGTGTTTAATCGGACACACTCGGAATGTTGCCATCCTCCTCATCGCCATGGGGTGCGCAACGTCGGCCGCTGCCGATACCCTCGGTATGCCGAGACCATCAAAGCCCGTGGCCGAGATGAGTATCGAGGAGCTGATGCAGGTTCAGGTGGCGACGGTCACCACAGCCTCGAAAACCCCCGAAAAAGCGACTGACACGCCTGGAACCACTCTCGTTATTGACGCGCGCGACATTCAACTTCGTGGTTATTCGACGCTCAAGGACGTTCTGCGCGATCTCCCAGGCATGGAGACAACCGAACAGTATTTCTCCGAGATCGGCACCAATGTCCCAGTCCGAGGGATTGTCGGCAACAACACGATCATCCTGCTTATCAATGGCATGCGCGTCAACCCACCCGGCGGCGAGTTCTTGCCAATTCACACCGACGTGAGCGTCCGCGAAGCTGAGCAGATTGAGATCGTATACGGCCCAGGGTCGACACTGTACGGCCAAGACGCCATTAGCGCTGTCATCAATATCAAGACGAAGACCTATGCCAAACCCACGGGCGATTTCGGGATTAACGCGGGCATGTACAATAGTCGCGAAGCGTGGTTTGGCGGAGGCGCAAATCTAGACCAAAGCGGGAAGTCTAAAATATCAGGCTTCATTCAGACAGATACGTCGAGTCTCAATCGACTCGACAAAGACTTCCCCGCTTACTGGGATTCATTCCGCAAAGAGGCTGTAGCAAGAGGACAGGGCGCGATTCCCTGGCGGACCGATCGAGGCCTAAATGCCTTCGCTCGTATTGATCTTGGTGGCAACACATCCCTGCAGGTCTGGCGCCGCCAATCGCTACGCAGCAGCGCTGAAGGCTACACGCCGGTCCTCGGCTACCTTGATGTAGCACGGTGGGGTGACATTTCCACGGTAGGCGAACTCAAGCACACGGTCAAGCTCTCAGAACAAACCCGGCTGGACTCAACTCTGACCGCCAACGAATACCGCACCGATCCCGAGAATGAATACGTGCCCCTCGGTACCGCGACCACATGGAACCTCGGCGATTTCAAGTATGCCAAAGGCAAATCCGCGACGCTGGAGGAAACTATTCACGCTCAACCGGCGCGTAACCTCACCCTCCTCGTCGGCGCAATCGCTGGCACCTACGACATCATTCCAAAGTCAACGATTCCCGCCGGGCTGTCGGCATCGAACGCCGGAAGCTTCACTTATTACACGGTCAAAGGCGATCCCACATCCATCCAGACCATTCCTCGCGTTGGGCAGGAAAAGTACCAGACCTATGGGGCCTACATCGAGGGGACATGGCAAACTTCATCCCGCCTCAAGACCATCTTCGGCGCTCGCGTTGATAAAGATACGCGGCTCGACAATGTGCCATTCCTACCGAGGTTCGCTGCCGTCTATGACTTGGCGCCGAACGTCAAAATAAAATACACGTATACCCGCGCCTATATCGCGCCAGCCGCATATTTCAGTTTCGCAACCTACGACAATGGCAGCCTCCTCGCCACGTCGAACCCGGAAATCAAGCCCGAAACCGCGATCTCAAATGAAGTCAATATTACATACACGCGCAACCGAGCCAATCTCGGGCTGAGCATCTATAGTGGAACGCAAAGCGACCTCATCCAAGTCTCCGACGCGGGGCTGCCTCAAAACATTGTCACCCAAACGGTCTATTTGGATGCAGTTGGCACACAGAAACGCACCCTGGTGCACAGCGTCAACAACGGCAACAGCCGCAACAATGGGGCTGACCTCTTTGGTCGGCTCGATCTCGGCCGCGTCAACATGTGGTTCTCCTATTCGTATGTAGACTTCCGCGAATCGACCAATGGAGTAAGTTCGGGACTTTCCGGAGTTTCCCGCCACAACTATCGTCTCGGCGCAACATTTGTCGTTAGCTCCAGATTTTTCATCACGCCCAGCGTCGTTATGAGAAGCACGCCCAGCCACACAACTTCAGGCGTTCTGGGCGACGAACTTAGCAATCCCTATTCGGCAAACCTGCACTGCATGTACAACGCCACGAAGCACTTGGAGGCGTTCTTGGATGTCACAAACTTGACGAATCATAAATATGCGCTCACCGGCTTAGTCGGTCAGGCGATACCGCAGGAACCGGTACGCGTTTCTTTAGGAGCACGCCAAACATTCTAGCCCTCGCATCGAATCATTGACGAGTGTGATTGCATTCCAACTTGATGGCAAGTATCCCAACATGACACGAACGCTGGAAAAAATTCAAACGACACCACCGGGCGCCGTTGGCATCGCGGCAGGACGGAGCCTCACCATGGCCGCAATTGGGCTTGCCATGATAGTGCTCTCGCACGTATGCGCCTTGGCGGGCCCAGCGCCGGAGTACCAGGTCAAGGCAGCATTCTTATACAATTTCGCCAAGTTCGCCACGTTCCCGCCTCAGGCACTGCCAGCCGATACCGCCACATTCACAATCGCCGTTTTGGGTGACGATCCATTCGGCACCACGCTGGACCAAACAGTTCAAGGCAAGACTATTGCCGATCGCAAGATAGTCGTGCGTCGCATCGATAGCGCCGACGAGGCCAAGCACTGCCAGCTTCTCTTCGTCTGCGCGTCACATAAGAAAGAATACGCGTCAATTCTATCCCGGCTCAAAGGCCAAAACATCCTCACCGTTGGCGAGAGCGAAGGGTTCGCCACTAAAGGCGGCATGATCAATTTTTACGTCGAAGACAATCGTGTTCGGTTTGAAATCAACCCTAAGGCAGCTGACCGTGCCGGTATTCAGATAAGCTCGCAACTCTTGCGCCTCGGACGAACCGTCGCCGATGAGCCCGCGAGCAACGGATCCTGATTCATGCTTTCATTTCGTAACCTACCGATTCGAAGAAAGCTGACCATCGTCATCATGGTGACGAGTTCGCTGGCTTTGATCGTGTCGCTGACATGTCTGCTCGTCTATGACCTGATTACCGTTCGCCAGTCGATGATCCACGACCTCGATACGCTGGCTCAGGTTTTGGGACGCAACAGCACGGCCGCGTTGACATTCAACGATCCCAAGGATGCTGAGCAAACATTGTCCGCTTTACGCGCACGGCCACGTATCGTCGTCGCCCGCATCTTTGACGCAAACGGCAGCCCGTTTGCATCGTACACACGCAAAGTGCCCGACGGGGCAACGCTGCCTACCAAAACACCTCCTATCGGCCACGGATTCAACCGCGATACCCTTCGCCTCACGGAGCCTATCTACTTCAAGGGCGATGTCGTCGGCTCAATTTTCCTAGAATCGGATGTGTCCGAAGTTCAGGAACGCCTGCGCCAGTACGCGTGGATTACAGCGCTGGTTCTCGGCGGGTCTCTGCTCGTCGCGCTCGTTGTATCCGAAATCCTGCAGCGTGTGATATCCGGCCCCATCCAGTACCTCGCTCGCGTCGCGGCTGAAGTGGTAAAGGACAAGAACTACGGAGTGCGGGCAAAGAAGGTCAGCGAGGACGAGAGTGGTGTGCTAATTGACGCTTTCAACCAGATGCTTGCTGAAATCGAGAGCCAAGACGCAGAGTTACGAACTGCGAACGAAGACCTGGAACGGCGTGTTGATGACAGAACCAAGGAGCTGCGTGCGTCCCAAAGCCGTGTTGAAGAAAACCTCGCGCTCGTTGAGGCGACCCTTGAAGCGACCACTGACGCTATCCTCGTGCTCGACAACGACCAAAAGCTCAACGACTACAACCATAACTTTATATCACTGTGGAAAATCGACCCGAAGCTGGTCGATGACCGCAGCATGGATCAGATCCGGGATTATATGATCTCGTGCGTCGTGGAACCAGCGACTTATATGGCAACGGTGGAAGACCTTTATGCCAATCCCGAAGCACAGAGCTTCGACGTACTACAGCTCAAAGATGGACGCACCATAGAGCGGTACTCCCAGCCGCAGAAGGCCATGGGACGAACGGTCGGTCGCGTTTGGAGCTACCGGGACGTTACCGAGCGCCTCCGAGCGGAACAGGAGATACGCAAAGCTAAAGAAGCAGCCGAAGCCGCGGCGCGCGCCAAAAGCGAGTTCCTGGCCAATATGAGCCATGAGATACGCACACCGATGAACGGCATCATTGGGATGACCGATCTGGCCCTCGACACGGACCTCACCGCCGAACAACGGGACTTCCTCTCCATGGTTAAGGTTTCCGCCGACTCGCTGCTCTCCGTAATCAACGACATCCTTGACTTCTCAAAAATCGAAGCGGGCAAAATGGACATGGACGAGATCGATTTCAGCCTGCGAGATTGCCTCAGCGATGCCATGCGATCGCTGGCCATCCGAGCCGACGCCAAAGGTCTCGAAATCGTCTGTCACGTGCCCGCCAATATTCCCGACGCGCTTTTTGGCGACCCCAATCGATTACGGCAAATCATAATCAACCTCGTCGGCAATGCTATTAAATTCACCGAGGTTGGCGAAGTTGTCGTGCAGGTTGGCCTTCTGGAGCGTGCCAGCGATGACCTATCTCTCCAGTTCTCCGTCAAAGACACCGGCCCCGGCATCCCCGAAGAGCGGCGCGGAGCCATATTCGAGGCGTTTACCCAGGCCGACAGCTCCACGACCAGGCGGCACGGCGGCACGGGCCTCGGGCTCACTATATCGTCGAAACTCGTCGAACTGCTCCATGGCAGAATCTGGGTCGAGAGCACCATTGGAGTCGGCAGCACATTTCACTTCACGGCTAAGTACAAACAGTCATACGCTGACGTCATCCAACACCTTGCCGAACCCGAAGATGTTAGAGGGCTCCCCGTGTTAGTTGTCGACGACAGCAGCACAAACCGCCGCATACTAGCCGAGATGCTCGTTAACTGGCACATGGAGCCCACCGCAGTTGCAAGCGGTGCGGAAGCCATATCCGCCCTCGAAGCAGCTAGCGCCGCGCACCGTCCGTTCTCACTGGTGCTACTCGATGCCAAAATGCCTTCGATGGACGGCTTCCTGGTGGCCGAAGAGATCAATCGACGGCGCAGCTTGGCGGGTGCCGCGATCATGATGCTATCGTCCGCAGGCCAATCGGGCGTTATGGCGCACTGCCGCAGTATAGGTATCAGCGAATACCTCGCCAAGCCAATTAAGCAATCAGAACTACTCGATGCCATCCTGCGCGCCGTCGGCAAAACGGCGCGAACCCACCCAATGCGTTTCGAACACCACGACCATCAAAAGGCAGACGGAATGACGCGCCTTGATATACTCGTAGCGGAGGACAACGCTATCAACCAGCGACTGGCGCTACGTCTCCTCGAAAAGCGCGGACATAAGGTGAGCGTCGTAGCAAACGGTAAGGAAGCAGCGGATGCGGTCCGCGCTAACAGATTCGATGTTGTCCTTATGGACGTCCAGATGCCAGAAATGGATGGATTTGAGGCAACCGCAGCCATTCGAGCCTTCGAGGATCCATTGGGCCTCCACACCCCCATCGTCGCTATGACCGCCCATGCCATGACTGGCGACAGAGAACGGTGCATAGCCGCTGGCATGGACGCCTACGCCTCCAAACCCCTTCGTATCGAGGAGCTGGTCGAAGCCATTCGAACCGTCACCGCCAGCCGATCCGCAGAGCACGCTGCTATGCCTCTCTCGTAGCACCGCAGACCCGCACAGCGTTCCCCGGTCCACAAGAAAAAGCCCCGGCTTTCGCCGGGGCTATAGGTGATGCTTTCGGATCGATTATGCTACGGGAACGCTATAACGAGCGGATCCCCAGCTGAATCAACGGCCGAGAGCCCAGCAGCGGTGAGCGTGAACGTGCCAGTCGTCGTCTTGGTGCCGCTTGTGACAGTGATCGTCTGCGCGCCGGGAGCGGCGAACAAGATCACGACACCCTGAGCATCAGCGGTCGTCTGAGCAGTCGCACCCGCGATCGCGCCAGTGATAGAGGCTGTAGCGCCTGGAATGGCGTTGCCGTCAGCATCTGTGATCTCAACCTCGATAGCGGCGTCAGTAGGCTTGAGCACCACCGTCGAGAATGTTGTCGTCGATGATCGTCCGTCCACATCGCTGACCGTCGCAACCAGGGTATGAAGGCCCGTGGTCGAGAACGGCAGGGTGAACGGTGCTGAGCTGTAACCGCCGTTGGGGTAGGCCCCAACGCCGACATTCGCCGAGTCAAACGCGAGCGCCTGGCTGAATCCGCCCACTTCCGGCGAAGTGATCTTGAGGCTTGACGGTACGATGGGCGACACGACGCCACCCTTCTGGCCGTTCGCAACACCAGCACGGAACACAACAGTACTGCTTGCAGGTGCCGCTTTTGCGACAAGGTAGTTACCACCGGACAACCCGAGCAGGGTCGCGCCAGGAGCAAACCCGAGCGGAATGGTTCCGCCTACGGTAAGGGAAGCGAGTGGCTTAGCTGTCGACGCAACAGCGGAGGTCAGGTACCCCGTATCGCTGCTGGCCGATGGCGCTAGGCCGCTCTCCTCATTAAACGAGCCGCCGATCGCTTTCGCCGGTGACAGACCATTGATTGTGGGGTCGGAGTCAACGTTCGGATACAGCGACGAGTTGGTTGATGTTCCGCCGCAACCGGTCAATGCGAGAGCAGCGAGTCCGGCGGCGAAGGCGAGTATTCTCTTCTTATCCATAATGATTACCGTCCTTTAGTGGCAGGGCTGCTATCGATCTTACGTCCGATAGCAGCCGCATGCCAGCGACTGATCTCCTTTAGAACTTCGTGCGGACGCCGAACGATACAAAGATCGGCGTGATGATGGTCGACTTTCCGTAATACACTCGACCTTGCGGATAAGCAGCAGAAGGAGCCTCGTAATAAGGTGTTCCCTGCTGAGTAGCCGTCGAGTAGTTTAGGACCGTCTTGGAATCAAGCACGTTGTCCACATTCAGGAACAAGCTCGTCGCTTTGCTAAGAATGAAGTTCGAGTTGATGCTCAGCTTGTAGTGCCAGCCAGATCGACCCGCAACCGGGTTAAGCGGCTGCAGAGTCTGCTTGTCGAGCAGCGTGACAGGCACTTCGGTGAAGTCCGAGTTACCGACACCCTGTTCGCTATGCTGAGCGTCCGCCCCTTCGCCAACGCTCGCGAGACCGTTGATGAATGGGAAGCCGCTACCGGCATCGAGAACTGCACTCGTCTCAAACCACTTGTTGAGCTTCTTGTTCGCTACGATTGCAACCGTGTGGCGCTGATCGTAAGTGGTCGGGTACCGGTCGCGGTTGAACTGGCGGAAGTCAGCATCCGAGATATTCGGATCGCCCGAGAACGCATTGTAGAAGTACGGCAGGTAGCCGGTATCGAAAATGCTGCTCGACGCTCTCGAAACCTGATTGGTATACGAGAAGAAGCCGTTCCAGTCAGAGTCGTTAACCTTGCGCTTGTTGAGGATGAACTCAACGCCATTGGCTCGGCCCGTACCGCTGTTATCGTATCCACGAACGCCGCCTAGCGGGTTGTAGGACGTTCGCGTGTACTGAATGAGGTCGTACTGATAGCGCTCGAACAGCGTAGCGTTCACGCTCCAGCTAGACTTGTAAGCGTTGAATGCCTTCTCGACACCCAGCTCGTAGTTGTTCGAGTGAAGGGTTCCGAGCTTGTTGTACTGAGCATAGCGAGAAGCCATACGTTTTTGCTGATCCGTGGGGCTCGTGGCCGTCGCGGCACCGCCGTAGTCGGTCGGGAAGAGAACTTCCACGAGACGAGTATCGGGGAACTGCGAGTTGGCGCCATACGAAGCGCGAAGAACGAGGTCCTTCTTCGGCGAGTAGTTCACGCCGAGTCTGGGGTCCACATACGTGTCGGTGTACGACGCGAACTTCACAAGTCCGAAGTGCTGTGATCCATAGCGGACGCCAGCATCGAGTGTCACCTGATCGTTCAAAGCCTTCAGCTTGTTGCCAAGGTAAAGCGTGTGAGCGGTCGGCTTGACGAACGATGCGCGGTCGATATCGCCATACGACGGCAACGACGCGATAGGCTGTAGGTATGTGCCCGAAATCGGGTCAACAACACTGCGGTAATGTGTCCACGAAGGAGTGTACGCATAACCGGCTCGTAGCTGGTACTTCGAGGTCACCTGGTTGGTGTAGTCCAACTGGTGGCCCGTGGAGTGCTCGCTGCGCTCCGAGTATACCGACGCCGTATTCTCATTGTGGAACGCCACAAAGTTGTACAGGTGGTAGTAGCGGTATGACAAGAAGCTGCTCGGGGTGAAGTTGTGCTTGTATGTCAGCGAGGAGATATTGTAACCCTGAATCGAGTAGTCCTGGCGGAACTTACCGGTTTCAAACGCGCTATTCGTCGGTCCCGACGAATCGGGGGTGAACGCGTAGTCCGATGCAGCAGTGCGATCTTCCTGGTAGTTCAGGTACTTTTCGTAACCCTGGTTGTAGAGGAATGAAACAGTGTTGTTCGGGTCGGCGTAATAGTTGAGTTTCGTAAGGCCGTCAAAGGAGTCTACTTTAGCTACCTGCGTGTTGCCTGGGAAGCTGTTATTGAACATGATGGTCGAACCATAGTAATCAAACTTGCCGTTCGGCGTAATATTGCCGTATTGCAGGTTTGTGCCGGTATAGTTCCAACCATGGCCCGGTCCCGCAGTGAGCTCAGCGGTACCGCCCTTGATGTCGCGGCCGTTCATGGTAAGCTCGTTGATAAAGCCACCAGTCGCGCCGCCATATGACGGGTCAGCGGTGCCTGAATAAACGTTGGCGCTCTTCAAACCGACAGTTACGATATTGGTCGCAAACTGACCAGTCATGTGCTCGGTGATCGGAATGCCGTCCAGCGTAAAGCCAACCTGGTTCTGGTCGGCGCCTCGGACGTGGGTGTAGCCCGACGGGTCAGGGGTGATACCAGGCTGACCGAACACGAGGCCGGGGAACTGGTAGAGGTTGTTCGGCTGCGACTTGGTGAGTTGCTCGGTGCGAGTGCCGATCACGTATTGCGTGCTCGTATCGGCGCGTCGCACTGGAGCAGCTAAGATTTTGGACGAACCGGTGCTAATGATCTTCTTGTAGAGGCCAAAGTCGACGGTTGTCGTACTGTCAGCCTGTACTGCGATGGAAGATTCCGACGCGTCAAAAACCGCCGAGTTAGTCTTCAAAGTATACGAGCCAGGCTGCACACCGGTAAAGATGTAGTAACCGCTCTTATCGGTTGTTGCCACGAGACCTGTTTCGACTATGGTGACTTTGACACCACCAAGAGCTGTGCCTGCGTCCGCAGCTTTAACGTGCCCCTGAATAGCGCCTGTCGTGGCCGCGAATGCAGATAGTTGGAACGTGCATATGATGCCCAAGAGCAATGCAGGCAGGGCCCAACGAAATAGTTGTCTAGTTTTAGACTTCACTACGAGTTGCCTCCTTTTCAGTTATCTAGAAGGCGCCCATTTGGACCCTTCTTTAGCGCACATCTCGAACGTCGACTACTTCGTCGCGATCACCGCTCCACTTGACAATTCAAGCAGCAACGGTTCCAGTGGCAGGTCTAGCCTTTCGCCCCGGAATTCGCCTCACTATCTTTCTATTGAAACTGAGCGCAGAGCACTCGCCAAACCCAGCCAGAGTCGGCGAGAAAGCAGCCCATTGCTATCTAGAAATTCCATTCATGCGTCATCGTGGCAACGATAGGATCGCCGCCCTGTTGCGCAGCCTTGAATCGCATGCCCCGAATGACATTCATCGCGGCGTTGTCCAGTTGTCCATTGCCCGACGACTTTCGTATCCGTATCTTGAACGGCTTACCGTTCTCGTCAACGTCGTATATGACGACGATCCTGTTGCTCGACAACGCGCTCACGTCCACATCGTCCGGCACCTGCAGGTCGCGATACCCGCCGATTGGCTCTGGGGTCGCACCTGCTGCGAGGTCGGTGCGACGCGGCGGCTCCGGCTTAGGCTCGGGTTTCGGTTCCGGCTTGGGCGCCGGTGGTGGCGGCGGAGCTTCGCGCACCGGCTCAGGCTTCGGTGCTGGCGGCGGCGGTGGCGGATCAGGCTTGGGATCCGGCTTCGGTGCTGGTGGCGCTTCCGGCGCAGTTGGCGTACCAACCTGCCCCGATGAAGGCTCCACAGCTACCGTACCACTCGTGCTCACACTGCCTGTCGCCACGGGCGCGGGCATCCGCACCATCGGCTGCGGCGGAGGCGGCGCTTGATGCGTCGCCGGAATAATCTTCGACGTTGGCGGTGGCGGCGTAACGGCCTTCGGAGGAGGAGGCTTTGGCTTACGCTTCTCCTGCACCGGCGGCTTGTAAACCTTGATTTCGCGTGCCTTCAGATCTCTCATCGCATCCGCATGCTGGAAAATGTCGCTGTTGCCGACAAGCATCACAAACAGGATGTTCACAACCAACGAGACCGCAAGATAAATTGGAAACCGCTCGCTCTTATCCATGATCGCTACTTACTTGTGCACTCCAACTGCCTGTCCCGTCAGCGAAACCGGTTCCGTGGCAACCATCACCGCAGGCGGGTCGCCACTCGGCTTTTCAACAGTGTTCACCTGATCCATTACGTCGATCAAGGTCTGCACGCGTTGAGCTTTGGCGACATTCACGACAATCACTGTATCTGGCTCACCGGTTACCTTATCCTGGAGCAAACTCCCCAATTGCGCGGGCTGAATTTTCGTCAAGTTGATGTAGTAGTCACCAGACTTATCGACAGTTACAATCGCCTTGGGTGCGGGCTTATGAGAGGCAGGCGCATTCGTCGGCATACTCACGCCCATCCCCTTCATCTTCACCATCGAGAGGCTCGTGAACATGAAGAACACAAGCAGGAAGAAGATGGTGTCGATCATCGGGATGATCTCAATTCGAGCCTTTTTCATTGGCGCTTGGCGGATTTTCATTGATTGGCCTCCGCCGCGTTCTTTGGAGCCGTTGCAATGAGGAGCGACGCCGGGTTCGCTTGCTTGATTATGTCCATCGTGCGAAGGAACGTTTCCACCGACTGATCCTTGTCGCAGTTGATCACGACCACAATCGAAGGGTTATCGTGGATCTTCTCTTCAAGGTAAGGCTCGATTGCCGCGAACAAGACTGGGCGACGATCAACGTAGTACTCGCCCTCTTTCGAGATGCTGACCACGACTTTTTCCAGCGGCTTCTCGTGAGCCGTAGAGCTGTCGGGCAAGTTCACCTTGTGTGCCGACATCTGGACCATCGATAAGCTGGTGATCATAAAGAACACAAGAAGAAAGAAGATCGTGTCGATCATGGGAATGATCTCGATCCTCGCCTTCTTCATCTCTTGTCTGGGCAGTTTCAACTCACGCTCCCGATTTCAACTGCGAGTCGGCAACTATGTTGATCAACTGTGTCGCACGGATTTCCATCTGAGAGATAACGCGCTTCACTTTTTCAGTCAACGCGTTGTAACCAACGAGGGTGACGATTGCGATCGCAAGGCCTGTCGCAGTCGCAATAAGCGCCTCAGCAACACCGCCAGTAATGGCAGTCGGGGCATTCAACGCTTGTGCGGATGCTACAACATGGAACGATCTGATCATGCCAGTTACAGTTCCCAGCAACCCAAGCAACGGCGCGATCGTAATAATCGTGTCGAGCCAGTTGAGACGAAGGTAGAGTGTCGGCGTTTCGACCAACGCCAGCTCTTCCATCAAGCGCTCAATCGAGTCGGCCCCAAGATGGCGATTCCGGATGCCCGTCGCCAAGAGCTGCGGGATCGGACCAGGGTTCGATTGGCATAGCGCCAATGCCTCATCGGCTTTGCTCTGGCTGAGAAGATCTCGAACCTGCGTCATCAACGCGTCACTGTCGCTTCCAGCCTTGTTCAGGGCGATGAAGCGCTCTATCATTACGGCAACGGCAATCACCGCGCACGCAAAAAGCGGCCACATGACGAAGCCGCCTTTTAGTAGAAAATCGATTCCATTCGCAATCATGGCTATACTAGAATCCTTGCCCGTTTAAACAAAAAAGCACCTCTCAGACGTGTTAAAGCGCCGAGGGTGCCGCAATGCATTTCTCACTGAACACCATTGTTCAACTGAAAGGCAGGCTGGTTCGAACACCGGCCTGATATCGTAAGTATACAACGGTAAATATTGTCATGCAACAAGTCTTATTGCTTGAATCGCTGTCGCTGCTCTCGGCGCGCGACGGTCTACGCCTCCGTTTCAGCAACTTCCGTCATGTTTCTGATTTTTTCATGAAATTTGCCTCATTAAATATTCGTTAAAAATAATTTTTTAAGGTCAATTGACAAGGACAGTTGTTCGCATCTTTTTGAGCAATTTTATCGTGTTATCGACGTCTTTCGATTCACGTTGCTGTTACGCGTCCCTGTTGACAGATTCGAAATCAGGCAGCTACACAGCACATTAGCGCAGCATGGCCGCAGTCAAATCAGCGCGCTTTGCGTACTCATCGTCGCCGATCATCGCCGGAACGGCTCCGAGCGTCGATATCGGTTCCCGCAACTCAATCCAGGACTTGCAGCCGCCGTATTCGTCCTCGAACGGCACGGTCACTGGCGATTCCAATCGGTACGCTCGGCAAATCAGCGCGAACACCGGCTTGTACGGCTCCCAATCATACCGTCCATCGATAAACTGGTCGCTCCAGATATGTTGCGGCGCGAGCTTCTTGAGCGCATCACGACTCTCTGCCCGCACAATGTCGGTCACATGGCACGCCGCCTCAAATCGTATCCGGTTCGGAGCGGGCCTCTTAGCCTCTTCGTCACGCAGCCAATCGAGAAAGCACGGCTGCACATCGCCAGCGCGCTCTGTTTCGTGGATAAATGTCGGCAGAATGAGAAAGTCGCGCGCCTTTAGATCAAACTCGCCACTTTCCTCGATCAATCCGCCCTTTCGCAGGAGCAAAATCTGATGGTTCTCAAGCATCGCACGCTGAACCACCGCCCACTCTTTTAACGCAATACTAATCGTCTCAGGTAACATAAACGCACCCTCTATCCAAGTTAATTCGGGCTTCAATCATCGGGCCGTCACCCGCGAAACAAGGAGCCAGCTAAACGCTGAGTTAAGTATACCGCGAGGCTTCCGCCATGATACCGCTCTACTTCGACCGCTATCGCACAGTCGCATGGAACGTCGGCATCGTCCTTACACAGGTCCAGCTTGCCGACCAGCTCGACGGCATCGCTGATTCTGCCCGCACCACGACCGTCATCCGCACCATGGCCGCCGCCTATCTCGACCTCCTCGCGCACGAGTTCCCAGTAATCGTCCCCCACCTCCCGGCGGACGTGCTCACACCCGACGCGCTGCTCGTTGAATCGCACGCCATCTACCGCGACGCCAGCCCATCCCCAGCGCTCATCTCCCGTTGCGCAGGCGACCTGACCGCTGGCGTAACCCCCGTGATCGTCACCGTGCAAAGCGCCGTTGTGCCCACCGACGGCCTGGCGCGCGACGCTGGCCTCGAAGGCCAAGTCGCCGTCTACAGTGTCGAGCAGTTCCTTACAGGCCTCGTCCTAAAAGACATCGTCATGGGTGGCCTCGCATGGCGATCCTGCGTTGTCAAGTTCTTGAACGCGTACAACTTCCTCATCGAGTCGTCGGGAAACCCCGCCTACGAAGAGTTGCTCATTGAAGCGCGGAAGTAACAGCTCCACAATTAACACCACGCCGCGACCCAACGAGACTAACATCCCGCCACCCTTACCCAAAAGAGACCGCGCGGCCCGGAGCGCTCCGAAATTCTTGTATACTTAACATAACAAAGCCCCAATCTTAATGCTAAGGTCCCAACATCATGCACAAGCTCTACTCATCGCCAGTGCTTCTCAAGGTTGAATTGATCAAGAGTCTGCTCGATGATAGCGGCATCGAGGCGGTCATTCGAAATCAATACCTTGTTATGGCTCGCGGCGATGTGCCGTACACTGAATCTTGGCCCGAAGTCTGGGTCAGCGACGCGCACACGGACGCAGCCCGGCAACTGCTCGCGGAATTCAACAGTGAGCCTGTGAGCGCACAACCCGATTGGATCTGCAAGAGGTGCGGCGAAACGATCGAGGGTCAGTTTAGCGACTGCTGGAAGTGCGCTGATCCCATACGAGAATAGCTCAACAATCGTCGCCAGGCCCGCCCAATCGCGTATCAAAACCACGGCATGACTACGACCACCAAGTGCATGGTAAGCGACCCTAACACCACGCCACCCTTACCCAAAGGTGGCCGCGCGGCCCGGAGCGCTCCTAAAATCCTCAACCACAATCCAGCACCCCTAGCTGCCAGCCGTAATGTCTACCAGCGACGCGTCGTCGTATTCAACGTAGCCTGGTGACGGGTCGTGAAAGCTCTGTAAGCGGAGGCTGATGCCTGCCCAGGCGCTGGTCGGAGCGGCGGTGAATGTGACCGAGTAGCGCCTCCATCCCGTAGCTGGTTCAGTGCTGGCTACCTGCGCGACATGCGCGGCAAGATATGGCGAACCGCCACTCTGAGCCCCCCTCTCCTCAACCACAGGACACGGCCATCCGCTGCGTGTTCGCGATTTACACGCCACCGAGAAGACATAGCGATGACCGGCAATCAATGGCGCCGCTTGCGTCCACTCAGCCAATCCGTCCGGACCTGTAGGTTCCGTCGGACCGTCAATACGTACCGCATGCGCGCCGTCGTAGCTGTCGGGCGCAAGACTAAACACGGCCGCAGGCTTGGGATCTTTGTAGCGCAAGTTACCGCTCCAGTTGGCCGGCAGCTTAGTTGTGGGCGAAATGTCCTCGAACGATGGATTCGCAAGAAGGTTACTAGCAGCATCTTGTTCGGGCGCGCCGCCTGCGTTCACAAACGTCAGATCGCCAAGCTCCCACGGATGTTTCGAGCTGATGCCATCACCAAACCACGAAATGAACTTGCGGTCGTGCGGCTGACCGTCGCTATCGTCGACAATAATGCCGAAGCCGATCTGTCGGCCCGCCACAGGCCGGAAGCTGCCCAGCTCTATCCACGGGATTGCTACCTGGTACACGGCGTTACCATCGATGCCGGTCTGCTTGACAATCAGTCGCTTGGGGTCCGTTTCCACAGGTATCGCAGGAGCGGGCTGAAAGCGGTAAATGGCGTTCCCGGTGGGCGTCGCTCCAGCGCCAAATTGCCACAGTTTCGATGATGGCGAGAGCGAATGCTCAAGGTCAAAGCCAATCTCAAGAGCATCGTTCAGGAAGATCGCATTTGCCGAACTAGTCGCGCTGAACTTGTCGTCCCGAGTTTCGACCCCCACGTAAAAATTCACATCGTCCCACATCGTGCGTATAGTCGCGCTGATGTCAGCTGGCCCCTTCCACGGCACGCCCCCGATCTCGTTCACCTGCGACGCCCGGTCGGCATGCAGCCGGTCGGATTTTTCCCATCCTGCCCATGTGCCGTCTGGAACGAAGCCCGCCGACGCCTTGACACAGCGGGCGAACGTGTCCGCATATCGCACATCGAACGACATACCTGCCGAGTCAGCGACGCTAACCCCAACGGTCGAACGAACACGGTCGTCACGGGCCTGCAGTGTCACGTTCAAATCTGCGTCTTTGGTCTGGTGAGCGGGGATATCCAATGTGAGGTTCGCGGGCGTGACGCGTACCGCTGCGTCCCCGCTCTCCGGCGCCAGCGCTAGATGGCGTGGCGAACTGGTGTTGTTCGTTATTGTGACGTGAACCGTCGACGGTCCCGAAGACAGTATGGTGGCATTGCGCACCGCGACATCGACAGCAGTGCTCTTTTCCATCGTCAACGCGCCAAGCACAAACTGCGGATACTTCCCAAGCGTAAGCGAGAGCAATCCGCCCTTAGTCGAGGTACGGACACGGTTCCCGAAAATATCTGCTACATCCACTGCTGGACGCCCCGTGTCCAGTGTCAGCGATTTGCCTGACTCTGACCAACCGACCCCAACCAACGCCCCGTCGATCTTCTTCCACACGTAGAGTACGCCACCTGGCACATCGATTGTGCGCGCGATGCTGCCAGCGCCGAGAGTGGACGCCAACACAATGTAGGCGGCAGCGGAAGGGCGCGGGGACCAGTCGGAGTCGAACAGGTAGTGATTCTCAACGCCTCGACCGCCTTGCAGGATGAACCAGTCCAGCCGCTTCACCCAGGGTGAGCGGGCACGAACGTTGAGGAATGTCTTGACCAACGCGTCCGCCTGCTGCTGCTCACCGGAAACACGGGCAACACCGCTGGGAAGCACGTCAAGCCCCACCTCGGGGATGACCCCAAAGCGCGTCTTGTACCCATCGGCAGTGAGGACATCGCCAATCTTCCGCGCCATCTCCGGAGTGTTTCCGTAGCCGTTAAATCCCCAGATATCAAACTTGCCCGACGCGCCAAGGATCGTTTGGAACATCTTAGCTACGTGCGCGTCGCCATCACTGGCGTGCGCCGGACCGAACAGGCACACCGGGTTTGCCGCTTTGGCCGCTTCGTACGCCGCCGTGTACGCTGCCATCCACTGCCGCGTCGTGCCGTCCCATCCGGTCGCGCACCGGGCATCAGGCTCATCAGGCGAACTCCCGCCGAGGCCCTCATTGCCAAACAGGAAGAACTTGACATCGCTGCCAAAACCCTTCACCTGCTCGTAGTTGTATTGACGGAACGCGTCGAGTTCCGCAGCATTATGGGGTGCCCAGCCTTTGCTCTGCTCCATGAACGACACCCAACCCTCAATGCCATAGCGCTTCATGACCGGCAGCACATCGGCGCGCCATCGGGCAACCTTTTCGCGAGCCGCAGCCGCCGAGCGATCAGCATTCGCGAGGTCGAGGCCCGTGTAGCGACTCTGGAGGCGGATACCGCGAACTCCCATCAGGCGCAAGAGACGCATCTGGAAGTCGATATCGCTGGCATCCATGTTCATCTCAGCATCCGCCTGTATTCCCGTAGGGTGCATATCGAACGGGTACTCCTCGCTATGGCGAACTGCATCGGGAATCGCTGGCCGGTCAAGCCACGCAAACCGAGTGAACGACTCGGCGCACGGCTGCCCATCTTCCGCTGCTGCGAGCTGAACATAGTAAGCGCCCTTCGCGGGCGGTGGCGCAACGGCGACATCGGCCACCGCCGTTGCGAAAGGCTTCAATTCGACACTGCGCTTTGCCTGATCCGTTTGCTTCCCTGCCCAGTCGAATACAGTGGCCGTGATGTCCACTCGTCGCGTCACTGGCAAGAGGTTGCCGGTAGCAATATTCAGTACTGGCACGGCCTTATCTTGAACAAAAAACAGGTTGGCATCGCGCTGGCGCTCCGAGAATAACGACACCGTATTGAGGCGCGTCTGAGCGACCGCGACAAATGGCGGCAGGCTCCCCTGCGCGGACCGCAGGAGCGTTGCGTACGGAGACGGCTGCCAAGCCCCGGGTTTCGATCCAGCGGGTGCCTGCCACAGCGAAACACCGTCGACGGCCACGCGGCCCCAGTTCGATACCATCGGCACGCTCATCCATGGAACGATACGCTGCTCCTGATAAGCGGAAACTGCGCGAACGTGGCTTGCTCCGACGGGCGGTTCGAGCGGCCCGATCACATAGAGAAACCGCTGCCCGCGCAGGGGAAAAAGCTTGGAATCGTTGAACTCGAAAACATGCTGAGCATCACGAATTGAAACTGCCTTGAGGTCGCCGTTCGCTTGTCGTGCGTAAAACTCCAGGATTAACGGCGATGGGAACCCATGGGGCGTAGCATGTGAGCTATAGCTCACCCAGTAGCTCAGCCACACTGGTTTCGAACCATCGATACCCGCAAGCGGTGATGCAAACGCATTCGGCATCGCCCCTGCGCCGAGAACTATGTTCGTGACAGGAGATGCATCAGCGAGGGTATCTAGGCGCGGTGGCGCGACCGGCATGAACCCGGTGAAGAGGTTTCGCGAAAAGCTCCCGCCCGATGGCGCGACGGAGTTCGACGACGCTTCAGGGGCTTTTGCTTGATTGTCGTCGCCAATGGTAGCGCGCACCGACGTCACGTTCACCCAATCGCCGCCACGCGCACGTGGCAGAACGAGCTCGATTTCTCCCCAGCTAATCGATGTTCGCGCAGCCTGCCCTGTCACACTGGCGCTCACCGTTCGCACCTCTTTCGGCAGCGTGACCACAGCCGAGAGAGTAGGGTCGTGGTAGCCAAGGGAAAGATCAGTCGTCGCCACATCGACACCGCTAGAGTTGAGCCACCGGACTCGAAGCTCGACGGAGTTGACGGACGGCTCAGCGCGCACGTCGCACGACGCCGTATACGTCGTCAGGGATCGCGCTGGAAACCGACCGATGGGAATCGCAAGCGGTGCCTTGGGGTCGGTGATGTCGTACCGATACCCGCCGTCGATTGCGACGCGGGTTATCCCCTGGGGCAGGTAATCGGAGGCGGTGACAATCGGCGCAGTTGACTGTGCCGCAACTGAAGGCGCTGACAGCAACAGAACGGCGACAACAATAGCTAGCAGTGGCATGATGTGTTCTTCCGGGGACCAACGAGCAGACTTGTGGTTTTTATCGGTCCCAGCCGTAAGCCGTCGTGAGGATAGTGTTGGCGTTCGCCATCCCTGACGCGTTCAGGTGGCTCGCAAGTGTTCCACCGTCATTAAACCAGAGCGAGCCACTCGCGCTGACTGTGTTCGACGGCATCAGCGTCTTTACATGCCCATCGGCGAACAAGTAATTTGACATGCTGGTGTGTCCCGCATAGAGGCAGGAATAAGCGCTGCTGTTGCCGGAAATCGCACAGCCAGCGTAGGCTGCCGTGAGGCCGTCACCGATGTCGAACTCAGCTTTCGAGCGAACCGACTCCAGGACAGCAATTGTTGCCGACGGTTGCCTGATCTTTGATAGGGATACACCAGGTGGATTGGGCGGCGTGCTACCGTAATAGCCTGTACTGAACGGTGACCCCGATTCGACCGTGTAGCCTATGGCCGAATTGTGCGATCCGGAGAGGTTCGCGGCATACGAGGCGTTCAACTTGGGCGTGAAGTTGTAGTTTGTGTTCGAGTTCTGGATGCCCGCGTTCGGGTTGGATGGGCATTCGAAGACCTTAACGCTTTTCACGTACGGGTAGATCAACTGCCGCCAATCGTCGTACGAAGCACCATGCGTGGCAATCCAGGCAACTCCGTTGCCCTGATCCTCACACTGAGTGGCGAGCGGCATGGACTCGTCGTAATCCTGGGTGTATTGTGTAAGAGCAAGCCCCATCTGCTTCATGTTGCTCAAACACGAACTCTGTCGTGCCTTTTCGCGGGTCTTCGCGAAGACAGGAAAAAGTATAGCTGCGAGAATCGCTATAATAGCTATAACAACTAATAATTCGATCAGAGTGAATCCCGAATTTCGAAACGATCTGTTCATGTCTGTTCATCCTCCAATGCCCGTAGGCGGCAGTCTATGACGATAAAGGGACCATACTTGAATGCCGAACAACTACTCCAGCGTCGACGCCCTCAGCTAGCGGCCCCTGCTCGCCGCTCAGCAACCTCGACAACAGGCCGATGGAACTCGCTGCAAGTAAGCCAATTGGACGCTGCACCGACGACAAGCGTTCGTTCCGCGCTTCTGCCGAGTTATCGAACCCTACCAAAGCGTAATCTCGCCCTGCCTGTAGCCCCAAATGCTCGACCGCTTTCGCAAACCCTAACGCATAGCAATCGTTCCCGGCCATGACCCCGTCGAATCCTATGTCCGCCGTGATCGCACGCGACGCAAACTCGAACGACTCCATCGTACTCCACGCAAAGTCGGCTTCAGGAGCAAATCGAGGCACTGAGACTCTTTCGGATCCGACCAGTTCAGTGAGAACGCTCTGGGGCAACCCCGATTCGGCAATCGCTTCGCGCGCCCCTTCTATACGATCGGTCATCCATGTCGACGTCTTTGGCGCAAATGCCAGCAGTCGACGGCAGCCACGCTCCAGAAGATGTCGCGCAACCGTTCTACCCCACGCCTTATTGTCAAAGTAAGCACATGAGACACGCGATAATACGCGATGGCCGGTAGCGAAAACAATCGGGACTCTCCCGTGTAGCTCACGAGAGATCAACTCATTGATCTGCGCCGTGTCGTGCTCGTTCACGACGACTATTCCGTTAACTCCGTGCTCGATCAAACGAGAAACACTGTCCGCCAGCGGAATAATCGACAGGTCAGGACGATAGATGTTGTAATAGACCGAGGATCCCTTGGCAGTCGAAATTATTCGTTCCAGCTCCTCGATCACCGCATCGCTCGTGGACTTTGCCGATTCCGGTCGATTTGGATACACTCGCGCAAGGATACCGACTAGCCCAAGCCCGACGCCATCTGACACATCTGCTTTTGTATGCGAGACGCAACTTGTGGCAGACACATAAGTCCCGCGACCATTCTCGGTCCGCAGCAGGCCTTCCCCGACCAAATCATCAATCGCCGATTGTATGGTCATCTGGGCCACTGCGTATTCGCTAGCCAGCAGTCGCCTGCCAGGCAGCGACGCACCCGCCGGATAATGCCCGCTGCTTATCCGTCGCCGCAGATGATCAGCTACAACGATATGTTTGGGTTGTCGGTTACGCATAAAATAGATAGACCGTTTCTATTATTTGTATTATAAACGTCTAGTTCGTCCCTGTCAAGCTGAATGCGCCAATGGAACGACAATTATTAGATCGATCAATCTAAAATCATAAGGCGTAACTAGCTATAGCTCTGTCACCTCGACCCAAATCGCATCCTTTGAGGAATGCTCGCCATTATTTTAAGCTTTTTTTGCTACAGCCTTTCCGGAATTGGACACCGTACGGGAGTTAAGTATAATAGAGGTTCGCGTAACTTGAGTACCACCAACCACGACATGACAAACGCTGGCTTAACCGAACCCATCCTGGACCCGCTCGCGCCACCCAAGCAGATGACGCTGGAGCAGTTGCTGCAACTCGTCAAGGTCGTGCTATCGGACAACCTCCCCGACACCTACTGGGTGGTCGCCGAGATCGCCGAGTTCAAGCACTCGCCGCGTGGATACTGCCACCTGACCTTTGTGCAGAAGAACGGCGACACACTGGTCGCCAAAATCAACGCTGTCATGTGGCGGCCCGCTACCCAAAGCCTCCTGCCGCGATTTCGATCGTCCACCGGCAAAGACCTGGCACCGGGCATGAATGTGCTCGTTCGTGTCGGTGTCACATTCCACACCGCCTACGGAATGCAGCTTGAAGTGCACGACGTTGACCCCAATTACACTCTCGGCGAGATGGCACGCAAACGCCGCGAAATCCTTGAGCGCCTCGAAAACGAAGGACGACTCACCCGCAACAAAGCGCTGTCCTTCCCGCTCTGTCCGCAGCGTATCGCCGTGATATCATCCGCCACCGCTGCGGGCTACGAAGACTTTGTCGCTCAGATCACCGGCAACATCCACGGTTTCGCGTTTCGCGTGCAGCTCTTCCCGTCGCTGATGCAGGGCAACGGCGCTGAAGCGCAAGTTGTCGCGGCCTTGGCCGCTATTGCCCGTGACTCGCACCTGTTCGATGCCGTCGTCATGATCAGAGGCGGCGGCTCCACCGTCGACCTCAGCTGCTTCGACAGCTACGCCATTGGCGCAGCAATCGCCGACTTCCCGCTGCCTGTGATCACCGGAATCGGCCACGAGCGCGACGATTCCGTCGCCGACCTCTGCGCCAACACGCGCGTCAAGACTCCCACCGCCGCCGCCGAGCATCTCATTGGCATCGTGCGCGCCTACAGCGACCGGGTCGAGTACGCTTGGAGCCGTATCGCCACCATTTCCTTGGACAGGATTTGCGACGAGAAGATGCGAATCGAAGGGGCAACAAGAACTCTCACCTCTCGGGCCATTGCCCGTGCCGATCTGGAAAATGCTCGTCTGCAAAGCGCTGCGGCCAGCATCCGCTCGGTGTCAGCGCGCACCACCGAGCGAAGCGGCGACAGGTTGGAGCGTATCGACTCGATGGTGCGCTTGCTGGATCCGGCCAACATTCTGAAGCGCGGCTACAGCATCACGTACGCCGGTGGCCGCGCCGTCACAAGCGCCATCGACGTTGTCGTTGGTAGCACGCTCACCACAAAACTGTACAACGGAACGATAGAAAGCACGGTTGAGGCGAAGACGCCCGCCAGCGACAGCGAGGAAACGAATGTCTGAGACAAAGATCAAGTACGACGATGCCATCGTGGAACTCGAAGCCATGGTGAAGAGGTTCGAGCGAGCGGAGATTGGGGTCGACGACCTCGTCAGCCAAATTCAGAGAGCTGGTGTGCTCATCAAAACCTGCCGCCAGCGCCTGAAAACCGTGGAAACTGAAGTGGAGGCTGCGTTAGCGGACCTGGACACCGAATCAACCGAGGATCTGTTTGCCGAAGACACAATCGACGAGCCAGTCCTAGCTCCGCCGTCAGCTCCCGTGGCCGCTGCACCCGCTCCCGCACCGCCAAAGCCAGCGCCTGCAAAGAAGATCGCCGCCGCACGCCAGCCCGATCCTGTGAACGACGAAGAAGACCCATTCGAAGCGGACCCTCCTCGCCCCAGCATCAGCGCTAAACCGTCCAAAGGCGAAACAGGCGGCCTGTTCGGCCTTTAGCCCACGCCACGCCTACCCCGCAGGGACTCGGCTCACTTATAGAAGGCTCCTAATATCCCCGGCCCTTAAGCTTCCCGCCCGCTCGCGCCGATGGCCCCACCGATGGCACGGCGCGGCGGATCATATCGGGCGTTAACGCCGTCACTTTCGTGTCGCTGTAATACGCGCCCAGTATCTGCGAATAGCTTTCCGGCTTATCCCCCGACGCCCTCGCAATTGCGCCACACTGGCACATCCCCAGCCCGTGTCCCCACCCGCGACCCGTAAATGTGAACCCGCCGTCGGCCTCTGATTTCACAGTGAACAGCGTGCTGCGAAGTATGTCCGCCCCGAGCACCTGACGAATCCGAACACCGCTCACGGCACGCGTATCAGTTGCCCCCGTGAGCGTCACCTCCGTCGCGCGTCCCGAATCGTCCGTCTTCGTGACCGCGATGGACTTCACCGAGCCCAGCGGCACACCAGAGACCGACTTCGCGAACGATTCCGCCTGCTTCGCGTCCAGTTTGAGCGTCCACGGCGCCTTGGTCTCGCAGCCCGGAGTCGTCACCGGTCGCAAATATGGCTCGCTGGGCGGTCCCTGCGCCGTAACTCCGCCGCATTCGGTACAGTACATCGCGTCGATTGGGCTGCCGTTGTAGACAATGACCTGACCGCGCGTCTCACGCACAGCCCGCAGAATGGCTGGCGTCTCGCCGCTTACCCCAAGGTAGCCCTGGCTGCGCGTCGTATCGTCTAGGTCCGCGCCCTCGCTCGCCATTCGCCCGAGGTTATGTACAGTGTACGTCCGCGCCGCCACCGCCTGAGCCTTCATCGCCTCAATTGGAGCGCTGCCGCCAATTTCCGCCTTCACCACGCCCTGCAAATACTCTTCGAGACCCGCGATATTCACCACCCGAACCCGACCCGACGTTGTCGCGGAAAAGCCCGCCGCCCCGCGATAAGCTTGCCGTTTGGTCACCGCAGTTGCGCCAAGCTGAATCATCGTGTCGCCGCTGAATGTCGTTGCGGTCAAAAGGGGAGAGGTTGGGAAGATCTTGCTGACGCCGTCCACCGACGCTTGAACGCGATAGGTGCCGGGCGTGATCGCGTCAGGCACAACTGATACGATCGCAACCGTTTCCGATGTCCCGCTAACGACCGTGTTGCCCTGGTCGTCTGAAATGCGGAATGGCCCGTTGGCGCTCACATACACCCGAGTGACAGCCCCAAAAGAACGGCTCAGCAGCACTCGCACCAGCGGATTTGATGTCCCGCCCACCGGCACATCGTCGCCTTCGCCCGCCTGCGACGCCTCATAGTCCGGAAGCCCCGGCATCGGCGACGTAGCCGCGATGGCGTGCACAGTAGTGGCAACGACCAAACATAGCGCTAAAAGGAATCGGTTCACCAGCATGTCTCAGAGGGTAGAGCTGAATAGAATTGCGCCGCCAATCGCAGCGAATCCATTATGCCGGTAATATCGCCAGATTGGCAATGGTGATTTTGGGAGGCGAATAGCGTAGCCTTGCCAACTCCACGCGCTGCGGGGAAGATCGAGCTCCTCAAGACAAGTGACTAGTGCACTCCGCTTCCAGTTCCGAGTGCCCAACGGGTACTTTGAAGCCCTTAAGAGCCGTAGGTATATCGAATTGTCTTTACTAATCCGTACAATTTACGATGAGGGAAATCCCAGTCCATAGCCTGCCAACGTCCTGTGGGTCGGAGACCCTATCCTCAATAACTAACCACGTACTTCAGTGCGTGGTGGCTTTGGCGACAAACAATGCGCGGATTAATTTCGATTGTTCGATCCACCCACGGAATCGGCATGGCAATGTGCGGTCGCTGGACGGTGTCACTATGCCGAGAGAATACTCGCGGCATAGTGACGGATGGGCTTAGCCAATCCATGAACGGATGCTCAGTGCTAAGGAAAGACCCTTACTTCGTGCCAGCGGCGAGGCCATTGCCCACGAGGTAACGATAGCTCTTCTGGATCGCAGCAAGCATATCGCCTTCGATGCTGTCGATCTCAACCGTGGCCCACTTGGTCACGGCGGGATCGGCGGCGGCGATCGCGGCGGGGATATTGACCACGCCATCACCGCACGCGGTGAACTTGCGGCCCTCACCGACTGTGCCGTCCTTGACATGCAGCAAAGGCAAGCGCGCCGAATGCTTCTTGATCACGTCGGCTGGCTCGTGCCCGCCAACCTTGGCCCAGTAGATGTCCAGCTCACTGCCAGCATCCGGCGCTTCCGCCAGCATCACATCGTAAGGCACCTGACCATCGGGAAGCGCGTTGAACTCCCAGTTGTGGTTGTGTATCGCGAACTCAAGTCCCTGTGCTTTCAACAGCTCGGCGGCTGTCTGGAACTTGGCCGCAGACTCCTTCACATCGTCGAGCGTTTTAAACTGGTCGGGGCCAAAACCGGAAACGAGCACCTTGCAGCCAAACAGGCCGTACGTGTCCACCAACTCGCCGACCGTCTCCTTGGTCGCGAGGCCGACATGCGCCGAGCTGCACTTCAAGCCCAGCGACGCGACCAGCTTTGCCAGAGTTGCTGGGTCGTTACCGTGAAAGCCAGCGAACTCGACACCAGCGAAACCGGTCTCGGCAAGCGCCCGCAGCACAGCGGGGAAATCCTGCGCCGCAAGATCGCGCAGGCTGTAAAGTTGAACAGAAATGGGGATCATTGATCTCTCCTCCCAGGCTGAGCCTGGACCCTTTCCGCGCCTCGGAAGGCGCGATAATGACCGGCGTCTCAGCTTGAACCAACAGTTTTTGCATTACAAGCTGAACCCGGACGCTTTTACAGCGAATGGCGCAGCTAGACTCACCCACGTACGACAGCGTCGTGCGCAATTCCTCCGCTGTTTTCGAAATGACCGCTCACTCTCTTTCCGAGCCGTCGTCGGCGAGACACGGGTCCAACATCACGTTGGCGCTCCCCCGGCATAAGGGGAATTCCTAATCACTAAAGGAATCCCCAACCACCGTCGCCAACTACTCCCCCATGACACCTCGAGTTATCGTCAACGATCACTGTCTGTGCGCGGAAGGGCCGCTCTGGCACCCAGAAGAGAAGCGCCTCTACTACGTCGATATCGACAACGGTTACGTTTATCGATACGACCCAGCCACAGAAACGCGCGAACGATGCTTCGAGGGGGAGATGGTGGGCGGAATCACTATCCAGAACGACGGCTCGCTGCTGGTGTTCATGGCTCGTGGAGCCATCCGCCACTGGCGCGACGGTATCGTAACCACGCTTGTGGACGAAATCCCCGCCGAACGAGCCACTCGCTTCAACGATGTCATCGCCGATCCGCGCGGTCGCGTCCTTTGTGGGCTAATGTCTCCGCCAGACCGCCCCGGTAGGCTCTATCGGTTTGACACCGATCAGACCCTTACGCTGCTACTCGAAGGCATCGGCTGCTCGAATGGCATGGCGTTCATCGACAACGACCGCAAAGTCTACTACACCGACTCCGTCGCCAAAGAGATCTACCTGTTCGACTATGACGTCGAAACCGGATCCCTCGCCAATCGCCGCGTGTTCTGGAAATCGGAGACGTCGCTGCCCGACGGCCTCACCGTGGACACCGAAGGCTGCATCTGGACCGCGCAGTGGAACGGCGGCTGCATCGTGCGCCTCTGGCCCGACGGCACCGAAGACCGTCGTATCGAGATCCCCGGCGCAAACAACGTCACGTCATGCATCTTCGGGGGCGATGATCTCACCGATCTTTACATCACCACCGCATCCAAAGGCGACGAATCCAGTCCCAACGCCGGCGCTATCTTTCACCTGCGCCCCGGCGTGCAAGGGCTTCCCGAATACCGTTCAAGGGTGAGAGTCGTATTGTAAGATCGCTCAAGCCGCTCGGGCTTTCGTTCTTGCTTCGCTCTCCCTGCTGCAGTTCGCCGGTTTTTGTTATGTCCACAATGATTGAGAGTCGGTGAGGCTTTGCTAAGCTCATAAAACGTCACGGCCACCCTTTTATAGAGAAAGCCCCGGCGGCTTGAGCCGTCCTATCACTCTCCCGACGGCGCGAGACGCTCAATAATCGTCTGCTCACGGTCCTGTAGCAGCTTCTCCCCAAGTAGCAGGCCGCTCACATACACAACGGCAGCATAAATCACAGAGCCCGTCAGCAGAGCGGCCGTAAGAGCGGGCTCTGAACGCCATACTGCAACCGCAACCGCTGCCGCAGGGATCGCAAGCACAACGAGACCAACACCGTACGCCAGAATCTGTAGGACAATATAGCCGCATCCCGGCCGACTGTAGCCTTGCCCTCGAACCACCATCCTGTGCGGCAACAGCATCGACACCACATTCCCGAGCCCCAGAACGGTAGCCACCTCAATGGCCACCCACACCATGCCCATTCCGATCAGCTGCGGAGTATGCCCCAGAATACAGCCAACCACCACAACGATCAGCGGAACCGGCGTTAGCACAGCGGCGTGAACAAGGTTCTTACCGAGGATAATCTCACGTCGCGACGATGGCATCGAGAGCAGAACAGTAATGGCACGACCTTCTCCGCCCAAAATGTTGTAAGTCAGCGGCAGGAACACGCTTGTAACCGCGGTAGCCACGACAAACGGTAGCATGTTGCGTACTAGAGGAGGCATATCGTGCAATGCCCCTTGCCCAGACCCCATCTGAACCCACGGCATTACCATCACGACCACCATATAGATCATCTGGACGAACACGGCCTTATATGCCGGGTCGCGCGCCAGATGCCGCCGCTCCTTGGTCATGATCGCCGCCATCGCAGCCGGTAGCCGCGACACATGACCCGTCTCAGGCTGGCTCGCCACAACAGCTGATACGCTCGCGGGAGCCGCGCCGCCGCTTTCCCCCAGGTAAAGCCCGCGCATCACACGCCCGGCCAGCGCAACCGACACGGCCAGCGCCGCCAGAACCGCCGCCAACCAGCCAAACGCCGCCCCATACCGCCCGTCTGCAACGGAGCTCAACCCATTCGCCGCCCAGCCGCTTGGCAGGAGCGCGAACGCCGATAGCACCGGATTGTGCAGTAAGCGAGCCCACGCGTCCGTCCCCGTCGCCCGTATCGCCGCGCTCTGCCCCAGATAGAACAGGACACCGATCACAGGCAGAACGACGATGGTGATATCGCGAAACCGACGACTTCGCAGCAGCCCGATCAGAGCCAATACCACCCCTTGGGAGACGGCGAGTGTGTGGAAAAGAAACACAAGCATGATCGCAGCGCTCAACACGCCGCCGACCAAGCTACCTGCAGCGGAAATGGTCAGTGCTACCAGCAGCGGCAGCATAAGGAGAGTCGGCAAATCAAACAATCCACCGAGAACCGAACATGCGAAGATGGTGCGATAGGAGAGAGGGTAAACAAACAACCGTGTCGGGTCGTATGTTTCATTCAATGCGAACCCGAATAGAGGCGAGAATATCCAGAGCAGGTAAATAGCAGCCAAAACGCCGTTGAAAATGAAAGGGGTGAGATGGGGCTCCGATGCGGAAAACGAGTACACGGCCCACGCTATCCCAAGGCTGAGAGGTGCGAACGCGATGAACATGATGACAACGCTCAACGCTTTCATCTTGTCGCGTCCCAACCCTCGCAGCGTCAACGTGGCCTTCAGCCACAGGAGCAGCCGCCACGGCGGAACCACAGTGTCCGGAAGCTGCCGCGCCTTCTTCAATGCCCGCTCAGCCAATCCATGTCCCCCGCAGCGTCCCGCCCGCCGGACACCAGTTTGATAAAAATGTCCTCAAGACTCTCGCCCGCCGAGCCGTCGCCGCTAACCTCACCCTGACGCGCCCGCAGTTCATCAAGCGTGCCCTCGCCCACGATACGCCCGCGGGAGATGATGGCGACACGTGTGCATAGCTTCTCCACCACCTCGAGCACGTGCGAGCTGAAAAACACCGTAGCGCCTTGCTCCGTCATTCGCCGCAACGCGTCCCGGATCGCTCGTGCGGAGACAGTGTCGATGCCGTTGAAAGGTTCGTCAAGGAAAAGTACGCGTGGGGCGTGGATAATGGCAGCTGCCAACGCAGCCTTCTTTTTCATGCCCATGGAGTAGTCGACAATCAAGCGGTCGGCGGATTCCTCAAGCTCCGTGAGGTGTAGAAGCTCATCGCAACGCCGCGACGCTTCTCGTGTGGTCAGCCCATGCATTTGACCGGCGAAAATGATAAACTCGCGACCGGTGAGGCGTTCGTAGAGGTTGAGGTCTTCGGGGAGAACCCCGATGACGCTCTTGACGCCAAGCGGATCGGTGGCAAGGTCGCGGCCCGCAATCGCGATACGGCCACGTGTCGGTCGCAGCAGACCAGTGAGCATGCGTATGGTGGTCGATTTGCCCGCGCCGTTCGGGCCAAGAAAGCCATAGAACTCGCCGCGCCGTACTGCGATGTTCACATCGTTAACCGCAACGATTGGCGCTTGCTTTTTCGGCCCAGGAAACGTCTTCGTCAAGCCCTCCGCCTGGACGCTCCATTCGTACTGCCCGGAGGCGTCATTCTGAGGCATTGGTGCTCTATTCCTCGATAGTTTCCGTAAACCGCAAACGGTAACCGCAAGGCCCGCGCAGGCAGTACTCTCGGCGGTTCCACGTGATGCTCTCCAGCTGCGCCAGCACCTCTGCACCGCGCTCCACGTGCTCAGCGTACAGCGCGTCAATACCGGTGACCACCATGACTACTTCGGATCCCTCGAACTTTGGAACAAGGTTGGGGCGGCGTGAAAGGAAGAGATCTACCCCGCCGCGACGCACCCCTGCATCAGACGGTGGATCGCCCCACAGCCACTCAAGAGAAAACCCAAGCACATCCACATAAAACCCTGCGGTCTCCAGCACATCAACACACACAAGGCACGGTATAGCCCGCTTCAGTTCGGGACGTTCATCATCGGACATCTCCAAAAGCGTTCTCCTTCGCGCAACAGTTTCTTATTCTACTTCATCTTATGCCAACGCTGCCTGCTGGGCTTAGAAACCCTTACTCAGCCGTTTGCTGTAAACCTGATACCGCGCCACGTAAACCCAAAATAGCTCACGCGACCCTTACACAAAGAATGCCCCGGCGGCACGAGCCGTCCCAAAAGCCCCTTCCACAACCTCAATTGTTATGCAAAGGGCAAGGCTTCCCGATCGCGTGATACGACCCAAACTCGAAATCGTCCAGCGCCGGCAACCCGCGCGGCGTCCATCCTAGCTCACTTCCCGCACGCGATGGCGCGAGGCGGATATTGGCTGCTGCGAACGCGGCGCTGATACCCATGGCTTGCATGGCTTCCTCGACAGGCACGTATCGTAGCGGGGACGTGATCCCCTGCCCGCGTGCAAGCGCGCCAACAGTGGATTTCATCGTGACTGGTTCGCCAGTGCTGATGTTGTAGACCGAACCTGCAGGCGCGCTTTCGAGAGCCAATCTGTAAAACTCGGCAAGGTCGTCAACATGGATCATGGACCACGCGTTCTCACCGTCGCCCACACAAATCGCCTTACCCTGAGCCCGAATCAACGCCGTGTGGGCGCCAAGCGGACCGCCAGCACGCCCATAGACCAGCCCGGGACGCACAACCACCGACCGAACACCCTGCTCAGCGGCGGCAACGACCACACGTTCTGTGTGTATCCGCCGGAGCATCCACGCCGTCAACTGCGGCCACGCGCTCGCCTCTGGTCGCGGTGGATCGCTCTCCGAGACGCTGTCCTGCCCCGTCTCGCCGTAGACGCCCGCGCCGCTTGTGTATACGAACGGCTTCCCCGATCCGACAAGCGCCCCTACTACGGCGTCAACAAATGCGTCATCCAAATCAGCCCCTTCGGGCGTAAAGCTGTAAGCCGCATGGACAACCCCGTCAGCCCCTGAAGCGTACTCCGCCAGCCTCGCCGGGTCGTGTAGGTCGCCGCGCACAATAGTCGCGCCAATATCCTCAAGGTCAAGCACCGACCGCTCCGAGCGCACGAGAGCGGTCACGCTGTGCCCATTTGCCACTAAGTTCTCGGCAATAGCCTGCCCAACATAACCCGTCCCACCAGTCAAGAACACGTTCATGCAAGAGTCTCCGTCCCTTCATCGTCACCGACCCGACGCGATCCTCTGCATCCGGCCAAGCTGTCAATGGAATCGTAACTCTTGACCTGCCCGGTTGGTTCCTTCGTAGGCGCGGCGCACTGGTTTGTGTAGCGACGGAAGAGGCAAGACGGCTGAGGAATCGGAAAAGAATAGAATAGAAGAGCCTAGCTATAAAGGGGTTGCTCCTGCCAAGCGAAGACCAGCTCTCCACCACCCTTACCCAAAATCGGCCCGCCCGGCCTGAGAGGGCATCCTAAAGGTGCCCTCGTCCCACCACCGCTACCCGACCACGTTCACCAGCTTGCCGGGGACGACGATCACCTTCTTCGGCGCGCGGCCTTCGAGGAGTTCGGCCACCTTGGGGCTCGCCAGCGCCAGCGCTTCTAGCGCCGCGTTGTCGAGGTCGGCGGCGCATGTGATCTTGTCGCGCAGCTTGCCGTTCACCTGCACTACTAGCGTGATCTCGTCGGCCTTGGCGACCGATGGGTCCGCCGTGGGCCACGATTCGCGCATGAACAACCCTGTCGCGAAATGACCATCTTGTGGAAACAAAGTCTAGATTGCCACCGGGCGATCAGCCTGTCCGCTTGCTTTCGTAGTCGACTACGGATTTTACAAGAGAGAAACCGAATGCTGGCGGAACTGCGTTACCAACTACCCTATATTTATCATCTAGATTACCGCCCGGACTAATATTCGCGGGTAGGCCTTGGATAGCAGCGCATTCTCTCCAAGATAGTCTTCGGTTCTGGTCACCTTGAAGCTCCCAATGATCCTTACCGACGTATCTCATGGGAAGTCCTATCGGGTGCAGCGGGACGTGGTGCGAGTTGGCAACTATGGTGTAGCTAATCCCATCCCATGGACGCTTCCTGTTTCGAGTTAAAAAATGCCCGTGAAAGGGATAATCTAGAAACTCACCTTCGGGCCAGTCAGGCATACTTCCAATTGCATCAGCTATAGTGTTGTAAGGCTTACCGACCAACTGACCATGGCTTGGCAGCGGGAATCTATATTCAAACGCTTTTATATCCTTGCGCACTCCAACAATAAATACGCGCTTCCGAGATTGAGGGACGCCATAGTCAGCCGCGTGGAGTTTGTCGTGCTGTATCGTATATCCCGAAGCATTAAATGCTTCGAGTTGTCGATCAAAAAACCAACCACTTTCAGCGGAAAGCATTCCGCGAACATTCTCGATAAAGATATATTTGGGCTTTACTTGCCCCAACGCACGAATGAACTCCTCGTAGAGGTAGTTCCGCTGGTCAGCTTTCAAATCTCGCTCCCCAGCGTCTTTCCAGCGCCGCCGTGATCCTAAACTAAAACCGGTGCACGGATAGCAGCCAATTAAGATATCGGCCTCAGGAAATACCATGACATCGCGAATATCCCCAGAGACAAAGTTGGTGTCTGGAAAAAGATGTCGATACGCAGCTTCCGCGCACGGGTCAATATCGTTGGCCCAAATAATTCGAACGCCCGCCTGTTGTACGCCCCAGTCGAAACCTCCACAGCCCGAAAATAGTGAAACCGCCGTGACGTTGCCTTTTCCCTTTTCTGTGTTAATTGCCATAATTGTAATGCTGTGAATAGGGTTGCGTTTGTGATAGTCGTTGTGTCAATTTACTGGTTCTTCATGAGCCAAAGCGTCGTCGGCAAAACTTATCCACTCTAGCGCTCCATTTTCTGTCGTATAATCGCGCAGCATGTACATAAGCCTAAGCCTGTCAACTAGCACTGTCGCACTTATTTCGTGTGGTTTGTGCCAGCCGCCACTTGCGTCGCGGAAGCAAAACGGAATGAAAGCCATATTCACGTAGTCAGCTTTTAGCTGTAATAGTGAGCGCCAATGTTGTGCCGATGAGGAGTGTTGTTTGGAAGCCCATTGGTCCGCAGAACACGCACATTGCGCGAAAATTACTATTAGTCCATCAGCTCCGTCATGATATCTCCCGGTAATGGAACTCCTGGAAGACATCGGTATCCAAGCAACCAAGTCCAGGCCATTGTCGCCAGTATCGTGAGGGGAAAAATGCTCAATGTTCACGCCAGAACTGAGAGATACGTTCAGGTCACTCGCGAGTGTGTTGACCTTGCTCCACAAGGTTCCGGTGTATCGACCGGTGTTCGTGCTACTTTTCCCAAACTGATGCACCTCGGCATGCGTTGGCATCAGCATCTGCAAAGCGCGGTAACATAAACATTCGAAATTGCTAGCTAGCTTGAACCTTTGGCTATTACTTGCATATGGCAAATTAGCGGCCAACAAGAAAAAGATATATAGCTTCTGCTTGATGTCTAGATTGTCCCGAAGAAGTATTGAGTCGGTACGAGGTGATAGCATAAACGGGTAGCTATCTCCAAACGCTCCCATCCTATATTGGATATTTAAGAACCAGTCACGGCATTCCCGAGCCCAGCGGTCACCATCCATGACTACAGATTCATTGAGGCTACTTTCTGAGGCGTCTGACGGTATGAAATCATCGTGTATTTCACCAAGATCAGTAACCCTTGGCCGTACTATGTCAAGAATGTCGTTCCTAGAAACCTGTTTGTCGACGTTGAATAAGCATTGTAACTCAATATAGTCCGCCCAAGCGTGTATATCCATGTGATTTGCGGGTATTGGAGTGAGCGTCTCTATAAGTCCATTCGATTTAGCCAATGACGCCTCCTACAAATCTAGCTTGCCCGAGCCAAATAGCCTATCGTCTACCGCCAGTTTTATCGTCCTTGCGAGTTGTGCAATTTCCTTTAGGTTCTCCGAGGCGGACCTATCCGGAGAGTCAATTAGGTGAACCTGCTCGCCAGCTTCCTTAAGGCGGGAAAGAGCATCGCGAATAGCCGCCGCAAATGCATGGGTTGGTTCGGCGGTAAATCGCACTGCCTCCTTTATGTCCTTACCTTCCTTGAAAGCTTCGAGGGCTTTCGGTGAAGCAACTATTTCACTCAGATCCTTCAAGTTTCGGCTTTCGCCGACTCGCGTCATGTTTTCAGGGTTACGACGAAAAACCCAGTCCACAACGTCTCGAAGAGTTTCATTCTTGGGCTGAGTATCTTCTGCAGATGTGTTGGCGCCGAGGCCAACGTACTTAGCGATATTTGTATAACTTAGGGCCGTCGTTAGCACTGAAAAATCAATGTCTTCTTCAGTGATTCCAGGTATGTCAAGGAAATTGTTATCAATTACTGTGTCATAGACCTTGTATCCAGAAAGTAACCGATCAACGTAGTCAGCACGACTACCAATGATCTTGGCTAGGTGCTTGTTCATATTCTCTTTAGGTACTAATTCAGCAAGAGATTCTCTTAATTGGTGTAAGTACTTAGCCTTTTCTAGCGATCCCCACTGCTTAACTCCCGTTATATGTCTGTATCCCAGGTACTCGAGGATATCGTTACGATCCTCGTAAACCAGGGCAGGCACTTCCGTGGGCTTATATTGTGCTTCGTCACTTGCCTGCCTTACTTGGATTTTCCTATTTGGCGCAATCTCTGGCGACGAAAGCAACTTTAGGGCTGTTAGCCTTCGATTTCCTTCAACTACGGTAAAACGACCGTTATTTTCGCGTACTACAACGATTGGCTCGTTAACGGAGTAGCCTTGAGTTCCGATAGAACCCATAAGTTCTATAATGCTACCGTCAGACAACATGTATGCGATAATCGCGTCACTGTCTGTTTGGTCAACAGTATTTGGCAACCTTGGATTCTTTTTATCAAAATCAAGGTCCGAAACATTAATATATTCTATTTCTCGGCTCATTTTCTCTCCATGATCACGATTATGGAATCCTGCTAAGTCCAATTAAGCAGCGGGATAGCATAAATCAATATATATCAATGTTTTAACTGTCAAGATATAATAGTGTTGGTGGTGTTGTCCGAAATGTTTTCCATGCGAAGCGAAAAGCGCTCCACCTGCCCGAGTGCGAGCCGCATTGCAACTCGGAAAATCACTAGCATTGGCTCTCGAATAAGTTGTTTCTGCGGTCAGAGTTAAGACCACTTCAACTTCGGCCATCTGCTGGACAGCCCCCTACACCCCACGCCGTCCACAACTAAACCACCCTACCCGACCACGTTCACGAGCTTGCCCGGCACAACGATCACCTTCTTCGGTGCGCGACCTTCGAGGAGTTCGGCTACCTTTGGGCTGGCCAGCGCGAGCGCTTCTAGCGCCGCGTTGTCGAGGTCGGCACCGCATGTGATCTTATCGCGCAGCTTGCCGTTCACCTGCACCACAAGCGTGATCTCGTCCGCCTTGGCGACCGATGGGTCCGCTGTGGGCCACGATTCGCGGTACAGGAAGCCAGTCTTGCCGATCCCTTCCCAGAGCTCGTCGGCGATATGGGGGGCGAACGGTGCCAGCACGGGAATCAGCGCTTCGATGGCCTCGTCGACGGCGGCGGAACGCGTCCCCGCTGGGAGCGCATTGGTGACTTCGTAGATAGCATTGACCCACTCCATCATGGCCGCGACCGCCGTGTTGAACCGGAAGTTCTCGAGGTCGTCGGTCACCTTGGCGATGGTCTGGTGCGTCTTGCGTCGAAGCGCCTTCTCTTTGCCCGTCACAGCCGAAGCGCCGTCGCGCCACGCCACCGAGTCGAATCCTTCAGCATACTGTCCCACGAGACGCCAAACACGGCCCAGGAACTTGGACGAGCCCCGTATGCCCTCTTCGCTCCATTGGACGTTCTCTTCGAACGGCGCGACGAACATCTCATAGACCCGAAGGGAGTCGGCTCCGTACGTCGACGCGACCTCATCCGGGGTAACCACGTTGCCCTTCGATTTGGACATCTTGGTCCAGCGGTATTCGATCCGGTCGGCGGCATAGCCAGCCACCTCGTCGTTGCGCAGCGCCTTCCAGTCCTCGATTGGCCCGTCGCCGTCCCCGCCCTCACCAGCCTCGTCGCCGGTCAGCTTCAGGCCAGGCGTGTACGCCAGCACGGTTCCCTGGTTGCGCAGCTGTTTGAACGGCTCATCGAACCCAACCAGGCCAGCGTCGTGCAGCGCCTTGGTCCAGAACCGGGCGTAGAGCAGGTGCATCACCGCGTGCTCTGCGCCGCCGACATACATGTCCACGGGCAGCCAGTAGTCAAGATCCTTGCGGTTCCATGCCGCATCGTCGTTGGTTGGGTCCGCGAAGCGTAGGAAGTACCACGACGAGCACGCGAACCCGCCCATGGTGTCGGTCTCGCGACGCGCCTTGCCGCCGCATGTGGGGCAAACCGTGTCCACAAACTCGGGGATTGTGGCGAGCGGCGACTCGCCGGTGCCGGACGGCTGGTAGTTCTCCACATCGGGGAGCCGAACCGGCAGCTGGTCATCGGGAACTGCTACTTCACCGTGAATCGGGCAGTGGATGATCGGGATCGGCGCGCCCCAATAGCGCTGGCGCGAGATCAGCCAGTCGCGCAGCTTGTAGTTGACGACACCCTTGCCGAGGCCGTTCTCTTCGAGATGCGAGATCACCTTGCCGACCGTGTCGTAGTTGTCAGGCTCGCCGATAAACGGCCCTATCACAGCCCTTCCGCCGCCAATCGTCGCCGCCGTCATCTGCTCGCCCGGCATCTCCTCGCCGACCTTCTGGTAGACGGGGATGATGGCCAGGCCAAACTTGCGTGCGAAATCGAAGTCGCGCTGATCGTGGGCGGGGACGGCCATGATAGCGCCTGTTCCGTAGCCCATCATCACATAGTCCGCGATCCAGATCGGGACCTTCTCGCCGTTCACGGGGTTGATCGCGTAAGCGCCGGTCCAGACACCGGTCTTCTCCTTGCCCTCGGCGGCTCGGTCGATCTCTGACGTGTGCTCGGCCCGCTTCACGTACGCCGCGACAGCGTCCCGCTGACCGTCCGTCGTTATCTGCGCCACGATAGGGTGTTCAGGAGCGACCACCATAAATGTCGCGCCCCACAGGGTGTCGGGACGTGTGGTAAAGACTCGCAGCTTGTCATCATAGCCGTCCACCTGGAAATCGACTTCGGCACCCTTGCTCTTGCCGATCCAGTTACGCTGCATCGCCTTAATGCCCTCGGGCCATTCGATGGTATCGAGCCCGTCGAGGAGCCGCTCGGCGTACGCGGTGATCTTAAAGAACCACTGCGGCATCTGTCGCTTTTCGACCACGGCATCACAACGCCAGCAGCGGCCATTGACCACTTCTTCGTTGGCGAGCACTGTCTTGTCGTTGGGGCACCAGTTGACGGGCGCGTTCGAGCGATACGCCATCCCCTGCTTGTAGAGCTGCAGGAAGATCCACTGCGTCCACTTGTAGTACGCCGGGTCGCTGGAGTTCACCTCGCGGTCCCAATCGTACGACAGCCCGATCAGGTCCAGCTGACTGCGGTAGTTGGCGGCGTAGTCCTTGACCATCTCTCGCGGATTGCGCTGGCGCTTGATGGCCTCGTTCTCCGCAGGCTGGCCGAATGCGTCCCACCCCATCGGATGGAGCACATTGAACCCGCGCATCGATTTGTAGCGCAGGAACGCGTCCACCGGTGCGTAGTTCTTGAAGTGGCCGACCGACAGGCCAGACCCGCTTGGATAGGGGAAGAATTCAAGTCCGTAGAACTTAGGTTTGGCGGGATCCGGGACAGCATGGAAGAGGTTCGCCTCTTTCCACCGTGCCTGCCACTTCTTCTCAATTTCAGTAAATTCGTAGCGCTCGCTTAGCGTCATAGTACGCCCATTATAGCGTTTTGGCATTCAGAGTGTCAAGGCGCGGCGAGGCGGGAACCAGATGCGCAGATCTCGGATCGCTCGTGCCGCGAGGCATTCTTTGGTAAGGGACAACGTTGCGCTGGTGTTTGTATTGCAAATCTCACAATGTGTCCACTACGTAGTGTAATTAGTATTAACATAAACATACTAATCATAAACAGTATGGGTATAATCATACTAATCATATACCGACAAGTCTTTCGACACCCAACCGCCCATGACTACATCAACATTCTACAACCGATCCGCCGAAAGAGCCATCCTGCAAGGCGCCGCCAACTCGCCGAAAGCCGAACTACTCATCGTCTACGGGCGCAGAGGCGTCGGTAAGAGTGCGCTGCTTGATGCGGCGCTCACCGAGACTGGGATTCCGTTCGTCTACTACCGCGCGACCCGGCGCACGCAGAATATCCAGATGGAAGCGCTCACCGCCGCCGTTCGCGACGCGTTTCCTGATGCCTTCCTCGCGCAGCCGATTGCCGACTTCGCAACGTTCTTGGAGTTCCTCGCCCACCGTGCGGGCGAGCAAGAGGCGGCCGGAGGGCCTCCTGTTATCGCGGTCATCGACGAACTGCCCTACATGGCGGATGTCGATCCCGGCCTTCTGACAGTCGTTCAGCACTGGTGGGACGCCAACAAGCGTCGGCCTAACCTGAAGCTGTTTCTCGCGGGGTCGTATGTCGCGTTCATGGAGCGTCAGGTGCTGGACAGCAACGCACCACTCTACAACCGGCGCACCGGGGCGATGAAGCTGGAGCCGATGGACTATGCAGAAGCAGCGCTCTTCTTCCCCGACTACACGCCGCAACAGAAAATGGAAGCATACGCCATTCTCGGCGGAGTTCCGTCGTACCTTGAACAGTTCGACTCGACAAAGAGTATTGAGCACAACGTCAAATCGACGGTGTTGCGTCGCAACACTTATCTTTCCGAAGAGCCGGATTGGCTGCTCCTCGAGGACTTGAGGCGCGACACGGTTTACGGTTCTATCCTGAGAGTCATCGCACGCGGCGAGCGGAAGCCGTCCGATATCGCGCGGGCCATTGGCAAGAAGTCGGCGCAAGATGTGACATCGCAGATGGATCACTTGCGCGAACTAGGGCTGGTTCTACGCGAAGTTCCCATCACTGAGGCCAGACAAAGCCGGTCACGCAACTCGCTCTATTGGATCGCCGATCCCTATCTCGATTTCTGGTATCGCTTCGTAGACCCTGCCCAAAGTCTTATCGCGCGTGGATTAGGCGACCGCCTTTGGGAGCAGACCATCGCGCCCGCATTTCAGCAACACATCTCGCGCCCGATCTTCGAGAGAGCGTGTCGCCAATACCTATGGCGAGCGCTCACTGCGGACACATTGCCGCACGATTTGCTATTTACCGACATTGGGACATGGTGGGGAGCGAGCGATAAGGAAATCGACATTGTGGCTGTCGACTCTCACAGCAAAGTAGTCGCCCTCGGCTCGTGCAAGTGGACAAACGCGCCCGTGGATGTCTCCGAATACGCGGCCATGCTCAAGGACGTTGCGCTCGCGGCCCCCGATCTGGGTATCGACGCGGCAAGCGTTGGGCGAAGCGATGGTCCGTGGCTGCTTATGTTCTCGCGCTCAGGCTTCACGGAGCGCCTGACACAGCTTGCCGACCCGCAAGCAAACTGCCGCTTGATACTCGTGCCGCTAGATGCAATGTATGTATCAAGTTGAGTCCCCCTATTAGCGCCAAGGGACGCGCCACAGCGCTTCGCCAATGCCGATTCAGCCCCGCCGCGATCTTCTCGACCTCCGCGAGATCCTTGAAGTTGCCGGAGATCTCCAAATCACCGCTAGTAATAGGATCCTCAATTGCTGGCACCGTGATGAGTTTCCCATTGATAACAATGGCAATCACTTCGCGCAGGTGCGCCTTCGTGAACGCAGCGAACGCCTTCATCGCGGCTGGTCTCATGGTGATCGCAAGGACCGGGCCGCGCGACTTGCTCTGGAACGCCCGTGCCGACGCGATGTCCTTGGTCGCCACGATGAGCGGCGACGAGTTAATCATGGGCATGCAGTTGGTCAATGCCTTGCCAGTCTTCATATCGACAAACGTATAGGTACCACCCTCCGAACTCGTCGAAAAAGTCTGCCTATACCGCGCATATCTGTCGTGGTCACTCTGCACCTGGTTAAGCAAACGGATTTCATACGTCACCTTTGCGGCGTGCGACGAGGGCTCAGAGGCGCGACTCGGGCCAAGCGCGACGATTAAAGTCAGGGCAAGAAGGATTACGATTAGGCGCATGGCAGTCTCCTTGGAATCGGTCGACTACGACCAGTCTATCCGTATAGTGTGCGCTCAATTGCACGAGATTACTTGCGTGTATTAGCGTCAGTTCGCAAATTCACACCTGAGATTTACCCATTAGCATACTATCCCCTAAACGATACGACACCGCATGAGCGCTCTGAGAACCATCCGTCTCGGACAATTGCGCAGTCGCCCCTTGACATAACTAGCGTTGCTGATGTATATTACTAACTAGTTATGAAACTAGAAGGTTATATACAACCGCCTCACCTCACTCTCGACGCGACATTCGCAGCACTGGCCGATCCGACGCGGCGCGCTATCTTGGCGCGCCTGTCGACCGGCGACGCCACTGTTGCGGAGATTGCGGCACCGTTCGACATGACTCAGCCTGCGATTTCCAAGCACTTGAAGGTGCTGGAGCAGGCGGGGTTGGTTTCCGTTGCCCGTGATGCCCAGCGGCGGCCACGCCGGCTTGAGGCCCAGCCGCTGGCGGAGGCCACCGAATGGCTGGAGAACTACCGAGCATCGTGGGAGGGCCAATTCCGGCAGCTCGATTCGCTTCTCGCGGAAATTCAAAACTTCGGAGGTGCGACGAATGGGGAATGACGTTACGATATCGACCCCGTCCGACTGCGAGATCGTTATTACGCGCGAGTTTAGAGCACCGCTCAATCTGGTATTCGATGCCTGCACGCGTCCCGCATTGCTAAAGAGGTGGCTAACCGGCCCGCCCGGCTGGTCGATGACTGTCTGCGAAATTGATCGTCGAGTCGGCGGGAACTATAGATATGTATGGCGCCATACAGACGGAACCGAAATGGGGATGGGCGGCGTCTTTCGTGAACTCCTGCGCCCGGAAAGAATCGTGCGCACCGAACTGTTCGACGATGACTGGACTGGCGGAGAGGCATTGAGCACAATGGTGCTCAATGAACACCGAACTGGCGTAACCACGCTCACGAATACGCTGCTCTACTCGTCCCGCAGAGCCCGTGACGGCTGCCTCAAGACCGGCATGAAAGACGGCATGGCGGCATCCTACATCAGCCTTGATGCTCTCTTGGCATCAAGCATCGCCCCGTAAAGCGAACTATTCTCAATATAAGGTTCAACTATGATAGACACGCCGACGATAGTACAATCTGATCAACTGCTCACGGCCATGATCCGCCTCACTATCCCGCTTGCAGATATGCAAACCGTACTTCCATTAGCCATCCAGGAGATTTACGCCACTCTCGGAACTCAGGGAATCGCCCCCACCGGGCCGCTCTTTGCCCACCACTTAACCAGCCCCACGGATGTCTTCGACTTCGAGATAAGTGTGCCGGTGGCAACAATCGTCGAGCCCGTGGGTCGCGTTCAGCCCGGAACCTTGCCAGCTGCGACAGTGGCGCGGACGGTCTATCACGGAGATTACAGCGGTCTTGGTGCAGGGTGGGGCGAGTTCGCGGCGTGGATTGATGGCCAAGGTTGCGCGACACGGCCTGATTTTTGGGAGTGCTACACCACCGGTCCAGAATCAGGTCCCGATCCGTCAAGCTGGTGCACCGAGCTCAACAAGCCGCTGATACGTTAGGTTGGCTTGGACCCTGCAACTGGAGAGAGGTTAACCAACTGACTGGGCTGCAAGACGCCCCACGCCAATGCTAAAGAAGGGGGCACGTCGCCCCCTACCGTCCCGCCGTCTTCGCCACCTTGCGGCGGTAGTAAGCGGCAGCTTTCGAATGGCTGCCGCACTTTTCGGCGCACCAACGACGCCGGTGGTTCTTTGTCGTGTCGTAGAAGACACGCACGCAGGTCGGGTGCTCGCACTGACGCAATAGCGACAGGTCGCCGTGACAGAGCAGGTTGACAGCGTCGCGCGCAATCGTTGCCAGCCAATCTTCCCTTGCCCCCGCTTCCGCTTCGCGAAACCCGGCATCACCGATGGCGATCTGGCCGTACGTCGGATGCGCGCGCAAGACAGCATTCACGGTATCCAGCGCGTCCGCCGACGCTACCCGCTTCTCGATCACGCTCAGTGCGAGTTCACGCAACGCCGCCCGCAGCTCAAGCGCCTCTTCCAGCCGCCGATGCCCGTCTTCATCGCTCCACGCGGGACCGTCGCCAAGGTGCGTACCGTGGAAGCCATCTGCCTGACAGAGCCACCGCTTCAGTTCAGCAGAACCGTTGAGAAACTCCAGCTCTACGTCTCGACGCATGCACCACGTGTTCACGAAGTCCAGGCACAGCCTGCCCCCCGCGAAGACGGTGCTCAAATCAAGCCCAAAGTTGTCATTGTGCGAATTGATACTCATGATACTCACATATTATGACCGATAAAAATTCACTTGACAAGTAATAATCTCGAATGGATAATAGTATTATCACTATTTAAACAACATTTAGATAGTAATAATCATTGGAATGCCATACCGAGACCGAGATGGGAGACACACACCATGAAAACCAACGTCGCAATTACGCCCATGCGCATCGATATCGCCGACGACGATCTCACCGACCTCCGGCAGCGACTCCGCCAGACGCGGTGGGCCCCCCCCGTCGCATCATCAGGCTGGGCCGACGGCACTGACGGCGAATACTTGCGCGATCTCGTCAACTACTGGGCCACCGATTACGATTGGCGGACCCGGGAAGCGCGTCTCAACACGTTTGACCACGCCATAGCCACCGTCGATGGCACCCGCATTCACCTGATCCACGCCAAGGGCCAGGGTCCGAATACCGTGCCGCTCCTGTTGATGCAAGGGTGGCCGAGCAGTTTCGTGCAGCAGATGGAAATCATTCCCCTCCTCAACGAGGAGCGACGCGACGGGACACCATCGTTCGACGTCGTCGTCGCATCCACACCGGGCTATCCGTTCTCCGAGATGCCAACGCAGCACGGAATGAGCTATGCCCGAATCGCAGATCTTATCGTCAAATTGATGGTCGATGGCCTTGGTTACGAGTGGTTTGCGGCGCGCGGATCCGATCAAGGCGGTCTTGTCCAGCAGCAAATCGGCCTCAAATACCCGGAGCGCCTCATTGGGCTGCACCGTTCCGGCATCTACCCGTTCGCGTCGCCGATGCCGACCGACCTCACCCCCGCCGAGATCGCATACCAGGCACAAATTGCCGAGTGGGCACCCCGCGAAACATTGTACGCCCGCCTCCACGGCACCCGCCCCGAGACACTCACGCCGGCACTGGCCGATTCTCCGGTCGCGCTCGCGAGTTGGTATATCGAGAAGTTTCAGAGGTGGGGCGACTGCAAGGACGGTGTCGATGCGCAGTTTGGTCGCGACGCTCTTCTCGACAATCTCTCGCTGCACTGGTTTACCGGCTCTGGAGCCGCCGCGATCAGGCTGTACCGTGAGTTCGCCCGCGATCCAGGGCTCACTGGCCGCGTAACGGTCCCTACCGCGATCATGATGCCGCTGCGCGACGGCATCACCATCCCAGCCCCCCGCGAATGGGCGGAGCGCAGGTACAACGTCCAGCGCTGGACCGTGACAGAGCGCGGCGGCCATTTCCCCGAGTGGGAAGCGCCCCAAGCAACCGCCGACGATATCCGCCACTTCTTCGGCGATCTATTGAGGGGATAGAGATCCGCTTCACGACACGCACCGACGAAAGCAACTGTTGGTCGCGAAGCGACTCGAGTACGACGACACGCAGGGACAATCCGACACTCAAAAGCCCTGTACTTCAGTGCAGGGTCACCTCGCCCCCCCGAGAAACCACTGAATGAATTCAGCGGCTATAAAATCACCGATTGTCCCTGCGGGACGTCAAGCCCAAACTCCAAGGCAAGTTCGTTATGCCAAACGCGCTGCTTCAATACGTTCCGGAGGGACAATCATGTACTCCAGAGCCCTCTACTTCAGTGCAGGGTCACCTCGCCCCCCGAGAAACCACTGAATGAAATCAGCGGCTATAAAATCACCGATTGTCCCTGCGGGACGTCAAGCCCAAACTCCAAGGCAAGTTCGTTAAGCCAAACGCGCTGCTTCAATACGTCCCGGAGGGACAATCATAAACTCAAGAGCCCTGTACTTCAGTGCAGGGTCACCTGCGCTATCGAGTACCTTACTCCGGCACAATCAGCTCCCAGCCGGTCAACGTGTAAGCTGGCGCCTCAACATCGCCCGCCCGCGTTAACGCCACCGCCTCGCCGTCCCACGAGAGCGTTACGCTGTTGCGCGCGCCAGCCGGATACGACACGCCATCGTCTTCGAACAGCACCGCGTCGCTAGCGCCCGATCCATAAACTCGCGCTGTCAATTCCAACGCCGCCGGGTCGTCTGTATATAGTGTCGGGCGCGCCAGTGGCACAATTGAGCCGTCTTTGACGAACAACGGGATCGTCTCTAGCGACGGCGTCACAGTGATCGACACGCCGCCGTCGAACAACTCCCCCGTCCAGAAGTCGCGCCACTGACCCTCTGGCAGATAGACGTCCCGGGTGTCGCGCTTCGCTGTGATCGGCGCCACAAGGATGCGATCACCCATCATGTACTGGTCGTCGCACGATTGCGCCTTCGCGTCGTGTGGATAGTCGAGCACCAACGCCCTGAACGGCGGCGTTCCGCACAGCTCGTACGCTACGAACGCCGCGTACAGGTACGGCAAGAATCGCATCCGCCACTCCAGAACCTCGCGGCATGCGTCCTCGATCTCCGGCCAGTCAACCAAGAACTGCCCCGAGTTGTTAGCGGTGCGGCTCCACTGCTTCCACGGCGGGTGATTGATATACCACGCGTTCACCTGCGCCATCGGCGAGAATACCGTGGTCTGGAGACGCCGGATTAGGTCTTCCTTGCCTTCGGCGTGACGAACTTCCGGGCACCACAGCATCCCGCTGAATCCCGCATTGGCCACGCCACGAATGAACTCGTCGTGATCGTACAGGTCGCTGTAGAGCGCGAACGGATACGGCGCAGACAATGCATGCGAGTTCCGCACCTGCTGGAAGCTACGCACGCCGCGCCGACGAAATATGGCGTCAATCGTTTCCTGAAACTTGATACCGAACAGTGAGTGGTACTGCTCACCGTCCAGCTCTGATGGAAACACGCTGGTCTCTGGGAACGACCAGAATTCCTTCATAAAGTCGCTGCTGTCGCACTCGTCCAGCTTATAGCCCGAGACGCCCAAAGCCACATGGCTCTCGTCGTAATGCTTGCCAAACGTCTCCCGCGCCGCTTCCAGGGTGAAGTCGGGCACAAGCCCGTTCCACACCTCGTGGTCGCCGGAATCCTTCACCAGCGCGTCGTAGATCGGCGAGCTTGGGTGCGTAAACGCGTGAGTCCAGTTGTTCACGCGGTAGTGATTCCCGCTCATCTCGTCGAGCAGGCTCGTCGGTGATGGATACCGTCCCGCGTCCCAAACATGGCTGCACGAGTACGCTTTCGACTGCCATCCCGGCTCAAGCCCGAAGACGTCGCATGGCATGCGGCTTTCCCGTAACTCGGTCGCAAGCTCCGCGATACGCTCCTGAGACGCCGTCCCGCAACCCCGGTACCAAACACCCAGCCCCCAACGGGGCAGCACCGGGCCGCCTCCCGAGAACATCACGTACCGCCGGACCGCATCCAGCATCGACGGGCCCGCGAACAGGTAAACGTCAACACCTACCGTGGACGGAATATCCACTTCTACTCGCCCGGAAGCGACGCCCTTATAGACAGGCGCATCGTCATCTACCTCAAGCATCGTCGCTTCGAGCGCGGGCGGAGTCGTGGACACAAGCTTAGTGGTGCCAAAATAGAACGTGGCATAACGGGCAGTATCGATCAGCACCCCGTATCCAGCAGTCGATACGTAGAACGGCGCGGGAGCGTGCGAGTCGCCAAGGTCGACGGTTGGGTCGCTGTTGACGCGCAAAGTCCGTTTCTTGCCACGGTGGTTGAGACCTCTCAGCTGAAGACCGAGCCCGTAAAACTGCTCATCTTCGCCCGCAGGAAGCACAATCTGCATGCCTCGCCACTTCACACGGGATTCGATAAGCAAAGGGTCAAACGGCAATTCGGCCGCATCGTCGAGTCCAGAGTTTATAGTGTCCCTGGGCGGCAGGTTCCTGAGCGAAACAGGCGTCGCCGTTTCAGAGGAGCCAATTCTGAGCTTCCAGATACCTGGCAGGTGATGTTCAATGGACATGGTAGGGGAATCCAAACTTGGGGGAATTTTGCTGCGCACTTGCGGTCCACGAGGCACGCCTCAGTGTCGAGTTACGTCATTATAGCGCTTTTGGCTTTCCCAAAGTCAAGCCAGCTAAGCCGGACCTCGTTCCGTGATACAAAAAATGATGCACAGCTGATTGACACCGATCGTGAACTCTGATACAATGACTGTGATACATTTTTTGATACACCAATGCCCCAAACGAACCAGATAATCCTAGGCAGCCGTGGTCACTCCCTTGGCGCCCATGTAGAGAGCGTAATCCGCTCGAGGATAAGCGCTGGCGTTTACCCACCAGCTAGTCGTCTGCCAACAAGGCGCTCGTTTTGCGACGAGTTCCACATTGCCCCAGGAACGCTGGATCAGGCGATTAAGGTGCTGCTCGCCGACGGCACTCTGCGAACCGTAGAGCGCCGCGGGACTTTCGTGGCAGATACAATTACCCCCGGATCGGACACGCAAACAGCTACAAAAGCTGCGTCTGCGAACGAAACCCAAAGCAAAAGCGCGCGTCGCGTAGGTATCGTAGATACAGGTATAGACCTCCACACAATGCGCCCCGAGGTGAACTGGTTCGAGTACATGATCGTGCACGCCCTTGAGGAAAAGCTGAGCGCGCTTGGGGGCCAGCCGGTATATGCACAATCAGCTAAGGCCGAGGGGACAACCGAGCGGCTTTTCGATTCTATCGATTACCTGGTTGGACGAGGCGTTCACGCACTCGTGATCGTCGCATATCACGAGCGCCCGGTCGATATCGACGGAGCGATCGCCAGGGCAGACCACGCTGGCGTTCCAGTTGTAGTCGTTTCGGCGTCCAACCGGCAATGGGCCGCGTCGAACATTTGGACAGATTACCGTATCGCGGGGCGTCACGCGGCCGAACACCTTATCGAGAACGGCCATCGTCGTATCGTGTTCATCGGCGCGTTCACGTATGAATACCAACAGCAGCGCATTGACGGCGCACTGGATGCTCTCCGGGCAGCTGGTTGCGACAGCAGTTACCTGACAGTTGTCATCCCACAGCCGGGCGAACACCTTTGGGACTGCATGACCGACGAGGCTGCCGATGCGGGCGACACGCTTTTCGTTCGCGCTTACGAGACCTTGCCGCAGTTCGACGCTGTCATCGCCGCCAACGACTGGATGGGCGCCGGGATTGTTCGCGCATCCCAAAGGCTGGGACTGACACCCGGGCGTGCCATCGCTGTCGTGGGTTTCGACGACCAGTTGATCGCCCGCAAATGCGATATGACTACCGTCCGCTTCCCGCTTGAACGACTGGGAATCGAAGCCGCTATCATGGCGTTTCGCGCCATCGGAGGCGACGCCCAGCGACACAGGCTGCACATAGAAAGCTGCCTCATCCCTCGCGGCTCGACGGCAACCGATGTGCTCGAGAATGCAAGACACGCATGACGCGCCCAATGGAAAGCACCCATAATTTGCTATTCGCAATCATTGCAAGACAAACTAGGAAAGTTATGAACACACCGTATTTCCTGCGCATTGCCGCGCTCTCGTCTCTCCTATTAGCCTCACCACTCGCATTTGGCGCGACATTCTATGTCAACGCCACCTCAGGAAGCGACATGAGCACTGGACTTACTACCGACCACGCCTGGAAAACGCTTGCTAAGGTATCGGCCGCGAAGTTTGCGCCCGGCGACTCCATATTGCTTGCTCGAAATGAGATCTGGCGCGAGCAACTGATAGTACCGTCGTCGGGACAGGCAAAAGCGCGGCTCACGATTGGGGCTTACGGCTTCGGAGCACAGCCAATGATTGCGGGGTCGGATACGCTTAGCGGATGGAGGTTCGTGAGCGGTGCCACTTATGCAGCCAAAGTGAGCACGTCACCAACAAATCTTTACGACGGCGACGCAGGCTTACAATCTGTGCCCATGCTCAAGCACCCCACTCGATCAGAGGTCGATGGCACCCCGGGGTCGTGGTGCTTTGACAAGGCCAAGGAAACCGTCTACGTCCAGCTGGCCGATCAGTCCAACCCGGACACACACTCTGTGGCAGCCGCAGTGCGCAAGTTCGGCATCTATAGCGCCAACCATAGCTTTGTCAGTGTCCACGATATCGCGGTCAAGGAAGTCACCCAGGCAGCCATCTATTTCTGCAACGTGTCACCCCCGACCGGCACGGTCGGAACTAATTACGACAACAATTTCAACGAATACAACACCATCGAGCGGTGTACGCTGCGAAACTTCGGTGGGCTGATCTCATGGGACGGAGGTATCTACGTTCGCGGATCCACTGGCCCTGGCCCGAAGCCGATGCTCCGCGGCTGGCGTATACTAAGCAACACAGTGGGCCGGATCGAAAACCCGCCAGTGATCGATTACGACCGCGCTGGCATCGAGGTGCGGGGAACAGTCGGGGCTGTCGTCAGCTACAACAATGTCGCCACGGTCAACAAATACGCCATCCGCGTCTGTGCTGACTTTGCCGGGCAAACATCGGCCTCCCCAACAGTGTCGCACAACACCATCACGCACAGCTTTTGCAACATCGCCATCGCCGATACCGATGACGCCACTGTGACGCACAACGTGATCTTCGACAGCGCAGGCATGGGGATTGGGATCGGGCACTCGTCGAATGCGCTCGTGGCGTACAACTTGATCTACAACCTGACCGAATCAGACGATATGACGCTGTACAACGGCATCGACATCAACGCCGGGGCGCTGAACGGCCGCGCTTACCACAACACCGTCGCGCGTGTCGCCAGCGCTTGCCTCACGCTTGAGGGTGACAATAACACACCGTCGCAGGGCTGGATTGTGGAAAACAATATCTTCGACGGACGGCGCAACTACGAATCCATCGCCAACCAGCACAGCGTCGTCTACATCGCGGGTGACGTAACGCAGTTCAAGTTTGCCCACAACCTCTACGCCGACACCGTGAAGCACGCCGCAAAGGCGTTCCAGTTCCCCATCGGCGTATACAGCCCGTTTTCAGCGTTTGGGCCATTCACGAACGACACAACATCCCGCTTCGTAACCGACCCGCAGTTTGTCGGGCGCAACGACTTCCATCTCAAGGACACGTCGCGCGCAGTTGGACTCGGAGAAGCCATCAGCGGCATCGAGCAGGCGGTTGTTGGCACGTCAATAGACTGCGGCGTATTTCCATTCGTCGACATCGTCTACTAACGCGGACGTAGAGTGATAGCCCGGCGGGAATTAGGATGCATCGCTACTCCGCTTTCATGACGCAGCGGAACCCAGTAGAGTCGTTGCTGTCCTTGGGGTTGCCGTGCTGGCGATAAGCCGAGCGGAACAGCGGAAACGTGCGGTCCGACCATGATGCGCCACGCTGAACGCGATCCTTGCCAGTCGTCGGCCCGGTAGGATTGGTGTCAGCACCCGATGTATAGTAGTTGTCGCCGTACAAGTCGAGACACCATTGCGTCACATTACCCGCCATGTCCAGCGCTCCGTAAGGACTGGCTCCATCAGGATAGCTTCCGGCGGGCTCTGTGCCGCCAAGGTCGCCCGGGCGATTGGTCGAGTGCGAGCACAATGTGGCGTCCCATTCTTGGCCCCACGGATAAGCGCGGCCATCCATACCTCTCGCGGCCTTCTCCCACTGGGCTTCGGTCGGCAGTGTCGCGCCAGCCCACTCAGCATAGGCCATCGCGTCGTTCCACGAAACACGTACCATGGGGTGATCATCGTGCCACCCCCAAATTGGCTTGCCCGGCATCTTGCGCTTGGTCTCGTTACAGAACGCTCGATATTGGGCAACCGTGACTGGCTTCTGATAAACCCAGAAGCCGTCCAAAGTCACTGTATGCGTTGGCGCATCCTTAAAATCTTTCAGAAAAGCGTTGGGTATCCCAAACGATCCCGTTCCCATCGTGAACTCGCCCGCGGGAACGAACACGAGTTTAGCGCCATCCTTCGTATTGTCTTTCGTGCTTCCGATCCGCAGCGATGACTGTGGGCGAAACGGATTCACGTTGCTGCTTGGAGCGGGCTCGATTACCGCTGGTGTAGGCGCCGGGGTAGGTTCAGGCTCAATCACGGCAGGCGCAGGAACCGGAGCAGGCGCGGGCAATGCAACCATCGGCGAGGCCGGGATGGCCGCTGGCTTTGATACGGGCGAAACGGTGACAGGTCGGGTGGGCGTCGCCTTTGCCATCTGCGTCTTGCCGACTGGCTTCTTAACCGTTTTCCCCTTCGCTGCTGGTGGAGCAACCGCTGGCTTCGGCGCAACAACAGGCTTTGGTGCTGGCGGCTTGGCGGTCACTACTGGCTTCGCTGGTTCCGGTGCAGTGGTAGGAGCCGCTTCTGGCGTAGTTGCCGCAGGCGCGGCCGACAGAGCCGGATCGGGATCCGGCGACGGCAGGATCGTCACCTGGGCCGTGGGCGGCGCAACAACAACAGGAGCGGCTACGACCGGCTTTGGTGCTGGCTTTGTAGCACTGCCCGGCAGAGGATCCATCTTCACAGGGATGTCAGCGGTCACTCCAGGACGGAGCGTTACAAGCGCCGCCACTGTCTTGTAACCCGGTTTCCGAACCACCACGCGCACATCTTTTGTCACCTCGTCCCCAAGGTCGACATCAAGGAGGCAGCCGGTCTGCGTCACGCCATCCAGTGACACCGTCGCGCCGTCCGGCACGCCCGTAAGGTTAACGTGAGCTATGGTGTCGAACATCTGGAACACAGGTCCAGGCGCGGGTTTTGGAACCGGTGGCGGAGTAGGCTGAACTGGCGTGACTGGCTTGCCCTGAAAATAGAAATCGTCGCTAAGCAGGCCGTCGTAGACGTACGGCCACTGCTGCTTGCCACTCTTCTCGAATACGGCGTAACGGGTCCGCTGGAACACCTGATGGATATTCAAACCAGGCGTTGACAGGTTCTTAAGCAACTCCTGCGTATACAACCCGTTTTCGCCATCACCGTTATCGCTGGCAGTCGCTCCCGCCGCCGTAGCATACGCGATATACATCCCCTGAGTCTCACAAACGGCGAGGCCCTTGCCGCCCCACGCTCTGGTACCCGAGAACGGGTTGTTGCGGCAGGCATCAAGAACAACGACGCTCACCTTGGCGCGCGCCGATGCCATCTTGTCGAGGGCGCGCTGCACCGGATAGGCGTAATCGTCGAGGTCGTCGACCGAGGGGGGTGGCTCGAAGCCGATGGGCACGAGGTAGTTCTTGCCGTTGACTTCCATGCCGTGCCCCGAATAGTACATCACTGCCGCCGTGTTAGCGCCAGCGTCCTGCACTTGTCGCGCAAAGTCGTTCACACCCGTTCGGAGCGAGTCGCGTCCCGCATCCAGAATCAGCGTCACATTAAAGCCGATCTTCTGCAGTGTATTAGCCACCGCCCGGGCATCGTTCTCCGGATTCTTCAGCTCCGATGCGCCGCCATAATGCGTGTTGCCGATCACCAGCGCCATACGCTGCTGGTCTGGGGACGGTGAGTTTATCCCAGTAAGGACGATCCGCCGAGACTTGGCAGTGTCCGCCTGCATCGCAGCCGACGCTGAAAATGTCAGCGCACCGCACAGCAAGGCCACTAATAGGGGATTGTGTCGTTTCATAGTGTTATTGTTGGCAATTCGAAGGATAACCTTACGTCGATACCGGTCCATCAGTCCAATCAGTTCCGGTGGATCTGCCGCGCCATTGCGGCGCACAGGACTAGTCTATCCGATCGACCGATACGCCAGGCTGCCATGTTAACAATATCACAGAGAAAGTAAGTTACCGGCTTGCCACAACGAGGTGCGTGAAATCGAACTTACGGTATCGTCGCGCATGCAAATCTTGCTCACGCTTAGACTACGGCTACGCTGACGCGCATCGCTCGCCACACATATGAAGTTTACCACGACTCTAGAAATCGCTGTTAATTACCAGCCTTTCGCGCCAGGGCAACCTTGCGACATTTTCCGGCGGCCTACTATCTAGGAACGGTAACTTAGCCGAATCGATGCCGTCTATGTCCACCCGGCTGGCCGACTCCGGCTCGCCGTTCACTGTGGCGAATCGAGGTTCGAAGCTCCACGTTCCCCACGCCGTGTGCAGATCGAGAGCGTCGCCAAGCATCGACGCCGGACGGCAATAACGAGTATGCCTTGTCGAAAACCAGTAGTCCTGCACCGCGCCCATCGGAAGCGCGTCCGCAAACGCTGCTAGCGAACCAAACTGGGCGATGCTTGCGTGTTCGGCGATAAACCCACCAAACGTTTCCCCCAACTCCTTACGCGTGAACTGCCGCTCCTCGCCCTCGTAGAGCGCAACGCTTACCACCTGATACCGCCCCATCGTTTCCAGCTTTACCTTTGCCGCACCGCGCTCAACCGAATACGCTAACGGGAGAAACGCTGCCAACAGTTCGCCGCACCGAACCGCGATCCAAGCATGCGTACGCACATCTCCGTCCCACGCAACGCGATGCTCCACCCCATTCGGGCTGCCAATGAGCGCTTCGTCCACACAGCCATGATGTGCCGGAATAACGATCAGCTCCGTTATCTTGCGTATCGCTCGGTCAAACCCTCGCCGTTCGGGACCTGCCTGTATCGCGCCGCCATCGCTGGGATGCGTCAGCACCATCGCCGTCGGGCCGCTTTGCAGGGTCAGCGTAATCGCGCAGGTCGGCACGAAGCTCTCCTCGGCCCCCGCGGCATACTCCTTGCCGCCTAGGGCACCTGGGACGTCGTCGTTTACAAACATCCGCGTGTATATCGTGCCGAAGTCACTGCTTGACGAGACCTTCGGCACTCGTTTGTAGGTCGCAAAATAGCACGTAGCCTGGTTGCCGTCCAGCCACGGCGTGCTCGCCGTCCCCACCGTAAAATCGGCGTCCAAATAGCTCGTGATCCGACCAGCGCGCGCCGGGTAGCCCGGTTGCCATACTTCGCCCACCTCATAAGTCGCCGACGACTTAAACGGATACGCCTTTTCCGCAAACATCGCTCGCACAGCGTCGGGGATATGGTAGCGCCCCGCGCCAAACCAGCACTGCTGCGCCACATTGAACGGCACATCGCCCTCGTGATGCAACACTAGCGCCAGATCTTGGTCGAATAGCTCCATAGGGCTGGGCTTTGCGGCATCACCCAACACAAACCACAACAGGCTCGGCAAGCACGAGACGCTCCCCAGCAAATCCGCCGTGTACGCGCGGCTATGCGGGCCAGCGTTCAGCCCCATCTCCGGGTGAAACCGAGACGCCACATCGATCCAAACGCGCTGCTCAATCTTCAACGCGATCTCGCGAGCTTCGTCGCAGCGAGCGTGCTCCACAATCTCCGCCATCGCCTGTAAAAGTAGCGGCGTATAAGTCGGCGAGTTATATTCGCTATTGATGCCCCGCCGATGAAACATCTCCGCAAACGCCCGCAAGTTCCAAAGCGCGTGATCAACCAACTCCGGTTGGCCGAACATCTCGCCGCCGAGCACAAGCGCCGCGTTCGCCTTCGCGGGCATGTTGTCGTTGTAGCCGTAAAACTGAAACTCCGGCGAGCGATCACCAGGCTTGAACCCAAACCCGTCCAGCGCGACCGCCTCAAGAGCTGCGACAACGTCGTTGGCCATGCGTGCCCGATGATGGACAAGCAGAGCTACCGCGATGTTCGAGTGGAAAATGTCGAACGTTGAACCCGGCCCGGTCTTCCCAGGCTGCTGAACATCGGCGTTGCGCACAACGGCGTCTGCTAATCCGTGCTCGCCAGCCGCGTAGAGCGCGAACGACAGCCAGTAACGCTCCCGCGCCACGAGCTCATGCCCCGAACCAATCCAATGCCCGGCTGAGTCATACCACCGATGAGCCGCCAAGGCCGCCGCAGTAAAGTAGCGCTTCGTTCGCTCGTCGAAACCTTCGGTTGTGATCATGGGTTTGGTCCGCCAATATTAACGTGTCCTGCAGGCAAACCTTGCGGTTCGCCTGCAGGACAGCTGCGACTACAACCTACCAACCAATCGCACCAAGTAATCCGTGGGCGATGATAATACTCCCCGGGATTGACGGGTGCACCGGCTCCGCGCCGAAGCGGTCTGCCGGGCGATACTTAAGCTGCTCTTGGTACAGCTCATGCGTGCGCACGTGCAGCGTTCCGAACTCCGCGGCCAGCTTTTCGACAACGGCCAAGTACGCTGGCAGCGTATCAAGCACCGTCTTCCGCGTGCTTGTTGGATCCGTTTCCTGCGACATGTAGAACGGATCGATCAGCACAATCTTCGCCCCCGCGTCCTTAGTGCGCTGCAGGATCACGCGATAAGCTTCCTCGTAAAGCGCTACCGGAATCTTGTCAGCCTCATTCGGGTTGAACAAGAACCGGTGAATATCGTTGATTCCGATCTTGATCGTCACCCAGTCCGGTTTGTGGCGAAGCACATCGTCATACCAGCGATTCCGCAAGTCCACAACCGTGTTCCCCGAAATGCCTTCGTTGAAGTACGTGATGTCACGGTCTGGGTACCGTGCCGTAATCAAATCGATCGTCTGTCGCACATAGCCCGCACCAAATGGAACGTGCGCGTCGCGCCTGTTGTGGTCGGTGATGCTGTCGCCAGCAAAGACCACTGTCTCGCCATCCTGAATCAAAAATTCGCTCATTAAGTCTCTCCTTCAAGGCTGTGGCTTGGCCCTTTCCGCGCTCCGATGATAGCGGTTGTAATCCCGCACGCGTCGACGCTCGACCGGACCAGACTAAGCCTGAACTAAATTTCAAACTGTTTGCAACAAACCTCGCCCTCAGCAAGCTGCGGATTGCGTTGCTTGCAACGACTTGCGTCGTCTTCGACTAGGTTTCAAGAGTCCAGAAAACTGGCAGCGGCGCAAGCTCCGGAAACCAGTACCCGATTCTTCCGAGCCGTCTTCGGCGAGACAGGGGTCCAGCGACACGCTGGTTGCCGCTTTGTCAGCGGCATGGCCGCAATGTTGCCCGACGCACCGGCTTATTCCTTCCTACAATCGCGACGATTGGCAAACGCCGCATAATGGTATGATACGAATACTATGGCTATCATCGGAATTGGAACCGACCTCGTCGAAGCCTCACGCTTTCGCGCAGACCTCGTATCCGAGAAGCTGCTGCTTCGCGTGTTCACTCCCGCAGAGCGCGAATACTGCTCAACGCAACGCTTCCCGGAGCTGCACCTCGCAGCGCGGTTCGCGGCGAAAGAGGCCACGGTGAAGGCGCTGTCGAGCCTTTACCCCAAGCTTGTCGTCAGCCAAATCGAGGTCGTCCGCCTCCCGAGCGGCGCTGGCGAGATACACCTCGTCCGAGGTGCCGCATCGCAGCCCCCTCCGCTCCTCGACGCGGACATCCGCCTCCACGTTTCCCTCTCGCACGCAGGCTGGTATGCCACCGCCACCGTTGTCGCCGAGAGAGTCGACTCGTAACACAGCCCAAAATTGTTGCGCAAAGGCAACATCTGTGAAACCTTTTGCCAGCTAAGTCGTCGTACTAAAAGGAGCCCACCCGCGACCAGCACGCAAACCCGTGGCTTTACGAAAGAATTTACAGGTAATCGATGACGTCTTTTCCCATCTTCCGCACCGGTTTTCGTCTTCGCCGCTTCGGCGCAACACTCCTGACGGCAGCCGGGCTTGCCCTCGGCTGTGCTCTGCCCGTTCAGATGACTGGTGCTCCGGTTACCGCGCCCGCATTCGCAGACGATCAGGCCGACGAAATCAAGATGGGTACCGAGGCTGAAAGTCAGCTCGCGAAAACCACCAAGTTTGTTACCGACGCCGACACGGTTGCCCGCGTCGAGGCCATCACCAAGAAGCTCGCTGCCGTCGCGAACAAAGAGCACGTCCCAGCTGGCTTCGGCAATTCGGCGCTTTATACGTTCAACTATCGCATCAAAGTGATCGATAAGAAGGACGTTAACGCATTCTCGCTTCCCGGCGGCCCAGTCTATATCTACAAAGGCCTTCTCGACAACCTGAAAACTGACGACGAGATCGCCGCCGTTCTCGCCCACGAAGTCGCGCACGCGTCGCACCACCACGTCCCGCAGTTGATCCACGAGCAGAACAAGATGGGCACCCAAATGGCACTCGGCGTACTCGTCGCCCTTCTCGCCAAGGTTCCAGCTGATCAACTCGGAAACCTCGCCGCTGGCGCCCAGTACGCTCAAATGGCTATCCTCAACAACCACTACAGCGAGGCCGCCGAGCAGGACGCTGACCACACGGGCATGGTGTACATGGTCAAGGCCGGATACAATCCCCTCGGAATGCTGAGCCTATTGCAGCGCCTCAAAGACATCGAGGACCGAAGCCCCACCATCGACCTCGGCTTCCTGCAGGACCACCCACTCACCGATGAACGCCTCGCGGCTGCCCGCAAAGAACTCGCCGAGTTGGGCTTTAAGGTAGACCCCGCACTGATGTGGCAGGTGTCGGGCTCAATGAAGACGCGTGTCATGGACATCACGAGCAACAACATGCCTGCGCTCCGAGTCAGCTTTGGCCGCCGCTCGGTCGCTGTCATTGCCCCCGCCGAACGAACGCAAGGTCTTGCTGCGGCGAAGGCGCTCGACAACCTGCTTGCTACCAACGCACAGGGCTACCAGGTGCGAGCCATCGACAACGTGGTTTACGCATCAGGCAAGCCAATCCTCACTTTTACCCCGGCTGATGTAGCTCTCCAAATCGCGCCAACAACGCCAAAAGAGATGGCATCTGTGGCCGCGTCCACTATCAAGGACGCCCTCTGGGAAGTCAGTGTGCGTGGAATTCAGGCTCAGTAACGACCTGAATCCACATATTTTTGATGCACTTCGCCACACACCTCAGTAGGGCAAAACTACTAAATTCTAAGAGATTAGTGCACTATCCCTTAGTCGTGAATGTGCGTGAATCTAAATTCGCGTTTTCCCCGTAAAGTCACCGGACGAATCTCCTGAAAATCGGTCTCGATTCAACCATAATCCAATAGTGCCCGCTTGCCAGGCGAACAAGGGTGTCGCACGTCCGCACGCGAAGCTCACGTATTGAGTTGTAAATGATCGATGACATTCAACCGCACAGACTATAGCCATCGCTCGCCCAACGGAGGTCGAGCAAAATATCCCGTCCGGCGAAGCTTGATGATCGCCCTGACGGCGCTCTGTGTTGCGTTCGTCTGCGCCGTGATCGCATGGGAGCGCATTGAGGCGCAGAGTGCGGCGACACTAATCAGCAGCGATCGCCTCGAGAAGGCCAGTTCCGTTGGCAAGCTGGTAGCGCTCAATGACCGCCGGTTTGAGACATTCGCGTTCGACTACGCCACCTGGGACGACATGGTGAACTATGTCGATAAGCCCACCTACAAGTGGGTGCACGAGAATGTCGACTCTGAGTTCCCCATCTACCACATCGATCGCGTCTGGATCTTCGACAGCAAAAAGGCACCGCTTCACAGCGCAACAGCGCCAGGCCTGGGACGGCTCACCCAAATCACCATTCCGCCAGAAGGATTTTCCGCCGCCAGCGCACATCACACCGGTGTCAAGTTTTATCTTTCAACGCCCCTCGGTCCCCTGGAAGTCTTTGGCGCCACTGTCCGACCGACCGGCGACCTTCACCGCACTCTCCCGCTGTCGGGCTACTTCTTCGTTGGTCGCCTTGTGGACAACGGCTACCTGAGCGAGCTGGCAACGCTTAGCGATTGCCGCGTAAGTATCGCTCCCTTCGTACGCACCGTTACCAACAGCAGCCAATCGTTCCGCCAGTTGATGCTCGACGCCAACGGTAATCCCGTAGGCCAATTCAACTTCGTCACGGAATCATCGGCCGCAGACCTTATCCACAGTGCACACCAGAACGCGATCAGCCTGTTTATCATCTTCTCCCTGCTGGTCCTGCTTTCGACCTTCTGGGCTGTGCTACGATGGATCAGCACACCGCTCGACACCATCTCGTCCAGCCTCGTCGCCGAAGATCCCCGCCCGCTAAGATCGCTGACACGCGCTGGTACCGAGTTTGGACAGCTGGCCCGCCTCGTCACCGCCTTCTTCCAACAAAAGGCCGAGCTAGAGACCCAAATGCATGAGCGCATCCGCGTCGAAGGCGAGCTTCGTGCGGCGCGTGAAGACCTTGAGCGGCGAGTCGACGAGCGAACTACCGAACTTCAAGCTACTAACAGGTCTCTTAGTGACGAGATCGCAGAGCGCAACCGCGTGGAGGACGCCCTTCGCGAAGCCGAAGAGAAGTACCGCGGCATCTTCGAGCACACACTCGAAGGCATCTACCAAACGACGCCCGACGGTCGCTACCTCAACGCCAACCCCGCTCTGGCACGGATCTACGGTTACGACTCGCCCGAAGAACTAACGTCGAACCTGACCGACATTTCGTCCAAGCTTTACGTATGCGAATCCCGGCGCAACCGCTTCAAGGAAGTGGTCGAAGCCGAAGGCGTCATCAGCGGCTTTGAGTCCGAGGTCTACCGCAAGGACGGATCCATCACATGGATCTCAGAGAACGGCCGCGTCGTCCGAGACGATGACGGGAGCATCCTCTATTACGAAGGCACCGTTGAGGACGTCTCCGAACGCAAGCGAGCTGAGCTCGAGATCTTCCGTCTCAACGCCCACCTCGAAGAGCGACTGGGACGCATCGTCAGCCAGCGTCGAATCGACGCCGCCATCAACTCAAGCCACGAACTTGGCAAGGTGATCCATGTCTTCCTCAAAGAGGTCACCGGCCAACTGCGAGTCGACGCCGCTGCGGTAATGACGTGCGATTCGTCAGCGTTCCGCCTCAAGTATGTCGCCAGCACCGGTTTCAATTTCGGCCCGCTGCGACAAACCCACATGCCGCTCGGCTCGGGTTACGCTGGACAGGCGGCGCTGGAGAGGCGAACCATCCAGATCGACGACCTCAGCCAGGATGGCGGGGCATTTACCGCCGCTCAAGGCATTAGCCGCGAAGGCTTCGTCAGCTATTTCGCCGTACCGCTCGTCGCCAAAGGCAGCGTCAAGGGCGTACTGGAAGTGTTCCATCGCACGCACCTCGAGCCAGACCAGGAGTGGCTCGACTTCCTCGACGCGCTCGCCAGCCAGGCAGCCATCGCCATTGACAATGCGAGCCTGTTCGAGGGCCTGCAGCGGACTAATATCGAGCTGAGCATCGCGTACGACGCCACCATCGAAGGCTGGTCGCGCGCGCTTGACCTCCGCGACAAGGAAACCGAGGGCCATTCGCAGCGTGTCACCGAGATGACCATCCGCCTCGCCGAGCAGCTTGGCGTAAGCGACGCCGACCTGGTTCACATCCGTCGGGGCGCTCTCTTGCACGATATCGGCAAAATGGGCATCCCGGACCAGATCCTACTCAAGCCCGGTCCACTCAGCGACCACGAGTGGGTGATCATGCGGAAGCACCCGGTCTACGCATACGAAATGCTCTCGCCCGTCGAGTTCCTGCGCCCAGCGCTGGACATCCCCTACTGCCACCACGAAAAGTGGGACGGCACCGGCTACCCACGCGGCCTCAGCGGCGAGAATATCCCGCTAGCCGCCCGTATCTTCGGCATCGTCGACGTTTGGGACGCCCTCCGATCCGACCGACCGTACCGGCCCGGCTGGAGCACTGAGCGCATCAAAGAGCACATCCGAGAGAACTCCGGCAAGCACTTCGACCCCAATGTCGCGAAGGCCTTCCTAGAACTCGTCGACGGCGAAGAGTTCATGAACCTCCTCATCGCCCGGGCCGCGTAACCGGCGCCTACTCAAAGAGCTTGTCTCCGCCCTGTGAGTACTTCTGTGTTGCAAAGTCGCTTTATCGGCGAATGCCAGTGTCCTCACCGCGCGTCGACCGCTACGCGACGAGGCGCGGCAGCAGGTCGGGGCGGTCCGTGCGCTGCAGACGCAGGAAGATGCCGTGGGCGCAGCCGTCGTTCGCGTCGAGACCCACTACGATCTCGTGCGGTCCTGCAGGTGCGGTTAGCCCGAGTTTCGCCGAGTCGACAACCGCAGGATTTGTGCCGCTCGGGTCCGTGAACACCGCCTTTCCGTCGACCCAGAGCTTGACCGGGCCGTCGTAGCCCAGGTGAACGACCAGTCGCATGGCGTCGCCGCATTCGAACTTGCAGGCATAGAACACCATCCCCGTTCCCGCAGCAGAAAGCTCAGCGTGCCGGTCGGCGAACGGCTCTGGGAATGTCACCGTATGCCAGGCAGTAGCACCAGGAGGTGACAAAGTGGCAAGTGACGCGCTGGGTAGGACGTCCGTAATGCGGAACGTACGCACAAACTCGGTCATCCCAGGCGCATCGTCGCGGCCAGACTGCAGCACGTCATCAAGAAGGGCGGTCAGGCGATCATCCTGCACGTCAACCCGCCTGCTGAAGTCGGCATAGCTTCGCGTGCTGCGCGGGTTCCAAATCCGTTCGCTCAACGCCGCAAGACGCCGCCGCAAAGCGGGGAGCTGGTCCGCATCGCGCATCTCCCACGTCGCCATTCCCGCGCCAAGGGTCTTTTCCCGGTTCTCGGGTATCGCCTTGACTCGCGGGAAATACGTGCCTGCGAACGGCTTATCGTAGAAGAATGTCGGCTCCGCAGTTTCGCCAAGGGCCGGGGCATGGTCGAACGCGTCCGGGAGCGCGTACAGGCCCGACGAGCCGTAGAGCGCGGGATGCCACTTGTAGATCATCTCTACCGGCGACGCTGCATGCGGTCCCGCAACATAGAGCGGCCCCCAGCACGAGTTTATGATATCATGGCCAAGCCCTATCGCTTCCTCGGGCTGCATATAGTAGACGTCGAAGAACTGGATGATAATATCGTTGGGTATCGCAGTTTCACCCTGCGCCGCGAAGCCCTCCCAAACGATGGTTCGCTTGCCGTGCGACTTGACGATATCGTTCATTCGGACGATGAACCGCCGATACAGTTCCTCGACACCTCCCAGGCCCAGCCGCTTCATCTCGGCGGCGCAATCACGGCAGTTGGCCCAGCCCGCGTAACTCACTTCGTCGGCACCTATGTGAAAATACGGCGTTGATTTGAACACGGCGCACATCTCGCCGATCAAGGTGTCCAGCACATCGAATGTGCGCTCGCTCACCGGGTTGATCACCTGATGCCCGGTGCGCGGACGAGTGGGGCAAAGCCGCTTGAGATTCTCGCAGGCGTGGCCAGGCACATCTAGCTCCGGGACAATGGTGACGCCGCGTTCCGACGAAAACGCTTCTAGCGCGTGCCATTCTGCCAGGCTCAGGCAGTTGTGCGGCGTCGCAAGCCGCGGGAAGCGTGTGCTAGGGAACGTAAACGCCTGCGTGTCAGTCAGGTGGATCTGCAAATATCGTATCTTGTAGAACCAGCACAGCACCACTAATTGCTTAAGCGTCTCAAGGGTGTGTGGCTGGCGAGCGATATCCACCATCAACCCGCGAAACGCGGCATACGGGGTATCGTCAACGACACAATGCTGGATGTAACGATCGGCATGCCGACGCACCATAGACTGAACGAGGCTAGCGGCCCCCGAGCAAACAGCCTGGTAGCTCCCGCCGCGAATAGTAGCCGTCTCGCACACATTCAGCACATACTGCTCGTGCGCCAGCGCTGGATCGAGCGCGAGGCTAATGTCGCCGCTTACCGGAGCCCCGTCAGCCACTCGTGGACGCGCCACCTTACCAATACTCGTCCAAACGTCACGCGCCAGGACCCGTGCCAATGGCGCGAGCGACTCATCCCCAGCAATGACGCGGCAACGGTCAGTGACCGCAAAGCGCCCTGCGCTGACCTGAACACTCACGGGCCGCGGGACAATGTTCTCCGGACCAAGGTAGCGGCTATTCATCTCATTTCCAATCAAGGCACATTGCGACGAAACCCGCTCACAGTGCCGCCCAACAATAGGCTATCGTAGATTTCGAGCTAGCCCCGTGACTGTCCTTGTTTCGCACGACCGGAGTTGACCCTAGCAAGTAGCTGGACGAATGCGCCAAGGTCATTCGTAGGGGCAGCAGAGGAGCCACCCGGCACTGAAGTACCGGGCTATCTTAGGATTCACCTTTGGTGAAAAGTCCCTCCCGGACTCCGTGCATGTGTCGCTTCGCGACGGTCTGTTTTGCATTTGAGCACGACAGGAATTATCCCGCTAGGACAGCACTCCTCTGTGAGTATAATGCTCAATTTAACATCTAATCGATAAGAATTATTTGTTTCGTATAAGAATTAATATAAGAAGCCCGTCAAATATCTCGACAGCAAAAGAAGGAAACAAGACGCAAGCCCGTGAACTAAATAACACAGATAATGATAATCTTACAAAATATATTTATGATATTAGGATAAAAAGCGTGTAGCTATCGCACGACCTTGTTTTGGCTCGATAATGAGAGGCTGCGATGAAATGTCGCCCACATGCACAACTCACCAGGGATGGCAACTGGCACGATCTCGTCGCCCCATCTGCACACGGTCGCAGCAGAGGCGGAGATTTTCGCTGCCGTGTTTGGTCACGGTGAGCTTACACGGCCTATTGGCATACTTCACGACTGCGGGAAGTTCAGCGATAGCTTACAACAGTATCTATTGGACTGCTACGCCGCTCAATGGCACGGTGGGCGCGAGCCTACTCCAACAAAAGGCTACTTCGCACGAGGAGCGCTGGCATCGACGCTGAGGGGGCTCGTTGCCGACGGTTACCCATGACGCACTCTTGACGAGGCGGATTGGAGCAGTCAGAAAGCAATGCAGCCGCCCCAAACAACACCATATATTGTGGTATACTAGATTTTGTGCACTACATATAGTAAAAAACTAGTAGATGGTTGATACGATCGAGGCAGGAGGAAGGTTTCCAATGAGTGAATTTGCGAAAGAGTATTCGGGCATAAGTCGCGCGTTGTCCACTAATCAGCCCCTACGACAGCTCGTTACGTCGCTATTGCAATCTCAACCAATCTTAGGCAAGGTCATGGAGGGCGGAAGTCGGTCAGACGATTTCCGCGCCATTATGTGCCGACTTGCGGAAGGTGCGATCACCGAGAGTGAAGCGTACAACATTACGATGAAAACGCTACCGGAGGAGACTTCTCCATATGCTGGTAGTCGGCGTGTGTTTCCGCATGGCTGGGCTGAACGATTGGTACGGATACAGTTCAGTCGGTTCTATAACCAGGCAGTTTTGCTATATCTCACCGAGAATGGACAGACCCGATGTTACGTGCCGCACTCCTCGACTGAGGAAATGACTAGCAGCTGCTCTCGGCATATAGCAGGTTCAGAGCATTCTATTGAAACTCTCCTAATGCGGCTGGTATTTGCCTATGAGAAAGGCGACTTCAGCCAAGGGCCAAAGATTCCAGATCATCCACACTGCACTCATGTAGTAGCCCCGCCACGCCAACGATAGGGTAGGCCGATGAAAATCGGTACCCACGCCAGCGTAGCAGCATCACAGATAATGTATCGTTGGACAGACTAAAGTCAAACACAGTCCATCGGTCGGAAACGGTTTCGAACATGCCAAGTTGGTATATTAACTCGATTGAAATCTCAGGCGGATTTCTAGCAGGCTTAACCATCGCGTTACCAAAGGGCCTAACATGTATTATTGGCCCGAGAGGAAGCGGAAAAACTACGCTAGCGGAGTCCTTGCGGTACGCGATGGCTGGGTCTACTGGCATATCAAAAGCCGGTCAAAAAGCGATGGCAACAGAGGTTGCTCCAAGTGTTATCACTGTCAATACATCCTCGGACGGCGATACACCTGGCTACATTATTACGAGGTCCTCCAAAAATGTTGTATCACTCTCGACGATTGGGGGTATAGGCGTGAGCGCTGTCGATCTAGACCGCCGGACGTTCTTACCACTTGATGGTTACAGCAGTATTGAGATCGAAGAGCTAGCTGATGAGACTGATGGAGAGAAACGCCGCGCGCTTATCGATGAACTCAAATGGGACGATATTCAAAGCGCTAATTACCGCATCGCTGATATTAGGCGACAACTCGACGCCAACGCCGATCAGATTAAGCGAACGAGAGACTCCATCAGCGACATAGGTGAGCGTATTGAAGAGGTTGGGGATGCTCGCTCTAGACTCGCTGCATTACCCATTAGTGATATCGATAGTGAGGCGGTGGACTTACTAGCTGCCGTTGAACAGAAGAAATGCAACGAGCGAGAGCGTGTCAGTATTCAAGCTAGGCTAGATACGTTGAAGCAGCTTCAAAGTGATTTCACCTCACTTTCGGATCGCTTAAGTACTGCTGCGGCTCGGCCCCTCGCAACTGAAGGATCGAGTAATGCGTCTATCTTGGAGAAAATCGATCAACGGGCGGGCAAGGTCGCTAAGGACGTATCTATCGATATTTCTAAAATCATTGAGATGCTTCACGCGGAGGAAGCACTCGTCCAGTTGACATCAACAGAATTGGCTGCGGCACATGCGGAGCATAGCCAACTATGCGCACAACTAGAGGCAAAGAACATTGCAGCCAGTCAGGCCATTCAAGACCGCGCCAAGGCCGAACAAGCCGTAGCCTCCCTCACAGAGCTTGAATCCGAATATCGATATTCCCAAGATCTACTGCAAAGCACATTGGAAAGTCGCAAATCACTGAGGGCGAAATACCTCGAGGGTAAAGATGGGATATCTGCCATTCGCGAACAGGTTGTTCAGAAGCTTCAATCGGAAATAGGTGAAACTGTCCGCGTCCAACTTAGCAGGTCTGCTGACAGCGGACGCTACCAACAATTCTTGGCTGAAGGGCTTCGAGGGGCACGCGTGAGAAACCAGGAGGATATTGTGAATGGATTGCTGCGGCTTCGACCGGAGCAACTTGCACAAATCATCCTAGAGCGCGATTATGCAGAACTTGAGATTCTGCTAGAGCTTGGTGCGGAGCGATCCAGAAAAGTTCTAGACGCATTCGTAGACAACGTTAATCCGTTTGAGTTGGAACTAGTGCCCATTGAGGATAGAGTGCTCATCGAGTTAAATATCGGTAGTTTCGAAAACCCGATCTACAAAGAAGCTAGCGGCCTATCTCGCGGACAAAAGTGTACAGCGTTGCTACCCCTACTATTAGCAAGGCGAAGTACTCCATTGCTCATTGACCAGCCCGAAGACAATCTCGACAACCACTTCATATTTGAAACCGTCGTAGATGCAGTTCACCGGTTGAAAAGTCAACGCCAAATGATATTCATTACGCATAATGCGAATATCCCAGTATTGGCCGAAGCTGATCTTGTCGTTGTTCTCAACTCGGATGGACGCACTGGGTCGATTGAAAAAAGTGGAACACTAGACGACTGTAAGCAACATATCATGGACCTTCTTGAAGGCGGTAGCGAAGCTTTTGAAAAGAGGCGACAGCGGTATGCCAGATGACGCGTCATTTGAGGCTACATATAATGCTCTGCGACATCTTGTAACGTCTGATCCGAAAGGCGCTCGTCTTAGATTTTGCGAAATACTTGAAAGCAATGCTGAGCAACTCTATGCAGTTCTTGAGTTCGCGTCGTCAACTGGCGAAGGTAGGACGAGATTGGTAATCGCGAATGCCGTTCGCGGACGTAATGACAAAGCCAAAGTAATATCCCATCTCGTGCGCTGGCTTTCAATTGAGTCAGATGAATTCGCCAAACGAGCGATTTCAGCAGCGCTGGACGGTGTGGACATTCCGCAAAATCCGACCGACCAGCTAAGCACCCTGGTAGACCCCAAGCTCGTCGATCTTTACGCATATGTGTCTGGGAGGCTTCGGCACGAAATCCGTAACGCCATCATGGGGCCAGCATCTGCATTGGAAGAGCTGGAAATGATGCTAAGATCTGCGGAGGGTGGGGTCCGAAAAACTCTGTCAGAGTTAGCCAACTCACTATTAGTACTTGAGAGGCTCGTGGAATTTAACATTTCAGACGACTATTTTCTGATAAGATCAGTCGATATTCTGTCATGGATTGAGCAGATGAACGACGACTATAGAAGCAAGTACGCTCCTGTTGCGCTGCAAATTGTCAATGAATCCCATACCAAGAGTTTGATCGTAAAGGCGAACGATTATTGGCTAAACATTGTGTTCTGGAACATTTGGATGAATGCCCAGCAAGCCATTGGGCTTGCCTGCGAAATCGAGATAAGAGCAAGAAAAGTCTCAAATAGTGTTTCGTTAACAATAGTCGATAACGGCAGTGGCTTCCCCGAGGTTATGCATGAAATTGCGTTCCAAGAAGCCTTCAGCACAAAAGGGCCAACTGGCGGACGTGGCTTACTCGAAATCCAGGATGCTATAGGTCGATTACATGGTACGGCAAGGCTTGTTCCGATTGAAAATCAATGGCGAATGCAGCTTCAGATTCCGCTGGAGGTCAAATGAGTTATCCCCGCCCAATTAACGTGCTTATTATTGAAGACGAGAAAGACGCGCTAACCGCATACGACCAAATGTTCAAAAGGCTGTCACGTTTCGGCATTGTGTCCTCGGTTCGCTACGCCTACAGTTATCAGCAAGCCAGTGAAGCTTTAAAGGGCTCGCGTATTTACCATCTAGTGATCTTGGACCTGCAATTACCTGAGGAGCTTGGGTTGCCTGCCGCGCAAGGTGTAAACTTGGGACTTGCCCTGCTAAAAGAGTGCGAGTCTCGAAACGATTATCCGATCCCCGCTCTCTTGGTCGTTAGCGGGCATCTTGGAACGACTTATCAAGCTGACTTACAGAGTGAACTTGCAAGCTACTTCTTCTATGGACGCACTATAACCAAGGGAATGCGGCTACGTAAGGATATCGTAGCGGCCATTCGGCAGATTCGGAAATACTGCGATATCGGAATACACATTCGAGATGGCGGCGAATATAGTTATCCGGCAATTTCACCTCGGGACGAAGACCTCCTCAGACGCGCAGTTGCTGCCCAAGAGATAGCGATCGGCGTTGATCTCAAATGGTGGGCGGCCGAGTACGGCGCAGCATCTGAGGTCGGTGCTGACTTTGCCGGATGGACCAGTACGCTTATGGGACAGTTTGTGCTAGATCAAGACCGCGGCCTGTCAAGGCCAACGTTCTTCAAGATATTCCCGAGCCGTGGGTCTGAGCATGTCGTTTGGTCCACAAGGATCATGCAACAAAAGCTGGAGCATGTAAAGTTGCTGAGTTCGATAACGGCGGGGCGCCGATGCATTTTGGCCACCCAAAAAGTCGGTGCCGCAAATTGCGAGCCGATTCAGTTCAGCCATATCCTCAATGAGGACCGCGCCACTTTTCAAGAACAGGCTACTAGTCTAGTCGGCCAAATCTGCGAGCAAGTGAGCGCATTGGGAGATGAGTACACACAAGAGTGTTCGCTAAAGGGCATATTTGATCGCGATGTCGCACTCGAAGATCTCAAAACACAATGGGAACGGTACGTGCCAAGTATAAGTGCTCAGACGCATCTCGAAAATCCATTTCAAACGCGAAAAGAACTTTCAATGAGCGACCAAGCAATATACTGCACTTTTCAAAGCTGCCATCACGGTGATCTAAACATCACAAACATAGCAGTTGACAAAGCGAAAGCAGGTCTCAGCGCATTCATTTTTGATGCAGGCTACTGTTCCAGAGAGGTCAACGTCCGGGACCTTGCAATGATAGAGGTAACGAGCCTGCTTCATCAGGCCACGGATGTAGATTTGCCTGATGCATGCCGCTCTGCATACGAGGCTGATGTGCTGTTCGCGGAAGATGCTATTAATAACGCTGCTTCGGACTTGGCAGCGAACACTCTAAGACTAATTCGCGAGATACGTGCCCAAGCTCTGAAGCGAGCAACACCTGAGATATATGCGCTGATGGTCTTTGATATTGCGACTAGGCAACTCTGGGGACTATCGTTCTCGGTATCAAGGAACAAAATCAAGAATCCAACGTCTGCGGCCCGCCTAGCATCGCTAGCGTCTGGCTGGTTGCGCCGAAACGCCTGTCAGTATTTTGAAAAACAATCACGGACAATTGGCGAGGACATGGCTACGGTAACAGGGGTTCAGTGAGGTCGCAATATCTGCAAGTGTCGTTCTATCTCATTTTCGTTTAGAGATACCGATTGCACTTGCCACAGCCTTAGTAAAAATAGTGGCCCCGACAGCGCGCCTCGCATGGCAACAACGCGCTATACGCATTCGGAGTTTACTAAACGCGGCGGGTGCCTTCGTTATCGATAGCCTTTGCGCTATCATTGCACCGGTAAGCGTAACGCATACTCACTGCGCCACGCTGCCGTCTAGTGTTCTCCTCCACTCTGACTTCCCTCGCCTTTCCAACGCAAGAGGCCGGGGTGAGGTAATTTCCCCCTCAAAACACTCTTGACATTTAGTCATACCAGTGATACAATAACAGTATAGGCGAATACAACCCAAAGCGGTCGCCGCGTGCACCTTCTCAACCATTCGCGTGTGCGATCCGAGAGCTCCATTGCCGCCATTCCGTAATCCGCGCTCCAATTTTGCGTGCAAAAAACGGAATCGCGTTGCGCAACGCAAAACGCGCAAAGCGCTACGAACCTTGCCCGTCAACGTGGTCGGACATCATTAGCCCCACCAGTGGGGTGGGGCGGCACGCACCGGGGTAATCCGGCAAAAGCGCAAAACGCCACCCGCCACGTACCCGGACCGCCAAGGAGTAGTCGGACAACAGAGTCCCTGCGTAGCGGAGACAGCGAGCCGAGCGAGCAGGGGCGCGGACATCATGCATATTATGAATCGAACATACGTTCTTTATCGATGATTTATGCGCTCTATCGGTCCCGCCGAGCTCAACGCATATCCACGCCGATATTTGCGATTACCCGTCCGCCCTGAGCTCCGCCAGTTTCCGCCAGCCGTCGGCGGGGGTGAGACGCTGGCGGTGCGGAGTGCCAGCCTCCCACCAGATGGCGTATGCGCCGAGGTCGTCGGTGGCGGCGATGATGCGGAAGCGGTCGCCGGAGATCTGCAGGGCGGCGTTGTCGTCGACACCGATACCCATTCCCGGCGTCTCGCGCATCATGGCGGTCATCTCGTCGACGCGGTACTCTTCGCGGACTGTGTGGGGGCAGAACGAGAGGTCGACGATCCCGAGGCCGTCGATGCGCCACGTGATGATATCGCGGCGGCCTTCTTTGTACGGCTGATCGCTGTTGCCGTAGCGAAACCAGCAGTTCGCGCCGGCGCTGAGGCCGCTGACCACTCGGCCCGTTGCGGCGAAATCGCGCAGCATCGTATCGAAACCGGTCTCGCGCCACCGCTCCAGCATCCGCTTGGTGCTGCCCCCGCCGACATAGACCAGATCCGCCCAGTCGAGCAGCTCCTGCATGCGGTCCAGCGCCTGCGGATCGCGGTTGAGTAGCAGCGCTTCGGTCTCGCAGCCCAGCTCGCCGCCGTAGATGGAGCCGAATGTGGCGCAGTACTCCAGCGAATCGTTGCTGGCGGTGGGGATAAAGAGCGCGTTCGGATGCGGCTTTCCGGTAAGCGCCACGATTTCGGTGTCGATGGGAAGCGTCTCGCGCAGCTTGAGTTCGCCGCCGCCGATTGCGACCAGGCGGGTACGGCTTTGGGTCACGAGGCGCCCTCGCTTTGCCAGGCGGGCATCAGGTCTTGCGGGAAACCGAGGTTCTGCATGACACGCGCGACCACGGTATCGACAAGGTCTTCGATGGATGCGGGCGAATGGTAGAACGACGGCGACGCGGGCAGCACGGTCGCCCCGGCCTCGGCCAGAGTGGTCATGTTGCGCAGGTGGATGAGGTTGAACGGTGTCTCGCGCGGCACCACAATCAACCGGCGACGCTCCTTGAGGCAGACATCGGCGGCGCGGGCCACGAGATCGTCGGAAACGCCGCTCGCGATCCGGCCGATCGTGCCCATGGAGCACGGAATGATGACCATGCCGTCGTGCACGTACGACCCGCTAGCAGGCGGCGTGTAGAAGTCGCGCATCCCGAGGAAGCGGACCGACGGAAACGTGCCGCCCAAGAACTGCTCGGTGGTATACGGCCGCGAAAGGGTTGAACCCATCTCGGTGGCGAACACGGCAGGTGCGGTGTCGGAGAGGATGACGTCGACACGCTCGCACAGCGGGGCGACATTGCGCAACAGCCTCACGGCATAGATCGAGCCGCTAGCGCCGGTCACGGCAACGACCAGGCGACGAGTGGGCGGGGCGGTGTTCATGGTTGATTATAGCGCACGTAGTGCGGGAACGCGGCGAACGGACCGTCCGGCTCCCCTCGCCTTATCGTAGGAGAGGGGCTGGGCTTGGGCCAGTCCGCTGGCCAGGTGAGGTATTTCTTCCATCATCGCCGCCCCTACTCGTCCCAGCGGTACACTCGCTGGTCGCCGCCCGTCACCGTGACCGTCGCACCGCCGTCGGTCAGTTCGATTGCCGTCGCGCTGGCTTGACCCTGGAATGGTTCGAGGACTGTGGCGATGCGGCGCGTTCTACCGGGGGCGCGAAGCAGAATGGCGCCGAGTGAGTCGGGGTACGGGTTGCCGGGAGTGTCGGCGACGGTTACCTCTAGCGGACCGTCAGACGCGATTTGGGCATTGAGGGTAACGCCTTCGGCTGGCTGCCAGGTCGCGGTCAGCGAAGCGGTTGCGATACCGCGCCGCCGGTTGACGAGGTGCGCGTATCCGGCCCTATCGGGCAGCTCGGGCAAGCCGAACGCTGGCATTGCGCTGGGCGACAGCTCCGCGCCGAGCAATGTGACCCCGCCATACGCGTGGTACATCCATCCGTAGCGGTGCTCATCGGCAGAGTCGAAGTCGTCGACAAGCACGACGAACGGTGCATCGAAATAGACGGTGCGAGTGAAGCGGACACCGTGCTCGTCCACAATCACGCCGCGCGCTCGGGCGGGTACTGCGTCAGGCAGCCATTCGAGCGTGGCGTTGCCGATTTGCTCGCGTTCGTCGGCGAACAGCGTGTTGTGAGACAGCGTGGTTCGCTGGTAGCTCAGGTTGCCGGGACCGCGCAGTGAGTAGCCGGCTTCGCCAAGGTCCGGCGAGATTGGGTGGCCGAACGCCGACAGGGCAACCGTGAGGCGATCCGGGTGATCGTGGCCGCCGACATAGTCGCCGCCGCGGAACGTCACGTAAAGCTGTTCGGGGCCGCGCGAGCGAAAGACGCCAAATTGGGCGACCGGGAGCAAGCTGTGGGTCGCGGGGATGCCCCCAGGCTCGGGGAGTTCGTCGGGGCCGAACGCGAGCGCATCCAGGCTCACACGCTGCTCGCCGCTTCGCTCGTAGATCGCCGCGAGAGCTGGCCCGAACCGGTCGGGGTTGCGCCCAGCAGCGTACTCGTACAGGTGGCGATACCCGGCGAGGCGCATGGTTCGCGGCGCACCAAGGTCGCCAACAAGCGGCAACCTTAGCTGGCTGTCGACAAGCGCCATAGGAGCGTCGAACATCGCGTCGAACCGTCGGTTCAGCTCGGGGTCAGCCGCTAGCGGCCCGCCGCGTCGCCTCTCGACCTCCCAGAGGCTGATGAGCGCGGAAAGCGAGTAGTAGTGATAGAACATTGTGCCTTCGTACCAAAGGCCGTCTGTGCCGCCGTCGGGATCAGTTGGCAGGCCGTGCTCAAGCTGGACGCGCAGGCCGGAATTGGGGCCGAGCGCCAACTCGCCCCATTCGGGGACGTTGAACAGTTCGCCCGCCACCGCGAGCGCGCCGGAAACGAAGCACGACATGTTGTGGGTGGGACGTTTGCGCAGGAACTCGACCATTGTCGGCATGCGAGACTCGAAGATCTGAGCGCGGATCATCGCCTCGTCGCCGTCGCGGTAGGCGGCGCTCGTCCGGGTCAGGCTGAATGCGTTCGCGAGCGCCATGAGCATCGCAGCGTCGTAGAGGCTGTGGTAGTAGAGCGCAGGGCCGCCGACATCGTCGCGGCAGAACTCGGTGTGGGTGAAATACTCCGCGGCAACCCTCATGCCGTCCGCCACCCACTCGGCGTAACGCTCGTCGCCGGTAACGGCGTACAGCACGCCGACACTGCGCATCAGGCGATAGGTCCGCTCGTGGGTCAGCAGCACCCACGCGCGGCCTTGGGCTTCATCGAACTCGAACAGACCCGTCGTGGGGTCAAGAAAGCGGGTCGGCGACCACGGATCGTATACCAGGGCAGCGCCAGTGCTGCGCGAGAAGAACTCGTGACGCCATCCGGCCTGCGAATGAGGCACGTGCGGCGGCAAAGCGATGATGGAATCGGCTTCGTCGACCAAATGGCGAAATGCATCCGACGCCCACGGCACCGTCGACACCTTGCGCCGGACTTCGTCGGCCACTTCGATACCGTAGAAGATCGTCGGCCAGAAGTCCTCGAGGACGGGGCCAGTCGTGTCAGAACTGAGAACGTAGGGGTGATGAATTGTTGCTTGGGCCATGTGAAGGCTCCTTAAGCCGTAGGGGTGAGGCGTGTAGTGGAGATACTCTTGAATGGTACCTGATCGGCTGGGGCCAGCGGGCCGTTTGATGAAACCAATGGGAACGAGCAGGGGTGCTGCCGTGTTTTAGAATCACCTTCGGCGCCGATTGGTTCTCGTCAACGGTGCCAAAGGTTCGACGCTACGGATTTGGACAGGATGTGAACGGTTATGGAAACTACAAATCTTGTGAGTGATGCGGAACTAGGCTACGAGGAGTTTACAGGCTCTTCCGAGATGGCGGCAAAGGATCTGCCGGTCGGCGACGATGAGTTGTTCGACGCTTACTCAACCGCAGTGATGCGGGCAACCGAAACGGCCACACCGGCAGTCGTCTTTATCAAGGTGAGTCGAAAGCAGCAGGGCAGAAACGTGCCCGCAGGCAGCGGCTCGGGCTTTCTCTTTACGCCGGACGGCTATATTCTGACAAACAGCCACGTCGTATCCGGCTCGTCGACAATCGACGTCACCCTGACTGATGGACGCTCGTTCGCGGCCGATCTGATTGGCGACGATCCCGATACGGATCTCGCGTTGGTGCGTATCGACGCGCCGAATGTGACGCCCATCCGACTCGGCGACTCTCAGGCGATTCGGCCCGGCCAGCTTGTAATCGCGATTGGCAACCCGTACGGCTTCCAAACGTCGGTCACGGCGGGTGTGGTGAGCGCTCTGGGGCGGACTCTGCGCGCGCAGTCGGGTCGGTTGATGGACAACGTGATCCAAACCGATGCGGCGCTGAACCCGGGCAACTCGGGCGGTCCGCTGGTGAACTCGCGCGGCGAAGTCGTTGGAGTTAACACGGCCATGATAGCGCCCGCACAGGGGATCAGCTTTGCGACGGCGATCAACACGGCGAAGGATGTCGCGAGCCAGCTGCTACGGTTCAGCCGAGTGCGACGCAGCGTCATCGGCATCGCGGGCCAGATGGTCGTGTTGCCCCGCCGAGTCGCACGCTACCACGAGCTCGCAGTTGAAAGCGGAGTGCTCGTCGCCGAAACCACTCCGGGCGGACCCGCAGCGCATGCGGGGCTAGTCGCAGGCGACGTGATCGTCAAGCTTGGCGAGAACCCGATTGCGGGGCTCGACGACCTCCTGCGCTGCCTTACGGACAGGCTGGTCGGACAGCCCACGCCAATTACAGTAATACGGAGATCGGAAAAGCGGCGGCTGTATGTGACGCCGGAGGAGTCGCCGCGGCGTTAGCGCATAACGGTCAGCTAGGCGCTAGCTCGGCGTACTGCTTGAGTAGGCGGACGTAGATCTCATAGTCAGCCAGCGAGACGCCGGGAGGGGTTTGGTGGTCGACGGACACGATGTACCCGCCGGAGCGCATAACAGGCAGCAGCCGGTCGAACTCGGCGCGCATGGCCGCTTCGCCGCGTGTCATGACCATCTTGTCGTAGCCGCCCATCATGAGGAGGCGGGGGAAACGCTCTCGGAGGCGGACGATGTCGACTCCGGCCTGACGCTCCAGCGGGTAAACGCCATCGATACCGGCGCGCTGAAGCCACGGAATCATGGACTCGACATCGCCGTCGCTGTCGAGCAGCACAGGAACGCCGTATGAGTGGACCTTCGGGACAAGGCGATGGTAGTAGGGCAGGAGGAACTCGGCGAAGCACGCTTCGGAGAGCATGGGGCCATTGTTGTAGGACATGTCCTCGGCCAGCCCGACCATGTCGGGCGTGAGGACGGTTAAGAGGGCGTCGATGGCCCGCATGTTGAAGTCAGCGAGGTCGCTGTTCATCCGGTGCATCAGGTCCGGCTGGTCGTAGAACGAATACAGGTGGTTCTCGATACCGAAGAGAGTTCGGGGGAACCAGAAGAAGCCGTCGAGCCATACGCGGATCGCGATGTCGCCTCGTTCGTGAGCGTCCTTGAGGGAACGCGCTTCGGCGAGCATCGCGTCAATGGAAGCTTGCTGGTACAGGAAAGGCAGCACGGCGTCGTAAGACGCTTCGTCGGCCACGATTGCCCCGCCATGGCGGCTAGGCGCTGGGCAGCCCGGCCCGATGGGACGCGCGGCGACACAATGGAGCACATCGAGCCCGAAATGGCGGACGGACTCCTCCCAGCCGAGCGCTGTTGGAAGCCCTTCGGTCTCCCAGCGGCGGATGGTCTGGTCCCACCACGCCGCCCACTCGATCACCGGGAGGCGATCGACGGGCTCCTCGAAGCGTAGAGCGCTGACGAAGCGTTCGCGAGGCGTCATAGCCCCGCTCCCGTCCGCGACCATATCAGGGGGACAATCGCGGGGTCGTCGATCGTGTCGCCAACTTGAAGTGTCGCGGCATAAGCCTGCGGTAGCACGTTGAGCTGGCCGTTGAACGTCGTTCCGCCGGGCATGTAGGCGCAGGTCATGGCGCGGCGGGGTCGGTCGGTCATATTGGCGCCCGCGCCGTGGGCGGTGAGGCCGTTGTGGAGCACCACAGTGCCTGCTTTAGCGGGCACTGCGACAGGCTCGATGTTGCGCCATTCGGGATAGACCTTGAAGAGGTCGCGCATGTTCGATCCGATGCCGACATTGTCGAATCGGGCCAGCTTGTGAGTGCCGGGAAGGTACCACATGCATCCGTTGCCGAGGGTAGCGTCGTCGAGTGCCACCCAGATTGAAATCGAGTCACGCGAGTTGAACGACCAATACGGATTGTCCAGGTGCCACGCCGTCGGGTTTCCGAAAGGCGGTTTGAAGAGCGCCTGGTCGTGCCAGATGTGAATTGAGTCGACGCCCGCAAGCGTGCCGGCGACGCGGCCAAGCCGCTGGTCGTGCATAATGGCGCGCATGCCAGAGTCACTATCGGCGAGCTTTATGCATTGCGTGAAGACGTTGGCGTAGTAGCTGTCGGGGTCTGCCTGGTTGTGCAGCGACTGACCGATATCGCCAGTCTGGGACTTGGCGCGCTCCGCTATAAGGCGGGCGTCGACGGCCGCCTGCGTAACGGTTTGCCAGTATGCAAGCTCGTCGCTATTGAGAAAGCCCTCTATGGCGATGAAGCCCTGCTCCTGGTACTGATCGATTTGAGCCTGGGTTAATGTATCGTTCACGGTGTACGACCTCCGATGACGTGAGAATTAGAAGAGGTTTGCTCTGGATCATGGTACACCCAGCGACCGTAAAGGTGTTAGGCTTGTGTTGACCGTTTACTAGCATGATATTGATATCTTTGGTCACCATCGTGCTAAAATTGTTGCATGCCAACGATTGAGCATCGCGCAGTCCGTGATGGTCGGAACGTGCTGACCTCGCCGAATGAGCTTATGGCGTTCTCGACAACTGTTGACGGCGACATGGACCCGCACGAGCACGATTTTCTGGAGATCGCGGTGATCGCAGCCGGTTCGGGGACTCACGTCACCCAATCTGCCGCCGAACCGCTATCGGTAGGCGATGTGATCGTGCTGCGACCAGGCGCGTGGCATGAATTCCGCAACTGCGACAGGCTGGTCGTCTACAACTGCTGCATCGCGATGCGGCTGATCGGCGGCGAGGTGGCGTTTGTCGAGCGCGACCCGGCCGTGAATGACTTGCTGGTAGCTGGCCCACTTGCGGGCGGGAAGAACGGAGTGGCGAAGAGTTCTCTGCGGGGCGAAGCGCTCGTGGGCGCGCTGCGAGAACTGGACGCTCTTTGTGCGGCCACCGTAGAGTCTGACGGTTCGCGGCCAACTGTCGCGACTCTTGGGAGGCTGATCGTCGCAATAGCGGCAATCGCCCATGCCGTGGTTCGGCCCTCGGTCCGGCAAGCGTCACCGCATCCGCCGCATCCGGCCGCCCTCGCGTGTCGTCGATTGCTGGAGGAGCTGTACGATCACGAATGGACGCTCACGGAACTTGCCGCCACGGTGCATGTCGCGCCTGAGCATTTGGTGCGTGTCTTCAAGCACTCGGTAGGAATCCCGCCGATGGCGTTCCTAAACCGATGCCGTGCCGAGAGGGCCGCGAGCCTCCTGATTCGCACGTCGCTGCCGGTGTCGGAGATCGGCGCGCGCACAGGTTGGCCCGACGCCAGCTATTTCGCGCGTTCATTCAGGAAGGCATTTGGCGTATCGCCAACAGACTACCGAAGGCGGTTTCCGCGCTAACGTGGCGCTTAGAGCTCGGCGAACACGGTCTCGCGAGGCACGGATTCGGGGTCAATTGCGCCCTTGAGGTCGTCGCCTGCGTCCCACTGCTGCTGAGCGTCGACGACGACTTCGCAAATGCATGCGACGCTCACGATGGCGATGGGAATGCCATCCAGCGCCGAGATGGCGTCGAGGTAGTCGAGCCCGTTGTCGCGCGCGATGTCTTCGAGTAGCTGCGTGTAAGTGACCTTGTCGACGACAATGGCCGCCGGTAAGAACCCGGCCCCACGGATGTCGCCGATCTGCTCATTGATACTGCTGTAGGGTCGCTGCTGCTTTGCCATAGTGGCCTCCATCTTGTTGGTGTGGCACAGTGTAGCATTTTTATGGCTAAATTGGGAACATTTGTTTGTTGTTTTAGGATGCCTCTTTGGCCGGCGGGCCATTTTTAGTTCGCTTCGCGCCTGCTCACATAGGGCTTCGTTGCTTAGCCCGAGCGAAGCGAGATATAAAAATGGCCAGCCCGGCCTAGGAGGGCATCTTAAGCACTACAGCCTAACAAAGGGGCGTAATTTGGCGAATTTTTTGTCGCCGATTCCCGAGACGTTTTGCAGGTCATCGATGCTTTTGAAGCCTCCGACCTGGTGGCGGTAGTCGAGGATGCGCTGGGCAATGGCGGGGCCAACTCCGGGGAGTCGTTCTAGCTGCTCGAGGGTCGCGCTGTGGAGGAATACGACACCTTGCTTGGGGTCCGTGAGCTTGTCGCTCGCTGCACCCTCGCTTCGGCCAGACGGCTTGGCATTGGCGACGCTGGATGGGACGCTCTTAGTGCCGACCAAACCGACTGACGGGGCGAACGGAACGGTCTCGCCTCGGGTCGGAACGTAAACTTTGACGCCGTCGGTGAGCTTTTCGGCCAGGTTGAGCGAGTCAAGGGACGCATTGTCCTTCGCACCTCCGGCCGCGTCGATGGCCTGATAGACGCGAGCGCCGAGATGCAGCTTGTAGACATTGGGCTTCTTGACCGCTCCGGCGACGTGCACAATGATCACGTTAGGGTCCGGGACAGGCGTAGGCGGAGTGGCGGCCGGAGTGGCCGAAGGTGAAGGTGCAACTGGCGAGGTCGCGGCGGGGAGAGTTGCGGCAGGCAAAGGCTGCGGAGCTGGCGGCGCTGGAACGGGAGCACTCGAAGGGTTCGCCGCTACAGTAGGAGTCGTAGCCGCTCCAGCTGGCGTCGTGATGACGATGTCGTTACTGGCATCCGTCGACGGTGCACGCCGAACCGCGGCTACTCCACCACCAATGAGCAGCACGGTAAGTAGCGCTGCAATCGCAAATCGATGTTTTGGTTGCATGCCCGGATGTTCGGCCAGAGGGACTCGATTTCCTCCCAAATCTGTCCTGCGACTTACAATTTCATCGTCACGGTGCGATGGCTAAGGAGAAAACGGAAAAACAGCTTAGTTGCACCTCTCGCGACTTTGATCTACCAAGAAGTCAGACAACGGAGAGGTCCAGCGTTTGGGTGCTCGCGCATCTATCGGCCCAGTCTATGTGGCTTGCCGTGCCTTGAATTATGTGGCGATCTGCCCCAGATCAAACTTCAAGTAAGTCGGCTTACAATTTAGTTCGTGATTTTAGACAAATTGGCTTGACGGCACCGAGGAGTTTGGGTTATCCTAACCCGTACAAAACTATACTCGTCCCCCTACAACCCGGGCTGGCACCTACTTGCAGCTCGACGATGGTTTACTGAGTGCATGGATGCCTGCGTCGGTCTCTCAGCAACCTGTACTCACGACTGAGATGCTGCTAGCGTCGAGCTTGCGCAGTTAGAACAGGAACCTTCGCCGTGGACATTTGCAAGTGCTCGGAACCACTAGCTATTGGTAACATCAACTGCCAGATTAGCGTCACAAAGATAGCCGACGAGACTATCTAATGAATCGCAAAATCGTCGGCTCATGGGTTTTGGCCATCTGCGTTGTGTTGGCGGCCTGCATACTCCAAAGGACGCCCAGACATCAGGCGCGTCCTATGGAGGCTTCTCCCCCGTTTGTCAAGGTTCATGTATTGGAAGCTAGCGGCCGACAGATCTTACTAAGTGTCGGCTATGTTAGTCCACGATCGCACCTGAAATGGTGGTTGGTATCTCGGCGAGGCGGAGGCTTTCGCGCTCAACCGGAAGAGCGGCATGGCATTCGAGTGCAGGAGACTCCCAGCCGGGTGCTTATCGATTTGCCGCACGCGGCCCCGACCGGAGAGTATACGGTGGCGCTGTTTGCCGATGGTGCGCAGGGATGGACTACATTCCATGTACGTTAGGAACCCCAAGAGTGCTGGCTTTTTGGTTCTCATCGCGTGCCTTGCCGCTGCTGCATTTATCGTGACGCGGACTGTCAGTCCACCAATGCGTCCAATCAACCTTGGCGCACGTAGCGCTACGGTGCTCGTGGCAAAATCACAAGGGCGACACGTACTCTTAAGGGTTCGATGGGCTGATGCGCAAGCACACCTGCAGTCATGGTTCATATCTCGGGACGGTGACACTGCAAAAGACGCGACAACTCGTTCGCAGGGCGCTTCCATTGTCGAAAAAGACGGCTACGTTATCGTTGACCTGCCCAGATCAGCTCCTGCTGGCGAATATCACGTAACGCTCTTAACGGACTCGTCAGATGGGTCAGCGGTTTTCATCGTTCAGTGAATGCGGGCGCTCATACAGCAAATCATCAAGCGAAATGAGTACGTCCTACAACTAATGATCGTAGCGTTGAGGTATGCGACACCATCGCCGAACAGCGATTGCGAGGCAATGCGGGCTGTGGACCGTATTCCGAAGACGTGCCATAATGAGGGTTATGAAGACCAATGCCGTACGCATTGTCGAGGAAGCTGGAATCGCGCATAGGTTGGCGGCATACGACGTCGGCGAGTCGGATCTGTCGGCGGAAACAGTGGCGAAGAAGGTCGGCCTACCTAATGAGCAAGTACTCAAAACGCTGGTGGTTCGCGGCGATAAGACCGGCATCTTAATGGCGATGATAGCCGCTGGCACCGAGCTCGACCTTAAAGCTGTCGCTGCCGCTAGCTCAAACAAGCACTGCGAGTTACTGGCGCTGAAGGACGTTCTGCCGACAACTGGCTACATTCGAGGCGGTGTGTCGCCTTTGGGCGCAAAGAAGCGCTTCCCGGTGCTTGTCGACGAGACCGCGCAGTTGTTCGACGAAGTCGCATTCAGCGCCGGTCAGCGCGGACTACAGCTGATCATGGCGCCAGACGACCTGATGTCGCTTACCGCAGCAACATACGCGGACATCCAGCGGTGAGAAATAGGAAGCTACGACCCCTCGATTTGTATAATTGCCGACGACCGGCCATAATAATCGTATCGCGACGACGCCACAAGGCACGATCATGAGCGCAATCCAGTTTCTTGACCACAACACGGCGTTTATCGCCCGTATGATCCTCGCCGTCCTCATCGGAGGATGTATTGGCATCGAACGCGAAATCAGCGGTCGTCCAGCTGGATTTCGCACGCACATTCTCGTGTGCCTGGGGTCGTGCCTGATTGCAATGATTGACACCGTCGTCCCCAACACCGGAGGTCGAATCGCCGCGCAAGTGGTCACGGGGGTCGGTTTTCTCGGAGCGGGGACCATTCTGCGCAGTGATCGCGGGAACTCCGTGCATGGGCTAACGACTGCTGCAAGCATATGGGCGACGGCGGGGATAGGCATTTCGCTTGGCTTTGGCCCACCCATGATGTGGTTCGCCTGTGTCGCCGCCGTGCTTGCATTGCTAACGCTGTCGGTTGCGGGGGTGTTTGAGGATGCTGTTCTCCGCCATAACCAGATCCATAGGATCACGGTCACGGTAACGTCGCCTGCGGAAACTGGCACATCTCCTGTCGCTGACCTGATCGCCTGCCTAGCGTCGATGAATGCCAAGGTCCGCAGCCTGGAGATTGACGACGAAAACAGCGAGACGAAGACGCGAACGGCTCATGCGCGTATCAAAATGCCGCGCGATCAGACCCGCGAGACAGTCGCTGCTGAAATCGCGAAGCTAAAGAACATATCGGATATCATTTGGGACAACTAGCCTGATCAAATGCGGGCTTCGTGGTCCCCAGTAAGGATTATCGCATGACACACCGACCGTTGCGTGTGGGGATGATCGGCATCGGCGGCTTCGGCCAGGTGCACCTCACATCCCTACGCACCCTCGCCCACGCCAACCGCGCCAAACTCGTCGCCTTTGCCGACCCAACCGCCGCCCGCCTGCCTGACACTGTGGCTGCGTTGACTTGGGAGGGTGTAGCGCAGTACGACCGCTTCGAGGATATGATCGCACGCGACGATATCGACGCGGTCATTATCGCGACCCCGATCTTCCTGCATGTCCAGCAGACGGTCGCCTGTCTGGCTGCCGGGAAGAATGTCTATCTCGAAAAGCCACCATGCCCTACCCTCGCCGAATACGATCAACTCGAAGCAGCATGGCGCGCGAGCGGCAAGGTCTGCGCAGTCGGCTTCCAGATGCAGGCGGCGCCTGTGTTTGCGTACATCAGCGAGCTTGTCGATTCCGGCAAGCTGGGCACGCTCACCGATGTCTGGGCGGCCGCGCGATGGCCGCGCGATGACGCGTACTATTCCCGCGCGTCGTGGTCCGGTCGCTACACGCTGAACAATGTCCCTGTCTTCGACGGCCCCGCGACCAACGCCCTCGCGCATGTCGTCCACGCCACTTCGGCCATTGCGGGCGCACCGGTACGAGTTCGCGGTGCGCTGAAGCGTGCACGGCCCATCGAGAGCTTCGACACAGCTTACATTGAAGCCGAAACCGAGAAGAATGTACGACTGCAACTCCTTCTAACGCACGCGACGCAAGTGGAGAAGGGGCCAATCGCCCGGCTGCGCGGAACCGGCGGGGAGGCGACATTCGACTGGGATATGAACGCCACTTTCACCCCAACAGGCGGCGAAACAATCGCGCTCAAGTTCCCGTACCAGAACATGGTGTCGATCCTGCTCAACTTCATCGACGCAGTCGAAACCGGATCAGAGCCAGCCACCACGCTCCCGCAGACGCTATCGTTCCTGAACGTTGTGAACGGCGCGCTGCAAAGCGGAGGAGGCATCACGAGCTTCGACCCCGCGCTGATCGCGGCCGTGAACGACGACACACCCAAGCGGCTCTACACGGTCGCTGGGCTCGACGCCGATATCGAAGCGTTCACTGATGATCCTGCGGCAACGCCCAGCACTGTGGCGCCGGGGCCGTGGGTACCGGTAGACGAGATTGGGCGCGGTCTGTACGGGGTGTAGCCAGGGTCGCGGTCGCCAGGGGTAGGTTGAGGTGAGATTTAGGACGGCTCGGGCCGCCGGGGCCATTTTTGGGTAAGGGTGGCAGGGTGGTTTTGTATTCTAGGCAGGGAGCAAGGTCTGCGTCGAAGTGTGCATTACAGAGTCGCGAGCAGCTCGCCAAGTTCAAGCACGTTCTGGGTGAGCATTACCGCGTCGATCTCAAAGCCACCTGAGACGGTTCTGTGGACGGTGAACTCGTTGCAGGCAAAGGCATACCGCCCGACCATGTAGGTGAGGACGAATTGGCCGGAGGTGTTCACAGCTTCGAGGGATAGTTCAAACTCGCCCGGTGAAAGGGCGGACAGGGTCGCTTTCCCTTCGCGGTGTTCCTCGCAGAGCCGAAAGTCTTCGATAAAGCGTCGCAACTCGCTGGCGGCGACCCAGATACCATCGGACGCCCCTCGAAACGGGCCGTCTTGCACCAGTACCGACAGGTTAACGCTCGGTTCAGACCTTTCGATGCCAACAAGGTCGATGATGAGTGACGACGATCGGTTTTGCGAGTAGATTTTCATTGCTGTGTTGACGAGCGAGTCGCGTTTGATCCGTAATATTGGTTCGCCACTCGCTAGCGAAATCCTGCACCCTGCAAAAGCCGTTGCCCCACGTCGGTATCTCGGTGCGTCAATGGATTGCAAAATTCTCAATCATAAGCAGGATTCCCGTCGCATTCCGTCGAATCTATTACTTAACTAGTTAAGTAAATCGGCGCATAGGAGCGCCGGATGCAAAGGAAACCACCGATGAACCCCTACGGCCATTTCGATGACGACGCGCGCGAGTATGTTATTACCCGGCCCGATACGCCGCTGCCTTGGATCAACTACCTGGGCTCCGAGGAGTTCTTCGGGATCATTTCCAACACCGCTGGCGGTTATTGCTTTTACCGTGACGCTCGCCTGCGCCGGTTGACGCGGTACCGGTACAACAATGTACCGCTCGACTCCAATGGCCGCTACATCTACATCAATGACGGCGGAAGTGTCTGGTCGCCGTCGTGGAAACCGTGCCGCGCAGACCTTGACGATTACGAATGCCGTCACGGTCTGGGTTACACGTCGGTGCGCGGCGAAAAGAACGGCATCGAGGTCGATACCCGGTACTTCGTGCCTGTTGGCCAGACTTGTGAAGTGTGGGATCTCCGTGTCACGAACACGTCGAACGCGCCCAAGTCCATCAAGCTCTTCGCGTCGGTCGAGTGGTGCCTATGGGACGCGATGGATGACGCGTCCAACTTCCAGCGCAACTATTCGACGGGGCAGGTAGAAGTGGAGTCGCAGGTCATTTACCACGTCACCGAGTACCGAGAGCGACGCAACCATTTCGCCTATTTTGCATCGTCGGCGGCCACAAGCGGCTTCGACACGGACCGGAACCAGTTCGTCGGCATCCACGAAGGCTTCGATGCTCCTCGCGCCGTGGTCTCGGGCGCTTGCTACAACAGTGTCGCGCACGGCTGGCACCCGATGGGGGTCCACCAGATCGATATAACTCTTGCCCCGGGCGAAGAGAAGAGGCTCCACTTCCTACTTGGTTATGCCGAGAACAAGGACGAAGACAAGTTCCTCGCCGATGCCTGGGTCCGCCCCGGCCAGCGTGTCGCCAACAAAGCGCCATTCCGCGCAGTCCGGGAGAAGCTTGGAACGTCAGCGCAGGTGGACGCCGCATTCGCCACGTTGAAGGCGTACTGGAACGACCTGCTTTCCGTCTACTCGGTCAAGGTGGACGATCCCCATGTGTCGCGGATGGTGAACACATGGAACCAGTACCAGTGTATGGTGACCCTCAACATGTCCCGGTCAGCGTCGTATTTTGAATCCGGTATCGGGCGCGGTATGGGCTACCGGGACTCGAATCAGGACCTGCTGGGTGTCGTCCACCTCCAGCCTGAGCGATCGCGCCAGCGTCTACTTGACCTCGCGGCGACTCAACTATCCGACGGCACCTGTTTCCATCAGTACCAGCCGCTCACCAAGAAGGGCAACGCGGATATCGGCGGCGGGTTCAATGACGACCCGCTGTGGCTGCCCCTGGCGGTGTACGCGTACATCTCCGAGACCGGGGACAGCAGTATTCTGACCGCGTCGTGCACGTACGCCGACAAGCCCGACGTTCCGGCGATGCTGATGGACCACCTGGAGCTGTCGATGGCGTACACGCTCGCGAACCTCGGTCCGCACCTGCTGCCGCTGATCGGGCACGCTGACTGGAACGACTGCCTCAACCTCAACTGCTTCTCCACCACTCCCGGCGAGAGCTTCCAGTGCGCCGGCGATATAGGCGGCAGCGCTGCGGAGTCGGTCATGATCGCCGGGTTGTTCTGCAGCGCGTGCGACAAGATGGCGGGAATCTACCGCGCTGTCGGGGAAACGGCAAAGGCGGACTACGCGGTCGCCGCAAAGACCAAGATGCAGGATGCGATCCTGGCCCACGGATGGGATGGGGACTGGTTCGTGCGAGCCTACGACGCGCAGGGCGACAAGGTCGGCTCGAAGGAGTGTGACGAGGGCAAGATCTTTATCGAAAGCCAGGGCTGGGGAGTGCTGGGCGGTGTCGGTATCGACGACGGTAAAGCTCGCCGGGCGCTGGATTCGGTGAAAGAACGGCTCGCGACCCCGAATGGCATAATCCTGCAGCAGCCAGCGTTCTCGACGTACCATGTGGAGCTTGGCGAAGTCACCAGCTACCCGCCCGGCTACAAGGAGAACGCTGGCATCTTCACGCACAACAACACGTGGATCCAGTGCGCGGAGGCGCTCCTGGGAGGCGGTGACCAGGCGATGGAGTACTACATGGCCATCTGCCCATCGACCAAGGAAGCGCAGATCGACACATACCGCTGCGAGCCGTATGTCTACAGCCAGATGACGGCCGGGCGCGACGCTCCCACCCCCGGCGAGGGCAAGAACGCGTTCCTCACCGGTACCGCCGCCTGGAGCTTCGTCGCGATCTCGCAGTATATCCTCGGCGTCACCCCATCACCCGAAGGCCTCGTGATCGACCCGTGCATCCCGAAAGCGTGGACAGGCTTCACGGTGACCCGCAAGTTCCGTGGGCGAACGTATGTCATCGAGGTGAAGAACCCGAGCGGTGTAAGCAAGGGCGTTGCGCGGCTTACGGTGGACGGCGCTGCGGTAGCGGGGAACGTGGTCCCGCTGGGCGTCGGCGGTGAGACGGTGAACGTGGTGGCGGAGCTCGGGTGAGCATAGGATGCGCGTACGCGGAGCCGGGACCTCGGTCCTGGCCTTCCGCGATTTGCTTTGCGGACGCAATACGCCTATCTTGATTTCGCCCGCGTGATTGCCCATAATAGGTTACGGGATACAATATGCGGGTTCCCGTGAGGTAACGAAATGCACGAAGTCACGATCACGATACCGGATGAACTCTATTCCACCGCTGTGCAACGGGCCGCGAGCGAAGGCTTCCCGAGCATGGAGGTTTATCTGTCCAGCCTTTTGGCGAGCAGTGTCGCGCCTGATGGCGCGCATTTCGACAACCTATTCACCCCTGCGGTAATCGCAGACCTCGACGCGATCTCATCCGAAATCAAAGTTGGCGGGAAGACTTACACAAGCCAGGAAGTGGACGAACACTTTGCGGCGAAGCAAAAAGCATGGCTGGCAACGCACCCAAGCTAACAGTCGTGTATTCCCAGCGTGCACTCCATACTCTCGATGAGATTTGGGAGTGGAACGCCGAACGATACAGCGCCCAGCACGCCCAGAGTTACACCGAATTCCTCAAACGCCGAACCGAGGACCTCTCATCCGCCAACAATGCCGGGAGGATTGTTCCCACGCGTCCAGGGTACCGGTACGTCACTATATTACGAAGGCGCGGCGGCCACGGCCATGTAGCTGTTTACGAGATAGTCGATTCAACCATCTACATCCTCAACTACTACCACACCGCGCAGGATTGGCAAGGCAAACTCGCTAGCGGCGAATGGTAGTGCTGCATCCGACGCGCACCTGACGGGCACGTCCAACCGTACCAGATTGCACCGCCTCAAGCTTCCATGCCGCTACCATTCGCGAGCCCAGGCTGGCGACACAATTGGCGCGAAGCGGTTGGGGTTGAAGTCGGTGTCCGTGTTCCACTTTATGATCTGCACCCAGCGCGACGCCGATGGGCGCTTCGCGGGCTAGGATGACGTATAGCCGCGCGGGCGGCAGTGTGGGTGAGTTGGGCATTATGGTTGATTTACCCTTATAGGTAGCTTAGAAATTGAATCGAGAGTTCGCGCTTGATTTTCAGCAAGCATTCGCCCATAATATGACCAACGACGCTAAATTGACATTCATCCGTGGAGGTGAAATATGCCATTTGATGGTCTTGTGCATATAACTGAAGACAGTGAGCGTGGCAAGATGATTCAACGGATGGCCACCGAACGCCACACCACGCCGAAGCAAGTAATCGAGCAAATCATTGACGAAGCCACGGGAAGCGGTCGTACATCACCTCCTCCGCGCACTCGTCGCAAAGGGCCGAAAGCGCCAGTGGACTTGACAGCGGCAGCTTCAACCATCGGTCTGTTTGCAGGCAGGCAGGGCTTTCGCGATTCCGTCGACTCTGTCATCGCGTCTCGGGCTAGTCGCTATGGTAGCAACCGTTGGCCAGCGCGATCCTCGATACGGATATCTTGTCGTGTATCCCCATCCTTGCCTTGACCCACCACTCAGAAGATTGAAGATTCTTCGTTTCCCTCATAGCTAGCGACTGAAGGCGCGCCTGGAAAGTGCGAATCGCACCCCTGCGGGCGCTCAGGAAGCCGCTTTGCGACTCGTTGAGAGTCGGCGTAGGCCGCCGATCTGCTTTTCCAAGCCGCGCCTTCAGTCGCCAGGCTCTCTTCGGTCCATGGCGCCGGCACAGGTCAAATGTCGTACACGATAATGCCTCGTCCCCTACCCCCGCCGGCTCGCCACACGCCTCGTGATTGCGGTGGCTATGGCTGCGCCAGCGATGCCGCCTAGTATGAGGCAGATGGGGGTGATCGCGGTCCAGGTTTTGCCTACGAGCACGCCTCGCTCGTACGGGCCGGGGTCGCCTGGGACGTTGGGATCGAAGCCGATGGCGACGGCGATCAGGAAGCTGGCGACGACAGCGAAGAGGAAGCCCAGGCCGACGGCGACGAAGGTGCGGTGCTCGGAGCCGTCATCGTAGACGGCATCCGGGTCCGCAAGCAGTTTCCCGCATTTACAGCAGGCTTCGGCGGCAGCATTTGGCACTTTCGTGCTACATTCGGCGCAACGCAGGCTCATGCGTATTGGCTCCGGCGCATCACTTCCCGCCTACCGTCAGTGGCTTCAGATCGTACTCTACCTGCTGCTCGCCGACAGGGCGGATAATGTGCAGAATTAGCTTTTTGGCGTTGTCGCGAATCAGTGGTTCGCCTTTTTCGTCGAAGAGCGCGAACGACACCTTGTAGCTGGCTTCGAAATAAGGGTGCGTTTCGGACCATGGGACGATGCGCTGGTAGGTCGTTGTGGACTGACTGTCCGTGTCCGAGTCGCCCTTGTGGCCCCGTGTATGACTATTACTGCGCTTTGTTACGGTACTCGTAACGAGGTCCTCGCCCTTGACGACTGTCTTACCGGCCTGTGAGTCGGTGTTAAGCTTGTCAAGCGGGAAGAGGGTGACACCAGTGTCGTCGGTGACGACAACGTTGGTGACGTTCACATCGTCGTACGTGCCATCCTTCTTAACATGCCCCTGCTTGATGCGTGGCGTACTGACGAGGTGTATGTCGAAGTCGAGGCTGCGTAGGAACAGGCCGCGCTGGCGTACACTGTCCACGAGTTCGAGCGGCTTATAGTTGGCGGAAGCGCGGTAGGAGTCGACGACTTGATCGACTCCGGAGTCGCCGTTGAACACCACCGCGGATTGACGCGACGGCCCCTTCTCGCCAGTCACGCCGAAAGGGTTCTTTCGGAATGGTTTGTAAACATCGTCCAATGACTTATGGTCTACGAACGCCTTCCGGCCTTTCTCGACAAGCGAGACGACGATTGGACCGGATAGAATGAACGCCGGATTGAGATGCTCGATGTGCAGGTTCTCGTCGCTGGCGGCGGATGCGAGCAGGCCAGTTGGCTGGTCGTTTGTCGCTGGCGCATCGGCGGCGCGTGCTGTGCAGGCAGATGCCAGAACAAGTGAAGCGATGAGTGTTCTCGCGATGGTGGATTTGATCGTCATGGGAGGTCCAATGCCCTTTCATTGCTATTGTCGCACGTTTGCTACCTAGATTCAATCAGCGTGTCGCCTACTTTTCCTTAGGTTGAAACCTAAGGCTCTAAAGTGCTTGAAAGTATCCCTTCGGCGCTCATGCAGGCCAATTGCCTGCTGCATTCGACTGCCAATTTGTTCGTTCGACACCATAACGCCACCCATGGTTCCGATACGCTAAGGAAGTGTGAAGAATTCCACAAAGGCACCTGCGATGAGGGATGCGGCTAGGAAGGTCCCCAGAACGATGCCAACGCGTCGTGCGCCTCCACTATTGCTGTAGGACAGGGTGCATGGCGCGGTAGCGACCACGAATGCAACGGAAAATCCGACGGGCATACCCCAGCGCGGTCTGTGAGGCACGATTTGGAGCACGATTAGCATCAGCGCCAGGAACGTGATGAGAAAGAGGATCGCGCCCACGAAGCAGCCAGTGGCGACTGAGCCTTCGATCAGTATCTGCTTCGGCGGTTCGTCATCGCTACCCGGAACGGGCGGCGGCCATTGGTCATCTTCGGTGCTCACTGCTTGTCCACGCTCCCAAGTGTCGCGTCCAGCTTCTGCGCCTTCAGTAGAGCGCGCAGTTCGGCGGTGGCGGTGCGGTGGCAGGGGAGGCAGAGGGTGCGGTAACCTTCGAGGCCGCATTGGCCGCCGCCGAGGGCAACGGGGACGATGTGGTCGGCGTCCCACATGGTGCGCTGGCCGCGACGAAGGCCGTAGGCTTTCTCGGCGGCGGCTCGGTCATCGGGAGCCAGCTTGTTCCACTTCGCTCGTAGCGACGCGGTATTCAAGCCGCAAACGGCGCATCGGCCATGATCGCGGCGATAGACGTGCGTTCGGACGTAGCTGGGGCTGGTCCGGAGCCGCCATTCGTGCGCGCAAGGGTCGCTGCAGAATGTGCGTCGCCGACCGGTCACCGGGCCTTCGCAGAAGCGACACTGGCGCTCGCCTGCCGCTTGGAGCGCTGCTGCGGTTAACCGACCAGCCTCGGGGTGTACGCGCGGTGGGAGCGCAGGCACGATCGCAGGGTCTGGTTTAGTTTTGCTTGCTGCCGGAGCGCTGTCGCATCCCTTCCAGGTAATGGCTGAACGCTTACGGCTGACTCGACTCCTCATGGTTCCTGTTCTCGGTTACGCTATCTGCGACCGGTTGCCGCGCCATATCGCGCTGACGACGCGTCCGATCCCCGCACCGTCATTTGCGACAGTGATATCGTCGAATCCTGCGGCGACTGCGATGGCGCGCACATCGTCGGCTTGCCCCTGCCCCACTTCGACGGCGATACGTCCGTGGGGAGCGAGGAGGGCGGGCGAGTCGGCGAACAGGCGTCGATAGATGGCGAGGCCGTCGTCGCCCGCGCCGATGTGCAGCGCGAGCGCAGGCTCATGGTCGCGCACTTCGGGCATGAGGGCGGGCATGTCGTAGAGCGGAATGTAGGGCGGGTTGGAGACGATGATGTCGAATCGGAGTCCGGCAAGCGGCGCGAGCAAGTCGCCTGCGAGCAGGGTTACGCGGCTTTCCACGCTGTGGCGAACCGCGTTGCTCGCGGCGACGGCAAGTGCATCGGGCGATAGATCGACCGCTGCTACGGTAGCATCGGGGCGCACCGCCGCTATGCTGACGGCGATACAGCCGCTTCCGGTGCCGATGTCGGCGATCCGGCTCCCGGGCGATGCGTGGGCAAGCGCGAAGTCGACGAGCATCTCGGTTTCGGGGCGCGGGATGAGGACGGCGTCGGTGACATTGAACTCCAATCCATAGAACCACTGCGTTCCGGTGAGGTAGGGCAGAGGGCAACGAGCGGCGCGTCGTTCGACCAGGCTGTTGAACGCGGCGAGCTCACCGGGAGTTAAGACGCGCTCGGGTGACATCAGCAGGTCTTCACGTCGCCCGTCAATGGCACTGGCGAGAAGTAGTTGTGCGTCGAGGCGCGGCGTGTCGACGCCAGCGGCGGTTAGGGCCGGGGTAGCGGCAGCAAGGGCGGCGGCGATGGTGGTGGGCGGGTTAAGGGCGAGGTTCACCGGGCAGCCTCGCATGTCTGGGATGGGGTCCCGCTCTTGCTAAAGACCCACCCGCCCTGAAGGGCACCCTCCCGAAACGGGATGGAAACCTGTTTGGAGATCACGATAAGCGTGCTTGGCACCGGCGCAAGCTGTTTCCTTCCCGTTTCGGGAAGGTGCCGAGTCCGCGAGGCGGATGGGTCCCAACAAAGCCTGGCTAGTTCGAGACCCATAGCGAGACACCTGGGGGCGGGGTAAATTTGAAGGCTGAGGACGGGATGACGGGATTCGGCGTGACGCTGCTGAAGTTTTCGATGTAGTAGCTTGTTGCGCCACCTGCCAGGTTTGTGACCCAGGTGACGCGGCGAAGGAGATGGTCTTCGTGTCCCACCGCTAGGGTGATCGATCCTTCTTCGTCCTGCGACTGGACGCGGTCGCACATGACTCCTTCGATGAAGCTTGGCGCAAGAGACACAAGCTTGTCGAATGCTCCCAAATCTACCTGCGCCTGGAAGCCCGATGTGACCATGCGGGAGATGAAGTCGTAGCGCGGATGCTCAGCAAGTCGTCCGAAAACGGTCCCGATGCCGGAGCCAGCGAGGTTGTCCCAGGCATTGTCGAACATCAGGAAGTGGGACGAATCCGGCGCGGGATAGACGACCACATGGGTACCGTCATAGATGTATTTGGCGAGCGCGGGTTTAGTGACGATGGCGAAGGCGCGCTCGGGCTTGCGAGAGAAGCCGATTGTGGCGTGGAGGCTGCCCAGCCCTGAGTTGTCGGATCCGCGCGCGTCAAGTGTGGCGGTAAACGTGTCGAGTAGGCGGTAGGTTTTGTCCATTGCGCCGAGGATGCCACTCGCCTTGATGTCAACGACCGCGTTGGCGGTGCCGCCGGCCATGCGGGGCTCCGGGAAGCGCTTTGGGCGAGACTGTTTGGCACCAGCGGGTTTTGCCGCAGGAGGCCGTCGCGCGGGCTTAATCGCTTTGGGGGCGGGCTTCGGGGCGGCGGGTTTGGCGGTTGGCGCGGGCTTTGGAACCGGGAGCCAGGTCTCGTAGCCATCGGGAAGCTCGACGCCGTCTTGATCCACCGGGCGGCCATTGGGGCCAGCAGCTGGCTTAGCGGTCCCAGACGCGGCCTTGGCGGGCGCGGCCATGCTCGTGAGCGGGTGCGCTATGCAGAGGCTGCAGGCAGCCGCGACGACGAGTAGGGTTGTGAACTTCATAGTTAGGTGTGCGAGGCTCCGGCAGATTCGCCTGAATGCGACTAAGCCCCTTCGCCCTTGAGTTTCTCGGCCTGGTCAGCGGCTGTGAGGTTGTCGATAACAGGCTGGATTTCGCCGTCGAGCAATGTGGGCAAGTTGTGCAGCGTCAGGCCGATCCGATGGTCGGTCATGCGGTCCTGCGGGAAGTTATAGGTGCGGATTTTTTCGCTGCGGTCGCCGGTTCCGACCATGCCGCGCCGGTTGGCGTCGTGTTCTTGGCGCTGCTTCTCAAGCTCAGCTTCGTAGAGGCGCGCTCGTAGAACCCGAATGGCCTTTTCGTAGTTCTGCAGCTGCGACCGCTGGTCCTGACAGGTGACCACAAGGCCGGTGGGCAAGTGCGTGAGACGAACAGCGGTCTCGTTCTTTTGGACGTTCTGTCCGCCAGCGCCTTGCGACAGGGTATGTTCGCGCTTGATGTCCTTGTCGTCGATGTGGATTTCGACATCCTCGACTTCGGGCATGACGGCGACGGTAACGGTGCTGGTATGGATACGACCGCCGCTTTCGGTTGCGGGGACGCGCTGAACGCGGTGAACGCCGCCTTCGAACTTGAGCTTCGAGTACGCACCCTGACCGTGGATTTCGACAATGGCTTCCTTGAATCCACCGATGCCGGTTTCGTTGGAGCTGAGCATCTCGTACTTCCAGCCCATTCGGTCGGCGTAGCGCAGATACATCCGGAGAAGCTGGCCAGCAAACAGGGCCGCTTCTTCGCCACCAGCGCCGCCGCGGATTTCGAGGATGACATCTTTGTCATCGTTGGGGTCCTTTGGCAGCAGCATGAGCGTCAGCTTTGTTTCATAGGCGGTGCGCTTGTCTTTGAGCTCGTCGAGCTCCATCTGCGCGAGGTCCCGCATGTCGTCATCGAGCGTGCCGTGCAGCATCTGCTCGGTCTCTTCCAGCTGCTTGCGAACCTCTTCGTACTCGCGAAAGACGGTGACGATTTCGGTAAGGTCGCTGTGCTGCTTGGCGACGCGCTGATACTCCGACATATCCGACAACGTTGCCGGATCAGAGAGCTTTTGGCCCAGCTCTTCATAGAGCGCTACGACTTCGTGAAGCTTTTCGAACATTGAGACGCGTAATCCTTTTCGGGCCGCTGCGCGACCGTGGCAGTATTATACCGTATGGCGTTCATACGCGGCGCAGGCGGTGTTGTGGGTGCAGATTGGGGAAAATGTCGCATGTCTCGGTGCGGAGGGGAAAAAGTTTTCGGCGGGGTGCAGGAATCTCGGAAGGGGCGTCGAATTTGAGTGATATTCGGGAGCGTGTAATTACCCGGTACGGTTTACTCGCTCAATATCAACCAGTTTCAGGGTGACCAATATGACACAATCGACGACCATACGTCAGGCGGTTTCGGCGACGGCCCGCAGTTATTCCGGCGACAAGCTCCTTCAGATAGCCATGCCAATGGGCGGCATTGGTGGCGGCAATATCTGCCTCAACGGAGTGGGCGGAGTTCAGGACCCAGCTTTGAGACATACACCGAACACGTCGGCACTGCCGGACAACCACGGCGTCATCGATGCGATCTTTGCGCTGATCCACGTCAAAGGTTCGGGTGCGACGCGGCTCGTCGAGGGCCCCATGCCCCCCGAGAAGCTTTACGATCAGGGTCTTCAGGGGCAAGGCTACCGCAAGGGGGGCCACGAAGGGCTGCCCCGGTTCAGGAACTGCGCATTTCGCGCCGAGTACCCGTTCGGCGAAGTCAGTCTGAGCGACCCGAGCATTCCGCTCGACATTACCATCACGGGCTGGAACCCGTTCATCCCGCTGGACGATGTCAATTCGAGCCTACCGGCGGCGGTGCTGGAGTATTCATTCGAGAACACTTCGGATGCTGCTATAAGCTTTGAGTTCTCCTATCACTCCTCGCATCTGGCCGTTGGAACGTCTGGTCGGCAGAAGGCACGGAATTCGTGCATTGCGGGAAGCGGCGTCTTGTTCCGGAACGTCGAGGGGCGATTCGACGAATCGTTTGGCACCGCATCGATCACCGCCCTCGTCGACACTCCGCGAATCAAGACGCACTGGATGCGCGGAGGGTGGTTTGACGACATTTCGAAGCTGTGGCGCGAAGTGGAAACGGGCTCGTTCACCGAGAACTCGGATGAGCGCGATGTCGAGAATGGCCACCGGCCGGGCGGCTCGATTCTCGTTCCCATCACGCTCGCGCCTGGCGAGAAGCACACGGTGCCGATCGCGATCACGTGGCACTTCCCGAACTCCAACCTGGAGTACGGATCAGAGAAGAAGGAGTGCGGCGAGGGATGCGACTGCAGTACGGTTGAGATCGCTCCTAAGTGGAGGCCGTTCTACGCCGGTGTCTGGAAAGACGCCGCCGATGTTGCCGCGTACCTGAAAGCGAACTATGCTACTCTTCGTTCGCGCACGCTGGCATTTAAAGACGGGCTGTTCTCATCGACCCTGCCGGAACCGGTGCTCGATGCGGTATCGTCGAACCTCGCCATCATGAAGTCGCCGACGGTGCTGCGGCAGGAGAACGGCAATGTGTGGGCGTGGGAAGGCTGCTTTACGACGAGCGGCTGCTGCCATGGGTCGTGCACGCATGTTTGGAACTACGCGCAAGCGTTCCCGCACCTGTTTCCTAAGCTCGAGCGCACGCTTCGCGAGCAAGAGCTTATACGGTCGATGAACGAGCAGGGCCATATCACGTTCCGCTCCGCTCTGCCTGACGGCCCGGTTCGCCACGATTACCATGCGGCGTCGGACGGCCAGTTTGGCGGGATCATGAAGCTGTTTCGCGACTGGCAGATCTGCGGCGACACGGAGTGGATGCGCGGGCTCTACCCGCTGGCAAAGCGCAGTATCGACTACTGCATCGCTGCCTGGGACCCCGACCACAAAGGCGGGTTGTTTGAGCCTCACCACAACACATACGACATTGAGTTTTGGGGTCCCGACGGCATGTGCGGCAGCGTTTACGCTGGTGCGCTCTCAGCGATCACGGAGATGGCCAAAGCGCTGGGCGAGACCGAAGACGCATCCAGATATGCAGAGCTTGCTGTTCGCGCGGCAGGGTTCATCGATAGCGAACTCTTCAACGGGGAATACTACCAGCAATATGTGCAGTGGGAAGGTCTTCGTGACGAATCGTTTGTTAAACGGCTCGCATCGGGTGAACTGGATGCAGAGACGCAGCAGCTCTATGAGGCGGAAGGGCCGCGCTACCAGTATGGGTCGGGATGCCTGTCCGACGGCATAATCGGCGGGTGGATGGCGAAGATCTACGGGATCCCGTCGTACCTCGAAACAACCAAGGTGCGCTCGACTCTTGGGGCGATCTACAAGCACAATTTCAAGACGAGCCTGTTCGATCATGCGTGCCTGCAACGGCCGGGCTACGCCAATGGTCACGAGGCTGGTTTGCTGCTCTGCAGCTGGCCGAACGGCGGAAAGCCATCGCTACCGTTCGTCTACAGCGACGAGGTGTGGACCGGGATTGAATACCAGGTTGCGTCGCACCTGATCGAAGAGGGCATGGTCAACGAAGGTCTCAATATCGTCACGGCAGTTCGAAGCCGGTACGAGGGGCATGTGCGGAACCCGTTCAACGAGTACGAATGCGGCTCCTACTACGCTCGCGCTATGGCGAGCTACGCGGTGTTGAACTCGCTGAGCGGGTTCCGCTACTCAGCCGTCAGCAAGACGCTGTGGTTAGCACCCAAGGTTGTGAACGGACCGTTCACGGCGTTCTTCTCGACGGATTCGGGCTACGGAACGATCACGCTCGATGCCGGTAAGCTAACCGTAAATGTCATCGAAGGCAAGTTGGACGTTGCCACGGTGATGGTGACCGTGGACGGTGTCGAGCGCTCGGTGGCGTGTGGCAAAACCGCAGCGCCAGGAGCGCCGTTGACGGTCGCGGTCGCATAGCAGGTCGAGTGGCCGCGATTGAGCGGTCAGCTATGAATATGAGGAGAACCGAGGGCCGGGATCGAATGATCCCGGCCCCTGGTTTGCTAGTGGTCGAGGAGGATGGGCGTTGAGTTGACCATCACGGATGTGACGCTGGCGAGTGACGTTGTCACGCCTGCCAGGTTTCTACTCTGAGTGACGCCAGCGGGTTTCGGGAAGCTGACTGTTGTGTCGGCGTTCCATACGATGTACCCGACGTAGCCGCCGGACCTGGTGATGCGGGCAACCCAGGTGCCGTTGCCGTCAAGAGCGCAACTCGTCATCGTGGCACCGTTCAGCCAATTGTATGTCTGCTGATAAGCGACAGCGCCAGCGGTAAGGATGGTCCAAGCTCCGCCGCCGTCTTGATCGACACCGACATTGCTCACATCGCTCCAGCCGTACCAGTTGCAATTGGGCAAACCCAGAGCCCAGTTGAACACGTATTCGCGCGCGACATTGGCGCATGTGCCAGCCATGCTCATCTGACCGATCCCCGTGCCAGTTCCCGCAAATCCCCATCCGGTTTCGGTGTTCCAGATAGGCTTGGTCGACTGGCCATAGGACGCCGCGAGCGATTTCAGAGGTGGTACGCACTTCGTATCGTCCTCTGGGTAGTTGTCATACAGGTGACAGGCAAGGACATCTGAGTATGCGCCGCCGCCTGCGGCCAGGTACTGCTCGTAGTAACTGAGTTTCCCCGGCGAGTTGGCTATGGTGATGCTGGGACCAACAACGAGAGCTGTAGGGTCACCTGCATGGATGATTGGAGCTGCAGCAGCTTCGAGGGCAACCATCTGAGCTGGCGTACCGTTCCAAAAGCCGCTGTTAGGTTCGTTCCATATCTCGTACGCCTTGATCTTGTGAGTGGGACCGTACTTATTGACCAGTGCGGTGACGAACTCTGTCCAATAGACGATATTGGAGGGAACTCCCTTACCGCCAACGTGGCCATACTGATCAAGGGTAGTATCGGTCGTTGCCCATGTTGGCGTTCCTGCGAAGGTGAAGGTTACCTGTTGACCGGCTGTAGCCGCAGCATTGACGAAGGCATCAAGCTTGGTCCAGGTGTAGACACCACGGGCCATCTCAATGTCATACCATTTCGGCGCGCAATCGTGCTGTCGAACCGTACCCGCAGTTATCGTTGGCCAGGGCAATATGCTTCCTACAATCGCCAGATGCATGGGATGTATGCCGAAGTAGGTGGAAGGTATTACGGTCGCAGGGGTCGTGATCGTTTGCGAGAACGAATTGACGCCCTGGAAAAAGACCGAACCATCGTCAATCCACACCGAGCCTGCGGGAGTTGTGCCGACTGCGTTGAACGTGATAAGTCCCGATACCGCTGGAGTATTCCCGGTGACCGTTACTTGAGTCCAGGTCGTGGTGGCCCTAAATGGCGTCGTCGCGTATACAGCATACGGTGAGTACTTTTGTGCCAGGTTAAGGCTCACCCACGTCGGAGTGCTAGCCTTCACCCAGATCGTTGCTGTATAGCGCCCTTCAATGAACGTGATATCTTGCTGAAGCTGACAATATCCCGTCGCGACGGAAATCTTCTGACAGGACGTACCCGAGTGAGCGCCAGCATCGGCCGCGTACGTGACGTTGCAGGCGGGGTTCCAACCAGTGTTGTCGTACCATGAGTTGGCGACATTGCCGTTGATGACACCCGGAGAGCTAATGGATACGGGGTTGTATGGCGTCTCAAAGCTGCTATTGAGCATGACGTTGGGCCGTTCGACAAACGACGCGTCGTCTAACGACATCGAGCCCGTGCCCCAGGTCATGAGCAGCACCACTATGGTCTCCGTGACTGGAGCAGTAAACGTCAGCGAGTACTTGTTCCAGCCAGCTACAGGCGTTATTGATGTCGTTGCGTACTGCGAATAAGGTGACGTTGTCTTTTGAACGAAGAACGTTACCGGCTGTGTTGTTGAGCCTTTCAACCATATCGACGTAGTGTAGGTGTGTCCGGCGATTACGGGCTGGGTTTGACCAAACTGCCAAAAGCTGGACGTGAGACTGTTGATCGTGACCGCCTGGTCCGATGAGCCTGAATGCGGAGACGTTGTATCCTGCGAATAGACTTCGTTGATCGTAGAGCTGCCGGAGTTGTCGGACCATCCGGTCGCGATGTTTCCCGATCTCGTGGCGGTTCCTGTTGATGTTACAGCATAGTAAGGAGTTTCAAAGCCGGGGTTGGTGACAGTGTTAAGATTGTCAACCATCTGGGCATCGTCTACAGCGATTGTGCCAGTATGATTGGTCGCCAGGATAAGAACCACGGTTTCCGTAGTGGTGGCCGTGAACGTAATTGTGTACCTGGTCCAATCATCCTCGGGATAGAAGACCGTGGATGCGTACTGAGTGTATGGCGAAGCACTCCTTTGCACGAAATAGTGGATACCGCCCGTGTTGCTGCCTTTCACCCAAACGCTCGCCGTGTACTGGTGGCCAGCGGTGGCGCTCTGAAACTGAACGAACTGAAGCACGCCAGTCGTGATCGAGTTGAGGGTGATGACCTGGTCCGATCCGCCCGAGTGTGGCGTTAGTGTGTCCTGCGCGTAGGTGACGTTCAGAGTGTTGCCCGCCGAGTTGTCGGACCATCCCGTAGCGATGGACCCAGAACGTATCGTACTTCCCGACGACGTCACCGCATTGTATGGCGTTTCAAAGCTCGGATTCGTAATGAGATTCTGCGCTTTCACCGCTGGCAATATAGCTATTAGCGCAAAGACAATAATAAGTATTCGCGACATGCGCCGAATACTACGTCGTGATGGATCTCCGGTCATAGTGTCCTCCCTGAGTTGAGATAGGCGTGATCTGTGTTACTTGCCTGGATGCGTAGCAACAAACTCGTCGCAATGCCATGCGGCCGATAGCCTCAGACTTGGGAGTAATTGGCGAGGGTAATTCGTGGCCCCATGCATTGATTGACAACGGAAAGTCACCGGCCTGTTTATACGCATAACCATATTAACACGTTGCCTGCGTTGTGTCAATACAGTAGTTTTGCACGTGTGTGGCCATATGTTAACTGTCCAGCGATTCTGTCAGCCTCGGATATCGACGTGGACATCGATCAAGTGGATGTGATCGTCGGAAGGCTCGTCTGGGGAGGGTAAGGATTGGGCTCAAACGACGCGCTGAAGTATCGCTAGTGCGTCGACTGTGAGGCGATGCCGCGTGAGTAATCGGGAACGCACTGGTTAGCGCTGCCTCGCGTCGATCTTGTGTTCGTTCTGCTTGAGGTGAAGCGCCACGTCGCGGAACGGCGCGGTCCAAACGGTATCCGAGCGGTCCCCGAGCCAGGCCGCGAACTGCTCGTGCACGTCAGCGTCAAGTGCGAGACTGTGCGTCCCTTCCCCCACCCCGTGCATCATGAAGACTGCCCAGCCTCCGACTTCGAGCGCTTGTTCAGCGAACGCGACCATCCGATCAAGCGTTGTGGCGTGTCCTGCAATGGATCCTATATCCCAGTAATTCACATCGCTGGCCGTTTTGACCAGTTGATCGGTGCCCTTCACTCTCGCTGCGACGAACAGATCCTTCAGCACGGGCTCTATCGAAACCTCATCCTCGCCTCGCCCCACCGTCACGCAGCCGCAAGTAGCAGCGTAGGTTCGGACGTCTTGACCGTCGATCGACTTTAGGATGCGGTTTGCGATCATGAGTTCTTCGCGCATCCGACCGATGGTGTAGTCGCACATATTGAACCCAGCATCGAGCCAGGATAACTGACGGTCGAAGCGGCATGGATGGAATATGGTATGGTTTCCGAGCTCATGGCCATGATTAGCCACTGCTGTCCAAGCGCCAGGGTTCAGGAGTATGTCGCTACGGATGTCGGCGAAGAACGTGCCACGCAGCCCATGCTTCTCCAGTGTCGGCGCTACCACCTCGTGGTGGCACGGGAGACCGTCGTCGTACGTTAGCGAAACCGCGCATTTCATTCCGCCTGGCCAAATCGTGTGAGACATGCATTCATCCGTTAATCACGTATTGCGGTGCTACCCGAGGCACCTATCCCAGTTTACCTGGCCCTGTCGCCAGCCCGATGGAAAGCGCTGCGCAAAGAGACGGGGCTGTAATCCCATTCGAGGACGGGTAATAAGACCACTACAATAATACGCGCTTCTCTCCTATTTGGCTGGCGGCTATCGTAAGATTCTCCAGGTTTTCGATGAGAATGTCCATTGCCGCGAGCCATCTGGCGGCGGTATTATCGAGGTCTTGGGCGCTCACATATGCGCCGGGCTATGAGGAAAAACCACACATGACACAATTCAATGGCCTTGGATTGCACCTGGGCAACCTTTCGCGGCTGTCGGATGCGCGGACGCGTTCGATTTCGCCGGAGAACTTCACTGGCAACAAGGGCGAGGCGGGAATGGCGACCGAGGGAACGGGCGCAAACTGCGCACGCGAGCTCGGTGTCGGCTGGAAAGTATCGCCGTCGATCAGCATCGAGCCTGGCGAAGTGCGCCTGCTGGCCGACATCACCGAATCCGGCGCGATCCAACAGATCTGGATGACCCCCACAGGGCACTGGCGCTATTCGATCCTGCGCATTTACTGGGACGATCAGGAGCAGCCCGCAGTCGAATGCCCTGTCGGCGACTTCTTCGCGTGCGGCTGGCAGAAGTACGCGCAGGTTTCATCGCTGCCGGTGTGCGTGAACCCCGGGAGCGCGTTCAACTGCTATTGGGAGATGCCGTTCCGCAAGCGTTGCCGCATCACCATGGAGAACATCGGCGCAGAGGCGATGCGCCTCTATTACCAGATCAACTACACCCTCACCGACATTCCTGACGATGCAGCATACTTCCATGCGCAGTTCCGCCGCGTTAACCCGCTGCCGTATAAGGATGTCTACACCATCGTCGACGGTATCAAAGGCAAGGGCCATTATGTTGGGACGTATATGGCGTGGGGAGTGAACAATACAGGCTGGTGGGGCGAGGGCGAGATCAAGTTCTACATGGACGGCGACGCCGAATTCCCCACCATCTGCGGCACCGGCACAGAAGACTACTTCTGCGGATCGTACAATTTCGATGTCGGCAAAGAAAACGGCGGCTACCGCGAGTTCACCACACCGTACGCGGGCCTGCCCCAGGTCATCCGCCCCGATGGGCTGTACACGTCGCAGACCCGTTTCGGCCTCTATCGTTGGCATATCATGGACCCGGTCCGCTTCGAGAGCGATCTCAAGGTCACAATCCAGGCCCTGGGGTGGCGTTCGGGCGGCCGCTACCTCCCGCTGCAGGACGATATCGCGTCGGTAGCGTTCTGGTACCAGACCCTACCAACCGCCCCATTCCCCGTGCTGCCCGACAAGGACACGCTTGAGGTGGTGTGAGGTGGATGCGAGAGATAGTGAAACAGCCCTCCCGTTGCTTATGCATTGGGAGGGCTGTTTCGTGATTGATAGTTTTAGGACGGCTCAGGCCGCCGGGGCCCTTCTTATAGCTTCGCTTCGCGAAGGGACTTGGGAGTAAAGCTGGCTTGACTTGGAATGGCACCGGAAAAATACAACACGGTGCGCCCAAGAACAAACTCAGCCAGCCTCAGCCAATCCAAGCTCGTCGAGAAGCTCAATTGCTGCCGGTTGGTCGGCGATGGCAAGCTCTTGGAACAGTCGCCTGCATGCCTTACCGATTCCTGCACGCTGCCGAGGCTCAAGGCGCTCGTTTGTGAGTACAACCGCTGCGGCTGCGCGAACGGCCTCTAGCGTTTCGCCTGTCGTCCTAACCCCTATCGCCACTAGCGGGACCAATAACGAGCCTGCCCGACCTAGAGACATCTCCGCTCTGCGGTCGATTTCCGCACGGGCGCTCTGGATAACCTCCACCGGAACGTGGTCGCCGGAGTTTGCGAGAGCGAGAAGTGCTTCACGGTAGCTGTCTGGCGGGGCAGGCGACCTGTGAGACTGGGCATCTGCGTCAAGTGATTCAAGCTTATATATGAGAGTCGCGATTTCAGTTTCGACAAGGGTGCGCATTGGGTCGCCCTCTGAAAACGCTTCCAGAGCAGAAGAAAGGCTTCGGCAGTTGCGACGGACCACATCCTTTCGTAATCCTCGACTTGTCGCAGTCCAAGCGAGTAGTTCAGTTGCAGCATAGGCCACATCGCGTGGACTGAGCAATAGCGGACGCCTCAGCAGTGAGTTCAGCGTGTAGTCGCGATCTCTGTAGGCCCCCTTATTGGCTCGCAACCAAGTCGTCGCATGGACAGCCGCGCGCACCCATTTGGCATCTGCGATGACCGCGTGCCGAAGTAGTTTGTTGTAAACGTAATCCGTGTAGTCATGCGCAACGTGGATATCAAGCCAGTCGAGCGCCAAATCGACTGTCACAATGCCGTTGTCTTGAGAGAGATCCACATACGAAAGCAAGGAGCGAAGAATGAATCCAGAATCGTGCCTACTCTTGTTTCTGGCAAGCCATTTGAGAGCACACTCGATGGTCCATGCGGATTCATGTGGCGCTAAGTCCCCGCGAGAAAGCAAAGACCGAAGAACGAAGTCTGCATCCTGTCTCTCCCCGTGTTTCGCAAGCCATTTGAAGGCAAACGCGGTTGCTGTAACAGTTGCTTCCTGGGGCAGGTTGGCGCGAGAAAGCAAGGGAGCGAGTACGAAGCCAGCATCCTCACGCTCCCAGTGCTTCGCGAGCCATTCGAGCGCAAATGCGAGGGCTGGAGCAGTTGCTTCCTCGGGAAGGTCCGTGCGAGAAAGCAAGGGAGCGAGTACGAATCGGGCGGCCTCTCTCTCACCGTATTTCGCTAACCATTTGAGAGCAAACGCGGTGGCTGAAGCAGTCGCTTCTTGGGTCATATCCGCGCGAGAAAGCAAGGGAGCGATCACGAAGCCAGCATCGTCGCGTGGGTGGTGGTATGTGAGCCAGCGCAATGCGATATCCGTTAAGTGCCCCGCTTGCCCTTCGGGTAGTGCGGATAGACCTCGGTAGATACAATGGCGCGCCGCCACTTCGACGCCGCGGGCATTGAGCCATGGCTGGATGAGAGTGCCCCATGATTCGGAAGCGGCTACCTTCCACGGCGGGCCAGCGAATACAGCCCCAAGCGCGAAGGACGCTTCGTCGGAACCGTGGGACGCGAGCACAAAGCCTAACTCAACTGCAGAGATGCGGAGCCACTCCGACGCGAACTGCGAAATTGACTGGCTAGTGCCAGTCTCGGATACTGCCCCGACTAGCCTGTTCAATGAGATTGCGAGACGACCGAAGCCGCGAGCTCGTTTGGTCCCTCCCGTGAGAATGGCGGCAAACTCCCGCTTTCGGATCAGACTGTTGGACATTATTGTCCGTTCCAGTACCTCGTCGGCGACAACGTCGTGTGCCGCGCGAATATCAAACCCGTCCTCATCGAGCCAGCCCATCGTCAGAAGCATTGCGACAATGTATTCGGCGGTAGATTCGGGCTCATCCTGCCCCATTTCGGCCATAGTTGCTTCAACCGTCGCAATGAGAGCGTCCCGCGAATCGGGTGCGCACGCAAGGGCCGCAGCGGCGGCGACAAATTCCGGTTCCTGCTTACCGGGCAGAAGAGGCGACGACCTCTTGGGAGCGCTAAAACCGTCTTGGTTCAGCCTGCGCTTGAGCCAGTCCGCCAAGTCCCCAGATCGAATTTGTCCCAGTTGCGACATGTCGAGAGCGCCGGAGACAAGACGATTTTCGAGCTCGTGCGCGATGAAAAGAGCGATGATTGGGCGATGACCACAGATCCTCTTAAGTTCGTCCCATGGGATTCGACTTGCCGCAGTCGGCGAAACGCGACGAATGATCGCGTCGACGATATGCTCGCTTTGGTCTGGCGATGGCTCCAGCTTCTGTATGTCCAAAAGCTCCCCAAGCCCAGCGGGATCGTTAAGCAACCAGCCGGGGCGGCTGTTCGCTAGTAATGTCACATCGATTCCCCGCTTCGTCGCTTCTGGCAATAGGTTGCGCCGTATCGCCGCCAGTGAGAGGTCCTGCATCTGGTCCAGATAGTCGAACACGAGCATGGTTTTGCCATGCCCGTTGAGCACGCAATCTGCCAACTCTTCCACGGTTACGACGGGCTCATCGGGAAGCACATGGATGACACGCCATCCGTCCGCGTCGGCCCGGGACGCGACCTCAAGCGCCGTCCGGCTCTTCCCGACGCCGCCAGCACCCGCAAGGAGAATCCCGCGGCGATTCGCGTTATTGCTTATCTGGCGATATATGTTATCTGGATGGTTAGGGTCGTCTGGAGGTGGCGGGACAAATGCCAACTCGGAGTTAAGCAGGTATTTCTTCGAACCATCAAGCGCATCGACGAACTCGGCATGAGTTTTCAGCGAGGAGAAACCGATGCCCACCCATGCGTCCGTGAGCCTCGGAATATCCATGAACCAGGCTCGCAGCTCCGCCCATCCAACGACCAGCACCTGTTCAATCGGGGGGCGCTGACTGGGCGGCAGGCTTTGGAAGAAGTCAAGGATTTGAGCAGACAATTCATCGCGAAAGCTAAGACTTGGGAGGGAAGAGCTTGTGCAAAAGACGTATGACCTAGCCGATTTCCAAGGAGCATATAAGCCCGGCCACCCGGCTTCCGCCTTATCCTTTAGCGTTTTCGCGAGCTTTGTCCACGCCTGCTTGATGTTTTTCGCAACTTCAGCTAATTCTTCATCGTTGTCTTTACATTCGACGATGAGGGGAAGGGAAAGGCCGGTGAACAAACCTGGAAGCGCGCATCTCTCGTCAAGCGCGGCGTCGATCGCGCCATCCTTGCCCTTTGTTGTTGCGACAAACACACCGGGACCGGCGCTCGCAAATAATGCGTCTCCCACTAACTGCTGAAAGGCGTCTTCTCTATTTGTGTACTGTTTAAATCTGCGACCATGAAACTCGGCTGGTCTGTAGCAAGTTGGAAATTCCGACGCCATTGAAATAATGCCCCTCAGAATGTTCGTACGGCACAGGTGCGGTTTGCCTAGAAAGCCACAAATAAGTGCTGAATCGTTTAAATTATACTACCTTCTTGTATTATTGTCATGGAGTGATTATGTCGCTCAAGGCTCGCGAGCGGGCCAAGCGCTCGTTGAGTGCATGGAGCGCAGGGGTTAGCCTAGCAGCCCTTCCAGAGTGTTGCACGCAGGGCAAGCCGGTCCGTGCTTTTTGGGACGGCTCGGCCCGCTGGGGCTCTCTTAATATTTTCGCTTCGCGAAGGGTTTTTGGTGCAAAAGTATGATGGGTATATCGAAGAGTGAGTCGCCAATCGTTAAGAGGAAACGAAGAGTATTGATTAGATTCACTAGTCGTTGTACAATAACGGTATGGACTTCACCTTGTCACGACACGCCGAGAAGCGTCGTGAAGAGCGATCAGTATCTTCCGAAGTAATATCGGATGTGATCGATGACCCGGATGAGATATATCCCGATCCCTTTGGGGAAGGCGTTATTTACGAAAAGCGCGTAGAATATCGCGGCTTGATTAGGCTTATAAAGCTGGCCGTGGATGATTCGCGTAATCCTCAACATGTGATTACGATTATGGTAGATGACGCGTGAGGCAACAAAACCAATGAAACTTGAAATAGACGAAGACGCCAATGCCGTGTACCTCTATTTGAGCGATGCAGCGGTCGCAAAATCTAAGATTATTGAACCGGGAGTCAATTACGACTTCGATGCTAACGGCCAACTTCGGGGTATCGAGGTGGTTCACGCTCGGTCGGTTTTTGGTGAACTATCGGATCTAACCGCAGAGAAAATGCTTGCGATGTTTATCGTGGCGCACACACGACCCGCCGCCCTCGCGGCGTAGAGATCGGCAATCGTCTGTCAACTGAGGTACGGCTTGGTGCGGCAATTGACGGCGAACAACGAAAATAGCCCTCCCAGTGCTTCTGCACAGGGAGGGCTTTTCTTGTTTCACCAGCATACAGCCGAGCCTACACGAGATATTCGGTAGCCGCAAGAGCCGCAGGGGTGATCTCGGGGGCGTTGGAGATCAGCAGTTCGCGGAACATGGACTTGGAGGCTTTCGAGTACGGCATCCAGGGGTAGGACTGGAGAGCATGCGCGAGGAGCTTGGGGTCTTCGGTCGCGATGGCGTCGCCGAGCAGGGTCTGGTGTGCGGCGAGACCAGTGATCATGCCCTGGACCACGCCGGGGATGTAGAGGTTGCCGCGCGGCTTGATTTCCTGCTTGAACAGGGTTTGAGAGTATTCGACAACGTTGCGATCATCGATTCCCTTGATTGCGCCCTGGTTCGTGCGGCTGGAGACAATCTCGGCGGGCTCGAGACCGGCGATACCGCGCATGATTTTGATGAAGATGTCGTCGTGAACACGCTCGAACATGGTGCCATCTGCATCGGCTTTGTCCCAGAACGCCTGGTCGAGGTTCTCGTTCAGGTGTGCGGCAAAAGCCCGGTCATCGGCGATACGGCGTGCGCGGTGGCTGGCTGCGGATTCGTCGATCTCCTGGATGCTGGGCTTGACGAACGCCGCCTGGCTGGCACGCACGGCCTCGTCGTAGAACAGGTGCTGCATGCCGTCGCCTTCAGTGGAGAAGATCAGCACGCCGAGATCCTGATAGACCTTTGCGAGGGTGGTGACGCTTTGGGTGATATTCTTGACCGCGCCTTCGTGCCATCGGTGGTGCATGGGCGGCATTTTCCATCCAGCGGCGAGGCTCTTGTCGATCAGTTTGAAGATGTCCTCGCCGTCAAGGTCGCCCTTTGTGATGAAGGCCAGGTGGTTGATACCTGCGGCCTCGACTTTGACGTTGGTGAGCTGCCTGTCAGCGCCTAGAAGGCGGGAGATGTCCCATTGGTGGTTGGTGTAACCAGCGCAGACGCCAAGCGCCTTGATTTTGGTGTGGTTGTTGACCATGCCCGAGAAGACGGCTACCGGGTTCACGAAGTCGAGCAGCCACGCGTTGGGGCAGTACTTCTCCATACTGCGTGCGATGCTGAGCAGCGTCGGGCCAGCCTTCAGGCCGTGCATGGCGCCGTTCGGGGAAACGTTATCCGACGAGATATATCCGTGCTTGAGGCAGATTTCGGTGCCAAGCGCCGCGCTCTTCCACGAGCCTGCGGGGAAGATGACACCGACCGCATCCGCGCCGGTGAGCGATGCTTCGAGACTGAGGCCGTGAGTGATCTTGACGTTATTCTTGGCGAACTCCGGGGTGCGCTCCAGCATGGCGGCCATCGTCGCGGTGCGTTCGGGCGCAAGGTCGTAGAGGCAGATCTCGCCGCCGTCGAATAGGCGCGGGTCGCTCATGGCACCGCGGAGGATGGGGAGGACGCGGTAGGCTCCTCCACCGATGTAGGTAACCTTCATGGAAAACTCCTTTTCGCCGCCCCTAGTTGGATTTGGGTAGGGCGTCGAAATGTCGATCAAAACCGTTCATGCTCTGTGCGCATTACCGTGCGCCTGATGTGCATTGTTGGGATTATACCGTGACTCACTCTTGAACACAAGGATTATTCAAAATATGTGCTATATTAATTAAGGTGCGATTTATTCACTATGGCAACACAAACTCGAACCGCAACCGTTTATTCGAAACTTCAGCGTCACCTGGACGGTGATTGGGCTCCCGGTCAAAAGCTGCCTTCGGAACGGGAGCTAGCCGTGCAGTTTGGCGTCTCCACGGTAACCGTGTCACGCGCGTTGGCGGATCTCGTTCACGAGGGAGTCATTTATCGAGTCCCTGGAATGGGGACGTTTGTCAGTGCAAAGCAATCCGAATCACCCGCGCCCACGGTTACGCAAGACGCGTCGCGAGGTGTCGTGCCGATAACGGGAGTAGTTACGGACCTTGGAAGCGTGGACCGTGGTATGTCGGAATACGGCCGCGCCGTGTGGCGGCACCTTGCGGTTTCCGAGATTGAGCGTGTCGTTCAGGCGGAAGGCGGAAGGACGATAGTGCTGGACCTCGTCGGGCTTTCGCGCGAAGAAATTGGTGACGAGGTTGAAAAGTTGGTCTCGTCGGGCGTGAACAACCTCATTGTCCTTGGCCGCACAATGCTTGATCATGGCGATCACCTCGCTCTTGGTGTCATGCACGCGGTTCGTCGAGTCGGACGGGCGATACCGGTCGTTTGGGCTGAGGCGTCGGACAGGCTGAATTGGCCATTCGACAGCGTTCGTTACGACTGCCGGCAGGGGAGCCTGAACGCGGTACAGCATCTGATCGACCTCGGACACCGACGCATCGCATTACTTGCGCCGGGAGCAACGATGATGTGGGCGAACGAGAGGATTGTCGGGTTCCATCAAGCGATGGAACTGAGCGGGTTACCGTCGAGCGACGATGATGTCGTGCGGGCCGACGATCTCTCCATGGCTATCGATAACTACTGGCCCATTGTCGGACGATCCGCTGCAGACCGTTTCCTTGCGAATCGCGGCGACTACACGGCTGCTGTGTGTATGAACGATTCGATTGGCTGCCAGTTGATTGCCGCAGCGCGCGAATGCGGCATTTCGGTGCCCGGCGATTTATCGGTGACCGGATTCGACGACAGCCTGGAAGCTCGCCGTATGGGGCTGACCAGTGTGCAGCTCGAAAACGCAGCGTTTGGCCGTACGACAGCGCTACGAGCGATTGAGTGTCTTCGCAACCCTCGCGCCGGTGTGCTGACGGACACCCGCCTCATCCCCACCCTCGTCGTGCGCTCGAGCACGGCACCGCCACCGGCGCGGTAAGCTGCGGGAAGAATATGCTCCGCAGGCCGCTACGCGCGGTGCGCCAGGGTGTCCCTGGCCCCTTGTCGCCGCAGGGCCGGCGGGTGGGTAGCAAATGACCACATATCTTCGTCTAGCGCGTCGACCGCAACATTTCCTCACAGGTACCTAGGAGAAGGGTATATGCAAGGTGAACTAGTTGGCCAAGGCTGCGCTGGTTCCGATGACCGGCTATGCACACAGGAGCTAGATTATGAAACACATCACGCTTGGAAATACTGGCATCGATATCAGCGCCATTGTCTTTGGCGGCTGGCAGTCGGGCAAAGGCAACTGGGTGGGTATCGAAGATACTGAGACGATCAAGGCACATCAGGCCGCTCTCGATAACGGTATCACCACATTCGACACGGCGGAAGGCTACGGGAGCGGTCACAGTGAGCAGGTGCTTGCTCAGGCTATTGGCAACCGCCGCGACGAGATCGCTATTCTCACCAAGGTTGGCCCCGGCAACCTTGCGGCAGCAAAGGTGGCGGAAGCGTGCGAACGCTCGCTCACGAACCTTGGCACTGACCGCATCGACCTTTATCAGATCCACTGGCCAGCGGGCACGTTCAACTCACCCATCGTGCCAATCGAGGAAACCATGGGCGCCCTCGTGAAACTGAAGGATCAGGGTAAGATCCGCGCCATTGGCGTCTCGAACTTCACCGCAGCTCAGATTGAAGAAGCGACGGCATTCGGCAGGATCGACAGTGTCCAGCCACCGTACAGCTTGTTTTGGCGTCAGATTGAGCGCGACGTGGTTCCGTATGCGTTGAAGAACAACCTCACGGTGCTCGCCTATTCGCCGCTGGCACAGGGATTGCTGACCGGAAAGTTTGGCCGTGACGCCCATTTCGAGGCTGGTGATATCCGCCTCGCCAATGTGCTCTTCAAGGGCGACAATTTCGAGCGTGCACAGGTGGCGCTCGACAAGCTGCGGGGCATCGCATCGGCAAAGGGCGTATCGCTCACCGAGCTTGCGCTGGCATGGCTGACCGGACAGCCGCAGGTGGTCGCGATAGTGGGTGCGCGCAACGCCGAGCAAGCGACGGCAAACGCCAACGCGGGATCGGTAACGCTAACAGCGGCCGAGTTCGCCGCTATTGACGCAATCGGGAGGGCTGTCTCTGATCCACTGGCCAATGAAAGTCCCGTTCAGTGGCAATAGAGTCCTATTGCCCAAATGACACAATTGAAAGCTTAGGGGACGGTTTACACGGGTAAATCGCGAAACTGGGCTCTATATATGCTAAAAAGGGGATGACCGATCATCCCCTTTTGGCGTATAATACGTACGCTTCCCGGTCCGCAAGTCGTGGAGCGCGCCAGGGCAACCTGGACCCACTATCAATCGCCTACAGGCCATCAAATCACAGAGCATAGAACATGCTCGCACTCCGCTCGACCCGGTGCAATGGCCCCTTCGACGTCCCGTGGCATGGTCTCTTTGAGCCTATCGCTTCGTCTCGTCTGACACAGTTGCTCAAACTATGAAACAACTTTTTGCTGTCATATTCGTTGTGCTTGTGCTTCTCTCCGGAGTCGCCAAAATGCTACAACCCCACGTCGGTGCCACGGGCAAAATCGACCTCGTATGGACGAGTGACGACAACCCCGCGCGACGCGACCAAATTAAGCTCTTCAACGATCTCAACCCCAAATACGACTGTGTCCTCGACCCAGGCAACTCGCAACTGCAGAAAGTGGTTGTTCAGTCACTGGCAGGGGTTGGCCCCGACCTAATCGATTGCTATAGTCCCGCTCAGCTTGCATCGTACGTTAACTCAGGCATTGCCTGGGACGTCACCGACGCAATGAAGGCGCGTGGCATCGAAGTACAAAAGGAAGTATGGTCTATTGGAACCGCCAGCAGCATGAAGGATGGTCGCGTCTACGGATTCCCGACCAACGTTTCAGTGAACGCTCTCTGGCTCAACAAGGACATCTTCGCCAAGGAAGGCATTCCGCTGCCCAAGGGTCCGTGGACGTGGGACGAGTTTATTCCGCTCGCCAAGAAGCTTACAAAACGCGACGCGCAAGGCACCATCACTCAGTACGGCATGCTGCTCGACTGGTACCAGTGGACTCAGTTTGTCCACCAGTGGGGTGGCCACATCTACAACGCTGACGGTACTCGATGCACACTCGATTCGCCCGAAGCAGCTGCCGGTGTACAGTTCCTCCACGATCTGGTTTACAAGGAGCACGTGCTTCCGAGCCCGTCGGAGCAGGACGCGATGGCGACTACCGGCGGCTGGGGGTCGGGAACGATCACGCTCTTCCAGGGCGGCCACAGCGCCATGGCACTTGGCGGTCGTTGGTGGCTCTGTACGATCCGCAAGCAGCAAGATTTGCATCTCGCCGCAGTCGAGTGCCCGCATCCGGCCAAGGGGCTGCGCATATTCGACGGCAGCGGCCGGTCGACGTTGATCAACGCTAAGAGCAAGAAGCGTGAACAGGCTATCGTATTCCTCGAGTATCTGCGCAGCAAGCAGTATACCGATATGATCAACCATCAGGCGGACGGCCTTGGGCCGACACAGAAGTACTGCATGGGCGACGATTACTTGCACGACCCGGCGTACCCGCATGAGGACTTCAACGATGTCTGGCGCTCAGTGATGCCCTATGGCGTTCCGAATGAGATCAGCCCGTATGTGACGTCGCAAGTGGCTGACGTAATAATCCAGAAGCAGATCGACCTGATCAAGGCCGACCAGAAGCCTGTCGCAAAGGCGATGGCGGATGCTGCGGCCCAAGTGAATGCTGAGATCAAAAAAGCAATTACCGTCGATCCAGTTTTACGGGCGAGATATTTAAAGGCGACGGGAGGAAAGTTGCCATGACGAAAATACGAAGAGGCGATTTAATTCCGGCGATGGGCTTCCTGATGCCCAACTTCCTCGGCTTCCTTGTATTCACTGCTGGGCCGTTAATCTACTCGTTGATAATGTCGTTCTCGAACTGGAGCCTGATTCGCTCTGTGCCATTTCACTGGCATGGTCTGACGAACTTTGCAGACTTGTTCGGCGACTTCAACTTCCATATGTATTTCGCGAATACGGTCTACCTGATGCTCGGTATTCCGCTATCGATCGCTGGTTCTCTTGCAGTTGCCATTCTCCTCAGCCAAAAGCTGAAGGGCTTGACGATATACCGCACCCTATTCTATCTCCCGAGTTTCACGAGCGGTGTTGCCTTGATGATCTTGTGGAAAGCGCTGTACAATCCCGATCATGGACCGATCGACTACGTTATTAACTCGTTCAACCACTTCGCCGGTATCAGCGCCCACGCCCCCGATTGGTTGCTGTCGACAAAGAACCTTCTCGGTCTCGATGTTGAGCGGGTCGGGTTTAATCCGAAGCAGTTCGGACTCGGTGCCCGCGATGCCATGATCATCATGGGCGTTTGGACTGGTATCGGTGGCAACAACATGCTGCTCTACCTGGCGGCTCTCACAAATGTTCCGCCCGAACTTTACGAAGCAGCGGAGCTCGACGGTGCCAGTAAGTGGGATTGTTTCCGACACGTCACATGGCCACAGTTGGCTCCTACAACGTTCTTTATTACTGTTATGAGTGTCATCGGGGGTTTCCAGTCTGGCTTCGATACAGCGCGTATTATGACGCAGGGCGGCCCGGCCGGGACGACTACCTCAATGTCGTACTACATTTACCAAAAGGCGTTCGAGCAGTTCCAAATGGGCTACGCCTCAGCAGTTTCCTGGGTGTTGTTTCTGATCATCTTCACGATGACGGTCATCAACTGGAAACTCGGCAACAAGGAGGCCGAATAACCATGGCAGACTTTGTCGATTCAACTGAAAGCCGTTCCGATGAGCCGCAAGTTTCCGGCAAGAAGCCGATGCCGCCCGGACAGGTCTTTATCCGGCACCTCTTCTTGATTTTGATCAGCTTGACGACACTCGCGCCCTTCTTGTGGATGGTGCTGACAAGCTTCAAACCAATGAATGAGGTATCGAACCTCAATCCGATACCTATTCACTGGCAGCCGGAAAACTACCCAGAAGTATTCAAGCAGATCCCATTTGCTCACTATTACTTCAACAGCGTCTTCATCGCCGCGTGGACGACATTCCTGCAGGTTCTCACAAGTGCGATGGCCGCCTTCGCGTTCTCCCGCCTTCGCTGGCCGGGCCGCGACCAGGTTTTCCGCCTCTACTTGGCGACGCTGATGATCCCAGGTATCGTTACGATGATCCCGAACTATGCGATCATGGTCAACCTTCACCTGCTTGACTCGTACACCGGCCTGATTGTCCCGGCGTCGTTCACCGCGTTCGGCACCTTCCTGCTACGCCAGTTCATGCTTACAATCCCGCGGGCTCTCGACGAAGCAGCGGCAATCGATGGCGCGAGCGCTGGTACCGTGTTTTGGGATGTCATCCTGCCGCTAGCCAGGCCCGGTCTTATCACGCTTGCGATCTTCAGCTTCATGGGCAACTACGGCTCGTTGCTTTGGCCAATGATCCTCGTTAAGAGCGAAGGGCTCCGAACACTTCCGGTTGGAATGATGTTTTTCGACAGTAACTATGGCAAAGCGACGAACTTGATCATGGCAGCAAGCGTAATGAACATCGTCCCACTGATCATTTTGTTCGTCGTTACCCAGAAATACCTCGTCAAAGGCATTCAGCTCGGCGCGGTCAAGGGCTAAACAAATTATTGGCGAGCAGGAAATGCGCTCGCAGAATGCTACAGCATATCAAGGATTGAATCTATGTCATCAGTCACACTCGAACAAGTTGTTAAGCGCTACGGAACTGTCACAGCGGTCAAGAACCTTGACCTGGAAATTCGTGACGGCGAGTTCATGGTTCTGGTCGGACCGTCAGGCTGCGGCAAAACCACTGCGCTACGCATGATCGCCGGCCTCGAAGATATCACCGAGGGCCGGGTCCGCATCGGCGAGAAGGTCGTCAATGATGTCGAGCCGCGAGACCGCGATATTGCGATGGTCTTCCAGAACTATGCGCTTTACCCGCACATGGACGTTTTCGAGAATATGGCATTTGGCCTCAAGATCCGCAAGATGCCTAAGGCCGAAATCGACAAGCGCATCAACGATGTTGCCGAGCTTCTCGACATCTCAAGCTACCTCAAGCGCAAGCCGCGCGAGCTGTCCGGCGGACAGCGGCAGCGTGTCGCGCTCGGTCGCGCCATTGTTCGCGAACCACAAGTCTTCCTGATGGACGAGCCTCTCTCTAACCTCGACGCCAAGCTGCGAGTTCAAACCCGAGCAGAGATTATCAAGCTGCACCGACGGCTCGGTATCACCACCATCTATGTCACGCACGATCAGGTCGAAGCGATGACCATGGGCGACCGCATGGCTGTGATGAAGGACGGCGTCCTACAGCAGTGCGATGAGCCGATGAAGATCTACAACGAGCCCGCCAACATGTTCGTCGCCGGGTTTATCGGAACGCCCTCGATGAACTTTGTCCCGGTCACGCTTCGCAAAGAAGCAGGCGGCACGTTCGTGGTTGACAGCGGAACGTTCATCCTCGACGCTCCCGTCAAAGATGCTGCGACCCTTGAACCATGGGTTGGCAAAAAGGTCATCCTCGGCATGCGGCCCGCCGACATGTACGACCGCAACCTCAAGAACCCGGTCGAAGCCACCGAAGGCAACACGATCACCGTCGACGTCGACGTTGTCGAGCCCATGGGCGACGTATGTACCCTGGCGCTGAAGGCCGGCGAGCTGGAGCTGGTCGCCGTTGTGGACGGCGGCACTCAGGTGAAGATCGGCGACAAGATGCCAATCGTCGTCGACCTTTCGCGCGCACACCTCTTCGACCCGGAGACAGAGAAGGCTATCGTTTAGGCGATCACCAAAACGCCCGTCTCGGCCCATGTGGCTGAGGCGGGCTTTTTGATTTCTTGGATGCCCTCCGTGGCCGGGCGGGCCATTTTTATAGGGCTGCGCCGTGCAATGCAGTGAGCTGAGTGCTACAACACGAGCGGAGCGAGATATAAGAATGGCCCGCCCGGCCATAGAGGGCTTCCTAAACCCAAAACCCTACACCCTCACAACCTCCCCAGTGCGCGCCGATTCGTACACGGCGAGCACGAGGGCGAGGGCGGCGCGACCGTCGGCGGCGGTGATTTCGGGGGGGCGGCCATCGAGGAGAGCTCGGCTGAAGTCGTTGAGTTGCCGCCAGTGGTCGCTGATGGCGCCGGTTCGCGGGTCAGCGCCTACCGTCGTGGGGGGAGCGTCGGTTTCCGGACCGTAGACTTCGCCGTTCGTGAAGCGGGCTCGCTTTAGTTTCTCGTCGCCGACACAGACCGAGCCTTCTGTGCCGTGCAGGTCGATGGTTGCCTCAAGGCCAGGGTACGCACACGTGGTTGCCATGAGTGTGCCCAGCGCACCGCTTTCGAACTCGATTGTCGCGGTGACCATATCTTCGACAGCGATCCGTTCGTGGGCGAGCGTGCCCATTCGCGCATAGACAGTCTTCGGTTTGCCCATTGCCCACACCAGCTGGTCAACATAGTGCACGCCCTGGTTCATCAGCGCGCCACCGCCGTCGACTTCCCACGTGCCTCGCCATCCGGCGGAGTCGTAGTAAGCCTGGGTTCGGTAGCGTTTGATGAGGACTTCGCCGTAGACGATTTTGCCCAGCTTGCCTTCGTCCATCCACGCGTGCATCTGACGAATCCCCGCTCCGTAGCGTGTTTGCGAGATGCAGGACAGCGTGCGGCTGTTGCGCTCGGCAGCTGCGATCATTAGATTGGTTTTCGCCATGCTGATCTCGATGGGCTTTTCGGTGATCACATGCTTCCCGGCGTCAAGCGCCGCGATGGCGTGGTCGCCGTGGTAACCGGATGGGGTGCAGACAATGACAGCGTCGACGTTTGGCAGGGCGACGAGTTCTCGCAGGTCGGCGTAGCCGGGAACCCCGCAGCGCTCGACGGCGGCCGCCAATGGCACGGGATCGTGGTCGCAAACGGCGACGAGTTCCGCGACATCCGCCAGCTTTTCGAGGGCTTCAACATGGCTGTGGTGGATCACGCCGCAGCCGATAATTCCGTAGCGTACTTTACTCATGGTGCAATTTCTCCCCGGAGGACCGGCCTGAGGACGTGCAGCCCTAGCTCGCTATCGAGCGCGAGTCCGGTGCTAAGGTTAGTAGAGGTTCGTTTGGATAAGACGTCGTCTTAAGCCCCAGCGCTCGGCGAGGGTTGTACATGGTCAGTGTTGCGGCCTGCAAGCGGCTGAGGCCACACGATTCTTGAAGGTGCGACTCAATAAGCGGCATTGTGGTTGCGGAGCCTACAAGATGAGAGCCGTCCGGAGCACGCGCAACCATGTCGTCGCCAATCTCGAGGTCCCAGCGCGACAGCGTGAAGCGGCCAGGGCCGAGGCCAGCTGGGGCGATGGCATCGGTGACAGCGATGCAGCGCTGCGCTCCTGCAGCACGGATGTAGTTGCCCAGTGCGGCGAATGGGATATGGACACCATCGACAATGAAGCAGATCCAGAGCCGCTCAGAAAGACTGAGGACCCGCTGTACGATATTGTCGTGGCGGTCGAGAAGCATTGGGCATCCGTTACCGAGATGGGTGAACATCGAAAGACCGGCATCGGCCGCTGCAGCAAGCTGATCGTACGATGGATTGCAGTGGCCAGCGGAGACAACGACCCCGGCATCCGTCAGCATTTTGGTAAGCGCGAGATCGGTGTCAACCTCCGGTGCAAGTGTTACGAGACGCGTCAGCCCGTCGGCGGCATCGAGAAGATACTTCATCGTGTCTACATCGGCAGGAATGATCGCGTCAGCGGGGTGCGCTCCCCTATAGCCAACTTCGGGACTGATGAACGGACCCTCAATGTGAAAGCCGTAGATCATCTGCCTGGCTATTGGCGATGCAGCGCGCAGCCTGGCGAGATTCGACAGGCGGGAGCGCATCGTGTCGATGTGCTCGGTGATGATGGTTGCGAGAAACCCGCCGACACCGTCAGCAGCCATGCGCTGGCAGGCAGCGTTAAGTTCGTCGGCCGTGAGCGTGTCGCTGTTGAAGTCGACGCCGCCGTAGCCATTCACCTGCAGATCGAAGTAGCTGCCTTTGTTGTGTGCCAAGTACGTCTCCTCGCTGCTATCGCAATAATGAGGCTGCCGGAATGTCCAGGTAAAGCGTCACGGCCGGGTGCTGCTGCAGGATCGACGCTGGGGCCAGATTGGTAACGGGGCCTTCGACAGCGTTTCGCACCGCGACAGCTTTGCGCTCATCCGGCACGGTGCAGACGATCTCCTTTGAGTTCAAGATGTGTTGGATGGACATCGAAATAGCGTGGGTTGGAACATCGTCGATGGTCGGGAACCAGCCTTCGCCAAGCTGCTGCAGGCGGCAGGCATGGTCCAGCTCGACGGCGATATACGGCGATTCGGTGTCGAAGTCCGCCGGGGGATCATTGAACGCCAGGTGACCGTTTTCGCCGATCCCAATGAACGCAACATCGATAGGGTGGCGGGAAATGATGGCTCCAAGGCGGTTACATTCGGCGGCGAGGTCGCCTTCGGCGTTCACGTAGTGGAACGCGCCAATCGGACCGGGCAGCTTGTCGACAAACCGCTCTTTCAGGTACGCGCGAAACGATGCGGGATGGGAAATGGGCATCTGCGCGTACTCATCGAGATGGAAGCCAGTGACGCGTCCCCAGTCGATATTCGGTTCGGCGACGAGTGCTTGCAGCATATCGAACTGTGATGCGCCTGTGGCTACGACGATATTCGCGGCGCCATTCCTGGCGATTGCCGCTCGAACAAGCTCAGCGCCCGCTGCGGCCGCAACTTGGCCCGACTGCTGCTTGGTGGGCTGTATGTCAATCTTCATGGAACTGTCCTTATCTTTGGCGTGCCAGTTCTATCCGGCGGTGAATTCGGCTAAAGGATATGCTCGCGCATCCAGCGCAGGCATTTGGCATAGCCAGCGCCATCCTCGGTCTGCTTGCCTTCGTATTCAGCGTTATAGGCACCAGTGTAGCCTGCATCTTTGAGGCATGCGAGGGCATATGCGAGGTCGATTTGGCCTTCGCCAAGCACTTCACCGACATATTCGCTACGCACTCCACGCCCGTCCTTGATATGCGTGTGCTTGACGAACGGCGCCAGCTCGCGGTAATAGCGGTTGCAGGTGGGGAGATCGTTACCGTACCACAAGAAATTCATTGTATCGAGGTTGGCGCCGATCCGTGGGTGATTGACGCGTCGCAGCACTTCGAGAAGAACGTCGCCGTCGTTTGAGACCGTACCGTGGTTATCAATGGCAAGATCGACGCCCAGCTCGTCCAGGAACGATGTACATCGCTCAAAGCAGCCCGTCATAGTATCGGCCCATCGTTCACGCGGCACGCTTTCCTTCTCAGCGCCGCCCTCGGAGCGTATCACAGCCTCTTCGTCAAGCGCGCGAGTGATCTCGGCGACGCGTCGCATTCGAGCAACCTGGAAATCGATCACGCCGCTGTCCAGGACCACGAAGTCGTTGCGTGCGGCGAAAGCGGAGACCCGGAGGCCGTACGAATGCGCCAGCTTGCGGACGCGAGCCGCTTGCTCGAGCGACGGCTCGCCAACGGGATCGTCGACAACCACATCGGGCGGAGTGAGTTCGACGAACTCGAATCCAGTGTCTGCGGCCCAGCGGAAAAATTCGACGAGCGTACTGCCCGGCGTATTGCAGTGTACGAGGCCAAGTTTAGGCATAAGGCTGTCCTGTTGCAACAACACGTAAGCTATATGCTCTATAGCTCTTGTATTTATGTTACAGCACATCGAATATAATGTCAAGGGTTTGTCGAAAATCGACTAGCGATTAGCCGTGGCGACCGTCGCGCGTTCTACAACAGTCGTTGGCAGGATTGCTGTCTTTCTCGTGGTTCCCCCGGAGATCTGAGCGGCGAGCAGCTCGGCGGCGCGAGCGCCAAGTTCACGTAGCGGGAGGCGGACCGTGGTGAGCGAGGGCTGCAAGTGTGCGGCGATCTCAAAGTCGCCAAAACCGGCTACGGAAAGGTCACCAGGCACCGAAATCCCTCGCTCACGGGCGGCTTGGAGAACGCCAGCGGCAATGAGGTCGCCTGCGGTAACAATAGCCGTCGGCGGATGAGGCAGATCGAGGAGCGCGCGCGTACGGATCACGCCGCTCAAGTCGCTGTAGTCAGCAGGGTGAGATTCACACACGAAGGCCTTTGTGAGGTTGAGAACGCGCGAGGCGTGAACGAAGCCTTTGCGCCGCTCTTCGGCACTCAGGTTCCCTGCGACTCCTGGCAGGAATGCGATTCTACGGTGCCCCTTCGCCGCGATTAATCGCATTAGGTCGACGATGCCCGCCGCTTGGTCCATTGCGGTATACGAGATCGAACGGCGGCCCGCGTAACGATTGACGGCTACCACCGGCAGGCCGCGATTGCGCAAAGTGGCGACGCAATCTTCATCCCCTGGCGAAATCATCATACACGCCGCCCCGGAGATGTTAGCAAGTTCGCCTCCGGCTGAGGTCATCACGTCGCGGGTGCTGCCGATAACTGTGGGTTCGAAGCCAAGACGCGTCGCGGTCGCGCAAAAGCCTTGCAGGATGCTGGGGTAGTAATAGAGGCCAGCGACGCTCCAGAGCACATCAAGCGAGGGCAGAACAAGCGCCATAACTCCGGTTGACGTTGACACTACAGGAGTTGAGTCGCGGACGAATGTGCCCTTGCCATGGATTCGGACCACATCGCCGTCCGCGACCAGCTCATTCAGGGCAGCGCGGATGGTCATGTAGGCGACACCGAACGAACGCGCCAGATCTTGCTCGGCGGGCAGCTTACCACCGACGAGCAGCGACCCATCAGCAATCCCCTCGCGGATCATGTCCTGGATGACCTTGTACTTGGGCCGGATATCCTTGAGAAATCGCTCCTCGCGGCTGCTAGTTGACTGCTCACTCATTCGATGGCACATCCTAAATCACGTCCCGGACAAACGTCTACGCACAGTATACAAGACCCCAAGCCGATTATACCGATCCGCGTGCGCACTCAAATGCTGCTGCGCAAATACTGGCCAATTTGGTGCCGCTGTACTTTGCACGTTGGACAAGCCGCGTCTCGATCAAGATCTCCCTGGCAGTAAATACACTTGTCGTTAGGCAACGGCTGCACACCGGCAAGCTTCTCCTTGAGATCGGGCGCGGGCTTGCTGATTCGGAGCCAATAGATCAAGCCGGCGAGAGCCGCAAGCGTGCCGAATCTAAAGCCCCAAACCGTTGCTGGCTCCGAAGCAGGAATGAGCGGAGGCAGCCAAAAAAGGAAGACCATGACCGCGACCAGCACCGCGAGAAACCCAATTAATACCTTCGATGTTCGCGCCCGCTCGTGTGGATTGCTCCCGCATATTGTGCAGTGCCAGCGGTTTCGGAACCCCATGGGCAAAATCGGGATAAAGAACAGGTGCCCCATGTCGAACATCCGGTACAACTCAGACACTCGCTCGGCTTCGCACGTGAGGCAGAAGTCGTTCCGATAGCCTGTCCTCCTGCGCCATAAACGGTAGACTCCATAGATGATCATGATAGTTAACCTTGCTGGATCGATGGGTTGGTATGCCTAACCAAACGGAACAGCGATTTGGAGCATATCACTACGAATATTCGACAAAACTGTGGCAATTCCTTCTGCCCCGCAATCGCGTAGAACGCAAAAAGGGTCGCTTGCCTTTACGATCTCATTGGCAAACGGCCCCTTGATCCGACTCACCATTCCGAATCGCTCTACCCCCACGCGCGACCATACTGCGCAGGGGGCGTGATCTTCGCGCGCAGTTCGCGAGCGGCTCGGGCGGGCCAATAGGGGTCGCGCAGCTGCTCGCGGGCGAGCAGGACGATATCCGCCTGCCCTGTGCGAACGATTGTGTCGGCCTGCGCAGGCGACGTGATCATACCGACAGCTGCGGTGGCGATTCCGGCACCATGGCGTATCTGGGCTGCCAGCTCGGTTTGATAACCAGGGCCGATGGATGGCGGCGCGGCGGGCACGTTGCCGCCTGAGGACGCGTCCACCACATCTACGCCGCGCTCTTTGAGCCAGCGCGAGAGCGTGACGCTATCGTCGCCCGTCCAGCCGCCGTCCACCCAGTCCGTCGCCGAAATGCGTACGAACAGCGGCTTGCCGGCGGGCCAAACTTCGCGGACAGCGTCGACGACTTCCAGCAGAAAGCGGCTGCGGTTTTCGACACTGCCGCCGTATTGGTCGGTTCGGTGGTTGGAAAGCGGCGAAAGGAACTCGCTCAGCAGGTAACCGTGCGCCCCGTGGATTTCGACCACTTTGAAGCCTGCTGCATCGGCGCGCTTTGCGGCGGCGACGAAAGATTGTGTGATGGACGCGATCTCCTCGACGGTAAGCTCACGCGGAGTCTGGTAGCCTTCTGCGAATGGGATGGGGCTTGGGCCGACCACCTGCCAGCCGCCCTCACCGATCGCGAGCGGCGCACCGCCGTCCGCAGGGACCGCTGTGCTGGCCTTGCGACCCGCATGGCCGATCTGAATGCCCGCGACGGAATCGTGAGCGTGGATGAAATCGACCACGCGCTTTAGCCCATCGATATGGGCGTCGGAGTAGATGCCAAGATCACCTGGGCTGATACGGCCGTCCGCTTCCACGGCGCTGGCTTCGAATATGACCAGTCCTGCGCCGCCGACAGCTCGGCTGCCAAGGTGGACAAAGTGCCAATCGTTGGCGAGGCCGTCGGTACTGGAGTACATGCACATGGGCGAGACTCCGATACGGTTCTTAAGGGTGACGTCACGAAGGGTCAACGGCGAGAAGAGATGGGACGATGTCATGGATGCCTCTTTCGGTGGGTGGTTTACGCAAATTGGGCAGCGTTCGCAGATACTCGCGATGCTGAAATGTCGTGCGGCAGGATGTGATCCGCGCTACGATTATAACTACCCAGAATTGTTGAGGGTTCCATTGACGAATGACAACAATTTTAGAAATGTGCAAAATCGACCTTGACAGGATGGCTCCGTGCCTTTATAATGTGCATAGTTTTAGAAATGTACACACTCAGCTTATGACAACCGCGCCAACAGCCAAACCGAGACGACCATCGCACCGCCCTATCGGTGAAGTGTCCGCTCGCCGCATGCGATTCGACTCCCTTGTTGATCGGGTTAAGCAGATAGCGTTGCAAACTGGCGCCGGGGAAAAGTTGCCCAACGTTTACGAGATGCGCGACGAGATGGGTGTGAGCATCACGACTCTCACCAGCGCTCTGAGCGAGCTTGAGGCGCGTCGTTTGATCATTCGTCGCCCCGGTATTGGCATCTTTGCGTCGCCCAATATCGGCAAGCGCGTCATAAGCCTCGTGTGCGACCCGACGTTTTTCCGCACCGGCGGCGGATCTCCGTTCTGGGATATGTTGATCAACCACGCACGCACCCGCGCCGAATCGCACAACGAGCTCCTCGAACTACACTTTTCGTCGATCGTTGGAGACGCGCTAGAACTGCCAGCAGCATTGACCGCCGATATTGCGGCGGGGCGAGTCCAGGGTGTGCTGTACGTCGGCACATTCAAGGAAGGCGTCCAGTGGATCGAAAGCCACGGAGTGCCTGTCGTGGTGTTTGCGGGCTGGGGTTCGCATATGGTGGGGCTCGATGAGCACGCCATTATACGATCGGGTGTCGAAAACCTGACATCTCGCGGCTGCCGCCGTATTGCTCTGGCTCGCCCCGATAACCGTGTGATTGTTGCGGAAGATGTTGCGCAGTTTAACGATTACGGCCTGGAAGTCTTTCGTACCGCGCTCAAATGCGATCATGTGTCGTATTACGCGGACCTGATTCGCCCCGTGACAACGGCCGTCTGCCCGGGCCCGTGGATGCCTGCGGTTAGCTCGCAGGAAGCTGGCTATCGCACTGCACTCGAATGGTTCGCACTTCCGGCGGACCGCCGCCCCGATGGCGTTGTCGTGACCGACGACTTGATGACGCTTGGAATACTGGGGGCTACCCAGGAAGCCGGAATCGCGGTAGGCCGCGACTTCCACGTGGCTACACACGCCAATGCGGGAAGCGCCATGTTAATCGGGTGGGAAGAGAAGATCGTTTCGCTGAAAGTTGACCCAGCGAAAGTGGCATCCGTGATGTTCGAAATGCTGGAGCGCCTAATGGACGGCGACCGCGATGTGCCGACAAACGTATACTTGCCTCCTGCCGCAGTGTCAGGCACTAAAATAGTCATCGAACTATCGTAGGGTAAGTCATGTTATAGTAAGCAAGCACACGACCATGAAAACGTGGTCGCAAAGGTGACAATTATGAAGCTACATAAACGCATCGGTTTCACTCTTATTGAGCTACTCGTAGTTATCGCAATCATAGCGATTCTCGCAGCTATACTTTTCCCCGTATTCGCCAAAGCGCGCGAAAAGGCGCGTCAAACGACGTGCACAAGCAACCTCAAGCAAATTGGTGTCGGCTTGCTGCAGTACTGCCAGGACTACGATGAAGCGGCAATTCGCCCATGGTACAGCGCGACGCAAGATATTGCGTCACCCACCGCCAGCGTCTACTACGCTCCGGGTCTCGGCGCGGGACCGGCCCTTGATGGCGTGACGCAATACACGTGGATGGACGCTGTGTTCCCGTACGTCAAAAGCACAGGCGTCTTCGACTGCCCGTCGGCCCCAACCAGCGGATTCTGCTATGCGAAGAAGCTGACAAACCCGGTCACCGGATCCAACATGGGATCGTATGCCATGATTGCCCTCTACACGAAGGGGATGACGCCGCAAGGTTTCTGCACCGATACGCCATGCTCAATTGCCTGGGTCGGAAATGTATCCAAAATCGCCAGCCCGAGTCAGGTGATGTGGATTGCGGATACGGCTGGCTCTAATGGAACTGCCTATGAGTTTCTCTATTCGTCTAATCCTACCGGCCGATTCAATCCGAACTTCTTTTACAACGAGATAAACTACGCCTATAGCACAGCATCGACACAGATGCCAGTCGTTGCCATGGGCAATCCGCCCTCCATCGGCGGCAATAACGGCGGTGGCGTTTTGCAGTTCCGTCACACTGAGCGAATCAACGCCCTCTATGCCGACGGGCACGTTAAAAGTGCCAACTTCGGCGACATGTCGAACGACAAGACGACAGCTAATTCGTGCCAGGACAACGCTAACTTCGCTTTCCAGCCATGCTACAAAGCCTTCATGGCGTTCTAGCACCCTCGGCGTATTCGGCCCCGGCACTATCCTGATCACCGGGGCACTGTAAGAAAATATGAATACTATCAATCGCGCCGCCCTCACTCGCACGGCAATAGCATCATTGCTGCTGCCGCTGGCGTCATCTCCGTCCCACGCCGCCCCATCCCCCACAGTTTGGATCGAAAGCGAGTCGCTAACCGCCGCCGTTCCAGCCACCGCTGTGCCCGTCGTCGAGGGTATGGGACGACCGGGTTACCTTTCGGGTGGAAAATGGCTGCACTACTCGCTGGAGCCTGCGGCAGTTGCAAGCGGCGTGCCCGCCGAAGGGATCATCCTGTCATACAGGTTCGACGCGCCCACAGCAGCAAACTACACAGTCTGGGACCGTGTCGGCTTCGAGCTCGTCCGCTCCCCGTTCGAGTGGCGCATCGATGGCGGCGTATGGACGAGTGTCACTCCGGATCAGCCGACCATTGACGTCGAGGAGCTGCAGACGTGGGTTCCCCTTGGTTGGCTCACATTGGGCGCGCGTCAGATCGCGGCTGGCCCGCACACGCTGGAAATTCACCTGCCGAAAACTCTTGACGCTAAAGGGCAGCCAGCAAAGATCAAGTACGCGTCGGACGCGCTTTGCATCACCACGGCCGCGTTTCACCCGAACGGCTACAGCCATCCGGGCCAGTCGGATGGGCTGGACGAGGACGATAAAGCCGCCGCGGCGAAGGTTTTCGCCGCGGCCGCCCCCGCAACCGCCGCGCAATCATCAACGCCGCTGGCGGGCACATGGCAGATCACTTCCGATGACGAGGTAGCGCTGGACGACCGGCTTGGCCCCATCAAAGCGCAGCCCGCATTCGCAGACTATATATGGCGCGCGATCCCAATACCGAGCAACCGCAACAAGTCCCGCCCTGAAATGGCGTACGTCCACCGCTATTGGCTGCGAACACGCGTCTCCCTACCAGGCGAAATCGGGGGGCATTCCGTTCTCCTCCGCCTACCGTCGGTCAATATGGCGGCGACCGTATTCGTCAACGGCAAACCGTGCGGCTTTACGAGAAACCAATTCGCGCCGTGGGACTGTGACATTACTGCCGCCGTGCGCCCCGGGCAGGTCAACGAGATCGCCATCGGGATCAAGGACGCGTTCTACGGGTTTTGCGATAAGAAGAACGAAGCCCATCTGCAGTATCTGCCGTTCAGCTTCTGGCACTATGCTGGAGCAACCCTCGATATGCCCGTGCTGACTGATCAGGCGACAGGCCTGCTCCGCACGCCCTCGCTGGTCGTTGCCGGGAAGGCGTACGTCGCCGACGTGTTCGCGATGCCGTCTGTCAAGTCCAAGAGCCTGGGCCTTGAAATCACGCTTCACAACTCCACAGCAGCTGCGATCACCGTGAACATCGGCAATGCGGTTGTAGGACTCGGCGGCGACAAAGTTCAGAAGACGTTCGCCAACAGGGTTGTGGTTGTACCGGCGGGTGCCGACGCGGTCCTCAAGCTTACCGAGCCGTGGGAGAACCCGCGCCTGTGGTGGCCCGACGATCCTTACCAATACAACGTCGTTACGACGCTCTCCGTTGACGGCAAGCCAATCGACCAGAGAACCACCAAATTCGGTTTTCGCGAATGGGACTGGCAAGGCGCTGGCTTCAAGCTGAACGGCGTCCCATGGCACGGCCGCGAGGACACGACGACCAGCGGGCAAGGGGATGCGTTCCTCGCAACATATCAGGCTCATGGGCAAACGATGCACAGAATGTGGGGCGAGAGCGAGTCTGACGAAAGCGACCTTGACTTCATGGACGCTCACGGAGTTTGCGTTCGGCGCACCGGGATATTCGACGGTGAGGGAGCCAACGGGCTCTACGACCTCAAGAATGCAGCGCTTTGGGAGAACTATCGAGCACAGCTTGGCGCATGGATCAAGGGCCAGCGCAACCATCCATCGATTTTCATCTGGTCAATCGAAAACGAAGTGACGTTTATCAACGGTCACGTATTCGGCAACGACGAAGTGACCACACGCGAGCACCACAAGAGCGCGGATGTGGTTCGAAGCGTCGATCCTACGCGTCCGTTCATGGTTGACGGGGGCAACGCTCTCCTTGACGAGAGCTTCCCAGTTTACGGCGGCCACTATCTTGAGCCCAAGAACTCGCGCCCGTTTCAGGACCGCATCTATTTCTCGAATCTGATCAACGACGTCTACGATAGGTCAGCACTGGCTCACAATCAAGTCTGGCCCATCACGCAGTCCAAACCCATCCTGCTAGGCGAGAACTTCTACGCCGCTGGCATCGCCCCACGCGACTACACAGCACTTTACGGTGAAGCGGCGTCGGGCGGCAAGCAGGAAGCTGGTCCCGCGATGAGCCTCGCGGCGGACATCTTCGCCCAGGGATATCGATGGACCGATGTGAGCTTTGACCTCTGGTGGTCAACGAAAAACGTGCCCGGCGCAACGTACAACGCCTGGAAGCCAATCGCAGCGCTGGTGCGGCAATGGGATACGACATTCGGATCCGGCCAAAAAGTGACGCGTACGATTGGCTTGTTCAACGATACGCGTTTCGACTCGCCGATCACGTTCACGTGGACCCTCACGGTAGCGGGCAAGCCGATAGCGCAAGCGAGCTCCGTCCATCGCGTGCTCGCCGGCGGCAATGAGAAGTTTGATATTCTGCTGCCTATGCCCGTCGTCACCGGACGCCAGCCGGGCTCATTGCGCCTGACGCTAGCAGTTGACGGCAAGCAGGTATTTACGGACGCCAAGACGATCTCCGTGCTCGCCCCCGCAGCGGTCAACCACTCTGCTGCGAAGCTAGCGGCGTCCGGCACCAGTAGCCAACAGGTCGCCGTGTTTGACCCTAATAAGTCGGTCACCCCATTTCTGACCGGCTCGGGCGTGAAGTTCGTGCCCGTCGCCACGCTGGACCAACTGCCCGAACGCGCCAAAGTGCTCGTTATCGGCAAGGACGCCATCGGCCCCGCCGAGTGCGGTTCGAGCGCGCTGTCTGCCTACGCTCTTCCCGGGCGTGTTGTCATTGTGCTTGAGCAGAAGAACCCGCTCAAGTATCAAGCCCTGCCCGGCGACGTCGCGCCAGATACGACGCTTGCCGGTACCGGGTCAATTGCATTCATTGAAGACCCTTCGCACCCACTGTTTGCGGGTTTGCAGCAGAGCGATTTCTTCGCATGGGGCGGCGACGGGACGAACTATCGGCTCGCTTATGTTAAGCCGACTGTCGGCGGGCGGTCGCTGGTCCAATGCGGCGATAGATTGCAGGATTCAGCGATGGCGCAGATGGTCTCCGGAAAGGGCCTCGTCCTCGTAAGTCAGCTACTGATCGCCGAAAAGGTGGCCTCAAACCCCGTCGCCGCGCAACTCTTGCTGAACATGATCTCTTACGGGCGCAGCTATGCCCAGGAGGTTCACCCGGTGAGCGCCGTGGTTGACGGCAGTCCGCAGCTAACGAAGGCCCTCGACACAATCGGCGTCACCTATGCCAGGAAACCTGATCCTCTCGCCGCTCTTACCAACTCCGGCGGAATCGCAGTTGTTCACGGTTCGCCAGCGAACATCAAAGCGCTCGCCGATTCGCCTGCGGCAGTCTCATCATTCACCAACGGCGGCGGCTGGATCGTGCTCAATGCAGTCGGCCCTGATGCGCTCGCAGACTTCAACAAGCTTGTAGGCGTCGCCCATATCATGCGGCCATTCCGTGCCGAAAAGGTCACGTGGCCAGCCGTCCGAAATCCCCTCGCGGCGGGTTTGCCGACATCAGGGATCGTTCTCGGCACCGGTAAGAAGATATTCAACTTCGCGGAAGGCGAATATCCCGACCCGGACGCGTTCAGCTTCGTCATTGACTATGATGACGTCGCCCCGTTTGCCAAATCGTCGTTCTTCGCGTGGAACAATATCGTCAACAACTACACGATGAACGATGGGTTCTGGCCGTTGATTATTAACCTGCCAGCCCAGACGGATGGGAAGCCCGTACAAGTCCAGATCACGCTTGCCAGACCCGAAAAGATAACCCAGTTCACGTGGGCTAGCGACACCAACTACGAAGGAACCACGAAGGTGAGCCTGCTGTTCGGCGATACCGACCGCGTGTCGTTTGACACTGTCCCCGATAACTCGGTGCAGTCGTTCGCCGTAACACCGCCCCGCGCCGCCGAACAGGTTACGATGACAATTGACGATTGGCTGCACGATCCAGCGCACACGCAGAACGGCAAAGAACTGGTCGGCATTGACAACATTTACCTCAAAGCCTATCGATCGCCCGAGTTCTATCAAAAGGTCAAGCCGCTTCTTAATATAGGCGCAATAATGCAGTACCCGCAGGGCAAGGGCGGCATCATCCTCTGCAACGTCAAGTTCAAGGACACCGAAGTCAACCCTGAAAACGCGGGCAAGAAGCGAGCGATCCTCGCGTCGATCCTGCACAACCTGAACGCCGAGTTTACAGGCGCAAAGACGATTGTCGCGGGGGCGTCGAACATGACATACACACCGCTCGACATCTCAAAGCAGGCTAACCAGTATGTCACCGACCAGGGATGGTTTGGCGATAAGCGCTACACGTTTGCCGACCTGCCGCGCGGCCTGCAGCCGTTCGCCGGGGTGCAGTACAATATCGCGAACTTCACGACGTCGCCCGTGCCAAACGCCATCATGCTGGGCGGCGGGGGCATTCCCGGCAACCTCCCGAGCCGCGTTGATGGCATCCCCGTGGGGCTCAAGGCGGATGCCTTGTTCTTCCTGCAGGCAGCACGAATCGACCAGCGGCGGACTGCGAATGACCTCCGCGACCGCAAGCAGTTCGAGATGGCCGACTACATCATCCAGTACGCCGATGGCCAGACCATAAAGGTTCCCATCTATGCAGAAGTGAGCGTTGACGACTACAGGCAGGCGACCCCAGCAGTGTTGCCCGGCGCGCAGGTCGCATGGACCAAGCCATACGCAGGCTCGGATCAGTCGGCGGTGGCGTATTCGATGCAATGGAACAACCCGCGTCCGGACGTGGTGATCGACAAGATTGACCTCGCGTTCGGACCCGACCGTCGCGGCATACCTGCCCTCCTCGCAGTCACTGCGGCGAGCGCGCGGTAGGGTGCCCTTTACGATCAACTGGAAGTAACTCACGAAGAAAGGCCCGCTGGCTAGAGGTCTGGCCGACGGGGAGACACGATCACTACAATGTCCATAGCGAAACTCATTGCTTCAGCCGCTCTGTTTGCAGCACTGACTGCAAGCTCCATCGCAGCGCCCCCCACGGCCCCCACGGCTCCAACGCCGACCACAGCGACGAAACTGCCGACCAGCCTCGGCATGAACCTGGACGGTCTGCGCGACTGGAACACCGAGTTGCCGCTGGTCGACCTGATGAAGATGTCGCGTCAGTGGATCAGCCAGCAGAAGGGCCAATCGTGGGGTAAAGGGCCACAGCTTTCGCTCGATGCGAAGGGATGGGTGACGAAGCTTGATCCGGACTGCTTTGTCGAAGTGCCGATGTGCACGGGATTGGGCCAGCACATCCCCAGCGGACAGTTCGTGTTGCTCTTTGATGGCAAGGGCACGCTGGAAGTGACCAATAGCGCAATCGACTCAAACGCTCCTGGGCGGATTGCGTTCACCCCCGACAAGGCGCGCGGCGAGTTCTGGGTTCGAATCACGGCAATCGATCCAACGGACTACCCGAAGAACATCCGCGTACTTGTCCCCGGCAGCGAGAAGACATACAAGACAGAGCCATTCAGCCCCGCGTTCCTGAACCGATGGCGCGGCCTGTCGACGCTTCGGTTCATGGACTGGATGGACACCAACAACACCGAAGTGGCGCACTGGGCCGACCGCACTCACGTCGACGATTTCAGCTACGCCAACCGCAAGGGCGTCCCTGTCGAATTGATGGTGGACCTTGCTAACCGACTTGGCGCGGACCCATGGTTCTGCATGCCTGATAAGGCCGACGACGACTATATCCGGAACTTTGCCACCCTTGTGAAGCAGCAGCTCAGTCCCAAGCGCAAGGTCTACATCGAATACTCAAACGAGGTCTGGAACAGCATGTTCCACCAGACTAAGTATTCGCAGCAGAAGGGCGCCGAACTAGGCTTCGGGGTCAAGGAGCGACCATGGGAAGGCGGCGGAATGTATTATGCGCACCGCTCCGTGGAGATCTTCAAGATCTGGACCGACGTGTTCGGCGGGCACGAGCGGCTCGTGCGCACCATCGCCTGGCAGGCGGGCAGTTCGTGGTGGACTGACCATATCGTGCTGCCGTTCGAGGAGGCGTATAAGTCCACCGACGCGCTCGCAATCGCGCCGTATCTGACCTATCTTCCAAGCCCCGGCGGCAAGACGCTGGACTCCGACAAAATAGCGGCTGGCACCGTTGATCAGATCCTGGACTATGTCGAGACGACGTGCCTCCCCGAGTCGACCAAGTGGATGAACGACCAGAAGGCCATCTGCGACAAGTATCAGCTGCAGTTGATCGCCTACGAAGGCGGCCAACATCTGGTGGGAGTCGGCAACGCGCCAAACAACGAGGCGCTCAACAAGTTGCTCATCGCGGCGAACGATAACCCGCGAATGGGCGCGATCTACGACAAGTACTTCGACGCGTGGCGGGCAGCGGGCGGGGGCACGTTCTCGTACTTCGCATCGACTGGCCGCTGGTCCAAGTGGGGAAGCTGGGGTGTGCTGCAGAACTGGGACGACAACCCTGCGACATCGCCTAAGTATCAGGCAATCGCCCGCTTCGCTAAGGCAAACGGTCAAACTCTAGGCGGTTCGCCGGTGGTATCGACAACCCCGCCCGCCGCGAAAGCGGGAAAGTAGACGGCTTCCCGCAGGTATCATAAAGAAGCGCCGCATCGATCTGGGAGGGTACGGTGCGGCGCTTCTCTATGTCTAAGGCTTGCGGTGCCCAGCGCCGCGTCATAGCTTGAGTTTGAAGCAGATGTACTCGATGAAGTTCAGGAACTTCGATAGCAGAACTACCGTGACGATGGCCAGAAGAACCCAGGCGACGGGCGTGCTCATGTCGGTGCTGGCGCCTTCCATGACTTCGGCCCCGGTGGTCGGCGCCGGTCGGCCGGATGACGGCGGCGGGGTCTTGATGCCCGTGTGCGACTGCGGGTTAGCAGCGAACGACAGACGCGTCGTCATCTTGTCCATCTGCTTGTAACCAGTAATCACCGAATTGAGGAAGATGCCCGAGAACATGTAGAGCGCGACGGCCGCTGCTGCGAACGTGACACCGACAAGGGCCTTATACTTCTGCTCCTGGTGAGTGTTGTAGATGACGCACTGGCGGCAGCGCTCGCGCTTGAAGGCGTCGGACATCATCTGCTGCGGACTGATTGATGCCACAGGTCGCGGTTTGGCCTTGGCGCCCTGCTTGATCGACTGGTCGGCGGCGTCCACTTTGGCCTTCCAGTTCTCCGCATTGGCGTTGAGCACGATGGTCTCGTCGCACATACATCCGCGCTTGGTTCGCCAGCACGGCCCGCGCTTACGTAAGAAGATCGGGCATTTGACTCGAACTTCGTCGCGGCAGTACGGCATGTCCCAGCAGAAGCCCAGGAAGACGTTGCGCGACTTGGCCTGCTTGACGACACCTTGACCATACTGAAGATGCTTCCGTTTGAACCGAGCCTCCTGTAGACCAGAAATGAACTTGCGGATCAGGTCCATTCCGATCAGGATCAAGCCAGGGATACCTGGCACCCACGCCACCGTCTGCGCGTCTTTGTACATCTGGCGTGCGGCATCACCTTCCGCCATACGTGAGAGGGCGAAGTACTGCGAACCAACAAAGGGTAGCCCTACTTGCAGAAACACAGCGAGGAGCAAGAGGCAGTAGCCGCTGAACGCTTCGTCGTAAAACAGGAACAGAATGGCCGCTACACCGACGTAAAGAGCGTACTCCAGGATGGTGTGCGCGAGGCCTATATTCCCTAGAATGCGAGACTTATTAGATGCATCGAGCGCCCTGAAGTGCTCCGTGGAGAGCGACCCCGAGAACAGGCCCCACAGGTAATAGACAAGGCAGCACGCTACAACGCCGATTGCGGTCCAGAGGACGGCGATCACGGCATCGTCGGCGCGAGTTGGGCGGCGCTCTTCGGTCAGCAGCGGGAGAAACGGCTTGTTCTCGCGGGTCTCCTGCGCCTTATAGTTCGGATGTCCGCGCAGCAGGTCGCTGGCCTTGCTGTGCGGCGGTACGCCTGTTTGTCCAGGACCGCGGGTCGCGCCAGCGGTCGTCTGCGTGCTGGGTGGAGCTCCCGCCCCACCGCCAGCGATAGTGCTGGACGACCGAGAGGGCGGACCTCCGGCAGACGGACCAAGTGAGCCTGTGCCAGGACGGATGGCTCCGGTACCGGGTCGGATCGAACCCGTTCCCGGGCGAATCGAGCCAGTGGGCGGACGAACAGCACCTGTAGGGGCACGGCGCGGAATGCCGGTCGGCGGCGCGCTAGGCGGGGTATTCTCTGGCTGATCACCGGTATCGACCGCTTCGTCGAGGTTCACTTCTGACGCGCTAGGCTGGGCCCGGCGAGTGGGAAGGGGTGCGGGAGGCGGCGGGGGCGGCGGATCCGGCGTCAGATTAGGCGGCGGGCCAATAGGATCGTAGTCGTCGAGGTCAAAAGATTCCGGCATATCAGCTCTCCGTTGCGCGGGCAAGATCCAGAGAAGCGTCGAAGCCGTTTCGACTTATGCCGGTGCGGCGACGCTATCCGTCGTGAACGCATCGCTCCAAGCGTTCCGCCACCACCACGAAGCCCGTCCATGGGGCGGCGCGGCTGGCGGAACACCTGGGTCTTACATCTTGCAGCCTTCGGCAATCGGCGCTTGAGCCGTCTTGCTGGCTTACGAATGCGTTCGTCGTGCGTCTACTTCACGCGTTCCAGATACGTATCGGTACGGGTGTCGATCTTTATCTTGTCACCAATTTTGACAAAGAATGGGACCGTTACTACTGCGCCGGTTTCGACGGTGGCTGGTTTGCCTCCGCCCGACGCTGTATCACCCTTTTCACTGCCGGCAGTTTCAGTTACTTCAAGTTCAGCAAATGTCGGGACTTCCACCCCGATGATCTGATCCTTGTGGGTCTGCACAGTGACGTCCATATTTTCCTTTAAATACTTGACGCCATTGCCAATCTGTTCCTTGCGAACACTCATCTGTTCGAAGGACTCTTTGTCCATGAGGAAATACTCTTCGCCGTCATTGTAAAGGTACTGGTAGGAGTGTCGCTCCAGAACCGCCTGCTCCATCCGCTCTCCAGCGCGGAAGGTTTTATCGACTTGGCGTCCATTCTTTACGTTGCGAAGCGTAGTGCGCACGAAAGCCCCACCCTTGCCGGGCTTAACGTGCTGAAACTCAACGATAGTGTAAATATCGTTGTCCTGTATTATCGAGATGCCATTGCGGAAATCACTTGTATCCATACTATGTGTAGATTATATCACAGATTTGCAACAAATCGCAATATGAAGTAACTGTCTACAACGGTCAATGTCTGAAATTGCCTGTCGTGGGAAGCAGGTGCAACGCTCCGCAACAGCGAATCTGACACCGACGAAGTGTCTGTTGTGCGATGATGCTTCCAGCACTTTCCCACGGACAATACAACCAATGCGCAAACGCGATATCGAGCCGGACGAAGACGACCTGGACGACTTTATCATTCCCGACGACGATGAGCCGGACCCTGACGACGCCCCGCTGACCAAGCAGGTCGTTCTTCACGCCACATGGTCAGTCGTGCTGGCAGCAACGCTGTTTATGACAACGGTATGGCGCAGCATGCCCGGCGTTTTCGGTCCAACGCCCCAATCTTCGCTGATCGCGCTGATTGTCATCGCCGTGATCGGGTTTCCAGTCTTTGTTTTCAGCGCTACGGCCCTAAAAGTGACCCGGCCGCACGAAGGTACGGTTGTGCGCGGGCTAGCTTTGACGGCGGCGGTGCTGTCGACGCTCTCGCTGCTACTGCTCGCCAACAGCATCGGTACGTTTATACAGATTTTGAGGCCCATTACGCGGTAACCGACCGCCTGTAGTTGCCTATAGAGTCAGCTCTCGCCCACTTCCTTCATTCGAGGTAAACCCATGTCTGAAACTGTACCTGGATCGTTCAGCCCTGCTTCCTGGATCGCATCGCAAGTGCCGCCAGTGCCGCACCTGAGCTTCAGCAACGTCACCGACCGCGCTCCCGAGTCTGTTGCCGCGTGGCAGGCTGCGGTGCGCACGCGGTTTGCGGCCATCCTTGGCGGGTTTCCCCCGACACCGTCGCCCCTCCATGCGCGATCACTCGCGGAGCCTGTGATCGTCGGCGGCGCTTACCGGCGGGAGGAGATCGCATTCGAAAGCCGCGAAGGGCTGCCCGTCTTCGCCTACTTCCTCACCCCGCTCTCGGGCCCGGGCCCGTTCCCTTGCATGGTCTGCTTCCACGGCCACGGTTACGGAGTGAACGCCGTGGTCGGGCTCGACGAGGCTGGCGCACCGCTTCCCGAGCCTGATTACCACCACTCGTTCGCCGTGCAGGCGGTTGAGCGCGGCTATGCTGTGCTAGCCATAGAGATCCTAGGATTCGGGCGGCGAATTTGGGGGACCAACTGCCAGATCCCATCCGGCGCAGCGCTGATGCTGGGCCAGACCATGGCGGGCTGGCGAGCGTACGATGGCATGCGCGCCATAGACTACGCGTTGACCCGCCCCGAAGTCGACGGCAACCGGATCGCAGCAATGGGGATCAGCGGCGGCGGCCTGAACACCCTGTTTCTGGCCGCGCTAGACGAGCGTATCAAGGCCGCAATGGTGAGCGGCTTCCTGAACGAATTCTCGTCGTCTGTGATGAGTATCGACCACTGTATCGACAACTTCATGCCCGGCCTTCGCCTGGACCTTGAGATGTCCGATATCGCCGGAGCAGTCGCGCCGCGCGGCCTGTGGTGCGAGAACGGTGAACGCGACCCGATCTTCCCGGTGGCGGCGTTCCGCAGGGCAATCGACGAGACCGCAAAAGTGTACGATGCGCTCGGCTGCCCGGAGCGCCTCCACGGCCACGTCTTCGACGACGAACACCGCTTCGACGGTGTCGGATGCTGGGAGTTCTTGGCGGGCCTTGTGTAGGTGCGAGGCCAGGAGCGGAAAGGAACCTCTCCTCTGGCCGCAGACGGCAAGTCATCCTAAAGGAAAGGCGATGAGTTCAGAATTGGCAACAACACGCCGCGTTACAGTCCAGTTCCGAAAGTACCTGCAATCAGCCAAGAAGATCAGCATCATCACAACCCCAAATTTTGGGGTGGCGCGGCACGCGCCGGGGTCTGTTGCGTGTTTTGCGTTGCGCAACGCGATTCTTTTTTTGCGCGCAAAATTGTGGGCAGGATTACCCCCGCTCGTTTGGCTCGCTGCCACGAGCGGAGTATCGATGACCCCGGCTCGCTTAGGCTCGCCACCCCGCTCGCGGGGCTTCGATGAGCGGGTTCGGCTTTACGGGTGGCCTTGGTGAGTCGAAGAGGGACGTGTGCGGGAGCGGCGGCGGCCCGGGTGGGCGTCGCTGGGCTATAAGGCGCTGGTGCGCGTTGTCAAGGTGCAAAGTTTCTTTACACCTATAGTGTACCATAAAACTGACAAATTGTATATTTAATACGAACGTAAGTTTATTTTTAGTACCCCTCGTCGCTTTAGCGCGCCAGTCCCCGCAAGCGGGGCATATGATGTCGCGCTCGGAAGCGAGGTCACCGACCACGGCTTGGCGGGCCGGGTACCTCGTCGTCAGCAGGGTTACGATACAGTGTCCTCTCCTGCCGCCGCAGCGTAGTCATACCAGCGGTGGGTCATGGCCCGCAGATCCTCGGCGGCGATCTCGGGCGCGGCGGCGCAGACGATGGCGGTGATTTCGTTCGCTGTGAGCGGCTGAGTGTCGGTAAGGTAGCCACGGTCGCGACAGTATTCGGCGAGCTCGTCGTATTTTGTTTTCTGGAAACGGCTGATTCCGAAATCGCCTGCGGAGATGGCGGCAAGTAGGTGTTTCGCATCGCCATTCACAGCCTGGCACGCTTCCCAAATGCGCGGCAAGAATGTTGCGCTCACCCTCGCTTCTAGGAGCGCATCGTACGTCAGCGGCGCGGGGCGGCCCTGGCGGTAGGCGTCGACGAAGGCGGCGAGGGCGTTGCAGCGGGAGTCTATGGTGGATTCTGCGGCTGCTGTTATGCCGCTGAGGCGCAGGTGGACGCGGCCGTCGCGATTGCGCCATGCGCCGACGGTTTCGACACCGCGCACAAGGGCGTCGTAGAGCAGGCTCAGGTGATCGTCGAGCGCGTAGAAAAGATGCGCGGAGTCCACGGGCGCGGTAGGGTCGAAGCGCGTGACGACGATTCGGGACGCATACTCCCGGGCTGTCAGGCCGTCGGTCAGCGGCACAGGCGTACGCTCGGGAAGCTGCGGCGTTTGTCCGCCGCGCCAGCCGTCGTGAAGGCGGCGAATGGCGGCGAGGTCGATGACGTTGGGTGCGAGCAGCTTTTCGCCCGCGAGAACAGCGCTGATGCGGGTGACGTCGAGCGGTTCGTTGGTGAGGTAGAAGATCTGGCGGTTCTGCCGCAGGAGTTCGGCGAGAGCTTTGACGATAGCCTGGGTGCGCTCGGGGTCGCTGTGCTTGAGGACCTCGTCGAAGAACAGCGGCATACGCGAGTCGCCCTGGGACGACACCGCAAACGCGACGCGAGCGGCGATCAAGAGTTGGATCCGGGTGCCAGCGGACAGCTCCGCGAGCGATTTGGTGGTGCTATGCGTTGTATCGAACGCGCTGTAGCGTGCGGACTGTCTCCTGTCCTGCGGTCGCACCACGCGGAGTGTGTAGGCGTTGTTCGTGAAGCGCGCAAACAGCGCCGACGCTTGCTGCAAGATGCCCGAACTGGTCTGCCGGTGCTCGGATTCCACCTGCTCTAGCATGAACTGCCCCGCGACGGCAAAGAGCGCGTTCTCACGCTTGGCGGCGACCTCTTCCTTTGCCACATCTCGCAAGTCTCGCGCCTTCTCGGTATCGGTAGCAGCTCGCGCAGCGGTAACTGCGGCTTTGATCGCCTCGATGTTCTGCGTCACGCTGGTATATTCGGCGGCCAGCCTTTCGGCGTCGGCGAGCTTCGCCGCAAGAGTCGCAGCGGCTTCGGCGACAAGGTCCGGTCGGGCATGAAGCTGCGCGATGGCGTGATTGGCCGCAGCTTGCGACTGGCGTTTGTCCTCAGAAAGCTTCTGCCAATCAGGCAGCCGCTCGAAGCGCACCGCAAAATCGGCTTCGTCGACGCATGATCGTTCGGCGAGGAATGCAGCAAGCTCCGCGTTGCGCTCGGCAAGCTTCGTGATCGCGGCGTCTCGGTCAGCGGTGGCGCGGTCTCGCTCCGCGAGCGCGTTCGCGAGTGCAGTGGAGCGCTGGCGAAGCTGGAGAAGCGACGCGGCGGCGAGTGTCGCGCTCGGGCACTCGTCTGCACCGCTGGCCGCGAGGAACGCATTCACCGTGGCGGCGACAGCGGCAAGCTGGTCTGCGGTGGCGCGTTCGGCGGCGACGGCCTCGTCTAGGTCACTCGCGGCCTGGCGGTATTCGATCAGCGTGTCGAGGTACCAGAGCGGGCCTTGCGAGTTCCACCCGAGATCGAGGGCATAGCGCTGCTCAATATCGGCGCGTTTGCGCTCGGCGGCCTCGGCGGCTGGCGTTGTCTTCGCGAGCTCCGCTTCAAGGCTGGCGCGTCGGACCCTAGCATCGGCTGCGACGGCGGCGGCGGCGGCCAGTGGCGCAAGGTTGTCGAACGCGGCGCGGACGGCATCACGAGTCCACGAGAGTGGCGTAGGGAGTCCGAAGCTGGCGTACCGCTGCTCGATCTCAGCGCGCAGCGTAACGGTGCGCGTGTCGGGCTTGGTGCGTGTAGCGAGTCTCGCTCCGATTGCCCCGATCGCGGCCGATATAATCAGCAGCAAACCCGTGATAAGCGGGTTCTGGAGCTTGAAGATGTGAACAAACAGCGGCGCCATTATTACGACGACCGCAAAGATTGGCATTAAGTACGGTGCGAGCTTGTCAGCCGCAGGCGCGGCATCAGGCAACGCGAGCCAGCCCGCGAGGGCTTCGGTGGCGCGGGCGATGCTGTCGGCGCTTGCGGGCGCGACAGGATCCGGGCGGCTGAGCGCGTCCTCGATGGGCGCGCGGGCTCGCCGCAGCTCAAGCAGCTCCTGGACGCATGCGGCAGCTTCGGCGATGGCATCGGGCGAGAGATTCGGCGCGTCGCTACTGCCCCGGGGCGCGACGCTGGCGCGGACTCGTTCGTGGCGTGCGGCTGACTCGACACGCGCCTTCGTGTCGTGTTCCAGCGCGCTTTCAAGGCGCGCCCAATCCTGCGCGGCGCGGTCCCATGCTCCTAGCTCGGTCTCGTCGACGGGTTTTCCGCCGGGCAAGCTGCTCGCTTCGATGGCGCGGGACGCAGTCTCGATCCGGCGATCAGCGGCGGTGATGTCGGCGGCCTTTGCTGCGATATCATCGGTGAGCTGCTTGAGGCGGCGATTGTCATCGGCGCTCAGCTTATCCATGTCAGCTGGGAAGTCTTGCGCGGCAGCATCCAGCGCCGCGAGAGTTTCGCGGGTCTTGGCCAGCGCCACACCTGTCTGCAGCATCGCGATTTCGGCGCGGGCTTCGTCCGATGACTGCCGCTTCTGGTCGAGGATTGGCAGTTCCTTTTCGCGCTCGGCAATGGCTGCCTGATCACGTACGAGCTTTTCGTACTGCCGCACCTTTTCAAGGTAGTCGGAATTGAGGTTGCGGTAGACGACCGACTTGAACTCGTCGAGCGCCGCCACCGAATCGAGATCGAATCCGCCCGCCATCTCTTTGGCGATGCGCCGCGCCATCTCGTCGTCACCGCTCTGGTCGGCGGGCATGATCTCGTCGATGCGCAGCAGGATACACGCGGCAAGGTGTGCGGGCGGGGTGCAAGGCGGCTCGCACGGGTCGCCATTGCGCCGCCAGCGAACCGCGCCGCCGTCGCCGGGACCAGTGCTTGCGGTGTAGGTACCGTCGGTGTCGGTGAATGTGGCCCCGATGGCGCGGTCGTGGCTCGCTGTCGGCCAGAACAGCGCCTGCACTGCGCGGCACAGCGTGGTCTTGCCGCTGCCGTTAGGGCCCTCGACAATGTTCATGCGCTCCCCGTCGGCGCTAATCTCGAACTCAGTGACTATCCCCGGCATCTGGCGTATCTTCAAGTGGGTGAGGATCATAGCGACACCTCCCCAGCGTTCTCGCGTTGCGCCAACAGCTCATCGAGAGCGCGGAAGCCAGCGCGCAGCAGCATCGCGGCGGCATAATCCTGGTCTAGCGTTAGCGGGTCCATGTGCACCCACCTGTCCTGCCGCAGCTCCGCCGACAGGCGCGGGATGGCGCGGGCGATGAGAGCGTTGCCGGTCTCGGTGCGCTGCTGGATATCGAGGAGCATGCGAGCGAGGACTGCAGGCGGATCGGTGCCGTTGCTGCATGCCGCGAGGTCGATCACGGGACGCGTCTCCGTGCACGACACTTTGTCCACAAAGCACACAACAGCGCCGATCTTGCGGACAAGCTGCCCGGCCGCGTCGGCGCATTTCTTCGGCAGGTCGCGATGGTGCCGGGTTGCGCCAGTCAGGTTGATACGGTAACCGACAGCCCTGGCGTCCCCGAATGTCGGCGTCAGCGCCTCGGTGCGTGCGCGGACAGCTTCGGAGATGAAGCCTTCGAAGTCGACAAGCTGGTCGAGATCGTCCACCGTGAGGTCAAACGTTTCCCAGCGCAGCGGCGCAAGCGGCAGGTGCTGCATCGTGAGGGAACCGCCGTCGACGGTCAGCATCCACGGGCCACGGACGCCGGATTCGGTGGGGTCCAGCGGACTCAGCGTCCCAAGATAGCCGACAGGGCGCGCTTGCGAACCCAGCCTGCCGGGCTGGTGGATGTGCCCGAGCAGCCACGCCGACACCGCAGGGTCGGCGAGCTCCGCGTGGGCGACAGGCGCATACGTCCCGCCCACCGCTCCCAGATCGCAGTGCAGCAGGCCGATGGTAGGGCCAGCGGCTGCGGGTAACGCTGCGAGCGCTGCCGCGCAGGCTGGCATGGGGCTACTCGTGACCGATGTGCCAGTGAACGACCACCCCGCGATGCGCACTCCGCCGGGGAGATCGGCGGCCGTCCATGTGCCACCGGGCCCTAGGATGCGCAGCCGTCCGAGGTGACTCGCGAGCCGGGGCAGCACATCGCCGTCGTGGTTTCCTGCGACAGCGTAGACGGGAATATTCTCAGCGCCGAGGCGCTCCAGCCCGAACTCCAGCGGCCCGAGCGCGGCGTAGAACGCTTTGTCGTCATCGACAAGGTCGCCAGAAAGCACGACAGCATCGACCCGCTGGCTTATAGCTTCGTCGACACTCCGCTGCCACGCGGTCACCGGGCCGAGGACGCTCGGCGCGAGCGCGTACTGCTCCAACGATTGCGGGATATGGCCGGGAATACGCCCAATATGTATGTCGCCGATGCAGAGGATTTTGGTTGTCATAGTCGTGTGGTTGGTTGTGAGTTAACTATTATGGTCGCGGATGCCTGCAATATGTCTCGATTAGGGTGTGGGACGAGGGTTTGGGTGAGCAATGGTATGATAGGTGAGGGAATGTTTTTAGGATGCCCTCGGGCCGGGCGGGCCTTTTGTGGGTCTCGCTTCGCTCGGGCTATTGCGTGAGGTTTGGTTATGAAACGAAGCATAGTTTCGATAGTTTTGGTAGCGCTCGCCATTGCGCTGATATGGTCGGCGCATGTTAGGCCGGAGCGTGTCGTTGCCGATGAGCCTAGTGCGGTTGCCAGATGGAACGCCGCAGGTGTCGATGCGCGAATGGCGGTGCCGTACACGGTCAACGGGCCGCAGCAGCTGATGGATATTTACATCCCTGCGAGCGCGACAGGTGCGCTCCCCGTGGTGGTATACGTTCACGGCGGCGGGTGGTCGGGAGGCGGACGCGGCGGTGTGGAGCAATATGCGCAGTACCTGACACAGCGCGGCTACGTTTTCTGCTCTATCGACTACAGGCTGAGCGGCGTCGCGAAGTATCCGGCGCAAATCAACGACTGCAAGTGCGCGATACGCTTCCTGAGAGCGAATGCAGCGCAGTACCATATCGACCCGAAGCATGTCGGCGTCTGGGGCGGCTCTGCGGGCGGACACCTGGTGGCGCTGCTCGGCACAACCAGCGGTGAGAAGCGGCTTGAGGGCGACGGTGGCTGGCAGGATCAATCCAGCGCCGTACAGGCGGTGGTGGACTGGTATGGGCCGTCGGATTTGCGCGCCACAACGCTGTCCGATTATCACAACAACTCAGGAATCGCGATGATGACTGGGCTCCTCGGCGGCACCCCGATGGACAAGCCTGAGCTGGCGCACGACGCCAGCCCGATGGCGTTTGTCGCCAAGGGCGATCCGCCGTTCCTGATCATGCACGGCGACTCCGACAGCCTGGTCCCCGTGGCCCAATCTCAGCTGCTCTACGACTCCCTGAAGGCCGCCGGGAACGATGCGACCCTGAAGATCATCCCCGGCGCTGGCCACGGCGGATGGCAGTTCTTTTCGCCGGAGAACGTGGCGCTGTTGTTGGGCTTTTTCGACAAGCACTTGAAGGGGTGAAGGACAGACCTCACCCCCGCCCCTCTCCTTGGAAAGGCGAGGGGAGTCAGATGGCTGGCAACAGATCGCACCCCTGCGGGCGCTAAGAGCGCCGCTTTGCGGCCTATTCAGAGTCGGCGAAGGCCGCCGATCTGCCCTTCCCAGCCGCGCCTTCAGTCGCCAGGCTCTCCTGCCCCCGATGTTGACCCCACCGCCCCCTCAATCACCACCGCGTCGCACAGCGCGGTGCCCGTGTAGCGCGTACCTAAACGATCGAAATGGTTGTTGCGCACAAGGATCTGCGTCGGCGCGAGGTAGGGCTGCGTTCCGGGTTCGCGGAAACCTTCGCGCGCAAAGCAGAGCATGTCGAGGCCCTCTTCCTGGTCGCGTGGAAGCTCATCGTCGATAGAAATCCCTTTGTATGTGTTCGACAGCGAGCAGTTTTCGATGACGCAGTCCGCCACAGTGCCGCGTACGCGAATGCTGCTGTTGTTGTCGATCCGGTGTCGCCGTACCACCTGGTAGCGTGAGATCGGGATGGCGACTGGCTGCGGGCGCTTCAGCAGCGCGGCGACATCGGCAGCGGTGAGGGGACGGTCTTGGTCGGCGTTGTCCTGGTCGACGTGGAAGCTGACCGACCAGCCCCAGATATTGAGCATGGTTTCGCCGCCCAGCCACCGGTCGATCTCGGTCTCGCCCCCACCCCACGCGTTCCCGTGCACGACATGGTTATCGAGCACCTGGTTGTACCAGCTGGCTTCGGCGCGTGTGAACGGGCTGTCCTCGCTCACTCCGAGCTTGGCGACAATGTTGAAGTTGCTGGCGTGGATGGCCTTGTTTTCTGCGACAATGCACTCGCAGTTCGGCGGGTAGAGTTGGACCACGGCTCCGGTGTCTTCGGCGATATTCCCGATAATGAGGTGGCGGCCGTTGAAGCCGCCGATGGACACAACCGACGTGTCATCGGGCGCGACCTGCCACGGCTCCGCGAGCGTAACATGCTTGCCGTCGATGCTGGCGACGCTACGATACTGCCCGGCCCCGCGTCCGGCGAGGATATACGCAGTGACATCGTGCAGCGTCGCCATCGAATCGCGACTCGTGCGGCCAGTGATCGGTGCGGCTGTGAGGTCGAACGAATCCGCGCTAGACTGACGCACGAGCCCGAAGTAGGCGGTGCCGTGGCCGTCGAATGTGAGAGCCTCGTGGTCGCCGCCGTAGATGTGCGCCACGCGGTTGCGTGCGTAGTAGACGTGGCGGCAGGAGCTAGCGCCAAAATGCAGCGCAATATTGTTGCCGCCGGATGCGAGCTGATTGCCCTCGAACGAGTTATCCTCGAAAATGATGTTGCTCCCGCCGCTGATAAAGACCATATTGCTGGCGCGCACCTTGTTGCGTGCGACGAAGCCATTGTGCAGGTGCTTGAGGTTGAAGCAGGTGGCCGACGTGTAGATATCGCAGTCGGTGACCTCGACGTTTTCGCCCCACACCTCGATCGCGGTTCCCATGGCGGATGCGCGCTCGTCGATACTGCGGCGGTGGTGCGGACGACCGTTCTCGCCCGTCATGTAGTAGCAGTTGGCGCGGATGCGGACACGCCGGATGCGTACATTGCTCTCGCCGCTGATGATGTTGCGGTGTCGTCCCTGGGTGTAGATGCTCACATCCTCGACCCCGAAATCGTGACCGCCTTCGATCAGAGTGGGCAACGGCTCGCCCTTGTCCGGCCACCAAAGGCTGACCGTGTCCGCGCTCTCGCCGCGCAAGGTGATACCGGGCGCGATACGTAGCGGATGGCGGATAAACATGCCGGACCGGAGTATGGAATCGATGCGATAGCGGCCGCCGGGGAAGGTGACGATGCCGCCGCCAAGCCCGGAAAGGCGCTCCATGGCCTGCACAATGGCCAGGGTGCAGTCGAGCTTGCCGGTCGGGTCCGCGCCAAAGTCGAGGACGCTCACGACAGCCGGTTCAGACGTCGCGACGGCGTTGACCGTAACCATGCCCGAATCGACAAACCCGGCGTCACCGCCGTAGCCGTTGCTCACCGAGATAGCGTACGCTCCCGCCGCCAGATCCGCAGGCAATGCAGCGGTCAGGCTGTAGTTTTCCGCCTGCGCGCATTCGATGGACACGATACGCCCGCCAGACGAGAGCCGCACAACGGACGGCCTATCGAAATGCAGGCACTTCCCGAACACGCGCACCCACCCGCCCGCGTTTGCCGCCGCCCCCGAATCGCCCTGCAGCCACCACGGCGCGGGAGCGTTCACGAGCCGCGCCGCCGACACGCCCGCATCGGACCGGACACGCAGGCGGTACACGCCCAGCGGTAAAGCGGCCGGGATAACCGCCTTCAGCGACTGATCGCTGCGCTGAAGGACGCTCGCATCCCTCCAGTCGGCGACATCGTCGCCGCTGTCCGGGAGACGCGCGATCTCGACGCTGGCGGTGTCGTCAAAGAACGCGCCGCTAACAAGCACGGTCTCGTCAGGCAGCACAGGGTCGGAAACCCAGAAGACGGAAGGCGTATCGGTGAATTTTGGCATGGTGATGGGCTAGCTTTTCGCGAAGAGGTTATACGTATAGCCATTTTAACCGAGGTGAGGATAGATGTCAAGCCCCCCTGCTCGCTCGGGCGAGCTGTCCCCACTTCGTAGGGACTCTGTTGTCCGACCACGGCTTGGCGCGGCGGGGTTCGTGGCAACGACACACGTCGCCAAACCGCCCTGCATCTCGCCGCCCAATCCTAGCCCAGAGGGCGATCCGCCCTTCCCAGGCACCGCTTCAGCGGATGCAATCCGGCCCCCGGTATCGCCGTCGGCATCCGAAAGTACCTGCAACCCGCCAAGAGGCACCCGCTCATCATAACCCCAAATTTTGGGGTGCCGCGTCTCAGCGCGGCGGGGTAATCAGCGCGGGTCGTATGCGTAGCGCTCCTCGCCCCCGATGGGCTGGGTCAGCGACGACAGGCGGACCTCGCCGTTCCAGGCGAGCAGTTGGTACGCGCTGTCGTAGACGTATTTAACCACGCGTGCGTCGAAACCCATCACCGCGCATCGAATCGAACCCGGCAGTCCTGCCCGGAGGACGGAATTACTTCTAGCCGGAAATTCATTTCTCGGCGCTCTTCGCAGCCATCGCTGTGATTCCCATGATTGAGCAACATTCCCCGTCGCCTCTTAATCATACCAATCAAATTATCACACAAATCACAGGTCAGATAACGGTGTCCGCTTGCGCAACGCAATCCGCATCCCAGGCACCGATTCATCGGATGCAATACCGCCAACGCTTCTAGCCTATCGTAAAATTCCAAGTCCGTTCACAACGACCAAAAAACGAACAAATATTCCCATCTTTCTTGACTTTTCAATGTCTAAATGATATACTAAATCTACAAAGGAGCCACGAGACACAAAAATGACTTATGCACCTACCGCAACACCTGCTTGCGCACAGAATGTTTCGCGGCTTACAAAAATATCCGTGGATAGTGCGAATCGAAAATCCCAAAATATCCATGGAATCGCCAAGTACCTACCGTCCAATCCTTCCCAATCCGACAGTAGGCACCCGCTGACCTCGATTCCGAGCGCAATCGTCGAAGTCCTAAATCACTTGAGGGCGGGGAGCCGAACGAGCAGGTGGTATTTTGCGCAAAAAACAGAATCGCGTTGCGCAACGCAAAACGCGCAACGCCGCCAACAAGTAGTCGGTGACCTCGATTCAGAACGCAACAACATGGTCACCACCCGTGGGGACAGCTTGCCCGCGCGAGAAGGGGGTAATCTTGCACACATTTTTGCATGCAAAAAAACGAATCGCTGCGCCGATTTTGCATGCAAAACGCCCTCAGCCACGAACCCGGCCTGCCAAGAGAAACCCGCGCATCGGCACCGCACACGTGGGGTGTCAAATCCTAGCCCACCGGGCGATCCGCTCTTCCCAGGCACCGTTTCAGCGGATGCACGCAATCGGGCCCCCCGGCAACACCATCCGCATCCGGAAGTACCTGCAACCAGCCAAGACGAACCCGTTCATCATAACCCCAAATTTTGGGGTGGCGAGCCTAAGCGAGCCGGGGCAATCCTGCCTCTTCGACTCGCCCAGCCAAACAGCCAAGAGGCACACGCTCATCGTCACCCCATTCGTGGGGTGACGAGCCCTAGCGAGTCGGGGCCAACGGGGTGATCGACACGCTCCGGATCACGCCGTTGAAGTTGTAGTCTTTGCCGCCAGCGACTCCGATCTGGCAGCCATCATTGTAGGCGGCGGGGACCGGGCTGTCTATGACGGCGTCCAGGTGGTTGTTCAGGTACAGCATGGCCTTGGCGCCGTCGAATGAGACCTTCACCTTGTAATCACGGCCTGCGGTGAGCGGCGCGGAGCTGGTGAGGTAGCGACCTTTGCCGTCGGCCTGGTACAGCTCGGCGGTGAGTTTGAGGTCCTGGCTGACGACGAGGCGCAGGCCTGCTTTCAGGTACTGCATGGCCTGAAAGACACCGCCGCAGTAACCGTCGGGTTTGGCGTCGATGGTCAGGTCGACGCCCAGCGTCCAGGGAGTTGCGTCGCCGATACCGGGAATGCCTTTGACGGTGCCCTCGGCGGATGAGCCGTGGGCAAAGCGGACACCGGCGCCGGGGAGAACGACCGGCTGCGGCGGGTTGTTCCAGGTGAAGAACTTGAGCGGTGCGCCGCCGGACACGGTATTGGGGATGGTGCCGCCGGTGACGTTGGTGAAGTCCCACGCCGCGGCCGGCGGCGCGGCGGCATCTCCTGCGCTGGACTCGACACCGGCGGTGATGCCGACAAGGACAATCTGGGCCTGGGCGAGGTTGCCTTCAAGGTCGATGCTGGCGATGGTCTTGTCCGGGTGGGGGTTGGTCCATTCGGTGACGTACAGCCCGACGGGAGCGTGCATGGGGTTTCGCCCGCTCCAGCCGACACGAGATCCGGCCAGCGGCTTCGGGTCCCACCAATCGGACAGCTCGATGCCTTCGCGAAGCGGGAAGACGGCGGTGGTGCCGTCGTCGTAGCGGATGGTGTAGCGCCCGAGGACCTGGTGGACCTCGTTCTCAATGGCCCAGCAGGCAGTCTGGAGGAACCAGAGCTTGTCGGCCTTGCAGCCTGCGGCGATACCGGTCACCGATGCGGGCGACGCGAGATCGTGGCCCTGTCCGCGTAGCGTGATCACGGCGCGGCCATCGTTCTTCTTCGGGTTGACGAGTGCGAACGGCCTGTCGGCGAACGTTGCCTGCGCGGGGAATTCGCCGGTGACGACGTCCATGTTGCCGACCTTGCCGACGTGGTCGATCAGGAAGTAGCGGAAGTCGTTTTCGCCCTGGTCGGTCCAACCGCCTTTGCCATCGCCGGCAATGGGATCATAGAAGGCGCGAGTGGCCTGCTTGGAGATGTCAATGGTCTTGTAGGCGTAAGATTTGGCGGGCTCGACGGACACGTCGCCGCCGATGTTGAGGGTGAGCGATGTCACGACGCGCATGGCTTTGTCGAGTTCGGGCCCCATGGCCCCTTCCCACGGCAGCGTGTCGAACAGGATAGCGCCCTTGCCGACAGGGATCTTCCACAGTAGCGCCGGTTCGACGAGGCGCTGCGCGGCGGGCCACGCGGGCTGATCGAGGGCGAACGTGCCAATCGGCGCTGTCGGTTGGCCCGAGCCAAAGTAGTCGTTGCGCGCGCCGATGTCGATGCGGGTCCACGCAAAGTCGAAGGAGCTGATACTGTCCATCCACGGGTCGTCGGACCGGCGCACAGCGGACTGGACGGTCTTATCGATGGGCGACAGAGACGGCGTGAACGGGAACAGCGCGGCGACACTGGCCAACGTCTTCGGCGAGAAGCCGTGCAGCCAGACCACACCGCCTGCCTTGAGCTGTGCCTGGAGCGAGTCCAGGTCTGCGGCGGTCGGGGTATAGCTGGCGTCGACGAGTGTGAGCGCCGACGATTGCCCTGCCGGGGCCGTGGTGATAGCGGCAGACGCGATAGCCTGCTTGAGCGGCGCATTGTCGCCGATCAGGACGCGCATCGGCTGGCCAGCCGGAGCTTTCGGTGCGAGCGACGACTTGATCAGCGATGCAAGCACTGTGTCGGCGGCAGGCTCAACTCCGATGCGGTCGATCAGGTTAAGCTGGCTGACGATGAACTTGCCGGAGCCGCTGACGACCTCGACAAGCGGCGCCCATCGAAGGCCGTAGAGGCCGCCAGAGTCGAGCAAGATCTTGAAGCGGCCAGTGGACGGCTTGTACAGTGTCTCGCGGCTCACGATGTTGTCGGGGAGCCAATACGAGAACTGAGGCTCCTCGAGGCCGCCGAGAGCGGCGACGCCATGGGACCGGAGCCAGACACGCGACGACACATGCTTCTTGTCGACCTCAGGGATGTCGGTCGAGATAGATGTCGCATTCGCCGCCGAAAGCAGGAGCGCACGACCGCCGCCGCTGACAAACTTGCCGATAGCGGTTCGATACTGCGCGGCTTCGACTCCGGAACCGATGATCAGTAGGCGCGCACCGGTCAAGTCGGCGGTGCTGAGGGATGTCTTCGGCGTGATAGTCAGCCCGATCTTCGCGAGCGCTGTGGCTGTCGCGCCAGTGTTATCGAGAAGCACGACACCGGCGGTGTCCACGCCCTTGAGAGTGGCCGTCGGGAGGATATAGATCGACTCATCGTAGCGAGCCAGATCGTGCGCAGACCCATCGCCGTACGAGCGGGTGAACCGGACCGTGAGAGTCGCCTTGGTCAGCTTGTCGACAACGGGGCAGTCGATGGGGAGCACAGCCGTGCCGGGTTTGCCGTTTGAAACGTTAACGCCCTGCTTCTTCTCCCATACGACGACGCCGTCGATGGTGAGCCGGGTGCGGACCTGCGGCAGATAGTAGTTCTCGTCGGTGTCCGCGAACACGACCACCTTGCGGGAGCCAGTCTGGCCGCCGTAGAAGTTGGGGTTGAATGTGAGTGGCCGAATGCTGAGCGACGGCATGATGACCTGACGATCAGCAGCCCAGGGGTTGAGGCCAGCGACACCCTGCATGCGGTAGACATCGGTGTACTTGTGCAAAGCTTCTGCGTACGCGTTGGGGAGCGTTCGGTCGCGACCGGAGAAGTCCTGGAAGCGCCATTTCTGCCAATCGTACACCTCTTCGCCCATGAAGCTGGTGCGCTCGTCGATGTTGCCCGACGGGTCCCAGTACTCGCCGATGAACAGCGGTCGGTCCCAGACGAAGTCGGCGCGCCAGCTGTGGACTTTGCCATCAACGGGCTGTTCGAGCCAGTAGAGATCGTTGGGCAGGACAAGGCCCGAGTCGGGGTACTGGGTACGTGTGGACCCTGCGGTGCCTTCCGGGTAATGAATGCTGATGATCGGGAGCCGTCCGCCCCAGTTGATCTCGCCGTCGCCTTCCTGAGGGCGCGTCGGGTCCATGTCCTTCGCGGTTTGGAGCAGTTGATCGGCGATCTTCATCTTGACCGGTGCGGTGTCGTCCCAGAACGTTTCGTTCGTCAGGTTCCAGATGACCACCGACGGCCGGCTGCGGTGCAGCTTCATGATCTTGCGCTCGTATTCGAGCACATTCGGCAGCCAGAGCGACGTATCCGCGAGGTTATAATCGTCGCCGATGTTGTACCACGCGAGCTCCGGGCAAGCCATAACGCCGAAGCGGTCTGCGGCATCGAGAAGCTGGGTGTTGTTGAAACCGATGTGCAGGCGAATGCTGTTGAACGGCCTGCCCGCCATGAGCCGCATTTCGCGCTCAACCGCAGGGCCGCTGCCGCCGTGGGCGGTCAGCATGCTGGCGCGGCGGAGCTGTGTGCGCACACCATTGAGGTAGAAGTCGCGGCCCTCGATCCAGAACTCGCGGTAACCGAAGCGCTGCGTGGACTCGTCGACCACAGCCCCGCCGTCGCGCAAGCGGACATGGGCGACATACATGATCGGATTGTCAGGGGTCCACAGACGCGGTGCAAGCCAGCTCTTGGTGAGCGTCACATTGGCCGACGCCCCGGGTGCGACCGTGACCGGCTTGGGCAGGAAGCCGCACTGGATCTCGCCCGCATCGTCGACAACGTTGCCTTCGACGAGCACCGTGCGCGGCTTGTCGGATGCGTTCACTACGGTGGTTTCGAGATCGATCTGCTTATTGCGGAACGATGTCTTGACGAAGATGTCGTCGACCGAGGTCTTGGGCACTGACCGCAGAGCGACGCTGCCCCAGATACCGGTCATCACGCCGCTCGCGGGAGCGATATAAGTCTTGGTGGCGAGATCGACTATCGCTTCGCGGCCAGCGACGCCAACGACGAGTTCATTAGGCTGACCGTACTTGAGCGCTGCGGTAACATCGTAGTCCTGCGGCACTTCACCGATGACCGATTCGCCGAGAAGCTTACCGTTCAGCCAGGTCTTGGTACGGAACGCCATGCCTTCGAAGTGGAGCACCTGGCGCTGACCGGCGACGGGGCCAGCGGGGCCGTCGAATGTGCGTCGGAACCATGTGGCGATCTTGGTCTGGCGCTTGAACGCTTTGCCATCGGGCGTGGTCATCTCGCGGATCGACACGCGGTACGGACCGCCGGGGCATTCGACGGCTTTGCTGATCTCCTGCGGCACCGTCTCGGCCGTCCAGCCGTCTGCGGGCGGTGGGTAGCTGAACGTGAACCCTGCGATGGGATGGGTCTGCCACTGACCGTCGAGGCTGATCGACGACCGGAGGCCGTTGGATGCCAAATCGACCGCGGCGGGTGCGGATGTGCACACGGCGGCAGTGAACAGCAAGGCGAGAAGGAGCGCATTTCGAGTCATGGAGGGCCCACGCTTTCGGGAACTGAGGGTTAAGTTGACCGGCGGAGCTAGCCCGCCGGTCTTATCGAGACTTTGCCGTAAACCGCGCTACTTTGCGGGGGCTTTGGTGCCCGGGTAGATCGCGACGCGGTTGATGATGCCGTTGAAGTTGTACTTGTTGCCGCCAGCGACGCCAATCTGGCACGCACCGGAGAACGGAGCAGGTGGAGCTGTGTCCAGGGTCGCGTCAAGCTCGCCGTTCAGGTAAAGGGTGGCTTTGGTGGCGTCGAATGTGACACGCGCTTTGTAGGGCTTACCGATCTCGAGCGGCGATGTGCTGCTGAGGTAGGTCCCTTTCCCGTCCGCGTGATAGATCTCGGTGGTGAGCTTCATGTTGTTGCCAAGAACAACACGAAGACCCGCCTTGAGGTAGTCCATAGACTGGAACATACCACCGCAGTAACCATCGGGCTTGTCTTCGATAGTGAAGTCGATGTCGAGGGACCATGGTTTGCCGTCGGACAGGCCGGGCATGTCCTTGATCGGCCCTTCGACCGACGAGCCATGCGCGACTCGAACCCCGACTCCGGGCAGCGGAGTCGGCTGAGGCGGGTTGTTCCATGTGAAGAACTTGAGCGGCGAGCCATCGGGCACGGAGTTAGCGATAACACCGTCTTTTACGGTTCCAAAATCCCACAGAGCCGTGGGCTTAACGACCTCGGCTGCGGCTTTGGCGGGAGGAGCAGCTTGCGCTGCATGGACAGCGGGAATGGATGCGGCGAAAAGTACAGCGAGCGTAGCGCAGCTAAGTACCGCTGCCCCGGCGCGAGTAGTGTTGTATCGATAGTTCAATTGTATTGTCCTTGGTGACGGCCGCACCCAGCCGTGTTATTCCGATTGCATCATAGCAATGCGAATATATATGCGCGGGAGGTCCACGGTATCCCTCTTCCGACAAAGGCACGATACCGTGGACTTCGATTACTTCGATCTAGTCGTCGTGCGAAACTGACCACATGCCTTGAGTGACTGGTTGTCCGTACCAGCAGTACGGGGGCATGCTGCCCTTGCCGAGTGTCTGCTCCGGCTTCAACCACTTCACGTGGCCGTCGACGAAACCGTAGTTCCAGCCGCCGTTATGGTAGGGAACGTTGTCCGGCACATACCGATCCTGGCCGTCTTTGGCCAAGCAGGTGCTTCCGCCCGCATTCGTCGCCACGACGTTCGAGAAGTTGGTAAAAGGCCCTGTAGCGTAGAGGTCCCAAGCTAGGTATCCGTTATTGGTAGCGGGCCACTCAACAAGCATTAAGGTGGTGGATGGCTTCGGAACGTGGCCCGTATCGTAGGCCTTGACACCCGCCTGGCTGCCGTCGTTTAGGTTACAACCCGCGCCGCCTGCTCCCGTGCAGTAACCGTACATGCCTCCGCAGAGGATGCCGGACTGCGTCTGGCATGTCGACGGCCCGCCAAAGTAGCCAGCATTGCGACCGCCAATATTGTTGTCCGGCATGGCGTACCCGACCGTGGCACCGTACTGGTTGCCGCTCGCAGTGAATTTGAGCGAATTGTCGGGGCACTGAAAGACGCTGGGCATAGTGGCCCAGCCGCCAACGGTGCCGCCTTTGTTGATACCGAGGTAAGGGATGATCTCGCCCTGCCAGGTGCGCAGGGCTCCCGGTGTTGACGGCAGGTTGATTGTGCCGGACGGATAGATCTCGTCGTAGTCCTGGCAATAGCCAATCATGGCCGACAAGATTTGCTTCTCGTTGCTGGCGCAGGTCGTCGCACGCGCCTTTTCGCGGGCTGTCGCGAATACGGGAAAGAGAATAGCTGCGAGAATCGCTATGATGGCTATAACTACGAGGAGCTCGATCAAAGTAAAAGCTGCTTTTCGCATACGTCGCCTCCAGAAATTGGGTGAATCACCCGTAACTTACCGACTAAGATGGTCATTGTCGGCGGTGCGTGTACCCGACTGACTATCCGAGGAGATAGAGAGAATCTGCGCAAGTGCCCAAGCCACCAGCCTACCCTCTTCACCTCTGGACTCTACTAAAAATCAACTTGTTGAGTAAAAGTATATAACGGTGCTCGAATTTTGTCAAGCGGCAACTTTTACCTCTGTTACCCTTGTGTTGGCACGGGGCCCGTTGACCCGCGAGTGACGAGATTAGTCACCGGTAGCGCAACGTGCCTATCCGCCATCTGCACGCCGGTCATGAGGCGATGCAGCATCAAGATTGACTCTCGGCCGATCTCCCAGAATGGCAGCTCGACGGTGGTCAATGGCGGGTCCATTATCGCGCTGTTAACGTTGTTATCGATGCCGATGATCGATAATTCGTCAGGGATGCGAATACCTAACTTAGTTGCGGTGACAATCACACTGTAGGCGATCGCATCATTCGCGCAGACAATCGCCGTGCACGGATAGGCGCTGGTCATTGCCATGGTGAGCGCATCGCGAGCTTCATCGAACGTGAGCGTATCCCATCCGGGGCACGAAACAATCAGCTCACTGGCGGCGTGGCCATGCTCGGCAAGCCATGAGCGATACCTTGCGGCGCGGACGATAGCGGCGTCGGTCTGCTTTGCTGCGGGCTTTCCCACAGACAGCGAACTTACCTGTCCGCCAGCAAAGTGCGCGATATTGCGGTGACCCAGCGACCAGAGATGCTCCATCGCCAGATCAATCGCACCCGGATCGTCGGACCATACAGAGCCCATGGTGTCGGGAAGCCCCGTCCACCTGGTTGTCGCCACGGTTGGCATGCCCGCCCGTGCCAGGGTCTCGTAGCGCTGATCGTTCGTGCCTGTGCTGATGAGAAGGCCATCGATACTGCCATCCAGGAATGCGTCGCAGTTGTCGTTGTCCCGGATGCTCTTCGGAAAATGGAGCAAGCGGTAGCCCAGATCGTCCGTGACCGAACTGAGGCCGCTCCAGAAATCGTGAAGGTAGGTGTAGGTAAAGTTGTCGCTGTGCTTAGGCGGTAGCGACACGCAGACGCCGATGGTCTGCGTGGAGCGGGCCTGCTGGTGAAAGATGGAGCGCGCCGGGACGAAGTTGAGGTCGGCGATTGCTTGCTGGATACGGCGGCCAGTCTCTTCGGAACAGATGTGGACGCGGCCATTGATGAAGTGCGAGACAGCGCTTTTGGACACGTTCGCGGTCTTTGCGACATCGTCGATTGTGGGCTTCTTATATACTTTTCGCGCCGAAATAGCCATAGTAGTTTCGATCAACTTGTTGAGTCCAAGTCTACACCTCGGCCCCTTTTTTGTCAAGCAGTTTCATTGGCCCTTGTGCCGATGTGGAGAGAACTGTCCAGAATCCAAAATACCGCTATAACCCCGCAAAAAGACTATCTAGTTACACTAACAGGAGTCCGATTATTGTGGCTACACGCTAAAGTCGATTATTGGATTGGTCCGTCCTCCCGCGCCACCAAGGCAATTGGCAATGAAGCCCAATCGACGGCGAACAGGAATCTCGATATGAAAATAAGGGCAAAGCTGCTCCTGATGAATCTCGGAGGCATTTTCACTGCAGTAGTTCTCTTACTGCTCATCGGTCAGTGGCAAAGCAACTCTTTCTCCCAAAAGTCAGGAATCGAAGCTGCGAAACTAGCCGACTCGGACCTCAATCATACCGTCCTCGGCGCCTACAATATGATCAAGGCGCAAGGCGAAAGCGTCACGCTGCAAGTCGAGCATAACATGAAAGTGACGCACCAGCTTTTCCAAGACAAGGGACAGCCGTCGCTAGGATCCACCGCAGTTTCATGGAATGCCACCAATCAATTCACCAAAGAAGCTACGGCGGTCCAGTTACCACAATTCCAGCTTGGCGGTAAATGGCTTGGCCAAAATTCAGACATTGCAACCCCGACGTTAGTCGTAGATAAGGCTGCGGAGCTGACCGGTTGCCGCGCGACGATATTCCAGCGTATGAACGCTCGCGGGGACATGCTGCGCGTCGCGACCAATGTGGTCACCAAGGCCAATAAGCGCGCGATCGGCACGTATATTCCGGCGGTTTTGCCTACCGGGAAGCCAAGCCCAATCATCTCTGCTATTTTAGCTGGCAAGCCATTTGTTGGCCCTGCGTTTATTGTCAATGCGTGGTACATCTCAAACTACGAGCCAATCCGGGATTCGTCGGGCAAAGTCATCGGAATGCTGTTCTCCGCCGTCCCGCAAAACGGCATCAGTTCGCTCAACAGCGCTGTGTCATCGACAAAGATCGGCAAGACGGGCAGTCTGTCTATCATTGGCGGCCCAAAAAATGATGCCGGTAAGTTCGTGATTTCAAAAGATCACGGCGGCGAGGACGGATTGCAGCTCAAGGACGAAGCTGGTAAGGGATACGTTCAAGACATCATCGATACTGCAGTCGGGCTAGGCGATGGCCAGATTGCCAGCAAGAGATACCTTACTCGTGAGCCCGGCGAGTCGACGGCGACGTGGAAGACTGTCCGTGTGGCGTACTACGCGCCTTGGAGCTGGGTCGTAGTCGCCAGCGCCCCTGAGTCAGACTTCGCGGAGTTTGGCTCAGTCCTAGACAAGGGGCGGCGAGATATGATGCTGGGCTTGCTTGTCGGTGGCATTGCCGTGATGGCCTTCTGCGCCGTACTCGGCGTGGTGAGCGCAGCGCGTGCGACGAAACCGCTGACCGATGTGGCTAATGCACTGCACTTGTTGGATACGCACGACTTCGCCAGCCTCGCAACTGCCGTTCACGCGATGGAAAGCGGTGACCTCACTGTCGACGCGAAAATGAATGCAGAAAATGTCGCCGTAACATCGCAGGACGAAATCGGCCAAATGGCGACCGCGTTCAACAGCATGCTTGCCACAATGCGCGGCACTATGGACGCATTCTCCAAAGCTCGTGGTTCACTGAGTGGAATCATTGGGCGGACACGCGGATCGGCAAATGACATTGAGCGGATGGCGGAAGAACTAACCGAAGCACATGGTGACTTATCGACCCGAACGTCGACACAAGCTTCAAACCTCGAAGAGACCGCAGCCAGCATGGAAGAGATGACGGTAACGATCAAGCAAAATGCCGACCGTTGCCAGAGCGCGGCGGTCTATGCCGAAAAAGCACGGAGCGTCGCCGCCAGTGGTGGCAGCATTGTGTCGAACGCGTCTGACGCCATGAAAGAGATCAACGGCGCCAGTCATCGCATTGCCGATATCGTGTCGGTCATCGACGAAATCGCGTTCCAGACCAACCTGCTGGCGCTGAACGCAGCGGTTGAAGCGGCTCGGGTCGGCGAACAAGGCCGCGGGTTCGCGGTGGTGGCGCAAGAGGTCAGAAGCCTTGCCACGCGCAGCTCAGTCGCGGCGAAGGATATCAAGGCGCTCGTTAACGATACGGTGCAGAAGGTTGAGCAAGGAAGCGAGCACGTGTTGCGCACCGGTCAGCAGCTGACGGAAATCGTTGCGAGCGTCAATATGGTTGCGGATATGATCAGCGAGATAAGCAACTCGTCACGCGAACAGGCCGAGGGGATAGAGCAAGTCAACAAGGCCGTAATGGACATGGAGCGTATCACGCAGCAGAACGCGGCGCTGGTGGAACAAGCGACAGCCGCGACACATTCTATGTCTGATCAGGCAACTGAGCTTAACCACCTCGTTTCGACGTTCAAAACGAGTGCCGACGAATCTGTCGAGAGCCTTTCGCGCGATGCAGATGAACCGCTAAACAAAGCGGCGTAAGCGGTAAATTCGCCCACGATTCACACGCAGTGAATCGTGGGGTGAATCGAGTGAATCGAATACAGGCGTATGTGAATCGTTGACGATGACGATTCACATACGCTTTGTTCGATTCACCAATGGCCCCCTGGATTCACAATTCGGGGGCAAAAAGACCACTTCTCGATTTGAGGTTTGTTAAGCCACTTAACATCTACTTAACATGGTTAATACTGAGTTGTCGGGACGAAATTTGCTCAAGTTACGCAATAATGACCAAGCCTGATTAGGGTCGATTCACACACGAATGTGAATGTCACGCCCTTATGATGATGAATATATATTATATATATCTTATAAGGTAATACTAAGAAGAGAGCAGAGAGGCCAGGATAGGTCGTCTGCTAGATTGCGTTTTGGGATCTGTTGCTTTCAAACTAAGCGACAGGTCTTGTCAAGTTCAGGTTGGTGTGGCATAGCAGTCTGTCGCACGTTCGGGCTCAGTTGCTTGCTCATGGAAGTTCTCTCCCTCGAATTAGCCAATTTTCGGAACTATCAGACGTTGCGTCTAGAGCCCGGGCCAGGGCTCAATGTTTTCGTCGGTGAGAACGCGCAAGGCAAGAGCAACCTACTTGAGGCTTTGTATATCCTCGCTACGACAAAATCCACGCGCGCCGGTCGGGACACCGAACTGATCCGGCACGAAACTGGTCTGTGCCGGATCAAAGCTGAAGTCAAGCGCGAGTCCGATATCGACGTGCGCCTGGAGCTTGCAGTGTCCACCGTGGAGAAGAAGCAGGCGTTTGTCAATGGCTCCAAGCACACGAAGATGGCCGATGTGATCGGCAAAGTCAATGCGGTGCTGTTCGATTGGGGCGATCTGGAGATAGTCCGCGGCGAGCCCTCGGTGCGCCGTCGTTTCTTAGATCTGGAGATCAGCCAAACGAGCCCTCGGTATGTCCACGCTCTGGCCGCTTACCGTAAGAGCCTTGAACAGCGGAATCACCTGTTGAAAGACTTGCGGGATCGCCGCGCTGGCCATGGGGCTAACGAGACGCTGAAGATCTGGGACTTGCAGTTGGCATCGTTCGGCGCTCAGTTGATTGATGGTCGGCGAGCGTTCCTTGAGCGCCTGGCGGTGCTCGCATCGGATGCGCATCGTTCGCTGTCGAGCAGTCGGGACGAGCTCGTGATCGCCTACCAGCCGTCATTCGCCGTAGACGGGATTGGAACCGTGGACGCCATTCGGGAAGAATTCCTTGCTCAACTGCAGCGGGTGCAGTATGAGGAGCGGGCGCGTGGTACGACATTGATCGGTCCTCAGCGCGACGATATTCTCTTCCAGGTGAACAATGGCGACTGCCGGTATTTTGGTTCGCAAGGACAGCAGCGAACGGTAGCGCTTGGCCTGAAATTCGCTGAGCGCCAGCTGATCGAAGAGCTTGTCGGTGAACCTCCTTTGCTTCTCCTTGATGATGTGCTTTCCGACCTCGACGACCTCAGACGCGGCCACCTTTTTGAATTCATCGGCAAGGCTGGCTCGCAAACTTTTCTATCGTGTACGAGTATTCGATCCTTCCCCCCAGATATTTTAGAGCAAGCTGCCGTATGGCGAGTCGTCAAAGGCGGCATTTCCCGCCAGCTAGTCTAGCTTGACGGAGAATGGCACAGCTGGAGCGATAATCGTAAGTGGCCTTACCTCGCTTGCTTCGCCAATATAATGCGGTTTGCCGTGTTTAACGTTTATCCTGTTGTTGTAGATAGATAAATATCTTGATAGATCGGTAATCTAGCGGATATTTTTTTCAAAATAGGCCAATATTGACGTTTGACAGGAATCATTTCCTATGTTACAATCAGAACGCTCGCTTCATGAAGCTCTAGAGCATCACAAGGCAGGGTAAAGCGCATGAGTGTTGTAAAAAAAGAAGCTCAGCGTTAATGAACGATCGGAGGTTATAAACGTAAGGCCATGCTAAACGGCAAGGTAAAGTGGTTCAGCGACGCGAAAGGCTACGGCTTTATCGAGGTCGAGGGACGCAAGGATGTATTCGTCCATTATTCCGCCATACAGACTGAAGGGTTTAAGACGCTCGCCGAAGGACAAGACGTCCTTTTCGAAATTGAAGAAGGCGTAAAGGGACCCCAGGCAGCGCGAGTCGCATTAGTCGGCGAAGCTGCAGTAGAATCATCTGATAATCCGCTGTAATTTTTCCAACATATATTTGGTAAGTCCGCCTCGGCGCCGTTATCGGTCCCGAGGCGTTTTACTGTCTGGCACCTGAGTGGCTATTGCCGCTGTCGGGTTTGACCTGCGCCGCGGTTTGCATCGCGGAATCGCACTTTGAAGCATGGACTGGACTTCCTGTCCAGCAAAACTTTGAGCGGTAACCTGCTACAATGTATCCTGCAAATCACAGGCTAGAAGGACCTCCGAGCAGTTTTCGGCGCCGAATTGGTATCAAGGTAAGAATGCCCACTCAAACACAACCACAGTCCGAACCACTGGATATCGCCGGGATCGATAAGAAGCTGCAGAAGCAGTTTATGTTCAACGGCTTTTTTATAGCGCTCGCCCTCATCGTTATTCCGATTGTGCTTATCCCATCGCAGATGACGCTGGCCCACAAATTCCCCGCCCTATTTGGCTGGACGCAAACGGGACCAAAGGCCACCACCACACCGTTCAACATGTACCCGGCATCGCAGACGGATTTGACCCACGTTTACACATCGCTGCCGAATATAGCGATGGACATCTTGAGCGCTGGTGTGATCATGTTCGTCTTCTGGACTGGCATCTCGCGCATCAATGCGGCTCTTATCGGTTACGCAAGGGATTTTGCGTCGCGTAGGCAGTGGAATGATGTCGTATCGGTTCTGACGTCGTTCAACCAGCAAGGCCAGCACTTCCTCGACCGCACTGGCGAGGCGCACTACCTCATCGCTCAGGCCCTGTCGCATACCGGCAAGCCGCAAGGAGCGCAGAAGGCGCGCGACTATGTCGTGAAGTATCGACCGAAATCCGAGTGGGCGGAAAAGATCATTCAGCAAGGCGGTTCAAAAACGGGGACTCACCTGCATAAAACGACCGCCGAAGCGACGGAAGCTAAACCGAAACCGATTAAGGGGAAGCGTCGCCGATTCTAGGCCAGCTGGCCATTGGGCGATCTCAGGATATCACAGAGCCGCCATCGGCGGGACGAGAGTCCAGCTAAATGCTGGTTGAAAGGAGCTGAAATTGGATTTTACAGAACGTTACACCACGCAAGCAGGCAAGGAATACACGATCAAGCTCAGCTACAACGAGAAGATTGGTGAGCGCGACGGTTCCGAATTGTTCGTCCGATCACTCGAGGTGCTCGACCCAAGCAAGAAGCAGGTTCCGGTGCCAGTGAACGCAGTCATGTTCTCGACTTATCAGCAGTTCACGTCGTTCGGCGCGTACTCGTCGATCAACTACCTTGGCGTTCGCGAAGCTGCGATTGAGGGGCTGCGAACAAAGATATTGACACGGATCGAAGACCAGCTTGAGGGTCTCGGGTAATTATGACTGACGTTGTTGTAACCGACGGATCGAGCGAAGGCGAGCCAAGTCTATGGAATCAGACCGTGCAGCTGGGGACGCTGTTGCGGGATATATCGGATAACGATCCCGAGGGACGACCGACTGGGACCGCCGTGACGGCGTTCAGGCACTGGCTGGATGTCGCCCAGCACAAGAGCTCCGAGGCGCGGTATTTTATCGACATCGCTGAGAACTATGATATCGAAGGGCGTTCAAATCGGGACCTGTTCGATGTGTTCGAACTGCTGCACCCGTTCGTGGAGATCGAAGCGCCTGAGGACGTCTCCCCAGCGCGAATTTTCATCAACTTGCCTACGATGTAGATGGCAGTAAGTGACAAAGTGTCGAGGCCGCGCCAACCATCCGGAGGCCGAATCCGGCGGTTTAGCTGAGGACCTCGCGCTCGATATCGAGCAACGCTTCTTCGACACCTACTCGGTGGATGTAGACCGGAACGTAGCCATGATTGCGGTAGAACCGCCGGGCTAGATCGGCTTCGCTGCGGTCATTGTCAACAATATCGCCGTGGAAGATGGCGACGTACTGCCCGTTGTAACGCGTGAGCCGCGATTTCGGGATACTCGCGAAGGCGACCACTTCCTTCCAAAAGGGGGCGTCTTCTATGTCCTCGCGGATCGATGAGGGCAGGTCGCGGACGTGAATAACCGCACCACCATCACCAAAGGGATCTTGCAGGGACCAGGGGGGATTCGCTTTCATACTCTTCCTCCTCCTGAACCCAGTATAACAAACGCCCTGAATCCTGTCAACACCCATTTTTGCTCGATTCGACGATTTGTCGTATGAATCGACCAAACGTTTAGCTACCCGGTCGCCTGCCGAACGCCCAATTTGCCCGTGAGCAGTAGCTCGTGTGTTGCTCCATAAAACAGCGTTCACACCTCTGGCAACAAAAAAGCCCCTCCGTCAATGGAGAGGCCTTCCCGTTTGAAGCGATTTAATCGTTGGTTGTTGAACTCTTGAGCTGCATCTTGCGGCGCGCGGCCATGGCCTGCTTGCGCTTCCGATCGCTTGGCTTCTGATAAGCGTAGTGCTCGCGGGCTTCGCGAAGAACGCCGGTCAGCTGAACTTGTTTCTTAAATCGCTTGAGAGCTTGGTCGAGGCTCTCGTTATGCTTTACTAGGACTTGAGTCAAACTATCCCCCTTCTACCCCACGCGTATGAATACCGTTGGTTGCAAGACGTACAGTATACCCCACGGCGAAGGCTCGTCGAACACGTGAATCGAGAATCGGGCGATTCTATTGCGATAACGGATGGTTGAGTGATCGTATCGAGCTATGGTTTAGTCGATTCAATCCAACTTGTGAGGTCATCTATTCGATGGGACCAACATAGCGTGAGATTACGGTCCTGGGCATCGATGAGGTGGCGAAGACCGAAAACCCCGCTAAGGACGGCGACTGGCACTATTTGGGTCATACCGAAATCTTTGGTCCATGCTTCAGCTTTCGCTGCTGCATCGTTATTGAGGCGCTTTACCGAATTGAGTGTGGAGTTCGATACTTTGCACTCGATTGGCATTATTCGTCCATCCCACAATCGTACGATTAGGTCGGCCTTGCGTGATCCTAGCTTGGCTTCCCCGCAAAACTCACCTGGATTAGGCGCATTGAGCATGGTTGTCACATTGCGGCGAGGAGCTTGCTTGTATCCGATAGCCAGCAGGGCATCGGCGGCTAGCTTTTCTTGCTTGTTCTTCCCATCGTTTCGCCTGCTTGTTGCCACTTGTTGCGACGAAATCAGCGCAGCTGAGGCTACAATGGCCGACTCGCGTTCGACCGGAGTTGGAACGCGCTTTTCTGCCACCCACGGGAACCGTTTGCTATCCAATCCGAGGCTGATCACCTCAATCAGCTTCTTGACAAGCGCCTTGTCGCCACGCAGGGCCGCAGGTGACAGAGACGTCGCCATCGTAAGCGTCTTAAGGTCGTCGTGAGAAATCGGCGGGCCGGCTAGATATCGAAACACGATGAGCGATTCCGGGTTAACTAGAACTTTGAGAGCGTTTTGCTCTAGCATTCCCAGATCTTCAGTTGTATCTAGGACATTTTCGATACTTGATCGAACAATATCGAATGCCTTAAGATATGCCTCAAGAGGCTCCTGCATACGCTCAATCCGAAACATCTCGATTGATATGTTACGGTCGTTTTCGAGCTCCAGTTCGGTCCAACGAATGGGAGGCTGCAAGGCTGAGCTCATTAGCTGACGCCTCGCCATTCGCCGGACTCGAGCATTTGTATGGAAGGCACCATTAGGCGCTCCATTTCGCGCGGCTCGAATTTTGTCAGTCCGCCAGCGTAGGTTCGCCCAGAGTGCGTGGATACAGCTTCTGAAAGGTACTCAATCAATTCTGCGATGACTGGCATCGGCATAGCTTCCCGAGGATACAACCCATGGGCGACATTGATATTTCGAGCATTCCCAGCGTTCAAGACAAACGCAGGCGGACGGCGCGCCATGTAGGTGGCGAGTATTGGAGCTGGCGCTCTCAACCCGACAGACCACCAAGCTTTCCGATGTCGCGCGATGAATCCTGAATCTGCACCGAGCTTCTTTGCTATCGCAAGAAATGCTTCAACCCGTACGCGTTCATCTGGACCTAGTTCGTCGAGGTCGATAGGCAAATCAATGACGCATTTGAGAGTTGAAGCGTCAAGCGAAAGCCGCTCCGCTTCTATGAGTTCGCGTGCTCGTGTCACGGTGGGATAGAGCACGCTCGTCGGGAGGTTGCGGCTGTGTTCGCCCTGTATCCAGACATGGTTTGCGCCTGTTACTTGCCCACGGTGAACTCGCATCAGTTCGCCCAGCTCGACGAAGCCTTCGCGCTTAGGCACTTTGACGCGGGTGAGCGGCGTCCACCGTGTAGCGGCCTTCAACTCAGCTCGTGTTGCTTCATACTCCGTAGGCAGCGCCCCAAGGTCACCCAATGCGGCTACCCGTCGAAATCCGACGGTCGTGGGTGTTGCGCCGATCTCGAAAGCCGTTATCGCCGCAGTAGTCGCCGTTCCGGGAAACGGCTCTGCCGTGGGTTCGATAACTTGAATGTTGACGCCGCCCAGCTTGGCGAGTAGAAGCTCGCGAAGTAGGCGACCGTAATTGACATCGAGCCATTCTGCGGCCGTCACGAATATTCCCGCATCGCCAGGCTGTGCGGCCTCAAGGACAGCGAGGAAGAAGTGAATGTGCAGGCCAGCTAGCTTACTTGCCGCATGGCCATATTTTTTCGCGACGTCCACCAGCCAAGTTTTCCATTCGTCGGAGATCAGGTGGTGGCGAACATATGGTGGGTTACCAATGAAGAGAGTTGTACCGTCGATATGGGGCAGTTTGATGCTGCGAAAGTCTGCCGTGACAATCTCGCTTCGGTCACCAAACCCTGCCGTGCTTAAGTGCGCCCGCGACAAGGCAACTGCCACTGGGTCTAGCTCAACGCCAACGAGGTGAGCTTTTGGATAGCGACGCCCTGCTGCTACGAGAAAGCGACCCGATCCCGCGCCAGCATCCACTATGCGTGCTGGCGCCGGGTGGTGAGCCACACTCCAATCAAGCATCGCGTCGACGATAGCGCCGGGAGTATAAGTGGCACCAGCGGGGCGTCGTTCGTCAGGTGATAGAATCCGGCAGAATGTGTCGCCTAGAGGGTCGTTTCCAGCGTCAATCTCGGTGGCAAACTCCAAAATGGCATCTGCTACAGACCCGGATGTGGCGGCGAGTGATTGCAATGCGGCCTGGTCAAAGGGATGACCGGATTTCGCGGCTAAGCCAGCAGCGACCGAAAGAAGATCTGCGATTGACTCAACTTGGCTCAACTGGCTTGAAGTTTCCATAGCGAAAAACTGTAGCTGCAATGCTCGCGGATTGATTGTGTTCACAATTGATAGACTCAATTGACACACTCAATTCCGGAAAGAATGTCGCCGTTATTTTACCATTACGTTGAAACGCACACTGCCAAACTATTTTTTCGTAGCGCCTCCAGGCGCAACTGGCGGGGCTGCGGGAGTCGTGGCTGCGGGGCTGGCAGGCGCTGGCGTTGTCGGAGCAGCTACAGGCACAGGAGGAGCGTCGGGCAGCAGTGTGTTCGACACTGGCTTTGCGGGGACGAAGAGCTGGCCCGTCTTGTCGAACAGCGAGAGAGCGCCGATGCCATCATCGCCGACTACGAGTCCTGCGCGGGGCTTCGCATCAGAACCATTGACTATCACCTGGCCCCCGGCCTGGTCGTATCCGAGCACAACACGGTTGAGGCCATCGCCGCCGCGCGTGTTGATGAGACCAATGCCGCCTTCACCGGTCGCCATGACGACGTGGGCGCGATGGTCAAGGCCGTAAAGATAGAAGTTGCCGCCGCGCTTATCGGTACCGAGGCGGCTGAGGAGAGTTTCGTCGTCAACACCCACAGTGACCACGCCGCCGTTGTTATCGGACCCGATATTGACGCGCTGGCGAGCCTTGGCGTCGCGAATGTTGATGAGACCAGCGTTTACGCCGCCTGTCTGGCATGCAATGAGGGTGCGCATTTGGCCATCGTTGCCGCAGACGCGAATCAGGCCGCCGTCGTTATCGGCACTCACCACGAAGCGTCGTGTGTCGGTTTTGCCGCTCACCACTACCTCGCCTTGATCGATAGCGCCTACAGCCGCGCGGATACGGTTTGCGCCAGCGGCATCGTTGATGCTGATGGCTCCGCCGTTTTCGTCACGCCCAAGGCTCAGGAGTGCACGCCCGGTGTCATCGACGATATTGAGCGACGTGCAGTTGAGGACCGACGACGATACCGCGCTGCTAACCCGCCCAGCGCCGACGATGGCCAGCGCCGCCACAGCGGCAAATCCCATTGCCAAACGCTGCTTGATCGCCGAGCGCTGCCGTTTCGCCTCTACCGAGTCCAAGCGAGCTGTAAGCTCCGCGACCTGCGTTCGCAATTCATCGATTTCGTTCATCGCATTCTCCCCCTCGAAATGGACCAATGAGGCAAGTATACTCCATGTCGAGACTGGGACAATTATCGCGGCTTATTGCCCTCTAGCCGCCATTTCTCCATCCTCGACCGTCTCGGGCCAACAGAACATCCGACGCCACCGGTCCCCATGAGCCGGACGGATAGATACCCAAGGGCCACGCAGCCCCGTCGCTCGCCCAGGCGTCCAGTACGGGCTGCAAGATTTGCCACGACAACTCTACAGAATCGTAACGATTGAACAGCGTTGAGTCTCCTTCCATGGCGTCGAGCAGCAGTGTTTCGTAAGCTGTCGCTCGCGATTCGCCGAAATCCGATTGATACGAGAAGTCCATTTTCATCTGTCGAATCACCATATCCGTCCCTGGTGATTTGACGCCGAACGTGAGCGCAATCCCCTCATCCGGCTGAATGCGGAGAGTAAGTACGTTGGCATCGATCACTTCATGAGGTCCGAGATTGAAAAACTGCTTTGGGACGCGCTTAAATGTGATAGCTATTTCCGTGAATTTTGTTGCCAACCGCTTACCAGACCGGATGTAAAATGGCACATCGGCCCATCGCCAGTTATCGATTCGCAACTTAAGAGCGGCAAATGTCTCAGTTCGCGATTTGGGGTTCACGTCAGGCTCTGTTGCATAGGCAGCAACGGCGCTAGATCCGATGTGCCCTGCTCCATATTGGCCGCGGACAGCTTCAATCGCGAGCCGCTCACGCGTGATCGGGACGATGCTACGGAGCACGTCCGCCTTGCGGTCCCGAACAAGGTCGCCGTTATATTTCACCGGCGGCTCCATGGCGACAAGCGCCATGAGCTGGAAGAGGTGATTCTGGAACATATCGCGGAGTGCGCCAGCGCCGTCATAGTACTTGCCACGGTGCTCCACCCCAAGGGTTTCGGCAGCCGTTATTTGAACGTGGTCGATATGCTCGCGATTCCAGAGCGGCTCAAGGATGGAGTTCGCGAATCGGAACGCAAGAATGTTCCGGACGGTTTCTTTGCCCAGGTAGTGATCGATCCGGTAGACCTGCGCCTCGTGGAACGATCTGTGGATCTGGTCGTTGAGCTTCGCAGCGCTGGTAACATCGCGTCCGAAAGGCTTTTCGACGATGATGCGCGTCCATGCTCCGGGGCGTCTAGGTTCGGTCAGATTGTGTGCGCCAAGCTGGTCAACGACCTGGCCGTAGAACGCAGGCGACGTCGCCAGGTAGTAGAGAGTGTTCCCGCCGCATCCGTGTGCGCGATCCAACTGATCTAGTGTGTCGTGGAGCGTAGCAAATGCGGTAGGGTCGTCGAACGCTGCGGTGACGTAGTGAAGTCGGCTGACGAAGCTCGCCCACGTCGTTTCGTTGTAGCAGGCGACTTCGGCCGACGATTGCACCGCTTTGTGCATGCTGTCGCGGAACGATTCGTCATCCATTGGGGTGATTGCAAATCCAAGGACAGCTACGCCAGCTGGCAGGAGACCTTGGCATTCCAGGTTATAGAGCGCTGGGACCAGCTTACGACTCGTGAGGTCGCCGCTTGCGCCAAAGATTACGAACACGCACGATTCATCGGGTCGGCGCGCAGCCTGCGAGTCGAATTGGGTGGGAATAGTCTGGACGGGTGTAACAAGGGTTGCTTCAGGTTCCACGAATAATGCCTTTCTGGTTGGGTCGGGATTTCCCAGATTGTTCATTCCCATTTATCGAGAATCGTTCTCCATGGCAGTTTCGTTCCCTACAGATTAACTGTAGGTGCTCGACTAGATCCTGTGAGCCTTTGAAGCCAGGTGAGATCAGGTCTATGTCTATTGCCCAAAAAAAATTCCACCTACCCCCTTGTCAAGATTGTGGTTCTGTTGTAGAATGGTTACATGATCACTTAAACGATTAAGTGATAAACGATTATGAAGACACAAACCAGGCTCCAAAAACCGACCATCAAGGATATCGCGAATGCTTGCGGTGTCAGCACGGCGACTGTTTCGTATGTGCTGAACGGCAAGAGCGTTCTGCGTGCCGATACTCGGGAGCGGGTTTATCAGGCGATGCGGGACATGAATTACCACCCGAATGCGCTTGCTCGCGGTCTTCACACGAAGACGATGCGCGCATTGGGCATTATGCTTGGCACCGTCGACCCATCAGAATTTGTCGTCAACCCGTACACGTCGCGAATCTTGCAAGGCGTTGTTCAAGAGGCGCGCCGACAGAAGTTTCACGTGACGTTGTTCACCGATGACTGGCTTGGCGCGGACGCGTCCGGACCGTCCATTCGCGACGGGCGCACCGATGGCATCCTTGTCGTCGCCCCCATCCTTGGCACCGACATCATGGACACACTCCCGGAGATGCAGCCCAATATCGTGGCGATCTCGGCGCCAGCGCGACCGTTTGTGGACATTGTGGACGTTGACGACTTTGCTGGCGGCCGGTTGGCTACCGAGCACTTGATCAATCTAGGCCATCGCCGGATCGCGTACCTTACCGGCAACAGTGACCTGTCGTCATATCAGCCGCGTCTTGCCGGTTATCTCGCAGCGCTTGATGTCGCTGGGATCGAGCCGGATAACCGCCTCATCGTGGAATCCCATTTCGATGGTTCGCTAGCGGGGGCGCAAACGAAAGCGCTGTTAGAGCTGCCCGAGCGGCCCACCGCGATTTTCGCCGGTAACGATGCGATCGCATTCCAAACGGTGAGCGCAATCCGTGATGCTGGATTGAGCGTGCCGGAAGACGTTTCCGTCGTCGGTTACGACGATATGCCTGCGGCCTCGGTAGTGACGCCGAAGCTTACGACAATAAACCAGCCGCTCGTCGAGATCGGCGTAACGGCCACAACGATGTTGATCGAGCGCATTGCAGCCAGCGAAAGCAGTGGCGGGTTGCGGCGCAAGGCAGAGAACGTTCTGCTCGCGCCAAAGCTTGTTGTGCGCGACTCTACCGGGCCATTGGCTCGACGTTAGTTTTTGCATTTTAGTCATCGGTTAAGCGATTAAACTACGGTGCACAATTTTGATTACCAGGCAAGGTTAGATGCAGTCGCTACTGTTGGCGTCCGCTCGCTGACCGGAGCAAAGGAGTAGGAAATGAAATCCAAATATCAGTCTGTTCGCACTTCAGGGTTCACTCTTATTGAGCTTCTTGTAGTTATAGCTATCATCTCGATTCTTGCAGCTATACTTTTCCCCGTCTTTGCCACGGCGAGGGACAAGGCGCGTGGAACAGCGTGTATGAGCAATATCAAGCAGATGGGCCTGGCCGAATTGCAGTATTGCCAGGATTACGACGAGTTTTACACGGGTACGTTCTTGCCTGGTTCCCTTTACTACAGCACGGATAAGCAAGACCTGACTAACTGGATGGAAATGCTTTTCCCATACACGAAGGCGGCTGCTACGTATTCGTGCCCATCGCTCACAGGGAAAGCCTATCCCCTGCAGACTTGGAGCGCTAACGGCAACGCCAAGAACAAGGACGTGATCGCACCGATTAACGCTAAAGGCGGCATCAGTTACGCGTATAATTCTCTGCTTAATATGAACAGGTACACCGCGTATGATGGCGCTGCGATTGGTGCAAAGTCCGCGTATTCGGAAGGCGGGGCCATTGCTGCCCGGAACGTTCAAGCGCCCGCCGAAACGATCATGATATGCGACGTTGATGCCACTAAGGTTAAGGATCCTGGCGCTGTCGGCACATACACTGACTTTAACAACACCGAGTTTAGTATTCTGTACACCACAGACCTGGACGAATCCGCTCAGGCGGCGTTCATCGGCAGTGTCAAAGCGCGGCCATTACTCGCCGCCTGGCACAACGATGGTGGAAATATCGCCTATTACGACGGTCACGCTAAGTGGGCAACCGCGACGAAGCCGTACGAGTGGTACCTGAACAAAGTGACCGCTATCTCGAAGGGATATAAGCCGTAAGGCCTTGTTACGGCTCCTCGCCTCGCCCTACGTCTGACTAAGTCGTCAGAATCGAAAGGAAATACCCGTTATGAACCGCCCGACTCAGCGAGGCCTTTTCGCCGCCGCCGGCGCCACACTGCTACTCGCAATGCCTGCCACCTCGTTTGCCGATGTGTTGCCTACAAGCGCAAAGCCCGCCGCAGTGACCGCACCCGCAGGACCAGTCAAGCCAGTAGTCGATGTCGCCGCTCCCGGTGTATCGGCGCAGTTCGCGTCATCGCAAGGCTCCGGAGGGCAAGCCAGCGCCGCCGATAGCACAGACCCGGCGGCACCCGGCGTCGTTATTACAATTCAACCCGGCCCTGCGGGCTATCCTGGAATCGCGCTCACACCGAAACCGGGTCCGACGTGGGACCTGTCGGCGTTTGGGCATATTATCGTGAATGTGACGAACACCGGGACCGTGCCAACCAGCATTTCGATGCGCGTCGATAACGCCCCGAATGGCGACGCTAACCCGTGGAATACCGAGAGCACCTATCTGAAGCCGGGCGAGACTGGCAATATCAATGTGATCTTTGGTCACCAATACGGTCACAAGCCGGGCTATGCCCTAAAGCCCGCCACAATCGGCCAACTCTTGTTCTTCGCCGACAAGGCCAACGCTGTGAAGACATTCCGTATCAACTCGATTATGGCGGGCGGTCCTGCTGGGGAGAAGCCTCCTATCGACCCCAACAGCCTGCGCACTGTGCCAGTAAAGGGCGTGATTATCGGCGCGGGAGTCAAGCTTGACCTGGAAAAGCAAGCACCGACTACAGGCGGCACGGCGACGCTCGTCGGCGAAGGGCTTCAAGTCGCCTTCACAGGGTCCCCGTCGTGGACAGCGATCAAACCGCCCCTCGGCAAATGGGATCTGCGAGCAGCAACCCAGGTACGCGTCCACGTCAAGAACACTGGCACCACCCCGATCTCTCCACGGGTTCAGGCATCAGGCGGAGCGAGCACGGATGTTGCAACGACGCCCGCGCCGCTTGCTCCCGGCGCATCGGCGGAGATTGTCACTCAATTCGCGCCAGCAGCACACTGGGTTGGCGTTCCCAACAGCGGCGACAGGACAAGCTGGGACGGCGTGCCGGGAACCGGGACAAAATTCACCAGCGATGCGTGCGACTCCATCAAGGTGTCGTCGCTAACCCCGGGAACTCTGCTAATCGACTCCGTGATCGCGGACGCACCGGCGGCAGTTCTGCCCGAATGGGTCGGCAAGAGGCCGCCCGTCGATGGCGATTGGGTAATGACCTTCAACGACACGTTCGCCGGAAAATCCATTGAGACAACCCGCTGGAACACCACGGGCCACAACTATTGGGATCGCAAAACGCACTGGACCAAGGACAACCTTCTGCTCACCGGCAAAGGCGGAGTGACGCTGCGCTTCGAGAAGAAGCGAGGGCCGCACAACGACGACCCGAAATGGATGCAGGAGATGACCAGCCCCAAGGTCAGCGAAACCGACTATGCGTGCGGCTTCTTAGACACCTTCGGCAAATGGGCGCAGCGCTATGGTTACTACGAAGCGCGAGTAAAGCTGCCGACCGCTCCCGGCCTGTGGCCGACATTCTGGATGATGCCCGACCGTGGTCCAGCTGCCGGCGAAGAGTGGAAGCGAACCGACACCGGTAACGGCGCGATGGAGCTGGACATCATGGAGCACCTTACCCGCTGGGGCAACCATCGATACAACATCGCGATGCACTGGGACGGTTACGGGAAGAACCACCACCAGACGGGAACGACGTTCAACTACACGCAGCACGACAAAGACGGCTACATGACCGTCGGCATGCTGTGGCTGCCGGGACAGTTGAAATACTACTGCAACGGCAAAGAAATGGTCAGTTGGGACGATCCACGTATCTCGACGGTTGCCGCGTACTTCATCATCGAGATGACGACAGGTGGCTGGGACAACGACGCTGTAGACGATAGCAAGCTTCCCGCCGATTACACCATCGACTATGTTCGTGCCTGGCAGCGCAAGGATCTGGCATCTCCTGCAGACAGTCCGGCAAATGTCGGGAAGTAGAGACGCTGCCTGAGCAAGGCAACCGGACTCTCAGCCCCTACAGCGAAATGGGAACATGTTGCCTGGTCCGGGAGGGTGCCTGGTGATACGAAATAGGCCGACGCAAACATTCAGGTGTGGCGTCGGCCTATTTTGGCGGTAGTACAATATCCATCTGAGCGGCAAAGGGCATAGGATCGAGCGCGAACGTAGCCTTCATCGCCGAGTTGTCGCACGTGTTGTCTCGCCCAAGGTTCTTCAACTGGTCGACGGTCACCGGTGGGTTGGGAAGGATTCCGAGCAGCGGCGCGACCGCCATCAGGATGGGGATAGGTGCATGAAGCTTAGGCTTCTTGACGCCAAGGTTCTTCGCGAACGCGTCCAGGAGCTCGTTGAACGTTACCTGCGTCGCCCCTCCGACCTCGATGATCTCGCCAGTGGCGACATTAGGCTCGACTGCCTTCACGATACACGAGCACAGGTCCTCAACGAAGATAGGCTGAAATTTGTTGTTGCCGCTTCCCGGAACCGGGATGAACGGGAACGGCAGCGGGATCGGCAGGCCGCCGTGGAGCACAAGGTCCTTCATCTGCGCCACAAACTCGCCATCCGCGCCGAGGATTATTGACGGCCGCAGGATTGTGAACGGCACGCTTCCCGCTCGCACCAGGCTCTCCGCCTTCGCTTTGGTTTGGGAGTAGACCGACGGCGCTGCCAGATCGGATCCGATGGCGCTGAGGTAGACGAACTTCTTAACACTTCCGGAATTCGACGCCGCATCGACCACGTTGCCGGTGCCGGTCACATGGATTCTCTCAAATGTCTGCTCGCCGCCCCGCTCCTGGATGATGCCGACTAGGTGCACGACCGCGTCCGCGCCGTCGAAGTAGGCTGGTTTGAGTGTCGATTCGCTGCCGACATCCACTCCATCAAAATAGACAGCCTTAGGGTCGCGTCGAGCCCCCTTCGGCATAGTGCGAGACAGCCCGACTACGTCATGGCCCGCAGCAACCAGTGCCGCCACCACATGTCCGCCAACAAAGCCCGATGCTCCCGTGACAACTACCTTCATCGTGTACTCCCTGAGGCTAACCCTCGCCCCTATCGCGCCTCGCCCGCTGCGATGGTTCGTCGGCATGCGTCAACCCGCGTCAGCATATCGGTACTGTGCGGCGACTTACGGTTTGTGAACCCCGATTACGCGGTTTAGGTTCCTGCCGACCGTGATGCTCGACCCATGGCTCGCTCCTAGTGAGTTTCTATTTGCCTGGAGGATGGCGCGACGAAAGAGGTTCCAATGGCGATTACGCTTTACGGGGTGATGCCTTCACTCGGTACCGTGTTCCCCTCCCCAATCCCGTGCGCTCCAGTTTGTTCATCGCTGAGAGCTTCTTAATGATGTCCTCGACTGTTCGAACAGGGAAGCCCGTTGCTTGGACCGCCATGCGCGGACTGAACACTTCTTCGGGAACATTTTGCGCCCAGCGCCACAAAGCGAGCTGCTTTTCTGAAAGCAGTAGTTCGGTTTGATCCTCTTCAAGTAGTTGGAGCGCCCTGGACGCTTGCTTGCGAAATACCTCAAAGATGAAAGCAAGCCACGGCGAGATATCCTCTTGCTCTGTTTTCCACGTGCGCTGAGTGCGATTTAGGGCCAGGTAGTATTCAGCTTTACTCTCCTCAACGATACGTTCGTGAGAGGCGACAGTCGCAAACGCATATCCATGACGGAGGAGGAGGAGGTTCGTCAAGATCCGGCTCGTTCGGCCATTACCATCTTGAAATGGGTGGATAGCCAGATACTCGAAGATGAAATTTGCAGTCACGATCAATGGATGCTTGAAAGATTTGGCTATCGCCCACTCGTACCATGCGCACAACTGTTTCATTTCAATCGGGACGAGGTAGGGCGGTGTGGGATCGAATATAACACCAACGATATTTCCACTGGCGTCTTTGGCTTCGACACGGTTGGGACCGACCTTATAATGTCCTAAATGCCCTGCGTCCTTATCGCTATGCCGGAGCATGTCCCGATGCAATTGTAGAATGATCGATTCGCTGAGCGGCATTTCCGAATAGTTTTCGAAGACGCACTGCAAGACGTCAAGGTATCCGGCAACCTCTTGTTCGTCGCGGGTAGCCAGTCGGCGTATACGCATATTCTTGTAGAGCGATTGCACCTCTTCATCGGTCAGGCGATTGCCCTCAATGCGGTTTGATGCGCCTGTCGACGTTACGAGCACGCTTTGCATCAAGCGCTCAATTATCTGTGGCATCAATCGATTGGTAAGTCGCCAACTGTTCCGAACGGCGTCGATTTCTGCGATGAAGCTATAAATATGCTCAGTCGTTTCTGCTGTGAGTGCCAGGCGACGACTGAGGCGGTGCTCTTGCCAATCCATAATCTTCGTGTCCTTAACGTTGGATTATGTGGGATTGCGTGGACAAAGTCAATCCCGATAGTCTCGCAACACCACCAGCAACTCATTCGCATGGTAGCAAAACGAGGGCGATTTGGCCAAAGAAAAAGGACCGAAAGCGTCGCCGCTTTCGGTCCTGTTGTTCATCTACCACATAGCTTAGCACTACGCCGCCGCAGGAGCCGCTGCGGGCTTGGCCTCAGCTTTTGGCGCGCTCTCCGTTTTGGTTTCGGTTTTCGCCTCGGTCTTCGTTTCCGCCGCCGTGCTCGTGTCGGTTGGCGTGCTGCCTTCCGACGGCGCTGCCGCCGTTGGCGACTTAGTGCCGCCTTCTTTCTTAGCGTAGTCGTTCACGTAGAAGCCGGAGCCCTTGAACACGATTCCGACTGGAAACATCTTTTTCGTGAGCGGTCCGGAGCACGATTCACAAACCTTGAGTGGCTCGTCGCTCATTTTCTGAATTACTTCGATTGCATTTCCACAATCATCGCATTGATATGCGTACGTCGGCATTACGTCACCCACCCTCCGAGAATTTCGCCGTGGTTCTGCGCGGGTGCGCTACTTCCCAGGGCATCATTTGTATGCTATTATAACACACGGGTACAGTGCCATCGTTCCGCAACCGCCGTAAGCCGCAGTTGCGAACGAGATGTGCGCAAGATTAACGTTTCACCCGGCCAAGCGGCAGCAAGCCAAAAGCATTCGGAATGCGCCGGAATTGGCGCGACATTTTAGTCCACGACCAGGCATTCATTAAAATAGATACCCCGTGGCTTGCCACGGACCAGCGCGTCTCTGGATTTTACAACAGGCATTTGCCCGCTGGCATTTAGAAAATATGGCTGCGATCAAACAAGCGACGTTTTCGTGTTACGTCGGTAAATGATCGCTTCCCTCACGTAGTGTCAAGCGACGCCAGCCGTATGGCGAACGCAGTCTATCTTTTGATACCCCTTGGCTTGCCACGGGAAGCTTCATTTGCCTAGATTCGTAAAGCATCAACTCCCTATGCCTACTACTACAGAAGCGCTGCATAAGCTGACGACCGAATCGATTAACCCGGATTTGTCCGCGCTAGATACATTTTCTACGACGGCGATTCTGCAAATTATGAACGGGCAGGACGATATGATCGCCCCTGCGGTGGGACGCGAGATCCCCAACATCGCGCGGGCTATCCATCGAATCGTCGGCTCGTTCCGCGTTGGGGGCCGCCTCATCTACATCGGCGCCGGAACCAGTGGCCGCCTGGGCGTGCTTGACGCGTCCGAGTGCCCACCGACATTCGGCACACCTCCAGGCATGGTTGTCGGTATCATCGCCGGAGGAGACACTGCTCTGCGGAATTCCGTAGAGGGCGCGGAGGATGACGCCGAACTTGGGGCGGCAAAGGTCGCGGAAATCGATGTGAACGAGCACGATACCGTCGTCGGCATCAGCGCTAGCGGTAGAGCGCCGTTTGTGCAGGGCGCTCTCCTGAGGTCGCGGCAACGCGGCGCGGCGACTGTGGCGCTGGTTAACAACCGTGGCACCGACTTGGAGCGGATCGCCTCGATCACCATCGCGCCGATAGTTGGCCCTGAAGTGCTTGCCGGTTCGACTCGCCTCAAGTGCGCGACGGCCCAAAAGCTCGTGCTGAACATGCTAACCACATGCTCCATGATCGAAATCGGGAAAACTTACGGCAATCTGATGGTCGACGTGCACGCCAGCAACATCAAGCTGGTCGCCCGTGCGGTGCGTATTGTGCGCCAGGTGACCGGCGCAAACGAAGAGCTGGCGACCAATGCGCTTCGAGAAGCAGACGGCCATGCCAAAACAGCGATCGTGATGCTATCACGCCACCTCGACGCCGAATCCGCCCGCGAGCTCCTAGCCGCATCCGGCGGCTTCCTGCGAAAGGCTCTTGGGGCGTAGTGACCGGGGCGGATAGGAACTCAGACCAGTTTGTATTGTGCTTCGAGTTTTGAACTTTCCTCCTCAACACAACCTTGGGTTGTGATTTATAAGTGACGCAACTAACTTGCACGTTGCCTCAACTCCGAACGAACCAAGCCTGGGGACTGGCCCGCAGAAGGTGGCACCACATGTTCGCGGCGTAAAAGCCATTGACCCAATCGACATCAGCTATTACCCTAAATCCCAATCGTGGCGCTTGGCCACTGTTTGGGGCCGCCTTCGAGGAGCTGGTCCCCGAAAAAATTGTCGCCAACTCTCGCCACGGAGCGGCAAAATCCTCGTGAGAGGCTGCCGTCGGCGTGCCAATATTCCTTTTTACAACTCTTGCACGCTACCTGTTAACTTCCATACAAACAGTACAGAATTTGGTTCAGGCTCAGCCTGGTAGGACTTGTAAAGTCGATTTGTTGCCTCAGATTTGGTAAACACATCAACCATGACATCCACATCAACCGATAGGGTGCGCGCTTTTGTCTACAGCCGCTGGTTTTCGCCGGTGATGCTGCTTATCCTGTGCGTGGCGGTCTACGGCGACGTTCTCTCGGGGCATCGCGGGGGCGTGGTATCGTCGCCGGATGGTGATATCGCCACTGAGTTCGTCTACTGGCGGCAATATGGCTTCGAGGCGCTGCGTCACGGGCACATCGCCCAATGGAACCGCCACGTCTATAGCGGGGTGCCGTTCTTTGCCGGGTGGCAGGCTGCGCTCCTCTATCCGCCCAATATCATCTACCTCGTCCTGCCCCTCAAAGCCGCGATCAACGTGGACCTCGCGACGAGTACGTTCCTCGCGGGCTGGTTCACCACACTGCTCGCGCGCAAATACAGCTTCCACCCGGTTGCGTCCCTGCTTGCCGGTGCTATCGTCTCACTCGGTGGCGCATTCTTTCCCCACGTCTACGCTGGTCACCTCGCGACGGTCGCCGCGATGGCTTGGACACCGCTGATCCTGCTCGCCGTCGACGATGTGCTCGATTCCCCCACCCCGCGCGGCGTTATGCTCGGCTCGTTCGCGATCGCGATGCAAGTGTTCGCGGGGCATCCGCAGACCACATTCTTCACGGCCGTCGCGGCAATCATCTACGGCGTCATCCGGCTCGTCAAAGCCCCGACGCGCATACCGGCGCTGTCGGCACTCGCGATAATGGCGCTGGCGGCGATCCTGCTGGCGGCCGCGCAGATCGTCCCCGGCTTGCAGGTGAGCACTGAAGGCACTCGTGCAGAGCACACCACTCGCCTCTTCGCCGCCATGTTCTCGTTTCCGCCGGAGAACCTCGCCACGCTGGTCGCCCCCAACCTATTGGGCGATATGACGCGGCTGCCGTATTGGGGGCGGTGGTACTACTGGGAGGCCAATCTCTTCATCGGCGGTGCGGCATTCCTGCTTGCGATCATCGGCCTACGCCACGGTGCGCCTGACAGACGCCGTCTATGGGCCACCATGATTGCCATTTGCATCGTTCTGGCGCTTGGCCGCTACACGCCGCTGTTCGGCGCCCTCTACGAGCACATCCCCGGCTTTGGCAGCTTCAGGGCGTATGCCAAATTCAGCTACGAATCCACCATCTTCCTCGCGCTGCTCGCCGCCGCTGGTCTCGATTCGCTCATCCGCGCACCGCAATCCGGACGCGTAGGCGTGCTAGCGGGCGTCGTGTGCGGTGCGCTGCTCGTCGCGGCGGGGATGGCTGCACGGGGTGGCCTTGGGGCGAGCGCGATCGCGTGGGTGTGCACTCGCGGCGCATCGTGGCTGAATGAGGCTGGGCAGGGCTTACCAGATCTCGTCCACCGCGCCCAGACCTTCGCGTCGCTGCAGCTGTGGACGGCGGCGTTGTTGATGTTCGCTACGGCCGGGCTGATCGCATGGGCGCGGCCATGCAACAGGGCCGCGTACACTCTCGCGGCGCTCGCTATCGTTGAATTGGGGGTATTCGCGCACTCGCTGGTTGTTACGTTTGACCCCGCTTCATGTCGCCCTACCGCAGCGACTTCATTTCGTGCGCCCGCTGGTGATTACAAGATGTGGCAGCCGGACTACCCGCCGAACTCCGCCATGGTGACTGGCACTAACGATATCTGGGGCTACGACCCTATGGTGCAGAATCGGTACGCCGAGCTGCTCACCTATGCAGCGACCGGTTCGGCGGCGGACGCCTCCATGTACCTCGAACTTCGGACACTGCTCCCCGTTTTCGCCACTCTTGGATGCCACATTATCGCGGGGCTAGGCTTCGAAATCCCCAACGCCGCCCCGCACGCCACCATCGTTTACCAATACGCCGTGCAAGCCAACCGCGACAAGGCGCTCGCCGCAATCACCGATGCGAATTTCGACGCGCGAAAGTCTGTCGTACTGGACTCGCCCCCGAGCATCGCCCCAGCTTTGCCCGCGACCCCGCCATCGGCGACGGTGACGTGGACCGACACGGATACGATGCGCGTCGACGCCACCACCGCCGCCCCCGGCATCCTGGTGCTCACCGACTCCTACAGCCGCTTCTGGACCGCGATCCCGCTTAAGGGATCCGCCCAGCAGCGATACGAAATCGTCCCCGCCAACTACGCAGAGCTCGGAATTCCGGTCACCGCTGGCCATCATTCGTTCACCGTCACGTACCGCCCGCCCGGCTTTGTGCCCAGTGCCTGGGTATCGGCGACCGGGTGGGTGATGCTAGCCTGCGGATGGTGGAGGTTGCGGCGGCGAGGTGTCGTCGTGGGGACCTGACTCTCGTTCTGTGCGGCGTTCAAGGTCTGCTGATCGATTCGCCTTCCACCGCCGTTCCAACCGGATTGCACGAATCAGGAAGAAGACTGGAGTCATGAAGACTAGCAGCGCAACAAACCCGACGACTAAAAGACTTGGCAACGCTTCCGCAAATCGATCGTCGGAGCCAAACGGCTTGCCCAACGCCTCCCATAGCCACGCAGTACGCGATTTTGGCGGTTCGGGCGGACCGTACTCATGCCACTCGTGCCAGAACGTTGCATCTGTGTCAGGGTGCCGACCGATTGTAAGTCGCGCCATCATGTAATCGGTGCGCTTGGTCTGCCATTCGTCCGCTTCTTTGCGCATGGATTTGAACACCTTGGGCATGTTCGTAGCCCGAAGTGAGCCCATCATGGGGGAAATCTGCGCCACCGCCGACATTTGATCGTCGTTTGACGGATTGATGGAGTGGAGGCCATTCTCAAATAGCTCTTCGGTCCGTAAATAAGCGAGCTTGCTTGCCCACATTCGCCGTGGCTCCGATTCCTCAAGCCCTTTTGCGATGGCCGTAAATACGTCGACGCTTTCCCACGCCCCTCCAAGCACTACCAAGCCGGTCAAGCCTGTAACCGCTTCATTGTAGTTATCCTGGTTGGCGAAAACGAAGTTGTTAAGCGTTTGATACTCTCGCGGCGCAACCTTCGCTGATTTGTTGTTACGTTGCGAGCCACTTGATTCTGCGACGGTCTCAGCTGGCTCCGTTGGCCGCTTAATAATCCAATCCATCGCCAGCAACTGGTACTTTTCTCGCCCCTCGTGCGCACCCGGCTTGATCGCGATAGCCTTTGCGATCATGGCACGCGCCATCTTCACCTCAGCGATACGCTTGCGGTCAGCGCCACGCCCGAGCCACCGATGCACCCAGCATGTGCCGCAGTTGGCATAGTACCGGTACCAGTTCTCCTTCGTCGCCGGATCGGTCGCGCTCACGTTCAGAGCGATTAGCTTCGCCCGCTTTCGCTCCTCCCAACGGATCGCCTCATCGTCGCGGTGCACGCGGTCCAGCGCCACCGCGATGTCGTCGTAGTTGTTCAGCACATCGGGATGCGCCGGAATCTCGCTTTCCAGTCTCTTGATTCGCATCTCGTAATAAAGCGGCGGGTTGCGCTCAAACCGCCCCGTGATAATCTGCGTCACCTCCGGCAGCCCCTTGATCTCCTCCGCCAGCGTGTCGCGATCATTGAGGCATGCGCTGGCGGGGGCAGCGGCGGCAATGGTTAAGAGCAGCGCCACCAGCGACCAGCGTAAAAGAGCGGTAGCAGCCCTAGGGCAATGGCCCTTTCCACGACCAGTCACGTTTGCCAGGCGGCCTGATATAGTCGAAGTGGTCGGCGTTCCACGTTTGCGGCAGCTTTGCCTCCACTGGCAGAAGCAGAGTGAATTTCGCCCCAGGTCTAGTGATTTTCGAATGGATTTCAATGGAGAGATTCTTTAGCTTTCCTGGCAAGTCACTCACGAGGCAGTTTCCGATGAGAATGACGAGGCGTCGCTGGTCTTTCGTTTGCACATTCCGGCCGTGGCGCTTCTTTCTGTCCGTTGCGCCTTGGGCCTCCCTGATCGGGACGTAACCAACTGACGGAGACAAATGAATCCGGGTCCGCGCGTACACCGGTGACCCGACCGTAATATCGGCATAGTCGTCCGGCGCAGCCTTTGCCGCAATCTGCCCGGGCACCCACAAAATCAATCGAAGAACCGTCTGCTTGCTTGTTGGCGGCGCTTGAGGTGGTCTTTGACTTTTGAATGGTGGCACGACCGGAAACGGAGCGGGTTTTTGAATAGTCAACCTGAGGCCCGACGCTGCAGTGATTGTCTGCGGATGTGCGAGCGCAATCGGAGCACTGACTCGTCGGCTCAGGTTGACCGTTAAGTCGCGGAACGCCACTGTCTCCCACGTTTCGCCCGATGGCTCAAACTGACCTTCGATTTTAACCGCTTGCGGTTGTCCCCGGAAAACTGCGCCGCAAAGGAAATCTGCCCCCACCCATTCACTGTCATTCTGTGTTTTTGATCGGGTGAAAGCGGCAAGGCCGTATTCGGCATCCTTAGCCGCCGTGATCGGCGTACCCCATTGTGGCATCACGCGGGAAATAACAAATTGGCCCGTGGGTTGGTGGATATTTCCGCGAACGAAGCACCGTATCGTCTCCATTCCTGTGAACGGATGATTGTCTATGTTGAGCGGACTTTTCGCCTGCTTTATCCCGCCTTCAACCTCAGCCGATTGCCCGTGAACGTCGACCGCGTTGCTGTCTGTGGACACGGCTGCCGCGCCCTGCACAATAACTTTGCGCACCCGGAACTCGCTCCTCGGTTGCTCTGCCACGAAGTTTGCTTTGGTACGTGGAATTCGATCAAGCACCCAGGTCGCGTGCGTGTTGGCGCTGACTGAAACGTCTATTTGCAGTTTTGCGGTCTGCGCATCGTAAGCTACAGGAACCCTGAGAACGCTTAGTTCTCTCGAAAACTCTTCAAGTCGAACCGGCACCTTCGCGCCATGCGGTCGCCCGTTCGAATTTAGTGGCGTAACCGTAGCCAGTGTCGGGCCCTTCTGATCGATGGCGCTCAACCTCCACGTTTCAAAGCCCGTAGCTGTTCCACGATTGGATTTTTCATCGACGATCGCAGAACGCTCAACGACGTACTTCGGCGAATAGGATGCAGTGTTGCCCGAATGCGGCAGCCAGTAGGAAACGACTTCGGCAACGCCGCCTGGGTGCGATGAAAACTCGTGGAACTCGCCTGGACGATGCAGGTTTGGCGATGGATCAGCTAACTCCGCCTCATCAATCGACGAATAGCTGATAGTACTAACCGGCAAATCCCTCCAAAGATAACGAAAGACGATCAGGTCGGCATCCCCAACCCCAAATCGGTACTTGCCAGGGGCCATCTTAATGCGAAGCGTTTTGACAGACCATGACGGCTTCGCGCGCATCAGAACATGGATCTGCTTACCGTCGGAAAGCCGTGCCGTTTCGCCCGCTTTCGATAGTATCATCGCCTTAAGAGCCGACACGTCGTTTGGTCCGTACACCCCGAGCATCGAAAGCCCTTCTTGAACCCGTGCGCCACTTTCGACGCGGATGCCGGCGTCAGGCTTTGCCGCCGCTGCCCCCGTTGATTGCCATGCCCCAACCGCTAAGGCAATCCCTACCAAAACAGCTCTGTTCGCTGCAGTTCCCATTCTCATAAATCACGCCCTGTTTGCCCATTGATCGAACGACTTCGCCTTACCGCGCGCACGACTCGGAGCAGTACCAGCGCACCGATGCCGAACCCAACTACAAGCAGCATCACAAAGTTGACTTCACTGCCGCCGGGCCTGCCCAAACCATGGTACACTTTAAGAAACACATCGGAGGGGATTTCAGGGGGACCAGGATCATGCCATTGGTTCCAAAACGATGGGTCTGAGTCGGGGTGCCGACCCGCGCTCAAGCGTGTCATCATGTAGGCTGTGCGGCGCGCGTCCCATTGGTCGGCTTCTTTGCGTAACGTGTGGAACGCCGCGTCATCAGCATCCTGTGTCGTTTGACGGTAGTTCTGGCCCGCCGACTCCGCCCACTCATCGTTCCACAGTGACTTCACGCCAGCGCTGCGTAGCTCTTGGGATCGTAAATCAGCCAGATGCGCTATTCGGGATGCGACTATGCGATGCTTTTTATTGATCGGTCGAGACTTATATAGCGCCACCGCGAGTGCATCGAAGAGGTCGATACTCTGCCAGCCAGCCCCAAGGACGACCAGTCCGCTCAAACCCTGGATGGCATCCCGAGGATACTGCTCGTGATCGTCAAGATAATCGGTGAGCGACACTGTGTGTTGGGTGCGAACTTCCGCAAGGATGTCTGATACCCTGATTGGTGTCCAATTTTCCGCAGTTCCATAAAGTGACGTATTCAAGTCGCGCACTTCGGAGTCGCGCATGTTGATCAACTCGACTCCCTTCGCGAGGTCGTTAGTCGCGTTTGCGTCAGCGCCGTTGCGGAACCAACGCATCGCGTACGCTCGCGCTGCCACGGTATCGTAGTTCTCGAAGCCCATATCTCGTGCGGCGTAATCGCCGCTGCCTGACCACATTGCCCGCAGCTTGGCCGCTCTTTGAACGCACGCTACTGGTTCCTCAACGAGCCCGTTGTCGATCCACGTACTGGCAACGTTCAACACCTCGGTGTCGTCGCTGGATGATGCAGCAATTGACCGCAGGTCATCGCTGCTAGCAAGCTGCAATGGGCGTTCTGGACCGCTGGCGATGTAGGCGAAGTTGCGCGTTTTCCCCGATTTCGTGCCTACCAGGCGTGGCTGTATCAGCCAATCCATCACCAATAGCTGGTACTTCTCGCGTCCCTCGTGCGCTCCCGGCTTGATCGCGATGGCCTTGGCGATCATATTCCGCGCTGTCTTCACTTCAGCGATCCGCTTGCGGTCAGCCCCGCGACCCAGCCAGCGGTGCACCCAGCATGTGCCGCAGTTGGCGTAGTACCGGTACCAGTTCTCCTTCGTCGCTGGGTCAGTCGCGCTTACCTTCAGCGCGATCAGCTTCGCCCGCTTTCGCTCCTCCCACCGGATCGCCTCATCGTCGCGGTGAACCCGGTCCAGCGCCACCGCGATATCGTCGTAGTTGTTCAGCACATCGGGATGCGCTGGGATCTCGCTCTGAAGCCGCTTGATCCGCATCTCGTAATACAGCGGCGGGTTGCGCTCAAACCGCCCCGTGATAATCTGCGTCACCTCCGGCAGCCCCTTGATCTCCTCCGCCAGCGTGTCGCGGTCGTTGAGGCACGCGTTGGCGGGGGCGGCGAGGGTGAGGAGGGTGACTAGGAAACATTGTGTTCGATAGATGTTCGTAAGTATCAAGCTGTTTACTCACTATCCTTGCTGTTCACGCTGGCGGTATGCGCCTGCCTGCTCGTCGCCTGAGCTTTCAACTCTCTTTTTCGCAACTTACGGAAAATGCCAAAGGCAACAACTAGGACTACAACCGTGCTGGCTGTCCAGGCAATATCCTGCCAATTTTGATCGAGCTTGCTCTGGAACCGGTCGAACGGCATCGGCTTTCCTAGGCGGTTCCAAAGCCATTCAGTGATCGTCAACGGCGGATCGGGGGAACCGCTATCATGCCAATCACTCCAAAAGCTTGGATCCGTGTCTGGATGCCGCCCTGCCTGGAGCCGTGTCGTCATGTAGGTCGTTCGGCGTACCTGCCATGCGTCCGCTTCGGCACGTAGATACTTGTAGGTGTTTACGGCGTCCTTGTCGAACGGCTTCCATGGATCGGCGGCAGTAGGCTCGGGTGTTTGTCTGGAATCCATCAGCGAGCGTGCGCCTTTGAGACGCAGTTCAACGCATCGCATATATGCAAAATCCTCCATTCGCCCATGTTCCATGTCGAATGAGCTGCTGAGGGCGGAGAATATGTCGATACTTTCCCATGCCGACCCAAGGACGACTAAGCCCGATAACCCTCGAATTGCTCCGTCGTAATTGCGTTGCTCGTCCAATATGAATTCGCCCAGGGACACGTTTCTGAGGGTGGGCTTGGAGGAAGCTGGAGCGCCAGGGTAGTCTAACTTCATCGGCGCTTTGATAATCCAGTCCATCGCCAGAAGCTGGTACTTCTCGCGCCCCTCGTGCGCTCCCGGCTTGATCGCGATGGCCTTTGCGATCATATTCCGCGCTGTCTTCACCTCAGCGATCCGCTTGCGGTCAGCCCCGCGACCCAGCCAGCGGTGCACCCAGCATGTGCCGCAGTTGGCGTAATAGCGGTACCAGTTCTCCTTCGTCGCCGGATCGGTCGCGCTCACCTTAAGCGCCACCAGCTTCCCCCGCTTTCGCTCCTCCCAGCGTATCGCTTCATCGTCCCGGTGCACCCGGTCCAGCGCCACCGCGATATCGTCGTAGTTGTTGAGCACATCGGGATGCGCCGGAATCTCGCTCTGAAGCCGCTTGATCCGCATCTTGTAATACAGCGGCGGGTTGCGCTCAAACCGCCCCGTGATAATCTGCGTCACCTCCGGCAGCCCCTTGATCTCCTCCGCCAGCGTGTCGCGATCATTGAGGCACGCATTGGCAGGGGCGGTGGCGAGAAAAATGGTGAGGAGAAGCGTGAGAGCGGTGCACGATTTCATACTTTAGAATACGCCAAAATCGAAGATAACGCTATCATACTGCGTTCCGGATAGTCCCCTAAACGGCGTATTCTGATCAGCTGGCTCGCGTTTAGTAGTGCGACTTGAGACGTTGCCGCAATCAACTATATACAAGCTTGGCGGGTCGATGACCTTGGGGTTTGATCGTTACTCGGAGTGTTGGTGCGCACTCTTGAGACCCGAACTAGCACTCGCTTGCGAACGCGCGGGCGTCCGAACCGGCATCAAGGATCTGGACGGCGACTCCGAACTAACGGTAATAAATAGTGTTAAGTCCATTTGACTACTTAGAAACAGGTCTGGTCCGAGTGCCCCAAGGGTACTTTCATGCACTTCGGACCGTAGGTTTCAACCTACGGAGCCTAGGGCAGTATCGCATTCGTAAGCTGTTTTTTATTGTATAGGGCTAACGCGGAACGCGCTAGCAGCCAAACTTCCGGTATGGGAAACCCCCGGGAATGCCGGACGAATTCCTATGGGTCGTAGACCCAATCCCAAATAACTAGCCACGTACTTTAGTGCGTGGTGGCTTCTTCCTAGGCGCGCCTTTAGTCGCCAGCTATCAGGGAAATAAAATTTTTCAATCTTTTAAATTACAAACATAAGATCCCAATAGGTTGACATTTGGACATTTTAATAGTATAATATTATTAAGTGAAGGATTGGGGGGCGACAAAGTGGCGAATGCGCATAATGTGCGTCTCAGTTTCGGCTGTTTATGCGCGTTATGCGTTAAAATCGACGACGCCGAGCTTAACGCATACCCACCTCTATTTTAGATTATGCTTCTGCCAATGAACGTGGGGAACGCTGCTACTTCGCGACCTGAATCACCTGTTCGACCAGGTAGTCGATCGCCATGGTGGCGTCCATGCTGGTGCTGCCAAGGTGGAAGTGGATCGCATCGGCGGCGACCTCTTCGGTCACGATAACAATAGGGATGCGGGCGATGTCTTCCTCTGCCTTGAGCGTGCGCATCATCTCGAACAGCAGCGAGTCCGATGTGCGGTCGATGTCGATCAAGATGGCGTCGACCTGCTCGGTGATCAGGTAAGTTATCGCCTGCGCCGGTGTGGGCGCCGTGAAGCAGTGGACATTGTCGTTTCGCAACGAACGCGCCAGATCCAGTACCTGCGGATCGTCCGGCGATGCTTCGCTCGCGATCAGGAGAATCGAGGGCGACCGCTCTTCGGCGACATGTTTTTTGAGAGCCGTGCTGAGCGCTGGGGCATCGATTGGCTTGTGCATGAACGAGAACGCGCTAAGAGCGAGTTGGCCGTGTAGCGGGTCGCCTGCGAGCGAGTAAGCCACAATGGAGACATTGCGGGTCATTGGGTTCGAGTGGAGACTGCGGATGATCTGATAGCTGCCCATGTCTGGGAGCATCATGTCCAGCAGCACGACATTCGGTCGATTGAGCTTGGCTTTCGGCAGAGCCTCATCTGTGGTGTCGACTGGAACAACTGCGTATCCGCGCCGATGCAACGTGTGCTGTAGCTGGTCGCGGACAAATGCGTCGTCGTCGACCACCATGATGACGCCGATGCCGCGGTCAGTGGTCGCCTGCGATGCGGCGCGGTTCTCCATGGCGAGCGCCGCTTCAACACCTTCGCTGTAGAGCGGCAGTGTGAAGTAGAACTTGCTGCCGGAGCCGACTTCGCTCTCGACCCAGATCGTGCCGCCGAGCAGCTCGACCATGGTCTTGACAATCACAAGGCCGAGGCCGGTGCCGCCAGCTTCGCGGGTCAGAGAGTTGTCGGCACGGAAGAACTTCTGGAATAGCTTCTTCTGGTCTTCGGTCGAGATGCCAATACCGGAGTCGATCACGCATGTGGTGATACCGGCGTCGCCTGTGACGTCAACCAAAATCTTGACAAACCCGCCCATGGGGGTGTACTTGATCGCATTGCTAAGGAGGTTGGACACAATCTGAGTGATCTTGTCCGCGTCGCCGCGCACCGTCGGCCAACGCTCCGGCAAGCTGGCATCCAGCATGATGTCTTTGTCGTCGGCCGCCGCCTTCATGAGGCGAAGCACGTCGGCGATGATCTTGCTGTAGTCGATCGGGTCCTGCTTCACTTCGAGGCGACCCGATTCGATGCGCGAAATGTCCAGAATATCGTTGATCAGGTTGCCGAGGCGCGTCGCTGATCCTTGCAGGATTCCAAGAAACTCGGTCTGGATTTCGTTTAACTCGCCGGTCGCGCCGCTAAGAAGCAGATCTGTGTAGCCCTTGATGCTCGTGAGCGGAGTGCGAAGCTCGTGCGAGACGACAGAGATGAACTCGCTCTTCATCTTGTCGAGTTCCTTCTCACGCGTCATGTCGTGAAGCGCGAGGATTTGACCTGCGATTTCGCGGTTGTCGTCGCGAACCGGCGCTGTGTAGAGCTGATAGAACGAGTGCTCTTTGGCAAGCTCAATGGAGTCTTCGACGACCCCCGCCGCGCGGTCCGTGTTGGGTGTGAGCGCTCGGAGCATCTTCTCGGGGTGCGTAAATCGCTCCCCGACCTGCTCTTTGAGGTCGTCGACACTATGAAGGAGGAGAGAGTCGCGGCGAAGGCCCATCATTTCGCAGAAGCGGCGGTTGACGAGCACGATGTAACCGGCGGCATCGATGAGCGCCAGACCGTCGTCAGTGGCGTCGAGGACAGCCTCCATCCGGCGGTTGACAACGGTCAGTGCGATGGTCTCTTCGCGAAGTGCCGACTCACGCGCCGCCATAACATCGCGCATCGAGTTGAACGCGGTCGCGAGCCCCGCAAGCTCTTCGTCGGCCTCCATGGGAAGGCTGTCGAAATGCCCTTGGGCAATACGCTCGGCGGCGGTGCGAGCCTGACGAAGCCTCGCATGCGCCAACCACAGGTGGCGGCGAGCTATGCCCACCGACACCGCGACCATGCCGCCGCCAATGGCGGCAAAAGCCAGGGCGATCACTGGGCCGCGGGACTCCCAGACGACAACAGACGCCACCACAAGCATGACCGCTAGTGGCGAGACAAGGCTCCATAATAGCTTTTTAGCGAACTGGCGCTCCAACGAGGTCCTTACCCGGGCTATCCCGGACCATTTCGTATTACCGGAAGTCAGCGCCGATGCCATCGTCGGCGGCGCACAAAGGAGGCAAACGGTACGATAGAAGGTTTACCATATACGCCACTATTTTCGGTGATTTCCGGGCACTCCTGCATAGTCCAATCACGCACAATTAAAGTGTGAGCCTAAAATCGTCGTCATATATAGGCTTTAATGGCCCAAAACGGGTAACCTTTTGAAACTCAACGACCCCTTCTTAACGTACCAAATAACATATGGATACCAAGAACCCCGCCAAAATCAAGTCCATCGTAATCAGGACAGTCATCGCCGTTTTCGTCGTCGGTATCATCGGCGTCGCCATGTATCACCCAGATCAAGGATGGCAGGACCACTACTATTACGACCTTTGCAGAGGAAGCTGCGCGGCGCTGAAGCCCGAAGCTGATCTCCTTAAGCGGCTCGGAAAGCCGAGCGAAACCGTCATGGGGCCGCACCTATTCGACCCGCCGCCTGCCGGATTTTACTATGCCACAGGAACACCTCGCGGCAAGAACCTGGTGACTCCCTTCCAGTCGTATATCCGTCCCGGCGAGAAGACCTATATCTACCGAAGCCCGTCCGGTCGCTCGTCACTCTACATCTATATTTCTAAAGATGGTATCGTGGGTAACGAAATCCGCGTGGTTCAGGATTCGACGTAGCCGTTCACGCGGGCCGTCAGGAGGAATTCAGGCGGGCAATCACAAACTATTCTTCTCAGAACAAGTTCGCCGCGATTTCGTCCGATTCCTTGCTACGATTGCCGGCTCCCGTCCCCGCCCATGAAAACCGTATTCGTCATCCCCACATATAACGAGGCCGACAACCTGCCTGTAATCGTCGAAGCCCTGATGGAGCTTCGCGCTACCGATATCGACCTGCTGATAGTCGACGACAACTCGCCCGACGGCACCGGCCAGATCGCCGACCACCTCGCACAGCGGTTCGCGGACCGCGTCTTCGTCATGCACTGTGCTGGCAAGCAGGGCCTGGGACGCGCTTACGTCAAAGGGTTCACGTGGGCCATCGACCATGGATACGACGCTATCGGTGAGATTGACGCGGATCTGTCTCACGACCCAAAAGCGGTCCCCGATCTGGTCGACGCCGCCGCAAAGGGCGCAGACCTTGTGATCGGTTCGCGCTACCTCAATGGCATCTCGGTCATCAACTGGCCGCTGCGCCGCATCCTCCTGTCGCTGGGCGCGAACGTCTACGTTCGTCGAATCACCGGCATTCCCATCCATGACGGCACCAGTGGCTTCCGCCTCTACAGCAAATCCACCCTGGAAGCGATCAATCTGCCGATGGTGACATCCAACGGCTACTCATTCCAGGTAGAGATGACCTATCGCGCCTATCTGGCAGGTGCCACGATTGTGGAAGTGCCCATTGTCTTCACCGAGCGGCGCTCCGGCCAGTCGAAGATGAGCCAAGGCGTGATTGTTGAATCCGCCAAAATGCCTTGGAAGCTTCGAGCGCGCCGGGCAAAGCTGCTCAAAGAACTAAAGCCTCTCCACTAGCGCCGCCATATCTACGATATCCTCCTGCGTATTGCGATCCTCGCAGCTTGACTTTTCCTGTCCCAAATGTGGATAATGTTATACGAGTAGGAATTACAAGTGCAAAATCCGATTCCAATAATCGGGTCTGCGCTTGTTTTCGCCCTTTACGGCATTCCGTACAGCGGCATGAAAATTCCATGCGACAATTCTGACGATGATTGAAACAATACACAGCTTAATACATGCCGCCTGTTGGCGTTTGGAACATGGCTCAAGCCGATTCCAAGCCTTCCGGCGCGCGGGGCTGGACGCTCTCGGGATCGCTCCCGGGCGGCGTCACGCGCTGTTCCACTACCAACACCATGAGTGTTGTCAGAGCCAAACGAGTTGCCTTGGGCAGCTCCACGTTCAAAGTCGGTTGCAAGCCTGCTTGAGCGTGAGAGTGGCGAGAGTGTGGACAAACCCCGCGTTGACGATTGTTCCAGTGTAATAACCTGGAGCGTGTGTCAAGCGGGGTTTTTTGTTTCGATCCGGACAGTGCAGGCGATCCATGAGCGCGACGCCTGAAAGATACTAGATGCATGTCCAGGCTCGGCCTGGCTGGGAGAGCACTTATTCATAACTTGTAACGGCCCGGGGGAATGCGAAAGCGCCACCTGGGATTGAGGGAAAGGTCCTTTTGCAATGAACCAGGAAGTCCTCGTACTGAACAGTGATTTTGAGCCACTGAACGTCTGCAACCTCAGGCGCGCGGTGGTGCTCGTCTACATGGGCAAGGCCGATGTGCTCCACGCGGATGAAGCGGCTATCCCGCTGCAACTCGCGGAGGGGAACTTCGCGCCGCCATCGGTTGTGAAGCTGCGCTACCATGTCCGGCGTCCCCTGCCAGAGCTTCGGCTGTCGCGCCGCTCCATCTTCGCACGCGACAACTACACGTGCCAGTACTGTGGCCATCAGTCGCGCGATCTCACAATTGACCACATCCTGCCAAAGCGCCACGGCGGCGGCATGAAGTGGGACAACCTGGTCGCGTGCTGCAGACGCTGCAATACGCGCAAGGGCGATAAGCTGCTCTCGCAGAGCGGAATGCGCCTCGCGCGTCCACCCCGCCGTCCGCGATACGTGCCCTATATCGCGCTCACGAAGTACGTCGCCGGTACCAAGAACGATGTCTGGCGCACCTACCTGCCGACATTCAACGACGTCGGCGGCCACCACGTCAACGACTCGCTAGCCGTCTAGCGGCAACGCACGCAACGCCCCTCGCGCCCCGCACCCCTCAATGCGGCGGCGCGAGGGGCGTTGTTGCTTGTGAATCGTGTGTGTCGGCAGTTTGGCAACAAGGCTGAAATTTGCACGCACCCGATATAATGCGCACATACAGTCATAATGCGACGGCGGTTTAGACTGCACCTTATGTCTGATGCAAGCATTACCGCCGCTCGTCCTCGCGCACGACAGCTGGACCGTGCTGCTGAGTCGGATCGATGGCGTGTAGAACCAATAACAAATGTCCAGTAACTCCAATAGACCACTTGGACTTGATGATGACGTGCAAGAGACAGCCGATCTCACAGCATCGTCGCCTCAACACGTCCCACGGCCGCGCCTGCTTGCCATCGACGGGCTTCGGGCTCTCGCTGTCGTTATGGTGTTTAGCTGCCATTCGTGGGCCGCATCGCATAGCCCCCATTTGGAAATAACTATCGCAGGGCACCGCATCTGGTTGGGTAGCATGTTTGGCACGTTTCCGGCAGCAGTAGACCTCTTCATGGTTTTGAGCGGCTTTTGTCTCTTTTGGCCACTGTGCGTACAACGTGGGAGCGTAGAGAAGTGGTCGTGGCGGGAGTATGCGAGGCGGCGCATCCATCGAATCGTCCCGCCTTATTACGTGGCGATTGTCGTTATTTCGCTACTATACAACGCCCTTATATTCCGTCGTTTCTTGATGCACGAGCCTGTGGTATGGGCGCCGCTACCTTCACTGTGGCAGTATGCAACGCACTTCCTTTTTATCCACACGCTGTTCAAGGACACTTGGAGCGGGATTCAGGGGGCGTTTTGGTCACTGGGTCTCGAAGCGCAATTCTATGTGGCATTCCCGTTTGTTGTCTTCGCGTACCGTAAGTTCGGCATTCTGGTCGCTGGTGGGATGATAGCCATCTCGATTGTGTACCGAATTATCGTCGGCCTTGTTACCCTGAACTCGCCGGGGACTGACCAGTTTTTGCCGTCCATCTTCTTTCTTGGGCGGTGGATGGAATTTGCTGCAGGGATGATAAGCGCTTGGGTCGTAGCAAAGCAGGTCCTCGCGGGGAGCCGATATTCGGCTGCCTACGGGCTGGTAGGTATCGTCGGCGCTCTTGTGCTTTACGTGCTAGCGGCCTACCCTGTGCCTGGACTGTGGAGGATAGTCCCATCACGCGAGCTTCTCCTCGCGGCAAGCTTTGGACTACTGACGACGGCTCTTTGTGCGTCGCAAACGAAAATCCGGCTGTTATTCGAGAATCGTCCTGTCGTGTGGCTTGGCACAATATCATATAGCGTGTACCTTATACACCAGGAAGCAGTTTATAGAATCAGTGACCACGTTCGGTTCTCCATGCACATTTCGAATGTCGATCGCATGGGGCTCCTACTAACACTTGGTTTTGCCGTGGTCGTGTGCCTCTCCTTTGCTTTTTACACGTGTTTTGAAAAGCCATTTCTAAACAAACGTACAGAGCCTGTGGCACGTGAAGCGGATATCTTATGATAAGCTCAAGGGCGCACCCAAAACAGGTCGTTCGGTGCGATAACATGAGGGGCGATGTTTCGTTGGGCGGGAGTTGTACAAGTCGACTTCATATCAGTTGGTCGGCCGTGGGCGGTGGGTTTGGACACGGTAGCTGTCTCTGCTGTCCCGCAACTTTGAACAGTGACTGTGCTTTATGAACCGCCATACACAGTCGCATTCATTGCCAAATCCGTCTACATTAAGTGTACAAATAGTTGCGTCGCAGCTAGTCCTCTTGCTGAACTTCAAGCTTAATAGTGCCCGCTTCACCACTCACGAGAGGCAGTGCGAAGGGGATCGCCTCAACTCCCGGAACATGGTTGTAAATCCTGGGGCCCGGAGCCGGGAGATTCGCGCCACCGCGAATCTTAACCGTCGCTCCCGGCTTCGCGATATCCGTGCCATTTTCAGTCTCCGTCATCGTGTCGCTGGCGGGAGAGACGACGGGAAAGATCAGCTCTGCGCAGCCCTCCCCAGTCACCAGCGCTGTCATCGAGAACTGCGACGGACTATAGCGGTATGTGAGTGTGTACGTCGCGGGTTCCGGGCAAGGTTCGCCGTGCTCGTCGCGCAGAATGCCTGTCGCAGATATCGTCGTTTCGCTGCCGTCGGCCCCGTGTGTCAACGCTGCATTCCCATTGTAGATGTTGGAGTACTTGACCCCTTTCCAGATGACCTGTACTCGCGGCGTGAGGGGAAGCATGTCATCGTCAAGCCTCGGAGCGGCCATGTTCACCGGTTCTACGGGGTTGTAGTTGTTCATACTCGCCACGGCAAGAGGGCCTGTGGACGCGTGCCAGAGCATGGTTAACGCGCCGCCGCTTGGGTGGTGTTGCAGAGTGCCAAGGTATGGGAAATCGTATGCTGTGACCGATGAACGCCAGTCGCCTACCGCAACTTGAGCAGTCGCGATGTCGTGCCACATTCGAGCGCCATCTGGTTGGCGTTGGCTCGCTACTAAGGCGGGGTCGCCGTCGACTGACGCTGCGGCATGGAGGGCGCTGGCTAGACCACGAGCGGAGACGATGGTGTGGTGGATACAAGGCTTAAGGCCGTGACGCGCGGCGTGGGGACCGCCGTAAAGCAGTCCGTCGTGTGTGCATGCTGCGAGTTGGCTGAGGTTACGCTCGGCGGCGTCTGCAAACTCTGGCGCGCTTTCGGCAAGTAGCATCAGTCCAGAGGCGACACCGTCGGACGTCCGGCTGCCCCAGTACACCCATTTGCACTGACGAGTCGACCAGCCTGCGTCCCAGCCGCCATCCGGCAACAGGAACGCGAGGTGCGTGCGGAATGAGCGGGTAACGAGTGTCGCAATCTCGGTGTCCCCCGTCAAATGGGCATACAGCGCGAGGTTGGGCAGAGTCTCGGCGGCGTTGTAGCACAGGTCGATTGCCCGCAGCCTGCGGCCCGACCAATCGTTCTGACCCCGATCGCCTTCGCCCCAGATAAAGCCCTCTGGTGTGAGGTAGTCAGCCGCAAGGTTTGCCAGTTCGTGCGCACGCTCCTTGTAGCGCTGATCACCAAGAACCCGCCACGCCGATGCAAGCGAGGCAGCTGTCGAAAGCGGATAGTTGATGTTACCAGTGTCGCGGGTCATGAACTCCATCAAGAAATCAGCACCGCGTCGAAGTCGTTCACGCCACTTCGCGGCGTCCGCAGGTTCCAGCTTGTCGCCATGGAGCCGCAGCGCTTCGCCGAGGGCGATCAAGCTGAAGCAGGTGATCCCGCGCCAGGGCCACCCGGTCACCTCGTTGCGCCACGACCCGTCGGGTAGGGTGGCATGCTCCTCCGACCAGTCAAACAGCGCGAGCGCACTTTCACGATACTCTTCGCGGCCAGTTGCAGCAAAGGCCGCGAGAAGAGTATAAACCGCATCGCCACATCGCCCGTGCACGATCTGGCATGCGGGGCAAAAGAGACCGCCAACCGCACAGGCGGGTGACGCCAACTGGTGGGCGACCAAGCCATCGCACCAGTCGATGAGCAGCGGGCTAAATCGGGTAGTTATGGTGTTCGTCATAGGTTTTTAGGGGAGGGACTCTATCTGCAAGGCAGCTGGCAACGTGGTAATCGGCAGTCGAGGTATCGTTAGGAGTTTTGTCGCATCGGGCGATATTCGGCCCGACGCCACGACCTTGTTGTCGCGTACGAATTTCCAGTTGTAGGTTCCGCGATCACGCGTTTTGAATTGCTGAAAGCGTCGCACGGTGACGTCGGCTGTAGCCGAGTCTGGCATTGTGAACGGTGCGTTCTTTATCTGCGGATGGGCGAGCCAGAGCTGCATGGCGAACTTCGATGGAGTATCCAGGTCGCTCTTCCACCGCAAGTAGGCATTGGACTGACCGGCATTGTCGTAATCGGCGGGAGCGTCCAGCCACGGCGAGCGATCGTTGCAGGAAGCGCGGGAGAACACCGGATACGCTTCGTTCTTTCGGATTTCAAGCCACGGGAACGCCAACGCTATCTCGCCTTGAGGGGTTCTCGCAATGGGCGAGCTGAATGTCGTATGGCCGAACGTTCCCCAGCACAGCACCAGCGGCAGGCGGCCATATTCGGCCGCCTGAACGAGCGCAGGCTGTGTCGTGGCCCATGTATCGGACTGCGAAGAGAAGTCGACGAGCACAGGCGGATCAGGGAGGCCGGCGGCGGACGCCCGCTTCAGCCACGCTGCGCGGTCTTCCGGGCCAGCTGTTGGCGCGGGTGACGGTGCGAAACCGCCCATGCTGTAGTTGGCGTATCCGGTCCCAGCTGGCACTTCGGCGCGAATAGCGGCGAACACATCGCCATGGTGAAGCCCGATACCGAGTGTTCCGCAACCGCCCATCGACACGCCACAAAGGTAGATACGGTCGCGGTCAATCTTGTAGCGGCTTGCAATCCAATCAATGGTGTCCATCACACGCAACTCGGCGGGCGGCGATGGCGATACCTGCTTCCCGATATTCGCCCGAGCCTGGCTCCATCCCCACCACTCGGAGTTGGTCGAGTTGAGGTAAAGGCCGTAAAAGTCTGACGGATAGTTGGTCATCGCCGTCGCCGGGTCGTCGCCCTTATCGACGCGGCGATCAAGGCACTCGTAGCCCATGTAATCGTAAGCGGTTCGATTGGCGGAATGCAAGACCACCATGAGCGGAGCATTCTCGCGCGGCGTCTTTGGCATGACAACGTAGAAGCTGTTGTGGTTCTGTTGCGTTGGCCCGCTCTCCTGTCCTGGAGCCGGTATCCACTCAGCCGCAGCGGTCTCCGGGTAGCCCCACGTTGGCCGCGCGCCGTGAACGTACCGCTCGATGGTGCGGCCATCGACTGCCTGTGTCACCGAGTTGGCGGCATCGATGGTGGGCGGCCAATCGGCGGCACGAGAGATAGTGGTGGCATATGAGAGCAACGCAAGGGTGGCAACAGCTACGATAGCTTTGATCGTGTTCATAGCCATAGTTTCCGTGCGAGCCTGCTAAGTACCTGCGCAGCCTCGAAAGAAACCAGGTATGCCCTAGCTATCGTGTAAGCTCGTACCACACCGTTTTGTAGTCTGGGCTGATCGCAAAAGATGCTTTCCCGTCCTTCGTGGTCAAGGCCAGCTCGCGCACGCGAGCGCCTGTCGGATCAAGCGCCCAGACATGGCGGATTGCTGCGTTGGATAACATGACATCGGCGGCGATCCCTTCGGCCTGTGAGGGGCCGTGACCCCAGCTTCTACCCACACTCGTTCGCTCGGCGTTCCAACCCATTTCAAGATTTTGCGCCTTCCCGACAATGGTCAAGAGGAGCCTTGCGGATTTGGCGACAGGCTTCCCGTCGGTAGCGACTAACGTCAACGCACCAAAGTTGTTCCCGAATGCGGGGAAGGTGAACGAAACCGGGCCAGCGTTGATTGTCTGCCCGCCGAGGTAGCCCGTGAGTGCTATCGCCGCGTCGCCAACCGCCACATAACGCGACGCTCCCGGGGCGCCGACAGCGCTCACCGGCGAGGTGGCACCTTTTGCGGTACCCGTTGCCAGCACCGGAGCCGTTGCCTTGTCATCGATCGCCATCTGATACGCCGCCGCAAAGAGATCGGGAAGCTTACTGCTATTCGATTGGCGCCATAGGTCTTGCATGCTCCCCAGCGACGCTGCCGCGCTAGTGGGCACACGCAGTGTTGAAACGGTAGTCGACGGTGCGATCAATCCGAGCCGGAACATGAGCGCGGCGGACGGGTAGAAGGGCTCTTTCGCAGGATTCGCCTGATGATCGAACATACCCGCGATCAGATCGCGCGGCTTGCTTCCGCCGTAGTTGCCAAAGCTGTAGGGGAAGATGCCGTTCCAATCCTGGAACGATGCGAAGCTGGCAAACTCCGGCAGCGCTTCCGCCTGGTAGTCGCTCGGGGCCGGGTGATCGTATTCGGTGATGGTGTAAGGCTTGCCCGCTATGCGTCGCAGCGCGAGGTCGGTGAATGTGGTTCCCGCGCCGCTTGCCAGCGCATCGGTCATCGGCGAGTTCGCGATGGTCCAGTGCAGCGTGTCCCAATCGGTGCTCGGGAAGCGCGGGTGTTGCCAGTAAGCATGGGCGTCGATGAAGTCGCTTCCCGCTTCGCGCGCTAAACCGGTGAGTTCGCCGTATTCCACCTGCGTGGCAACGATATTGGCGTGCACCTTGAGGTCGCGCCGCAAGAAGTCGCGCATCTCGTTAGCGTAGTTCGTCTCGACATCGGCCTGGAACGCACGCCAATCGGTGCGTTGCGTATTGGTAATCAACGATGGCAAACCGATATTGCCAGCTTCGAGCGTCTGCCCTGCTCCCAGAAGATCGGCCGCAGACGGCTTGCCGAGGCGGGTGAGCTTGACGTCGGCCAGCGACAGCGTTCCGGCGAAGTCGCCGAGCAGAAACGTGATGCGAGTGTGGGACGGGACAACGGCGTGGGCTGCGAACGGCAAGCGGAACGTTCGCCACTCGGGACCGACCTTCAGCGTGGAGTCGAGTCCCGTGTTGTGCCAATCAGCCTGATCGACCGCTGTCGAGACCTTCACCGAGCGCTCTTTGTCCGATTTCGCGCGCACAGTGAGAGCGTAGAAGCCATTCTCCGCAAGGTCGAGGCCAACGATATGAAGCTGCTTGTGCCACGTCTCCTTCGACGCCGCCGGGTTGGCAACCTCAACATCCGCCATTGCGGCCGCGTCGTTGGCAGGAGTCTGCGTCAGCTTAACATCACCCGCCCGGTCTTCGAGGCGCCACTGACGCGCGCTGCCGAACAGCTCCGTTGGCGTGGACGGCACCGTCGAATCTGAGCTGCCCCATACTGCGACCAGCTTCGTCGTGCTCCCGTACTTTCGGTTCAGGTAAGCGTTCCATGAAGCGACAACCTCGCCGCGGAATGGCTCAGGAAGCTTGTCGAAATAGGTCGTCCCCTCGCCCACCCAGCTTGCGAACGCGTTCTCGTTGTTGATCTCGAGCATCGCAACCTGGGGGTCGTCGGCGTAGTTCATTCCCGTGTACGGGTTCACGCGGCAGATGTAGGAGCGTGCGAACGATTTCTGCAGCTCGATCATTCGCCGGTTGAGCAGGTCAATGCGCTTGGTGAACTCGCCGGGAAGCGCGCCAACTGAGTTGGGGAAGCCATCGGCAGCGTTGTATTTGCGCGCGACATGCAGGTTGATGTCAACGTAGATGCCGTTCTTCTTGAGCTGAGCGATCAAGTAGTCAAGCTTATCGATGGCGACGGGGTCGAAACGGGTGTGGGTCTTGTCGGTCTTGTCCCAGAGCGGCTCCCAGTAAGCGTCGTGGAAGTGCAGGCGCGCAATGTTGATACCGTCCTTGGCAAGGTGCGCCGCCACCTTTTCCGCGTCCGCGTGCTCGGGGAAGAGGTTCGCTATCGTGATGCTCGTCCCGAAGAAGCGAAGAGGCTTTCCTGTCTTCGATTCTACAAATTGCCCGCCTTTCGAGACAATGTAGCCGTTGACGCCCGCAGGTTTGGGGTTGAGGAAAGACATATCGGTCGCCGTGCCGCGCGACGAATCATCCCATGGGATGACGAACGGGAATGTTTGCGGGACAGTTGGCGTGTCGGCGGCTGCCAAGCCTGCCGTCGCTGCGAGAGCGACGGCTAGGGCGGCGGGAAGTGATGAGCGCATGGGATAGGTCTTTCTATGGCGGCGCGGAAACTAGTGCAGCGCGAATGTTGCTGCGTACTGGTACGGTCGACTATTGTAATCAAGAGCGCAGTCAACGGTCGGTGCATTATAATTCAGGGACGGTGGGCATGTCGCCGCTTGGATTGTCGGAAAACTGCCGTCAATTCCGGCGCCGACCAGAGTCGGCCTGAGCCACTTGGCATGGTTATCGGCCAACAGGTAGTTAGCGCCACCCTGATGTCGGCCTTCTGGGGAAGTGAAGTACGAGTTTGTGCCGTCAATTTTGTTGGGATCCCAGTCCGGCGACGTTTGCCCAATCGGCTGCGTATTGGCGAGAATTCCAGTCGCGTACTTCAGGCTTGAGGGGGTAGTTGTAGTGCTCGGCCCATTGGCGCCTTTCAATGTATTCCATATGACATTCGTCACCCCAAACCCAGTCGGTGAGCCAGTTTCCCCGGAACTGATAGTCATGCCCGAGCAGTTTGTGACCTCTAAAAGCAGCACTGTTTTCACGGGACTTGTCATCTTTGCTATGATGGACGGAATGGGAACTGGGTTGGCGTTGCTCACATACGACACCATATTCCCGTTCACAGCATAAGAGATGACATCGTCTTTCCCCGTGTCGCTAGGGCACAAAAAGACGCCAGTGGACTTCACGTACGGGAATACCTGACCGGCCCACCCGCCGCCCATTCCATACGTGCGTGTCCCGCAAGGCACGGCTTCGTCGTAATCCTGCTCGTACTGAGCAAACCCCAGGCCAATCTGCTTAAGGTTCGAAATGCACGCGGTCGCGCGGGCCTTTTCGCGCGCCTGAGCGAACACAGGGAAAAGTATAGCTGCGAGTATCGCTATGATGGCTATAACTACGAGTAGCTCAATTAATGTAAATCCTGCGATTTTATTCTTCATTATACACCTGTAATTAGACAATCCTTGGTTTCAGATTCCGCTGCCTCCAGCTACTTACTGTTGGCAGCGCATCCCCGCAGACCGCACTTGCTTGTCCATCTCGTCCGACGACTCGAACTAGTGCAGCGAGAATGTGGCTGTCCAGTTCATCGGTTTGCTATTTGCATCGAGGTTGCAATCGACGGTCGGTGCGTTCCAGTCCGCCCACGGATGGCAGGCAGCGCCAGCGCTAAGGGTTGGCCAGTCCATGCCGGCCCCGATCAAGGTCGGCTTGAGCCACTTTGCGTGGCAGTCGGCCATGAGGTAGTTCGCGCCATCCTGGTGCCATCCGCCCGCGCCTAGATAATACGTGCTCGTCGGCGATATACTCGCCAGAGTGCTGCTCGACGAGCCACCGATCACGTTAGCGTTCCCCAATACTCCAGTTTCGTATTTTACGGAAGTTGCAGTAGTTACGCCACTAGTAGCGCCACACCCTGCGAGGGTGTTCGACGGGAGGTATGAAGCGCCGTTTCCTGCTGGCGACGAGACCTCGTTTGCTTGCAGATTCATACTGCAGCCCGATACTTCAAAAAGCTGAACGGACTTGGCTGGGGCTGTCATCGACGATAGCTTCATCGGCACCGGCGGAGGCGCTGAGTTACCGATATAAGCAACGAGGTTTGCGTTGGTAGCATACGAGACAACGTCCGCGCCGTTCGTAGGCTGAGTCGAATCATTAGGGCACATGAACGTACCCTTGGCCTTGATGTACGGGTAGATTTGCCCCGCCCAGCCGATTCCACGCCCCCAGGTTGATAGACCGCAAGGTACGGTTTCGTCATAGTCCTGCTCGTACTGAGTGTATCCCAGGCCGATCTGCTTCAGGTTCGAAATGCACGCAGTCGCGCGGGCCTTTTCGCGGGCTTGTGCGAACACGGGGAAAAGTATAGCTGCGAGAATCGCTATGATAGCTATAACTACGAGTAGCTCTATTAATGTAAATGCTTGCTTCTTCATATTTAAAATCCACCTGTCAGTTTATGATTTCCGGAGCGACGATTCACGAGTCACAAGTCGCGCCGTGATCGTGTGCGACTGCAGATCGCATTCAGGTTCCATCATACGTTTCTTGAGAAATTGCCAAGAAGTGCGGCAAAGTTCGAATATTGGGCTGTCGATAGTCGACATTGGAACATCGGCGAACTCGATTTCTGGCGTCCCGTCGCAGCCGATGACGCACGCGTCATCGGGTACCCGCTTGCCGAGCTTGCGAAGCAGGTGCGTGAGACCCAGAGCGATCTCGTCGTTGCGACACACAAAACCGTCGGGTATTCCCACTTGCTGAAAATACTTCGTGGCCGTTTCGATTACGTCTTTGCGCGAGTCGCCATTCAGCGGGATCAACTCAGGCTGAAAACCGGTCGCCTTGATCCCCGCGAGATAGCCCTGCCATCGCGAGTCGTCCTTAAATTTCTGCGTACTCCCCACATGGGCAATCCGTGTGCAGCCTTGCTGTGCTAGGTGCAAAACGGCGTCACGTGACGCCGGCGCTAGGTCGAGGTAAACGTGGTCGTAGTCGCGGTTAACGTAAACGTCGGCCGACACGAACGCCGGGTCCTCGATGCCATAAACAGGTCGCCCGAGTTTGTCGTCCACCTCGCTGTCAAACGCGATTATGCCGTCCACCGGCCATTCGGCGAGGGTGCTGCGGTCGGCGGCGCGACCCCGGATAATCGTTTCGTAACCGTCGTCGGCGCAAATCGATTCGAGGTAGCCCGCGATTCGTCCAAAGTACGGCTGGGACAGGTCACGCACCCATACAGCCACGGTTTTGGTCTTCCCGCTCCGAACGAGAGCCTGCGCCGCGCGGTTGGGTCGGTAACCGACTTCACGCACCGCTTCCAACACTCTCGCACGGGTGCTGGCGGATACCCTGCCGTCATCCTTGTTGTTAAGTACACGCGAAACGGTCATGTGGGAGACCCCCACCTTTTTCGCAATGCCCTGTAGTGTTGCCGCCATCCGGATCCCCTTAACGTCTCACGTGAACCTAGTGAAATACAAGCCTTCTTGGGTTTAGGTTAACGTGAACATTCAGAGTATAACACAGGTCAGGATTGATGTCAAGGACCTACCTGCGATATATTAATATGCTCTCAACACCCAGAATACCGACAGGTATAATTGTCGAATGGGTACGAGTGCAAGAGAAAACACGATAGTTGCGAGTTCGACACCAGCACAAGAGCTACGCGTGCTGCTCGCGCGGCCCCGCGGGTTCTGCGCTGGCGTGGATCGTGCTATCGAGGTGGTTGAACAAACGCTGCAGCTGTTCGGTGCGCCGGTCTACGTGCGGCACGAGATCGTGCACAACGAGTTTGTCGTCGCGCGGCTGCGCGATGCTGGCGCGGTGTTCACCGACGACCTCACCGATGTGCCAGTCGGTAGCGTGCTGATCTTCTCCGCTCACGGCGTGTCTCCCGCAGTGCGAGAAGAAGCCATCGCGCGCAAGCTGAGAGTAATCGATGCCACCTGCCCGCTCGTGACCAAAATACACCTCGAGGTGCACAAGTACATTGGTCGCGGCTATGGCATCTTCTACATCGGCCATCACGGCCATGTCGAAACCGTGGGGACAATCGGCGAAGCGCCTGAGCGCATGCATCTGGTGACATCCATCGAGGAAGTCGCGACGCTGCCCGACCCGCCGGAAGAGAAGCTGATCTACCTGACCCAAACCACGCTATCCATTGACGAAACCCGCGACATTGTCAACGCCCTCCGTGCACGCTTCCCGCGCCTTGAAGAGCCGCCCACCGACGATATCTGCTACGCCACCCAGAACCGCCAGGATGCGATCAAGGTGATCGCTCCGCAGAGCCAGGTGGTCTTCGTGATCGGCTCACAAACGTCCAGCAACACCCGCTCCCTGCGTCATGTCGCCGAAGCGCTCGGCACGCGCGCCTACCTCATCGGCGGCCCCGACGATATCGACCGCTCGATGCTCGACGGCGCCACCACAGTAGGCGTCACCAGCGGCGCATCCGCCCCCGAGGTGATGGTAAGCGGCGTGATCGACAAGCTGCGCGAATTCGGGGCGACATCCGTGGAAGAGATCACCGTGCGCGACGAAAACGTCTCGTTCGTCCTGCCGCGCGAGCTTGTGACGCTGATGAAGCGCCCAGGCTGAGCCTGGACCATTGTCGCGCCGCAGTGGCGCTGGCGCTTAGTAATCGTCGCGTGGCTAGTCAGTCTCGTCGTCTTGGCTCACGGCGTTAGCCGTTCGCTACCCCAGCTCCCCGTACAAAATCACCTCTGCTGCATCGCCCGCGCCAATGCCGTCCACATCCTCGGGCACGATCAGCAGGCAGTTGGCGGCGGCGAGGGGGCGCAGGAGGTGGGAGCCTTGGTGGCGTAGCGGCGTGACCATCAGACTGTCGGCGGTGTTTGTTGCGAAGGCGCGTAGATAGCTGCGGCGTCCACGGGAATGCGAGACAGCTTCGGTGAGCAGTGCCGTCGTAAGAGGTCGTTGCGGTTTTGCGTGACCGGCGAGGGCGCGGAGGGCCGGGCGAACGAACAGTTCGAACGTCACCATGGCTGAAGCGGGGTTTCCGGGGAGGCCAAAGAAGAGCGTATCGCCGTGCTTCCCGAACGCGAACGGCTTGCCTGGGCGGATCGCCACCCGCCAGAAGTCGACGTCGCCGCGCTCCCCGAACACGGCCTTCACGAGGTCGTAGTCGCCCACCGATACACCGCCGGACGAGACAATCACATCTGCGGCACTGGCCGCGGCATCGTCGAGCGCCTGGCGCAGGCTTTCGGCGTTGTCGGCTGCACGAAGCATAGCGACACACTCGCCTCCAGCTTCGGCGACTTGCGCGGCGACAGCGTAGGAATTAGACTCGAAGATCTGACCGAGCGCGAGTGCGCCGCCTGGGCTGATCAACTCATCTCCGGTGGAGATAATGGCAACGCGCGGACGCTTGTGCACTGGCAGCGTCGCATGCCCCGCAGCGGCAGCGAGAGCAATGACCCCTGGGGTGACAACCTGTCCGGCGTCGATAACTAGCTCACCAGCTCGTGCGTCCTCGCCAGCGCGTCTCACATACTGCCCAGTCGTTGCGCGTTCGAACACATCGACCGTTGATTTGTCGTCGCTCGCCTTCGTATCCTCGACCATCACCACCGCATCCGCGCCGTCCGGCATCGCAGCCCCGGTGAATATCCGCACGGCTGATCCTGGGGCGACGGTTACGCTGGGGATGCTGCCGGCTGGGACTTCGCCGATGACTTTGAGGTGCGAAGGCTGATCGGGGTACGCGTTTGCCGTGTTAGCGGCAAGCAAGGCGTAGCCGTCCATCTGCGAGTTGTCGAACGGCGGCAGGTCAGTGCGCGACGCGACCCTGCTGGCGACGATGGAGCCTAACGCGTTGAGGAGAGGCTGCTCCACGATATCAAGCGGGGATATTGACCCCAGAATTCTGCTGATTGCGTCTTCGTAGGAAAGCATGGCGGTACTACAGCCTCAAGGCCGACACGCTGGTTAGATCGCACTGACGGTTTCGACAGGGTGATCTTTATCGCGGCCACGGATCACGTCGACTGCGTGCGGCAGGATGGGGATCAACGCCTCGGCGCCTTGCGTTGCGGCAGCCGGTGAGCCGGGGAGGTTGATGATCATCGTCTGCCCGCGCAGGCCCGAGACGCCCTGGCTGAGCGGTGCGAGTAGGGTGTGCTTGAGGCCGTCGGCCAGCAGCAGGTAGCTGATACCGGGGAGTTCACGCGTAAGCACCTTGCGCGTCGATTCTGCTGTGCAGTCTCTCGGCGAGAGTCCGGTGCCACCTGTTGTGATGATCACGTCGGCCAGGTCTTCATCCGACCAGCGGCGCAACGCCCCTGAGATTTGCTTGCGTTCATCGGGCACGGTCGCGTAAAGCGCCACCGTAAACGGTTCCTTGGCGAATATCTCGCATAGCTTGGCGCCAGACACATCGGGCGTTTCGCCCCTGCTGCATCGGTCGCTAATCGTGAGAACGGCTACTCTGATCGATCCCATTGAAAATCTCCACTCTTCCCGCCTGTTTTTCGCAGAAGCTTGATCCCGTCAATCACCATGCGCTTGTCGATTGCCTTCGCCATGTCATAGACAGTGAGGGCGGCAACTGATGCGGCAGTGAGGGCTTCCATCTCGACACCGGTCTGCGCAACTGTTACAGCAGTCGTTTCGATGCGCAGGCCGTCGTCTCTGAACTCGAACTCGACACGCACTTCAGCCAGCGGGAGGGAGTGGCAAAGGGGTATGAGGTCGTCAACACGTTTCGCGGCCATGATAGCGGCCACGCGGGCGACGCCAAGCGCATCGCCCTTCGCAAGTGCATTCTCTTTGATCGCAGCGCGAGTTGCGGGTGCCATGTGCACCCACGCTTCCGCGATAGCTTCGCGGCGTGTCGCTGCTTTTGCGGACACGTCGACCATACGCGCGTGACCGTGTTCATCGATATGAGTCAGCGACATGCGAGCGTCATCCGCCAATCTGCGCCATGATTCTGAGGCTACCGCCACGGATGACTCGCCCCTCAAAGTCCGACTGCTCGGGCTTGTGGCTCAATGCGGCGCGAACGTGCGCTAAAATCTGCTCGTCGCTTTCGCTGGCCCGTAGCGGGGCTTTAATGTCGTATTCGTAGTTGTCCGAAAGGCAGGGCACCAAAGCGCCGTTAGCGGTGAGCCGCAAGCGGTTGCATCCTGCGCAAAACTTATGCGAAATGGGGCTGACGACTTCGATGTACCCGAGCGCGCCTTCTATTTGGAAGCGTTTGGCCGTACTCGATGCCGCTGTGTCGAGGGCCGCGAACGTGAACGAATCGTGCAGCTGGTCGATCAGGCACTCGTTGCTGACATACTTGGCGCGCCACTCGTGCGGGCTTACCTGACCGATGGGCATGTATTCGAGGAAGCGGACGTGGAACGGGTAGTCAACGGTCATCCGCGCGAAATCGTTGATCTCGTCGTCATTGACACCCTTCATGACAACCACATTCAGCTTTATCGGCGCAAATCCTGCGGCCTTAGCGGCGGCAAGCCCAGCCTGGGTCTCGTCAAACTTGTCGAAGCGAGCAATGGATGCGAATCGTTCGGGACGAAGCGTGTCCATGCTGATATTGATACGTCGCAACCCTGCGGCGTATAGATCCGCAGCATACCGGTCTAGAAGAACCGCGTTGGTAGTTAGGCCGATGTCATTGATCTGCGGCGTATTTGCGAGACGCGCGACGAGGTCAACCACTTCCGCGCCACGCACGAGGGGCTCGCCGCCTGTAATTCGCACCTTGTGAAGGCCGTGCTGAGCGAGGAGAGTCACGAGCCGCATGATCTCGTCGACGGTTAATATCTCTTCGCGCTGCTCGTAGGGCAACCCGTGTTCTGGCATACAATACACGCACCGAAGGTTGCAGCGATCGGTGACGCTGATGCGCAAATATTGAATTGCTCGTCCAAACGAGTCCGCTATGGCTTCCAGCATACCAAATTATACCATCACTCTCAGATCAGCCGCCGCCGCGAATACATGGGACGAGCGGCGACTCTATATATGTCGATTGGCCGCAGACAAAATCGACAATAATCCCGCCACGATCTATGCCGTAGCGGGATTATTTTTTTCATCATGTGCATCGGCGCTTTTCAAGCCTACACCAGCGAATGGATGTGCTCGTTCACTGCAGCGCAGAGCGAAGCTGCGACGGCGTCGGTTGTAAGGCGGTCGGTGCGCATCACGATATCGTATTCGATCGGATCATCAATTTGCTTACCGAACATGGTCCGTGCGAAGGACGCCCTCTCATTGTCGAACTGATGGATCTTCAGGCGCGCTTCCGCCTCCGTGATCGCGTCACGGTCGCGGATGACGTGTGTGCGATAGCTCTCGGATGCGCACAGGCGAACCTTGAGCGCGCGCGGAAGGACGAAGTTCGCTCCACGCCCGATGATGATCGTCTTGCCCTGATGGCCAATCGATATTAGCACCTCGACAAGATGCTTATAATACCGATCCGGACTCAAGCCCCAGTAGTTCGCCAGGTAGCGTATGGTCTGCTCGGCGCGCGAAAGCGTGTGTTCGTCAAAGCCTTCGACGAACGCCGAGCGCACCTTGGCTGAACGCGCAATCTCATCGACGATCTCCCGGTCCCATATGCGCCACTCGGGACCGAGACGCTCCAGAAGCTTAGCGGCCACCGTGTGTCCACCAGCGCCGCATTCGCGAGAAATAGTAACCGTCGCGCGGTCACGGGCATAGGGAAGGGTGTCGGAAGCGCTTTCCTGCTCGCGGCGTACACGCTCTAGTAGAAGCCATTGCGAGGCGCGGGCTTCGGCAATTTGGGAAATATCGGTTGTCATGGTTCACCTCCGCCTTTGGGGGAATCGTCACCCGCTATGTTCTATATACGCGATGCGGAGAAAGTCTAAACACGACGTAACAAAATAAGAAAATATTCCTAAACGTAGCAATATTTGGACAATAATATCCATTGAGCGGTGTGCGGCAAAACTAGCCGCACACCGGTACCAATGCATGCTACATACGCATTTTGCCGTCGTGACTCATATTGAAATGGTGCGCTCCGTTCATCGACGCCCACTCGTCTTTGATCATTGCGAGGTGGTGTTCGATGATTGGCAAAGTGCGAGCGGCAAAGCCCTTAATGGCGGGATTTTTCCCCTTGCTAGCCTCTTTGGCGAACTCGTCGGCATCCTCTGTGTGGTCCTTTACCATGGCCTTGACGTAGGCACGATCAAAGGCTGCACCATGCAGACGCATGAGCTTTGCCGCCATGGCTTGCTGTTTTGAGTCTGGTGACTTTGGCAGAACGATCCGCTGCTGGCTTGCGACCTTAATGAGATCCGCATTGGCCTTGCTGTGGTCTGCGACCATTCGCTTACCGAAATCACGAACGCGCCCATCGGTAGCATTGTCTGCGGCATATCTGCCTAGCTTCACTTCTAGCATTCCACCTTGCGCGGCTTTCTTGGCAAACATCGCATCTGACGCCGACATACGCATAGGCATTCCATGCATGGGCTTTGCTTGCGAGATTGACGAACCCAAACATAATGCTGCGGCGGCGCACAAAAATCCGGCCGTCGATTTGAACTTCATTTTCCCCTCCAGATGTGGCATCGCATACCGTGGCAAATGCCAGCGGCTGCAGCACCTCTTACCCGGAAGGCAGGCCGTACTAACGCACATCGTTGGCGCGACGGTAAAGACTAAGCTAGGGCTAAGGCAAAAATAACTGATGTTCTATTCTTAGCGCGGGGCATCATCGTGCGTCGCGCTTTCATTTTCTGACTCAGCAGAAGGGGCTTTTCGTGCAAACGCGACCGCACTGAACATCACTAACAGTCCTAGCCCGACGACGAAACCAGCCCACGCGACGCCGCCCGATGCCTTCGCGGCGACCAACAGCAAGAGCGCTAAAAACACTGTCGGCGCGACGACGAACGAACGCTGCCGGGACGCCAAGCCGTAGAAGATAAACGCGATATTCAGCACCGCCGTGATTCCGCCCGCAATCAGAACGTTGTGACCACCGATCACGGCGTTCAAACCTGGCGCTGAGAGGAATAGGAGCCCGATCCACGCATGTGGCGCGCCAAGACGCTCGCCGACTCGCCTGATGAGCGCTATTGATACCCCCACCGCCAAGATGCCGACTGGGATGAATGCAAGCGATGCTAGATCGAACTGAGACCCGCGCGATGGGGTTCCAAGCTGTACCATGATGCCGACGAGCCCTACGAATGGCGCGGCAGACAACCAAGCAGACCGTCTGCCTTCGTACCCAGTCCACAATACGACCGCATAGGAGATTAGGACTGCTGACAAGCTGAACGCGCTGAATTGGTCACCGATTGCAGCGATCATGAGGAGACCAGTGCACCCTGCGAGCACGGTAGCGACATTCCGACAGGCATCAGCACACCAGAGTCGTCCCCGCGTGAAAGTAACTGGCGCGATCCACGCCACCGCCGAGATGCTAATGGCAAACGCAACTTGGGACAGCGCGACGAGCGGGCGACGGATGTCGAGTATCCCCACCGTAGCGATGCCAAGAGCGGCGCCAGCAAGGTAAATATAGACAGCAGATTGGTAAGCATTTGCCATCAAGACAAAAATGGCCCCGTAACCTACGAGCGCGCCAACGCACTCCCACGAGATGCGAAGGGATGGCGTGTCGAACAGCTGAGTGAAGGCGCACACGCACGCGGCAAGCGCAGTGGCGACCACTACGGGCGTGATCGGCGCATCCCTGTCAGCAGATTCGCGCCGACGCCACGCCACATACGCCAGAACGGCAACGGCTGGCAGAGTCACGAGTGGCGCATCGCCCCGATGGAAATGCAGCAGAGCATGTGCGAGGTGTAGGTACGCGCCCAACCCGCAGACGATCATGGCGCGCGCGAACGCCACGCCGCGACCAACACCGAGCCGCTTGATCAGGACGCCCACAATTATCAGCGCCCCGGTAACCGCGAAATCTCGCGCCGTGCCCTGCCGACCGGGCAGTAGCCATGACGCCCAGTAAGCGCCACCGATTAGCGAAGTGGTGAGCTCTGCGGCCATTGGGCTGTCCGACTTAAGCGCTGCCCAGTAGTTGATTCCAATGCTGACGGCAAGCAGGAGAAGCGGCGAGACCAGCATGCCCTGGTTTGCGTACCAAAGCTGCATTAGCAGCGTCGTGATTGTTCCGACGCCCCAGAACTGATGGAGCGGCCGGACGGCCACGCTGTCTCGATTCGGCCACGATACGGCAAGGAGGAGCGCAATACCGGTCAATAGCAGTAACGCGTAGCCAAAGTTCGGCTCGACATGCGCCACCACGCGCAGATAGGGCAACAGGCGCGATTCGATTTCGAACACCAAAGCAACCGCTATTCCCAGAGTGAGCCAGGTGCCAAGAATGGCGTCGTCAGCGCTTTCGATTACCCGTGTCCGCAACTGCACAAAGTCGCTGCCAATGACGATCAGCAGTACGACGAAGGCTGTCACTGTTGTCTCGAAAAGTTCTCCGGTGACAGCGCACAGCACGCAAGGAAGCATCGCCACGGTCGCTGCTGATAATGCTGCCCGGCGCTCCCGGAAGCCCCACAGCCAAATGGCCGATGCCACTGCCAGCGCAAGGCCGATGTTGGGCTGCTTGTGCCAAATGGACGATGCTGGCATATACTTTGCTGCCAGTAGCGCGAGCACCACAAGCAAGTAAGTCGCTGTACCGCGTAGTGTTGGCGGTGGAACGCGTCCTGAGATGCCAGCGTAAGACAGCAGTGTCAGCACGACAACGAACAATCCCCATAGGTCGAGAATTCGTACGGACGTAAGTTCAGGAAGCTGAAAGGCCACCCACAACGTAATAAGTCCGGCGCACCCGAGCGTGATCGTCGCCATAAAGCGGGCAACCCCGCGAAACGCCGCTGTAGTCGCTGCCACATTTCGATTGGTCGCGAGCTTTTCCAGCCCGTAGAATACCCACACCAACCCCGCGCCGCCCATAGCGTACGCGTACCATGCCCGCGCTAGCGATATCCCGCCGCGGTCGAGCGCAGCCAGAATCGTTCCCAGCGCCAAAGCGCCACCGATAAAGGCAAACTGCGGCAGGTTGTCACGCAGTGCTACGCGAACCGTAAGGAGTGCGGCAATCAGCAGCGTGAGAGGAAGGTTGAGCACAAACGGTTCATCGATTGTCGCAAGCGAGGCGACAACGCTGCCAACCATTACCACAATTCCCGCCAGTCGTATCACCGGGGTTCGGCTGTCGTCCGCCTTCATGCGTACTGCGGCAGCATCGAAGGTCATCGCGAGCAGCCCGAACGCTATTCCATAGGCGCTAATCAGCCTCGTAGAGTCGTGAGTGTGCATCAAACCGGGAAGCAGACTCTGAAGCGTGAAGTGTAACGATGCAACAACAGATATTGATGTCAGCGCTGCGAATGCTCTGGCGGGAAACGACATTGTCAGCGCGACCGCGATCGCCAATTCCGCTACAGACGCCGCCAGACCGATCATCGCCGTGCTCAAAGTCCAGCCGAAAAACCCGTCGGCCAGGATGGCCACCATGTCAAGCGGCACGAGAAGCGCCGCGACACACCGCAGAGCTGTTGCCGTCAGCATGTTCTCGCGAATAACTCGCAGCATCGGGGCGCATGCAAAGAGCGCCGTGCTGGTGAGCAGAAGCGCCACAAGGGCCGCCTTGTGGCCCGTGCTATACGTGTACGCAACTATGCTTCCTAAGCCGACAAGCACAAGGACCGCGCCAATGATGTGCCAGTACGAAAGGTTAGCGTCTTCCATAAGCGCGCCCGCTAAGCCGCGAGGCCGCGTTACGTCTGTCGTCACGTGCTGAGGATCGTCGCGCTGAAGATCGACGTCGTAGGGGCTGCGCTTTCCGGGACCAGCGAGCGGTGCTGGGGCAGGCGCAGGTTGATCTGCCGCGTTGCCGAAGAGCAGCGTCGTGCGGCGACGCGCGTATTCGGTGCGCAGGGTGTGGGCCTGCTGTTCGCTGATCCAACGCGACGCCACCCAGCTGTCAAGTTGGTCAACTAGATAGCTGATGTTCGCGGCTTCTTCGTCGGGCGACATGACCTTGCCTTCCGGCAAGCGCGAACCGCAATGGATGCACACGGCGAGATTCGCCGCCGCCGCCCGTCCGCATACGAGGCACGTTTTCATCCGGGCACTCCCTGCAAAATGAACCTGTTGCTCCAAGAAGGATTCGTAGATCCGATTACTGAGAGTTTACTGCATGGGATGTAGAAGTCAATCGAACATGGTGGATAAAGCGCGATTTCCCCGCGTCAACGGAGATATCGCCGGAGCCAATATGGCTCTTGGTGGCACCATTAGTAGGGGGAGCCGAAATCGCTCTGGCCATCATGTCAATGTGTCCGTGATTTCGGTATAATGTCGATAGGTCCCCTCATTGGCATAGATATGGATTTAGGTGTCGTCGTTACAATCGAAAACCCGCAGTACGCGGCTGTTGTGTTTCGGCGAGCCACTGAGGCTGGCTTCCGATTCGGACAGGTCAACTTCGCATGCCGCCCCATCACACCGCAGATAATCCGCGAAGTAGCCGCGGCCGCCAAAAAATATTCGTTTCTTGTCGTTTCAGTGGGCTGCTCCGCAAACCTTCTGCGGTTGATTGAGGGCCCTATGATGGGGGGCGACGAAAGCGACCTTATCACCCTTTGCCAGCATATGAGCGCGCTTGACAACTGCAAGCGGCTGGTGTTGTGGAGCGGGACGTATGCGCGTCGCTGGACCGAGCCCAACCTGCTCAACCAGGGCGAAGACGCGTACTTTGCCATGATCTTTGAGATCCACAGGCTGCTCGGGCGGCTTGGCGGGCTACCGATCACCATTGCCATCCAGCCATGTTACGCGCACATCGTCCACGATGTCGCCACAGCCCTTCGTATCTCCGAGGACTTTCCCGATGGCCGCGTCTGCCTTGCGCTAGACGCTGCCTACCTCATCGCGCCGACTGTCTATGCGCGCCATCCGCAGATCTTGCCGCAGATCATTTCCGCTCTGAGTCCCATGGCGGATATCGTCTGCATCAGCGACGTCAAGCTCGAAGACGGCCGGATCGCCCACTTACTGCCGGGCCAGGGAACACTCAACTTCCCTGCATTGCTCAAGACCCTCGGCACCGAAGTGCGCACCGGGACGCCGCATCTATTGAACGCGCAGCCGACGTCGAACCTCGAAGAGCTGGTAGACGCGCGGCGCTACCTCACAGAAATCACCATCGCCGAGTAGCGCTACTTGTGGTGCGCGGGATCCGTCACCGCAGGGTTCACGGGTTTGTCCGTGCCAGCGAGAGGTAGCCCAACACGCCCGGCTTGGGCGGCATTGACCGTGCCCTTGCGGTCGAGTTTCCCCCAGCCGACCAGCGAACCCCGTAATGCCGAGAAGATCGATTTCACCACAACATAGTACATCAGTTGCCGATAGACGAACCGCTGAAGCAGCAGCCAGCCGAGAAGTGTCTTGTCCTCGTTGTCCAGGTCGAACGCGATCCACGCGCCTATCAGGTCCACAGCTGAGAAGAGACCCCAGTAGGCAATCACGTTCATCAATGCCGAATGCCCCAACGCTGGAGCGACAAACCAGCCGTAAAGGAATGTCCACAAAATGCTGACATCTACAATCGGCGCCATCACTTGGAAGCCGATTTGGTAGATCCAGAGTGACGGCAGAGCCACGATTCCAAATGCGCCATATCTCGGATTGAACATCGCCGTTCGATGCTTCCACAAGCATTGCAGAGTGCCGAACGCCCACCGATATCGCTGCTTCGCGAGGTCGCGTAGCGTGTCCGGTGCCTCAGTGAATGCCAGGGCGCTGTTGTCGGTGACTATCTTGTATCCCAGACGACGCACCTTGAACGTCAGGTCTGTGTCCTCGGCAAGCGTCTCGCTGGAATAGAGGCCAGCGAGGATGACCGCATCCTTGCGCCACGCGCCCACGGCGCCCGGCACAACCGTAATGCAGTTGAGCAAGTCGAACGCGCGCCTATCGAAGTTCTGGCTCGTGATATACTCCACTGCCTGCCAGATCGTCAGCGGGTTGTTCCGGTTGCCTACCTTCACGTTCCCCGAAACGGCGCCGATTCGGCTATCCCCAAAGTGGCGAACCAGGTTCGAAACCGTATCCGGTGCGAAAACGGTGTCGGCATCGAGTGCCACAACGATTTCCCCGCGGCACTCCTTAATGCCTACGTTCAGTGCCGACGCTTTACCGCCATTCTCCTTGCGAATCACCTTGACCTTCGGATTATCGCCGAACCTGGCCGCGACAACCCCAGCGGTGTCATCCTTTGAGCCGTCATCGACAACCATGATGTCAAGATCGGGATAGTCACTCGCCAGCAGCGTATCGATAGTCTTGTTGATTACCTTGGCTTCGTTGTACGCGGCGATAATCACCGTAACCGGCGGCGCAAACCCAGGACGGAAGTCGCGTGCGGCTTCCCGCTTCGACTGGCGCACTGCGAGGAACCCGAGGAAAAGCACGCGTCCGATACCAAGCAGGATCGCCCCTATAAACAGCGCGTTCATTAGCTTTCCCGACCAGTTGGTCACCTGGAACATGAACCGGTCGAACGCCACCTCAAGGCGCTGATTGGCGGGCACCTCGGGAAATACGAGATCCTTTGGCCGGTTCATCAAGGTGGAAACCGTCACGAACGTGTAACCTTGCGCCTTGAGCCCCTCAATCAACTTTGGAAGCGCATCGATTGTCGCCTGCCGCGTGTCGCCGCCTGCGTCATGCAGCAGAATTGCGTTACCTCTATGTGCGTCGGCTAGCACGCGGTTCACAATGGTGCTCGATGTGACTCCTGGAACCCAGTCGGTAGGATCGACCACTTCGCCGATAAACGTGTAGCCTAACCTTTGCGCGTCAAGCACCGGTGACAGGTCGCGTTGCGTCGAGGGCTCGGAGTCCGCGATGTTTGGCGCCCGGAAGAGCGTGGTTTCGTGACCAATGATGGCTTCGATGACGCGTTGAGTAGTGTCTAGCTCCAGCTTCGTTCGCAGCGGCGACACGTTGAAGTTTTCCGGGTGCGTGTAGGAGTGGTTCCCGATCTCCATGCCCTCGCGCCACTCGCGGGCAACTAGCCCCGGATATGCCTCAGCGTTCTGTCCGACCACGAAAAACGTTGCCGGAACGCCCTCGCGCTTCAGAATGTCGAGGATCTGCGGTGTCCAGCGCGGATCCGGGCCGTCGTCAAACGTCAGCGCTGCGATCTTGCGCGTGTTGTCCTCCGTTTTCTGGTCCACGAGCCCAGTTCGGCGAATGACATACTGCGACGGATACGACTTGAAGTCCTCGGCAGTCACATACCCGCTCGCCGGATTGACTGTCACGACTCGCCTGCCGTCGGACGGAGTCCGCACGACGCGCAAGACGTCCCCTGCACCCTCGAACTGCGTGCCAAAGTAGTCGAAGCTCACCTCGTTCAGGCGGGCGGCGTTGAATGCCGCAACCGGCTGTCGATACTGCTTGCCGAGGAACGACCAGACGCTCGGGTCCTCGGTGCCGAGGCGCCACATAGCCGAACCTAATGTATGGTACTTATCCGCGTACCGAACCTGGTTGTAAACGGTTGTCGCATCCATCAGCCACACCTGATGGCGGCGGGGCGCTGAGGAGACCCCATTGTCATCGTCCCAGTATGTAAACGAAGGGTTTAGGCTTGTTCCGTCGATGCGGATAACGCCATCCTCGCCGTCCTTCGATTCTTGCGCTGTTTGGACAGCCTCTTCGAACGAGACTTCGTCGGGATTAGTAGACTGGTCCATCCAATCGTAGCCGTAGCTGCCAAGTCCCAGCACCACCTTGTTAGCCGGGATGTCCTTCATGAACGTATCCAACTCGCTCTCATACCACCCTTGGCTCGCAATCGGGCCAGCAACAGTGCCCGTCGCGTGCTCGTCGTAAAGCATCGGGATCACGAAGTCGTTCACCTCAGCTAACGCCGGAAGGTTGTACGCGCCGCTGTCAGTCTGAATATCCTGCGTAACGATGAGGTGGTGTGGGTGGAACGCGACCGCGATTTCCATCATAAACGCCGTCATGCCAGCTTGATCGGCTTCGTTATCGGACTCGAAGTCGATATTGATACCCTGGTATCCGCCATCTAGCACAAACTTCAGCGTCTTCGCAATCACCGACGCGCGATTGGCGGGCGACGCAAGCAGGTTGTGCAGCCAGTCGTCGCGGAACTTGTCCACGGCGGGGGCATTGTCGTAATTTTGCAGGACTGGGATGATGGCGACACCAGCCTTGCGCGCCGCCGCAATTGCCTGGTCGTCGTTTGTCTTGCCCAACCCTTCCTCGTCGCCAATAGCTGAATTTTCGCGAGAGCTTAGCTCCTGCACCACGGTCAAGTCGCCCGGCTTTGCGGCTAACGTCAGCCATACCGGCATGAGGTGCGTGGTCTGGCCAATATGGGCGAGTAGCGAGTCGAGACTGGGCTTATCAGAGTTGAGGTAAAAAGCCGCGCGAACCGGTCCAGCGACATGCCCCGGCGCAATTGCAGCAGCAGGGATAGCCGCGATGCTGGCGTCGCGAGCGATCTGCGCGGCCAGTTTCTGCTTTGTGGTCTGCAGCCGCTCATTGTTGCGAAGGACGGCCTTCAGTTCAAAGCGATCCTTAGGTTCCTGTGTGCTCCGCGAGCGGTGCGGCGACTTGCCGGGCTGATGCGGAGCGCGAACAACCGTGGACGGTATCGGATTGATCGGCACGTTGGGCGTGCGAAGAATATTCACAAGCAGCGCAAGCGCTGCTCCGATCACTATAAAGCTGATTAGAGTAGCAAGCCGCTGCAGCATTTCGCCACGCTTGCGGGACTCGTCAAAAAAGATTGGTGTCGTATTGTTGCTCATTGAGGCTGCTCTGCCTTAGCTTGCCAACGCTATGTAACGAGCGTGGCAAAATGGATTAGTACAGCAAAGAGCGACTCTCTCTACGAAAAGGTTCCGGGGCGTAGAGAATCTACGAGGAAGCGTGCAAGGGGGAAGGTGGATTGAAAGCAGGCAGCGGTGGACGGGAGTGATAGGCCAACGTCACTATGACCGTGAGGGCGATTGGCTCACATAGCTCAGCATACTGCTTCGCGTTTAGCGGCGAGAAACACGGCGACAATCTCTGGGTCCCATTGGGTGCCAGCGCCCTTTTCGAGTATGTCCAGAGCGGTGCCGACACTCATACCCTGCCGGTATGGACGATCAGTAGTCATGGCTGAGTAGGCATCAGCGACAGCCATCAGGCGGGCGCTAAGCGGCGTGTGTATTTTGGAGAGGCCTTCGGGATACCCCTTGCCATCCCATCGTTCGTGATGATAGCGAATGGCGTTTAGCGTCTCTTCCAGCCCGGGGACTGCAGACACCATAATCGCGCCCATCTCCGGATGCTGCTTAACCGCCGCATATTCCGCATCCGTCAGTCTGCCCGGCTTGCGCAGAATAGCGTCTGGAACGCCAATTTTGCCGACATCGTGCAAAAGCGCGGCGACCCCGATGTCCTGAACCTCTTCGGCGGTCAAGTTCATCGCCCTGGCGATCAGGAGGCAATTCGTCATCACGTCTTCCGAATGCTTGCGAGTGTATCGGTCCTTGTTGTCGACAGCCGTCACCAGCGCATCGAGCATAGAAAAGCCTTCGATTGACGATGTTACAGCCTTTCGAATCTGATCGGCCTCCGTGTCACTCGATTCGCCTGATTTCGCTCGACGCAACCGTTCGTCGGCTATCCGCAGCACTTCGGCGCGATCAGTACTGTCGCCGGGCAGGAACGCGATGCCGAGAGACGCCGTGATCGGTATGCTTGTGTTGCTGTCGGACGGCAAGTACGCCATGCCATTCAGAGCAGACTGCAAGCGTGCCGCGATATCCTCTTCGCGCGCCGCCCCAACGTCCGCAATGAGCACGGCGAACTCGTCGCCGCCGAACCGCGAAAGTGTATCACCGCGTCGGCACGCGGCGCGAAGACGCTCCGCAACTTGGATCAGCACCTCATCGCCAACAGCGTGGCCATATACATCGTTGAAGAACTTGAAATTGTCCAGGTCAAGCATCACAACAGCCAGGCGAGCACCGTCAGATAGCGCTCGGCTTGACGCGGAAATATATCGGTTGTGGAACGCCCGGTGATTGTAAAGATCCGTCAGCGGGTCACGATCAGCGCGGTCCTGCGCTTCCTGAAGCACAATGCGGGCGTGCGTCTCTTGAAGCTTTCGCTCGGTGATGTCCTGCGTTACACCTACCAGACGCACTGCCTCGCCATCGTCGTTGTAGATTGGACAACCGTGTGCGGTTAACCAATGAATAGTGCTGTCTGGCCACACGCAGCGAAACTCGACATCATATTCGACATGCTGCGCGATACTGGCCGCCCGTGTCTCCCTGACGCGTGCGCGATCATCAGGGTGGATCGTTTGGAAATAAACGGCATCATCAAGGAATGCGTTCGTAGGCACGCCAATGTGATCCCGAAACGTTTCCGTAGCCTCAAGAATCTCGCCGGTTTTCAGATCGACATGCACCGAGCCCAGTCGCCCCGTCTGCAACGCAAACCGAAGCCGATATTCGCTTTCGCGCAATGCTGCTTCCACACGACGCTGCTCCGTCATGTCGATGACAAATGATATGCCGTTCTCACCATCGTCCAACAACGCTCCACCGACCAAGACAGGTACGCGAGTGCGATCCTTCCGATAGTACTCCTTTTGGAATGTGTGGAACTGTCCTCGTTCGCGAAGCAACTTGTAGATCTTATCCGATGTCCATTGCCAGTCGTCTGGCGTCAGATCGTGAGTCGAGATCAAACCGTTGGCTACATCGTCCAGAGTGTAGCCAGTCATCGACAGGAACGTTTCGTTTGCCCACGTAATCTTGCCGTCGTAGTCCCAAACGTTGATACCAATTACGCCAGATTCAGCCAGACGCCGGTACTTGGCCTCACTGGTGCGGATAACCTCGGCAGCCATCTTGTTTTGGGTGATATCACGAAGGAATGTGATAATTCCAGATCCCGCAGGGTAGATGCGCTTTTCGAGCCACATACCTAAGGGGGCGTAATAGGCCTCAACTTGAGCGGCCGTTTTCGTTGCAACCGCTTCATGATCTGCCTCATAAAACGGATGTCCAACAAGCTCGGGCACCACATCCCAAAGTATGTGGTCAATGAGATCGTCGGAACTGACACCAAACAGCGATAACGCCCGCTTATTTGCAAAGGTGACGCGCCAGCTAGAGTCTATCGCAAGAAACGCATCTGGAAAATTCTCCAGATTGCGAAAATCGACGGATCGGAAGTTCTTGCCTTGCAGCGCATCGACGCTATCGATCTCGTCTCCCGGATCGGTAGCGCCCACAATCGCCTCATTGTTGGGCGAAATGATCTCTTCGATTGTGTGCCTGTGGTTCATTTGAATGGCTGCTCAAACGGAGATGTTCCAATCGATGGCGAATGCGAACTATCCCACCTGATTGTGCGTGAGGCTGAGAACGACCTGATAAGCGTAGTACGTATTATTGGCAGGCAGGCCTATAATTTCAAGGGGGCGAAATGGCTGATTCACAACTCGTGTTCGCTACTCGGTACCGAATGCGCAACGCCGCCAGCGAATAAGTTGAGGGCATTGTTCGCAGCTGCTTCATACAACGGCGCAATAACGTCGTAGAGTGGCCGATCTCCGCGCCAGAACGGAACGCCGCCAAGACGCTTCACGATGGCGCCGTGAATATGCTGTGGGGACAGGTCGCCAAAGGCATTAGGCAGCGTTGACCCTATCCAAAATGCCGCTGCACCGGCGGGCAATTCGTCAACCGTTGGGTTCGACAACTGCGAAACCGATTGCGACGGTGCAAGTTTCGCCTCAAGCTCAGCTCGTTTCAATCCACGCAGTTCAAAAATCAGGAATGGATCGCGGTCAAATTCTTCGCCAATCAGGTAGTAAACCGCTGCGATATGCTTGCACGGGTTGGAGGCATCCGGGCAGCTGCACGACGTTGTCAAATCGCGCTTCGATTTTGGGAACAGGGCCACTCCCGCATCCTGAAACACGTCACCGATATCCTGCGGCATCTCACCTGCCAGCAGCTTGGCGATTAACGATGCGCGCTGTGTTACCGCTGCGAGTACCCGGTCCCACTCCGCAACAGACAAGGCGCCAATTCGAATCGCGACATCGTACGGCCGCGATGACGAACCTTGAACTGAAGCTGAGACGATACCTGGCGCGATATCGATTCGTGTCACCTGTCCCTTGCGCGCATACAGCTTGCCACGTTCGAGACGACCGCCAAGCTCGAACGATTCTATGACCGAGACCCACTGTTTCGCCCACCAAGTTTCGCCGAACGCGCCCTTGCGCGATCGCGACTTGATGCCGCCTGTCGCCTCGCGAGTGGGTTTGTAGCTGTAAAATGGCACCGCTAGCTCTCCGACCCGACCCCTCCAATAGGGGCGGCGTCGATGTCATCGAATTCGTTCAGGACTCGCAATCCGAACACGGCGGCAAGTTGTATCGCCTGTATTGGCGTCACGACCAAGCCGCGCAGTTCCGTTGGACCTATCTGCAACCGCTCCATACTCGACGACCGGATATCCACTCCGCCACATTTGGCATTCAAAAACGATGCGCCCGTAAGATTGCACTCCTCGAACGTTGCCCCGGTCAAATCTGCTCCCGAGAAATCGGCATCGCGTAGGTCACACGCCGAAAACCATGCACCCGCGAGTGTTCCATAGCGCATCTGAGCAAACTGCGCGTGGCAGTCATTGAACCGAACGTCCTTAAAAACACCCTCGATGAATTTCGCCCCCAGCAGGCGACATCCTTCGAACACTACCCGGCGAGCCTCGAATTCGTCCCACGCCACGTTCGCCAGATCGCACTTCCGCAACGACACGTCCGACAAATCCAGCTTCTCGTAACGCGTCTCTGTCAAGTCCACGAGCTCGAAGACGCTCCCTTCCACCACCACGTGCCGCGCTTCTTTACGAGAGGCAGAACATTCCCTCACCCACGCGTTCGTATACAAGTCCTCGTCGTAAGCCTTAAAGGCGCGACTGATCGCCAGCTCCTCAATAGGGACCAAGCTTGGCGCTTTAGGCTGTCTGGATTTCATTACCATTCGTAATCAACTTCGCCACCACACGCAACCAACGCGCACCGCCTCACACCCGCCGCGAAGCGGCATAACGGTGCAGCGCGACGCTGCCGCCAGCCGCGGAGGCTGCCCCGCCGGCGAGGCGTCCTCATCCTTTCTCGAAACCTACACTCAAACCTACACCCCGGCTCGCACCAGCGCCGCGGGAAGCGCATCCGCAACATCGCCCGCCAGCAGACCCGCCCTGCCGACCCGCTCAGCCGCGATATCGCCGGCCAGTCCGTGAACCCACGCCGCAGCTGCAGCTGCACGCCACGGGTCCTTTACCTGGGCCGCGAATACCGTCGCGACACCTGTCAGCACATCGCCCATGCCGCCGCTGGCCATGCCCGGATTGCCCGTCTCATTGATCGCAAGAGCGCCGTCGGGCGATGCTATCAGCGTTCGCGTCCCCTTCAGCAGGACCACGCACCCAAACTCGGAAGCCGCCTCGCGCACCGCGCCAAGCCGATCTTCCTGCACCGTTGCCGCGTTCGTTCCGAGAAGGCGACCCAGTTCTCCAGGATGCGGAGTGAGGATCGTGGCGGCGGACCGTGCTCGCACAATGGATGCGCCGTGATCGCCAAGACTTGCGAGGGCGTTCAACGCATCCGCATCTAGAATAAGAGGCGCGGGGCAGTCGCGGACAAAGCGGTGTACAAACTCACGGGTCGCCGAATCTGTCGCCGTAATCCCGGGCCCGATTCCTACCGCATCCACGCCTTCGCAGGCGGCCATCACTGCCTTGAGAGCTGAATTGGTGAACACGCCGGCCGATGTGTCCGCGAACGAACGCGTCATTACCGTCTCGGGTGCTCGCGTCATTAGCACATCGTAGATCGACTTTGGCACGCCCAATGTCACCAACCCAGCGCCAGAGCGCGCAGCACCATGCGCGGCAAGAGATGCGGCTCCAGCGAACCCAGGCGACCCGGCCAGCAGCAGGATCTTTCCGAAGTTGCCTTTGTTGGTATCGCGGGCTGATTCTCGAGACGGCACCCACGATGCCACATCTGATGCGCTGGTCACGAGGATATTCACCTCAGGTTTGTTGCGGACGGCAGCTGGGAAGCCGATATCATGCACGACCACTTCGCCTGCCTGCTCGGCTCCAGGGAAGAGATGCAGGCCGGGCTTCGAGAACGCAAATGTCACAGTCACCGCAGCTTTTACTGTGGGGTCGCCAATGGCGCCTGTGTCGGAGTTCAACCCGCTGGGAACGTCGATAGATACCACGGGCCGCTTCGATGCATTGATCGCCGTTATCCCGCGCGCTGCGTCGGGGCGTACACTCCCCGCGATCCCAGTACCAAGGATGGCATCAACAATGAAATCGGATACGGCGAGCTCATTGTCGAATGTGGCCCAGCCCTCGATTGGTCGTACCGTGACACCAAAGCGTCGTGCCATTTCCAGGTTGGCTAAAAAGTCTGCAGAACCGCCGCCTTCCGGGTCCTCGGTAAGCCACACCGTCACCGCGGCGCCAAATCGCGCCGAAAGATGCCGCGCCACTGCCAGACCATCGCCGCCGTTGTTTCCCTTGCCGCAAACAACCGAGACACGCTTGCCAGCCAACGGTCCCCAACGCCGCACAATCTCATCAACCGCCCCCAATGCGGCGTTTTCCATGAGGACGATCCCTGGGACCCCGAATGCGTCAATCGTCTCGCGGTCCATAGCCCGCAACTGCTGTGATGTAGCTAACTTCATATCTTTCTTTCCTGCCGAATGAGCAATTCAAGCTTCTATGTCTTCCCGGCACGGGTTCTTTCATGCCAGGTTTGTCCTATGTGCTTCTCACCTAAGGCAATGCGGCGCACCATGCTGCCACAATTCCGAACGAACCAAGCCTGGGGACTGGCCCGCAGTAGGCGACACCACTTGTTCGCGGTGTAGAAGCCACCGAGCATACCGTCAACATCGCAAACCTATCATCCCAATCGTGGCGTCTTGCCGCTGTTTGGGGTCGCCTGCGAGGAGACGGTCCCCGGAAAAATTGTCGCCAACCCTCGCCACGGAGCGGCGATTCCCCGTGAGGGGCAGCCGTCGGCATGCCGATAACATAATTTCATTCGCGACGCCGAGACATGAATCGCTCAAATTCCAAACCAGTCAACGCCCACGATCTATTCGAACACCGTCTCAATCGCCATTCGCTCGTCATCGGTCAGCGGATCCAAATCGCACGCCGCGATGTTCTCCTCCACCTGCTCCGCCGTTCTCGCCCCGACCACTACCGTGCCGATACCCGGCTCATCAAGCGCAAAGCGGAGCGCTGCCTGCGCCATTGTCCGTCTCGGCGTCGCCAGGAACCGCAAGCGCTGCGCGTGATCGGCGAGCGCGTCCGCGTATTCGCGGGGGAGTTGGGCACGGTGATCGCCCGGCGGAAATGGGTGTCGAGGTGCGTACTTGCCCGTCAGAAACCCGTTCGCCAGCGGTTCGCGGGCGATAATCCCCACTCGTCTCGTGCGCGCAAGTGGCAGGAGCTCGGTCACCGCGCCCTGATCGAAGATGCTGAACGCTACCTCGATCACGTCCACAGGTGCGCCGTGCTCCAACAGCGCGACTGCTTCGTGGGGGTCGCTCACCGAAACACCGAACGCACCGATCTTATCGGCACGTTGCAATGCACCAAGCGATTGCCAGACGCGATCAGTTGCCAGTAACTCGCCAATGGGCGGATTCATCAAGAGGTAGATATCGATCTTCGGGCGACGCAGCCTGTCCAAGCTCCGTTGGACCGCATTCGCAAGACCATAAGGCGTGAGGTCGTATTCCAGGCCCGTCTCCGACCGATAGAAATCGACCCCGCCTTTCGTGCATACGACAACCTTGTCGCTACCGGGCCACTCCGCGAGCACATCACCGATCAGCGCTTCACTATGACCGTGCCCGTAGATGTCAGCGGTATCAAAAAACGTGACCCCCAGCTCCAGCGCCCGCCCTATGGCCGCCCGTGATTCAGCGTCCGACGTTGCCCCATACCCATTGCCAAACCCATCCCCGCCAATCGCCCACCCGCCAAACCCGAGCTCGCTTATCTTTACTCGCGCTTTACCAAGAACTCTCGTCTTCACTAAGTAACTCCAAACCCACTGCCACCCTTTTACAAAAAATGCCCGCGCGGCATGAGCGCATCCTAATACTTACTTCCTTACTCTCGACTCACCACAACTTCTATCGCATCGCTATGCCCCGGCTGCCCGCCGCCCACTGCGACGCTGATTGCGCCGGGAATAGGGATCTGCGCACCGTCGGTCAGAGTGCGCGTGAGTTGCTCGGCAGGGATGGCAAATGATACCCGCCGCGTTTCGCTTGGTGCCAATGTAACCCGCGCGAATGCCCGCAACTCGCGAATGGGAACCGTCACTGGCGAGTTGAGATCGGTGATATACACCTGAACAACCTCATCCCCTGTCACGTCGCTCGTGTTCGTGACATCAATCGCGACCGCAAGCGGCTCGTCGGTGCTGGACACCGCTGGCACATCGATATTGGTGTACGAAAACGACGAGTAGCTCTGCCCGAACCCGAACGGAAACAGCGGCTCGCCTTCGAAATAGCGGTACGTTCGCCCGGCCATGGCGTACTCGGTGAACGGCGGAAGGTCCGCGAGTGACTTGTAGATCGTGACAGGCAGCCGCCCTGCGGGGTTGTAGTCGCCGAACAGCACATCCGCGACCGCGTTTCCTCCTTCCTCGCCAGGGTACCACGCGTAGACAATCGCGTCAGCATTCTCCTTCGCCCAGTTGAGCGCAATCGCCGACCCGCCGGTAACCACCACAACGAGCGGTTTCCCGAGGCCCTTGAGAGCTTTCAAGTACTCGTCCTGCGAACCTGGCAGGTCGATCTTAATTCGGTCGCCGCCGCCGTCAGAATCCACCGCGTCCCCCTCTTCGCCTTCAAGACGCGGCGTGAGACCGACCACGGCGATATTCACATCCGCTGTTGTCGCCCAGTATAGCCCCTGACTGAAGTCCGTAGTCGGCGCCGTCACCGGCACACCCAGACTCGACAGCACATTTGTCGACGCGCTCACCTTACCGCAGATACCTTCCAACATCGTGACCAGGGTCGGGTTGACCCCATTGTAATTTGCGAGGAGCACATCGGTTGAGAGCGCATTGGGTCCCGTGACGTGGATACAGTTCAGATCCTTGCGCAGGGGCAATACCCCATTGTTCTTCAGCAACACAATCGACTCGCACGCCGCCTTCCGGGCGAGTTTGCGGTGCTCGGGTCTGTTGTTCATCGATGCCGGTATCGATGCATACGGTACGCGCTCGTCCGGGTCGAACATCCCCAGCTTCATGCGCGTTGTCATCAGCCGCGACACTGAGCGATCAATCGTTTCCTCCGAGATAAGCCCTTCAGCCACCGCCTGCAAGAGTGCATGGAAACTCTCGCCGCAGTTGAGATCGCAGCCATTGGTTACTGCCAGCGCTGCCGACTCCGCCACAGTGTTCGTGACCTTGTGGTGCAGGTGGAAGTCGCAGACCGCCCAGCAGTCGGATAGCACGTGCCCTTCGAACCCCCACTCGTCGCGCAGGATCTCCTGCAGTAGCGTCTTACTGCCGCAGCAAAGCTCGCCGTTCGTTCGGTTATACGCTCCCATCACCGATTCGACCTTCGCCTCCTGCACCAGGGCCTTGAACGCAGGCAGGTACGTCTCCCGCAGGTCCTTCGCGCTAACCACAGCGTCGAATGTGTGCCGCTCACTCTCCGGCCCCGAATGCACGGCGTAATGCTTGGCGTTGGCGGCGACCTTCAGATACGCGGGATTGTCGCCTTGCAGTGCTTTGACGAACGCAACACCCACTCGCGACGTCAAAAACGGATCCTCGCCGTATGTCTCATGTCCTCGTCCCCAGCGCGGGTCGCGAAAGATGTTGATGTTTGGCGACCAGAACGTCAGCCCAAAATACTGCGCCCTATTCCCAGCCCGCTGCGCCGCATGATACTTCGCCCGCGCCTCGTCGCTGATCACGGTCCCAACCGCGTCGATCAACGCCAGGTCCCACGTTGCCGCCAGCCCAATCGCCTGCGGAAACACCGTCGCTACCCCGGCGCGCGCGACCCCGTGCAGGCACTCGTTCCACCAGTTGTATTCGGGGATTCCCAGCCGCTCCACCGCAGGAGCTTCGTGCAGCATCTGCGAAACCTTCTCCTCCAGTGTCATCCTCGACACAAGATCACGGACTCGTTCGGCTACCGACAAATTGGGATTTTGAAATGGGTGCATAAATATCGCCTCTTTAGAGCCTCACGTTTCTCTTTGCGTGCGCCGTATTCCTTGTTTGGATTCTCAGATGCCCTCATGCCGGGCGGGCATTTTTTATAACGCTTCGCGGGATATCACAATAGGCTGATTGCGCTATCCCGAGCGGAGCGAGATACAAAAAATGCCCGCCCGGCACGAGGGCATCCTAAAACTTCACCCTAAATTTGACAACGATATAGTTATATGATAACCTACTATATCAGTGAAAACAGTGTAGGACTTTTGATATGACTGTGCGGCGCGCAGAGACAACTGAAGAGCTAGCAACATGGCGCAGGGCGATCGACGAGCGGCGAAACAGCGCGCGTCCCGGTCAGCCACTGCATGAGTATCTATCATCGTCGATTTCCGACCTGATCGAGAACGGTGTCTGGAAGCCCGGCGACCAGATCCCTGGTCACCGCGAGCTGTCAGTCGCGTTCGGCGTTAGTCCCGTCACCATGTACAAAGCCCTGTCCGCCGTTGTGCGCGACGGTCGCCTGCAGCGACGGCACGGGCTCGGAACCTTCGTGGGTGGCGGCCACGCTCTCCCGACTGCGGCGGGGCCGGTCAACCTCGCCGTCGTCTTCCCGCTCTTCGACGCTGACGGCAATGACAATGGCGAGCAGAAGAGCGAGTGGGGCCAGATCCTTCTGCGCGGCGTCTTTAAGACACTTCGCCCTCATGAGCCCGACGTCAACGTACGCCTTATTACCGAATTCAAGCCAGAATCGCTCCTCGCTATCCCACGTGAAGAGGTCGCTGGCTTCCTCTTCGTCGCCCCCACCGCTGACCGGTGGAGCGACATCGAACGCCTCGCTGAGCAGGGTACTCCCGCCGTTGTCCTTCAGGCCGTATGGCCCGGGATCAAGGTTCCATTCGTCGACGCCGATAACGCATCCGGTATCGGCGCAATCGTCGACCACCTCATCGCCCTCGGGCATTCCAAGATCGCATGCGGCGTTGCCAGCGTCAACTATAGCGACCACCGCGACCGAGTTCAGGCATTCCGTGCGGCAATGACGGCCAAAGGGCTGAACGTCCGCGCCGACTATATTCTCGAACGGTGGATGCCTGCCATTGCGACCATTAGCGACGATTACCGTACCCTTTTGACAAAAGATGATCCACCCACGGCCCTGGTTACCCTCGAAACTCCGTCCGCACTCCGGGCAGTGAACGTCGCGCGGGAGCTCGGAATTCGAATCGGCGAGGACCTTTCGCTCGTGACATTCGACGATGACGAAGTCGCGCGCGGCCTGCAGCCCGCGCTCACAACCGTAACGCAACCCATCGAATCGATGGCAGAAACCGCGATCCTGATGCTGCTCGACGCTGTCATGGGGCGCCCTGTCGAGTGCGCGAAACACTTCGCACCGATGACCCTCATCGTACGCGAATCAACCCAGCGCGCCATCTCGTCCATCAAACCGAGCCCTGAGGGCGGCGATCAAGATGCCCCGCTGGTCATGCCTCGCGTTGTGAAGCGACCGACAAAGCACCTCAAGAAGAGCGTCGCGCGAATTCGCGGATAAGCCGGGGCACTATTGACCAGCAAGCAACGAAATCATCGCGAATATTTTGACGCTACCTACTTGCGCTCATTAGGAAACTGTGTTACACTTACTATAACAGTGTATATCAATCACGCAGAAGCGGAGAATGAAATGAACAGCCGGACCAAACAGCACGTTGCATTGAAGCAAAACCAAACTAACCAAGCGTTCACTCTTATTGAGCTGCTCGTAGTTATAGCGATTATTGCTATATTAGCAGCGATACTTTTTCCCGTCTTCGCCCAAGCTCGAGAGAAAGCCCGTCAAACAAGCTGCGCCAGTAACCTCAAGCAGATCGGCCTCGGGATGCTCCAATACACCCAGGACTACGACGAAACCCTCACCCCAGCGTCCATGGACCGCGATGTTTCCCCCAACGTTTGGTACGAGAACTGGGACTCACTGATCTACCCATACGTTAAATCAACCGGCGTCTTCTTCTGTCCCGATCAGTCCAAAGTTCTCGCAGGCGCACCCAAGTTGAACCCGCTCCACCCAGGTACTCTCGTTGGAGACTCCATAGATTACGCCATCAATACCGCGTACTTCGACAAGGGCACGCCACGGGGCCCTGCCGCGTACCCGAACACTGGCGAGAGAAGCACGGTTATGAAGGATGTCATTCGCCCCGAGCAGACCATCTGGGTAGGCGATTCCATGAGCAGCTGGCCCTCACCATACAGGCTGGTCGGCTGGTCCGATAGTGACAAGCCTATAATCACCGATAGCGGCGACGGCAATTTTACGATCCTGTCCAGCGTTGCAAACGCCCCAGGAGTGCGCCCTGACCTGGGCGGTCTCCATGCCCGCCACCAAGGTCGTGTCAACATCCTCTGGTGCGACGGCCACGTCAAGCTCGTCGATCCCAAGTTCCTCCTGACGCCCGCCGACGGTGTCATCTGCATGGCCACTCGAGCCATGTACTTCACCGTAGACTGCCAGAAGTAGGCTCAGCTGCATTAGGCTCCTCTCCATTCTGACTCCCCCTCTCCTTTCCAAGGAGAGGGGGCCGGGGGGTGAGGTAGTTCTTCATCCCAAGATCGGAAACTCCCCATGTCCCGTCCCATTGCCCTTGCCGCAGCGCTGCTTGCTGCCACATTGACTGCCGCTAACGCTGCCGAGACCGTCACGATCACTACGAAGAGCGACGCCAAAGCGGCCGCAATCAGCCCCCTTCTCACCGGGTCGCAGTTCAACTTCTTCGCGACGCCGATCAAACAGCGTATGACCAGCCCGACGCTGCTCGATACGTGGCGCTCCGCCAATATCAAGGTCTTGCGCTATCCCGGTGGCACTTGGGGCGACCACTATGTGTGGGACCACCCGGACCATAGCTATTTCGCAGTGCCGACTGCCAACGCCAGCTCCATAATTACCCCGGCTCAGTTCGTTACGGTTTGCCGTAGCGTCGGGGCCGAGCCGATCTTCCAGATCAACATGAACTGCAAGGGCGGCTCTAATGAGAACCGGGTCAACCCCACCAATCTCGATGACATCCGCGCTGGCGCCAAGTGGGCGGCAGAGTGGGTGCGCGATGCCAATATCAAGAACGGTTGGCGCGTCAAGTACTGGGAACTCGGCAACGAGGTATGGATATGGCTCCAGCCCGCCGAATACGCCAGGGCAGTCGCCGAGTACTCCGCCGCCATGCGGGCCGTAGACCCGAGCATCAAGATCATTGCCTGCGGGCTGTCGGGTAAGGTCGGCCCATTCGGCGTCACCTGGCTTAACTTCCCCGACGACCCGACCTGGAAGCCGCGTACTGCGAACGTCAACGAGCCCGCGCCGTGGACCAACGCCCTCCTCGCGCTTCCCGCTGGCACATTCGACTACCTCGCTCCGCACCCATACATCAGCTTCGGCAAGGAGGACGTCCCTCGCGACACCTACCTTGGCACCATGAAGAAGGTCTGGGACGATGCACCTATGAAGGGTCAGGACGACCTCCTCAAAGCGGCGCACTCGAATGTTCGCCTCGCCGCTACCGAATGGGTCTGTAACTTCGGCAGCTCGGTCTCAGCACGCGGCGGCATCACACCGCACATGTACTTCTACACGCTCGGAAATGGCCTCAATGTCGCCCACTACCTCGCGCAGATGGTGGCCGATGACCGAGTCGACATCGCCGTGATGCACAGCCTCGACGAGATCCAGACCCTGTATTACTGGCCCAAGAAAGAACTGGCACAGAAGCCGCTCGACCACGGCCCGATGCTCGCCCTTAGCCTCTGGGGGCAGCACCTCGGCACCAGGCACGTCCCCACAGCCGTCACCGGCGCCCCCACCGTCGCTATCGACGGCAAGGCGTATCCCGCAGTGTCGATCACGGCGTCGGAGGATGCAGGCCACGTCTACCTGATGGCTATCAACCTCGACCCCGATAGCGCCCACAAGTTCACGTGGCGTCACCAGGACTCTTCAGTGAACCCCGCCGCCGCGCTTTCCACAGTCACCGGCCCGGCTCTCGACTCCGACAACTGGGCATCGTGGGGTAAACCAGACGCGCTCCTGCAAATCGTCACTCACCCGCTCGCGATCACCAATGGCGACATCACATTCGACCTCCCCGCCCACAGCATGGCTGGCGTCACGCTTACCAAAAAGCCGACCGTCAAATAGGTTCCGCCGGGCCGCGCGAAGGATCGTGCGGCCCGGTGTCCCGTACCCACATCCCATGTTTGATGCAACCTTCGGCTTAAGAGCCCCTCCGTAGCCCGCTTGCGGGTGCTCTGCGTCAGACCGGGGGTTTAGCCCCGGTAGCTGGCGCCGTCCGCGTAGGACGCCTGCGCGGCGAGCGCTCTTCATTTCCATCTAGCGCCTCCCTACCGAAACATAACCTTTTTCGCCCATACTGCATCTATAAGCGGAGGGCACGATGAAGAAAACAGCACTGGTGACAGGGGCATCGAGCGGGATCGGCGAAACGACGGCGGTGGCGCTCAACGACGCAGGGTACGTCGTCTACGCCGGAGCGCGGCGGGTCGAACGCATGGACCACTTGCGCGAGGCGGGCATACGTCCCGTGGCGCTTGATGTGACCGATGAAGCGTCCATTCAGCGGGCCATCGGCCGTATCCGCGAGGAGAGCGAGCCGGTGAGCGTGCTGGTCAACAACGCGGGCTATGGCTCCTACGGGGCGGTGGAGGATGTGCCGCTTGACGAGGCGCGCCGCCAGCTGGACGTGAACCTGTTCGGCCTCGCACGCGTCACTCAGCTGATCCTGCCCGATATGCGCAAGCAGCACTCCGGGACCATAATCAACATATCGTCCATCGGCGGACGGTTCGGTGAGCCGCTGGGAGCGTGGTACCACGCGTCCAAGTACGCTGTCGAAGGTTTCAGCGATTCGCTCGCCCTGGAAGTGGCTCCGTTCGGGATCAAGGTGGTCGTCGTCCAGCCCGGCGCGATCAAGACCGAGTGGGGCGGTATCGCAAACGACAGCGTCGCCAAAGTTTCCGGCGACGGCCCCTATGCTGACCTCGTCCGCAAGCGACTCGCCAAGATGGAGAGCATGGCAGGCAGCAATTTCGGCGACGAACCTGCGGTCGTCGCGGCGGGCATCGTCAAAATCCTCGCCAAACGAAACCCGGCGATGCGCTACCCCATCGGCGGCGGCGCGCCCCTATTCATGTTCCTCCGCAGCGTACTGTCTGATCGACTGTTCTACAAGCTGCTGCTGAAGATCGTCAACTGATTGGCGAGGCGGCGTGAAGAGCGCTCGCCGCTTGGGCAGCCTATCCGGCTGGGACCAACGTTCCGTTGGATCGTTGTAAGGGACGGCATTCAGCGTTATGCGTTAAGCACAACGCTGGTGAAGAGGGCGAAGGGATGTACCGAGCGGAAGCGAGACCCAAAAACGGCCACGGCGCCCCGAGAGCCGTCCTAACCCTTCCAAGAGCCAAGCCCCAGCCCTAAGCCACCGCAATCTCGACATGCTTAATCTTCGTTCGCTGCCAGGTGTACGTGACGTGCACGCGCCCATCCGATGCCTGGATAATCGCGGGGTATGAGTATTCGCCGGGCGCCGATTCGAGCGTGAGCACGTCGCGCCATGCGACGCCGTCGCTGGATTCGGCGAGCACGAGCGGAGTACGGAGAGTGGCGCTGTGGTTGTAGACGAGCAGGAAGCGGCCATCGGCCAGGCGGACAGCGTCGGTGCCCGAGTTCGGGTTGGGTATGTCGAGCAGGGACGCGTCGCCCCACGACCGCCCCAGGTCGTGCGACCACAGGGTGAACATGCGCCCGGAGCGCGTCCGCCCCAGCGCCTGCACCCGGTCGCCGCCGTGGAGCAGCAGGCTGGGTTGGATGGCGTGCATTTGCGACGTGTCCGTGAGCGGCGGAGTTCGCGACCACCCCGCCCCGGCGCTATCGGTCTCCTCCATGTGGACGCTCCATCCGTAGATCTCATCCGACGATGGACACAGCACCTGCCCATCCGGCAACAGAATCGGCTTGTTCTTGATCGGCCCCGAGATCCCGTCCGGTAACCGTTCCGCATTCGACCATGTGCGCCCGCCGTCGACGGACCGCTTCAGCATCCCCCACCAGTACGCGCAGTCCGGCCCGACCTTGTAGAATAGCCACAGCACGCCCGCCTCCGGCGAAAACAGCACCGGATTCCAGCAAGGGTAGTGTTCATCATCCGCCACCAACTGGGCTCCCGACCAGCTTCCGCCAACGCGTCGAGCCGCCCAGATCCCCACATCCTGATGCCCCTCAACCGTCCCCCCAAACCAAGCCGCCACCAGCTCCCCGCCCTCGGTCTCGGTGATGGTGGACGCATGGCACGCCGCTGTCGGCAGCGGATCGGCGATGAACGATTGGCTGGTGATGAGAAACGGAGGTAGCGGCATGGTGGGGTCCTTTGGGCCGGGACGCCGTGGTATTGGCTGCGGACACGCGAGAGCAAGCTGCGTGGAAGTCATCTACTACTCTGAACACAACGTGTTCGCTATATGCAGGAGCACCGATGAGCCCCCAAAAGCTACTCCACGGTGCTACATTCAGTCGTTGCGGAAAGCCTCGTGCATATGAGGTGAGCGCTCACTCGTCGATACGGAATGTTTCTATCGGCTCGTCTTCGAAGACCGCTTCTATATGCCTACTCCCGTGGATAACACGCAAAATGTTCACGTGCTTCTCAGAAACACTGTAGAAAATCACGTAGGGAGGCATTGGATGGCATCGTAGGTCAGCTCTGATGTCGCTCCGATTGCGCCCCGTCAATGGCATCGAAAGAAGCATGGGATATGCGGCAATCAGCCTTTCAATTACGCGGTCTGCCGCTGGCATATTATCTTCCGAAATGGCGCACCAGATCTCCAGCAAGTCGACTTTAGCCTGATCTGAAACTCGCAAAGTGCGGCTCACAAAAGGCCACCCCTCTGCTCGCCTAGTCGCTGTCGACCCTTACGTTTGATTTCTTCGGCCAGCTCGCCCACCGTCTCCGCGGTATATTCGGTGTAATTCCCGCTCCCGATTTGCGCGGCTCCGAGCTCAACATCCTGCCGCAACTGCGCCATCCTCGCTTGACGTACTTGATCCTGCTCACGCAGCAGTCGCAGCCCCTCGCGAATTACTTCGCTCGCGGAATGATACATTCCAGTCTGAACCTTCTGGGACACGTAAGCGTCCAGTTCCGGTGTCAAAGATACATTCATCAATTCATACCTCTGCGGATGAATATACCACAAGGAATAACAGTTTTTGTTATCTCTTGTTATCGATTCGGGTTCAGGCGCCCAAAGGCACGGCAATAAAGTGCATATCGGTGCCACCTACTTCGAGAAAGTCCCCTGGCCCTAGTTACTCCGCAGCTGCCGTGCCACCACTCTTAGCCCAGCGGGCGATCCGCCCTTCCCAGGCACCGCTTCAGCGGATGCATCGCGGCATCCGACGAAGCGCCACGATCGTGATAATCGACATCTGGCTGCTTGCGCGATGGCCGGTCAGCTTCTGGACCGCAAATAAGTGGTGCTGCCGTCGCCGGTCAGCCCCAATTCCACTCTTCGTCCCAGCGACCTATTCACGCGCCGCGTAGTACCCGACGCTAATTCCTGGGTAGGGCTTGCGTCTGACAACCTCATACGGACTCGATTCCCTGTGAATAAGCGATGGATCGACGGCGACAAAGATGCCGCTCTCCGGCTTTATGAGCACCCCCATCGGTTTGCCTTTGGGATCGAGCGTTAACCAGTAGGAGCATTCTTTCCGAAAGCAACGCCTCACATCATAAGGCACTTTGGACTGCGCAATCGGGACTGCGGGAGTCTCGTATTTCTGCGTTGCCGGTATCCGTGAAGCGCGAGGGGTATCGTGAACCATCTTTGTAACCCAATGCATGAGGGTGGGTTCAAGATGTCGGTAGTGGATCTGATGGACGATGCCTTGCAACTGGATGTCTACTGGAAATCCGAAAGCATCGTTCACTCTATCTCGTCCAAACGACGTCAGGATTGCTCCAAGTGCTATTGCCGCTAAGGCTATCGGCACCTTTGCTGAGTCTCGCGGACGAAGGACTTTCGAGAGGACGGGAAATATGAGGCATGGCTCCACGAAGAAGAAGTAGACGAAGTCGACCGACTCCACCCAATCGGTATCATATCCCCAGCCGGAGCAGTAAGCGGCTACTGCGGTAATGAGCGGCCCCGCGAGAGCTATACCGACGATCACGACAATGTGGCTGACGACCCAAAGCGCCTTTTTCCACGGTGCTACATTGGGTTGTTGCGAATTCGTCTCGGACATATGCTGCCCCATCAATCGCGCGCCATGGATGAGTGGCGCATCCACGCACCCATTCACTCCAGCGCCAATACCAACCCGTACCTAATGCGCGGCCCGAACCATCCACCGCCCTGGACACTGAATCCACACCTGCTGCCACCCTGACCCAAAAATCGCCGCGCGGCCCTGGAGCGCCTCCTAAACACCGAAATGCCCGCCACGGATGGCGAGCAAGCGCGCAATAAGCTATGCGGCACGTCGCCCCTCACTGCCGCCTGTGTGACCGATTCGGTCCAATGGGCTTCGAAACGGCTAGCCATTCGTCAAATGAGTACGGTTATATGATGACACACGACACAAAAATCGTTATCCCAACCTCGCCCGTCAGTAAACAAAAGTCAACATATTTATCGAACAAATGCTTCTAATAAAGCAAATACTATGGTATAATATAACTAGAACAGTAAGACCAAGCCTTGACAACCAAATAGCGCCGACAACAGCTGCGAAACCACGATGAACTGACAGGTGAATGAATATAATATTTCGCATTCAGCCTGAATATTCACGCGTCGCAGAACACGCAAAGAGCCGCAGCCGCTCGTAGCTTTTCACGCTCGAAACGAAGCGAGCCTTACAATTTTGCATGCAAAAAAGCAAATCGCAGTGCAGATTTTGCACGCAAAACGCCAATAAAAAAACCCTTCCAACTCCCCCTCTCCTTTCCAAGGAGAGGGGGCCGGGGGGTGAGGTAGTCTTCTGGCGAGGTGAGGTAATGTATTACAACCCAAGCGCGGGGTCCTACTTATGCACGCTCTCGCCCTTCACATCCTGCGCCGCTTCCATCACGGCCTCGCCGAGGGATGGGTGGGCGTGGATTGTGTGCATCAGCTCTTCGATGGTCGATTCGAGCTTCATTGAGACGCACACCTCGTGGATGAGGTCGCTGGCGTGGGGGCCGACGATGCTGGCGCCGAGGATCTCGCCGTACTTCTTCTCGGAGACGATCTTGACCAGTCCCACATTCTCGTTGATCGCCATGGCTTTGCCGAGGCTCTTGAACGAGAACTTGCCGATCTGCACATCGTAGCCCTTGTCTTTGGCTTCCTGCTCGGTGAGGCCGACCGTCGCGACTTCCGGTTCGGTGTAGACAGCGGCGGGGATGGCGCGGTAGTCCATCTTGGTGGCGTGTCCGAGCGCGTTGTCGGCGGCCACTTCGCCCTCACGGGTGGCGACATGAGCCAGCGCGAGCTTGCCGCCGGTGACGTCACCGATGGCGTAGATGTTCGGGACGCTGGTGCGCATGTACTCGTCCACCGGGACTCGCCTGCGCTCAAGCTCGATGCCGACGTTCTCCAGACCAAGGCCTTCGACAAACGGGCGGCGGCCGATGGCGACGAGAAGCTTATCGAATTCGAGTTCGCTGGTACCGTTCTTCTCAGATTCGAGCGTCAGCTTGCGACCCTTGACGTCCACGGATGCGGCTTTGGTCGAGGTCAGGATTGTGATGCCCTGCTTCTCAAGGATCTTGCGCAGTTCGACGGAGATCTCGGGATCGACAGCGGGGACAATGTTCGGCATTAGCTCGACCAGGGTCACTTTGCTGCCGAGGCCGTTGTAGACGTACGCGAACTCGGTGCCGACAGCGCCAGCGCCGAGAATGACGAGGCGGGCCGGGACATCCTTGGCCGAGACGGCTTCATTCGATGTCCAGACTGCGGTGTCGCCGAGGTTGCCTGCAGCCTTGCGTCGCTTCGACTCAAAGTTGGGGAAGAAGACATCGCTGTCCACGCCACCGTCGCCGAGACCGGGGATGGGGATGAACGCCGGAACGCTGCCGGTTGCGATGATGATGTTGGCGGTGGTGACCTTCTCGACCTTGCCGTCGTCGCCGGTCACTTCGACCGTATTCTTGTCTAGAATGGTGCCTTTGCCCTTGATGGCGCGGCACTTGCTCTTCTTGAGCAGGAAGTCGATACCGCCGACGAGGGTGGTGACGACCTTGTCCTTGCGTGCCATGATGGCGCCGAAGTCGAATCCGACATTTTCGGCCTTGACTCCGAATGCGGCAGCGTGCCGCGCTGTATCGAGCGCTGAAACCGATCCGATCAGGGTTTTGGTGGGGATACAGCCCCAGTTGAGACACGTGCCGCCCATGTTGTCGGCGTCGATAATGACGACTCGCGCGCCATGCTTGGCGGCGTGAATTGCTGCGGGATAACCGCCGGGGCCGCCACCGATGACGACGATATCGGCATCGTATTGTTGATTAGCCATTGCTGCTCCTCTGTGGGCGTCGCTCTTAGAGCCCAATTTCCGCCGCGCACGGCGCTGATGCGGCGATTGACCGTCAGGTGTCGGTACCTGCGTCGAAACCGCAATACTGAATGTGTTTTAGGATGCCCTCTGAGGCCGGGCGGGCCATTTTTATATCTTCGCTTCGCTCAGGGTTATAACAATGCGCAGGGCCTTTTCGTATCCGCGCGGGGATAAAAACGATGCGCTTCGCCGCGTGTCGACGCACGAATGCCACCCGCCGCAGCCCTCGCAGCGCGATAGGGGTCCAGCGACACGCTGGTGGTGCCCAGGGCGGGGGTCGAACCCGCATGAGTTGCCTCGAGGGATTTTAAGTCCCTTGTGTCTGCCATTCCACCACCTGGGCGTGATCGGAATCAGTATAGCACAAGTGAAACCGTGGGGAAGCGAGTGTGGCGCCGAAAGGGGCACTAAGGTTGTGGAGGCAGCCACAGAAACGCCCCCGACAGGCTGGGTGAAGTCTGGAGGGGGCGTCGTTATAGATTAGTGGTGGCGGCGGTGGCGGGAGTGGTAGCGAGCGCGCTTGCGGGCGGCGCTTTCCTGGCTCTGGTGCTTACGGTCCTGCTCGTAGCGGTACGCCGAGTAACCAGCTCCAGCGAGGCCGACTCCGGTCATGGTTTTGTCACCCTTGATGGCGCCGAGAACGCCGACTGCGGCGGCGCCGGTGCCAAGGTTGCGCCAGTCATTCTTGGACTTCTGGCTGGCCGATGCTACGGGAGCGATAGACGCGAGAGTTGCGAGAAGGGTAGCGGCAATCACCGCCGTCTTGTACGACTTCATTTATCAAGATCCTTTTCGAAGTAAATACTGCTCCTGGCTTGAGAGCAGTATTATTGTACTTCGCGAATTGTAGGTATTTGAACGCGGTGCCGTTAGTTGACTCGAACTCGGGCGCCCGTGTTTAGGTTCTTGTAGTAGCGGTGGCCGCCATACGTGTAGTACTTGCGCGAACTGGTGCTGTGGTACGCGCGGTTCTTGCGGGCTGAGTTTTCCTGACTCTGATGCTTGCGGTCCTGCTCGTATCGGTAAGCGGAGTAGCCTGCGCCCGCAATACCGACACCGGTCATGGTCTTGTCGCCTTTGAGGGCTCCGAGAACGCCGACAGCAGCCGCTCCTGTGCCGAGGTTGCGCCAGTCGTTCTTAGTCTTCTGGCTGGCCGATGCGACTGGAGCGAGGGAAGCGATAGTTGCGAGAAGTGTGGCGGCAATAACCGCTGTCTTGTACGATTTCATTGTGATGGGTCCTTGGAGAGTGTGGAGCCTGCCCTTCATGTAGGCAGGCTCCGGATGTTGGTGTTCGAGTTGTGTACCTTAGTAGATACGAACTCGTTCACCGGTGTTCAAATCTTGGTAGTAGCGGTGCCCGTCGTAGTAGTAATACTTTCGCGAGCCGCTATTAGTGCTAGAGCTTCGGTGGTAGCGTCGATTGGCCGCCGAGTTTTCCTGGCTCTGATGCTTGCGGTCCTGTTCATAGCGATACGCTGAATAACCTGCGCCAGCGAGTCCGATTGCGCCAAGGGTGTTGTCTCCCTTCAGGAGCCCGTAAGCGCCGACTGCTGCGGCGCCTGTTCCGAGGTTGCGCCAATCGTTCTTGGACTTCTGGTCCGCGAAAGCTGCCATAGGCGACGCTATGGTAGCGCCAAGAGTTGCGATGAGAGCGAGTGCGCTCACTTGCTTGCTGTAATTCATGGTACTTCCCTTTCCACCAGAGACTGCCTGGTGTGTCTTTCGCCTTATTCGGCGTGTGTAAAATAGACTATCGGTCATAGCCCAACGTATTGGCTCGTATTCCGACACAAACGATACTTAACTGACATTTCGTTGAACAGGCCGAACCCACGCCATAAAGGACTGCGGTTGTCGGCCTATTGCTTGCTGAGGTTTACCCATATTCGCAACATTTCAACTGTTTGTCAGTTGCCTCACTATTTGAGGCTAGCTGATATGCAGGTATGACGTCGCGGGGTTTGTAAAGGTTCCCTTCACCGTAAAAGTGGTGGATGGTCAGTGTTCGGCGAGTGTTCAATTGAGATCGCTTTGGATAAGGGTTAGTTACTAGTAGATGCAGGTAGAATAGAGCCGTCTTCGGCGAGACACGGGTCCAGCGTCACGCTGGTCGAAAGGATACTTGTTTTGAACATTTACAAATCACTCATTATCGCTGGCGCATTTGTCGCCGCTCTCGGGACGCTCACCGCAGGGGCGGCGTCCGCTCAGTCTCTTCCTGTTGTCGGTCCGCCCAACGGGATCGCGGCTGGCGTGTTTATCCCGTCCAGCGCGGCGGCGAAAGATGCCGGCACTAATCAGTTCACCGCCGAGCTTCGATATGGGCTTCCCGGTGTTCCACTTACCCCTACCCGCACGGTAGTAGCCGTTGGGTACGAAGGCGGGAGCAAGAACGGCAACTCGTCCACCATTATTCCGTTGACCATCGCCGAGTACTATGGCACCGGTCAGTTTAGTCCGCTCAGCCCTAGCAAGCCGTATGTCGGCGCTGGTTCTGGCATTTACTTTGGCAAGCGGACCGGCAAGGGCACGACCACCAATCTTGGCGGTTTCATCGCGGCCGGATACAACTTCACGGTGCTATTCGCGGAAGCGAAGTATCAGTTCGTGAAGGACGGGAACGGCTTCGTATTCAATCTAGGCCTCCGCTTCTAACCAACGGACGCGACGTACAGCTTGTGGGCGCATTCCATTTGGGATGCGCCCTTTCTCTGTGTGCGGGGCTACTCGTATCGTAGGGCGGTGATGGGGTCGAGCTTCGATGCGCGGTATGCGGGATAGATACCGAAGAAAAGACCGACACCGACCGCGAAGCCGAAACCGAGCAGCGCGGCCCAATAGGGAACGTACAGGTAGACCGTGTCCTGCACGCTGTTGGTGATGTAAGCGGTCAGGAATGCCAGCGCGATGCCGATGAGACCGCCGCAGCCCGACACCACCATGGCTTCGACGACAAATTGCAGCAAGATCATGCTGCGGCGCGCACCGACGGCTTTACGGATACCGATTTCGCGAGTGCGTTCGGTGACCGTCACGAGCATGATGTTCATGATGCCGATCCCGCCGGTGAGGAGGGCAAGCCCACCGACACTGCCTAGCACCAGTTGGAACACCATCAAGATGGTATCGATCTGCTTGAGCAGGTTGTCCTGAGTATCGACGACGAAGTCTTGAGCGTTGTATGGATGGCGGCTTTTAAGCACACCCCAGATCTGGTCGGCTGCTGCGGCTGTTTGCGACACGGCAACCGAGCGCGCAACGAATGCGTCGACAATATCCGATCCGGTGAGCCGCTTCTGCACGGTTCGAAGCGGTGCGAAGAGCGAATTATTGTAGTCGGTGCCGTCGCCGCCCCGGTCTTTGGGGCCGATGACACCGACCACGGTGAGCAGGACGGACGCGCCCTTGAGGCGACATGTGACCTGGTGGCCGATGGGGCTTCCGGTCTTGAACAGCTTGGTGGCGATCTTGCTGCCAAGGATACACGTTTTCGCCCAACTCTGGTTGTCGTAGTCCGTGAGAAACCGCCCAGAGGGGAGTTCGAAGCTGTTCATCCGGAAGAAGTCGGGGAGCACGCCGCTTATTGGGGAGTTCAGGCTCTCTCGCCCAGCTTGAACGACGACCGTGGTAGTCACCGAAGGGCTAATCGCGGTCACCAGCGGACACCGAGCCTGCACGGCTCTGATGTCGCCGATGTCAAGCCCGCGAAAGCCCCCACGTCGCAGCGTTTCCGGCTTTGGGGCGTAGTAGGCGAATACGACATTGGATCCGTTCTCGATTAACTGGCCGATCACCTTTTGACGTGCGCCTTGGATAACGGCGACCATCAAGGTCACCGCGAATACTCCGATGATGACGCCAAGCATGGTGAGGAATGAGCGAAGCTTGTTCGCCCACAGTCCGTCTAGCGCCACCCGAATTGCTTCTAACACCGCCATTTCGATCTTCTGGTTCTGTTGTTACGTAGGGCTCGACAGCCTTTAGTTGTATATGTCGATCTTGCGTCGGTCTGCGTTGGCTTTGGTCGGAATGACGACGCGGTCGCCGGCTTTGAGGCCAGATAGCACCTCGACGCGCGAGTCTGTCCTGAGACCGAGTTTGATCGTATGCGTGACTTGCCGATTCGCCGGGCCGGTAAGCACCTTTACGATGGCTGTCGCGCCGCCATCGGGCGCGATCTCGGACGGCAGGGCGAGCACTGCGTGACGCTCACGGGCTGTGACGGTAACGCCTGCGGACATGCCTGGCCGCACTCTGGAGTCGGGCTTTACGAGCGCGATGCGGACGATAAACTTAGCGATGGAGGTAGACGCGTCAGCGGTGCTGGTATCCGCCAACGCCCCGCTAGTAGCGGGAGCGATCTCGCTGACGCGGCCAGCCAGGGTCACGCCGGGAAGCGCGTCGACCGTGACCGAGACCTTTTGGCCGATGGCGAGCTTGGCGATATCGACTTCGTTAATGTTAACTCGCACACGCGCGCCTCGTCCCAGCGTTGTCAAGATTGCCTGCGCATCGGAGTAGCCCGTGGTTGCGCTTTGCACGATCTCGTTCTGCTCTTTGTACTTCTTCAGCACCACGCCTGCCGCCGGAGCCACAATGCGAGTGTCGTTCAAACTCACCTGAAGCTGCGCGAGGTCGTGTTCACTGCCCTGCACGGCGGCGCTTGCCTGGTCAATGTCGTAACGGCGAATCCGGTGCTGTTCGGCGTTTACGCGTGCGCCTGCTAGCTGGGCGCGAGCTGATTCGACCTGCGCGGTGGCATCGGCAATGTCTTCGGTGCGCGGCCCTGCTTTGGTGAGCGACAGCGCCGACCGTGCGGCGGCGACGCTGCTGCGGGCGGTGTCCACGGCCATTTGCGTCGCATCGACCTCGCTCTGCGACACGAAGCCCTTAGCGAGAAGGGCGCGCTTGCGGTTAAGAGTACGCTCAGCGTCGGCGAGCGCTATGTCGGCGCGAGAGACGCTCTCCTGCTGCTGCGAGACTTCCTGCGGGCGAGCGGCTGCTTTCACGGCTTCGCGGTGCGCCATTGCGGTGGTCACCGCTGCCTGAGCTTCGGTAATCGAGACCGCGTCCTGCTTGATCTGCAGGTTGTACGTGGCTATGGCCTGCGCAAGCTTAGCTTTGGCCTGGTCTAGCTGAGATTGGGCGCGAGCCATCTGAGGGTCGATGACAGAGCGGTCTACCTCGGCGATGAGCTGTCCGGTGACGACGCTCTGGCCCTCGGTAATGGGTATGGAGAGCAATTTCCCGGCGACCTTACTCTTCACATCGATCTTGTCAATTGGCTCGACAACGCCGGTTTCTGTAACCGTGTCTTTAAGGTCTTCGATCGCGGCGACAGCGAAACGCGGTAGCGGGGCAGGCTTGCGTGCTTTGCGGACGGAGTAAACCGCGCTGCCAGCAACCGCGACGATGACGAGTATGCCGACAACTAGTTTTGTGCGTGATTTCATGCAGAGCCGCCTTCGATAGTTGGCGCGACTGGCGCGTCGGAGATGATGTGGCCATCCTTGAAGCGAACTATGCGCCTGCAATGTTGGGCGATATCGGGTTCGTGCGTCACGATCACTACTGTTCGGCCTTCCTTGTTGAGATCGGCGAATATCGCCATGACTTCCTCGCCTGTTTGCGTGTCAAGCGCTCCGGTCGGCTCATCGGCGAGGATAAGCTCGGGATCGTTGACTATGGCGCGTGCAATAGCCACTCGTTGTTGCTGCCCGCCGGACAGCTGGTTTGGGCGGTGATGCGCGCGGTCGGTGAGACCGACACGCTCAAGCGCGGCCAGCGCACGGTCGGATCGTTTCTTTGCGCCACCATAAATGAGCGGGAGCTCGACATTGCGCCTCGCATCCATTCGTGGCAAAAGGTTGAACTGCTGAAATACGAACCCGATCTTCTGATTGCGGACAGCGGCGAGCTGGGTATCGTTCATGCGCGCCACCTCTTCGCCGTCGAGTTCGTACGAGCCGGACGTAGGCCTGTCGAGACATCCCACAATGTTCATCAGCGTCGACTTCCCCGACCCCGACGGCCCCATAATCGCGACCATCTCGCCGCGCGCAACTACGAGCCCGACGCCGTGAAGCACCGTAAGGTCACTGGCGCCCGTGCGGTAGGTCTTTACGACATCCCGCAGCGAGATAACTGAGTTTTCGATTTGCATGGGTTCAAGATCGCTCAAGCCGCTCGGGCTTTCTTTCTCGCTTCGCTCCCTCTGTAGCGATCAGCTGGTTGGTCAAACATGTGCTTGATAGGTGATTGGCGCTGTGAGGCGAAACAAACTCCGCATTCTCCCTTTATAAAAAATGCCACGCGGCACGAGCGATCCCAAAAAACCTACATCCCCACCGGCGGCGCCCCCACGTTGATGCCAGCAGCCCGGTGCAGCCTGGCGTGGGCCTCGAAGTAGTTGTAGACGGCGGACACATACTGGCTTTGAGCCTGCGTGAGAGTTAGCTGCGCCTGGGCGATATCGACGACGTTCCCGATCCCCTCACGGCGCGCTTCAGTGATGGCGTCGTAGTTGACTTGCGCCGCGTCGACGGCCACCTGGGCCAGTCGCGCTTCTTCGATCGCCTGCTCGCGCTGAATGTAAGACTGCTCCACATCGGATGCAATCGCCAGCAGCGTAGCATCGGTCTGTGCGCGCGCACCGGTCACCTGCGCATTGGCGCTGCGTACAGCGGAACGCGCCGCGCCGCCATCAAACAGCGGGTAAGTGGCGCTTACGAGTAGGAGCGAATCGACGCCAGTATCGTGAAACGCGCTCGTCGGCGTGTACGCGTACTGGTAAGTAGCGCCCACTTGCACTCCTGAGCCGATTTTGGCGGCTTGCGCTGCAGCTTTGGCTGCATCGGTATCGGCGGCTCGCTGGCGCAAGTCCGGTCGCGAGCCTTGCGCTATGTTGAAGTACGTTTCGAGCGGAGGGAATTTGGTATCCGTGGGGATTGTCGGCATTCCGTCCCCTGCGGAGATTGGCGCGGGATCGATAGAAGTTCCAGGCGCAACGCCCATCGCGGTCCGAAGCTGGATAAGCGCGGTTCGAGCGCGGTCCTGGCTCTGCCGAAGAGCAAGTTGCGCGTTCGCAAGGTCTGCGCGTGCCTGAAACGAGTCCTTGCGAGGCAGTGTGCCTGCGTCGATCTGTCCCTGCGTGAGCGCGAGAACGGTCGCGGCGCGGTCGACGCCCGATTGGGACACCTTGATCAGGTCGCGATTGCGGAGGACTTCGTAGAATGCGAGGGTGACGTCCAGCACGATAGCCTGCTGGGTATCGTCCAGAGCCGCCGTCGCCGAAGCCAGATTGCTCATCGCCTGGTCCTTAGCCGCGCCACGCTGACCGGCATCGAGGAGGGTTTGGCTCAGCACGACACTTGTTCGCGCTCCTTGCGCTGTCACGGACCGGCCGCCGGGCGAAACGAGAACACTATCGCCGCCCAACGTCTGCCGTTCGTCGCGCAATGTCGCCTGCGGCGTCACCGTCGGCAAAAACTTAGCCTTCGCCTGCGTCACCTGCTCTTTGGCCACCGTCTGCTGAGCCTGCGCGATTGCTGCGCGTGGCTGCCGTTCGAGCGCGATACTTATGGCCTCGCGGAGGGGCAACGCAGCAGGTTGCATGCTCTCACCCTCGACAAGCTGAATGGTCTCGGCGCGGCCCACGACGGGTAATGCGAGCGCGACAAGTGCGGCGACGGTGGAAGCATAAAAGCGGCAAGGCAGCATATACTTATTTTGACACCGTTTGCTCGCTATATGTTGCAGGTTATGAGAGTGGGTTGGAAGGGGGGATGGATCTTGATAGCTGCGAAAAGTCCGTTACGAAGAAGGTAGCTATGAGAATTCTCAACTATAGAACATCTCAGAGTTCCGTGCAACGTTTACCGGACACCTGAGAATATAGCTTCTATCTGGTGGAAATCGGTCGCAAGGAATTCCGTCCACCAGGCGGTGATTGTGTCAAGATGTGCTTCCAACGAAGCTGCATCCATCCTATCGTCGCTTAGGATTGTTCTTTCATAGAGGTTGCGATAGCGGTATTTTGCGCTTCCACTGCCAGGTTTCAGAAGAGGGGGATGAGACGCGGCGATCTCTGAGAACCGATGAAGTATGTCGTATGACTCGTATCGGATCTGGAGTGAAAAGTCTAGCTTTCGTGCGGACAGGCTAAATCCAAAGAAAAATGCATGACCAGAAGGCGACCAGGGGTCCGGGGCTATGCGAGGCGCTAGATGCTCCCATGACTTCGGAAGAAACGTGACTTGTGTGACAGCGCTACGCGTTACCACTGCGTTTGAAATCAGGTTGTTGTCGTTGGTTATTAGGGCTACTAGTAGATCTTGTATTCTAGTTTGCCGACTTGGCAGGTGCTTAAGAATGAGTTCGATTGACTTGCGATGCTGCCGATATATTTCTAGGCATAACCGTTCTGTTTCGGGGTCTCGCAAAATTTGTCTCCTTAGCATCTTGACGTACTGCCAAATAGTTTCACGAACTCCTTGATCAAGCGGCGGCACGTTATCCGACAATACTTGGGATAGCCGATGGGCAATGAACTCGTAAGTTACCGAGCGATAGCGTTTGTGCGACGGGACACCTCCGAATGGAGTGAGAAAGAGGCATTCGATACGGTATCCGGAAAAATAGTGGGTAACTTCATCGTGGTACCTAGCAAGCTGATCGTCGTGCTCTCCTGTGTGAATTTTGTTTTCGATTGCCACGACCAACTTACACTCATCGTTTACAGCCAGAATGTCGATATTGCGCCATTCCCGACGTATCTTCGTGCCAGACAGGTCCAAAACGTCGAAGTTTTCGGAGGAATGCGATTCCTTCAGGAGGGCTCTTAACAATGAGTCTGCCAAACCGTGGTTGCCATTTGGTGACAACAAATAGGCAAGGAAGGTCGAGTGGTAAATCTCTCGATGCTCCAACCCAGCAGCTTCGAACATGTTGAACTCATTGAGGTGGGCCTCGAGCTCCACGAGCAAAGGGCTAGCCTTGAAAGATTGGAGGAGTTCTTTGGACGTAGACATGTGCGTTTGAATTTTGCGGGGAATGCATCAGTCGAGGAGACCAAGGCCAGAGTTGGAATGCCTAGAGTGTCTCTATCGTCACGATGCCTCCGTGGACGAACTGGGCGACGAGTTCTGTTCCTGCGAGCAGTGCGGTGCCCAGCAATGGGCGCCGACCTAGAGCGAGTACCGGCACGTCCAGCAACTTACCGTTCCATTCTATGGTTGCGATGTGCACATCTGTTCGCACGGATTCGTCGTTTGCTAGCTTGGCGGTCATATCCTGGAGAAACGGGAGGCCAAGCGCGGAAATAGCGTCCGACGGCATGGTGAGCGCACCTTCGAATCCGGTATCAATAACGAATTCTATCGCAACGCTTCGGGTTCCGCCAGGAAGGTGCAGAGCAACGTCGATACGCGCCTGGCGGTCTTCAACTCTGCCTTGACTCACGGGTTCAAAGTCCTCAGTAGTGTTCCGCCGATAGCATAGACTGCGTCGTAGCCGATACGCTTCCCGTATATCGCGGCTTCGGGATGTATCTTGAGAAGCTGCCTTCCCGTCACAATAGGATCGTCATCAATGGCATACAAACCAGTTTCGATATCGATTGAGATGATCTTCCCGATGTTGGCTTCAGTCTCAACTTCTTCGCGCAGGCGATTGGCATATAACTCTTCACCAAGACGGGCGATGTCCTCACTGCTATATCGCGAATGTGGCATAATCGGCAACTCCTTTCGAAGGTATTCGTTAAGATATTACCATACGAGCGACTACCTTCATGCTCACAGAAACACCGGCCCCGGTACGCGGATATCGCATACCGGGGCCGGGTTTGTTATTGAGCTCAGCCTGATGAGGCCCTCGACAAGACGCTAATCTGGCCTCTTCAGGAGTGCATAGGTTCCGAAAGCGCCAAGATACGCGATACCGAAGCCAAACACTTCGCCTGCCAGACGATCTTCGGCGCTCATGGGCATCAGGGCCCATCCTGTCTCACCGCGGGCTTGCGCTTCATCTCGGGCCCTAGCCCTAGCAATGTCATTTGCGAAGTAGTAATTCGCCGCAGTCCATACGCCAGAAAACATAAGTAGCAGGGATAACGAGACTAAAGTGTCTCGGAATCGCCCTAGTTGCTGCAAGCGTTCAATACTCATAGTCACTCTCATTGCCACAAAAAAGCCGACCGGACAATTACGCCTCGCAAAGCGAGAGTACGTCCGGCCGACTGTACGTTTGCGGTTGACTCGCGCGTATTACGCGACCTGCGCCAACGTGGCTTTCAGGTGGTCGGCGGACTTCACGAGGAGCGCTTGCTCGGTCTCGCTGAGGTTCGCCTTCAATTGCTGGACGACGCCCTTGCGGCCGACGACGGTCGGGACCGAGAGGGTGACATCGCTGACGCCGTTGAGGCCTTCCTGCAGGCTCGACACCGGTAGAACGATGCCCTTGTCGAGGAGGATGGCTTCCACAACCGTCTTGATCGAGACGCCTACCGCAGAACCAGCTCCGCCCTTGCGCTTGATCACTTCAGCGCCGCTGGTGCGGGCTCGCTCGTAGATGGCGTCGGCCTTCTCTTTCGTGAAGCCGGGGATCGCGGAGAGCGGGTAGCCCTGGATCGCGGCCGAGCTCCACACGGGGAACATGGTGTCGCCATGCTCGCCGAGCAGGTTGGCGTTCACATCGGTGGCGGCCACATCGAACTCATCGGCCAGCAGCGAGCGGAAGCGCGCCGTGTCGAGAACGGTGCCTAGACCGATCACCTGGTTGGTGGGGAGGCCCGACGCTTTGATGGTCATGTGCGTAAGGATGTCGACGGGGTTCGAGACCACGAGGATAACGACATCATCCTTGAGCTTCTGGTTCTTGATCTCGGCGACGATGCCCTTGAACATGTCGACGTTGCGGTTGATGAGAGCAAGTCGCTCTTCATCGGGCTTGCGGCGAAGGCCGGATGTGATGACGATCACATCGGAACCGGCAAGCTCGTCATAGCCGCCCGAGGTAAACTTCTGCGGCGCGACGAAGGCGCTGCCGTGGCGTAGGTCAAGGGCTTCGCCGGCGACCTGCTCGGCCATGAAGACGTCGATCAACGAGATTTCGCGTGCGATCCCACCAAGCTGGAGGGCGTAGGCGGCGGTGCTTCCGACGCGTCCACCGGCGCCGACAATGCTAACTTTCAGACCCATTTCAGATCTCCTTTTGTGCAATACTTCCGGCTGCGCCTCGTCCATAGATAACATCAGCCAGGGTGAATTCGTAACTAAGCTTCAGAATGCGCGGTATCCGCGAGAGGCAATACAATACGGGCAGCCTTCCGGCACTCAATGAGCGTATAAGTTGTACCTGTGTTAGGGCCAATTCAGAGTGTCGCGCGCACAAAAATCCGCCATTTCGTGTAGCCTGACGACAGCGTTTGCCAGACTAATGCAAGAGCGTCCAGTGCTACAATGCTGGAACGCGCTGCCATCAGCCGAACTCTGGCACCGCAATCCGCTTCAACTTACGACAAAGGACCATCGCGCCCCATGACAACTGACTGGAAAGAGCTGCAAGTATTATCCCGCAACCGCGTCCTAGCGCACGTTCCGCTTGGCGGGTATGACAGCGAAGAAGCCGCACTAGCTTCCGCATTCCCATTTCCAGTTGATCGAACTTTGGGTGCGTACTACAAGAGCCTCAATGGTCCATGGCGCTTTCAACTGGCAACCTCTCCGGCCGCCGGGCCAGCTGGCTTCGAGCAGCCGCCGTTCGACGATTCAACGTGGCGAACTCTTACGGTGCCGTCAAACTGGCAGCTAAATGACACGTTCGACAAGCCGATCTATCTTAACACGCACTATCCGTTCGAACCAAACCCGCCGCACTTGCCCGACGACAACCCAACGGGATACTACCGGCGCGAGTTCACGATTCCCGAACTCTGGAATGGCAGGCGGATCGCCATTATATTTGAATCCGTCGACTCCGCCTGCTCCGTGTGGGTGAACGGCTCCTATGCTGGTTACAGCGAAGACAGCCGCCTTCCAGCGGAGTTCGACATTACCGGATTCGTCACCGCTGGGGTGAACACGCTCGCCGTCGAGGTGCCCAAGTTCTGCACGGGCAGCTATCTCGAAGACCAGGACTACTGGCGCATGAGCGGGATCCAGCGCGATGTGTTTCTGCTCGCGAAGCCGCCGGTCTCGTTTCGCGACTACAAAGTACGGACAACATTCGATGAGAACTACGTTGACGCGGCGCTCGAGGTGACAGCGTATATCACCGAGACTGCTGACATGGCGGGCTACAAAGTTCAGTTGGACCTTGTGGATGCGTCATCCGAAATGGTGTCTCCCGACACAATTTCCGCCACCGTGAGCGACTCGTCGCCGATGTACGCCGACACGACGCCCGAACGAGGCGCTGCACGTCTGGCAGCCACTGTCGCCGCGCCGCGACAGTGGTCAGCCGAAGACCCTTACCTGTATACCGCCCTGCTCACATTGATCGATCCCACAGGGGTGGAGGTCGATTGGGAGAGCGTGCGCGTCGGCTTCCGGCAGGTTGAGATCAAGAACCGACAATTGCTGCTGAACGGCAAGCGCCTCGTCATTCGCGGCGTGTGTCGTCACGAGCACCACCCCGTGCGCGGACGCGCCCTTACAGAAGACGATATGGAAGCCGATATCCAGGAGATGAAGCGGCTCAATTTCAACGCTGTCCGCACGTCGCATTACCCGAACGATCCACGGTGGTACGACCTGTGCGACCAGCACGGCCTCTATGTCATCGACGAAGCCAACCTCGAAACGCACGGTGTCGGCGCGCTCACCAGCAAGGATCCGGCGTGGGCGATGGCGTACCTCGACCGTTTGACGCGCATGGTTCTTCGCGACAAGAATCACCCCTGCATTATCGGCTGGTCACTGGGCAACGAGTCATACTACGGCCCGCACCATGCCGCCATGGCAGCTTGGGCGCGCGCGTACGATCCGACACGCCCCGTGCAGTACGAAAGCGGCAACCCGCCAGCCAGTGTCACTGATATCATGGTCCCGATGTATCCGAGCGTGGAATGGATCCGCGAGGTGATGGCGGACCCCAACGAGACGCGGCCAATGATCCTCTGCGAATACGCTTATGCCAAAGGCAACGCCAGCGGCGGCATGATGGACTACTGGGATCTCGTCGATGAGTTCCCTTCGTTCCAGGGTGGCTTCCTATGGGACTGGTCGGATAAAGCGCTGGAAATGACGCTGCCCGACGGCACGAAAGCGTGGGGCTATGGCGGCGATTTCGGTTGCGGCACCGACTACGACGCCATCGGCGAGGATGGCACGCAGGTGCTCAACGGCATCGTCGCACCCGATCTCGACTGGCACCCCGGCGCGCACGAGGTCAAGTATGCTCAATCGCCGGTGAGGTTCGAGGCGACGCCTGAAGACATCGCCGCAGGGCGCGTATGGATTAAGAACAAGCGGCAGTTCACCGACCTGTCGAATTTGCGAATCGAATGGCAATTGACGCGCGAAGGCGTCGAGACAATGAGCGGCTGTGTCGCATTACCTGTCAAGACTGCCCCAGGCGAGTCGACTCCTATCTACATCGGGGTGGATTTGCTGGCGCTCGCTAACGACGAAGCCGAGTGGTGGCTCAACATAAACTGTCGCCCCAAGACGAAATGGGATTGGGTTCGGCACGGCGACGAGATAGTCAGCGAACAGTTTCCGGTAAAAGCGTCGTCGGTGATCGCCTCCGAACCCGTAAGCGTGGTTCGCCCTTTCAGCGTAACGGAAAACGACGCCAGCCTGGCAATTCGCTCGGATAGCTGTTCCGTCGAGTTCGACAAAGTTACCGGGAGGCTTTCATCGCTCAAAGCTAACGAAGTCGAATTGCTTTTCGACGCTCCCGTCGAATGCTTTTACCGCGCACCAACCGACAACGACTATGCGCTCGGAACAGGCAACAACTACCGCTCTCGATGGCGAGCCGCTGGTATCGATAGGCTTGAGCGGAGCGTGGTGAGTGTCGAAACGGGTGTATCAGAGGAGGGGCGAGTTGCGACGGTGGTCTCTGAGTTACGCGGGACGGATCCCGCTGCTCCGATTAGCGTGACGACCCGCTATACATTCGTTAGTGCATCGGATGTCCAGGTCGAGGTTTCGGCGGTCATCCCTGACTCGCTTCCCGTTGTCCCCCGCATCGGCGTCAACTTGGCGCTGCATGCCCCGATCGACTACATCCATTGGTACGGCCGCGCCTGGTATGAGACTTATCCTGATCGCAAAGCAAGCGCCCATATTGGCCGCCAAGGTGGAGAAATCCGCAAGCAGCCTTATCCCTACATCCTGCCGGGAGAATCAGGCGGTAAGGAAGATGTCCGTTGGGCGGTCTTGTCGCCAAGCACCAAGCTTACAGCAAGCAGAGTACTCACTGGCCCCGCCCTCGCCATCATCGGCGACCCGCTTGTGCACCTCAACGCCACCCACTACATGATCGCCGACCTCGAAGCCGCCGACCATCAGCACAAGCTGACCCCGCGCCCCGAAGTCTACGTCCAGATTGACGGCTACCATATGGGCCTCGGCGGTCGCGACGGCTGGACGCCCAATGTCCCCGACCGCTGGCTGATCAAACCGGGCGAGTATTCGTTCCGCTATCGCCTCCGCGCTCTTGAGAGCGCGGAGGTATAGCGGCGAGGGCGCTGGCGGGGTGAGCGGGACGAATGAATTGGCCGGATGATGGAGGCGCGCCAGACGGACTTGGTCGGCGCGCCTCTGCAAGTCAGGAGTTCTTTACCGTCTGCCTGAATAATCTCTCCCTGCCAACATGCCCCAAACAAAGGCGCTTGGTCCCATGGTTTGATCAATACAGAACTCTGTAAGCGCCGGGTAGAAGTACATGTCCCAGTACGCTTCGGTCGTTGGCCAGTCGTATGGTGATGGTTTGCAGGCGTCGTTGAGGTAGTACGTTATCGGCCAACTGATCCAGTTTTGATCGCCCCATCGCTGCAGGTCAACATTGCCGTAAACGGTCAGCCCAACAGGCGGCGGCTGTCCGGTGTTCCGGCTATCCATGTTGAAAGGGTGTCGGACAGGGTTCGCGCCGAGCCCCGATGTATACACCATATTGTTCGGGTTCGCTCCCGCGCTAAACCCGCAACCGGCCACCGCGCCAGCAAGGTACTTGCGGTCATGGGTAAGGTAGTAAGCCCGTACTAGCGACACTGAACCATGAGGCGTGCTGAAAAAGCCGATAAAAAGCGGCTTGCCCTGATCATCCGATGGAATTTGCCACGCGTTGTTCGCCTGATAGTTAAGAGCACCATCAGCATCCGCCAGCAAATCGGCCAGCGCCGTTTGTTTGATCTTAGGGTCTGTTAAGGCAGCGGGCAGGCGGGCGTAGAGAAACGCGGTTTCGCGCTCCTCGAAGCTGCCATAGAATGGCTTCTGCTTCTCATTGGTAAGGCCCGTGTCTTCCTTAAACAAGGTGTGCCACTTGGCATCGCCGGTGAGCCAAAGCAGCGACAGAGCAGCGAGCGACCGGTTTTCGAGAACATTGTGCCCCAACTTAGCCCACGTGCCAGCCGACATCCGCTTCGCCCGATCCGCTTCGGCCCATGCCATCGCTCGAAGCGCCGAAGATCGGTACGTTGAGGCTTCGGCGGGAACGGTGCCTTCTAGCGCCTTGGACAGGCGTGCCGCAAGTGTGACGTACTGGTAGGTGGAGACTACGTCCGGTGCAAAGACATACGCGGGCATTGACTGCTTCCAGCTCACCTCGCCGCCGGACGGATCGCCATCAGTTTCGATGCCGAATGGGATGCCGCCGTCGGGCTTCTGCAAGCGGCGCCAGAGGTCGAGACCGAATCTTGCTTCGTTCAGCACATCACATGCGGGCGATGTTTGGGGAATGTTCAGCTTGATCGTCTTAGCAAACGCCGGGTAGCACTCCGCTAGCTCTACCTGCCAGAGGGTCGTGGTGAGCAAGTGAGTTATGCGCCTTGGGTTCCAGTCCCCTGCATCGTGGTACGCGCCCCACGCTTCCGGTACCGGGACACCAGTGTCTCCCTTAACAAGCCCCTTTCCTGGATCCCCACCGTCCAGGTTTGAGTATGTTGACTGCGTGATTGGCATGCTGTCCGGTAGGCCAATGCGGAAGTCGGCGGGTCGGACGAATGCCGTGTACGGCGGACCAAGCGGAACGCCACTTCGCTCGTTGTATAACCCTTTCATAGAAACGTAAAAGGCATCGCGCCATGCGGTCTCCTTGATATCGAATGGGTAGGAGCATCCGATGCCGTCGAGCACAACCCGGTATCGACCTGGCTTAGTAAGCGGCGAAAAGTCTAGGGTGACCACGTCGGTGCTGTTGAAATTCCGCGTGCTCGCCATGGTCTCTGCCTTGTCGGCGGGCCAACGGGCGCTGGATTTGCCCTCAAAACCAACCTTTCCGGTGACATCGTCAACCACACTGAAGCTCATAGAGTCTGGCAACGAATATCCGCCGCCGGGGCTTCCCATCCATACAGACACAAACGCTCGCTTCACGGGATCGTCGGGCCGGAATCCAATTTGGTTGATGTGCACGGTTTCGGTCCGAACTGTCGCCGGGTCAAACTTGAATGGCACTGCCAGGGGTCGTACATTGAGATGATCGTAGGAAACCACATAAGTGGAGCCGGGCTTCAGGCGCGACGGCAGCTTCAGGTAGATAACATGCCCCATCGCGAGCTGGCCCGATGGCTGCTGCCAGTCGTAAGGCTTTGACTTGCGAGACACAGAGACTGGAACCACACTATTCGCGAATTGTGCGTCATCGGCTGAGCGAACATGGTAATTGGTGACATCGTCGGCTTCAACGGTAAGCAGTTTGTCACCGGTGTATCCCTCGAATGGGACGAAGCCGTCGGACTTTGGCCCGATCAGCCAGCCGATCTCTTTGCCACCTCGAGCCAGCTTTTGCGGGCCGCTCTTTTGAGGCTTGGCCACATCTCCAGGCTGTGCAACGTACGGTGTCTCGCTGCTGAGGATTACCGTGCCAGTCTCGATGCGGATGGCGAGAACATCGGGCGCGGCTGCGTACATCTCAGCCACGCGCGGCGACTGCGGGGTCAACGTCTTGTACTTCTCGCGGTCGGCTAGCCGATCTCTAAGAGCCTGCGCAAGCGCAGCCGAGTCGCGATCGTCTTTCGCCTTCCGGGCAGCGAGAAGGTTGGCGTCTGGCACGACCGAATTGATGGCAAGCACCTGAACATCGACCGGACCGCTGCCTCCCCAGTCTCCTTGCAATTGGAACTGCATGATCTTGGCAAGGTTCGGCGCGCCTGTTTTGCCTGCCTCGTTCGGCTTGCTGAGCGGTGCTCCGTCCCTGGGAACGATGTCGGTTGGCATATCGACGACTGCGTTCGATAGCGCATAAAACCAGCTTGCCGTCTTCCCGTCAGTATCGGTGAGCATCAGCTTCAACGTTTTGAGTGTATTGCGCTTCGTGACCAACACGCGAAGGCCAGGGCTGTTTTCTGGATGTTGCGAAAGATCAAGGTTCAGATTCACGCCAGCGCCGCCCGCCGGTGTCATACCCTCCGACCTTAGACTGACGATTCCATCGGCGATCAGCGCCTTGTTTGTCCAAGTACCGTACCCGAACAAAAAGGGACGGTCAAGAGGGATCAGCGCCACCGATGCAGCCTGAGCACTTGCGATTCCCATCGTGGTTACGAGGGCGATGACAAAAGCGACGAACTGTCGAATAGATGGTGATGGTTGCATGTATACTTTCTGCTGCCACAGGTATTCTTGACAACCGTGGCATGGGTATTGGAGGACAATGGTAGGGTGGCGCTCAGTGCTTTCTAGGCAAGCCCGACTAATATGTCGGGCTGATCGGTACTACTTCAGGCGCAGCGGTACCGTCGGCTAGCACCTGATCAACGAGGCTGAACATTGCTCGGGCAATCTCCTCAGGGTCGAAAAACACCCGGTCAATATCTTCCTGGTAGGCGTACAGAACCGACGTGCCTCTGTTCGCGTGGCTGGCAACTCGAATGTAGCGAGCAATTCCCGCACGAAGCATCTTCTTGTAAGCACCACTCGCCATGACATCGTCCAAGATGACGATACCATCCGTTGACGCTGCATAGCCGCCTGCTATCAATCGGTCAACCAACGCTTCGCCCTGCTGCTGGAGTTGCCCTTCACTGGACGCTCTTTCGCCCTGTGGCACCCAAACCATAGCTGGATCAAACGGGATATTTCGTCGTTCAAGCGCATCGCGATAAGCCTGGACGACCTCAACATTCAGGAGGTGAGCGTCATCGTTGATTACCGCGCTGTTGGCAGGCAAAGCCCGCCAAAGGCGAATACTCTTGCATCCGGCGTCTAGTAGCTTATCCATACACATCGTTACGAGCTTTGCTGAGTCAATCGTAACGAAATAAGTGCCCTCGCCCGCAAAGCTAACGACAGGGATATCGTGCCCCCTTATCCACAGCCACGACTGCCTATCAAGGCCGACGCTGACGACAACGTCTATCTGTCTTGTTTCCAACTGACGCGCCAGGTTGTCGTCAAGTGGCTGCAAAATCCCGTCGCTTGTCCGAACGCCGTGGATGCTGATCGTTTCGTCGTGTGTCTTGAGGCGCTTGTCAGCTTCCTCAATCAGGTTCGCCCATAGGGTGTCCCAAAACGGGGACGTGTGTCGGGCCACGACGAACTGATCTCCGAAAACAAGCGCAATCCGCCGCTGGAATAGCTTTGGAGACACGAATATTCCTTTTCCACGGCGGCGGTCTACGATATTGAGTGCTTCCAACGCCCCAAGCGCATCATTTATTGTCGCCCGACTCGTTTCGTAAGACACGCACATCTCGTCGATCGTCGGCAGCTGTGCATTGGCACCACGGCTAAGAGCTAGCTCGCGAAGGTGGCGCTCGACAACCCCAACCTTTGAATTAGCTGGCGTTCGGCTTAGCGATGGCTTCATGTGTTGTTTGGTTGTGGTGTTGCTCATAAATCTATCAACCCTAGGGAACCCTGTTCCAAAGTGTATCACCATCCTCGCCCAATGTCAAGCAGGTATACGTAACGTTTTAGAAATTATACGACGGCAAGGATCATGTATTGGGCGACAACAAACGCTCCATCTGAGCGTGCGGTATGAATGGAGCACCCCCAAGGGACTAATTAATTACCAAATATTTATCGTGATTCCCCTTGACACAAGAATAGATATGCTTTACAATGTGTCCTAGGGAAGTAAAAACGGAACTTCTCGGTGTAACAGGGGGACTCAAAATAATGGACCGCACCAAAGCATCTCGAGGCTTTACTCTTATTGAACTATTAGTAGTTATAGCTATTATAGCGATTCTTGCAGCTATACTTTTTCCGGTGTTCGCCACCGCACGAGAGAAGGCGCGCCAGACAACATGCACATCCAATCTTAAGCAGCTTGGAATTGGCGCGTTACAGTATGTGCAGGACTACGACGAAATCTATCCTACAGTCGCTTTTGATACGCCCACCTGCTGCACGACTAACTGGGGGCGTACGGGGTGGGCTGGAAAAATGTACCCTTACGTGAAGAGCACAGGGGTTTTTAGCTGCCCATCCGATCCGACGGAAAAGGCGTCTGGCAATAATGTGTTGTCGTACGCGTTCAACTACAACCTATCTGCGGAGAAATACAATAGCCTCAAGGGCAAATACGGCGGCTTTTCGTCTACCCTCCTGATTTCGCCCACCCTTACCGTTCTATTGTTTGAGATGCAGAAGTGCCAGAATGTGCTAACTGACCCTAACGAAAGCGCATCCCCAACAGGCAACGGCGTAAAGTTCTATGATGGTAACTGGGGCGCTCTCTATGCTACCGGTGTATTCCCCGGCCGGTCGCTAGATGTGCCAGTCGGTAATAGCTGGGGGAATGCCTTCGCGAAAACAGGGCGCCACGGAGACGGTTCAAACTACCTCGCCGCCGACGGACACGTCAAGTTTCTCCTAACCAGCAAGGTCTCTGCCGGAGGGACATGCAATTCGAATTACACTCAGGGCCAAGCGGGTGCCTGGGAGTGCGGATTGGCGCAGGATGCCGACGGCATCAATGGTGGGAACGCGGCTGGTACCGCGAGCATGGACTTTGGCAATGCGGCTCCCGGTCAGAAGGCGACACTGACTTTTAGCGTCCAGTAGGCCAGTTGTACTTCAGATACACACGGAACCTTACCCGCCGCAAGCTGCCCTGACTGGAACCAGCTTACACCGAGCCGTCTGCGGCGAGACGAGGGTCCAGCGACACGCTGGTTCAAGAGCCGCCCAAGCTTCGGGCGGCTCTTGGTGCGCTACTGAGTCGTGTCAGTCTCCATTGCCACTTTGGTGCAATGGCTTATCCCTCCTGGAAATTCTAGAATGCGATACTCCGACGCCTCGCTATCGATTTACGCTGCCGCCCTGGGCGCCGTGCCCTCATCCAATTACGAGGTCACAGTTAACGGCCAACCCGTGTTTGTTCACGAATGCGCGGTTGGATCGTACGCCATCTTTTCGTTTGAGGGCATCGTTTCAATCACGGTTACAACTCACGCGCCCATTCAATCTGCCGTGGTGCGGCCCCAGTCACGCAGAATTGAATCGGTAGTCGATGGTGCCTCCCTTACCTTCGCTATCGATCAACCGGGCGCGCTGTTCCTGGAAGTTGCGTGCCTAAGCCTTCCGCTCATGATCTTCGCCAACCCGCTGGAAGCCGACGTGCCGGACGCCGACGACCCGTCAGTCCGCTATTTCGCCGCAGGGCGCATTTACGACGCCGGGCTAATCGAGCTTACTTCGAACGAAACGCTCTACATCGAGGGTGGATCTGTCGTGAAGGGCTGGGTGCATAGCGCCGATTCGGATAATGTCTCCATTCGCGGGCGCGGCGTGCTCGACGGCAGTGAATATCCACGTAGCGAACAGCGCCAGATTCACTTCGAGTCGTGCCGCAATGTCGCAATAGAAGGAATCGCGTCCGTCGGCACGCCTTGCTGGAACACGGTGATTGTTGCTTGCGACGATGTTGCGATCAACAACACGAAACACATTGGGTGGGTCGTCGGGTCCGATGGGATCGACATATGTGGGTCGAACGATGTTCACATAACGCACAGCTTTTTCCACACGAACGACGATTGCGTAGTCATAAAAGCGACACCTGGCGGGACACAAGACCCGAAACGACTCCTAGCCGGTTGTCGCAACGTCCGGAATGTTCTTATCGAACACTGTGTCATGTACAACAACAATGCTGGCAACGTGATGGAGATCGGCTTCGAAACCCGGTGCAACTCCATTTCGGGCATCGCTTTCCGCGATATTGATGTAATCGGTGGTCACGGCGAGGGCGGAGTATTCACTATCCACAACGGCGACAGAGCAACAATATCAGATGTGCTCTATGAGGATATACGGGTCGAACATTTCTACGACAAACTTGTAGATTTTCGCATCATGCACTCGCGCTGGTAAACCGACGCAGAGCGCGGCACCATCCGCAGCGTCAGATTCAAGAATATCCGCTGTATCGAAGACATCTACAACAGCCCATCGCTAATTGGCGGTTTTGACGAGCGACACAAAATCGAAGACGTATCGTTTGAGGATTTTCGAATGGGCAAGCATGCCGTTACGAGTGCCGACAGTCTTAACCTTTACGTCAAACACGCCAGCGGAATTGGATTTTCTGCAAAATCCATCATCAACAAGCAGGAGGTCGAACTATGATCAAAATTGGCATTATCGGCGCCGGTCCCAATGCGGCTGGCCACGCTCGCTACCATTCCGAATCCGACCGGGCGAAGGTCGTGTGGGTTGCGGACCCAGACTCGGTCAGGGCGTCGTCACTTGCCGCCGAGTGCTCGGCACGCAGCCTATCGGACTTTGCATGCGGTCTGGACGAAGTCGATGCAGTTGTCGTTTCGTCGCCTAACTTTCTTCACCGTGACCATGCGGTCGCCTGTGCTTCTGCCGGCAAGCATGTGTTCTGCGAAAAGCCCCTGGGGCTGTCGCTGAAGGAAGCCAGAGAAATTGCTGACGCTGTCGCCGCAGCCGACGTGCGATCACAGGTCGGATTTTCGGTGCGGTTTACGGCCGAGGTTCAGACGATGATTCGTCACGCCCACAGCGGAGAACTCGGCTCCCTAGTCGCGATCGCATCGCGACGCCTAATGCATATCGCTGACGAGGGCCATGGCGGCTGGCGCAGCGATCACGCGCTTTCGGGAGGCTTGTTGCTCGAAATCAACATCCACGAAATCGAATGGATGATGGCGGCTGGCGGCAAGGTCGATTCGGTCTTTGCCCGCGCTTGGTCGCATCGGGCCAGCGAATCGCGACCGCCGCGCGACAACGACCATGTTTGGGTGACTCTCGGTTTCGAGTCCGGGGCGACGGGCTCACACGAGGGCAGCTGGTGGTCTCCCAATCCCCAGTATTACCGCTCGATTTCCGGTACCGAGGGTGGTTTGAGCACAGACGAATGGGGCGGCACACTGTTTAGCGCACGACTGGGTAAGGATCGGGTCGTCATCCCGTCTGGGCAGCCTTTCAACCTGCGCGCTAACTTCCTCGACGCGATCGAGACAGGTGCGGGAACAGTTGCGGACGCGGCTTGGGGGCTAGAAGTTATGACTGTCGCCGAAGCGATCTTCGAATCAGCTGCGACAGGTCAAGTGGTGACAGTCGAACATGGGGTAGCGAAATGAGCGGGACATACGGCTTGCAGGTCGGCATACTCGGGGCGAAGTACGACCTCAAGACACAATACCGGGAAGTCTTGGACGAGGTCGTCGCGGCAGGGTACGGTTCCGTGGAATACGGAATCGACGACATCGTCGACCCTGAGGGCTTTCGTGTTGCTCTCGGCGAGCGGGGGCTCGTGTGCGCCGGAGTACACACCACCATTTGGTCGCTCCAAGATGTGCCTCAGCTGGTTCGGACCTTACGGTCCGTCGGCTGCTTGGACGTCTGCAATTCCGGGATACTGAATTGGGACCGACCGCAAGTCGAGGACTTTAGGGCAGGCATCGCCATCCTGAACGAATCAGGTAAACAGCTTCGCGATCTCGGGATGTACCTGCATTACCATAATCATGCTTTCGAGTTCGACTTCATTGACAGCGGCACGAAGGGAATCGACGCGATACTCGACGGAATTAATCCTTCGGCAGTCGACCTGTGCGTCGATGTCGCCTGGGTGCAGAAGGGCGGCGAGGATCCTGTGGCGTTTTTGGGGAGGTATAGCGCGTCGGTCGGGTACCTTCACTTGAAGGACTATGCCGGGGACGCATGGAAGCCACTCGGGCAAGGGGTCGTTAACGTTGGCGACATCTTAACGCAATCGAGATACCTGCCGAACTTGCGTCAGACGGTCGTCGAGCAGGACAGTACTACGGGGAATCCGGTAGCCGAAATCGCCGCGAGTCTCCAGTTCCTAGCTCGAGTCAGCAATGAAATGTCGGAGCGTTCCGGCCTCTGACGCAGATGTTAGCGTGGGGCAATTGAGCGGATCTCGTTCCAGTGACGCGCGGGCGCACAGTGCTTACGTGTGGGGCTAATTGGCTGCGGGGAGTGAACAATAGACTATGAATAAGGTCATCGCAGTAGCACTTGTTAGCTTGTGCCTGGTCCTTTCGCCTACTGTTGCGGAAGCGACACCCGCAGCGTTTCACGGGATGCCCACGGTCCGGCTCACGAACGGCCGCCTGGAGGCCGTGATAAGCGTGCCGCTCGGTCGCGTGATCTCGTTTGGCCCCTGCGGTGGACCCAATATCCTGTGGCAGTCGCCGGTCATAGATGGGGAACCACAAAAATACGGACCATGGCGAAATTGGGGCGGGGAACGAACATGGCTTGCCCCGCAAAGCGGATGGCCAGCGTCAACGGGCACAGCGTGGCCGCCAGATGCAGCATGGGATACGTACACGCCGCGACGACGCAGAGGCACTAGGACGCTCGTGCTCGTGTCTGCCATCTCCCCGCGCAGCGGCATTCAGATCACGCGCATGTTTCGCTTCGCACGTGATGGGCGGTTCGTGATCGACCAAAAAGCCACCAATGTCGCCGGATCGCCGACTACGATATCGCTGTGGCATATCACTCAGGTCAACAGCCCCGAAGCCGTATATTTTATGCCAAATCCCAGAACCCACTATCCTGGTGACTACATGGTGATGACTGGCAAAGCAGGCAACCTTATTCGACCTATCAAGGAGAAGGCACTCACCAAAGTGGACCTCCACGGGTCGCGCCCCGACAGCTTCAAGATCGGAGTCGATACCGATCAGCCGGTGATCGCGTCTCGTAAGGGCACAAATCTATTGATCGAATACTCCACACTGAATCCAGGACGCTACCCCGACGGCGGCAATAAGCGTGGATTCCCCGTTGAGATATTCGACAGCGGCGGCGTGTCGCGATTTACCGAGACAGAACTCCTGTCGCCCCTCTACGTCCTCGCCAAAGGCCAATCGTGCCAGGCAAAGGTAACATGGCGTTTGCTCAAGTTGAGCACACGGGCACAAACGCAGCCACAACGTGATTATGCCGTTGACCACATCGTAGCCAAACTCTGCCGCTAACTGGTTCGGGCTGAGGTGAAGAGTATGGGGCTGTCGGCTCGCAATGCAAGTGCCAGCTTCTACAGCCGCGACTTGATCTCGGTGACCCGCGACAGAACCCTCGGATTCTCGTTGAGCAGCTTCACCATCTTGCGGTGGGCGTGGGAGACGGCGGAGTGGCTGACGTCGCCGGAGAGGTCAATTAGGTCGCGAACGTCGACCAAGCTACGCCGATTTCCTGCCCATGGTGAGATAAATCAGCGACCCCAGCAATGGCACGGCAATAATTGCAATCAGCCAGAGGGGCTTGGCCGATTGTTCTCGGAATGGGCGTCGCCAGAGGTCAACCAACGCCCACGCCATTAGAGACACCTGGGCAATTGCTAAGATGACGTAGACTATGGCTAGTGCGGCCATTCCCGCTGTCATTGTTCTGAATAATTGCTCGCCATCGTCCATATCGATCTCCTGTGCAGTTGGTGGAGGCGAACGGGATGCTCCTGCCGGGGTGAAACTTTCACTTGAACCCGGTGCTCACCTAACCCACTCTACAGCCGCGACTTGATCTCGGTGACCTGGGACAGGACGCGGGGGTTTTCGTTGAGCAGCTTCACCATCTTGCGGTGGGCGTGGGAGACGGCGGAGTGGCTGACGTCGCCGAAGAGTCGGGCCAGTTCAACCACCGGGATGGTGGTGCGTTCGCGGGCGAGGTAGATGGCGATCTGGCGCGGCATGGCGTGGTCGCGCTTGCGTGACGCCGTCGCGCTGCCGTCGCCAGCGAGTTCGGCCGGGTCGAGAGCAAAGTACGACGCCACCGTTTGCACGATATGATCGAATTCCCCGCCGCCCCCAAAGACCGATGATTCGCTGAGCAGGCGTATCCCCGCCGGGATCGGTAGGGCGCGCAAGCCGCCCCCGAGATCGTCCGCGTCCTCCACCGTACACGAGCCCTCAATGTACGGTTGCGGGCGCTTTTCGACGAAGTACGAACCCAACACGTCACTGGCGAGTTGCCGCGTGACGGGGCTATGGAACAGCGACGCGTACGCCATCAGCTTCACGAGCGCGCCTTCGAGCGCGCGGATGTTGGACTGGATCAGGTTGGCCATGTAGATAAGCACATCTTCCGGAATCGGGATGTTCTCGATCTCTGCCTTTTTCTGCAAAATAGCGACCCGCATCTCAAGCTCAGGCGGCGCGACATCGACCAGCAGCCCGCACTCGAACCGCGACCGCAAGCGTTCGTCCATCATCCGAAGCTCGCGCGGCGAACGGTCCGATGAGATGACAATCTGCTTGTTCATCTGGTGAAGCGTGTTGAACGTGTGAAAGAACTCTTCCTTGGTGTGCTCCTTGCCAGCAATGGTCTGGATATCGTCGACCAGCCACACGTCGACGTTGCGGTAAACCGACCGGAACTCGTCAAAGCGCCGTTCGCGAAGAGCGGTGACGTATGAGTTCGTGAACGATTCGCCGCTGATATACGCTACCCGCGCCTCGGGGTGATTCTGACGGATCTGGTGCCCGATAGCGTGCATCAGGTGCGTCTTCCCTAGCCCAGGCTGACCGTAAAGGAACAGCGGATTGTAGACGAGGCCGGGCGCGTCTGCGACAGCGCAGGCACCAGCGTGAGCGAGGCGGTTCGACTTGCCGGTAACGAATGTGTCAAATGTAAACTTGTCGTTGAGCGGGATGGTAAGCTCAGGCGGAAGCGGCTTCGGACGCTCCACTGTGGGCGTCTTGCGGCTACGCGGCTTTTCGGGCAGGCTTTCGCGCTCGGCGGCCTCAACCGGCGGCATCGCTTCCTGATCGGCCAGGATTGCTGGCTTGGTATCGGGGCTGGATAGCACGAAACGGATCTGTATGTCGCTCTGATTTAGATGCTGCCGCAGCAGGTTGCGAAGCGTGTCATTGTAGCGCTTGTCGAGCCACTCGCGAGCGAACCGGCTTGGTGCACCGAGAACGACAACGTTGTCCTCCAGCGACAGCGGTTGAGTCACTAGGAAGAAGGATTCGAACGACGACTTGCTGACTTTACCCGCGATCGTCCGCAGTGTGCGATCCCACGCACGCCGCAGAGCGATGACGGATTCGTCCTCCCCAAGTTCCAGTTGCTCGTCATCTTTCCAGTGACTACTCACAGAGACAATATGCTTCTTTCAGATCCGGTGAAACGGAAAAAATGTGCCCAGGTTTTGGCCGGGTTGGTGGTGCTAACAGGGCTTGAGGAGACGTACCGCCCGTCAGCGCACGATAGTATACCAGAATAAAATCAGCCCTTCAAGGCGATTCAGGGGCAGAAAAAAATCGTTTCGGAGGCATCTTTTGGACTCGATTTATGACGTCTTGCGAAGACCCAAAAAGCGCGAGCGTGGAGCAATTCAAGTCGGATAAGTCAAGCGTTTTTGCTTACTTTTTCGCACAAATGCGGTCGTAACGTCACAATAGATTCTTAACGCGCGCTGCATAGCGTTCGCCTGGTTGAAGGCGAGTACCACAACTGTTAGTTCGCCTGCTGGTGAAGTTGCTCGTGGGATGGCGGCAGCATTGAAACGGCGCGCCGATCACCCCTTGGGCGATAAGCGCGCCGCGGCATTTCGACAACACTTAGGTTGCTCGCTAGCTAAGCCAGACTCGGCACCGGAATACCGAGACCAGCGGAGACTCGGGCTCCGTATTCGACGTCGGCTTTCGCGAAATATGTGACCATCCGGTCCTGGATCTCGCGCGTGCAGGGCTTCAATGCGCCAACCAGATTCGCCACGAGATCGTCGCGCTCCCAGTCTTCGAATGAGCGGTATCGGTCACCCGCCTGCGCGAAATCGTTGCGGCGGGAGATCTTCTCGCGCACGAGTTTGCCTTCGAAATACGGCGTGAACGGTTCGCCCGCTGGGACGGCTTCCTTGAGCCCGCCGAGTGTTGACGGCTCGTAGTTGACGTGTGGATTGGCACCGGGCGCGAGGTCGACATGGTGCGCCATCTGCCCGTCGCGCTGGTTTGTCTGAGGAGCCTTGAGCGGTGAATTGATAGGTAGCTGCAGGTAGTTCGCGCCGACGCGGTGCCGCTGTGTGTCGGAGTAGGACAGTGTTCGCCCCAGAAGCATCTTGTCCTCGGAGAAGTCGAGGCCATCGACGAGCACGCCTGTGCCGAACGCCACCTGTTCCACTTCCGCGAAGTAGTTCACCGGGTTCCGGTCGAGCACCATCCGGCCAACCGGCCGGAACGGGAAATCATCCTCTGGCCAGAGTTTGGTGTCGTCCAGCGGATCGAAATCCAGTTCGGGATGCTCACCGTCGCTCATGATCTGGACATTAAGCTCCCATTCTGGAAAGTCGCCTGTTTCGATTGCTTCGTAAAGATCTTGGGTCGCGTGGTTGAACGTCTTCGCCTGGATCTGCTGTGCCTGCGCCTGCGTAAGGCTTCGTACCCCCTGCTTTGGAACCCAATGGTATTTGATCAGCACTCCCTCGCCCGCCGTGTTGTACCACTTGTATGTGTTCACGCCCGAGCCTTCCATATACCTGTAGCTTGCTGAGATGCCCCATGGGCTGAAGAGAAGCGTGATCATCTGAGTCGCTTCCGGTGTCTGGCTGATAAAGTCAAAGATGCGGCGGGTGTCCTGGACGTTGGTAACCGGGTCTGGTTTGAACGCATGAACGACGTCGGGAAACTTGACCGCATCGCGAATGAAGAAGACCTTGAGGTTGTTGCCGACGAGGTCCCAGTTGCCGTCCTCGGTGTAGAACTTCACCGCGAACCCGCGCGGATCTCGAAGCGTCTCCGGCGAAGTGCCACCGTGGATTACGGTTGAGAACCGCACAAAGACCGGCGTGCGCTTGCCCTTTTCCTGCAGCAGCTTAGCGCGAGTGTATTTGGCGATTGGTTCACCGCCAACCGTACCATACGCCTCAAAATAGCCGTGCGCACCTGCTCCGCGGGCGTGGACGACACGCTCCGGAATGCGTTCGCGGTCAAAGTGCGTGATCTTCTCGAGGAACTGGTAGTTCTCCAGTGTCGCCGGACCGCGGTTGCCGACGGTGCGCAAGCTCTGGTTATCGGTCACTGGATGGCCTTGTCGTGTGGTGAGCGTCCCCGTCGAAGCCGTCTTCGCCTTCGTATTGATACTCTCGACGCCGCGACCATTCGCCAGGGCGTCGAGCAGCTGTTGGTCAGTCTGTCGTAAGGTCATGGGTTTCCTCCGTATTAGGTGCGATAGGCTTGTTGAGTTGCGTTGAAAGACAGTCGGGGCATGTGCCCCAGAAGGTCACTTCGGCTTCGTCGATCTTGAAGTCGAATGTTGCCGATGGCTGCAGGCATGGCGCATCGCCGACTGCGCAGTCGACATCGTGGACGATGCCGCAGGACCTGCAGACGAGGTGGTGGTGATTATCGCCGACGCGGAGCTCGTAAAACGACGGCGAATTGCCAGCGAGGTCGATACGCCTGACCAGTCCGTAGCCGACCAGCAGATGCAGCGTGTCGTATACGGCCTGCGTCGAGATAGTGCCGTGAAGGTCTCGCGTTGCCGTCGCTATCGCCTCAGCACTTTGGTGCGGCCCGCATCGGCTAATAGCGGACAGGACAGAAACGCGAGGCATGGTGACACGTATCCCGGCACTTCGCAGAGTCTCACGCGCGGCGGCATGGTCATTCTTGGACATGACGGTAGTGTGGCACAAATGATTGTCGAATCAATCAAGATTTGGAATTATTCCAAAATAGAAGATTCGATGACGTTGCTGTGGGCCAGACTTAGCTGATCGGTGAACGGCGAGGCACGTGAATGGACGGCCACGCTTCTATTCGACGCGTTTCTTCGAAAGCGCTTGAAGCGCTGGAGTCCATAGCCCGGCCGTGTTAAGCATCAACTGTCGCGTGTCGTTGTCCGCAGGAGCAACGAACCGCACATAGAGGCTTTGGTCTTGATTACCTTCAAGAGCAGCTTGGGCGAGAAGGATCCGTCGCCATTGGTAAACCCCAAGCTTGCCCGCGTATGAGGGGCGGGACGGGCGCCAATAAAGCAAGCGAATGCTCGACGAATGTTGGGTTGCGACCAGTTCGTAGGCCGACTGTTTCGTCGACGGAAGCGTCACCGACGACTGCTCGCCCATATCGTAGCCCTGGCATCGAAGACAGTAGGTCGCTTCGTGGAAGTCGGCTTCGTTGGCCGCAGTCAGGAGAAGCACTTGCAGCGAATGGCCGCTAGAGTCGATGTATGTCCGCTCGAGGATTTTGGCAGACGGGAGCGCTGCCATGGTGGAGTGCTTGCTGCTTGTACAGCGCCAACCATTCAGCTCCATCGGGAACTCGTCTATGGCCACGCGACGAAGCGGACGGGACCACACATCGGGCAGTCGGCTGCTGACGACGGCGGACACTGCGCTCACAAGGAGGCATGCGGCTAGGATTGCTTTATTTGATCGTCCCTGAGCTCGTTGCATCCCAATCCCTTTCCGACTAATGTCAGCATCACAAACGACACTACGACAACTAGAACCTCTGCGCTGTCGTGAAAAGAGTGCAGCGCGCCAACGCCCCAAGTTGAGCCAACGACCACGAGCGCGAAGATGCGCAGGACGTTGGCGAAGAGGGCGACGGGGAGCACAGCCGCCACGAGAAGTAGGCGGCGCTTCCACGGAAGTGCGTAAAGGTATCCGTAAAGCACCGAAAATGCCAGGAGCGATGTCAGCTTATTGAAGCCGCTGCAGTCGCGTGTCACTTCGACCGAGATTGTCGGCGTGTCGATAAAGAATCCGTTCTGCGCCACAGGCAAGCCAGCCGCTGTTAAGGATGCGACCGCGCCAGCGGTGCTCCATTGCTGGATCGTGACCGCTGCAGGAGTCACGAGTGTTGCTGGCGGTGGCGATAGGAAGACGAGGAACAGTACTGGGAATCGAACAACACGCCAAAGAGCCTGTCCGTGCAGTCCGATAATGAGCCCGGCGACGACCGCAACAAGCGATACGAGCGGGACCCATCGAATATGCGCGTAGGTTGCGATGAGATTTACTATGAGCCCGATGGTTACGAGAGCAAAGCCGGTCCAACTGGGTTCGGTCGCGGCGGCTCGAATTCGATCTCGCAGTATCCAGCATAGCGCGATCACGATCGGCAGGATGAACAAGCAGTGCGCGCTCGCTGGGTCCGTCATCCACAAACCCCACGCGTCGACGGCAGCCGCGCGGTAGGTGAATGCGATGAACCCGACGATTATCGCTAGCGGCGCGAGCGTTGTCGCTGATCCGCGCCATGCGGGATTGGGAACGGGCGCGCTGTCAGGCGATGGCGTCGCGGTGGTAGTCATACGTGTGGCTCAAGCAGTTCAATTGTTCGAGGCGATCTGCAGGGCATAGCCAATGATACCTGTGCGCAGGCTCGTTCTCACCAACGAGGGAGTAGCGCTTGCGAGCCATCGTCAGGACCAGTGTTAGTTTCATGCCAGTGCCCTGAGCGTAGGCTACGCAATAACGGCGCACCGTGTCCATTGAGGACACGGCGCGCCGTACGTCAGGTCGATTGGAGCCGGGCGCCTATAGCCCGATCAGTTTGGTGGCTACGTTGAGTACTTCGTCGTAGTCGGGTTCCTGGGCGACTTCTGGGACGGTCACCGAAAGGCGGACGATGCCCTCCTTGTCGACGACGAAGACTGACCGGGAGAGCAAGCCGAGCTCTTTGATCAAGACTCCGTATCGAGGTCCGAAGTCGGGATCGCGGTACGCGGAGAGCAAGCTGAGGTTTGCCACTTTCTCCGACGACACCCAGCGCTTTTGGGCGAACGGGAGGTCAACAGAGATCGTGAACGTGGCGATCTGGTCGACGGGAAGCTGCGCGACGTGACGGTTGAACTTCGCTGTCTCAAGCGAGCAGACACTGGTGTCGATGCTCGGTACAACGATCAACAGGGTGGCGCGTGTGTTATCGGCGAGAACGTCTTTGAGTGTGATTGGCGAAAGGTCGTTGGCGTAGAGAGTAAAATCGGGTGCCTTGTCGCCTGGTTTAAGCTCATTTCCAACGAGCGTCACCGGTCCGCCTTTAAATGTGATAGCCCCGGTACGCTCCGGGTATGTAGTACAAGTCATAGGTTCTATCCTCTGTGGTGGCAATAGCGTAGCGAGTTGCGTTCGCCCACTGTAGGTGGCCGACTTTCATTCTTAACAACATGTTACCGCTGATACGCCGTGATTCCTCCAACCAGGGTGGTGTCCACGGCTCCGGATGTTGGGTCGATTACAACGAGGTCCGCCTCTTTTCCGGACTCGACCGCCCCAATTCGGGCTCCCGCTCCGATCTGACGGGCCGGGACGCCAGACGCCATTAGCGACGCATCCACAGCGCTTACCCCAGCGAATTTCTGAATATTGGCGAACGCTCGGTCCATTGTCAGAACACTTCCGGCCAACGTTCCGTCGGCAAACGCCGCGATACCGTTCGCCGATGTGACCTGGTTGCCGCCCAGCATGTACTGTCCGTCCGGCATATCGGCGCCTTGCATGGCGTCGGTAATGAGGACGCATCGTTTCGGCGTTTTGAGTGTAACCGCGAGGCGCACGATGGCGGGGTCGAGGTGGACTCCGTCGCAGATAAGCTCAACGGCGACTTTGGGCGACATAAGCGCCGCGCCAACTGTTCCAGGTTCGCGGTGATGCAGGCCGCGCATGGCATTGAATAGGTGCGTGACTTGACCCGCGCCTGCATCTATTGCGAGAAGGGTTTGCGCGGCGGTGGCGCTGGTGTGGCCGATTGAGCAAACTACATCGAAATCGCGTGCAGCTCGGATGAAGTCGATGGCGCCCTCGACCTCTGCCGCGAGCGTAATCTCACGGATAAGACCGCCGGAAAGTTCTACCCAATGGCAGAACTCGTCCACATCGGGAAGACGGATCGGCTCGAGCGGTTGCGCGCCTCGCCGCGAAGCGCAGATATAAGGTCCTTCGAGGTGTATGCCTAGAATTCGCGCCTCGCCCGGCTGAGGATCGCGGACGACCTCCTTGATCGCGACAATGGCTTCGTCGACATCGTTGCGCGAGGCAGTGATCGTTGTGGCGAGTAGGCCGGTTGTGCCGTGGCGAGCATGCGAGGCGAGAGCGGTGCGAACTGCGTCAACGGTACCATCCATAAAGTCCGCTCCACCGCCTCCATGGACATGCATGTCCACGAAACCTGGGGCTACGAGGAAGCCGGACCGGTCGAGATCGATGACACCAGAAGGCGCCTTGGCGGTCACATCAACTATCTTGCCGTTATCGACAATAACGAAGCCGTTCTTGATGACATCGGTGCCCGAGATCACATCGCCTTTGATGATTGTGGTCATAGTTGCCCCTTATTGCCAGTTTGTTTCACCAAACAGCAGCTTTGGCCGTATTTGCGTCTATAAATCGGTTCAGTGTTATCTCAAAGCTGGTAAAGATAACGGCATAATGGAAGTACTGGCAAATTCGCCGGTTGGCGCGGGCCCGCGCCTGTCACAGCGAACTCTTCATCCTATTTTTTGTTCAGCCTTTTTAAAGAGCTACTTCGCATATTCCCGGCAGCCACGAGCCGATCTTGACCTTATCATTGTATCTTCCATGACGAATGCCAGGGAAAAACAGAAATCACGCGGTCGCGCTCGTCCTGTGGATGCGCGGTCCAAAACCGCGACTCGCGCCGAACGCCGGATGTGGATTGCTGCCGGAGTCGCTTCCGTGGCGCTGCCCGTATACGCCGTTTTTGTTGAGCCGCGGGTCGTCACGTGGCCTCTCAACGGGCACGGCGGGATTATTGTCTTTCTCTTCGCGTTTCTGGCCCTCATTTCCTGCCTACTGCCAGTCACTGCGCCTCGGCTTGCGCAACGCGCTCGCCTTACTCCAATTACCGCCCTTTCAGCTCTCCTCATTATGCCACCTGCGCTAGCAACGGTGCCGTTCATTATCGCTGGCTTCCTGGCTATCGTTGTCCAGGAAGAGGCCAGCGTCAAGCGGCGTAACCTTTCGCATTTCAGCCTCATTGTGACGGCCCAGATTCTGACTGGTGCGCTCTTGATCAAGACAGAGATTCTGCCAGTCAACGGTTCGATGTCTCTCGTTCAGAGCTTGATTGCGGGCATGAGCGGCCTCATGCTGTTCGGCGGCCTGTTCCTTGGCGGCCTCTTGCTTCAACGCCGCAATGAGCACGGTTGGGGCGTTCGGCGGGACGACGATCACGGGTGGCAGGTGGCCTGGACCAACGAGGTCTACGTTTACTTCGCCGCTTCGCCATTCGCGGCTATTCTGTCGTTCACGCTGCTGCGCGATGGAGGTGTCTACGGGGCCGCGACCGCCGTTGTCATCACATGCATTCTTGGTCTCTTTGCCAAGTTCGTGATTGAGCGCAAGATGCTTCGCCGGCAGGTGAAGGCCATGGAGAAGCTGACCGAATGCGCGTCCATTGGCCGCACTCCGAACGCCGCTCGACTGGTCGAAGAGTTTGTTGAGCGAACACGCACCCTCGTATTGTTCGATCGAGCGCGGGTGTGGATCTATAACGATGTCGATACCGCATTGCAGTGTGTGAGCGACTATCCGCCCCGTCGATCGTCATCGCACATCGGCGAGATACGGCGTATGGGCGAGGAGCTCGTGGGGCGGGTGGCCGCCAGGCGCACCGCCATGCTCGTCCCCGATATCCGCCGAGATGCGCGACATACGCTTTACAATGCTCCCGAGCGGCAAAAGCTTCAGATGGGTCCAATCTCACAGATGGTGCTGCCGCTGGTCGCAAACAACGAAACCATGGGCGTCGTCGAGTTTGAGCGACGTCAGTGGAACGCGTTTGCTACATCTGACCGCGACCGTATCCAGTGCCTCGCGACTCTCGTTGCGATGGGGCTGGCCAACATTCGGCGACACGAGGACGTTGTGCAGATGGCGGTGACCGATGGCCTCACAGGTCTCTACAATAAGCGCCACATCATGAGCATATTGCAGGACGAAGTGGGCCGGTCGGAGCGTTACGGCCATACCCTTTCGGTACTCATGATGGACCTCGACTCGTTCAAGAGCTACAACGACACATACGGTCACCTTCAGGGCGACAACTTGCTATCGCAGCTCGCGGCGATCATCCAGGACAGTATCCGCTCCTCTGACCACGCAGGTCGGTATGGAGGCGAGGAGTTTATCGTCATCATGCCCGAGACCAGCAAGGAAGCGTCCCGCATGACCGCCGAGCGCATCCGCCAGCGGATCGAAGCGGCACAGTTTCCTGGCAGGGCGCGAGGGCCGGAGGAAGCTGAGGACGAAGACGATCACGATGGCGACGGTGTCGAGGGCGAGACGTGGGTCCGGAAGACCATCAGTATAGGGGTCGCTAACTACCCGCGCGACGCACAAGACAGCCGCGTTCTCGTCGGCATGGCGGATGACGCGCTGTACCATGCCAAACGCAGCGGTCGAAATCGGGTGATCGGCGCTGGCGAGTTCAAACGGATCGATGTTCCCGCCGTGGCTGCCGAGCCGGGATAGGTGGGTGAAGTGGGGCTAACTAGGACCGCTACGCGCGGTGCGTCAAGCTGAGAGAGTGGCTTGTGGCATGCCGACCGCAGCCCCTCACGGGGAACTGCCGCTCCGTGGCGGGGGTTGGCGACGATTTTTTCGGGGACCAGCTCCTCGAAGGCGGCCCCAAACAGCGGCGATACGCCACGATTGGGATGATGGGGTTGAGATCGTAGCGATAGGCGCCGTGGCTTCTACCCCGCGAACATGTGGTGCCACCTTCTGCGGGCCAGTCCCCAGGGCTGGGTTCGTTCAAAGCTGTGGCGAGGAAGTTATTGGGGCGAAAAGGGGTTTTGCTTTTTACGGATACCTTTTCATTTATCGGCATGGATTTTCTGCATGGCGCGCGAAAAATGCGCATACCGCATACTTGAGCGTGCCGCAGTAGAAATCACGCATAATTTGGCGATTAGCATCTGCATATTATGCAGCCGATGCATAATATGCAATTGGGTTTGGATATAAAGTCGCTCGATGCGCTGTGCAGGTGCGCTCAGGCGAACGATAGAATTAAGTTTTCAAGGTACTGGTTGGTGACTCACCTACTCTTAGTGTATCACAATAGTGTCAAAATGTCAATATATAACGAACATATGATTAATTTTGATTTAACTAAGCGCTAGTTTCCACCACCCACACATCCCCCACCCCATACTCACGTACGGATATCGCGAGCGCGGCGGCGTTGGGGCCGAATCCGGCGACGGTGGCACCGCTGCCGCAGAGGAGTGTGGTTGTCGCACCAGCGGCCAGGAGCGCGTCGCGGGCGGCGGCGATTTCGGGGGCGAGGGTGTAGATTACGGCTTCGAAGTCGTTGGCGAACCCTCCGCTCGGCCATGATCGTGTCGCGTTGGCGCTTTGCCGACCGGGAAGCTCATCCAGCGCGGAGTAAGCGGCGGCGGTGGAGACACCGACGGGCGGCTTGACGAGAACGAGTGAGCCAGTGAAGCCAGCACCGATTGCCTCGATCCTGTCTCCGATGCCCGTAACTCGAGCTGCGCCACCAGTTAGGAAAAAGGGGACATCGGCTCCTAGCTTTGCGGCGAGCGGCACCAGCGCATCTCGGTCCAGCGGGCTTCTGAGGAGGCGATTAACAGCGTTGAGGACAGCGGCAGCGTCGCTGCTTCCGCCGCCGAGGCCCGCCTGCGAGGGGATGCTCTTGCTGAGTGCGATAGTGAGGCCGATATCGGTCGCGTCCGCGGCTGCGAGCAGCGCATTCGCGGCTTTTACGGCGAGGTTGGTGTGATCAGTCGGCGCTCCGGCGGCATAGGGGCCGTCGACGGTGATCGAAACACCGGGACGCGCCGTTCGGGTGACGGTGATGTCGTCGGCGAGGCTGATCGTCTGCATGATCGATTCGATCTCGTGGTAGCCGTCGGGCCGCTGGCCGAGAACGTCAAGGGTGAGGTTGATCTTGGCGTGAGCGCGTACGGTCACTGAGGCAGGGGCAGCGTCGCCGGTCATCGGTCGCCCCGAGTCGCCTGGGTTTTGGCGGTTGGTTTCGCCGTCGCGAGCGCCTGGCGCGCCCCTGGCAGAAGCTGAGCTGGGTCGACGAGGCCTGCTTGCGGCAGGTCCCAGAGCAGACGTGCGCATGCCTGCGGACCAGCTTTATCGTCGATGGCAAGCAGCATTCCGATGAGGTAGTCCATGCCCTGGCGGTCGCGACGGGCCAACCACTCGTCGGACAGCCCGTTCCGCGTATACAGGGAGAGCGGCGGCGCGATCAGCTTGATGTCGAAGTTGGGATAGCCAGCGAAGGTCCCGCCCCACGCTTTCTCAACGGCAGCAGGTCCGCCAGCGGCGCCGCGGGAGAGCCAGCGAAGCAGCAGCCGCTCGCCGTAGTAGCCGTTCGCCCACGGCTCCGGGTCGCTATAGTCACCACCGACGATGGGGAATGCCATGTGGCTGTACTCGTGGGCGATCTCTCGGATCCATTCGATCGAGCTGCGCTGCTCCCCGACCTGGTAGAAGTAGATGCTGTTCCGCCACTGCTCGCCGCCTGCGTCGGTGGCGTGGCGGCACAGCCATACATTGAACGGCTTGCCGTCGGTCAGCGGTTTGTTGCCTGTCCGCTCCGTGAGCGCGGCTCGGAGGACGGCGAGGAGCTGGCCAGTCCGCTCCGCGAGCGCGCGGTCGTCGGCCGACTGCCAGCGGACGCTGGCGTAGAGCACGTACTCGCCTGCGGGGTCGGTGGACGCGCGGTAGAACCACTCGCAGCGAGTGAATGGCCAGCCATTTTGGGGGTCGTTGAACGTGTCCAGCTCATCGCGCGATGTGACCGCCATCACCTTACCGTCAAGCAGAGGCGTGATCTGGACGGCGTGGGTTGTGTCCACGGCCGCCTGCAGCATGCTTTCCGGGACGCGGATGGGCAGGGTGCCGCTTCGGACAGCTTTCAGGAGGGCGGCGGTCGCCGGGGCGCTTTCGGGCTGCAGTCGATATGCCTGTAGGTAGCAGCCGAAGGCCGCTAGCCGTTCGCCGTCACGATCCAAGCTCTGGGCCTGGGAGACCAGGGTGTCGTAGGACGGCGCATCGGCGGCGCGTGCTAGCGGCAGCGTAGCGAGGGCCAGCAGCAGGACGAGAGTGAGTTGAGCGATGGTCCGCATAGGCAAGATATAAGACGGCTCGGGCCGCCGGGGCCTTCTTTAGTTCACGCTTCGCGTGGGTGTGGCGGCTGGTGAGTGCCTTTATCGATTCCAAGGTGCCGCTATAGCCTAGTCGTCGTCGAGCATGACGCGCTTTTGGACTTCGGCGCAGGTGGTGAGGCCTTGCATGACTTTGACGGCAGCGTCGCGTCGCATGGGGATCATCGGGTTGGTGCCCATGGTGGTCGCTACCTGGCGGATCTTGGTAGCGGTGGCACGCTCCAGGGTGAGGGCGCGGATGTTTTCGTCCATCACCATCAGTTCCTGAACGCTACACCGACCTGCATAGCCTGAACCGTTGCAAGCGTCGCAGCCGGACCCCATCATGAAGTTGGCTTCGCGGACTTCGCGGCTGGCGGGATCCAATCCGAGCAGGCCGAGTTCTTCGACCGTTGGTGTGTAGGGCTGGGCGCAGCCTTTGCAGACCTTGCGGACGAGACGCTGTGCGAGGACACCGATCACCGACGAGGCGATTAGGAACGGGTCCATGCCCATATTGAGCAAACGGGTGATGGCGGCGGACGCTTCGTTACAGTGCAGCGTACTGAAGACGAGGTGGCCGGTAAGAGCGGCGCGGAAGCCGATTTCGGCGGTTTCGGCGTCGCGGATCTCGCCGACGTAGATGACGTCCGGGTCCTGTCGCAGAATGGCTCGGAGCTGCTTTGCGAATGTGAGCCCCGCTTTTTCGTTGGTGTTCGACTGGCGGACGCCTTCTAGTTCGTACTCGATAGGGTCTTCAACCGTGATGATGTTGATATCCGGCGACTGGATGGCGTGAATAGCACCGTAGAGGGTGGTCGTCTTACCGGAGCCGGTCGGGCCGGTGGCAAGGAAGATACCGTGCGGGCGCTTGATTACGTTGTGCAGCGTTTTCAGGTTGCGGTCGCCGAATCCGAGGTGGTTCACGTCAAGACGCATGGCGGTGCGGTCGAGGATTCTAAGCACAACAGCTTCGCCGTACTGCGTGGGTAGCGACGAAACGCGCATGTCGACGGTGCGTCCGCCGGTCTTGACGGTGATACGTCCGTCTTGCGGGACGCGTCTCTCAGCGATGTTCATGTCGGACATCACTTTGAGGCGAGACGTACACGCATTCGCGAAGCCCTTAGGGACCTTGTCCCAGTCGCATAAGGTGCCGTCGATGCGATATTTAACCGTGAGGCCGTCTCTGACTGGCTCGAAGTGGATGTCACTGGCCCGTTGGTGGATAGCGTCGGCGATCAGCTTGTTGACCATCTGAATGATGGCCGGCTGGTCCATTGAGAACTCATTGATGTCGACGTTCTCGTCGCCGCCGCGGTTTGCGGTCTGGCCCGCGAAAGTGATGGCTGGGTTTGCCGAGCCGCTGAGCACGTCGGACGCTCGTCGGTCAACCGGAGTCACGCGAGCGGGTGTCGCGGACTTGCGCGGGTCGACGACGGCCGGGACGGCATGTATATTTCTCTTCGGAGGTTCGTTGCTCATAATATTGTCATTCTTGTCGGCAGAATCGTCCAGCTTCGGTTTCGGTGCGGCCGGTATACGGTGGACGCCGTTCGCCTTTGGCGGCGTCGCTGTCGCTCCAGTGCTCGCTTCGTGCGGGTAGTAACGGGCGAGCGCACTTCGAATTAGCTCCTCGCTGCCGGTTAGTGGGGCGAGGCTGAGTCCAGATTTGGCCGCTGCTGTGCGGCATATATCGAACTCTTTGCTTTCCCAGCTTGCGGCGACCATTTTAAGGGACTTGCCATTATCACCAAGCCCCACGGGAATTACGCAGTATTTGTGGGCAAATTTGCCAGGAATAAGTGCCAGGACGTTTGCGCTAATATTCGACGCAGGTCCGTAATCATCCTCCGCTGCAATCGCGATTTCACTCTGATCCGCCTGTAATTTTGCCAGCTGCTCGGAATCGATGTAGCCCATTTTGATGAGCAGATCGGGCAACTCGATGTGGGTGTCGAGGCCGCTTCGTTGCCGCGCTAAAACCGATGACATTTGCGCGCTGCTGATGATGCCCTGCCGGACCAGCGCATCGGCCAGCTTGACGTCGTTTGGGGTCGCGTCCACTGGGGCAACTACATCGTCGGACGGCCGTCGCGGAGTGAGTCGCGCGGTCTGTTTGACAACCGTTACGCTGGATACGTTGCCAGCCGAAGAGTGCTCGGCGCGGGCAGGCGCGAGCTCTTTGGCGCTAGCGGATCGACTGCCAAGCTGTTGGTTCGCTGGATCCGCTGGCTGGGTCGCAGCAACAAAAGCCGCAGTTTTCTGCGGCATCGATGCATGCGACGTTCGTTTCGGTTTAAAAAGTGCCATGACTAAGCTTTAGAGATGCCGATCATTGGGCACCTTCATTCCGCCAGCGCCAGCGTGTCGCTGGACCCTTGTCTCGCCGAAGACGGCTCGGTTGGCCCATCCGCCGCCGCTGAACGTATTGCGCTGCAAAAACTACGCAACGAGATTCGTAATTTTGCGCAACGTGCGCTATCCGCTGGATCCTGGCGATAATCTCAAGATAGTTGCGAATATAGTTTGCGCAAAACCCGCACCGCTGCGCAAAACGACGCAAAACTGTGGGCTGACATACAGGTGCCCGTAACTACTCAGGCACCTAAGAAAGCACCGAACGGTTTGCCCGAAGAGTGCGTGGCGACTTGCAGTTACTGCCGCTACGCGCGCGGAATCACCGCGCCCCCGGCATTACGTTGTTGTTTTCATGTTCGATCAAAAAATTAAAAACTAAGCCTCCGACGGGTCCTGAAGAGTGACTATAGGAATAGTCAAATGGACCCGCCTCCGGCAGTAGGAAGTTTTTAATTTTTGTGCTCGAACACCGGGTTCTTGGCCAGATTAGGAACAGAAAGGTCCTCCGGACCTGCCTGAGTAGTTACAGCTGCTCGCCAGCTAACGTATATATTATTTCAAGGTTCTTAGCGGGTTGCTCCGCAGGCTATTGCCTTCATATATATTATATCATAAATATTTCAAAATGATTGTTAAGGTGCCGGTTTTTTTAGCGGGTTATTGTCGGGTTTTGGTGGCTGGCGGGGATGGTGTCGTGGTGGTTGGCGATGGTGTGTGGATGGAGTGGTTGGGGGCGCGGTTTCCGACGGTTCGGTAGGTTAATCGAAGCCAAGGCCACCACGCACTGAAGGGCCTGTGAAAGAATAGTTGCCACGAGCTTTCCATTGTGGTCAGGCTTATATTTGGTTCCGTTGTAGCCTGTTGCCCATTGTTAGGTCGTTTGATGGTCCAGCGACCGGTTATCGTCTCCATTT
>DASXUY010000038.1:0-44557 GCA_036504535.1 Capsulimonadaceae bacterium
GGCGACAAGATGGATATAATCTCATCAGGCGGGGTTACCATGTCCGTTCTCCTTTTTAGGGGTTTTCACACCGGATGTGGTACCCAGCCTTTTACTTTTTGACTCCTAGTTTCAACAGCAACGAATGGACCAAGTCCTGTAACTACTAAGCCCCCCGTCGTGCCTCTACCGATAAGCCCGGAGAGTGCGTGGCGGTTTGCAGTTACAGCCGCTACGCTCGCGGAATTACCGCGCCCCCGGCATTCCGTTGTTGTTCTCATGTTCGATCAAAAAATTAAAAACTAAGCCTCCGACGGGTCCTGAAGAGTGATCATAAGAATGATCAAAGGGACCCGCCTCCGGCAGTAGGAAGTTTTTAATTTTTGTGCTCGAACACCGGGTTCTTGGCCGGATTAAGAAAAGAAGGTCCTTCGGACCTGCCTGAGCTGTTACGCTTTTGCGCCGCGTTTCGGACGGCTGACGGTTGGGCGATAGCACCTGACAGTCTGTCGGTTGCCGTTCAATTGTTAGGTTGTAAAGGTACGTGCGGGCTATACTGCTCGCGAGCATTTGCTCTTATATCTATTGTACCACTATATGTCTAAATATAGATAATAAATCGAACGTTAGTTAATTTATTATTTTGAGTAGACCGCGGGAGCACGAAGGAAACGCCCCCTGATTCGTGAGCGAATCAGGGGGCGTTGCGGGTCTTTGCAGGTGCACCGTGTCTCATATCGGACACGGCCTACTGGGCAGCCTAGAGGTTGGTCTTGAGTTGGAACCAGTAGGCGTTGTTGGCGTCCTTATCGGCGAGGGTACCGAAGCGGCCGTAGCCAGCGACTATGGTGCTGTGCGGGTTGACGATGTAGGATACATCGACAGCGTGCCACGTGTTTTCGCCGCCGATCAGGCCGGGGATGCGGCCATAGGGGCTGGTTTTCTGGCGGACTTCATAGGCGACTACAATGTTGCTCGTCGGGAGGTAGATCAAGCTGCCTTCGACTGACGTCTTGTAGCTCTTGCCGAAGCCAAGGAAGCCGAGGTTAGCGGCCTTGCTCTCACGCAAGCCAAGGGTGGTGATCAGAGGATGGTCGCCGACTTTCGGAAACAGCTTGCTGGCGGTGACGGTGAAGTCGACGCCCTGTCGATCCTTGTAGCCAATGGAGGTCAGCGCGCCGCCGAGGGCCTCATCGATATGCTTGATATCGCCGTTGTACTTGTAGTGCGCACCAACCGTAACGGCCGGTACCTGTCCTGCTTCTTTGACTGCGAGGTAACGCGCATTGAGGTTCAATAGCCAAACGCTGCTTCGGTTGATATCAACAGTCGTCGCTGCTTTGATATTGGCGGGCAGCGTTCCGAGTTCTAGCTGGTCGGCACCGACGCTCAATTCCAGTCGGCCGTACAGTGTTTCGGAAGCGGTGAGTGCCGTAAGGCTCTTGCGGTCGAGGTTCACGTACGAGATGGCGAATGCTGGCTTTCCAGCGCCAGACTCACCCGGCGTCGGGTTGGAAAGATACGCGGTGGGCGTGATGGCGCCGCCGCCGGGGCCCTCGATGGAGTGGAACGGGAGTGGCTGAGCGGTGTCAGCGGCTGGCTTGTCGGCCGCGCGGACTGGGCCAGCGGTGGCGAAAGATACAACAGGAAGAGCGAGTGCCAGAAGCGCTACATAGGCGCTAAATGAGCGTGTTTTCATTTCTTAATCATCCTCTTTGTATTGCCGTCAATCATCGACGGCGCATGCGATCTCAACCTATCCTATTGCACACTAAACAGATAGGCATTTTATTAATCTACTTCAATCTCTATCGAAAGTCAATATTAATAATGCATTTGGATGCATTATCCGTCATTTAGGGGATACCAAATTTTCCTGAAAATTATTGGATTATAGGGTATCAAATCGCAGGCAGCGTAGGGTATATTTCAATAGTTCAACATTTATTGAACTATTGAAGGGGTTTTGGATGAGTGACGCATTGGCGGCGATGTTTAAGGCGTTAGGTGACCCGACGCGACTCAAGATATACACATTCCTGTGTGACTGCAGCGGGCCGGTTGCAGTGAACGACGATGGTGATGTTCGACCAGCGTCCGGGCCAACGGTGGGGGAGATCTGCTGCCATATTACCGGTCTGGAGCAGTCGTCTTCGAATATCTCGTTCCACCTCAAAGAGCTTAGGACGGCGGGGCTGATCGAGACGGAGCGTCGGGGCAAGAATATCGTCTGTTCTGTGAACAGCGCGGCTCATGCTACTCTTCACGCTTATTTTGTGGGTGGGCAAAGTGGGCGTATCAATTCCGGTGTGTAGGGCGTATGTTGAGCATGTTTGAGGCAACAAGGACCCCATGCGGCTAAAGCTACGGCTTTGAAGGTTTGTTTACCGGAGCGTTTCGCGCGGGCCACGGAGAATGGATACAGGGCGAACACGAATGGGGCGCGTAGATTCCGTAGGTTTATCGAATAGCCGAAGCCACCACGGCTTGAAAGCTGCGGCTAGTTATTGGGGATAGGGTCTCCGACCCACAGGATTATGGCAGGCCATGAGCGCAGCGGCAACGGGCGGAGGGGGCATGCTCGCGGCATGCCGACGGCGGGCGCTCACGCGCATTGGCCGCTCCGTGGCGAGGGTTGGCGACAAATTCTTCGGGGACCGCGTCCTCGAAGGCGGCCCCAAACAGAGGCGATGCGCCACGATTGGGATGACGGGTTTGGGATTGTGACGGAAGTCTTGGCTGCTTCTACGCCGCGAACAAGTGGTGCCACCTTCTGCGGGGCAGTCCCCAGGCTGGGTTCGTTCGGAGTTGTGGACATCGGGCATCGGATGGATGCCCAGAAAATACAGAACGTCTCTTTCGGTCACGGGAAGACAAAGAGGTTGCCCCGCGCAATGTTTCATCGGTATGGGTTGAGCTACGCCTATGAAGGCTCAATCGTGAATCACACCTGAATAGGGTTGGTATGGAGGATTAAACTATGTCAAACGAAACGATAACAGAGCGGACTGATATCCGCGAGATGGTCAAAGAGAAGTATGGGGCTGCGGCTCTGACTGTGCTCAATGGTGAAGGGGCGGCGTCGTGCGGCGGGGTGGGGAACGGCGGCAAGAGCTCTTGCTGCGGTGGCGATGTGATCACCGGTGACCTGTACAACGCCCTCGAAGCGGCCGAGTTGCCCGAGGCCGCAATGCTGGCGTCGCTTGGTTGCGGTAACCCGACAGCGCTGGCTGCATTGAATGCAGGCGAAGTTGTGCTTGACCTTGGGAGCGGCGGTGGGATCGATGTGCTGCTTTCCGCGAAGCGTGTCGGGCCGACCGGTTTCGCATACGGCCTCGATATGACTGACGAGATGTTGGAACTCGCCGAACGCAATAAGGCGACCGCAGGTGCTACGAATGTGGCGTTCTTGAAAGGCCACATCGAAGCGATCCCGCTTGCGAACAATTCGGTCGACGTGATTATCTCGAACTGCGTGATCAACCTTTCGGCCGACAAGGATCGCGTGCTGCGGGAAGCGTTCCGCGTGCTCAAGCCGGGCGGCCGGTTTGCGGTGTCCGATGTCGTTACCGATGGCCACCTTCCGGAGGCGGTACGCGCTGACATGACATCGTTCGTCGGATGCGTCGCAGGCGCCCTCGACCGCGATGACTACACTGCGCGATTGGTGGCAGCGGGGTTTGTCGACGCATCCATCGAACCGACCCGCCGCTACACATTTGCCGACCTAGAAGCCACGGCATGCGCGGCTCCCGCTATAGCAGCGCTGTCGGATTCGGAGAAGCTGGAAATTGACGGTCGGATTATGAGCGCGTTTATACGTGCTGTCAAGCCCAAGGAAGGCGCGTGCTGCGGTCCGACTTGCTGTAACGGCTAGGTTGCGTCGCTATGGGGCGCGCTTCGACTAAACGGAGGGCGTCCCGTTTGCGCTTTTCTGTTGGAAAAGTGGCCTCTGAATCAATCAATAGGTATTGACAGGTGATTTCTCTCGTGATATGATAGGATCAATGCGTATTGATACGCCTATTGTACGTACGATTGACAGCTGACAATGCCACCTACACGAACGATTCAACACAAGCCAAAGCGAGCGCCGAGTACTGTCGATGTTGCGCGGCTCGCAGGAGTCTCGCAAACGACGGTGTCGTTCGTGCTCAACCCCCAGACGCGCGCTAAGGTGGCGGATGCGACAGCGACACGCGTTCTCGACGCCATCGAAGAGCTGGGCTATCGCCCCAACACGCTTGCGCGCAGTCTAGTGCATGGCCGCACGCAGACAGTTGGCCTTGTGCTTCCCTATCTTGGCTCCGACTACCACGCTGAAATCGTCTACGGCGTCCGTGATACGCTCGCGGAACACGGCTATCATTTGCTATTCATGAACGCGTCGCCGGGGTCGAAGGAAGAGGCGACAGCGATTGATTTTCTGCTTCAGCAGCGGGTCGATGGCATTCTGTGCTTCGTGAACGCTGTCGCGCGCAATGTGGCCCCGCGATGGCTTGAGTCGATCGGCCAGGCAGAGCTGCCAGCGGTCGTTTTGGACTTCCCCTTCTACGCTGACGCCATCGACACGGTTGTAAGTGATGACTTTGGGGGCATGGCAAGCGCTGTCGAGCACCTTTACGGTCTCGGGCACCGGCGGATTTGCTACATCTGCGACGATTCGCCTGAGGAGTTTTTGCCCATCCGGTCGCGGTCATTCGTTGCGACCTGCAAGAGGCTTGGAATAGACTCTGAACGCAAAATCGTATATAGCGCCTACTCGGGCCAACCCGTGGCAGGCTGGGTTTTGCGGAAGATGATGAACCTACTTGAGTCGAATGATTCGCCGACCGCGTTCATCGGTTTCAATGACTACGCGTTCGAGGATTTCCTAACTCTGGACAACGAAACCCGTCCGCGCGTGCCTCACGATGTTTCGCTTGTCGGCTACTCCGACAGCCATCTAGCCCGCTACGCGAATTTAACGTCGGTTTCGCAGAGCCCCAACGCGATCGGAGTCGCGGCAGTCCAGCGGCTGATGGCGAGGATGCACGACGATACGCTGCCAGCGTTACGGATCGATATCCCGACGAGTTTAGTGATACGTAAAAGTACGGCACCGCCTAAATAGTAGTGGAGGAAAGAAGCTATGTATCGAAAAGGTTTCACTTTAATTGAGTTGCTCGTAGTTATAGCTATTATCGCGATATTAGCAGCAGTTTTGTTCCCTGTGTTCGCCACCGCACGCGAAAAAGCGCGGCAGACGTCGTGCGCCAGTAACCTCAAGCAATTGGGCTTGGGCGTGATGCAGTACGTCCAAGACTATGACGAGACGTATCCCGTAGGCATGAACGGCGACAGCGGTCGAGGATGGGCTGGGCAAATCTACCCCTACGTTAAGACAACCGCAGTTTACACGTGTCCGAGCGGCATACCTACAGCAAGCAGCCAATACAAGGATATCTCGTATGCATACAATGCGCTGATTTCCGTCACAAGCGGTCTGTATGGCGCCGGTGTGATCGGCATAAAGGGTGTCCAGTCTAAGTTCACCGCTCCGGCGAAAACTGTCTTTCTATTCGAGATCCAAGATAATAGCGGTGTTGCTTGGAACGCTCCCATGGAGATCGCAGGGACTGTTCCATCGGGGAATTTCAGCCCTTCATCTTATGGAATACAGTATGCGTATTACTCATTCACCGCCTATGCAACGGGGCTGTTTAGCAATTCAGCGGCTGATCCGAACGCTGCCCCCACCATATGCAGTCAGCTAGCATCATGCACTGCTGGCCCTAGCGGCGGCGGCGGAGTTTTCTTCAACGAGACCGGGAGGCACAGCGATGGTTCGAACTTCCTGCTTGCCGATGGACACGTCAAGTGGCTAAAGGGGACTCAGGTTTCGGCGGGTACCACCGCCGCGACGAGCAAGACACCCGCCATGAATGCCTATTGGCTGCGGGCGTCGGGTACCGAAGTGACAAACGACCCGTACTGCGGCGGCGGCACTTGCGCGGCCACGTTCAGCCCAATCTAGCGCAGTCAACTCGCGGCAGCAGTTGCCACCCAGCTAGTGTCGCGAAACGAACCATACATGTACGAACTCACCGCGGAGCCGTCTTCCGACGGCTCCGCTAGCTCTCCACCTCGCTTGCTCGCAAGCGCCAACCCACGATAGACCATCATGAAAACAGTTCAATTCGCTCTCGTCGCCCTTACCCTCGCGTTTAGCGCCATGCCGCTTCGCGCTGCCACTCTGACTGCCGACACGTCGCGTCCCGAGCACAGTACGTTCGCGCTTGGCGAGTCCGTGAAGGTGCTTTTCAAAGCGTCCGGTCTCGCTCCATCGTCGCAGAGTACGGTCAGCATCACGATCAAGGACGAGCATGATGCTGTACGGTCCAGTGCAAAGGTACAGCTGACCGCAGACGCTGCAGGTGACGCGTCGGGCGTGTACGTGGCGCCATCGTCAACGCTTGGCTTCTATCGGGTCTACGCCGCCCTTCCCGATGGTGCAACGATCCCGAAGCTCGGCAACCGTGTGGCAGGATATGTAACGTACGCCGTGGTGCATGATCCGGCGACACGCACCGATTACGGCGAAAGCGATTCGATGTTCGGGATGCAGGGGGGCTTCAACAAAGACGTTCCAGTGATCCCGTATCTCGGTGTTCGATGGGTACTCGGCGGCTACGGATGGGACCGGATGGAGAAAGACCATGCTGGTCAGTTCGCCGAGGATCGCGCCAAGGCCCTCGCCGAGGGGAAGCGCTACCCGCCGCTTCACCCTGCGGTAGACGAAATCAGGTACAACGGCAAATCGTGGCGCACGTATGATCTCCCTGGGCTGAATGGCACCCCTCTCTGGGCGGCGATACCGGGGAGCATCGGGTCAAGCCAGGGGGCGCTCAATGAGGCTGGCCGGAGCGCGTGGAAGGCATACTGCACCGAGGTCGCAAAGTCGTATACACAGAACAACCCTGATCGGAAGAAGCATTACTACCAGGTAACGTGGGAACCAGTCTACGCGTGGGGCTACAAGGGCACCAACGAGCAGTTGGTCGAGATTTACCGAATTGCGTACGCCGCTCTGCGCGCCGCCGACCCGTACGCGATTGTGCTGGGGCCGACAGGCGATAACATCCATCACGACGGTATCCTTTGGCATGAGGATCTATTCAAGGTTGGTCTGACAAAGTATATCGACGGTATCACGCTGCATCCGTATTTCCCCTATCCGCCTGAAAAGAACGGCCTTGTCGAGTGCTATCGTGAACTGAAGGATGTGGTTCGCCGTTACGCGGGCCGTGATATTCCGCTTTACGGCACCGAGCAGGGTATGTCTATCGCCGACGGCTCCGGTACCGACAAGGAACTGGCGCAGGCGCGGTGCGACGTGCGTCAGAATTTAATCACGCTTGGCGAAGGGTTCGTGTTTAATTACGCGTTCTACATCGCAGGCGCTGGTTACGACTACTACTACAATTGCAATCCCAAAATCCAGTTCGGTACCAACAAACTCGCGCCAAGACCGGTTGCTCCGGCATATGCCGCCATGACCTATCTACTGGACGGGCACCGAACCGCGGGGGCAATCGAATGGCTAGGCGGGGCGAGTTATGGTTACATATTCCAGCGTGGCGACGATGTGATCCTTGCGCTGTGGGACGTGAGCGATAAGCCTCGCACCCTATCACTGCCAGTAGGTGTGAAGAGCGTAACGCAGTTCGACTGGATGGGCAATTGGGCCGCGAAGAGTACGCCGACAGGCAGTGTCGATGTGACGCTCACGCAGGAGCCGATTTACATCAAGGGCGTCTCAACAGCGCTCTGGGGCCGCCTGGCGGTACACCCAATTGCTGCTGCGAAGGACCGGACCGAAGCGTTCCCTGGCGACTCGGTCACTGTGGATGCGGTTGTGACATCGCCAAACGGAAAACCGGGCAGCGGGTTGGTGACGCTTGATGGCGACGCGCGTCTCAACCTCCCGGAGGCATCGAAAGCAGTCAAGTTCGACTCGACCAAGCAGAAGGTCTCGTTCACGATTAAGCTGCCCAGCGACGCGGTTGCCGACAACTACTCGGTGAAGCTCACCCTCGTGGCGGCAGGATCGCCCGTTGGCGCTGCGGGTGCGACCATAGTCGTACGCGCGCCGCTGTCGATTACGTCGGTTGGCCCGGCGTTCGTAGGCACCAAACCTGCGTTGGCGGTCGAAGTTGCGAACGCTACGACGAAGCCGCTCACCGGGAAGCTTAACACACGGGTATTCGGCATGCCGGGTGGACGGGCGGAACAGGATGCGATAATCCCTGCCAGCGGGTCGAAAGTGATCACGGTTACGTTTGACAACGCGGAAGTCGAAGCGACCGTGAAGAGCAAGGTGGACGTCAAGATCGAAACGCCTAGCGGCGCGCGGTTCGAGAAGAGCGTTGTCATCAACTTCATGGGCGTGCCCCATGTCGCGACCACGCCGAAAATCGACGGTGACCTGAGCGAATGGGCTGCAGTGCCGGGTATCGAGCTGGCGGGAGCATCGCGTGTCGTTCGAAGCGCCGAGTTCTTTACAGGAAAGCTGAGCGCTCGAGTGAAGTATGCGTGGGACGAAGCCGGGCTGTATATTGCGTACGACGTGAAGGATCCGGTCTTCATGCAGCCGTTCTCGGACAGCGAGTCGTGGAAGGCAGACTGCTTGCAGTTGGCATTCAACCTTGATCCCGATAAGGCGAGTGCTGCGTCGGGCAATGACTTTGCCGATCAGCAGAGCCGTCGATATACGGAACTTACAGTGGCGCTGACGCCTAAGGGGCCGGAAGTTAACCGCGGTATGACGTATGACCGTGTTTTGCTTCCAGGCGATCTTGTGCCGCAATCCAGGGTGAAGTTCGCGGCGGTGCGTAGCGCTAACGGCGTCACTTACGAACTTGCGATCCCGTGGCGCGAGCTGGGTGCATCAACAGCACCGAAGGCAGGCGCGCGGCTTGGCATTGCGGGGACTGTGAACGATATGAACCGCGACGGGCAGCGCGACCCGACAGCGATCGGCCTGTTTGATGGCATCGCAAGCGGGAAAGATCCGGCGAAATTTGGGCAGATTGTCCTGGAGGCGAAATAGCATGGCTCGACTAGGAATTCTCGTTGTCGCGATGGGTGTCGTCCTTTCGTCGGGTGCCGCTAACGCGACCGTGGTCCCCGCGCCGCTCTTCACCGACAACGCTGTGCTGCAGCGCGGCATGGCCGATCCTGTGTGGGGGACGGCGTCGCCGGGCGAAACCGTGACGGTATCGATCGCTGGGCAGACGGCGAGCGTTAAGGCGGATGCGGGCGGGCGCTGGATGCTCAAGCTAAAGCCCATGGACGCTGGCGGGCCGTATGTGCTCGATATCGCTGGCAGTGCGGGCCAGAAGGTCTCGCTCAATAATGTCGCGGTGGGCGAAGTATGGGTTTGCAGCGGGCAGTCCAACATGCAGATGCCCCTGGCAGCGTCGGTGAACGGTCGCGAAGTGGCGCTTGCGGCGAAGGATACTGACTTGCGTATCGCCGGTGCCCCAGACCGACCGTCGGCCAATGTCGAGAGCACGATGCCGATTAAGTGGGGTCCCGCGATAGGCAACGGCGCGATTTATGGTTCTGCGGTGGCGTACTACTTCGGTCGCGATCTTCGCAAGGCGACGGGTGTGGTCGTCGGGCTGATCGAGACGTACAAAGGCGGCACGGTCGCGGAAGCGTGGACGAGCCGCGAGGGGCTGTTGGGCGACCCAGCGTTCAAGCCGTTTCTCGATGCTGAAGCGGCGGTCATGGCCGCCTACCCGGATAAGCTGAAGGCGTACGAACCTATCAAGGCTAAGTACGACGCCGACCTAGCGGCAGCAAAGGCTGCAGGAACAGCAGAGCCAGCGCTCCCGAAGCCGCCGCCGGATCCGGGCACGCAGGCGCATCCGACACACCTCTACAACGGCATGGTTGCGCCGCTTATACCGTACGGCATCAAGGGCGTCGTCTGGTATCAGGGCGAGACGAACTGCGATGCGGCTTATGTCTACTCTACGCTGTTTCCGGCGATGATTGCCGACTGGCGCAAGCACTGGGGGCAGGGCGATTTTCCGTTCCTGTATGTCCAGCTGCCAGCGCTTCGAACAACCCATGCATGGGCTGAATTGCGCGAGGCGCAGCGGCTGGCGCTGACCCGCTCACCGAATACGGCGATGGTGGTCTCGTACGATCAAGGCGAAATCGCGAATGTCCATCCGGTTCGCAAGGAAGCCGTCTCGGCGCGCCTCGCACTCGCGGCGCGGGGGCTAGCGTATCACGAGAAGCTGGAATACAGCGGGCCCGTGTTCGATAAGATCAAGGTGCAAGGGAATACTGTGCAGGCGTCGTTTACGCACGCCGAGGGGCTTTGTGCAGGTCAGGTGAACGATGCACGGGATGACGGGCCGGTCATCGCCACGCCGGATAAGCTGGTGGGATTTGAAGTCGCTGGCACCGACGGCATCTACCACGCCGCAGACGCGCGTATCGATGGACGCAATGTGCTCGTGACCGCTGCCGATGTGCCGCAGCCCGTCGCCGTGCGCTACGCGTGGGCCGACGCTATGCCAGCGAACCTGCGCAACGGTGCGGGACTGTGGGCGTCGCCGTTCCGCTCGGTGGATTTTGGGTGGGTTACGAAGCCGAAGGTGGGTGGGGGATTTTAGGACGGCTCGTGCCGCCGGGGCATTTTTTAGGTAAGGGTGGCGAGGGGCTAATTGTGCTGGACGGTGCGATGTCTATATTCGGGCACGTGAGAGTTCGTTTTCAGGCAGCTTTGGGAGAGCCACCCTATTTATGAGTTTCGAGCTGGCAGCGAGCCCAGTCGGCGCGGTCGGTGTCGGTGCCAGCGGCGAGGCTGCGCCAGATTGCGCGGGCCTGCTCGTGGTGTCCAGTGGCGTATAGGTCGTTGCTGTAGTTGTTGTACGGGCCCCATTCGTCGGGCTTCATCTTGTGGCAGGCCAGGTAAAGCGGAATAGCCCGCGCGTAATCGCGACGGCAGTCGGCGACTGTCGCTTGCATGTACGTTTTGTCGTAGGTGCTGGTTGCCAACTTCAAGCCATTCGCAGCGAGAGTCGTTGCCTCTGGGGTGCGGTGAAGCTCTAGTAGAATCAGGCAGGCACAGTTACGGATGCGCGTATCCGTGGGATAGATCCAAAGGTGCTGGACGTAGGCTTTTACGGCATTGGGCTTATCGTGAAGGTAGCAGTAGGCGTCGCCGATCTCGATAAGCGGCATCATGTCGAACGGACCGAGGTCTGATGCCTTGCGCATTGCGGCGATTTCGGCTTTGTAATCCTCCATTTCCCGGTACGTTATTCCTAGTTCGTACCATGCGCTCTGAAAGTCTGGCTTGTACTTCACCGCTGTAAGGTAGCACTGCACTGCGCTACGGTAATCCTCGACGTAGTAGTAGAGCAGACCCAGCCTATGGTAGACCCGGGCGTTGGTAGGGTCGAGTTGGATGGACAGCTTGTACTGGTTGAACGCATCGGTGTTGCGTCCCAACTCGGCATACGCGTTGCCCAAGTTCATGTGCGCGATGGCGTCATCGGGGTGGGCTGCGATATCCGCTTCGTAGTCTTTGACGTGATACGAGAATTCAAGCCGGTCAGCTTCTGAGCCGACATGTGTCTTCCAGGCCATCGCTGGCTGAGAAGTCAGCAGTGCGACGCCGATGGTACTGATAAGTGCGATTAGCTGTCGACTTGCTCTCATCAACTCGAGTGTTTCCTGACTTATGGATTATTGGCGAGTTGCTTTCGCGCCCAACGTGCACGCGACATGTCGTTACCAGCGGCCATTTTTCGCCAAATAGCTTTCGCCTGTTCGTGGTCGCCGGAAACATAAAGCTCAGTCGTGTAGTTCGCATACGGTGCCCATTCGCCGGGCTTCATGTTGTGGCAGGCCAGATACAGCTGAGCCGCGCGTACATTTTGCTCATGGCATTCTAAGATGGCGGCTTGCAGAAACGTGCGCTCGTAGTTGGTCTTTGAGATCTTGAGGCCATAGTTCAATACTGCGAGTGCTTCCTGAGAGTTGTGGAGGTCGAGCAGTCTCATGCTGATATTTCGCCTTGTCTCAATATCTTCTGGATGATACTTAAGGTGTTCTCCAAATGCCTTAACTGTATTTGGCAGATCGCCGAGCGCCTCGTACGCATCCCCGATTTCTACCATCGGCGCCATGTAATCCTTACCGATAATCCATGTTTTCCGCATGGCGGCTATCTCAGCGTCGTAATTGCCCATTTCCCTATAGACGCAACCTAGGTTGTACCAGGCTCGCTGATAATCCGGCCAGAGTTTGACAGCGGTTTTGTAGCTCTGGATAGCGTTGGGATAGTCGTCTTGTAAGTAATAGAGCAGTCCGAGGTTATAGTAAGTTCGTGCGTAGGTTGGATCAAGCTGGATGGCTATTTTGTATTGATTGAATGCATCCATGGCGCGACGTAGCCCGGTATATGCATTGCCTAGCAAGACGTGTGATTCAACGTCATTGGGATTGGCGGCAACTTCAGCTTCGTACTCTTTGACGTGAGCTACAAAATTGCTGTTCATATTGGGGGATTCTAGATGCTTGTCCCAGGCGTCCGCTGGCCCGATAGCCGATGCCGCCAGAATTACTGCCAATACTGTGGCAATTGCTATTTTTACTCTCATTTATTTGCTTTCTCTCTATGTATTTTCAAAAAAACTGACGCCATTTTACCACAGCAACAATGCTTGTCAGTAACTATGAGTTCTATATCTGTTGTGCCTTGCATTGCCGAGGTCGTTCGGCATTGGTTAGCTTTGGTAGGTAGATAAACGAGGAGTATCCCGTCCATCCGCCGAAGCATCCCCGCATGGCAACCCTACAAGCATCCCGGCTTTATCGAGCATCGGTCGTAAATCTTGTGCCGACAGTTACGGCTTGCCTCTTAATAGGCTTCGTGGCTGAGCGGACCTGGTGGACGATGTTTCTCCTCTACCTCGCCCCGGTCACCTATATCGCGCCAAGCCTTGCGTTGCTCATAGCTGCCCTCATTCGTCGTAATCGTAGCGCGGCAATACTAGCCCTGGCATCTGCGGCAATAGTCGTCGGCGGCATCATGAAGCCAGTCGTAACGGTCGCGGGGAGGCGTCATCCTGCTGGCAATACAGTTCGTGTGATGCAATACAACGTCGAGAAATGGGCGACAGGGGCGTCACGGATCGCTGAGGTCATACGAGGGATAAACCCGGACGTCGTGTGCTTGGAAGAGGCGGACAACTACTGGTACACACAGCCGGGAGCGACTCAACTGGCCAAGCTTCTGCCGGATTACCACTGGGCGCACGAAAACGAGATCGTGATCGGCACGAAGTATCCGATACTTTCGGAACGCGTGTATCACATCCAGCCTGACGAGCCGACGCGTCCCACTCCCGCGCTTGAGATTGATGTCCACGGGGCGTCAGTGATCGTCCTCGCCACGCACTTGATGCCGGTTCCTTGGGGCGCACCGGCGACGTGGCAGAAACTCGGCGAGCAGCGTCGAACCGAGATCGGCAACCTTGTTGCGCTCCAGAGCAGGTTGAATATACCGTGGATACTTTGTGGCGATTTCAACATGCCAGCGGACGGATTGGCGTTTCGAGCCCTCACCCGCTACGCGAACAGCGCGTTTGATCGCTCGGGGCTCGGCTTCGGCTACACGCTGTCGGCGGCGGTTCCTGTGGAGCGCGTCGACCATATCTTTACGGACCGGTCAATCACGCCGCAAAGAACGTGGGTGCCGAATATCGTGGAGTCGGATCATCGGCCGTTGGTGTCGGAGTTAAGCATCCGAGGATGCTCATGCCGTGACTTGAAAGCGGAATCGGGAATGCTCCCGCGAGACGAATACATGGGGCGGGTAGCGACGTGGTAAACGGTACTTAGGGCGCGAAGGCTGAGGCTAGACAATGCCCGTTGTGCCTAAGGGTTGTTCGCAAGCTGCCTTCGCGCCCAGTCAGCATGCCTCGTGTCATTACTGGCGAGCATTGACCGCCAGACTGCTCGTGCGCTAGCGTGATCGCCGGAATCGTAGAGCGTGACGCTATAGCTCCAATAGGGGCCCCATTCATTTGGACTTAATCCGTGGCATTTGTCGAATAATCTCATGGCTTCCTGGTAGCGTCCTTGGCACACGAAGATGGACGCTTGCATAAAGGCTCGATCATATTCGGTGACGGCCGCTTTGAGACCCGCAGTCGCAAGACGGAGTGCATCGTCAGGTTGATGCAAATCCAGCAGATGCGTCACTGTGAGGTGGCGCACATTCGTATCGCTCGGGTGCAGCTTGAGGTGGATCAGGTACGCCTTTACTGCATTGTCGGTGTCGTGAAGCTCGTTGTAAGCGTCGCCGATTTCCAGCCAGGGGTTCATATGCATTGGAGCCAGTTCGGCAGCTTTTCGCATGGCGGCAATCTCTTCTTGATACTTCCCTATTTCCCGATTGGAAATCCCGAGGTTGTACCATGCCATGTAATAGTTGGGGGCATATCTGACTGCCGTCTGATTACATTGAATCGAGCTCGGATAATCTTCGGTGGCATAGTAGAGCAAACCGAGATTGTAATAGCTACGAGGGTATGTTGGATCGATCTGAATGGCCGTTTTGTACTGCTTGAAAGCGTCACCAAACTTGTGCTGTTCGAGATACGCGTTCCCGAGACAGACCCGGGCAGACACGTTTTTGGGGTCGGCTGCAACCATCGCTTCGAATTCCTTAACATGCTGGGCGAAAACTGAGTTGCCATTGTTAAGAGGGACGTGCTTTCGTACGGGCGACGTGGATTGGGGAGAGGGTGCGCCGTAGAGTGCGGTGCAAGCCGTGAGAGACGCTATTACGGTGAGGAATGCTTTCATTGTTTATCCAGCTTATGTATATTCTAATTTATGCTACTCCCTATTTTTCCACTCCTTGTCGCAACATTCACTGATTATTTACGTCGCCCAAGACGCAAATTGACGTGCTTTTAGGTATCGCCTTCGCTCTGTGGATGCTCATGCCGTGACTTGAAAGCGGAATCGGGAATGCTCCCGCGAGATGAATACATGGGGCGGATTGGTGAGTGGTAAGTGTTGGTCACCTTAACGCACGAACGGCCGACCTCCGGGGATGAAGGTCGGCCGTTCGTGTTTGCCTATGAGGCGTTTCGCTTACTTGACCGAGAGGTCTCGATCGTCGGCGCTTGCCGCTGTGGGGCGCTGTGCGCTGACCGATGCGGTTGCTTCCGAGGTCTCGTCGGCATTGACGCCGCCGCGCTTCGAGAACATGACCGCGCCGCCGAGCAGGATGACGGAGAGGATAACGACACCCCAACCGATGCTTGTACCAGCGTACATGACCGTGCTCGGTGCGATGAGGATGGAGACAAGGTTCATAACCTTGATCATCGGGTTCAGCGCGGGGCCGGCAGTGTCCTTAAGCGGGTCGCCGACAGTGTCGCCGATAACTCCCGCCTTGTGGGCTTCGGTTCCCTTGCCGCCGAGGAAGCCATCTTCGATCTTCTTCTTGGCGTTGTCCCATGCGCCGCCGGTGTTGCTCATGAAGACCGCCATGAGCTGACCAACGAGGATGGCGCCAGCGAGGAAGCCGCCGAGAGCGTAGGCACCGAGTGCGAAGCCTACGAAGATCGGCGAGCAGATCGCCAGGATGCCAGGACCGAGCAGCTCTTTCTGAGCGGCAGCGGTGGAGATGGCAACGCAGCGAGCGTAGTCAGGTTTGCCGTATTCGCCGGTGCCGGGGTAGTCCCAGATACCAGGAATGGTGCGGAACTGGCGGCGAACTTCTTCGACCAACTGGACCGCTGCACGGGAGACCGCGCGGATGGCGAAGCTGGAGAAGAGGAACGGCACCGCGCCGCCGATCAGCAGGCCGACGAACACGTCAGGCATGTTGATCTGGATGTTCTTGATGAGAATGGACGGGTCTTTGACCGCGACCGTGTCGATGAACGAGCGGTAGAGGGCGACGGCGGCGATAACGGCTGTCGCTATTGCGAAGCCCTTCGTGAGAGCCTTGGTCGTGTTACCGATCATGTCGAGGCGGGCGACGATGTTGTACGCCGCGGTGTTCTCGGTGCCGTCTTCGTTCTTAAGCGCTCCCGACATTTCGAACACGCCGTTGGCGTTGTCGGAGATCGGGCCGAACGTGTCCATTGCGAGAACGTAGCCGGTGGTTGCCAGCAGTCCGAGGCCCGCGAGGGCGACGGCGTAGGCGGCCATGGCCGGTTCAGGGAAGAGGAAGAACGCGCCCATGATTGTGGCGGCGATAGCAACCGCAGCCCACACGGACGATTCGAGGCCTTCCGAGAGGCCAGCGAGGATGAGCGTAGCGGGACCAGTCTTGGCCGACGAAGCGATCTCGGTGACCGGCTTCTTGTCGTCGGCGGTGAAGTACTCGGTGACCTTGCCGATAACCTGCGTGAGCACGATGCCCATGAAGGTCGCGAGGAAAGCCATCCACCAGAAGCCATCCTTGATGCTGTTGGCGAGGACTTCGTGAGTCTTAATACCAGCAACCACCTCTTCGACACCGGTGGCACCGATCATGGGGGTAGCGCTCAGGATAGCCTGTGCGCCAATCGCTGCGGCCGTGGCTTCAGCGGACATGTCAGTCGAAGTAGCCAATCTGTCAAGATCGGTGTACTTGAGTTCGGCTTTAGGAGCCTTGACCAAGATCGCCTTTACAGCGGCCACTGCGCTAGTCACATACCTGTCGCTGTCAGGTCCTAGGTTTTTGACGATAGCCGGAGGAGCGGTGTAAGCAACCTTCGAGAAGTCGTAGTCGTGGCCAGGCCCGAAGACCGAGTAGCCAACGCCTAGGAAGCCCAGGGTTGCGACAGCAGCAGAGACCATGAAGCCGAAGTTGATCGGCGTCATCGGGTTCATGTTGGCGTCGTCCTTGCCCTTGACGCAAAGCACACCGATGATGGAAGCGACCACGCCAACTGCGCGGACGAGGAGCGAGTAGATCACGAGTGAAAGCGTGAAGTTGTAGGTGAACGACCCTTCAGTCTGCATACTGCCGTAACCGGCGGTCTGTAGAACGCTGCCCACGGCGGCGGCGAGGATGATCGCGGCGACGAGGGTCACTTCGTAGGACTCGAAGACGTCTGCTGCCATACCGGCGCAGTCGCCAACGTTGTCGCCGACGTTGTCAGCGATGGTGGCGGCGTTGCGTGGGTCATCTTCTGGGATGGTCGCTTCGACCTTACCCACGAGGTCTGCGCCCACGTCAGCGGCCTTGGTGAAGATACCACCACCGACGCGCATAAAGAGCGCGGCGAGGCTGCCACCGAAACCGAAGCCGACGAGGACGAACATGGCCGATGACTTGAAGACCATGAAGGTAATCGTCGCGCCAAGAAGGCCAAGACCGACAGTGAACATGCCCGATACGGCACCAGCCTGGAACGCTGTTTCGAGCGCGCCCTTGAAGGTGGTGAGAGCAGCGTTAGCAACGCGGCAGTTCGCCTTGACCGCGACGCTCATGCCGACATAACCGGCAAGGTACGACGCGATAACGCCAAGGATAAACGCAACGGCGACGCCGCCACCCAGGAATGTACTGTGATACTGACCGGAGTAGAGGAAGAACAGCCCGATGCCGATCAGGATGACCAGCGGGATCATCGTCTTCACCTGGCGGGACAGATACGCTAATGCGCCTTCCTGCACTGCGGCGGACACGGCTTTCATTCGGTCGCTGCCGGGGCTCTGGGCGATAGTTTTCTTCCACCAGTAGACGCCAAAGGCAAGCGCGAGGAACGCGGCTCCTAGTACGATGAACAGCGGAAGCTGCGCCGCTGGGCCAAACGGCAGAAGCACTGCTTCGCCGCCTTTGGCTTCCGGTGTGGCTTCAGGAGCAGCGGCGACCGCTGCAACAGCTGCGGGTGCGGCAACGCCAGGAACCGACTGCGCGAACAGGTGCGGTCCACCGAGGGTCAACACGGCAAGCGCGAGGACCATAAAGCTAAGGACGATAGTGCGTCCCTTATTAGAGCGACGACCCTTTTTCGATGGAGCCGTCGTGAATTTTGACGACATAAAACTGTGCCTCCTACAGGCTGTACCAGGGCACGGAGTGGACGTTGCTAGACGTCGTATTCGAGTGCTCCGATGAGTGATGTGAATCTCCGACATCGTAATTTACGCTCAAGTGGGGTATGGGTCGTATCCGCGAATCGGCGCATTCTTATTGCTTCACTCGTACATTTTTTCAAACACAACAATCGATTTTCGCTTTCTTTGTCGTTTGCTTTCGCTTGACAGGGCTTTGGCTGCAAAACAACGCTAATATCTTTCGTAACATTTCAAGGAATCATTATTAATAAAGAAGCAAAAGTGTAACAAGGAGGTGGTGCGACGGCTTACCTGATGTGAAACTTTGCTCACAAACGGTCTCGCCTAGTTACCTCTGGGATACTATGCAGATGGCACTGATTCTTGCGGGCCCTATAGTACGGGTTTGATGAAGAACTTGGGCCAGCGGAAATCCTACTATTGGTCACGGAATCTTCGTCGTTTGACAATATAGAGGTGTATAATTGGATAATGATACGCTTGGACGCTTGCTCTGTGGCCGATGCAGTACCGGCGATTCGATTGGAGTTGGCACGTTGTATACGATAACGTCAAAGTTGACTGTCCTCAGGCCGCGTAAGAAACACCTCACCCCTAGCACGTCTCCTTGGAAACGCGAGGGGAACCGGAGGGACTGTGACGAGGGTCCTGCGAGTTTCTACCTTGTGATAGCGGGGGCCGCCCGCGCGACGGCTACGTTCATACATCTACGTGCATTGAGTCTCCCCACGCTCATTCTCGTCGTCCTTCTCGTTGCTCTCGCATCACCCACCTTTGCAGGCGCGGTGAAGGGGCGCGCACTGGTCGTTGGTGTCAACGATTACACAGACACCATGATCACGAAGCTCACCTGTTCCGTGCCCGACGCGAAGCTTATCGCGGGCCTGCTGGCTGACCCAGCGCGGGGCGTTTTCGGCGATGGTCAGGTGCGTGTTCTCACGGATGACGATCCCAGTCCCGACCACAAACCGACGAGGCTAAATATCCTCGAAGGAGTACAGTGGCTCAGCGAGGCCGGAGCCGACGAAACAGTCGTGCTTTACTTCTCGGGGCACGGCTGCGTTGATGGCGGCCGGCAGTATATTGCCAGTCAAGACACGAAGCTATCGTCGTTGCGTTTCACGGCCGTTCCAGTGGACGACATCAACAGCGTGCTCGATGATCTCGCCAAAACAAAGGCGCGCCGGATCGTGGTTATCTTCGATAGCTGCCACAGCGGTGTTCGGCGTGGCGCAAAGGCTATGGATTCCGAGTCAGGCGCTGTGATGGAAGGCCTGATGAACGATGCTGAGGGGAAGGTGACGCTGGCATCGTGCAATGCGGACGAGTACTCGTTCGAGGATGAAACCAAGGGGCATGGCGTCTTTACCTACTTCCTCTCCGAAGGTCTCAAGGGCGCAGCTGACGCTAACTCCGACGGACTGGTGAGTGTCGGTGAGTTGCATGTATACGTGCGCAAGAAGGTGAGCGAATGGGCGAAAGCCAACGGTCGAACCCAGACGCCGCGCGTACAGTCCAACATGTCAGGCGACATCATTCTGGCGCGGGATCCCGCCAAGTACGCGGATTCGGTGAAGGCGGCGAGCGCTCGCAAAGCCGACCTGATCGATCTTCGTTCGAAGGTGCTCCTGCGCATCGGTTCAGCTGCGGATCAGATTTCGTCCGCCGACGGCGCTGTGTTACTGCGCGCGCTGGACGACGAAGTTGCGGGTGGTGCGAGCCCTGCGGCGACGAAGCTGGAAGATGTCGCGCGCCGTATGTGCAGCGGTGCGCTCGGAGTTCAGGCGGCGTCGGCTGAGATCAAGGCCGTCGGCGGAGTGCCCGCGGCCGGTGGAGTTGTGGCGCCGTCAGCGCCGATCAACGTTCAGCTATTCCAGCCAGCGTGGGAAGCAGGCGCATCGCCCGACGATTACACGGTCCGGTGCGCTTCAGGCGACACTATTAAGGTCGTCGGTCTCGCGACATCGACGGCGGGAGTGACGCAGGTATTGGTGGACGGCGACATCGTAAAATCGAGGTCGTTAGGGTCGAAGGAGATTATCCTCGTTCGCGCAAACCCTGCGGCTACAGCTGTTGCGGACCCAGCGCCTGCGCTTTCTGATATGCGTTTCGAGGGGACTATTCGCGCTGGCAGCGAACCGTCGACCGTTGTCGTGACAATAGTCGATTCCACCGGCGCGCGTCGGCTCATTCAGCTGCACTTGAAGCCATCTGGTCCCGCGATGGGCGCAACTGCTGTCGCGGCGCATCCGGCGATTGCCGTGGTTGGTCTCGGACACGCTCAGGTTGACGATTACCAGGAACTGCGAACATCGCGTATAGGGCAGGGGTTCCACAACGTCCTTACCAACGCGGCGCGCGACGCGAGCAAGTTCACGCTAGTCGAAGAGAAAACCGACGTACTCAAGGGTCTCGTCGACCGCCAGTGGCTGCAAAAAAGCGCTGCTTTCGACCAGGCTGCTGCCGTCCAGACCGGCAAGCTCATGGGCGCGAAATATGTCCTGTACGGCGAGGTCTATGACTTCGCGTCACCGAAGGAAAATCGAGGAAAACTGTTCCTTCAGGTTGAAGTGAGGCTGGTCAATGTCGAAACGGGTGTCTATGTACCCGGCTATGGCAAAGCGGAGCAGGTTGTGCCAAAGGGTGAACCGGGCGATGCGCAGTTTGACCGCAGCACACTTGCCGCTGTGAGCGATAAGGCAATACGAGCGGCGCTTGTTGATGCGCTTTCGAGGGTGAATCTGCAGTAGACATGAAAACCTGCCGTACTATCGCCACCTTAATTTGTTTCATCGCCGTTTGCAGCACTTGTGCTGCCGATGTCGGCGTCGCGGCCCGTGACACGCGCCCCAGTCTCGTGGTTCTCGGCATCGCGAGCACGGGGAAGAGCAAAGAGTGGCGCGAAGGGCTTGCGGGGTTCGGGATCGAGAACTGGGTGGCGCAGGCGCTGTACGATTGCGGGAAGTACAGGCTGATGGAGCAGCGTCCTGATGTGCTGGCTACCTACCAGCCCAAACTTGCCGACACGTATGACCTCGCGGCGATGGAGCGCAAGAAGGACCTGCAACCTTTGTGCGAGGCGCTGAAAGCCGACGTCATTGTCGTCGGCAAAGTGGTCGCGACGTGGCCCGAACGTAGCCGTGCCTTTGTTGGCATTATCAGCAACGACACTCGCGACACTGTGATCAAAGTCGATGTCTGCCTCTACGATATGCGCACCGGTAAGTCGTTGAAGGCATCCGGCACCGGCAAAGCGGGGCACAGCTCGCACGCGTTTGTCGCCGATCGCCCAGGTGGGCTCGCTTTCGACCCCGAAACCGTAGGCATTGCCACCAATAAGGCAGTCGAAGACGCTGTCAGCAAGCTCGTACCCGAATACCGCCCCCGTGACCGTTCAACGGACGCCCCGCTGTCACTGTCGCCCGTGAGCGCCGGAGTTCTACCTCTCGCGATGACCTCGGATGTGGCGTTAATGTATCCAGAGCTAAAAACTAAGCGAGTCCAACTAGGAATTCACAACCGCATTGTCAAAGAAATAGGGGAAACACCACAATGCACGTTGCAAGAGGTAAATCCTGACGTGCTCGCGACCCTCGAAACCCAGTGGTGGGTGGCTGCCAACGGCGCGCCGCCAGCATCTGACGTCACGAAACATGCTGCAGATTTGAGGGCAAAGGCTGATTGGCTTGTTTACGGCGAAGTGTTCACATTTAGCGCCGCGCAAGTTGAAAGTATGAGCGGCCTGTCGGGCAAACTCGCGAACAAGATAACTATCGGTGTTCAGCTTCGCGCGGTGAATGTCAACTCACCTTCGCAGGCTATGGTGATGGCGTCGGGTACGGGGACCTCGATGGGCGATTGGAACGCGTGGAAGGGGCAAGATATCGACTTTGAGCAAACATTTGTCGGTGAATCCGCGCAGAAGGCGATTAAATCAGCGTGGCGTTCTTTAGCGTGCGAAATAGCAGCAGCCCAGAAGCGCACGAAGTAAACCAGCGCGATGAAGCGCTAGTCTCAAACAAAAGAGTTGTAAATCGGAAAACAGGAGATAAGCATGAAGTACTCGAAAGCAGCCTCGTTGAGGCTCGGATTCCTTGTCGTTTTGGCGGCATTGGTAGCGATGTTCGGGAAAGCTGCGATGGCGCAGTCCACCGGACCCGTCATTACCGATCGAATACCGACAATTGGTATGGGCGTTACGACCCAGCTTCCAGGCGGCGGGCAGTCGCTTACTTATAGCAGCCCCGTGCTGTCGGCGCGACCGATGGGCGCTCCGAATGACGGCGAGTTCTCTGCCGTCATGGAGTTCGAAGGCTGGCACAATGATGCCGGTCATGGTATCAATAAGGGTGATCGACAGACCATCCTGACTGGATACACAAAAGCGATGGGGAACAACGAGATCGCGGCTATCCTGCCGTACGAGTTCCTGCATGTTCCCGGCATCACCACCGGCAGCTCGTTCGATGATTCCGAAATAACATTCCGCCACTACTCGTTCGATGAAACTGACCCGTCGAGCCTCACCACCGTCTACGGCGCGAAGCTCATTGTGCCTACAGGGAGCCCGAACAAGTTCATCGGAGTCGGTCGCTGGGGCCTCGCGCCGACGGTCACAGTTTCCAAGCCTCGCGGCAACAGCCTCTTTTACGTTGGTGGCAACTACACGTTTATCGCCCGAAAATCTGGCGATATCCTCGGCAACCCGTACTTCCTCTGGCTGGGCGGCGTTACTCGAGTTCAGCCCAAAACCACGGTGCAGTACGAGCTAACGAAGTTCCGCGCTGCTAACGGAGACGGTCTGACGTACACGCGCATCATGGTTGGGCCACGATTCGCGGTTACGCCGACGGCTGGCATTCAGGTCAATCTCAAGCACGAGCTTGAGGCAGGCAGCCACTCTACGGTGCTGTCCATCGGTTACAGCAACCGCATGTAGCTTTGGAGTAGTGTCATCGGCCCCGTGCATAAATGTGCGCGGGGCCGTTTGTGTGTTTAGGGATGATAAGGACAGTGATTTAGGACGGCTCGTGCCGCCGGGGCATTTTTTGGGTAGGGGTGGCAGTAGATTTGATGGATAGGCATCGGGGTTTGGGGTTGACGGCACTTTTGTTCCGTGCTATACTGGAGTCTAATCGATTAACATACGATAAGTGATGGGTAAATGCGATGGCAGCGATGACACAAAGACAGCCGATACAGTACACGGGCGTGAACATTTCTGGCGGCGAGTGGGGCTACATTAAGGCAAAGGTGGATCCCGTGTACGGTGAGCATTACGTTTATCCCACGGAGGCAGAGGTGGACTACTTCGCAGGTTGCGGGATGAACATCTTTCGCATTCCATTCTCGTGGGAGATCGTCCAACCTGAGCCCCTTACCGACTTGGTGGTCGTCGAAATCGAGCGCATTAAGGCCGTTGTCGACTACATTCTTGCCAAGGGGGCTGTTGCCGTACTTGACCCACATAACTTCGGTAACTACTTCAAGGAAACCATCGGCGGACCAGCGGTCCCAACCGCGTGGTTTGCGGACCTATGGACGCGGCTCGCCACAGAGTTCGCCTACGATGCCCGCATCTGGTACGGATTGATTAACGAGCCGTTCAAGCAATCCGCCGCCGAATGGCTGCCAATCGCCAACGCCGCAGTCGCCGCGATACGAGCGACCGGCGCGACGAACCTCATTGCTGTGCCCGGCACCAATTGGGATGGCGCTCATAGCTGGCTGGCGAGCGGTAACGACAACCTGCTAGGGATCGTCGACCCGCTGAGCAACTGGATTGTCGAAGCGCACCAGTATGTCGACGACGACTCGTCGGGCACGCATCCTGAGATTGTCAGCGTCACAATTGGCAGCGAGCGGTTGATTCAGTTCACCGAGTGGTGCAGGGAGCACGGCAAACAGGCACTGCTGGGGGAATTCGGTATACCGGTGGTCGATGGATATGCCGAGACCATCCATGACATGATCGGATACATGGAAGCCAACCGCGACGTTTGGGTGGCGTTCACATGGTGGGCTGCCGGTGCGATTTGGGATAACTACATGTTCGCGTGCGATCCGCTGGAAGGTGGTGATGAGTCCCCGTTGATGACTGCGTTGCGACCCCATTTACAGCTTGCGTGCTAGGGGACGCTTGGAAGGGTAAGCGGAATTATCTAATCGATTAACTTTTTTGAAAAACCGCTTGACAGCATATGTGAGTCGTGATACAATCCGTTTATCTAATCGATTACGTGCTGATAGATTGCTCGCAGATTATGACCAATATCAAGAAAGTCGCAGAAGCTTCGGGGGTGTCGACGGCAACGGTGTCGTACGTGCTCAATAACGGTCCTCGCCCTGTCAAGCGAGAGACGCGAGACCGCGTGTTCGCAGCGATGCGCGATTTGAACTACCATCCGAGCGCTATTGCCCGCCGCATGCATGGCAAGCGCGTCAACACCATTGGAGTTGTCGCTCTTCACCCGATCCGGTCTGTCTTCAAGGACCCGTACTTCAATGCCGTTATCGGAGGCATTGTGGATGCCGGGGCGAAGCTAGGGCAGAGCGTCATGATCTTCAACGGCGACCGCTGGCTTGATCCCGACACAGCAGTCCCGATCTTCTGCGATGGGCGTTGCGACGGGCTCCTGTTACTCGTGGCACCGCTGGGCGACCGGATGATCCCCGAGCTCAAAATGCGGACCACGCCGTTCGTTTCAATCAATGAAGCTGCGAGCGACCCGGACGTCTCAAGCGTCGACATTTCGAGCTACGACGGTGCCAAGATGATGGTGCGCTACCTGATTGAGCGCGGACATCGACGGATCGCGCATTTCACTGGCGACGATTACTACCAGAGCGCAAATGATCGGTTCCGCGGCTACCGAGAAGCACTCGCCGACGCAGGGATTGAGTTCGACCCGCGCCTCGTGTACCAGGGTCGCTACGACTACGAGTCGGGCTATGATCGCGCGCTGGAAAACGGCAAAGCGATCGCGCAGAGTGCTACCGCGCTGTTCTGCGCCAACGATTATGTAGCTTATGGAGCTCTGCGCGGACTTGCCGCCAACGGGGTCTGTGTCCCTGGCGACATTTCGATCGCTGGCATCGACGGGGTTGATTTTGGTCCCGAGCATGGGACTAAGCTGACGACGATGGATCAGGATCTTGAGGGCCTCGCCGACGAGGCCGTTCAACTGCTGATGCATTTGATCGAGGATTCGCCGCTAATACCAATCAAGAAAATCCGCCCGCTTCGCCTGCGAGAAGGCGATACGGTCGCCGCACCGGCACGGTGATGGCCCGTTGTGTGAGTAAACAAAGGTACCGATATGAAACGAGCATTTACTATAATCGAGCTACTCGTAGTTATAGCTATCATAGCAATACTCGCAGCTATACTTTTTCCCGTATTTGCTACTGCGCGCGAGAAGGCGCGTCAGACCAATTGCGCCAGCAACCTCAAGCAGTGTGCCATCGGCATTCTTCAGTACGCTCAAGACTACGACGAGTGCATGCCCTGTGGTGGTCACTACGGCTGGGATAATGCGGCTCGAACGTGCATAACTAACAGTTGGCCGGGCATGCCGCTCTACTATGTTTGGAATATTACTGGCAGCGGCGGTGACCCGATGTGGATGGGACTTATTTATCCCTATACGAGGTCGACAGGTATCTATTACTGCCTGTCTGGTCCCACGGGCGTCGAATCGAACCCTGGATTTTGGAATTCCGGCAACACCTCTAAGCCCGGCAACACCAACTTCGCCTATGCCTATAACCAGTATGTGTTGCCCACAGCATACTGGGAAACCGGCAACACCATTGACGCATCATGCGGCGTGCTTAAGCCAACCTCGGCGGCTCCGTCGACACAGCTGTCTCAGTTCACGAGCGCCAGTCAGATCTATATGTTAATGGACCGTGGTCAATATGATCGAGCATCAGGCGTCAATATAGCTGGATCAAATCCGAAAGGAACTACTAGCGGGGCCGGAAGCGATTCGCTGACCAATGCCACGGGGCACAATCCGGCCACTCGCCACAATGACGGAGCTCAGTTCGCATTTGCCGATGGGCACGTCAAGATGCTCTCGTACTCGCAATATGTCGCGCTAAAGCCGTCGATTATCAATGGCGGGATCTATTATTAATGACTTCGCGATAATGAGCGGAACCAAGTTCAGCGTGCCTAGAGTCCAATTGCGCACCCCATAAGGCAGTCTTATAAATTGGAGTATTAACTATGAATACCTATCGCAATCGAGCATTCACATTAATCGAGCTACTAGTAGTAATCGCAATCATTTCTATACTAGCAGCAATACTATTTCCTGTATTCGCGACCGCTCGCGAAAAGGCGCGTCAGTCTCAGTGTACGAGCAATCTCAAACAGTGCGGTCTGGCTATTCTGCAGTACACTCAAGACTACGACGACTTTATGCCTCTGGGCGAGATCTACCCCTTTGGGACTGTCGCCGTGAACTGTGCGGCGCTTCAAGGTGCAGGAAGTCCTCAGTTCGCAACAAACTGGGGCAATCAGGCGATGTGGATGGGCTACGTGTATCCGTATACAAAATCGTCGGGAGTGTATTACTGCCCGGACGGCCCAACTGGCAATGACGCTGCTCAATTCAAAAATGCATCGGCTATAAACCGGCAATTTAGCTACGCCTACAATGCACAGGTATTGCGGAACGTCAACTGGCAGGGCGGTATAAACGGCAGCGACGATATCGATGTCAACTGCGTCCCCCTCAACAAGAACGCGTACTCTGTACTGGTCTTATCCAAGATAGGCAGCCCGGCATCGGTGGCGATGCTCGCCGATCGTGGGGAAGAGGATCGTGCTGAGCTTAGCGGTGTTAATTCGCCCTACAACAACGCGCTGTCCGCAGCTAAGAATCCTGGGGCGAACAATAACAACGGTTATGGAGTCAATCCATCAAAGAGACACAACGACGGCGCGTGCTATTGCTTCGCCGATGGCCACGTCAAGTGGCTGAGCAGTTCTCAAGAGCAGGCGCAAATCCCCGGACTATATAACTACGACATTAGGTAGACAAGTTGAAGCCGGCTGGTTTGCCACATTTTCGCCCGCAACGAGCGGGCTTTATCGAAAGGAACGAACCTTACAATGAAACGAACTCTCATAGCGCTCTGCGCTCTTCTTGCCCTTGTGTCGGCTGGTATCCCAGGCATGGCTGCAGGCACTGACAAAGTGCTTTACAGCTTTGACAAGGGCACCGATGGTTGGTGGACATTCGCTAACGGCGCGACGCTAAAGCTGTCCAACGATGCCACGACCGGTGCTGGCGGGTCCGCGAGTTCGCTGCTAGCTTCGTACCAGTGGCAGCCCGGTGGCGGATCATACATGGGCATCGGCATCCAGCCCAAGTGGAGTATGGCCGGCGACGCGTGGTCGAACTACAACAAGGGACATATCACGTTCAACCTCAAAAGCGACGTGGCAATCACCGCGCGCATTGAGCTTCGCGCATCAGACAAGAAGACATACACCTTCCATGTTACCGACGTGCCGTCGGCCTGGAAGACGTACGCAATCGGGTTCGACAAGTTCGTCAATGACGGCAAGGGCATCGACCTGAGCGCAGTCGATATAGATCAGATCGTGGTTGTCCCGCAGAAGGTGAACGACGACGCTCACAGCTTCTGGATGGACAACATCAGCATCTCCAAAGATCCCGCAACTCCGTAACCAGGCTTGGCCCCAGCTACCCGAAAATCGGCCAGCTGGGGCGCTGTTTATATGCCAGTTCGGACTACCGCAAACACACTTTTTAGCTCTTGAGAGCCGCGGGCTTCCATATCTACCGATTTCCAACAAAACCAATGAACTACCGTACCATTACGATTACTCTCGCTGCGCTTCTAGCGTGGGCAGTCACTCCTGTTTTCTCCGCATCACTTGAGCCGACTGCATCACCGGTGCTGGGCAAGCCGCTCGTGACCATCTTTGCCGACCGCCGGGGCGCAGGTTGGACTAGCCTAAGCACGGCCGATGTCAAGCTGGCGTGTGAGGCGCCCGTGCACAGCGGCGACCGGTCGGTGAGCGTCGACATCTCGGGAGGCAAGGCGCTGGAGTTCTCATCAGATCCGTTCGACTCGTCACGATATGGCGCGTTGACATTCTGGATCAACGGCGGCGAAACCGGTGGGCAAAGTAGCCTCATAGTACGGGGAACCGAGGATGGCAAGCCGAAGGGCGAGGCCGTGATCCCTCCGCTCGTGGCAAACACATGGACGCAAGTGATTGTCCCGCTGTCGTCTCTTGGTCTTGCCGATTCTGCCAGGATGACTGGTTTGCGTATTGAATCAAAGAATGGTACCGATGCGCCCACTTTCTACGTTGACGACATCCAACTCACTGCCAGCACACGGACGTTGGGCCGCATCCCGCTGCCGTTCAAACGCGTCGGCAAGCCTCTGGACTTCACCGGTGTTAACATCTCTGGCGGCGAGTTTGCGCACATGAAGCCAGGCATGCCAAGCGTCTACGGAACCATGTTCACCTATCCGACCGCAGCTGAGTTCGATTACTTTGCGGCACGCGGTGTCAACATTGTCCGCTTCCCGTTCCATTGGGGCGTGCTGCAGCCTGCGCTTGATCAGCCGATGATCCAGACCGAGCTTGACCGCCTGAAAGCGACCGTCGATCTCGGCACATCCAAAGGGCTCATCATGCTGATCGATCCGCACGAGTTCGGCCGCTATTTCGGCAAGACGATCGGGTCGCCCGAAGTGCCCAACTCAGCCTTCGCCAAGCTCTGGAGCACGCTGGCCACGATGTTCAAAGACAACCCGAAGGTGTACTTCGGCCTGATGAACGAGCCCAACGGGGTCCCCGTATCGCAATGGTTCGACTCTGCGCAGGCGGCGGTCACGGCAATACGGGCAACTGGTGCGAAAAACGTCATCCTGGTCCCTGGCATCGACTATACTGGAGCCCACGGTTGGGTCGGTAACGGCAGCACAGCGATGGCAAATATTAAGGATCCCGCGAACAACTATATGTTCGAGGTGCACCAGTACTTTGACGAAGACAACTCGGGCACTCACGCCGACGCGATCAGCCCGACTATCGGCAGCGAGCGGCTGAAGTCTTTCACCGAATGGTGCCGCACGACCGGCAAGCGCGCCATTCTGGGCGAATTCGGTGTCGGTGAAGGCAAGGTCAACAAAGCTGCTGTCGACAACATGCTAACGTACATGGAAGCGAATCCCGATGTATGGGCAGGCTACACGTGGTGGTCCGCGGGCGCGTGGTGGGGCGACTACATGTACACCGTAGAGCCCACCAAAGCGGGTGACGACCGTGCGCAGATGTGGTACTTACTGCCGCATATGCACGGAATTAGCCAAGGGTGACGAGTTTGGTGGACTGCACGTGGGCAAGAGCAGGGGACGAGTGCCACCTGCTCTTGTTTTCGCACACACCCGAGGCGATTACTTCTTCGGTGCCGACGCTGGCTCAGGGAACGTGCTCGCCATGATGTGAGCCGTCGGAACCCAAATATCGGTGTATGCGCAGGAGTCGAACGGCCCCAAGGCTTTGACACGCTTGTAGTACTCTGCTTTGTCGTCGCCTTTGTTGAATGGCGGCGGGGTCGGGTTTCGTGGGTTGTCTCCGAATGTCTTGACTGCCCAGACCATCCAGCCGACGTTCTCTTTGGCGAACACGGCCATCATACCGGATTCGAACTCGCGGCATGTCGTTTCGTCGTGGTCCCACCAGCTTGCGCCGAACTCGGTACACATCACAGGGACATTGTATTTGTCGCGAAATGCCGTAACGTGCTTATGCACGATCCACGGGTGGTTGTCGGTGGGATAGTCGTGAAACGCGAACACAATATTGTTGTAGGGAGCATCGACGCTTTTCGCAACCGGACCCCATGTCTTTTCCATTGCTCGCGAGTGCGACCAGTCGGCTGTCCCGACGAAGATAATGTGCCGGGTATCCACTTTGCGGATTGCCTTAAGGCACCGCGTATACCAGTCGCGTACGGTTTCGGCAGGTATCCCGTTGGGTTCGTTGCACAACTCGTAGCCCAGTATATTGGGCTCGTCCTTGTAGCGTGTCGCCACCTTAACCCAGCGATCAATCCACTGGTTCACGGTCTTCTCGTCCCAAACGGCGCTCGTTTGTGTTCCTCGCGCTTTGTCTTCTTCGATTGTCTGGTGAAAATACTCGTGATCGTCAAGAAGCACGTAGACATGGTTCTTGATGCCCGATTGCACAACCGGGTCGATGAAGCCCGAGATATGCTGATCGATGTCTATGGGTCTATCTAGTCGCCCGTTGAACCTATTTGTATAGAAAGGGAGCCTGACGGTGTTCAGGAAATGGGAGTTACAGTACTGCATCATCTCTTCATCCTGCGCCCTGAGAATGACGTCCCGGGCGTAGCCGATGCCCACGGGAATGAACCGCTGCTCGCCGCCTTTGCTTTTTCGCGACGTGACGATGTCGCTGCCCTTAACCGAGAGCCATAGGTAGTCGCGGGACTCTGGCGGGCTCACAGCGCTGAAGCTGTTCGCAGTGACGGCGGGAGGTGCGGGAGTTGTTTGGGCATCCGGAGCGGCAGCAATGGCAGCGCCAGAGGTCACCGAACAAGCACATACCATGATCGTAATTGTCCTTTTGAGCGAAAATAACATTCGAAGTTCCTTTATCTGATCGCGGGCGGGTTGCTATATTTTGCGCACGTTCCACATGTTCGACGCGGCGACCCATTGAGGATTGGTCAGGTACGGCTCCATCAGCTTTACGTGCCCATCGCAGAAGATGAAGTTGGCTTTGCCGTTATGCACTGCGGTGACACCGCCGTTCGGTCCGGTGAAGTCGTAGGGGCCATTTGCAGTCATCGCTTTCCTGCCGTCTGGAATCGCGGAGACGCCGTTTTGGTTTCCTTCAAGCAGCACCTGGGTTTGATGACAGGTACCCGCCGGGAATATATTGGCGTTGGGCATACTCGCTGGCGCAATCCAAGGCATGCTCACCTGCTCCTGCTCCGCGACGGCAATCGCTTCTGCGGGGGCTACTATCTGCGACACTGCCAGCACTTTGAATGGACCTCCGTTGATGTCGCTGAGCGAGACCATAACTCCCAGCGGAATGTTATAGCTGCCGCCCCACTTGTAGTGCCCGTTCGCCTTATACGACGTGTATGGGTTGCCAAGCGCCTTATATGGGTTTATATTGTTGTTTGTTTGGGGCCAATTGAGTGGATCGTTGGGGCAAACAAATAGGTCGCGAGACTTCACATAGGGAAGGACTTCGTCGATCCAGTCCATGTTGGGGGCCGTGCCGTTGCAAACTCCGGCCGATCCTACTGGGAAGTACTCATCGTAGTCCGCAGTATATTGCATGAGCCCGAGGCCGATCTGCTTCATATTGCTGCTGCATGTGGTTTGCCTGGCCTTCTCTCGCGCAGTAGCGAACACTGGGAACAATATAGCTGCCATGATTGTAATGATTGCAATCACAACGAGAAGTTCAATTAGCGTGAATCCAGAGAGTCTTTTCATCGTCTGTCCTCGGTTTTTTGTGAGTGTGGCTACTCCGCAACTTACTATCTGTTTTTGGGTGGCGCTACCGTTTCTCGCTCAACAAGGCGGGTTGGCCACGTTATATGGCGAGACGGTTGGGTTGGTCGGGCAATTCGGTCGAGAAGGACGTTTACCGCATTTACTCCCAGTTCTTCAACGGACTGGCTGAGTGTGGTGAGCGGCGGGTTGCACCGCAGAGCCTCCGCCGTGTCGTTGATTCCGACTACGGATATATCGTCAGGAACATGAAACCCCATGTCTTTTGCCCCGTAGACCGCATCGGTGGCTAAGACGTCGGTCGCTGCAAAGATGGCGGTGATGCCCAATGATGTATTACGAAGGAGCTCTTGAGCTCTTTCGTAACCGCTGATCTCGGGTTTGTAAAAGGCCGTGACCACCAAGCGTTCGTCGCACTCAATTCCGGCTTCTTGAAGAGCTCTCTTGTAGCCATCGCGCCGCTCGATAGAAAACTGGTCAACGCCGGTGTGGATGCACGCGATTCGTCGATGCCCGTGCTCAATCAGGTGACGGGTCATCTTGTAGCCTGCGTCGGCATTGTCAATGTCGATAGACATGATGCCGTCGACGAGATCTCCGCTGTTGACGTAAAGAAATGGGATCCCGTGCGCTAGTAGCGCGCTCGATAGGGCGGCGTCCTGATTGGCCATCAGAATGAGGAAGCCGTCGCACCATCCGTTCACTAATGTGAGCTGGGTCTTGGCCTCATCCTTCCAGATAACGCCTTGATACAGGGCCACGACCTGGTTTGCGGCTGCTGCGGCATCGGCTATGCCGTTGATGACAGACCCGTAGTATCCGTCGGTCAGAAGATGGTTTGCGTTACGTGTAACAATGCCAATCATGTTAGAGCGCTGCTTCGACAGCCCTTGCGCCATAGCGCTTGGCTGGAAGTTCATTTCGCGTACAACCTTCATGACGTGCTCGCGCGTTCTTGCGCTTACGTTACCCTGGCTGTTGTTAATCACCCGCGAAACGGTTGACTTCGCCATTCCGCATGCTTTTGCTACATCTTCGATAGTTGGCATAGTTGCTCGCCTTATTGGAACCGGTTCCAGTTTATCATAGATACTGCACCATGTCAATACCCGTCGACGAAAATGTGGAACCGGTTCCAAGTAGGTGTCTATGTGGGAAGACATACTTCCGGTTTCATTTCCATATTGCCTGATCTGTATTCATTCGCAAAAACAGCTAGACAATACTCTCTCTTCTACCGACCATTCATAGAGAGGGGAATATAGTATGGATGTGCCTTTCAAAACGTGTGGACACTGTAGCAAGTCATGGGCGACGCGCGATGATCTACTGACTGATCCGACGGTATTCGTGATTGGCTATCAAGTCGACATGGAAAAGCTTGAATATGGCCTACTCTTGTTCCTACATCGCGGCGAAAGTTGCGGGACAACCATGGCCGTGCCGATCGGGGAGTTCATGGACCTCTACACGGGGCCACGCTTCCCCGATAAGCGCGCACTCACTCCGGGATGTCCGCGATACTGCATTGACGAACACCAGCTCAGCCGCTGCTCAGTCCAGTGCGAGTGTGCGGTGGCGCGCGAGGCTGTGGCGATTGTAACGGAACGCTTGGATGCGGCTCGCGTGGAGCTGCAGATGGTTGGCGTCGGCATCTAGTGCGGTTCGCATGCAAGTGCCTCTACGCCCGTTGAGTGCGGCGCATGCCCACTCGCGCTCGATCACTGCTCCCTGCTGCGGCTGACGGTCATAAACACGAGTGGCGTCACGCTTACCGAATCTGCTATCATAGACTTCGGAGCAACACCATGCCATTCCACCCCAATATTCCGTACTACGCGCCGTCGACTGCAGACGATTATCAGCGAGAGCGCTGCATGCTTGATCTCAGCCTTCCCGATAGAGCCTCAAATTTTCCACTGATAGTCTGGTTCCATGGTGGAGGGTTAGAAGAGGGCTGCAAGGATGGCGATGTAACCATCGCACTTGCTTCTCGCGGTGTCGGGATGGTCATTCCATCGTATCGCCTCTATCCGCGCGCACACTTTCCCGATCCCGTCGATGATGCTGCGGCGTGCGTCGCTTGGGCGATTCGCAACGCCACTTCGTATGGCGCGGACCCGCACTCGGTCTTCATCGCTGGTCATTCGGCAGGCGGATACCTCGCCGCAATTGTCGCTACCGATCCGTCCTACCTCGCGCGGTACGGCGTCAAACTCTCAGATATCGCCGGGGTGATTCCGGTGAGCGGACAGATGTTCACCCATGCCACCATACGCAAAGAACGAGGCGTGAACGACCCGTGGAACACGCCAACCATCGACGACGCCGCGCCAGCTTTTCACGCTGGTAAGCACGTTCCACCGATTTTGGCGATATGCGGATCAGAGGATATCCCTGCGCGGCCTGAGGAGAACAGCTACTTTGTCGCGCTACTCAAAAGCGTCGGACATGAAGACGCAACGTACCTGGAGGTGGCCGGTAGGGACCACGGAAGCATCGTCGCAACCATCGCCGACCCTGGCGACGCTACCGGGGAAGCTTTGCTGGCCTTTGTCGCTGCCCATCGGCGGTAAGGCGCAGCTTATTGTGTGAGCGGGGTTTTGGCCTTTGCGAGCGTCGCTGCCGACGGCTTCCCTGGTGCTGCATTAGGGTAGTACGCGTTGCCGTTTGCTAGGACGGGTATCTCACCTGGTCGCGCGGCGATTGCTGTCTTCTCAAGGTCGGCATATGGCTCGACTCCAAGGTGCGCGAGCATAGTACTGACCGTGACGAACCTGTAACCGCGCTTCTGCAACGCGGCAATGATGCGAGGTAGAGCTGCAGCAGTATCGGGATTGTCCTGGTGAAGTAGGATAATGCTCCCAGCCTCCGTGCTGTCTACAACCCGCCTCACGATGTAATCCGGAGTCTGTTTCTGGTAGTCGCGCGCTGCGTTATTCCAGTTGACCGTCACATAACCGAGCGTCTTAGCGACGTTCAGCACTTTGTCATTGAACTGCACGCCCGGCGGACGCATTATGTTCATCTTAATGCCGGCGGCACGATACACGGCTGTGCCGTTGTCCCGCAACTCGTTTGCTATCTGGTGAGGTTTGAGCCCGTCTAGTCGTTGGTGGTCGTATGTGTGGTTTCCAACCTCATGGCCTTGCGCGACTATATCCCGGACGATTTCCGGCTCCTGCTTCACTCGCACACCGACTAGGAAGAAGGTGGCGGGCACATTGTACTGGGTAAGCACATCGAGGATTTGCGGGCCGTAAAGTTTGTGCGGGCCGTCGTCAATTGTCAGCGCCACTTCTCGATACTTGGGGTTTCCGTGGTAGAGCATCGCCCCGCGCGGGTCGTAGAAGTCGTGGCCTTTGAAGTGTCGGTTCCAGTAGCTGGTCGTGATGAGTTGGCTGTAGGGGATTGATCGGTGGAGCGAATGATAGCCAACTAAAAAGATGGCGACACCGCCAATTGCGACTGCAACGATCAGCAAAATACGTTTCATGAGTTGCTTCATAGCCCTGTTATTATACGGCAACGAGCTTGTCAACGCCTCAATCACGGACAAATTCGGTCCGCGAAGCATTTGTGGTTGACGGTTGGGACCGTTTTCGTCTATAATTCCATGGGCTATTTGTGGCAGAATTACGAATTCTGCCGGAGATTGCTCATTTGGCACGTCCTCGCGCAACTGCCGTATCCCTTATATTGCACGCGATAATTCGAATATTGCGCGAGTATTGGTAGCAATATTATCATAATCGATACATTGAAGCTCACCTTAATTCGAGGGGCTCGCCCCCATCGGGTTGACGGAAGCGGTCGCCTGGATAGAAGTGTGAAGCGAAAAGCTCATGCAGCATTCAGCGAATCAGAACGCGAATGGCGTCGGGCCGGCCATGGATGAAGACCGCTCGGATATGAGGCCGACTGAGGATGACGCACGGGACGCTTCTCCCTCGGACGAGCCGCTGTACGTAATTAGCGTGGCTGCAAAGCTCGTTCACATGCCGACGTGGACTTTGCGGGTCCTAGACGAACAAGGCATCGTTGTGCCAAGGCGCACCGACAAGAAGCGTAGGCTATATTCGGACCGTGATCTCGCGAAACTAGCGCGAGTACGAACTTTGACTGAAGATCAGGGCGTTAACATCAATGGTGTGCGCCTCATACTCCAGATCGAAGATCAGCGGACCAAAGGAGATTAGGAATTTTGACAAAACCGGAAGGCGACGTGACCGTAGATCGCGTCAACAACCGCTACTCGCTGGTCGTTCTGGCCGCCAAGCGGGCCAAGCAACTCAAAGAGGGTGCGCCCCCGCTTATTGAGACGACATCCACGAACATGCTCACCATCGCCCTCGAAGAGATCGCGTCTGGTAAGGTTACTTACACTGAAGCTGTTGAGCCAGTGAAGGCGAGCGCGGATGATATCGTTGCTTCAGAGCCAGTGGTAAGCATCGAAGAGAACTTCCTCGCTGTTACGCCGCCACCGTCAAAAGCGGTTGCGTCTGAGAAGATCTCGGCAGACCTTGCCGCATTTCTTCCGCCAGTCGACGATGAAGCCGACACTGACGAAGACGAAGCAGATGCAGACGGCGAAACTGAAGACGAAGAAGATGCCGATGATGACGAGTCTGACTTGGCAGATAAGGCTTAGCTCTTACTATGGGACGATCAGTAGGTATCGACCTCGGAACCACAAACTCGGTAGTTGCTGTCCTTGAGGGCGGTAAGCCTGTAGTGATTCCGCTAGCGGAGGGAAGCACTCTGTGTCCTTCCGTGGTCGGTTTTTCTAAGAACGGTGAGCGCCTGGTAGGCTATTTGGCCAAACGCCAGGCGATTACCAACCCGGAGCGGACGATCTCGTCGATTAAACGACACATGGGGACCAACTATGCCGTCAACATTGACGGCAAGGATTACACCCCCGAGCAGATCTCCGCGATGATCCTCGAAAAGCTGCGCCATGATGCCGAGGGATATCTCGGCGAGAAGGTCACGGAAGCCGTCATCACGGTTCCCGCGTACTTCTCTAATGCGCAGCGCGAAGCGACCAAGAACGCTGGCGAAATCGCTGGCCTTGAAGTCGTTCGTATCGTCAATGAGCCCACCGCTGCCTGTCTCACCTATGGCCAAGACCGTAATGAAGACGGCATCGTGCTTGTTTGGGACCTCGGAGGCGGAACGTATGACGTGTCCATCCTCGAAATTACCGGCGATATTTTCGAGGTCCGCTCAACTTCCGGCGACACCCGTCTCGGCGGGGACGACTGGGATCAGCGTGTGATGGACTGGCTCGCGAGCGAGTTCTCCGACGCCAACCCGGATGTCGATATTCGCGGCGACTTGATTGCTATGCAGCGTATCAAGGAAGCGGCGGAAAAAGCCAAGATTGAGTTGTCTACCGTTCTGACAACAAACATCAACCTTCCATTCCTTTCATCCGGTGCCGCTGGGCCTGTTCACCTTGAAACAAGCCTTACACGGGCAAAGCTCGAGGATATGACCCGCGACCTACTTGAACGCATGATTGGCCCCACCGAAGGCGCTCTGCGTGACGCTGGCCTCAAGCCTACCGATATCAAGCGGATCCTGCTTGTCGGTGGATCAACCCGCATGCCTGCCGTTCAGGAGCTGATACGCCAGACGTTCAAAATTGAACCGTTTAAGGGCATCAACCCTGATGAAGTCGTCGCCCAAGGAGCCGCCATTCAGGCGGGTATCGTTGGCGGCGACGTGCGCGACCTTGTGCTCATCGACGTTACTCCGCTCAGTCTGGGCATCGAAACCCAGGGCGGTGTGTTCACCCGATTGATCGAACGAAATACGGCCATCCCTACTAGCCATTCTCAATTATTCACCACGGCCATCGACGATCAAAATGCCGTAGACATTCACGTTCTTCAGGGTGAGCGCGATTTCGCCAAGGACAACAAAACCCTCGGCAAGTTCCAGCTATCTGGAATCCCTCCCGCACCACGAGGCGTACCGCGCATCGAAGTGACATTCGACATCGACGTCAACGGTATCGTACACGTATCCGCGCGCGATCTTGCGACGAACAATGTCCAGAAGGTCACGATCACGTCGAGCAGCGGTCTGTCCCGCGCCGAAGTGAGCAAAATGGTCGACGAGGCTGATCGGTATCGACAGGCCGACGCCAAGCGCCGCGAAGAGCAGGAAGTTCGCAACAAGGCAGAGCAAACCGTCTATACCGCGAAGAAGCTCATCGAAGACGCCAAGGATTATGTGCGCGGAACACTGATCTCCGACGTTTCCGAAGCGGCGGCTATCCTACAGAGCGCCCTCAACAACTTCGATATGCCTGGAACCAAAGCAGGCATGGAGCAGTTGGATAAGGCAGTGTTCGCACTCAGCCATGCCGTGTTTGACGCCAAGCAGAACCCGGCGCCAGCTGCTCAGGCCTACGCAGAGCCCGTGGGCGGTGGTAATGAATCGTCGAACGGACACGTTGAAGGCAGTGGAGAAGCACTCGAAGGGGAAGAGGAAAACGAAGAGTTTGTCCTCGAAGCCGACGGTCCCACGACCGAGGACTTCACCGACGTTTAGCTAAGAGCGCGTTAACAAACTAAAGACAATGTATCGCAACGCCGGGTCGCGTTCCTGACATCGAGTCGGAGTGCGACCCGGTTGGTGCTAGTGACCGTTTTTGACCGTGGCCGCGAGTTACCCGGCCGAAGGTGTTGTTGAATCAGACATGAGTACGAAACGAGACTATTACGAGCTGCTCGGGATCGAACGATCTGCTGGCCAGGACGAAATCCGGAAAGCTTTCCGTAAACTTGCCCGCCAGCACCATCCCGACGTCAACCCCGGCAACAAGGAAGCTGAAGATTTCTTCAAGGAAATCAACGAGGCCCAAGAAGTGCTGTCGGACCCCCAGCGCCGCGCCGCCTATGACCGATACGGGCATGACGGCCCTCAGGGTGGCATGGGCGACGGTATGGGCGGTGCGAGCCCGTTCGGCGACCTGTTCGACATGTTCTTCGGCGCGGGCAGCAACACTCGCGGCGGCGGATCAGGCGGCTCTAACCGCGACGGTCACGACTTGCGTTTCGATCTGTTGATCCCGCTTGAAGAAGCATTTGCTGGCTCTGACAAAACCATTAAGCTGACCCGCCAGGAAGGCTGCGCGGCCTGCAAGGGCTCAGGCGCCAAGCCAGGCTCATCGCCGACACGCTGTCCCGGTTGTAACGGCAGCGGGCAGGTGAAGCATGTCCAGAGCACCATCCTTGGCTCATTCGCAACCGTCGTACCGTGCACGCGTTGCCGTGGCGAGGGTTTGATTGTAACGCAGCCCTGCGAAACTTGCTCCGGCAACGGTCGAGTTCGCGCCACCCGTGAGCGCACCATTCGCGTGCCTGCCGGAGTCGATACTGGCACGAGCATTCGTCTCACAGGCGAAGGCGACGCTGGGTCGCGCGGCGGGCGGCAGGGCGACCTGTATATCGTCATCAACGTCGCCGAACACGACATCTTCAAGCGACAGGGTGCCGACCTTTACTGCGAGATTGATGTGCCGTTCACGACCATGGCGCTCGGCTCAACGATCACCGTTAACACCCTCGCTGGCGACGAGAAGCTGACCATACCCGCCGCGACACGAACGGGCTCAACGTTCCGAATCCGTGGCAAAGGCATGCCCGACGTCAACGGTCGCCGCCCACCGGGAGAGCTGTATGTGATCGCGAACGTTGCGGTGCCAACTGAGTTGAACGACGAGCAGAAGCGCGTGCTTCGCGAGTTTGCCCTGCTATCCGGCGACGAAGGCGCAAGCCGACTCGGCGAAGGCGACAAGGGCTTCATCGGCAAGGTGATGGACGCATTTCGGTAGAACTTCACCGACTACCGCTGAGCCAATTACAGCTCAACGCAGGCGCGGATCTCTGTCCAGTGTGACCCGGGTCCCCGCCGGATAGGCTGCCCCCCGGCGAGCGGCCTTATCTCTTTATAAACACAAACACAAGGATGCAATGATGCGCTGGGCTGCTGTTAAAATCGAGGCTGAAGATGTCGAAGCAATGAACGCGGCGGAGCAACTGCTCTACAACGCCGGATTCAAAGGAGTCGCGCTCAATGACATCTCGATACCCCCCTGTGTTACCGGCTACCTTCCCGAGGATGCTCGCCTGCCTGCACAGCTGCGCGCCGTTGATGCCGCCCTTATGCTGCTGCCGTCTATCGGTATCACGGGTCTGTCGGAAAAGGCAGATGTGGCGTTCGTCGAGGAGCAGGATTGGGCCAACGCCTGGAAGAAGTACTTCAAGCCTATTCGCATCGGTAAGCGGCTGGTCGTCACTCCGCCCTGGGAGTCGCCCGACCTCGCCGCCGACGATTTGCCCATCGTGATCGACCCAGGGATGGCGTTCGGCACAGGTAGCCACGGAACCACGCAGCTCTGCCTGGAGGCGCTTGAGCAGGTAGTCGCACCCGGCAAGACTGTCGCCGATATCGGGACGGGGTCCGGTATCCTCTCCATCGCCGCCGCAAAACTTGGAGCCGACTCCGTATACGCCATGGATATCGACCCGCTTGCTGTGCGCATTGCTACCGAGAACGCTGCCGTCAACGGCGCCACTATCGAAACGAGCGAGCAACTACCCGAAGGGCGCGTTTTCGACGTTGTCGTGGCCAACATTATCGCTGACACCCTCATTGAGCTGTCCGAAACGCTTGCTGGCTTTACGGCTCCCGGTGGCTGGTTTATCGCGTCAGGCATTATCAATCACCGAGCAGCCGATGTCCGCGCCGCATTCGCCAAAGCTGGCCTTGGCGAGGCCGACGAGCGAGCTTCAGGCGAGTGGGTAGCGCAAGTCTACCAACGGAGCCAATCGTGACTCGATTTTTCGTGAGCCCCGACCGCATTGATGGCAAAGATGTGATATTCGATGCCAATGATTCGCACCACATTCACACGGTGTTGAAGATGCGGGCTGGCGACAAGTGCATTGTGCTCGATGGCGCTGGCCGAGCCTGCGAATCAGTGCTCGTGGATGTGGCGAAGGGCCGCGTGACAGCCCGTGTCCAGCGCGACACCAAGCCGCAGACCGAGCCCAGCGTTCACATCGATGTAGCACAAGCGCTTCCCAAGACGCTAGACAGGCTGGAGCAGGTGTTGCAGCACGGCACCGAAATCGGGGTGGGCGGCTTCATCATTTTCTCGTGTGAGCGGTCACGCCCTGAGGCGGAGAAGTTCGACAAGAAGCTTCCGCGCTGGCGTGAGATTGTGAAAACCGCCGCCGAACAGTCTGAACGCGCAAAGCTTCCGACCGTGGAGGGTATCATTCCCCTAAGCGATGTGCTGAAACTGGCCTCAGATTACGATCTGGCTTTGTTCGCCTACGAGCGCGAAGAAATTGTAACACTACGGTCCAAACTGGAAGGGTCTGACGCCAAACGTATCCTTATTGTGATCGGCCCTGAGGGTGGTTTCTCCGATGGAGAAGTCGCTAATGCCCGCGCCGCTGGTCAGCCCACCGTGACACTCGGCCCGCGAATATTGCGCACCGAGACGGCCGCACTGATGATGGTGTCGCAGATCATCTACTCGCTCGGCGGCTAGGCTGAGGACGCCGCCTGCACAATCTGGCGAAAGCAGGTCGGCTTGCTGACCCTGCCAAAGCAATTTCCCATGATCGACCTACACAACCATATCCTGCCCGGGATCGATGATGGCGCGCGAGACATGGCCGAAGCGCTTGCGATGGCCAAGGCTGCCGTTGCATCCGGCACGACCGCGCTCGCCGCAACACCGCATCGTTTCTGGCACAATCGCGAGCAAAAGGCGCCGCAGGTGCTTGAGCGGGTCGCGACCTTGCAAGCGGAGCTTGACGCCAGAGAGATCAGGCTGAAGATTATCCCAGCCACCGAGATCCCCATGGGACCCGACGTCGCCGTGGGGCTTCGCGACAACACGCTTCTGCGTTTCGGTGGCGACGAAGGCACCCACGCGCTGATTGAAACCCCATTTGACCGGTTGCCATCGAACGCCATCACCCTCCTAGAGGACCTTGTCGCTAGCGGAATCATACCAGTCCTGGCGCACCCGGAGAGAAGTACGGAAATTCAGCACGACCTCGCGTTCATCGAAACCGCCTCCGCTGTTGGCGCAATGCTTCAGCTAACAACAGGCAGTATATTGGGCCATTTTGGTGACAGACCGCGGCGAACGGCACGGGCCATCGCTGAGCGCACTGATTGGCGTATCATTATCGCGTCCGACGCACACTGGGCGCATGATCGCACCGTGACACACATGCGCGAAGCGGCGCAAGTGGTCGCTGCATGGATTGGCGACCCGTCACGAGCCGCCTGGATGATTGTCGACGGACCCGCGTCGTGCGTCCCGGCACGCTTTCGGCAGGTTTGATACAAGATCTCAGCAATCCAAGACGCCTTTGGCGTTCCAGCAAATCTCACATAAATCGGCGACTGCAAGTTAACAATACGCCGTAGGATCCCCCACATGACCACCAACGCAGATTCCGCACAAACGGCGAAGCTACGACTCTGGTACCGCGAGCCCGCGCGCGAATGGCTAGAAGCGCTCCCCATAGGCAATGGCCGCCTCGGCGGCATGGTCTTCGGTGGCACCGAGACCGAAACAATTCAGCTCAACGAGAGCACCCTCTGGGGGGGCGGTCCGCACAACTATGCCCGCCCCGATGGCCGCGCACACCTCGACGAAATCCGTCGTCTCGTGTTCGCAGGCGAATGGGCAGCCGCGCAAGACCTTGTCAACACTGAGTTCATGGGTCTGCCATGCGGTCAGATGCCGTATCAGACTGTCGGCCAACTTGATCTCACCTTGCCCAAGTACCGCGCGGTAACAAAGTACGAGCGTGAGCTTGACCTCGATACTGCCGTCGCGACAACTCGGTATACGGCTGACGGGGTAACGTACACCCGCGAAACTATCGCCAGCGCGCCAAACCAGGTGATCGTGATGCGGCTGACCGCAGACAAGAAGCGCAAGGTGTCGTTCACGGCGAAGTTCGCAACGCCGCAACGCGCCTCAGCCTCCACCTACGGCAAGCTGTTGATCCTCGAAGGGATATCCGGCGATGTCGGGGAGATACCCGGCTCCATCCGCTTTACGGCCCTTGCAAGCATCGAGCGTGTCGGCGGCACGATAACGGCCGGCGACGACTCGATAACTATCACCGGGGCGGATGAAGCGACCATCGTTATTTCAATCGCGACCAGTTATGTGAACTATCAGGACGTCAGCGGCGATTGCCATGGCACCGCTCGCGCCGTGTTGGGCGGCGCGCTTGCACTAGGCTATGACGCGATCAAACAGGCGCATCTGGCTGATTACCAGCCTTTGTTCCGCCGCTTCGCAATCGACCTCGGCCAGTCGAGCAGCGCGGAAAGGCCGACTGCGGAGCGAGTTGCGTCGTTCGCCGCCGACCGCGACCCATCGCTAGTCGCTCTCCATTGCCAGTTCGGTCGATACTTGCTCATCGCCTGTTCGCGTCCCGGTTTCCAGCCCGCGACCCTGCAAGGACTTTGGAATGACAGTATGACCCCGCCGTGGGGATCGAAGTACACGATCAATATTAACACGGAGATGAACTATTGGCCCGCCGGTCCTGCCAACCTCATTGAGTCGTACTTCCCGCTGTTCGATATGATCGACGACATCGCAGTGACTGGCTCCGAGACCGCGCGCCTGCAGTACGGCGCGAGGGGCTGGGTGACGCATCACAACACCGACATTTGGCGCGGCACCGCTCCCGTTGATCGCTGCTTCCACGGTATGTGGCAGTGCGGTGGCGCGTGGCTGGCCAAGAGCATATGGGACCATTTCGAAATCACCGGCGACAAGGTGATCTTGGAGCGGAACTACAGTAACCTCATCGGAGCTGCTCAGTTCTTCGTCGACAGCCTCGTCGAGCACCCCGAGCGTGGATGGCTGGTGACAAACCCTGCCAATTCGCCCGAGAACGCTCACCACCGGGATGTGAGTATCTGCGCCGGGCCCACAATGGACATGCAGATTATCCGCGACCTATTCACCGCCGCCGCCTCTGCTTCTGAGGTGCTGGGGCGAGATCAGGACCTGCGTGACCAGATTTTGGCCACCCGAGACCGCCTCGCGCCGATGCAGATTGGCGCACAGGGACAGCTGCAGGAATGGCTCGACGATTGGGACGCCGTCGCGCCCGAGCAAGACCACCGCCACGTTTCCCACGCGTACGGTCTCTTCCCGAGCGAGCAGATCACGCGGCGAAAGACCCCCGAACTGTTCGAAGCGGTCAAGAAGACGCTACTGACGCGCGGCGACCTCTCCACAGGCTGGTCGCTTGGCTGGAAAATTAACCTCTGGGCTAGACTTGAGGACGGCGACCATGCGCACAAGCTGATCACGGATCTTCTCGGCCCCGAGCGAACCGCGCCGAACCTCTTTGATCTCCACCCACCCTTCCAGATCGACGGAAACTTCGGCGCAACCAACGGTGTCATCGAGATGCTCCTCCAGAGCCACTCAGGCGAGCTTCACCTGCTGCCCGCGTTGCCGTCAACCTGGCCTAGCGGCAAAGTCACGGGTATCCGCGCACGAGGCGGGTTCGTTGTCGACGTGGAATGGGCGGAAGGCAAGCTGGTCAAAGCGGCGATCACGTCAATCCTCGGTAACACCGCGAACGTGCGCATCGGCGACTCTCTTCGCGCAATCGCCACAACTCCCGGCGAAACGATTGAGATCGAAGGGTAGGTAGGTGGAGAGAAGAGATGCCTCTGGCGGCCCCTCATGCGGGGGAGGCACCAGCGTGACGCTGGAACCTCATCGCCGCAAAGCTGGCGGTGTGGCGAATGGGTTGGGCTGGTTTGGCGTTTGGTGAGTTGGCGGCTTTTGTTGGAGATTGTGCGATGTGTCGTCGTTCGTTTGCGCCTCAAGCCG
>DASXUY010000039.1:0-126752 GCA_036504535.1 Capsulimonadaceae bacterium
CTAGAACTTCTTCGTCATCAATGCGAAGCTCAACATCAGAAACGCGCCAAGGCGCCGTCAAACCAAGAATCTGCTGGTAAAGGTCATGATCTGTCATAAACACATATTAGACAACTACCCACAGAATTCCCGATAGAACCATTTATTAAAGGGTAACGAGGGCTGTGTCTGTCTTACCATTGGGTGGGTGTTAACCGTTAGGTCCTTACGAAATTCCGAACGACAACATGTTGTCGTTGGCATTGCCACCGCGAACTCCGATGCAGCTAGCAAAGCGGCCCAAGCCGCTCTAGCGTCCCGGCAGGGACAATCAGAAACTCCCTAGCCGCTGAATTCATTCAGTGGTAATCGTTGCCGCAAAGCGGCCATTTATTTCACGCGAAGTCTTGAAATAAACGTAGGATCTTAGCAGTTAGGTTGCGTTCAAGCTGAACGCAATAGCCTGCTTGGTTCAGGCTGTGTAGCGGGCCATTATCGCGCCTTCCGAGGCGCGGAAAGGGGTGACTTCGCGGTCTTCCGCGCACCTAGGCTCAGCCTGGTTAGGTATTTGATAACGAGTTTTGCTAGTTCGATAACAGGAGTAAGTAGCTTATTCCGAGCTGAATTGTGCGAAGTGACAACCCACTCGCCCGAAACGGGATGGAAACTTGCTTGGGCACTACGATTCTTGTGATTGGCAATGCCTCAGCCAGTTTCCTTCCCGTTGCGGGAAGGTGCCGAGTCCGCGAGGCGGATGGGTCCGCGCGAAACGTCTCTCGTCGTAGCCGAGCTAGGTCGCGGCCAACGATTATCAACAGCGGTCAAATTCGAACTAGCAAAACTCGTTACAATGTGAGTGTGCCTGAGGCAGGGGGATGTCGAATGAAGACGAGAACGGCAGTAGCAGCGTTGGTCGTTTTGGTGGTGCTCTTTGCCGCCCTGCAGACCGTCCGAAGTTTGACCGGCGATGGGACTGGAAGCGCCGAAAAGCGCTCAAAGCTCTCCAGCCTGTTCCATACCATGCCCGAGTTCAACCGCCAGCCTCCGCCCGCTCCTGCCCCGCTAAAGGCTGCGACTGAAGCCCAAAAGAAGGCCGCGCAGAAGTCGATCACTGCGCAACTCGACGCATTCCGGCAGGACGATTACTACAAGGCTCGCTTCTACCAAGGTGCTGGGCTTCAGGGCCACTTTCGCGACGCTGACTCGTTCCGGACGATGATGATCCACTCCTATCCCCAGTTCGCCCACTACAAGTCCGTCAAGTACGGCTCAGCCCGAACAGACAGCGACGGTGAGCATGTCATGATCGAAGCCGATGTGACTGGCAAGGATGGTATAGTTCAGCACGCCATCTACTCCATGCACCTCGAAAACGGCGTCTACCGCGTCGAAAGTGTCATGGGCGGCTCCGCCCCCGTCATCGGCGGCCCCGGCCGCGAGCAGCGCGGGTAGGGAAAGAGCGCTCGCCACTTGGGCGTCCTCCGTAGACTGCGCCAGCCTGACGCCGAGCCCCTTGCCGCTTCGCGGTGAATCACCAGCGTTTCGTGTGCCTAGCGAAGGCTGAGGCGATACCGAAACGTTATGGCGAGCGGGTATTATCCAATAGCGTCATGCGCGCATGCTTACAAGAAGCGCGCAAGAGATTTGCCCCACAAGTCCGCCCAGCCTCATCGGTGCGGATCCCAACAGGAGACACAATGTTCGATAGAAGCGCGATTACGGAAGGCCGCACCATCCAGGAGTTTGGCCTGTGCGATGTCAAGGGTGTTTATCAGAACACGGCGAAGCTTCGAGCGAAAGGCTGGCTCGCGGTGCTGTTCTTCGACCCGTCCGATGCCTACTCGGCGTCGGTAGCGGCTCAGCTTCAGGAGTGGGCGACAACCCTCCCCGGCGATAAGCTGTCCGTGGTAGGAGTAGGCCGGGGTGAGCGAGCGGACCTGGTCAAGTTTGCCGCTGACAAAGCTCTCACCTACACCGTGCTATGGGATTTGGAAGACTACACCCTCGGCCTATGGGGCGTGACAGCGCTGCCGACCCTGTTCGTCACCAACGCACAAGGCTCCGTGCTGGCGAAGATAGCCGGTGACGATAAACCGGCGATCGCTGCTGCGAAGGCTGTGCTTGAAGTCGGCATCCAGAAGGCCGCCGAAGCCGCTGCCGCCGCGAAAGCCGCCGAAGAAGCCGCCAAAGCTGCTGCCGCCGCAGCTCCGCCACCCCCGCCCGCCCCCGCTCCAGCCGCGGTTGCAGCTCCTGCACCACCTGCCGACAACCCAACACCGGCGAAGGCCGAGACCCCTGCCGACAAGGGCGATAAGAAGTCGAAAAAGAAGTAAGCAGTCCGGCAAGCTAACCCATTGCGACAAAAAAAGACCGGCGCTGCCTCACTTACTGGCAGCGCCGGCCTTTGCAAAAGCAAAGGGAACATTGATGGAGATCACACATCTCTATCTACGACATTTGCCGCGCGAATGTTCCCCTTTGTGATCACGTTCTTAATTAAGAGTTAAAACATGGTCAGCTCTTCAGCCACTCCAGTATCTGGTTTAAGTGGTAGCCATCATGGATGGAGACGGCGATTGCCAGGGTCTCGATGGTCATCGGCCCGAACACTTTGTGGTCTGCGGTGCGACTCCACTCGTCGTCGGTCAGCTCCCGCAATGCCGCCGTGAGTTCCGGGCGGCTGGCGCGCAGCCAGTCGATGGCGACATTGGGGACCGAGTGCGAGTAGTTGTTGTCGATAGCCATCCGGCCTGGGTCGCTGCCGACGAGTGTGGGGTTGTCCTTGTCCCGCGCGTCGACAATCCTTCCGAGGAAGATCGGGTCGAAGTCGGCGACATGGGCAAAGATTTCCCTCAGCGAGAACCGCTCCGGATCCGGGCGACGATCAAGTTCACCCGCTTCGATGGCTTGCTGGGCCAGGCTCGAGAATAGCTCGACGTTCCCATCAAGGTTATCGATCAGCATCTTCCTGTGCATCATTGGCAGCATGTGGCTTGTTCCTTCTCGCCCCCTAAAGTGGGAGCAGGTCGCGCTCCACGCGCGGTTCTACGCGGTCCAGCAGCGCAAGCGGCAACACTTCATCCATGTGCGCCACCATGTGGAGCTGCATGTCGTCGCGGACATTCTGGGGGATATCGTCGATGTCCTTCTCGTTCTCGGCTGGGAAGAGTACTGTGCGGATACCAGCTCGGTGAGCAGCCAGCACCTTCTCTTTGAGGCCGCCGATAGGCAGTACACGCCCGCGTAGAGTGATCTCCCCGGTCATCGCGACATCCTTGCGCACTGCGCGGCCCGTAAGCGCCGATGATAGCGCGGTGGCGATGGTGATGCCTGCTGAGGGGCCGTCCTTGGGCACCGCGCCCGCTGGCACGTGGACGTGGATCTCGGTACGCTCGTAGAAATCGTCGGCGAGGTCGAGGTAGCGCGCCTTGGAGCGAATGTACGACAGCGCCGCCTGCGCCGATTCCTTCATCACATCGCCAAGCTGGCCGGTAAGCGTGAGGCGGCCATCTTTGCCGCGCAGCAGCGATACTTCGATGGAGACCACATCGCCGCCAAACTCGGTGTAAACGAGGCCCGTCGCCGCGCCGATCTGGTCCTGCTCCTCCATAAGCCCGTAGTGGTACCGCTTGCGTCCCAGGTAATCGGTGATTTCGGGCATGTCGACGGTCACCTTGTCCTGGCTGCCTTCGGCGACCTTGCGGGCCACTTTGCGGCAGACCGATGCCAATTCGCGCTCAAGGTTGCGCACTCCGGCTTCGCGAGTGTGTTCGCGGATGACTGCGCGCACTGCGGCTTCGGTGATGTCGAGGTTATCGGCAGTGAGGCCGTGGTCCTTAATCTGCTTAGGGATCAGGAACTGTCTGGCAATCTCTTCCTTCTCGTCCTCGATGTAGCCGCTGAACGATATCACTTCCATTCGGTCACGCAACGCTGGCGGGATCGGGTCTAGCAGATTGGCGGTCGTGATGAACATGACATCGCTGAGGTCGAACGGCACTTCAAGGTAGTGGTCGGAGAACTCGTTGTTCTGCTCCGGGTCCAGAGCCTCAAGGAGCGCTGACGATGGGTCGCCACGGAAGTCGGACGCCAGTTTGTCGATCTCGTCGAGCATGAACACCGGGTTGCGAGTTCCTGCGGACTTGAGCCCCTGGATAATGCGCCCGGGAAGAGCGCCGACATAGGTTCGCCGGTGACCGCGTATCTCGGCCTCGTCGCGGACGCCGCCCAGCGAGATGCGGATGAACTTGCGGCCGATGGCTTTGGCGATTGAACGGCCGATGCTTGTCTTGCCGACTCCGGGAGGGCCGACGAAGCACAGGATAGGACCTTTGAGCGTGCCGGTCAGCTTGCGGATGGCGAGAAACTCCAGGATGCGGTCTTTGATCTTCGGGAGGCCGTAGTGGTCCGCGTCGAGCGTCTTGGATGCTTCCTCGATGTCGATCTTGTCCTCGCTCGCCTTTGACCACGGCAGAGTGGTTAACCAGTCGAGGTAGGTGCGTACGATCACGCCATCGGGGGCGGCGTAAGGCATCTTTTCGAGGCGGCTCAACTCCTTTGTGGCGCGTTCGGCGACCACTTCGGGCATGGCGCACTCTTCGATCTTGAGGCGGTACTCGTCGATCTCGCTCATGCGCTCGTCGCGCTCGCCAAGCTCCTGCTGAATGGCCTTCATCTGCTCGCGGAGGATGAACTCACGCTGGTTGTCGCCCATCTCCTTCTCGACACGCGAGCGGATATTCTTCTGAACCTCGATGATCTCGGCTTCCTTGTTCAGAATCATGCCCAGTTGTTCGAGCCTGTCTTTGGCTGTGAGCGTTTCGAGCAGCTCCTGCTTGGCTTCGACGCGCAGTCCGGAAAGGTGCCAGCAGATGTGATCGGCGAGGCGGCCCGGCTCCTCAATGTTCATCACGTTGAGTATGGCTTCCGGCGGAATGTTGCGACCGCTGTTGACGATGTTCTCGAACTGCCCCAAACATGAGCGCATCAGAGCTTCGTGCTCGAGGTCTTTCGACGTGTCCTCTGGAATCGGGACGCCGCGAACGATAAAGCAAGGGTCGGTCTGAGTGTACTTGGTGATGCGGAACCGGCTGATGCCTTCGAGCATGACGCGCATGGTGCCATCGGGCACTTTGAGGATCTGGAGCACCTCAGAAACAGTACCGATATCGTACAGATCGCTCGGATCCGGGTCTTCGAGATCGATCTGGCGCTGCGTAACGAGCAGCACGTGCCGATGGGTTTCCAGCGTCTCTTCAAGCGCGCGGACGGACTTCTCACGCCCGACGAACAGCGGGAAGATGAGGCTTGGGAAATAGACGTTGTCCCGGATCGGCAAAAGGGGGAGCTCGCGCGGAAACGGCAGCTTCGCGGAACGCGATTTGGTCCCGGGACGGCGGGTCCTGCGTCGTTTAGGCGTAATCAGCTCGATATCGTCAGACATTCATTGGTTCCTTCCGGAATCGATAGTTCGATGCAGGTGGCCGGATACCCTTCCCGCAACTGTCAGGATACCTTACGATAGGTGGCTGAGGCTATGTTTTGGTGCGGGGCCCACGATGGGCGGTAAGAATCATTCTTGCGACTCGGGAACAGTGGCGCTATAAATGTCGTATACAGGCAGTGGCAGGCAATGGTGCGCCTGCGATTTGCTGCCGTATTTCCGAGATCTACCCGACCTTGCTGACCAAACGCGCAAACCTCATACTGGCTGTATTGGTGCTGATGGTTTCCCTTCAAGCGCAGTATTGGCGTGCGACAAGCGGTTGGGCGTGCGAGGGACGGCCTTGCGGTGCGTCGGCCTCGGCGTGCTGCTGTACCAAGGCTGTTTGCGGGTCCGATTGCTCCGGGAGCGGCGAAGCCAAGAAGCCTGCCAGCGGTTTGAATTCGCTGTCAGCCAGCGCAGCGTGCCACTGTAGCAAGGTGGCCAGTTCGCCTTCGCCAGATCATGCTCCTCGTCACATGTTCGTCGCCGCCGACTCGGTCGCGACCCTCGCGGCACCGGTGACGGATTGCGTCGCGCCGCCAGCACTGCTCCGTTCCGCTCACGTCTCCACACGGGGACCTCCCGCTGTCGATGTCCAAATTGGGCTACCTCTCTTCCGTGGTCCTCCTACCTCCTAGTATTCCAGCGATACGTTAAGACAGACTTGTGGTGCGCACTTGTGCGTGTCTGCGTCAGGTCTGTCCATTTGGAATATTGGGAGGCTTCATTGCGACTCTTCTTCGTACTTTCACTAGCGCTCGTGTGCGCCGTCGACATCCCTATAGCTCACGCGCAGGGCAGCTTTACGGTCGATCAGGCCGTGGAGCTTGCGATCAAACAGAACCACAGGCTGCGTGCAGCCACATCGGACAGCCTGGCTGCCCGCGCTGCGGTCACTTCCGCGAAGGCGGCGGCGAACCCTGAAATCGTGTTCGTCCCAGCGATCACAGGCCCGGCAGGATCCGACACCGAACTGCTCATCCAGCAGCCGCTAGAGATCAACGGCGCGCGATCTGCGCGCACTCGCGTGGCCGAGGCGCAGCGCGCTGCAGTCGATGCGGCTGGCGGTGTGGAGTTGCGATCACTCGTCCTGCGCGTCAAATCCGCCTACTACGAACTGCTTCGTGCGAGAAACGGCGTGGACGTAGCCCGGACGCAGCTTGGCAGCGCTCGCGAGTTCGATCAGCTCACTCGTAAGCAGGTTGAAGCTGGTGCGCGGCCTGGTATCGATCAAATCCAAACCGGGATTGAAGTCGCACGAGCACATCAGGTTGTATTTGCCGCCGAACGTCGCCAGTCGACGCTGGAGGCCGATCTCAATACCCTCATGGGGCGCGATCCCGGAGCGACAATCGCGGCGCTCACGGTCGTTACTGTCCCTCAAGCACCGTCTCCGGTCAAGGCACTTCTGGCTCAGGCACTGGCATCGCGGCCTGAAATCGCTGTTGAAGCGGCGAATCGCGACATGTTCCTTGCGCAGGGCCAGCAAGCTCGTGCCGAAGGCCGTATCGACATCGTCCCTCAGTTCCGTGTGGGCAGGGTCACTGGCGGGAAGGTTGAGGACGCCGGAATCGGCGTTGGAATAAGCTTGCCGCTGTTCGACTTCGGCAGCCGCCGTGGGCGAGTCAGCCAGGCGGCTCATTCAGCGCAAGCTCAGAGCGAGCGGATCGCCGCCGTGTCCGCCGAAACCGAACGCGATGTCATCCTCGCGGCGCATCGGCTTGAGACGGCGCTCGCCGAGATCGCAAGCTACCAGTCAGGCATCCTCGACAGCACCAAACAGCTCCTCGATGCAAGCCGCACCGGCTTTCGCGAGGGGCGGACCAGCATTATCGCGGTGTTGGAGGCGCAGCGTGTCAACGGAGCCGTTCAAACCGGATACTCCGACGCGCTTGTCGACGCAGCACTGGCCCAAGCCCAGCTAGAGTTTGCCACGGGCACCATATCCCCCAAATTGTTGACACTCGCGGCCACGAATGGCGCCGCCCAATGAGGAAATCCGAAATGTCAGAACCCAGTACCACAAACGCGTCTCGTCGTGGCCGCTTGACGGCCAGCCATCTCATAGCAGCAGTGACGGTGTCCGTCGCCATTGGCGCGGCGGGCACGTTTGCCATAGTGAAGCACGCCGATTCGGGCGATGCGCAGCATAAAGAGGCAGCCCGTTCGCAGGCAGTGGCCGGTGCCGAAGAGCCAGCAGCCAGCTCGACGACCGTGATCGCGCTCAGCGCTTCGGCGCGCGCGGCGGCTGGTATTCGCGTTCAGCCAGCCTTACTCACTGCCGCGTCGGAGCAGCTGAGAGTGCCTGGTCTCGTCGACACGCTTCCCAATCGTATCGCGAGCGTCACGCCGCCCGTTTTCGGCAAGCTGGTGCGTATCGATGTCGGTGTCGGCGACCGCGTTCGCGCGGGGCAGGTGCTCGCGTTGATCGACAGCGTCGACGTTTCGCAGGCTCACTCTGCGGTCAACAATGCGCGCCGCGTTGTCGAGCAGGCAGCGAGCGCGGTGGCGACGGCGAAGGCGCAGGTGAACGAAGCGCGAGTTCGCGCAGATGCAGCGTCGGCAGCGCTTGAGCGCCAACGCCACATGGCGCAGGCGGGCATGTTCTCGCAGGCGCCGCGAGCTGCCGCACAGGCTGAGGTTTCGGCGGCGCAGACCGAACTAGCGCAGGCTGAAGCAGAATCGCAGGCGAGGAGTTCAGCTTCGGCGAGGGCGGAGCGGCTTTTTGCTGCGCAGGTCGCATCGCGCGCCGAGATGGAGGACGCGCAGGCGCAGAAACGGCAAAGCGAGGCACGGGTTGCCCAGGCGCGAAGCCGAGTCACGCTGGCGACGGACGCGTTGGCGCGGGAAGAGCGAGTCCACAAGGGCGGCCTGCTCGACAAGCAGGTGATCGACACCGCATCCGCCGAAGCGCGCGCGGCTCAGGCGGCGTTCGCAACGGCCCGGAGGCAGGAGGGTGATGCGGTCGCCTCGTTCCTATCGGCCAAGACTTCCCTCGCGACGAGTCAATCAAATCTGGGCGCCCTGGAGGGCTCCGGGCACGCTGTGGGCAGCGAAGGGCTGATCATTTTGCATGCTCCGATCAGCGGCGTGGTAACCGAGCGGACGGCCACAGTCGGTCAGGCGGTCGAGCGCAGCAGCAGCTTATTTCGGATCGAGAACCTGAACGCGGTGCAGGTGACTGCCAACGTCCCCGAAGCGAATGTGGCGCGTGTAAAGCAGGGTCAGACAGCGCGGGTATCGGTGCAGGCATTTCCGGGGCGCACTTTTACCGGCGTCGTGACCAGCATCGGCAACCGTGTGGATGAAAAGACGCGCGCGCTGCCCGTTCGGATCCTCGTCGACAACGCTAGAGGTCAATTGCGAGCCGAAATGTACGCCGACGTATCGCTTGGTGTCGGGAGCCCATCGAAACACGTGACCGTCCCGCTTTCGGCTGTGGATGAGGATGGCGACGAGCGCTTCGTGTATGTCGAAACCGCAAAGGGGTTCGAAAGGCGCAATGTGACGCTTGGCCCCGGATCGGGCAAGGGCGTGGTGATCAAAAGTGGCGTTGCGGCTGGCGAGCGTGTCGCGGTCGCAGGCGTGTTCGTGCTCAAGAGCGAGATGAAGAAGGATGAGCTAAAGGGGGATGAGGATTAGCCATGCTTCACAAAATCATTAGCTTTAGCCTCCATCAGCGCTTCATTGTGCTGCTCGCGGTATGTATCCTGGCGGCTATCGGTGTCGTCGGCGTTCGTAGCCTTACGCTCGATGCGGTGCCGGATATCACTACGAACCAGGTGATCGTCAACACCAATGCGCCCGGAATGGCGGCTGCCGAGGTCGAGAAACTGGTCACGTTCCCTGTCGAAGCGTCGGTCGCGGGCGCTACGGGCGTGGAGTCGGTGCGATCTCTCAGCACTTACGGGCTCTCGCAGGTCGTGATCACATTCGCGGACAAGAGCGATGTCTACTTCGATCGGCAGATTGTCAACGAGCGACTTGCCGCCGTGCGCGAGCAGCTGCCTGCAAGCGTTGAAGCGCCGGAACTCGGGCCTGTTGCGACTGGGCTGGGCGATATCTACATGTACGCGGTCGAGAGCGATACGCGGAGCGCCAAGGATCTCAAGACGGCGCAGGATTGGACAATCAAGCCGCAACTCAGGACCATCCCTGGCATCGCCGAAGTTAACACGACCGGTGGAGAGGAGAAGCAGTTCGAGGCCAAGTTGGACGCCGACAGGATGCGGTCGCGCGGGGTGAGCATTCGTCAGGTGATCGAAGCCATCGAAAAGAACAACTCAAACGCGGGCGGCGGGTACATCGAGCGTTACGGTCAGCAGCTGATCATTCGAAGCGTAGGTTTGGCCGCGTCGCTCGCCGACATCGGGAATATCGTCGTCGACGCCGAGAGCGGCGTGCCGATCTATGTCAAGGATATCGCCACGTTGGGCTTCGGGTCGCCGCTTCGCACGGGCGTCGCTACCAAGGACGGGCGAGAGGCCGTTATCGGTACGGTGATCATGCTCAAGGGCGGGAACGGGCGAACCGTCGCGCAGGCGGTTGACCGTAAGATCGACCAGATTCGGCAGCAACTGCCTGCGGATATCAAGCTGACCACTGTCTACAACAGGTCAGACCTTGTAGATCACACGGTCGGAACCGTTACAAAGAGCTTGCTCGAAGGCGGGCTGCTCATTATCGGCGTGCTCTTGCTTCTTCTCGGCAACCTGCGAGCCGCTGCAATAGTGGCTGTCCTGATTCCGCTGTCCATGCTGCTCGCCGCTACGTGCATGAACCGATACGGCATCTCAGGCAACCTGATGAGCCTCGGCGCGATTGACTTTGGCCTCATCGTCGACGGCGGCGTGTTTATGGTGGAGAATATCGTCCGGCGCCTGGCCCACGAACGTGCGCGATTAGGGCGAACGCTGACTAGGCAGCAAGTGCGGCATTCGGTGCTTGCGTCGTCGATAGAGGTCGCGTCGCCGGTCACGTTCTCAGTGCTTATCATCACAGTCGTGTATCTGCCCATACTGGCGCTCGAAGGCACCGAGGGCAAGATGTTCCAGCCGATGGCGTACACGGTGGTGTTCGCGCTGCTGGCGGCTCTTGCGCTGACCTTAACACTCATTCCAGTGTTGTGCAGCCTGTTCCTATCCGGCGACACGCGTGAACGGCGCAACCCCGTGATGGATACCGTGGGGAGGTTGTTTGCGACAACCCTGGACTTTGCCTTCCGCCAGCGAATCGCTGTCGCGATAGGCGCGGTGGCCTTATTGGTGGCGTCGGGTTTGCTCGCGACGAAGCTGGGGTCGGAGTTCATCCCGCAACTTGACGAAGGTTCGCTCGTGATGCAGCCTGTCCGCCTGCGCACTGTCGGATCGGAGGAGACAGTTAAGCTGGTTACCGCCGCGGAAAATGTTGTGCGCGAGACACCGGAAGTGACCACGGTTTTCTCGAAGAGCGGCACCGCGGAGGTCGCGACCGATCCGATGCCCATGAGCTTGACCGATTCATTTATTATGCTTAAGCCACGTTCGGAATGGCGGGCAGGCATGACGAAAGACAAGCTGATCGAAGAGATACAGCGCAACGTCGAGGCGAAGGTCCCCGGGCAGGGATACGGCTTCTCGCAGCCAATCCAGCTTCGGTTCGCGGAACTGATTGCGGGCGTCAAGGCTGATGTTGGCGTCAAAGTCTTCGGCGAAGACCTCGACGTGCTGCGCAAAAAGGCCGACGAGATAGCCAAAGTTGCCGCGAGCATCCCTGGCGCCCAGGATATCTCTGTCGAGCAGGTGGATGACGTTCCAGTCATGGAGATCCGAATCTCTCGCTCAGCGATCGCTCGCGCTGGCGTGAACGTCGACGATGTTCAGGAGTGGGTGAACACAGCGCTAGCCGGTCGCAGTCTCGGCCAGATTGTCGAGGCAGACAGGCGGTTCGCGGTTGTCGTGCGCCTGCCGGAGGAGGTTCGGTCGAACGCCGACCGACTGCGCGCACTGCCAGTGGCGACTCCGAACGGCGGCTCGGTTTCGCTGGGAAGCCTCGCCGAGATTGTCACGGTTCCCGCCCCAGCTCAGGTGAGCCGCGAGAACGGCAAGCGACGTATCGTGGTCCAGTTCAATGTGCGCGGTGTCGATCTCGGCACGTTTGTTCCTGAAGTGCAGTCTGCAATCAAGGCCCGGGTGTCCATGCCGGAAGGCTACTACGTCGAATATGGCGGTCAGTATGAGAACTTGCAGCGCGCGCAGTCGAAGCTGGCCGTAGTGGTGCCGATGGCGCTGGGCTTGATCTTCGTGCTGCTATTCTTCTCCTTTGGCTCAGTTCGCCAGTGCCTGCTTGTGCTTACATGTGTGCCGTTCGCGGTGACTGGTGGCGTGGTAGCTCTCTGGCTGGCTCATTTGCCGCTATCGATCACCGCCGGAGTGGGCTTTATCGCACTGTCGGGGGTCGCCGTCCTGAACGGCGTCGTCATGGTCTCGGCGATCAATGCCCTGCGCAAAGAGGGCGTCCCGCTCCAGGACGCGGTCCGTCAGGGAGCGGAGATGCGTCTGCGCCCAATCCTGATGACAGCGCTAGTCGCGGCGCTTGGCTTTATGCCGATGGCGCTGAACACGGGAGTCGGGTCAGAGGTGCAACGTCCGCTGGCGACGGTGGTCATCGGAGGGATTGCATCGGCGACGCTACTTTCGCTGGTCGTGCTGCCGGTGCTCTACCGCTGGTTCGAGAAGGACGAACCGCTGGATGATGAAGACTTTGGGGGTGGTGCGGACCAGGAGGTGGAGGGACTGCAGGGTGAGGCGGTGACTGCGTAATAGTGACGAGACGCCAGCACGCGCCAAAGGGGTTGTGCTGGCTATCGCCGACGCCACCACGCACTAAAGTACGTGCTTAGTTATTGAGGATAGGGTCTCCGACCCATGGGAAATTGGCAGGAGGTTTGCTGTCTAGTTCGCAGGTGTTCCGGGCATATTGGCGACAGTTCGCGTGAGGCAACGGTCATTTTGGCGCGGGTGTGAATCTCCTTCCGAATTATCAAATTCTCATATTGACATTTTATTACAAACATGGTATCCTACTACTGGAGATGAATCACCTAAAGAGGTCATCCCTTATACATTGACAATCAGCAGCACAAGCTCGTAACCTTCTATGGTTTGCGGCGACGCATAGCGCACCTATATGGCCAAAAACCGCATAATATGCGCGGTGTTTTCGACATATTATGCGTATTGTCAGTGAAATTCATAGGCATCACGAGGGAAATGCATACCCACCTCGATTTTTATGATTATGCATAGGCCAGCGACTTTTTTCAGCTGCGGTATTTTGGTGAAGGCGGATAGTGGCAAGCCGACCGCAGCCTCTCACGAGGATAGGGCCGTTCTGTGGCGAGGGTTGGCGACAAATTTTTCGGGGACCGCGTCCTGAAGGCGGCCCCGAACATTGGCGATACGCCACGATTGGGATGACGGGTTTGGGAATGTGACGATAGGCTTGGCGGCTTCTACGCCGCGAACACGTGGTGCCACCTTCTGCGGGGCAGTCCCCAGGCTTGGTTCGTTCGGAGTTGTGGCAATATGGGATCGGAAGCCTCAATCGTGAATCGACCCCGCAACACTGCAGGATTGCCTGGCCATGCGGGTGAAAGCCTATCATGTCTCGTCGACTCGTCTTGATACTATATGATGATACGCACTCCAAAAGGTAAGAACATGAGGCTCATTTCAGCCGTCGTTAGCGTTACGCTATTAGTCACGGTGCTTTTGTTGTCGTGCGCTGCTGGCTTGTCGAGCAATGGCGTTGTGGGGACACGGCAAACACAGAAGCCCAACCCCGTGTTTTCGCCACAAGACGCTGGCAGCTTTTCAATAGCTGAAGAGTCTATGACCTGTCCCGTGATCGAACGGTACTCGCCAGATAGAAAGTTCGTTGCGTTTGTTGTGACTGGGGACGCCGAAGTGTCGTATCTCTACGTTGTGCCAGCAAGTTCTCACGCCCGACGAGATTTTAAGCGCCACCCACGGCATATCGTGGCGGACGTTCACGGGTGCATCTGGCTACCGTAATCCAGCACAGCTTGGCTTATTCGTCGGGTGGCTGTGATTACGGGCGAGGGAAGCTGGGCGTTTGGAACGGTAGTAATCGGTACCTGATATTGTCCCGACACGAAGCAGGTGAGGGATATGACATCACCAGTTACGATTCGCAGACACGCCTTTTGACTTACAGGTACTTGGGACAGGGCTCGCACGGCGCGACGTTACGCAAGCTCAGACTTTCGTATCGGTAGGCTTCATTTGCTCAAGAGCAGCCGCTTGTCTGGTCCGACACGGCAGCCGATCAATCTTCGTCGGGAACCGAGCTAGCGGTTTCAGAGTCGGCGAGCACTCGCTCCGTTGGCGCTTCATTTTCCGCTGCCGGGGACTCGCTCCCGTCGTAGCTCGCACCGGTATGTCCGGCATACTCCCTGTCGATCTCACGCATCCTGGCCAGACGCTCGCGGATTTTGCGTTCGTGACCGCGGTCGACGGGCTCGTAGTAGGGCTGGGTTTGCACACCTTCAGGGATGTAGCTTTGCGGGACGTAGCCGCCTGGGTAGTCGTGGGGGTACAGATATTCGGGATCGGTGTCGCCCGCCTTACGGCGGCCCGTGGCTGATCTTGAGTCCCGCAGGTGTTTCGGGACCGCTCCGGCGCGTTCGGTTTCCACATCGGTCATGGCGCGTTTGAGGCCGATGTAGCTGGCGTTGCTCTTCGGTGCGGCAGCAAGATAGGTCACCGCCTGCGCAAGGTTGATCTGCGCTTCGGGAAGCCCTACGTACTCGACCGCGTGGGCAGCGGCGTTGGCGACAACAAGCGCCATGGGGTCGGCGTTGGAGATGTCTTCTGACGCCAGTACAACCAGGCGCCGGGCAATGAAGCGCGCCTCTTCGCCAGCGGTCAGCATCTTGGCAAGGTAGTACAGGGCCGCATCGGGATCGCTGCCTCGGATGCTCTTGATAAACGCCGAGATCGTATCGTAGTGGTTATCGCCGGTTTTATCGTAGAGCAGCACACGTCGCTGCAGCGCCTCTTCGGCAAGCTCGCGGGTGACATGCCGTGGCGAGCCTTCCTTGCGGCTTTCGGGGCGCGCGATCAGCGCTGCGGCTTCGAGGGCGTTCAGGGCTGTTCGCGCATCGCCCTCGCTGCGGTCGACTAGGTGCGCTTTGGCGGCAGGCTCAAGGACGACATGCATCTTCCCCAGGCCGCGCTCTTCATCCGCAACTGCCCGGTCAAGCAATCCGCCTATTTGCTCATCGGTAAGCGTCTGGAATGTGAACACGCGTGCGCGGGATAGGAGTGGGGCATTTACCTCAAAATAGGGGTTCTCGGTGGTCGCGCCGATGAGGATAACGGTGCCGTTCTCGACATGCGGCAGAAGCGCGTCCTGCTGCGATTTGTTGAAGCGATGGATTTCGTCGACAAACAGGACGGTTTTCGCGCCATAGAGTCGTCGTCGCTGGGCAGCTGCCTCGATCGCCTTACGAAGCTCAGGGATTCCGCCGGTGACCGCAGAAAAGTTCTCGAAATGCGCCTTCGTGGTGCCCGCAATCACGCCCGCAAGCGTGCTCTTGCCAACACCCGGCGGACCGTAGAAGATCACCGATGTGAGCGCGTCCTGTTCGATCGCGCGACGGAGCAGCGCATCGGCACCAAGGATTTGCTCCTGCCCCACGAACTCGTCGAGCGTGCGCGGCCGCATGCGGGCTGCCAGCGGCGTATGCGGTTCGCTCCCGGGCCGAAGCTTGGTGGAATCTTGGTCGAAGAGGTCCATGCCGAGATTGTACCCCGATTCTAAGGGTGGGGAATGGATGTTCGTTAGGCTGGTGCAGATCGGTTTGGGGCTGGCGACTAAAGGCGCGCCTGGGAAAAGCAGATCGTCGGCCTTCGCCGACTCGGAAACGAGCCGCGAAGCGGCCCATCAATCAGGGGGCCAGGGCTTTTCGTTCTTTCCAGGCGCGACTCCAGTCGCCAGATTCATTTATGCGTTTTCGTATACGTTGCCAGCAATGTCGTGGCCGCGGGCTAGCCAGATCTTGTGCGACGTGTTCTTCTCGGGGTAGATCTTGCTCGTCGTCGGGAAGTAGCGCATGGTGTATCCAGCTCGGCGCTTGTCCGACGTGTTTGCCTTGGCGCCATGGATGATGCGGGCTTCGTGGAGGCTGCATTCGTTGGGTTTGAGCGAGAAGTAGACGGCTTTGGATTCGTCAATTAGTTCGGGTTTGATCTCGGTGTTGAAGATATTGGCATCTGCATCGACGGCGGAATATTGCGAGAAGCCGTTGGAGTGCGTGCCGGGGATCACGGCCATGCTGCCGTTCTCGGGCGTGGCTTCATCGATGGCGAGCCAGACGGTGCAGATGCCGGCCATGGTGGAAATGCGACCGTCCCAGTAGGCTGAGTCTTCATGCCAGGGGGTTGCTTTTCCGGTGCGCGGCGCCTTTGAGATGAAGTGGCTGCTCCATAGGCCGATATTTGGCCCGACGAGCGGCTCGACAAGGTCGAGTACCGTGTCACTGAGGAGGAACTCGAGTAGGCGCGGATCGCGGAAGTGGATGACATCGAGGTTGGCGTCGCCATACTTGGCAAGGTTCTCTTCAAAGATCCCTTTGAGGCGGTCAAACTCGGCGGGCGTGAAAACTGGCTGGTTGAACAGCGTGTATCCGTCGCGCTCGTAGGCGGCGACCTGCTCATCGGTGATTCGGCTGGCGGATTTAGTAGTCAATTCGGCACTCCTTCTTAGGTGAAACTGAGTGTCATTAAAGCACGGGCAGCGGGGTGGCGTCTTGCACCAAATTGACTGGAAATTGTGCTGCGGTGATATGCGTATTATGGGATAATCGACCGGCTGTTGTTTAGCCGATATGATCGAGGGGTGGTGCCATAGCGGGCTCGAAAGAGGCGGTAGAAGTATGACAGGTTCTCAAACCCGCAGTCGTAGGCGATTTCGGTAATCTCGGCGGGTGATGATTGCAGCAGGGCTGCGGATCGTCGAAGCCGCTGCTCGTTGACGAACTCGGTCGGGGTCATGTTAAGTGCGTCTCGCATGCATCGCGACAGATGTGCGCCGCTGACGCCCGCGATCTCTACAAGGCGCGGCACCCCTGCCGCGAGATTCTCGGGCACCGCGATCTCCCGACAGGCCGAACGTAGCCACTCAGGGCTGCTAGAAATGTCTGGCCATTCGTCCCCGGTGCGGCTGTCCAGAGACTGAAAGAGCGCGCACCAGAACGCACACAGGCTAAGCGAAGTTGGGCCGCTAATGTAGGACTCCATGACAGCAGTAAAGGAGTCCACGCAGGCTTTCATGGACGATACGGGCGCGGATCGCGCAAGCGGGGAATCTGCGGGAAACGGCGACGGTGTCTCGGGGTTGAGGCCGGTTAGCGCGCAGTAAGAATGCCACGGCGCGGCCGGGAACGCGACGTTGGTGATTAATGTCGCCTCGCCGGCTTTGCCGAAAACGGCGTGCGTGTCGGTTGGGCGGATAAACGCTACGGTTCCCGTCGTGAGCCAGTCTGTGCGATGGGGCATCACATGCTTGACGACGCCTTGGTGCACGTACAAAACTTCGTAGAAGTCGTGGTCGTGCATCTCGGCCGATCGCAGGCTGAGGGAAGTGACGCGGGCGACGTGATAGGGTGCACCCTTCGTGAAGTCCGCTAACTGGAGGTGGCTCACGTTCATGCAACATTATCGCACGAATATGCCGCTAATATCATTACCGTACAAAAAACAGACCGCGACGTGCAAGTAACTGGCTGCTTGTTCGAATACAATTATGGAGAGTGCAATACTTGTACGGGAGACCGCTTCGATGAACTCACGAGAACGGATGCTGACAGCGCTCGCAAACGAGCGCCCCGACCGCCTTCCTTGCCAGGTCCATGGCTGGATGGGCTACTATTTGAACCACTTTCTTGGGGGAATCGACCAGTGGGAAGCGTTTGAGAAGTTCGGCATGGACTTCGCTATTTATGTTAGCCCAACGTATAAGTACAGCGACACTGCGATGGCAAACTGGCAGGTAGAGACCGTCAAGTTGCCCGACGATTCCGAGGGCAACCATCCGTGGGTGGAGACGATCACGACGCCGAAGGGGGCTCTCCATCGCAAGGGGGCGTACAACGAGGTCACCGGTTGGGTCACGGAGCCTCCCATTAAGGGCGAGCGGGACTTCGAGTTGTGGAACGAGTTCGTGCCTGTTCCGATCTCCGCCGATTTCACCGAGATGAACAAGGTGAAGGAGCGCCTCGGCGACCGTGGGATAATCCGCTCGCACCCGTTCAGCCCTGGCCAGGGCAGCCCTTGGCAGAGCTTCACGTGCCTGCACTGCGTCGAGGACGCCATCATGCTTGGCATGGATGAGCCCGATCTGCTGCACCACTACTTGGATTGCATTCTGGACAAGACGCTGACGGTGACGCGCATGTGGAATGGAACCCCTGCGGATATGGTGGAGGTCGGCGGCGGGGCAGGGAGCAGCACAGTGATCAGCCCATCGTTCTATCGGGAGTTTGGGCTGCCGTACGACCAAAAGCAGAACGAGGTTTTTCACGATGTGGGTGTCAAAGTCGTCAACCATTTCTGCGGCGGTCTGATGCCGATGCTTGATCTGGCGGTTGAGAGCGGTGCGGACGGTCTGGAGACCATGACGCCTATCTCCATGGGCGGTGACTGCGACTTGCGGGAAGCGTCGCGCCGCGTTGGCGACAAGCTGTTCTTTATCGGCGGGTTCGACCAGAACGCTGGCTTCACCAGCACACCAGAGGTCGCGCGTCGGCTTGTCTTCGAGTGCTTCGAAGCCACCAAGGACCACGCAGGCTATATATGCTGCCCGTCAGACCATTTCTTCGACGGCGACCCGGAGAATGTGCGCGCCTTCGCCGAAGCGTGCAGAGAGTGTGTCTACTAGATAGCGCTACGATCTTATTGCAGATTACCTGGGCCACGGATCATCCCGATCCGTGGCTCATAGTTTAGTGACCGGTTTGTGGCAGTCCGCTTCACTGCGGTGAGGCCGTTTATTCAATAGTACGTGGGATTGACAGGTCATTGATAAAGTGTTACTATGGGTTCTAGTGTGGTTTGAAGGAGACTGATGCAAATTGCATCATTTAGAGAGATCCTTTATGACCTCAATCATCGATCAACGAGGATGCACCTATGACCGTCACTGGCAAGCCGCGACGTAATACACTTTCTACCCGCCTCAAAGTCAGGTTGAAGGACGACCTGGTCGGTCGATTCCGCAGCGGTGAGCGGATTCCGTCGGAGCGCCAGATTGCGCAGACATACAGCGTGTCGCCGGTAACGGTGTCGCGCGTGCTCCAGCAACTGAGTGAAGAAGGTATCGTTTACCGCGTGCCCAATAGCGGGACGTACCTGTGCGATGGCGTGGCGCGTGAACCTGTTGCGCCCATCCCGACTCGCCGGTTCAGCGAACTGGCCAATGTGGCTCAAGAGGCGTCTGTCGAGGTTCCGGGCGTGACAGTGAAGACTGTCATCATCGCGAGCTTGAACAATCAGTCGATGACTAATCCGCGTGTCGCGGCCAGCAATACTCACGAGATGATGTCGGCCGCCGAGTGCCACATCCAGCAGGTCGGCGGCTCGACGGCTATAATCGACTCCGATTCGCTCAGCGCAGCGGAATTGGGGCCAAAGCTGCACAACCTCGTTGACAGCGGCGTGAATAGCGTCATCTTGCTGCCGGACCACGTTTCGCCGCAGCACATCTCCGCCATACTGCGGTTCCGGGAGCGATCAGGCGGCCTCGTTCCAATTGTCGCTGCACAGCTCTCACATGATATCAGCCTTTTCGATTCTGTCGCCATAGACGCTGTCCTGGGCATCTTCAAGGTGACTCAGCACCTGATCGATCTCGGACATACTCGCATCGCATTCTTCGGCCCCGACCCGAGCAAGCAAGATTGGGTCGCGGAGCGCGCGGACAGCTTCTTGCTCTCGACAGCCGCAGGCGGGCTCGATATGGGCAAAGACGACGTCGTGTTTGCGCCAGCAACCAGCAGTTACGACGAAGATCCGCGAATGCCGGGATACGGCTGCGGCCGAGACATCGCGGCGCGATTGGTCAAGCGCGGCAAGTATACGGCAATTGTCGCCGCCAACGACTACATTGCCTTTGGGCTTGTCGACGCTATCGAGAAGTTAGGGTTACGTGTCCCTGGAGACGTCTCCGTCACCGGATACGATAACGCCACCGGCAGCGGTAGACGCGGCCTTACCACTGTTCACAGGCCCCTGGCGGGTGTTGGTACCGCAGCGGCGAAGCGAATCACAGTCCTGCTGAACTCGAAAGAACCTCCAACACGTGATCGGCAGCTTATTGCCCCTACGATTGTTGTACGCAGCACATCGGGACGTATCGCCCGCTGATTAGCTGAAGTGCAGGCCCATTCAACTCGGCGCGAGAGCTGTATCCGTATGCATGGACAACGGCGCAACCCGTCCCGCATTCACTGTGTTCGCCTTCCCGAAATCACCATGAGTAAACTAACCTTTCCGATTGCCGCAGCGCTGCTAGCTCTGTCGTCTACAATTGCGGCGGCTCAATCGCCGCTCACAATCCCGGCTCAACCGCCTTCGGGTTACACGGCGACGCGAACCGTCACTCTCCCGCCAGCATCGCTTCGCGGGCTGGGCGCTTTGTCCGGCGTGTTCGCAGCGTATGGCGCAGAGGGCGATTCCAATGCGTCGTCGCTGCTTGTCGTCACGTGCGACAGCCCGGCTAAGGCGGGTGTGCTGCTGGGGAAGTACCGCACCGACCTCCGTTGTCTCGGGGGTGTCAGCGAAAGCACGCTGACAATTGGCAAGCGGGTCGTGCCAGCCTCCGTCATCGACGGACGCGGCGGCACAGTGGCCTTTCGCTCGGGGAGCCGTGTGGTGATCGCGACGACCAAGCGCACTGGCGGTATCGCAGCGCTGGTGACCGCGTTGAAGATCCCGGCCAGCGAAACGCTCGACTATATTGGCTCTCCGGTGCCGACGTACCTGGACAAGTTCGATAAATGGGGATTTGGATTCTGGTATCCGGACCCGCTGCGCGCACCCGAAAAGCAGGAACAGACTTACGATGTTCGCGAGACGCTGGCGTGGGCGAAGAAGATCGGAGTCAGTCTTCAGTTCGACTTCCAGTTCAATCACAGTGGTTCTGCGGAAGGCATCCTCGAGGATAACGGCAAGCAGTGGGCTATCGAACTAGCGCGCGACATGGGAATCCCGGCATTTGTTCAGATGCAAGGCGGCACTGCACCAGCGTGGATTGCGAACCGCTACCCAGAGCAGATGCAGCAGAAGATCCCCCAGTTTATCGGGAGCTTCTATGGTGTTAACGGCAACAACGGCTTTTCGGGGAGCCCGCTAAACACGCTAAGTTGGATGTCGCTAGACGGAGCCGATCAGCTGTTCTCCGACCAATACCAGGCGGTGCGAAAGTACAAGAACCTACCGAACGTCACCGGGTATGGCGAGTGGCATGGCGAAGTGGGCGAAGGTGCGCTGGCGATGTTTATGGACTACGGTCCCTATGCTGACGGACGGTTTCGCGAGTACCTGCGCGGGAAATACCAAACACCCGCCGCAGTCGATAAGCGCTGGGGCGGCAATGGGACTGTGGCTCGGTGGGAGGATGTCACATTTCCCGAACCTGCGACGTTTCTCGGCTGGAACGCTCGCGCCGTGGACCTCAAAGGCGAGTGGACGCGCGCCATGGTCGAGAATCTGACGCCAGCGGAGAAAGAGCGCTGGGGAGCGCCAGATCTGCCGACGGACACATGGCAGAAGCTGACCGCACCGGGCGATGACCGGCAGATCATACGCTCGAAATGGCGCGTGCCCACGATTTTTCGCCGTTCGTTTAACCTCACAGCTGACGAGCTTGCCCGCGTGAAGTCATCGGGCAAGTCCTACCTCTATGTGTGGACCCTGCAGCAGGGCTTCAACACAGATGTTAAGGGCATGATCAACGGTCAAACACTGCCGGATCAGAAGCAGTCGCAGTGGGCATCGTGGGTGCTGTTCGACGTGACCGACAAGTTACGGGAAGGCGGCAACGTTCTCGCCCTGAACCTACCGTGGGGCGAGTTGTCGTATCGCACGTACCTGAGCACCGACGAGCCTAAGTGTTATCCTGCTCTGGGACCGGCGATGAATGCCCGCTGGATTGACTACCGCGACTTTATCACATGGTGCCGCGAGGATGGTTTGCGCCGCTCCATCGAGGCTATACGCCGCGAGGACCCCGATAAGTCAATCAAGCTATATGCACCGGGCGCAATCTGCGATGTGATGAAGGGTCTTGCTGAGGACTACGGCTGCTATTTCCACGACACCGGTGGAATGTCCGGGAACTGGAGCGACTTCCTGCCAGCGCTGATGCGTAGCTCTGGGATGCCTATGAGCTTGGAGCCGGGCAACGCCGCGCACGACATGGGCGAACTGCATTCGTGTATCGGCCACTGGATGACGGAAGGCTTGAACACGCTGGATTATTTTAACGATATCGGCGATGTGATGTGGCGACCGGACATGAAGGCGTGGTTCGAGACGCACCAGCCGCTGATCCACCTGCTCGGAAAGTGCCACTACCCGACCGCGCAAGTGGCGATGATGGATGGTGAGCGTTCGCACCGCCTCACCGGCTTCCCGTGGGACCACTTCGACACGCCGCTTCTGTGGAGTTGGCGACGGAATGGCGTCGGGACGCTGGGGCGTCTTCCGAACCCGCGCGACGTAATCACCGAGACCGATTTCGGACGAGGCAACGCGGGGCGCTACCGGGTGATCGTCGACGACGCCACACTGGTCATGGACGACGCGCTCGTGGCGCAAATAGAGGCATGGGTCCGCGCGGGCGGTATCTTTATCACTCAGGGTCAGACAGGTCGGCACTCGCCGGAGGTACCTGACACGTGGACTATCTCACGGCTTACGGGCTACAAGGTCATCGGCAACAACGATAACTGGCGCGTCGGACCAATCGCAGGGCAGCCAATCTTTACCGATCCTGCTTGGAGCAAGACGGATCCGAACGGGACGCCGTCGGTTGGCGGCGCGGGAGTGCTGCTAGAAAAGGTGTCACCGGAGTGCCAGGACATTCTGCGCTGGGGTAAGGACGGGCCGATTGCAATGGGCGTTCGCACCCTCGGCAAGGGCAAAGTGATCACTATGGGCACGCCGATGCCGGGTGTGGCGAGCGGGTGGCCGGAACTATTGAAGTGGTGCGGCGTGGATGTGCCTGCGCCGCCAACAGCGCCCGGTTGCCGAGTTGCTCGATTCGTGGCGAACAATGGCCTGAGCGACATCTATGTTGTGTGGGCTGAAAAGGTTACAACGGCGGGGCCAATAACGCTGACTCTACCCGGCAAGCAGACAACCATAATCGATGTGCTCACCGGCGCGAAGCTGACCGGCACCGCGACTGCGGATGGGGTTTCGTTTTCGGGCATTGCGGTCGAACCTGCGGAAACGTACGCGTTCATCGTCCCGCGTGATGATATCGACAACGCTCCGTTGGCGTGGGTGTCGCTGCAGCGGGAGTGGTGGAAGGGGACCAAAAAGCCAGCGCCCGCGCCAGTGCTTCCGCCGTGGAAGAACACGACACAGCTTGACGCCGATTGGGCATTCAGCGCAGTACCTGCGACGGTCACCGAGATCGATAACATGATGAGTCCAGCGCTGGACGATAAGGCATGGCTGCGCAAGCAGTTTGGCGTTTGGTACGGCCCGGCGAATACGAACACGACGCGCGGTGTGTATCGGAAGAAGATCAGCGTCCCGGCCGCGTGGACTGCTTCCGGGCGAACATGGCTGTGGATACGCCGCAGCGCGGGGCGGGCGCTCCTACCTTCGTTCAAGACCCAGGTTTATCTGGACGGCAAGCTCATCTACGACAACAAGGGGTGGGCGTACGGATTCTGTGTCCAGGATATCACCGAAGGACTGGCGCCGGGCGAGCATTTGCTGGCGGTCTACAGCGAGAGCAAGCTGCCCGTTGGCGGCACTGCTGGCAACGTTTGGCTGGAGCATGTGCCAGAACCTGCGGCGAGGCAACTCCTCGCTGGCGATTGGAATGGGATGCAGGTTCCTGGTGCGATCAAGCCGCCGATTCGCGAGATACGGCGTGACATTGTGCTCGACGCGGCCCACAAAGGAAGAAAGACGATGCTCTATGTCGAAACGACAGAAAACAACATCGTAGGGATCATCGTGAACGGTCGATTTATCAATCGCGATATCGGCGGGTTGCACTTTTTGATGGATTTGACACCATACTTAAAGGACGGCCAGACTAATTCACTGACTTTGACCCCTCAGTACACGCAGAATCCCGCAACGATAAAAGCGGCAGAACTTCGATTCTATGATCCCGGCTCTTTCTAGAGCTTGGTTGCGTGTGCTCCTGCCCCATCGTCTGGTGGCGCACAATTTTGCTACATCTCGAAAAGCTCGTGCGTTTTTTACGCCTCGATAGGCGGCTGATGCGCAGAGCAAACCACATAACAAGGATAGATATGATATGCTTAGAAAGTTAAAGCCGGTTGCGCTTCTTATGGCTGCAGGCATGCTGTTTACCGCGCAAAGCGTTTTCGCTATGAACCTCAATTTAGCTATGCCTTTTGGCGACCAGTGCTCGCCCCCACAGACACCCTACCTCTCGTTCTACAGCCCGCAGGCCGATGACTTGCTGTTTCAGCCAAAGCTTGCTACGGGGCCGAACAAGAGCATCGTAATCGTTTGTCAGTCTGGCTTGCGATCCAGTGGTTTGTCTTGGACCCTCAATCGCAACATGGTTCGCCAGCCAATCCGCCAGGGCAAGGCCGAGGCGCTTCCGGCGAACCAGTTCCGCATTCCGGTCACTACCGACGATCTGACCCCAGGGTTCTACGACCTTCGCGTCACGCTCGATACGGGCGTTCCCAGCACTCCGAAGGATCGCCGCCCCGTGACGGGTGTTTGCACGTTCGGCTGGCGTGTAGCGGAGATGCCTATTCGTGAAACCCGCCCTGCTGACTTCAAGGCGTTCTGGGAGCGCGGGAAGGCGAAGATGGCTGGGATCCCTCTTGATGCGCGCATGGAAACGCCGATGCAGACGTTTACGCGCGATCAGATCAACGCCTACAACCTCAGCAGCGCATGCCTGCCGCCAGATTATGACCCTACCGGTCACAAGGCCGAAGTGGTGGAGAGCTGCAAGATCAGCTTCGCCGGGCCCGACGGGGGCCGAGTGTACGCTTGGCTGGCGAAGCCCGTCGGTCCTGGCCCATTCCCCGCGATGATTGTGCTACCCGGTGCCGGATTCGCAGCGCGGCCCAGGCCGCTCGAGCATGCACGCCACGGATACCTCACCATTGACATGCAGGTGCACGGGCAGGATGTCGATTTGCCATCGTACCCGTCGCTCCCCGGCTACTATGACAACCCCGTTTACACGCCGGTCGAAGGTTACTACTATTACAATGTTCACCTTCGTGTTGAGCAGGCTGTCAACTATATGCTGTCGCGTCCCGATGTCGATGCAAAGCGACTGGTGGTTGCGGGCGGAAGCCAGGGTGGGCGGCTTGGTATTGTGATCGCCGGCTTTGACTCGCGCGTTAAGGCTGTTGTGAGCTGCATCGCCAATTCGCCGAACTACCCGCATTTGCGATGGGTGATGGACTGCAACAAGGTTGGCGTTGACGGCAAGCCTATTCCTGGTATGCAGGACAAGCTCAGCAACGGCGTCGAGTTGAAGGGGGCACCGCCGGCAGTGACCACTCCAGATGGCGTTACGATGGCGTACTACGATCCGATGAATTTCGCGCCGGACATCAAGTGCCCCGTCTACATGAACGCGGGCCTCGTCGACCCTGTGTCGCCGCCCTACAGCACCTTCGCAGTCTATAACCGTCTGGCTGTAGCGAACAAGACCATCGTGCCGCTACCGGGCCTTGGCCACGACTGGTCAGCCGAGTTCGACCGGCGCGCATGGCGCTGGCTGGACACGGTACTCGTCGCGCCAAAGACTAAATAGTCACCCGATGATAGCCTACAGCTCGGAATGTGCAGCGATGCGCAATCCGGGCTGTTTCTTTGCCATCCCGTTACGGTCAGGTTTGCCGCGTCGCCAAAATTTGCGCCACCGCTAACCGAATTCAGCGGCTCGTGAGTTCCGGAATGGTCGCTCCGGGACGCAGGAACATCTGGAGTTGCCGATCGACGATAATTCACGACACCTTATATTTACAAGCGCAGCCTATTGACAGCGTTTCGGGACCGTGTTACAATGCATACGTATTACTAATACCTATGTCTACCGAACTAACAAGAACAAAGCGGGTCAGCAGCACGGAAGTCGCGCGATTGGCCGGGGTTTCACAAACCACTGTTTCGCACGTCATGAATGGTCGCATGGATGTCTCTATACCTGCCAGCACTCGCGAGCGGGTGTTGGAAGCCGCCAAGAGTTTGCGCTATCGGCCCAACAGCCTGGCTCGAAGTCTGGTGCGGGGGCGAACCCAAACTATTGGCTTGATGCTTCCGTGCCTGGGCAGTGATTTTCACGGTCAGATTGTGGATGGTATCCGCACCGCGCTTCTTGAAGAAGGCTACAACCTCTTGATCGTCGATACTGGGGCCGAACCTGAGCACGAGGCTGGGCAGGCGAACTTCTTGCTGGAACATCGCGTTGAGGGCCTGTTTTGTATAGCCGGGGCGCGAACTGCTATCGAAATGCCCAAATGGCTCAAAGACCTTGCGATGGAGAATGTGCCTTGCGTCGTCATCGATGACCATCGACATGGCGACCAGGTGGATTGCGTTGTGAGCGATGATGCTCATGGGATCGAACTAGCCATGGCGCATCTCGTGGAACACAGACACACGCGCATCGCCTACATGAACCGGTCGCCATCGCCGCTTTCGAATACCGGCTACGGAGAGCGTCGCACCGCATTTTACGAGAAGCTGGGGAAGTTCGGTCTGCGCAACCTCTACGGTGATATCACTGCCAGGGCCGACGGAATTGAACACCTTACTGTCGCGCTCGACCCGCAATTCCAGCGAGCCGACAGACCTACCGCGATAATCGCGGACAACGATTACTGGCTTGCGGACATCTACGAATACGCTGCCGGACGGGGTCTTAGCATTCCCGCCGATCTCGCCGTGATCGGATTTGGCAATCAGCTTGTTTCACAAATCCTCAAGCTCACATCAGTTTCGCAAGAAGCCCGGCAGATGGGACGCACGGCAGCGAAGCAGCTGTTGAGCAGGATCAATCAGTCCGTCTTTGAGCCAGTTACAATATACACGCCGACCCGGCTTGAGCTACGACAGTCGGCCTAAGCATCTCGATGCAGGGGATGCCAGCATAGGCCCAACACCCGCAAAGGAACTCTTATGAACCGGAAAACAGGCTACGCATTCACTTTAATCGAACTCCTCGTAGTTATAGCTATCATAGCGATTCTTGCAGCTATTCTCTTTCCCGTGTTCGCCACAGCGCGTGAAAAGGCGCGCCAGGCGTCGTGCACCAGCAACCTGAAGCAGATCGGTATCGCTGTTTTGATGTATGCCCAGGACTTCGATGAAGTGTTTCCCATGGAAAGCGCCAACTCGGGTAACAACGCAATGTTCGATTGGGTTGAGCCGTATTATGCTGGCCGCGGACAGGCGACAAACGCATTTTTGAACTGCCCAAGCGCTACGGATTCGTTCAAGACAAACGCCACAGGGCGGTACCTATCGTACGAGTTCAACGCGGTTTATTGGAACGACCCATCCCTGGGCGGAATCTTCAATTACAACATGCGCACATTCGAGGACCCGGCGGGCACAGTGTGGCTCGGGGACGGTGCCCCAGCGTCTGCGAGCTCAAGCATTCTCAATTACTTCCAGGTTCCAAGCTCGACAGGCAACGCAGGCGGAGCTCTCATCGTCGATATGGCATCAGCTCCACCGAGGATTTACAGCACCCACAATCAGGGCGCATTTAAGGGACGCCATAACGGCGGGCTGATAGTTGACTTTCTCGATGGTCACGCTAAGTTCCTCACCATACAGCAGTTAGCCACGAAGAACGCCAGCAACAACTACCCCTACTTTACGAAAATAAGCGACTGACCCATCGCCCATCGTTCGCTACCCCCAAGCACCGACGCAGGGGTAGCAGACGGTTGGCGTTCACGGTTTCGGCACTAGATCAAAGGAGATACGATGATGTTGATTCTGTCACGCAAGAGTTTTATTTTGTTTGCGTATATAGCTATAATATCGTTTACATCAATTGTAAAGGTGAATGCGCAAGCTCCGTTGCCGTTTGATAAGCCGTCCACTGCGACACTGCGGGCTTCGTCGCGCAAGGTGTTTGCACACTACGTGAATCTCTTTGTCGTGTCCGAAGATAACGCTGACCCTATCGCCGATTATTATCAGACCCAGTGGCTCACGCCTTCCGGCGAAAACAACAAATGGCTGAACGTCGGCGGGTTTCTTCGAGAGCGGCCATGGCCCCGAGCGCCACGACCGCAGGCGAATTGGCCCGACCTAGACCTCCAGCTTGACGTGCAGCGAGCCATTGCGACGGGAATTGACGGCTTTTCGATAGACATCCTCAGTTATGGAGCCAACGACAGCGGATGGATACGATACAAGAGCTTGATGGCCGCCGCGCACACCGTCGATCCTGGCTTTTCGATTATGCTCGTCCCGGATATGACTGGCATGTTTGGTCCGTCCAGCGATCCGAACGGCACCCTGCTCGCGCAGATGGTAGTGGAAGCATCCAACACAGCCAACTATCCCTCAGTTTTCCATCTCCCGGATGGTCGCCTGGTGCTATCGCCCTACCTGGCCCAAGTGAACTCTCTAACCTGGTGGACGAACTGGCTTGCGATGATGCGTAACAGTTATGGCATCGATATAGCATTCGTCCCGCAGTTCCAGGGATTCTGGAACTATCAGAGTTGGGCGCCAATCTGTTACGGTATGACAGACTGGGGAAGTCGATGCGTCAGCTCCAATGGCGCACCGAACACGTGGAACCTCATGGCCAAGCAGATCCACGCGTGGGGTGTCCCCGTCTGCATGGCTCCGGTTGCGCCCCAGGATATGCGACCCAAGAACCTCCAGTTTACTGAAGCGTCCAACACTGAAGACTATCGAGTCATGTGGAACAACGCGCTCTATGGCGACAACTCTGGCGCGTCGGCGAAGGCCGACTGGGTGCAGTTGGTGACGTGGAACGATTACTCTGAGCATACCGAAGTGCAGCCTTCGAGTGGCACACAGTTTCTGTTCAACGACCTGGCGGCGTACTATATAACGCTTATGAAGACGGGAACCGCACCGATTACGAGAGACGTGCTTTTCTATTGCCATCGTATCGAGACAACCACCGCCCCGTATGATACCAACAAGCAGAGCGCTGCGTTTTCGCCCCAAGGCGGGCAAACACCGGACAACCAGATTGAGCTTCTCGCCTTCATGACAGCGGCAGGGACGCTTAAGATACAGACAAGCGCGGGAGCGTCCACTCTGAGTGCCCCTGCTGGCATCACGTCGTTCAAAGTTCCGCTCACATCGTCCATTAACGGGAAGCCCGTCTTCTCGCTTATACGATCCGGAGCGACAATCGCATCGGTGACCAGCCAGTTCCCGATCGTTACGTCGCTTACCTACCAGGATTTGCTCTATCGTGGCGGGAGCAGCCTTCGCGCTATTGCGGGAGTTGTGAACGACACCGACTCGCTAATCGCCTATAATGGCACATGGCCTTACCTCGGTAATCGCGGCATCGGCGACTACCAGAACGACATTCACTACACAACGACAAACAACAACACATTGAAGTACTCGTTCGTGGGAACTGGCATCGACTATATCACCGAAATGTTCAGCGATGAAGGCAACGTCAGCTTCTACGTAGACGGAACGTTTGTCGCGACTGTATCGTGCAGCAGTGCCACGCGCCTCGTGCAGCAGCCCGTGGTGCATGTGACCGGTCTGCCATTCGGTATTCACACTCTTACGGCAGTAAAAGCGTCAGGTACGTACATGCTTCTCGATGCGCTGAAAGTCTACATGCAGTAGGCGGCGCTTTTTGGGGCTTCCTCGCCCCGCTCTTGTCTATTGGAATTGGTTTGGAAAACACTATGACCCCATTTTCGTCACGGATTTTCGTCGCGGTAGCTCTAATCTGCGTACTCGTCAGTGCAGGGCCTACTTCCGCGCAATTGCCGCTGCCATTCGATCAGGCGTCCATAAAATCGTTGCGTGACTCGAAACGCAAGGTGTTCGCGCACTACTTCACGCAGTTTCCCCGCTCGCTCGACAACCACGATCCGGCGAGCGATTACTACGCCAAAGGGTATATCGACCCGGCAGGCGAAGGCGGCAAGTGGCTCAAGGTGGGCGGTTTCTTGCGGCAGCGTCCCGTGCCGCGAGCACCTATGGCCGACAAAGGTTGGCCGGATCGGGATATGGAGACCGAGGTGAAACTGGCGGCAGCGCTCGGGATCGACGGCTTTACCGTCGACTTGCTCGGCGCTCCGACGATGAAGAACTATCACTGGAGCCGCACAATGCAGCTGGCGCGGGCAGCCGCGAAGATCGACCCGGGCTTCAAGATCATTCCCATGCCCGATATGACCGCAGGCTACGCGCACAACAAGGAAGCACTGACGACCGCAATCACCGAGCTTGCAGCGCTACCGAGTATCTACAAACTTGCCGACGGCCGAGTGGTTGTCTCGCCCTACTGCGCGCAAACTGATCCGCCGGAGTGGTGGGCCGAATGGATTGCCGAGATGAAGGCGAAGGGTATCGATATTGCGTTCCTGCCGCTATTCCAGAACTGGCGCGCTTACGTGGAGAAGTACAAGGACGTCAGCATTGGCGCATCCGACTGGGGCTTGCGCACTGTCGGCGCAAATGCCAAGTGGTTTGGCGACGCCGCTCAGTTTGCCCACAAATCTGTCCCGATCTGGATGGCGCCCGTGTCGTTCCAGGACTATCGCCCGAAGGACACTTTCGGCTTCGAAGCATCCAACAGCGCCAACTATCGTACGATGTGGATGAACGCTATCGATGGCGGGGCGGATTGGGTGCAATTGATCACGTGGAACGATTACTCTGAGTGCACGGAGATTACGCCGTCCACAGGTACCCAGTGGTCGGTCTACGACCTGACCGCCTACTATACCGCGTGGTTTAAGACTGGCAAGATGCCCAAGATTAAGCGCGATGTGCTCTACTATTTCCACCGTGTAGAAAGCACCGAGGCGCCGTATGACGCCGACAAGCAGGTGCGGAAGACCAGCCTCGCGACGGGGTCGGACCCGTTCGTGAACGAAATAGAACTGCTGGCATTCCTCACGAAACCAGGCAAGATCGAGATCGAGGTAGGCGGACACACGCAGAGCCTCGACGCCAAAGCGGGGATGACATCGATGCGAGTGCCGCTCGCACCGGGCACTCCGCACTTCCGGCTGATCCGTGGGGGAAAGGCTGAGATCGACTTCGCAAGCGCTTTCGAAATTGTCGCTAGCGCGCCGTATCAGGACTTCCTCTATCGCGGCGGCTCGAACACGCGCCCACCTGTGGACTACGCCCAGCAAGCGCCCGTCGCCGCGAAATAAGCGGTGCGCCGGTGGCGAGACCATGTCCCTCCCCAAACGACAAGACGCATGGGCATATTGCTCAGGCGTCTTGTTGTCGTTTACGGGAACGAACGCAGGATCTAATCGACATACTCGGCGCTCCGTGCGAGCGGATCAGCCTCGCCCGACCAGCCCCGATATTGGCGCGGTGTCATGCCGGTGGCGTTTTTGAACACGGTGGCGAAGTACTGGCTGGACGAAAAGCCGAGGTCGAGGGCAATCGACGTGATCGATAAGTCTTCGTTTCGCAACTTCTCCTTCGCGGCGGCGACTCGAGCGCGTGTGCGGTAGTCACCGATCGTCATTCCGGCGTCGCGCGAAAAAATCCGGTGAAGGTGGCTGGCGGCCAAGTCGCACGCCGCCGCTACATCGTCGACATCGTACTCATCGCCGACATGCTCATCCATCCACTGCATCGCCCGCTTGACATGTGCCGAGTGAGAGTGCGTCATGCTCGCTACGGTGTCGCCGGGTATTGCCTCAACGACGCGTAGCAGGAGTTCGTGAGCTGCTGTGCGCAATGCAACGCTTGAAAAGGCGGACGGTTGTTGCATTGCCGCGAGGACCCGCATGTAAACTGGCGACGGGTCGCTGAACGCATCGAAGGCCGCAGTCGTGATGCTGCGCAGAGAGTGTTCGACCGCGCGGGACTCGGCGGCTGTAAGTCCGGGGAATGCGTCGTTTGCGGGGAACGCCACTTGGAGCCAGTACAGTTCGCGAGGCATGACGGCCGAATCAACGCCGCCGTGGAGTTCACCAGGCTTTGTGACATAGAACTGCCCACGTCGCACCTGATACACACGGTCCTCGACCCACCAGTCCGCTGTTCCATCCGCCACGTAGCAGATCTCGAAGGCGTGCGCATGCATGTGCGGCTTGAGGGTGTTCTGGCGCTGCCGCGAGTGCCGCCAATGGCCCGCCATTCGGATCGCCTCCAGGCAGCATTCCGCGCCGACAAAGACTTGCGACTGTTGATCATCACGCATACAGACAGTGAGCTTTCTTGCGGTGAAATGTATAAAATTCTATCGCTCACACAGTTGAACGACTGGAGAGAATCGAATCTTGTACAATTGTGCATCAAACGGAGCCAAAGTTATGCGGCTTCGCCACAAACTCAGGAGTGCAATCGTGAGATTTACAGAACAACAGGTTAAGCAGTTCAAAACGGACGGCTATTTAGTCGTGCCGGAATTTTTCAACAGCCGCGAAGTAGAGGCTCTGCAGGCAGAAATCGACCGCCTAAAGCGGGTCGGCAAGCTGAGGAACGTCGCGACCGACGGCGACGGCAAGACCCACTCGGCAACCAAGGCGAATTTGCAGCTTTGCCCGATGTCTCCGCATAGCCAGCTGTTCAAGACGCTGCCGTTTGCCACGAAGGTGCGCGACGCCGTCTCGCAGCTGATAGGCGACCCGGTTGTTCTTCATCTCGATCAAGTATTTCTGAAGCCAGCCGGAAACGGCGCTGGTACAAACTGGCACCAGGATAACGCGTACTTTAAGGTTGAGAACCCGCTGATGGGAACGGCAATGTGGACAGCGGTGCACGATTCGTACGTCGAAAACGGCACGCTTCGCGTCATACCCGGCAGCCACCTTGATAAGCTGGAGCACTCACGCGACCCGGATAGCGACCACCATATCCGATGCTATCCTGGCGAAGACAATGTCGTTTACGCCACCATGAAGGCTGGCGGCGTCATATTCTTCGCTTACGGCGTCGCGCATGCCACCGGACCGAACACGACGGCGTCAGATCGTGCGGGAGCGGCTTACCACTTCCTGAACGGCAACGCCATACCAGGCGATTACTTCACTTCGCAGGGGGACGCCATGCCGCACCCGTTCCTAACGGGGCCCGGATACGATGGCGGCGCATCGGCGTACGGTGAGAAACTCGACGGCGCGTGGGAGTCTGTCGTCGAAGGCGCTTGCCCGCCCAAGTCTGCGGCACTCAAGCAGCCTGGCTAGCATAGGAGAATCGATGGAGATTACACGCAAAGACTGCGACACGCTACGAAGCCTCGCCAGCAAGCTCATGGAGCTTGCTGGCCGCCCTATCGAGACGGAGAAACGCCAACTCTGGCTTGACCACAATGCGCTCAAACCGACACGGCCGCTAATTGTCTGTGACCCCGAGAACGGCTGGCGCGAGATCATCACGCAGGAGTCACTCGTGTGTGATGGCGACTTGGCGCGATCGTGGGAGTGGTCTTTGCGTCGCGACATCTTCTGGGGCGAGACCATGGGCGATGATCGCATCGTGCCCACTGAATGGAGCGTCGGGCACGTTGCCACAGACTCCGGGTGGGGGCTTGCGGAGACGCGCACCGGTGGGCATGACGGCGGCGCGTACACGTGGGATGCACCGCTGAAATCGTACGACCAGCTGAGCGAACTGAGATTTCCAACGCTCACTATCGACTGGGACGCGAGCAATAAACTGCTCGCCGAAGCCCACGACGTATTCGACGGCATCTGGCCCGTTCGCGTCCGAAGCGGGTGGATGTGGACGACGGGGCTCACATCAACTCTCGCGTTGATTCGCGGTCTTGAGCAACTCATGATCGACATGATTGACGACCCCGACAATCTGCACCGCATCATGGCGTTTTTGCGCGACGGTACCCTGGCGCGCTTGCATTACCTCGAAGACAACAACCTTCTCTCTCTCAACAACGATGGAGTCTCAGTGGGATCCGGCGGTGTCGGCTTGACCGATCAGCTTCCGGGCCCCGGATTCGACGGGCGCGTCCGCCTCTCCGACCTGTGGGGGTTGTCGGAGAGCCAGGAAACCGTCAGCGTGTCGCCGGACATGTTCGCAGAGTTTGTTCTCCCATACCAGATGCCTATCGTTTCGCTTTTCGGCCTTTCGTGTTACGGATGCTGCGAACCCCTCGATAAGCGCTGGAAGCATGTTAAAACCATCCCCAACCTCCGCCGAGTCTCGGTCTCGCCATGGGCTGATCGCGCCGTCATGGCCGCGAATCTCGAAGACCGCTACGTCTACTCCATGAAGCCCAATCCCGCCGACCTTGCCATGGACGGCTTCGACGCCGACCGCATCCGCACTCATCTGCGCGCAGACCTGCAAGCCGCCAAGGGCTGCCACGTGGAAGTCATCATGAAAGACTGCCACACTATTCGTCGCGATCCTCGCCGCGTAGTCGACTGGGTGCGCATAGCGCGCGACGAAGCCGAACGGGTGTAGGGGCGTTAGCTCGGTCGGTTATGACGAATGGATTGCCGCTACAGGTGCAATTCCGCGCGAATTTGTCAAATATGTAGTGTGGATTGCAATATAATTAATCAGAATGACGAATATATACGGTGGGCTATTGACAGTATCTCCCCGTCGTGTTACCATATCGTACTAGTCATTCCAAAAGATGGTGCATTCTGCACTATTTTTGATGGTTCGCTAATTCTTAGGAAAGCGGGGCTGTACAATGAAGTCATTCCGGCACATTCGCACCAACCGACAGGCTTTCACTTTAATTGAGCTTCTCGTAGTTATTGCAATTATAGCGATACTCGCAGCTATACTTTTTCCGGTTTTTGCGCAAGCTCGTGAAAAGGCGCGACAGACTGCATGCATGTCGAACATGAAGCAGATTGGGCTCGCGATGGTTCAGTATTGCGGCGATTACGACGAATGTCTGCCGTATGCCGCACTCGGCGATACTCCGTCGGGCAACTACATGTTGTACTGGCAGGATGTAATCTTCCCGTACGTCAAGGCCGAAGGGGCGTATAACTGTCCCGATACCGACAGCACCATGGGCATTGTGCCTTATCAGCAGGCATGTCCGTTTGCGACCTGCACAGACGGTCGTAATCACGGGGGCGCGAAAGGCGGAGCACTGTCCTGGCGAGAGAGCACCGGGTCGTATGTCGTGAACTCGTCGTACTACGGCTGGCTCGCATCGCCGGTTCCGCCCACCACAAACCAGTCGGGCGTCAATGTGGTCCCAGTCCAGGTGAACAAGATTGCAGTACCGTCGACCACCCTTTTCTGCATGGACGGTGGCGCCGCGAAAGCGGCTGGCGGATTCCAGAACGCCGTATTTATAACGTGTCAATATGGTATAGGTCAGGATCCCCACACGCTTGTTGCCACTGGGGATGTGCCCTATGTTAAGGGCGGCAAGAATGCTGGCTCGAACAGTGGTGCATTGCCCGGTAGCGCGATCGCACGGCACCAAGGCCGCATCAACATTGCGTGGTGCGACGGTCACGCCAGCACGATGTCGCCAGATCAGCTGCTGACACGCAGTACGACGACCTTCTTGAACGGCGATCCCGCGAAGCCCACATTCAAGTATTGGACGACGCTCGACGACTGAGCGTTTGAGCCCAGAAGCGTAGTAGCGGCCACAGTAATCGTCTCGTTGCCGTGCGATCCAAAGCTTGCCGCTACCTCGTAACGTAGAAAGAAGCTTGGTGTCCTCGCTTTACGTCACCGCGCCCCGAGCCCGCAATGGGCTCGGGGATGTGGTTGTGTTGTCACCCCGATCATACGCGATGGCTTCGTCCATGGATTCGTGTGTCCTCCCGTTCGAAATTTTAGGAGTTAACTATGCCTAGCCTTCCCAACAAGACGCTTCGTGTCGCGTCCGCGCTCATGATCGCCGTCGCGGCACTTATTGCGCCCGCAGCGAACCGATTAGCGTCGGCAGCACCCGCATGGACGCAGCAGTTCCACGTCGAAGCCCCCGCATCACAGGACCTGCGCGGGTTTGGGAAGGTCGCCACTGATTTCGCGGGCTATCGAAACGGTGCGCAGTCGGCATCGGTGCAGACATTCCGCTGCGAGAATGCACAGAAGGCCTCGGTAGTTATCGGGAAGCTACTTGCGGATATAACGCTATCGCCTAAGATAACGTCCTCCACCGTATCTGTGGGCAGCAAGTCTATCCCAACCCTCACAGCATCAGGCGGCGCTGTGTTTGTGGGCTGCGTGGACGGTGCGATTGGCCGCATCGTGTCAGCACCGTCGCGAACAGAACTGGCAGCTTTGTTAGCGTCACGCCCCGCACTGGCGCAGGGCGCGGTTGCCAAAGCGGCTTACCCGATGTACCTTGACCGCTTCGACCGATACGGCTGGGGCATGTACGGTCTCGACGGCTACCGCAACACACACGACTGGATGGGGGTGGCCTCCAAGCTGGACGGCAAGAAAGAGCTCAAGGACCCGTACGAAGATTTTCAGTGGCTGCTGAAGAACCAGACCCGATTCGAGCCGCACCTCGACCCCGCGATGGACCTTGGCAACGCCGATGGCATCATCGGGAACGCAGATGATGACTGGTCGATGAAGCTGGCCGTCGACAACAATCTCCCGGTCTCGTTCCGCCTCTATGGCTCCGTCAACTCATCCTATGACGGCTGGCTGCTGCGCCGGTTCGGCGAGTACCAGAACCGCCCTGCCGACTTTATCACACCGCACCTTGGCAGCTACTCGGTATTCGGCATGCAGTCATGGTATGCGCCCGACGCTCACAAGTACCAGGCTCTCAAAGCCAAGGAGATGGTCGAGAAGTACAACAATCAGCCGAATGTGATGGGCTGGATGCATCCGTACGGCGAAATCCAGGTCGGACGATGGGAATACGATCACGGCGACTACAGCAAGTATGCGCAATCCAGTTGGCGCAAGTACTTGCAAGCCAAGGGCTGCACGCTGGCCGACGTCTCCCGCATGTACAACCGCACTCCTGCCTTCGGCGACTGGGAGCAGGTGCCCGTGCCCGAGTTCGCGACATTCGCCGGGCTGGATGGTCGCGTTCAATCTCTCGACGGACAATGGTGGTCTCGCCCCGAGGTGACGCTGGACCAGAAGATCGATGACGCATGGTGGGTTAAGAGCGAAACGGACCGTTACGAGGGCCTTCGCGACAAGTGGTGGGCGGGTCCCGTTGACGGCACCAAGTGGAAGCTGGTCAAGGAGCCGGGTGGCGGCGGTTTGCCAAACAAGACGACCTACACGGCGACCACATGGTTCCGTCGCTCGTTTACCCTGACGCAACCGCAACTCGCCAAGAGTCCCGTATACCTGTACTGGTTTCCGATGAGTCGTAGTGCAATCCATTCTGGTGCCCGCAAGCGCTATCATGGTGTCTTCATTAATGGCGAGAATGCCGGCGAGATCGGGGAGTGGGGCGCTATCGACGCGACCAAGTATCTGAAAGCTGGCGACAACGACATCGCACTCCAGTTAACCGGCGACCTCTGGCAAGGGCGGATTTTCCTCTCCACAGAGGAACCCAAGGTTTTCCCCGCGCTCGGCGACGACAAGAACAAGCTCTGGATCCATTGGCGCAAATGGCTGCTCGACATTCCAACGCAGGATATGGCAACCGTGCTGGATGGTATGCGGCAGGCCGACCCAAACCGCCCGATCAAGATCATGGCGCCGATTCACCTCGGCCCGACCAACTACCTTTCGCTGTCCGCGAAGTACGGCGCGTTCCCGCACTTTACCGGGGAAGGCATGTGGTATTTCCCGTGGTACAAGCGGTACTCGTACCTGTACGACGTCCCCGGATCCAGCGAAACGTCGGCCCCGGCAACGCCCGACGACCCGAAGTGCGACGATCAGTTCGCGTCCTTCCGCCGAGTCTTCATGGCTGGCCTGAATGCCCACGACCCTGTATTCTGGGCGCAAACATACAGCCGCAGCCCCTATCTGCGGCAATGGTGGGAGAGCCATCAGCCCGTCCTTCATCAGCTTGGCCGCTACGATCTGTTCGGTCCGCAGGTGTTGATATTCCGCAGCAATCTCCTAGAGACGCAACTCACACCCACCTCGCCGTATCCCGAGGTGGGGAACTCGTCGCGCTATGTCCAGTCCGCGTGGAACTGGGACATCGGGCGGGGGACTCTGCAAACTCTCGGCCAGTCGTATTTATACGTCGATGATCAAGGTGTAGCCGACGGCAAACTCGCGGGCTACAAGCTATTGATCGACTGCGGGAATGAAATCCTGGACGATGCCGCCCGGACTGGCATCGAAGATTGGGTGCGGAATGGCGGCACGTATGTGACGCTTCCGTTCACGGGCCGGAGCTCGCTCACCAAGATCGACTCATGGCCTATCCGCTCGCTCACCGGCTGCGAAATCGGCGCTATACGCACGCCAGGAACGGGAACGGTCGCCATCAAGGCAAACCAAACCGTGTTTAAGGCTTGTGCGGGCAAAGTATACGCGGACGCTGGCAAGACTACAGACTTTCAGGATAACGAACTCAACAAATACAGCGTCGAGCTAAAGCCAGGACCCGATTGCGAAGTGCTCGCTACCTACGAGAACGGCGCGCCCGCCGTGGTCCGTCACCGGGTCGGAAACGGCTCCGTGATCGCGTTCGGCAGCGCATTCTGGCGCAACAGCCAGGACATTCGCGGCATCTGGTGGCCCAAAGCGCCGGAGACCGAGGTGATCGGCGACATGCTCGCAGGTCTGGGGCAGCAGGCGCTTTGCGAGACAGATGGCAACCTCGTCTGGCCGCAGCCTTACCGGTCCAACAACGGGCTCGACTGGGTGACCGTGCTCACAAGCTGGAACGAAGATAAGTCGGTCGCGTCCAAGCTGAAGCTTCGACTGCCGACGAAACCCGCCGCGTTAGTCAGTTTCGGCGTCGACGGCGAGAAAGAGCTGCCGTTCACGTGGGCGAACGGAATCGCCGAAACTACCGTTGCCATGCCAGCCAAAGAGGTGAAGGTGGTACGCGCCGTGGGTGCCGTCGCGCCGTTCGATGCGGTCAGCTACTGGTGGAACTATCAGCAGCGCATGTGGCACGAGTTGGTCAAGCCCACCGTTGACCTTGAGCCGTACAAGCACGGCCAGTTCGCGGACCCGGCCATGGACCTGCGCCCCGATGCCAGGTTCAGTAGCGAAGCACCAGCAAGCGACGCATGGAAATCCCCTGGCTTCGACGACGCCAAGTGGACCAAGTCGCCGCTCAGCCTCTTCCGCTTCTGGGGTGCCGTTCCCGGTAAGCCTCTCTGGGTGCGAAAGAGCTTTACGGTGCCCGCCGACTGGAAAAAGCGAGTCGGTCAGATCAGGATGATAGTCATCGTCAACTACGGGCCAAGTGTGGACTCTCCCGCGATTTCGCTGAACGGGACGCCAGTGGGCAAGATCGGCACCGGGTTCAGCGACAACCACTTTGATGTCGACGCCACAAAGTTCCTCAACGAAGGCGAAAACATCCTGACGCTGGAGTATCCCGGCAAAGCGCCTATCCAGGCAGTGCAGGGCGACGCGTATCTCTACTTCCGCGCCACCGCCGAAAGATCAATTCCTATCGGCACGGGAACCCAGTCGGTATTTATTCCCAAAGAGTGGGAGGGCAAATACCGGGTGACGTTGTATCTTGAGGGCGAACGATACAACATCTCCGGAGTAAGCGTCAACGCGCACCCCTTCGGACGCGGCCGACCGTATCCAGCACCTGCGGAGTACAACCTGAACGCGGTCCTGAAATACGGTGAGGAAAACACAATTTACGTCAACCCCGGCAAAAAACTAGGCGACGTTACCGTATGCCGCCTCGATCTGTTCCCGATTGAAGAGTAACTACAATCTTCCCTATCTCTCTGACTCCCCTCGCCTTATCTTAGGAGAGGGGCTGGAGGTGAGGTATTTTCCCCAGCCCGCGCATTCTGACGGCATCGAACACGAGGCCTACGCTGGGAACTAGCTAGCCACAATCATGACAACCAAACTCACCTACAGAATCACATCCCTAGAGCGCTGGGGCATGCGCGTCCACGCGGACTTCCAGCCTGCCGCAGTAGCGGCCGTCCGCGACGCCGGGTTTACCGGGGTGCTTGTCAACGGCGGCTCCGGTATCGGTCCTGACATGCTGACTCCCGAGTCGCTGGTGGAAAGCCCTGTGATCCCCGACCTCATGCCGCTCACGATCAAGGGCAATCGCCGCGAGATGGCTCGTCGATGCAGCCTTCTGCACAACGCTGGCCTCAAGCCATGGCTGTGCTTTTGGGGAGTGCCTGGGCCCGACGAATCGCATGACGCGATTTCCGCCGAATCGAACCGTTTCTTTGATCGACGCTCGAAGCTCGAAATGACCGCGAAACTCGCGCGTACCCCAGAGCTTTTCGGCCACCGCAACCCGGGGGCGCTTAGCTGGCGCGGCAGCCGTCCGCTCTGTGTCAGCCATCCGCTGGTGCGCGACTACTACCGCGACCTCGCGGCGCGCTTGGTGAGCGATTACACCGATCTTGAAGGTATCTTCTACTTCCCCGGCGACAGCGACCCTGAAATATGCGACGACCATTGCCCTCGCTGCCGTGCCGAGGGTGGGGGACCGTGGGGTGTGATGGTGCGCTACGTGAACGAACTGTACGAAGCATTCAATGCCGCGCGGCCAGGATTCAAGTTCAATTTCGTCGTCTGGAACCAGGACAAACCCGAAAGCGTCGCCGTGATCGAAAGCTTCCTCGACAACCTGAGCCCAGGTATTGGCATATGCATGAGTTTGACCGACAACGACATTCAGCAGCGCAAGTCGGGACCGATGACCTTCAACCAGCCATGGGTCAACCACGCTACCCCAGGCAAGCTGTTCCTCGATACCGCCGCGCGCGCCGCGTCACAGGGACGCAGTGTCATGGCGCTGGGCGAGTTTAGCCAGGCCGAAGTGTGGGATCCGGCGTGCCACAACATACCGAATCCCGCCAAGGTGATCGAGTTCCTGCGCAACTCGGAGAAGGTGCCGGGGATCGACTCGGTGTGCGACTTCTGGGGCCACAGGCAGCCGTTCGTTCCACACGCCAACCACGCCGCGATGCACGCCTACTTCGCTGACCCGTCCGCAGATACGCCCGCCTTGCTTCATCGTGCCGCAGTGGCGCACTACGGACTTCACGCAGCGCCACAGGGGCTCGTGGACGACGCGCTCGCGTGTTGGAGCGCGTTTGATGCCGCAGCCGACGATTGGGCGCTGGTGATATGGGCGCAGCGATTCAGCTATGCCATCGGTCGTGACAGCGCCCGCGGCCCACTCTACCAGGCGCTTATTCCCGCCAATATGCGCTCCGTTCAGCACTCGTGGGGCTACAAGCAGTTAGCCTGGCGCGGTGTCGCCCCGATTCCGTTCGCGCGCTGGCAGGATGCAGACCGGGAGGCATTCCTTGCCGTCGCCCAGCAGTTCGATGCGCTTGCCGCCGAACTCACGGACGCCGGGTTCGCTGCCGGGTCCGAGTCAGCAAACCGTGAGGCGCGCAATATCGAGCTCGCCGGTGAACTGATCGCGAGCGTCGGCCGAACGTTCGAGGCCGTGGAAGCGTTTGTTCGCGGTGATGCGGGCGCGTTACGCACCATCGTAGAGCGCGAAATTGACGCCCGCGAGCGTCAGCTGGAGGTGTCAGCACTTGCAGGTTGGGGTGCCGGAGTGAACCCGATATTCGTCGACGAGGACATCCAAAACATGCGCCTGTTCCTATCTCACGACTTATTCCCGAACCCGCCAGACAGCATATTCCACTTTACGCCAACACCCTACAGCGCATAGTGTAAGTTACGTATCCATAACTCAACTGCTCAGTCGCCGCCATTTCCGATCCCCCTCGCCTTTCCAAGGAGAGGGGGCCAGGGGGTGAGGTATTTCTTACGATTGGCAGGATAATACACGACCCATCTTATGTTACAAACTCAAAGCAACACCTACACCACAATCTCGCTCGCTAACGGCGTCGAGATCGATCTCAACACGACCGGCGGCGGATACCATGGTATCGCATCCGCAAGGCTGGGAGGCGTGCCGTTCCTGGTCGCTGGTCGAGGCAGCAAGCCGTACTTCGCCACACCAGATGGCGTGGTCTACCACTCGTTTCGCACGCTCGCCGTCCGCGACAGCGCGTTCGGTGCGACCGTGCACCTAGCGGCGATTGGCACCTGCGCTCCCGTGAAGCAGGACGTGGACGTCTTCCTGTTCCCGCAGCTGTCCGCTATGCGCGGCGAGGTCGAGGACGAACTCGATGTGGCCATTGAGCCGCGAAGCATCACGCTCAATGGCGAAACGTATCACGGCTTCTCCATCGGCTACGCCTTCCGATCCACCGAGCGCTCCATTCACTGGCTGCTCGAATCGGTTGGCATTGCGCCTGGCGGTTCACTCGATGGCTCGTCGGTAATGGCCCAGCACATGACGTCCAATATCTGCCGTCTCGAAGAGCCGCTGACTATCGACACGCGCTATACCACCGAAGAGAACTACGGAACGCCGTGTATTCAGGCCCCGTGCCGTGGCGGCGGGTCGCAGATCTTCGACATCGTGCACGGCGATGGTATGGCGGTCGTGACTGGCTTCGAAAAGCCGGACACGCTCAAATCGGCGGTGGTGAAAGAGCCAGGCGAAGCGTTCGTTACATCTACCGATTTCCACTATGCAGCTCTCGCCAACGAGTTTACCGCGCAGCCTCGGATCGTGGTCGCCACTTTCACCAAGCCTGGCGAATCACGTGCCAGACGGGTTAACCGATGGACCGCGTGGCACGATCACACGTCCAAGCTGTGGCAGTCCGCGCTTGGCATTCGCCACACGGAAAGCCTGCCGGTAATCGCATTCGACGGCACCGGTGGCGGCGGTGTGGACCCTGGCACGACTTACCCGGAACTGCTCACCGATTGGGCCGGGCGTATGGCGTGGCTAAACGAGCAAGGCGTGCGCGGCGTTATTCTTCACACTCCCGAATGGCAGTCGGCCGGCACGGAGCCGACGGTCATCTTCGGCGGCAACAACTGCTCACCGATGCGCTACCGGCTGTCCAGCCTCCTGGGTGGTGACGAAGGTCTCAAGGCGTTTTGCGACACCGCTCACGAGCACGATATCAAGGTGTACCTTTGGATCTCCGGCCATGTGCACATCGAAGCGCCGATCTGGAAGGAGCACCCCGAATGGGCAGCTCGCTACGACGGCGGGGCGCTGTGGGATGGCAACTACAAGACCATTCACGCTCTTTCGTTCATCCACGGCGGACGCGAATGGCTGGCGGCTGACCTTCTCCACACGCGACGCGCCACAGGTGCCGACGGCGTCTGGTTCGACTCGTTCACCAACCTCGCGCTCCAGGCGATCAACTACCAGTCCCCCGGCCGCGAACCCAACGCTCCCGGCGTCTTCGGCTTCCTCGGCGATCTCAGCGCTATGGGCTATGAGATCATGATCGAGTGCATGTCACAGTTTGGCGTCTCGTCGTGGGGCAACCTCAAACCCGAGGCGCTGCACGGTCAGGAAGAGCTGTTGTACAACACCAGTTTGCGGACCTATCTCGACGATTGGCTCAGCGACCCGGCATATACCGCAGACTACTACTTCCGAGCGCTAGCCGCCAAGGGACCGCTGGGCATGTGGATACGCGAGTATCGTGGCAAGCCCGCTCCGTTCCCACTGACGCTGCCCGAATGGTATACGCCGCTTACCAATGCCTACCTACAAGTCGCTCCCCGAATGCACACCCGCGAACTGCTCGAAGACGATGCAGGCGTGCTCTGGCGTGACGAGACCGGCGCGCCATCAGCGCTGTTCGTCATGACGGATGGCAACTACACTTTCGACGCGCCAGCAACCGACGTTACCACCGGAGCAGCGCTACCCGCAGGACCGGCGAACGTCGCCGCGCAGCATATCTATCGGATAGAAGGATAAACCTCTCCGCCCTCCACCACGCCCCTCTTCCTCCCCCTCGCCTTTCCAAGGAGAGGGGGCCGGGGGGTGAGGTGATTCCTACTTTGCATTTACGCTCACACAACCAACCATGACAACAAAACGCACAATTTACTTCAACGAAGACAACCACCATTACTACGGCGGCCACCCACCCGAAGACATGACTCCAGAAGGCCTGGAGCGGCTGGTCGAGTATTACACGCAGGGCACTCAGGTCGCGGGGATTCTGTTCTGCGTCAACGTTCAGCGTGCTTTGTTCGAGAGCAAGGTGTGGGAGACGTTCTGGTCGGACTACGACCCCGCCCTGGGCGATGATCAGCCGTGCATCAAGCGCTCGCACGGTATCAAGAACCACCTGCTGCTTCGCGAGCGCGGCATCGACCAGTTTGTTCACTGGCTCGCCGCCTGCAAAAAACGCGGTGTCGAAGGCTGGCTGACGATGCGCATGAACGATTGCCACGGTCTCAGCGAATACGCTCGCAAAGAGGCTGGCACGCTCGATGCCGACGATTGGACCGTCAACTGGCCATCGACCTACTGGCGTGAGCACCCCGAACTCCGCCGAGCGCCGTATCGCTTGGAGCGCAGCTGGGAAGGCGCGTTCGACTACGGTCAGGACGTGGTTCGAGAACACCACTTGAAGCTCGTTCGAGAGATCTTCGAGCGCTGGGACTTCTACGGCTTCGAGATGGACTGGGTGCGCTGGAGCGTCTACTTCAAGCCTGGACACGAGCAGGCTGGCATGCCGTTACTCACCGAGTTCGTGCGTGAGGTGCGGCGGATCGCAGATGCTGCCGAGAAGCGCGTCGGTCACCCGATCAAGCTGGCGCACCGCTTCCCGTCGAACCCGGAATCGTGTCTCGCCCTCGGGTTCGACCCGATCACCTGGGCCGCAGATGGCAATGTTGACATGGCGACACTCACGTCGTTCTGCGGCGGCGCCGATTTCGCTGTTCCAATCCGCATCTGGCGATCCATGCTGGGGCCGAACGCGACCGTCAATGTGTGTGTCGAAGCTAGCGCGTACCCGAACCCGTGGGCTATCGTCGAGGAGTACGAGATCATGTACGGAGCGGCGGCGACTGCGCTTGATCACGGTGCGGACGGTGTCTACCTGTTCAACCAGAACTACCGCGAATCGGGCGAGCCAACGCTGCTCACGCACATGATGACGCACTTCGGCGACATCGACACGGTGAAGGACTGCCGCAGACGGCACCCGGTAACGTTCCCCCATATTGACGCACACGGTGGGCCTATCCGCAACGTTCTCCCCATCCCGTTGCGCCTGCCGCACATCGGCATGGACTTTGGGCGGATGCAAGACAACATCAGCGTTCGGATCCATAGCGGGCCGAAACCATCAGTCGGCCGCGCTATCCTTTGCCTCGGCTTCGGAGGAATCGACCCTGCGGCGCTCGAAAACATGACCGTTAGGCTCAATACGGCACTTGTCGAGCCCACCGACGAGCCGCACTACGAGAGTATCTCAACAACCCATCGCCCTGAGCGGCACGGCTGGAACAACAAGTTCATCGATCATGTATGCTTCTACGAACTGCCGCTTTGTAGCCTTTTCGATGGCTCCAACATGATCGAAATCATGCCGCCACAAGTTGACGGCGACCTCACCTGGGCCGAAATCATCTTCACAGGAAGCAACTCATGACCACTAAAAGCACAACCAACGAGCCGCTAAGAATCGTCTTTCTCGGCGACAGTATCACTGGCCACTCGAATCTCGCGTCCTATCTCAAGTTCTCGCACATCGTAGAGCGCATGGTCCGCGCAAAGCTCGGCGACCGAGGTGTCGTGTCGTTCAATCGCGGCATCGGCGGCGACCGAACGGCCGGAGTCATAGCGCGCCTCGACCGCGACTGCATCGACTTGCACCCTGATATCGTCGTGCTGTTGATCAGTGGGAACGACGCGGGCGACCCAAACGCCGACCGCGCCGAGATCCGGCGGAATCTCGACACTATCGTGTCGCGTATCGTAGCGACTGGCGCTAAGCTTCTCGTGCTCCAGTACCACATCGTGCCCAATCCCGCCCGCCCGGAAACGGCGTGGCAGCATCTGGTCTCCACCAATGATCTCATCGCCGATGTCGCCGCCGCACACAACGTCCCCGTCCTTCCGATGGGACCGCCCATGACCGCAGCGGCGAACAAGCAACCCACCGTCGAACTTGCGAACGAGATCGACGGCGTCCACCTGAACCCCGGCGGCGAACTCGTCTTCGCCGACACCATTTTCGACAAACTGAAATCCCTATCCTGGATCTAGTGTCTACCCTACGTTAAGTTCCCCTCTGGTCCCCCTCTCCTTATCCTAGGAGAGGGGCTAGGGGTGAGGTATTTCTCTCTGCTGGACTACCCACCTATGCTAACCTGCCACAACCTACGCACCGAACGCCTGACAAACCCTCGCGGTATCGACACGCTCACGCCTGAACTGACGTGGACCCTCGAATCCGATATCGACGGTGACCAGCAGACCGCCTACACCGTCGAAGTCGACGCGGTCCCCGCCATCGGTGACCCGCGCCGTGTGTGGCGGTCCGGTAAGCTTGCCGGACGGATCGGCGACAGCGTCCGCTATGGCGGCGAGCCGCTTGCGAGCCGCCAATCGTACCGCTGGCGAGTGTGCGTCACCGACAAGGACGGCGCCGACGGCCTTTGGAGCGAGTGGGCGACATTTGAGATGGCAGTTCTCAGCCCCGACCGCATCGCCGCATCATGGATCGCTGGCGATGGTGCGCTGCGACGCGAGTTTGCTGTGTCGAGCGGTCTCGTCCGCGCGAGGGCCTACGTTTCCGGTCTCGGTTACTACGAGTTCTACTGTAACGGTGCCAAGGTGTCCGCAAGCGCGCTGGCCCCATCGTTCACCGAGTTCGACAAGCGCGTCGAGTACGAAACCATAGACCTCACCGACGCGCTCGGTGGCGGGACAAACACCATCGGGTTCCTCGTCGGCGACGGTTGGTGGCGGCACGGCGCAGGTGTGCGCGACCGCGACCTGATGGCCATCTGCGAAATCACCTTGGAATACGCCGACGGGCGCGTGGAAGCAATAAGCACGGACCAATCCTGGCAGACCTCCGAAGGACCGCTGCGCCTGGATCTGTCCGACTCACCGCACCAGATCTTCGACGGTGTTGCCGTCGACCTTGCCCGTAACGCTACCCTCTGGAGCGATAGCAGCGTCGGCTGGCGGCCAGCACGCATCGCTACGTCCGATGGTGTCGGCGGACTCGTTCCAACGCTCCTGCAGCCGGTCAACGTAGTCGATAAGCTGCGGGCTCAGTCGGTGGAGCGCATTTCGCCAACGACGCTCGCCATCGACTTTGGCCAGAACGTGACCGGAGTCGTCAAAGCTACCGCTACCGGTAAAGCTGGGGACCGCGTGGTCGTCCGTCACGCGGAACTGCGCGACGCATCCGGCCGCCTCAATACCGGGACGCTGCGAACAGCAAAGGAGATCGACACGTATGTGCTCTCCGGTGGCAAAGATAGTCTGACACCGCCGTTCGTCTACCACGGCTTCCGCTACGCAGAGATCGAAGGCGCAGTGGATAGCGTCGACTCGTCCACAATCGAAGCCGCAGTGATGCACACGGACCTACCGGTCATCGGCACCGTGACCACCAGCGACCCGAAGATCAACTGGCTGCTTGATGCGCTCAAATGGACCGTCCGTGCCAACGCATTCAGCGTCATGACCGATGTTTGCCAGCGCGACGAGCGACGCGGCTGGCTGATGGACGGCTTCACAGGGCTCAAGGCTGGCATGCTGTTCTACGACATGAACGCACTCGGCCGCAAGTGGGTGCAGGACATGATCGACAATCAACTGCCCGACGGTGTTCTGCGCGGCGACTGCGCTCCGATGTGGGGACCAAACCACAGCGTCGGCTGGCAGCGCGCCCTCATCCTCGTCCCTGTTGCCCTGTATGAAGCGTATGGCGATACCGGCACCCTGCACCATGCTCTGCCCCACATGCGCCGCTATGCGGATCACCTGCTCGCTCAATTGAGTGACGACCTCATCCCGGCCACCTATTCGACCCATCCCGCCGAATGGCTGAGCATCGGTCGTCAGAACAAGCAGCTTGCCGACAATGCCATGACCTGCGACCTGCTGCGCAAGTTCGCCACAGCGCTCAATGGTGTTGGCGAACCTGATGCAGACCAATATGTCGCCGCTGCGGACCGTATCGCCGCTGCCTTCCATAAGCGTTGGTACGACTCCAACTGCGCGGCCTACGACGCTGGTGAGAGTTTCGCGCAAGCCAGTCAAGTCTATGCCCTCCGATTTGGCATGACGCCAGCCGAACTGCGAAATGATGTCTTCGACCGCCTCGTCGATGACCTCATGAACGCTCGCGGCGACGGGCCGTTTGTTACGACGGGTATCGGCAGCACCGAGCATCTGCCCTTCGTCCTATCAGAGTTCGATCGCGACGACATCGTGTGGCAATGGCTTCAGCGCGACGCGTACCCCGGCTACGGCTTCATGCGGCAGAACGGCGCCACCGCGATTTGGGAGCGGTGGGAAAAGATGGAATACCACCAGATGAACGCTCACAACCACACCGGCCTCGCGGGAATAGCCACGTGGCTGCGTCAGCGCCTGGTAGGCATCAGCACTACCCCCGGCACCACTCCCGTGATCGACCTGCGCCCCGCGACGCATCTACCACTCGAATCGCTTACCGCTACGCTGCAGACACGCTGGGGCACCGTCGGTGTGGCGTGGCGCACCGACGCTGGCGCAAAGCGTCTCACCGTGGACGTCCCGCCCGGCTGTGTCGCAAACTTGCACCTCAACGGGAAGCCAGTTAGTGTGCTTGCCCCGGGTCAGACGGTCGTCTCTGTCATTTTGTAATGCATCCGATAAATCGGTGCCTGGGAAAAGCAGATCGCCCTCTGGGCTAAGAGCGATCTGCCTATCGCCGCATATTCGAACAAACCAAGCCTGGGTCCGAATTCAGTGGCCCCGAAACACTTGTCGCGAGGCGCTGCTATTGGCGTTCCAAAATCGTTTTCGCACATAACTTCACACGGTTACGCATAGCCACACAACGCACTTACCGCTAAAATAGTCGCACCACACATCGCTGAAAGTTCACCTAACATGCCGAATATCGCCCCCGGAAGCCCCGCCAAAGACCCGCGCCATATTGCCAATGGCTCTGTCATACCATCCGTCAACTATGCCGACCAGCCCTACGTGGTCATCCTCCCAGATCGCTCGTGGCTGGCCGTCATGACCACCGGCGCCGGTGAGGAAGGCGCACCGGGGCAGCATGTCGTCGCCGCGCGTTCGTTCGACCGTGGAGCAACGTGGAACGCTCCCGTCGCCATCGAGCCGCCCGACGGTCCCGAAGCATCCTGGTGTGTCCCCCTGCTGGTCCCCGGAATCGGCGGCCCGTTAGGACGAGTGTACGCGTTCTACGTCTACAACATCGACAACATGCGGCGCGTGATAGCCGACGACGAATACGCTGCTGCGCGCGTCGACACCCTCGGTGCCTACATGTTCCGCTACTCGGACGACGGCGGCGAAACGTGGTCCGCCGACCGCTACGAGGTGCCGGTGCGCGAGTTCGAAATCGACCGCAATAACCCGTACCAGGGCAAAGTCCGCTTCTTCTGGGGCGTCTCCAAGCCCTTGACCGAAGCGGGCAACGTATACATCGGCTTGCACAAGGTAGGCAGCTTTGGCGAGGGCTTTATGGCCAGCTCTGAAGGCTGCTTCCTTGTCAGCGACAATATCCTGACCGAATCCAATCCTGCGAGCCTGCGCTGGGCAACCCTTCCCGACGGCGACGTTGGCCTTCGCGCGACAAGCAAGCCGGTCGCTGACGAGCACAATATCACCGCGCTATCCGACGGCACCCTGTTCTGCACTTATCGCACCACCGAGGGCCATTCGTGCCACGCGTACTCCAGTGACGGCGGCCACACGTGGACACCGCGCGCGCACATGACCTACGGACCGGGACGCCGGAAGATCAAGCATCCGCGAGCAGCCAACTTTGTCCGCCGCTTCAGTAACGGTAGGTTCCTGTACTGGTTCCACAACCACGGGAACGCGTGGTACGAGGGCCGCAACCCCGTGTGGCTCGTCGGCGGCGAGGAGATCGACACGCCGGACGGCAAGCGTATCGCATGGTCGGAACCGGAAATCGTGCTCTACGACGACGACCTCGCCAGCCGCATGAGCTACCCTGACTTTATCGAAGACGATGGCCAGTTCTTCGTCACCGAAACCCAGAAAGTCGTCGCCCGTGTTCACCCCATCTCCACCGATCTGCTCGGCTGGCTGTGGGAAGGTCCGCACCGCGCCGTTCCCGCGGCTGCTCCCGCTGCCCAGTGGGCCGCTGGCGAGGCATCCGTCACGATGCCGCAACTACCCGGCCTGTGGCGCGAACGACGCGGCTTCAGCATCGACTTTTCCATCCGTTTCGACGACCTCGCTTCGCACCAGACGATGTTCGACTCCACGGGGACATCTGGCGACGGCGTGACGATTACCCTCACCGAACGTGGCGTTCTCAAACTTACGCTTCAAGGCCCCACCTGGTCCGAAACATGCTACTCAACCGGTAACAGTGTCGCACAGTCCGCCTGGGACTGCGACGCGGGCATCCTCCAAGCGGGGCGCGAGCACCAAGTCACCGTGATCGTCGACGCCGGCCCCAAGGTCATACTGTGGGTCATCGATGGCCAATTGTGCGACGGCGGAACGCAGCGGTCGTTCGGCTGGGGCCGCTTCCACCCGAACCTCGACAACGTCAACGGCGAGTCTGTCGCCCAAGTTGCGTCCACATTGCGCGGCCGTCTATCGCACCTCGCCGTCTATGATCGCGCTCTACTAGTCAATGAAGCCGCAGCGGCGCATCGAGCGCGAAAATAGCGGCGCTGGGCAGGAAATCCAGACCCCAACGCGACAATAGTAGTGCCATGGAAATCCGACTTCTTACCGGCGACGATAAAGCTGCGCACGCCGGACTCATGGCCGAAGCATTCGCTCGCGGACAGCGACCCGCCGATCTTGCGTGGGACACGGCCGCCGAACCTGCCGCCGCCAGCCCGCGCCTTGGCGCATTCGACGGCACCCGCCTCGTTGCGGCCCTTACGACGCACCCGCTCACCCTTGGCTGGGGATCGCATTCCGCGCCATGCGGCGGCGTCGCTGGAGTGGCGTGCACCGCCGATATGCGCGGTGCGGGGCTCGTGCGGGATTTGCTCACGCGGTCACTCGTCGACATGTACGATGCTGGCCAGTACCTCAGCGGCCTCTACCCGTTCGCCTACGCCTTTTACCGGCGATCCGGCTGGGAGTGGGTGGGGGAGAAGAGGACGGTGCAGCTGCCCCTCAGTCTCCTGAAATCGTCGCCCGAAACGCGATGCGTGCGGATGCACGAGGGGCTCGACGCTGTTGACGCGGCGAAGGTTGTCTACGGGTCGATGCTCTCCCGGTACCGCGGAATGATGGATCGCGCCAAGACGGCCTACCCGGACTACTGGAAGCTCACCCTTGACCATAAAGATGCGCACACGACCTATGTCCACATCTATGAAGCGCCTGATACCGGGATTCCAGAAGGCTACCTGGTCTTCATCTACCCGGTGACCGGGGACAAGGTCACTGTCCCAGAGTTTTTTGCGGCCACACCCCGTGCCTACCATGGGCTTCTGGGGATTCTGCACAACTATGGAACCCAGCTCAAGACTGTTGAATGGAACGCTCCTGCCGATGACCGCCTCCCGCAGATCGTGATGAACCACGACCTTGAGACGAAGATCAAGCCGCTATTCATGGGCCGAATCGTCGATGTCGTCAAAGCGTTCGAGGCCAACACAGCCCCAGCGAGTGCTATCGGGACGACCGTCGTCGCTGTCAGCGACGACACATGCGGCTGGAACAACGCCGCATTTCGCATCACTGCCGAAGCGGGGCACGTCACCGCAGTTCGCACCACCGAGACGCCGCACCTATCGCTCGATATCCAGGCGCTGACACAAGCCTACTGGGGGCAGCCGTCGCTATCGCGGCTACGCTGGGCGGGACGCATCGACGTCCACGACGAATCCGCGTACAGCTTCCTCGAAACGCTGCTCCCCGAGGCTACGTGCTACCTCGCCGACTTCTTCTAAGGAACGGGGACGGTCCCCGGCGCGTGCCGCGCCACCCCACGAGTGGGGTGGCGATGAGGCTCTGCGTCTTGGCGGGTTGGCTGGGTGAGTCGGGGAGGAGGAGCGGCTGTGTTTTGCGCGCCCCTGCTCGCACCGCTTGGCGGAGCCGCGAGCACAGGCTCGCTCGCTGTCCCCACTTCGTAGGGACGCTGTTGTCCGACCACTTCTTGGCGGGCCGGGTACGTGAACGTTTAGCATTGCACGGGTCGGGTTCGCGGCTGTTTTGTGGATATTTGGGCATTTTGGAGTCGCAATATCCACGGATATTACGGGTATTGTTGTGTGCGGCGTTACAATTGAGCACGGAGGCGACGGTGATGATGGTTTTCAAGGTACAGTGGGGCGGCCTCGTTGGGTTTTGTATCGCCTTAGTTATAGTGTAACATGTTAATGTCAATTTGTCAATTAATCTATTTATATAATAGCTTACTTGATACAGATGTTCGATTTAGAAGCTCTTCTTGCGCATTATGCATAGCGATGGCTAGCTTCATTTCGGTCATGCGAAGCCTTCAAAGAACGGGCCGCTCTACGGCAGTTACCACTGAATGAATTCAGTGGCTATTGCGTTTGGGATTGTCCCTGCCGGGACGCAGGAGCGCGGTTCAGACTTGAGTCCCCCCACATCTAGTCGATGGGGCCACCGTCTATCCCGCCGTATTTGCCATTAAAATATAGGTCATCATCTTCTTCGGAGTTCTGCCAATCCGCCCATCCTTGTTCACTCGTAGCTGCAAGACGGTACAGTTTCGTCTTAGTCCGGGTAACTATCGCGGCAACCGGAGAATATAGGCATTCTTCGCTTCCAACCCTGCTAATTACGGAAGGACTGATGATTACACTTTTGGGCTCGAAGAGGCAGCAATTTGTTACTCCTATGAAGCTCCTGTTCGGAATTCGGGCAATAAGTTGGCACCTCACCGTGCCGGTCACCGTCCATGTGCGCAATGCATCGTAAGTGTCATCCAGTGATCCATTTGTTACATCAAAGGGACCGCAAGACTCCATAAGCGGCGCACTGCTAATGCGCCTCCAAACCCTAATGTCTAGAAGCGCTTCGCGGATTCGTGCCGCCGTCTCTAGGTCCCAATCTATGAAATTGTGAGTCTTATAGCTCGCCATTGCTTGATTCCAGTAGGTCTTCCTAAGGCGTCTGCGAAATCGCTCCATGCCGTGCATGGCCGGAGCGGGAAGCCGTACGCGTCGAAAATGGAGCGCTGGCCCATGCTGCTTTGAACTCAGCTGTAGCCAACGGGTCCAACCCAATTCAATTCTCTCCCCGGGAGCATATCCCCAGCGTGTGATTGCTCCCAGTTAGCCCATCCAATTTCGTTTGTTGCAGCTAATCGGTACGCGTGCTGCTTTGTTTTTATAACTTCCGCTATAGCTTGCGAAAATCGGCACACATCGTCCCCAGCTTCAGCGATTATCAGTGGGCAGACGCTTAACATGTTTCTTTCGATGACACAGCAATTGAGCGCGTCCGTATATACGCTGTTGGGCGTGTGCGTGAGGGCGCGGCAGCGCGACGTTGCCTGAATCGTCCACTCGCTAAGAGCGGACTGTATTTCGTCCAGGGATCCTTCGATGTAACTGAAGGGACCGCAATAAGCGCTTATCGGATTTTTACTTAAACGACGCCATTTCTCTTGTGCATTTAGCGCGTCGCGAATGCGCGCCGCAACTTCCAAGTCCCAATCTGAAAAATCAAACGACTTATAGCTTGCCATTTTACGCGAACCATTTCAGGATCGCCGCGTCGAGCGCGATTCCTGCGGCGGGGCTGTCGGGGGCTTCGAAGTGACCGGCGGGGAGAACGAACAGCTCTTTCTCGCCGCCGAGGGAGTTGTGCACCGCGAATTGGCCGGGAGGCGGGACGGCGGGGTCGAAGAGGGCGCAGGCGGACAGAACGGGGACGGTGACGCGTCGCGCTATGATGGCAGCGTCGTAGTATTGCAGCACATCCATCACCTCGGGGCGGGTCTGGTGGTAGATACGAACCGCTTCTCCGCTTCCCACACAGGGCATAGTCACACGGAGCGGGTGGTTGCCGAAGGTCGGGACCGACAGGAACCCGCGCTCGAAGCGGCTGTCCCAGGCCAGCGACATCGCGCCGAGGCCGCCGCCGAAGCTGCCACCGACGTAGCCGAGGGGCGAGTCGCCGCCGACCAGCTCCAGAAGCACCGACGCCGCTCGCCACGTATCCACAACACAGCCGCGCAACACGTAGCCGTCCACAGTCTCGATGCCGTGCAGCACATGCTCCGGTGGCGCTTCGGGGACACGCGGCGTGAGAGAGCGTCCTTCTCCGCGCATGCAGGGAAAGATGGCGGCGCTGGTGGCGTAGAGCGGTCCGAAATCGGGAGCGTCGCGACCGCCATAGCCGTGGCCGCAGACGAGGCGCCACCGAATGTCGCCGTTCTTGGGCACAGTCATCCACGCGCCGATGCGGATATCGTCCCACGAGTCGTATTCGACTTCGTACACGTCAACGCCGTCCGCCGCAGGCAATTCAATCTTGCGTGACGCGATGTTGAGCGGCTGCACGAATGAGGCAGCATAGGTCGCCTGCCAGAACGCGTCGAGGTCAGCCGGGCCTTCGGGGGCTCCGACAGCTAGGAGGTCATCGAGGTCGTGTCCGTAAGCAGGGTCGAAGTCGTATGGGTGGTCGAGCTGAGTGGTCATAGCGAGGCTATTGTTCGAGTTCGGGTTGGCGATTTCCTTTGGGGGCAGTGGGTTCTTTAAGAGCGCTCCGGGCCGCGCGGCCTTTTCAAGATCGCGCGGCGGGGACGGCGGAGCGAATCGATGGGGCGTCGCCGCGCGGCAGTTGGTGGTTTGTCAGGCGTTGGAAATCGCTAGGAATGCGGTGACGACGTTTGCATCGAACTGCTTCCCGGATCCTTCCTCAATCACGGCGCGGGCAGCGTCGACGGGCCAGGCGGGCTTGTACGGGCGGTCATGGGTGAGCGCGTCGAACACATCGGCGACAGCGACGATGCGTCCTTCGAGCGGAATCTCTTCACCGCGCAGGCCGTTGCCGTATCCCGTGCCGTCCCACCGTTCGTGGTGGGTCCCAGCGATGCGTTCGGCTGTTATGAGCAGCGGTGAGCGGCTACCCTGGAGGATTTTAACGCCGATATCTGTGTGAGTCTTCATCAGCTCCATCTCTTCGAACGTCAATGGTCCCGGCTTCAGCAGAATGGCATCGGGGATAGCCACTTTGCCGACATCGTGCAGGGGGGCAGCAGCTTCGATGAGAGCCACGTCGCGATCGGGAAGGCCAAGGTTTCGCGCGATGAGCGCGGACATCGACGCCACGCGTTGAGTGTGCTGACCGGTGATATCGTCGCGGTATTCGGCGGTGACCGTCAGGCGGTCGAGTATCTCTTGCTGGGCCTCCTCAAGATCTGACGTGCGCTCCTGGACACGCCTCTCAAGCTCAATGTTTTGGTCCCGCAGGCGAACATACAGGTCGCGCGTTTCGAGCAGGTTTCGAACACGCAACTGGACCTCGGTGATGTCGAAAGGTTTGGTTAAGAAGTCCTTCGCGCCCAGCTTGAGGGATATCTGGCGCGCTTCTCGCCCTACGTTCGCCGTTAGTACGAGGACGGGAAGAAAGGACGAGGGGTAGAGGAGGCTCAGCTTTTCGAGTATTTCGACACCCCCGACGTGCGGCATCGTGAGGTCGAGGAGAATGAGATCGGGTTCGGATTCGGCAACCATGCCCATCAATAATCGCGAGTCCGAGCAGCTCATAATATTGGTGTATCCGGTGCTTGAGAGCACGCGCTCAAGGAGCATAATGTTTTGCTGTTCGTCGTCTACAATCAGAATTCTGGCGTCAGTGTACTGGGAGTCAATCACGTGTGTCGATCTCCTTCATTTCGAGCAGTTTCATTAGTTCAGCAGTCATCTCAGGAATTGCGATCGGTTTGGCAAAAACGCTTATCGCGCCCATTGCTTGCAGCTCACGCTGGATCGGTTTCATGACACTTGCGGTCACGATAACAACTGGAATGTGGCGGGTGCTGGGATTGGTCTTGATTTCGCGTAGGACATCGCGCCCGCTCATGTCCGGTAGGTTGAGGTCTAGCAATATGACATCGGTAGGGAGGTTTGTGACTGCTGCAAGCCCCTCTGCTCCTGTCGCTGCCATCTCAAACGTGATGCCAGCGAACTGGTCTACGACACGCTTCATGAGCTGACGATTGCCATCGTTGTCCTCGATGTAGAGCACTCGCCCAGAGATCTCGCTCAAGACACCTGTAGCGACGTCATTATCGACCGACGGCGCAAGTGGGGCGGCGGGCAGGTTATCGGCTGCTCGCGGAAGGCGAACCGAGAAAGTCGATCCGACCCCGAGCGTGCTTGCCGCCGTAATACTACCGTGCATCGCCTCCGCTAACCTCGCTGCGACCGCGAGACCTAGACCGGTGCCCTCTTCGCCGCTGGATTCCGCGTCCAGCCGTTCGAACGGATCGAAGACTCGCGGGAGCTTATCGGGCGCAATCCCGTAGCCCGAATCGGTGATCGCGATGGACATCGCGGCCTGGCCATGGGTTGCAATGGAAACGTCTACGGTGCCACCAACCCGGTTGAACTTAATAGCATTCCCGAGCAAGTTGAGCAATATCTGCTTGAGCCGCTGCTTGTCCGCCACCACTGAATGATCGAGATCGCTACGACTGTCAATGTGGATTTCGACCTGGCGCTCTGCCGCCAAAGATCTGAGAAGGTCGACGGATTCGGAGATTGCCTCGCGCAGCAAGACGGGTTCGGGAGACAGCCCAAGGCGACCGGCTTCGATGCGTGAGATATCCAGTATCTCGTTGATCAGGTTGAGAAGGTGGCGGCCGGCTTTGAGAATTTGCGTGACGTCGGCTTTGCCAGTGCCTGGGATCTCGCTCATTTCGAGCAACTGGGCAAAGCCGAGGATAGCATTGAGAGGTGTTCGTAGCTCATGGCTCATTCGTGACAAGAACTCGCTTTTCGCTCTGCTGGCGGCTTGTGCCAGTGAATGGGCTTCGTGCAGTTCGTCGTCGGCGGCTTTGCGGTCGCTGATGTCTTCGTGGACCGCGACGATATTGGCTCCGGCTCCGCCCGACATCCGGAAGAGGCGTAAGGAAATCCAGCGGTGAAACGGGCCGCAGTTGACCTGCAGGTCCGTGTTGCCAAAGCTCGTTTCGCCTTTAGCAACAGCATCCATCAACTTGTGGATTGACGCTGGCGCACCGTCCGCTGGGGCCGCGACTGTCGTGAGGAAATCGAAATAGTTGTCGCCGATCCCGTAACTGGCCGAGTACACCGCATCCATCGCCAGGTCCCACGCCTGGTTCGTGGCCGATATGGTGCCGTCGTAGTCAAGGATCGCAATTTCAGCCGCCAGACTATCGAGAATGGCGCGTACAAAGAGCTCGGAGTTTCGGAGGATGGATTCTGATCGTTTGATGTCAGTGATGTCTCGCGCGATACTAATCAGGGCCTCAATCGTGTTATCAGAACTGCGGAGCACGCTCTTCGTGATAGATTGAATTCGCTCTTCGCCGCTTGGGGCGATGATCGCGAACTCCATGCTGGTCGGCGATTTGCTGCTGAGGGCGGCGGTGTCCATCCGCATCATTTCGATCGCGCGTTCAGCGTCCAGCAGGTCCTCGACTGTTTTGCCGATCGCATCCGCTGCAGACAATCCGAGCAAGTTTTCGGCTGCGTGGTTGACGATGGTATAGCGCAGCTGCGCGTCCTTGACGAATATGGCGTCGGGCGCACCATCGAGTATGCCCTGCAGGAGCTGGTTTTTCCGGGCTAGTTCCTCTTCGGCGTTCACCTGTGTCGTAATGTCGCGCACCCATCCGTACAGCCCGACAACGGCGCCGTCGATAGCCAATGGCCACGCGCTATGTTCGGCCCAAACTACGCGGCCATCGGCACGGCGCCATGCGACGCGGTCGGTGGCTGGCCCGTGCGTTGGTGTGCCGTTAAAGATGAGGTGTTCAAGAAGCGATTGGTTGGCATCGCCGACCAGGATGTCCGCTGCCGTCGGTAGAAGGTGCGTGAACGCTGGTGGCTCGAATCGGTATTCGAACACGATGCCCCGCGATGTTTCGATTAAGCTGGCGAATTGATGCGCGACCGGGACGGGCGTGATCGCTTCACGCGAATCGCCGACGGTGCCAAAGGATTGGGCAGGTTGAACGTTTCTTGACATCCAGGCGGTATCCTGCACGAGCAATGAAGCGGACGAACGTGGCGATTACTACGAGGACCGATAAGCGAAGCTTAGGTTGAGTATGGCGAGTTCGTCAACTGACCATTTTAATCTACCATAGTTGAAACAAAAATCGACAGATTATCTATTATTTGTGCTAATAGTTCAAATATTGAAAGTAAGTAAGGGGCCAAAATAGCACCAATTAACTCTGTGTAATCTCTTAATTACGTAATATTCCTTACATATAGGATGGCCTAACGCGCGTATGCAACATAGCGTTAAATCGCCAGCGGGCTTGCTGAAGAAGTTGGGTTCGAAAGAAGCGTTGGCCAGGTAGCGGAGTCACCGTAGGAGTCAATGGGCGGCTAACTAGGCGCGAGCACAGGCAGTCAGGCAACCTCGGGTGACGTTGCCTGCATGTAGCTCTCAGGGAACTTTGATGGCTGTTGCTATATTGTCAGGCACTGGCGGGTAGGTTCCTTCGTCTTTAGCGAGCTTGCACCACGCATCGCTGCCGTAAACGCCGACGGCGCTCGTGTCGAACGGCACAAAGCCTATGGATTTCGCGGGGGAGTCGAGCCCAAGCCGGAAATCGCCATGGGCGGGATCCGCGAATTGCGGGTCGGCGACCAGGGACGCGGTATCGTGTCCGGTGGCTTTCCAGGCGTCAAACGTCATGCCGAGAAAGTCGACCGGCTTACCGCCTTCACCGTAGTAAAGGTTGTGGTCGGTGACAACGCCAGCATCATTCCATTTCGCGCTCAGAACGTGTCCCGAATGCGATAACACGATGTTGTTAGTCAGCCGGAATGAGACGTGCGGCTCGACGCGTGTTCGGGCAAGCTCGGCTTCGACGGAGAGCGCGAAGATGTTATTGCGAATGAGGTTTTCGCGACCGTAGTGCTGGTGGAAACCAGCGCTCTTGCAATGGTAAACGAGATTGTTCTCCATGACGATATCGGTGCTGCCCTCGTCGGTGTACAGTCCCCATCCCCCGTAGGTTGCCGAATAGATGTCGTGGATCACATTGTGGTCGACGGATGTCCCGGTGGAGATGCCCAGCGTGTAGACGGCGCCCATGTCGGAGAGGACGCGCCACCCGATGTGGTGGATGTGGTTGAACGATATCTTGTTGCGGAGTGACAGGCTGCTCGCGTAGCCCCAAGTCCAGCCCGCGGAAATGCCCGTATAAAATAGATCGGTGATCTCGTTGTGCGTTACGAAGTTGTCGCTGCTCTGTCCAATCCAGACCCCAACCGCCGATGGGAACACTCGTCCACCGTGCGCGATGATGCAGTTGTCGACGGTGATGCCTGAGGTTCGTTCGGTTTCGATATCGGCGATACGTCCCTCACCGATCCGCACGCCGCCCGCGCCGAGGTCGTGGAGGTGTGTGTGGCGAACGACGCTGTCCGCGCATCCGCGTCGGAACCAGATACCGTAGATAGCAGTGTGGGCGATTTCGCAGTTCTCGATGGTGATATGCCGCGCTTCATCGACCTGAATGACGGCGTCGATGGGCGATGCGGCCTGCGCGGGTTGAAAGCCACCTGCGGGGAGAATGTACTGCGTGTGCTTGAAAGCAAGCCCGGAGAGCGTGAGCCATTCGACGTCCTTGCCCGACGCGCGGTCACCCTCAATGACGATAAACTTGTCGGTTACGGGAGCGACGATTTGCGTCTTGGCGATGGTCTGCCCTGGGAGCGGATGGTAGAGCAGTTCGCCGTCGCGACTGAGGTGCCATGCGCCGGGGCGGGACATGGAGGATGGGACGTTGTCAAGATAGAAGGTCGAACCCTTCTCAATTTTGTTCCAGTGCTTCATCGCGGCGCATTTCAGAATGATCTGTCCGGCCTTGATATCGACGCTGGAGATATTGTGAATGGTGTTGTCCCATTTGTGGAATGCGACAAACGTAATGTCCGATATCTCGCCCGTGCTTAAACCCTCAAGCGGCTCCAAATCTTTTGGGGCTACGGTGATTGTGATGGTCACGTTACCGGATTTGGCGTCGGCTGGGTCTTGGGATGCGCCGAGAATAGTCGCAAGTGCGTCGCCGGGAGTGCGTGCGCGACGCGCTCTCTCGCCGTTGACCCACAGCTGTTCGAAATACCATTTACCATCTCGCACCTCGGGGATTATCGCCGCCCACAATCCGTCGGGCCCGGCGGTCCAGCCGGTTATGGTGCGACCGCCAGTGAAGACCGGATGCGCGCCGTTTGCCGCACTGTACGTGACGGGCGCTTTGCGCGTGCCGCCGTCGCGTGGCTCAAAATGCACCGGCTCTAGGAGCGGATATTCGCCGCCCGCGATCTCGACGGTGATGGGCTCAAGCGGCTTGCCAGCACTGCGGAGGCGTCGAACGGCGTTCCGCGCCCCGAGTAGGGACGCGACCGGGCCGTCGGTCTTGCGTGCATTGGGGTGAGATGCAGTTCCGGACCAGGCATCGTTGCCGTCGGGCGAAACGTACAGCGTGCTTGCCGCAGCCAGGGCAGGAATAGCCATGAAGCAGCAGATGAGCAGGGCGAAGAGGAGCAGATGAGCGATCATCGGGTCACCTAATTGTGAGTGAAGGCGTTTGATACGACAGGTGTTCGCGGCAGGTGAGAGGGTTTCCTGCATGTGGCGAGAAATGGATGAGATAGGATCGCTCGCCGCTTGGGCAGCCTGTCCGGCTGGGCCAACGTGCCGTTGGATCGGTGTAAGGGTCGGCGTGACGGTTTGGGGCCTTTTGTGAGAGCGCATATGTGCGGGCGGGAGGCTCCCGTAGAGTAGCAGGGCAGAGTTAATGCCGATCGCTTCACGGGCTCAGAAGTGCCGGGTGACCGGATCTTTTACAACAGGACTGATCTATTACACCGAAATTAACATTGCTTATCTATTAGGATTCGCAGTAAACTATCGAGAGTTCAGCCATCAGCAGTCCGGCGGGTTGGGAGATCACGCGAATGGGCGAAAACGGTTTTGCACGCGAAGCGAAGCTGCGATATCGACGAGCATGGCACATCGGCTGGCTGGCGATAGTTTGCGTCATGCTCGGCTGCGAGCCGTCCCTGGCTGTCGAAGTTTCTAATGCTCCGGTATTGCGCATTGATACGGGGACGCATACCGCTGCCATCAACCGTATTGCTATTGATCCGGCCGGGCGATACATGGTCACGGGCTCGCTGGACAAGACGGCGCGGGAGTTTGACCTTCGCACCGGCGGGCTAATTCGGGTGCTTCGACCTCCCATCGGGTTCGCGCAGGAGGGACAGCTCAACGGTATCGCGGTGTCTCCCGACGGTGCTATTATCGCGTGCGGCGGATCGACAGGGTATCAGTGGGACGAAACCGACTGCATCTACCTATTCAACTCCAGCGACGGCAGCGTCGTGCGGCGCATTGTTGGGTTTCCGAATGCCATTGTCGATCTCGCGTTCTCGCCAGACGGACGTTACCTCGCGGCCGTCGGGAATGCGGGCGGATTGCGGGTCTACGCGTCAGCGACAGGGGCACTTGTCGGTGAAGACACGGCGTATGGCAACCAGGCACACGCTGTCGCTTTTGACCCATCCTCGACGCCATCGATGGCACGCATCACAACGACTTGTTACGACGGATTTGTGCGATGCTACACGCTGAATGATGCTGGTGCGACACTTACCAACAAGGCGCGATTGATGAACGGCAAGTTGGTGCATGGATTGGCGTATTCGCCTGACGGCAAGAGGCTGGCTGTTTGCTATGCCGATAGCATGAAGGTCGACGTCTTATCGGCGACCGACCTGCGCGTTGAGAGCAGCGCCGATACCGGGGGGCTTGACGGCACCTGGCTTGGGTCGCTGGCGTGGTCGCGTGACGGCGAGTTTCTATATGCGGCTGGTGCAGCTCATAACGTGTCGGGAGAGAATATCGTGCGCCGCTGGACGGCTGGAGGCAGGGGCGCTGCGCGTGATATTGTTGCGGGCCGCGGCGGGCTTATGGACCTCAAGACGCTATCCGATGGCAACGTGGCGTATGCATCCGGCGATGCTAGCATAGGCATAATCAACGCAACCGGAGCCGTTGTCAGCGTAAAGGCCCCGCCGACCGCCGAATTCCGCGCCGCTGGAAATGCGTTTCGGGTGTCTGCCGACGGATCGAAGGTATCGTTCGGCTATTCCATGTGGGGGAAAAACACAGCGACATTTTCGGTCAGCGCGTTGTCACTTCAAGGCGAGCTCGCTCCTCAGGATGTGGCACCGCCAATCGTCAACGCGGCAAGTTGGTCTGTCACGAACTGGCTTAACAATGCCGAGCCTCGGGTGAATGGGTCTGTGATAGCCCTGAGCCCGTACGAGCTTTCAAGGAGCCTGGCGATTGCGCCAGACAGGACGGGGTTCGTCCTTGGCGCAAGCTGGAACGTCTACGACTTCGCAGCGGATCGCACTCTGAGGTGGCGTGTGCCGTCGCCCGCCGCAACGTGGGCGGTCAATGTGAGCGGTGATGGACGATTGGCTGTATGTGGGTTTGGCGACGGGACGATTCGATGGTACCGAATGAGTGATGGTCGGGAGCTATTGGCCCTCTTTCCGCACGCAGACACGAAGCGCTGGGTGCTTTGGACGCCATCAGGCTACTATGCCTGTTCGCCCGGTGGTGAGGATTTGATCGGATGGCACATCAATCGTGGCAAAGATAAAGCTGCTGACTTCTTCCCCGCATCTCGGTTTCGCTCGCAGTTCTACCGACCCGAAATTGTCGAACGCGTGCTCACGACGCTGGATGAGGGCAGCGCTATTCGCGAGGCTAATGGCGCGTCCACGGGCAGCAGCGCCGCCAGCGACATATCACGGAAACTCCCGCCCGTTATCACAATCATATCGCCTCAATCCGGCGAGGCAGTTGCGACCGACACGGTAACCGTCCGATACACATTGAGAACCCCATCGGGCGAGCCGAGCACGGGGATTCGCGTGCTGGTGGACGGCCGACCGATTTCGTCGGCGACACGGAGGATCACCGTCGTTTCCGAGGCGGGACAGGGCGATTCGATGACCGTGGTTATTCCCCGCCGCGACTGCGCGATCAGCTTGATCGCCGCGAATCGGTTCGCCGAGTCGGAGGCGGCGACTGTCAAGGTCTTTTGGCGGAATGCTGGTGCTGCTCCAACGGTTGACGCGCTCAAGCCGAAGCTGTACATCCTTGCGGTAGGAGTCTCAGCGTACAAAGACCAGAGTATACAGTTGACCTTTCCCGCGAAAGATGCGACTGACTTTGTCTCGTCAATGATCAGGCAGAAGGGGCAGCTCTATTCAGATGTCACAGTCAAGTCGCTGACTAATACCCAGGCGACGCGTGATGGCATCCTGGATGGTCTCGACTGGATTCAAAAGCAGACGACCAGCAAGGACGTCGCGATGGTGTTCTTCAGCGGCCACGGCACCACCGACGCCGACCAGACATACTACTACCTGCCCTATGACTTCAACTTCGACCACGTCCGCAGTACCGGTTTGCCTGACACTGAAATACGACGCACGCTTCAGTCCATCGCTGGCAAAACCATCTTCTTCGTGGACAGCTGCGAGTCTGGCAACGCCATCGGCCGCAAAGGGCTGGGCGGCGGCCTGACCAAGGTGATCAACGAGTTATCATCTGCGGAAAACGGGGCTATCGTGTTCGCGGCATCGACTGGCAAGCAGTCGGCGCTGGAAAAGCCTGAGTGGGGTAACGGAGCGTTCACAAAAGCTGTGGTCGAGGGGCTTATGGGGCAAGCTGACTTGCTGCACAATGGCAGCGTCACGGTTGCGGAACTCAATGTCTACATCTGCGAACGAGTGAAGAACCTCACCGGCGGCAGCCAGTCGCCAGTGATCATGGTGCCTGGCACCGTGCCCGATTTCCCGATAGCGGCGGTGCGATGAAGGATTGACGTTCCCTACAAACGGCGATACCGTGATGCTGGCTCGTTCGACGGACGCCAACCAGCTTCTTGAGCCGGCACAGCGAGCCGCTGTAGGCTCTCCCATCCGCCAGGGTCCCCGCAGTTCCTGCGGGGATAAGGCGCGTACGGCTACAGTGTGCCGGAGTCCAGATCCTGGGTAGCGTTCACAGCGCGAGTTCCGCGTGTCTGGATCCCCTTGACGCTGGGCAAATCTGCCGGCAGGCGGCCAGGTTCGCTAAGGCGTCCTAGTTCTCGCGAATCGTTGACGCCATTGGTCGAGTCGGCATCATCGTAGTCATCGAGTTCTTCGCCGGGCACCGTTTGTCCCATCAGGCGAATCGCGCGATCAGGGATCTCTTCGATCTGGAACCCGTCGCGCCCCAAATCCTGAGCAAGGTGGCTGCCAAATCCGCGGGCTATCCCCGGTGCCGTCCCTGTGATGTCAGTTTCGCCCATGCCTTCGGCGTCTTCGTCGTCCTCGCCTGGAAACGTGTCATCAAGCCCTTCCCACTCACCCGACGGGTCGTTCGGGTTCATCTCAGCCTCAAAATCGGCTTCGCCAGAGTCGGCGCCGCCGACCGAGCGCTCTGGAACCAGGACCAGGTTATCGCCGCCGTGCTTCTCGACAATGTCGCCCAGCGAGCCGACCTGCGCCGTGTCGCGCTCAAAAAGCTGCTTCGCCTCTGGGCTGCCATGCTTGTCTAACCGTTCACCAGCCATAGTTTTCGTCTCCTTCTATCCAACGCTCCATGTACCCATCTCGCTGTACGTTTGAGGTCAGGAGGGAGCGATTGACATGCGCCGCCGATGTGGCGTCGCTTACAAAGGAGACATACCCGTGAACGAGCACGCGCAAACGGGAGACGAAGTTTCGGCATGGAAATCAGAGCCGCCTTAATCGATCCGCCGGCCAGCGTCCCACGCTTCGTAGTCGGCTGCTATGGCGGCCCCGGCAGGCGTGTACTTTAGCTCGGCGCTTTTGCCGTCTTCGATGAGCGGGAGGCTATCCTGGCCCTTGACCGTGAACGCCCACGGCGCGGCGGCGATCAGGTCGGGCAGAGACTGGAGCTTCCTGTCGATACTGCGCAGGTACTCGGGATCGTTTCCGCCGTATTCACCGATCAGCACAGGCAGTCCCGCCTTGATCGCAGGCGCGAAGTTGGTAATCGTCTCGCCGGGGCTCAGGTAAGCGTGGCCGTCATACAAGTCGACCGCGACCGATGTGATCGGGCTCTTGGCGGCGCCGCGACCGTCCTTGCTCCAGCCTTCGAACGGGACCACGACGAAAGCGTTGGGGTCGATCTCGCGAATTTCTCGGACATACTTCTCCGCGACCGGTTTCCATTCGGTCCACGTTTTGAAGTCCTTAGGCTCATTGCAGATTTCCAGCCACACACTTTGACCGGCGTACTTGCGCGCCATCAGCCGGACGACCGCGAGGCCGCGCGTGACGCGGATGGAGCGCGACGGGCCCTTCGGCAAGTCCTGCGGCGAAATCAGCGGATAAATCCCAGCGCTGAGGATATTCTGCACGACCTGATCGACGGCGTGCTGATACAACGCTTCCCCGGCGTAGCGGTCCGGGTTGAAGTTGAAGCGGATAAAGCGGCAGCCCATGTCGCGCAGCAGCACAAAGTAACCGGGCGTGTTAAACTCCGGGAACGCTGTCCACGTTATAGCGTTGCCATAGTTGCCGCCGCGGACGAACTTGGCGGCCTTTGCTGCAGGTCCGTCGACGAGCGGCTGAGCATGGCCGGACGCGTTCACGAAGTGGCCAGCCTTGACCCGCACACGTGGCGGCATACCGTCAGCAGGCGCCTTCTTGACCCACGCGTCGCCCCCAGCCTCGAAATCGGATCCCGGCCACAGCCATTCAATTGGGTCGCCCCAGTTGGCGTGAAACAGCCCGAACTGGACATTCCAAACGCCTGGTTTGACATCGTTGATGCGGAACAGCACCGGAATGGTCTTATACGCGTCGTTCTCGTCGCCGGATGGCTTGGCGTCCTTGACGGGCGCCCAGACCTGAGAATATCCGCCGGTGCCTTTGGCCATCACATTGAACCCGGTGTCGGGGCCGGTGAAACCAACCGGCAGCCGGACTGACCCCGGGATCGTGACCTCAAACTTGCCCGTGCCGCGCTCGGTAACCTCGGGGCGCCCGACGATCAGCGTGGGCTTCGTGACACGGCTTTGGGATGTCGCCACAGTCAGGTGCAGGTTGGGGTTGGGAACCACGTCGGGCGTGTCCGCAGTGTCGAAGATCGGCTTCCCATAGTCCACCGATTTGCCGTCGGCGCTCTTGAACAGAATCAAGCGATAAGCGCCATACTTGCCGGCTGGCAGCGGCAGCGTGAACGTTCCCGTCGCCGTTAGCCCCTTGTACAGCTTCAGCACAAGGGGCCCGCCGTCATCGCCCTTCGGCGCTATCTGCTCCCACTGGTTCTCGCCCGCAGGATCGTCACGGTGAGCATAGATCTGGATTCCAGCGTTGGCCGACCGGTTCGCGGGCTTGATATTGTAGGTGAACGTGACATCGGCAAGGTCCGCAGCTGCGGAGACGCGCAGGTACGTGAGCACAAGCGCATCCGGGATTTTGCTCGGTTCGGCTTTGGCGACAGGGATACGGCAACGCGTGCCAGCCATGACTGTGATGAGTGCGAGTACAAAGAGTATGATTGTGCGCTTGTGCATATGCGTTCTGTCTCCGACTTACCTGCATGCATCATTGATGCCAACGCGACGAGAGCTTCTCCGAGCAAGTGAGTCGATAACCAGTATACCGTTGCGTACTCGAGTGGTTCAGTCTCGCCCAACCGCCTTGCCGAATATTTCCCAGTAACACAGCCCTCCTCGTCGCGTCCCCAATGGCGCAGCTTGCACGGTACAATAATGCGCACGGGAACGCATTCGTTGGTATCCGGTGCGCTCTCACGCATGTGGCTGGAACAACTATGTCCGACGCACGAGAAAAACGACAGCACCGGCGGGCGAAGGCGAGCATCGTGGCTCGTTGTACCCTGATCGACCACCCGGTCGGCCCCGATGGCGAGATGCCCATGATCGTTTCTCGCCTGACCGATATCTCGGCGGCAGGCCTGCGCCTCGACTTCCCCGGGGTGATGAGCGTCGGCATGCGTATCCGCGTCGAGTTCGAGACCGAGATGGGGCGGTCCGTGACGCTCCATGGCGAGGTGGTGCGCTGCGACAGCACCGTCGACGTCACCAGCCAGCTGGTGGTCCACGGCCTCTGCATCATCGACCAGCCCGAGGTCGTGGGGTAGGGTGGGTAAATCCTGAAAGTTCACACGGCGAGACACACCTTATTTTCTTTGCCGCAAATCGGCCTAATATTAGTCCACCTGTTAGCACGTCGTGTCACCCAGTAGCTGTGAACGGCGAAAATCTGGTCAGGGACATGCCAAAGAACCGAGCACCTGACTCAGATTCGAATAGCGATAAAACTTCCCCAAACCCTATTGACAACGTCCGCAGGACGTGATAAACTGCTTACATAGTATACCGGTACACTAAAACGACGATGACAGTAAAGAAGCCTACAATTCGAGATGTCGCAAGGGTCAGCGGGGTATCCCCGATGACCGTATCGCACGTGCTCAACAATCGATCCGAAAAGGTCGGTGCGGTGACTCGTGAGCGTGTGATGCAGGTGATCGATGAGCTCCACTACAGCCCCAGTGCCATCGCTCGCGGTTTGTCCCGGAGGCGGCTCGACTCTATCGGTGTCGTGTTCTACACCCAGACCCCGTCGCGCCTGGTGTCGGCAAGCTACCACGGCGATATCCTGGGGGGAATCCTCGAAGCGGCAACCAGTCGTGGGCAAAGCACAACCTTGTTCACTGAGGTTGGCTTCACCGACAACCATACGCGTGTAAACGTTTACTGCGATGGCCGGTGCGACGGACTGATCTTCGTTGCGCCGCCAGCCGAGCCCGTTCTGATCCGAGCAATGGAACACACTCAAGTCCCATTCGTCGTCATCGGCGAACCGCTTGGAGAATCGCACTGGAGCTACATCGGTCTCGACAATATCGCCGCAGCCAAAACCGCTGTTGAGCATTTGATTGCCCACGGTCACCAGCGAATCGCATTCCTCGGCGGTAACGATAAGCTGAGCAGCTCTCTCCTGCGTGGCTGCGGTTACCGTGAGGCGTTGAGCGGCGCGGGGATGAAAATCGACCCCTCGCTGACGTTGCCCGGACTGTATAACGCGGAAACCGGCTACCAACGCGCAGTTACGCTCATGACCCGTGAAAGCAATCGCCCTACCGCCATTTTTTGCTGCAGCGACGACATCGCGTTCGGCGCGCTCAAGGCGTTGCGCGATCTCAATATCAATGTCCCGGACGAAGTGTCCGTGATCGGTTTCGACGACAGGGACGGAGCCGCGACAAGCATTCCGCCGCTGACAACGATGCGTCAACCGGTCATTCAGATTGGTTACCAGGCAGTTGAATTGCTCCTGGAGCAGGTGATCGAAGGCGTTCCAGCGGGACGTTCCGAGATGTGGCCCGCCGAACTTGTAGTGCGTGACAGCGTTGCGACTTGCGCGGTAGACGGTTAGTAGTGCCGGACCAACGATATTTATACAAGCGGCACAGAATTTGGTACAGGCTACGCTTGCGGCCGTACGCCGGGTGCCCTCAGGGCGTGACGATTGCCTGCTAACCACCGCCGCTTTCGATGCGCGTAAACGTTCCAGGCTCAGCCTGGTAGGAGATGTTGAAATGAATAAGCCGAAGGTACAAGCATTCACTTTGATCGAGCTACTCGTAGTTATCGCTATCATAGCGATTCTCGCAGCTATACTATTTCCCGTCTTCGCCACGGCTCGCGAAAAGGCGCGCCAAACAGCGTGCTTGAGCAACATGAAACAGCTTGGCCTTGGTGTCACGCAGTATTTTCAGGACTACGATGAGACGGCACCGGCGGGCAGCAACTGGTACGGCAGTGGCAACGGCTGGGCTGGGCAGATCTACCCGTATATCAAGAGCACCAAGGTGTTCGTGTGCCCCAGCGACACGTATGCAAAGGCCATCGCCTCCTACGGCTACAACCACAATATGGTCTACGAAACCGGCGGCGCATCGTACCCCACCGCCGCACCGCCTGCAGGCCTCGCGCTGTCGAAGTTTACCGCGCCCGCCAACTCCGTCGTGTTCTTCGAGCTGACCGGCAACGGCGTTTCCGGCACCGGTTACGACATGACGGGTGTCTCTCAGCGCGCCTACATCGACGCTACCGCGGACAACTGGCCATCGACCTGCGGCGGATCGCCCTGCTTTGACGGCTACTCGCCGGCCGGGTTGGGCCTTGGCTACCAGCAGTACGAACTGAACGGGCAAGGGGCCGCATTCCTCACCGGCGGCATCTGCCAGATGCGCTACGCCACCGGATACATGATCAACTCGACGACCAGCAACGCGTACTTTACCGACGCGGAAGGCAGGCATAACGGCGGCTCAAACTTTGTCCTCGCCGATGGGCACGTCAAATGGCTTAAGGCGAACACCGTGTCCGCAGGATACAGCCCGCTCACCAGCACCAACTGCGGTGGAGTCCACACCGCTGCGGGTATCGGCTGCAAGGTCCTCGCAAACGGAACCATGGTCGCCGCAACATTCAGCACGAACTAACCAGCCAGCCAGGCTGAGCGTGGACGCTTTCCGCTCATCCAGGCCAGCGGTGGATAACGGGCACTCGCCCCCCGTCCCATTCCCTCTTTCTCCCCTCTCCTTATCGTAGGAGAGGGGCCGGGGGTGAGGTTTTCTGGCCAGGTGAGGTCTTTCCGTGGCCGCAAACGCCGCCGGCACTGAACTACCGGCCTGACGAAGAACACCCCTCCGGGGCTTAAGAAACCTATCGCTCCCGCTAGCGGGTAAAGGCAAGGGGAAGAGGCCTGAGTTACGACGATGCGCTGCGATTACGGTCCGACTCCCCTTCTCCTTATCTTAGGAGTCGTCATTGAAGCGGTCTACCCATTTGGATGAATACTTTCTCGGCGCAACCTCTTTATCTTCCCTTTAGGGGAGAAGGGGACCCACGAAGTGGGGAAGAGAGGTTCTGTATTTACTAAGCAGAACGGCCGGGCTTGGGCCAGTCTTCTGGCCAGGTGAGGTTTCCCTTTCCTCCCTCCGCGTCCCACGACCGCCCCCTAATTGCGCAATTCAGCGAAATGCATTATACTGGGCTACTTCACCCGATAGCCCAGGAGAGAGCATGACTACGCCGCCAGCGCATTCGCCAACACACACCGACGCCAGCAATGCCAACTCTGAACCCGAGACCGTGAGCATACAGGCGCACGGCATACGTGCACGAGCAATTGTATTGGGCTTGTTGCTGCTGCCGGTGAATGCGCTGTGGGTCGTGAACATGGAGTTTACGCGTTACTCCGCTCACCCCACTACGGTCTCCCTGTTTTTCAACTGCGTCTTTGCTCTGCTTGTGCTGATCGGCATCAATAAGCTGGTTAAAATTGCGAAACCAACGTGGGCGTTCAGCCAAGCTGAACTGCTGCTAATCTACTCTATGCTGTGCATCGGCTCATGCATGGCTGGCCACGACTTCGCACAGGTTTTGGTCCCAGGGCTGGCGTACCCTTATGCGCAATCGACTCCGCAGCACGACTACGAGAAGCTGTTCTGGCGGTTTCTGCCCGACTGGGCGATGGTCACCGATAAGGACGCCACGTACGGCTTCTTCCACGGCAAAGACACGCTCTACACCCGCGAGCACATCATGGCGTGGCTCCCGGCGACAGCAGTCTGGACCGGGTTCGTTGTGGTGCTGCTCTGGGTGATGCAGTGCGTGAACCTTCTACTCCGCAAGCAGTGGACCGATAATGAGCGGCTGAGCTATCCGCTGGTTAAGATGCCTCTCGAGTTAACGGCATCTCAGGCGATGGGCGGAGCGCTATCTACTCCACTCACCAAGAACAAGCTCTTCTGGATCGGCTTCGCGGTTGCCGCCACCATTGACATTTTCAACTCGCTCAACTACTACTTCCCGACGGTGCCATCAATTCTCGCCCCGAGCGCCGGCCAGCCTGGCTTCGATTTTCAGCGCGTGTTTGTGGATAAGCCGTGGCACGCCGTTGGATGGACACCGATCACGTTTTATCCGTTTGTGATCGGCCTCGGAATGCTCTTGCCGATAGATTTCTTGTTCTCCAGCTGGTTCTTCTATATTCTGTGGAAACTTGAAGCGGTCGCGGTGGTCGCGATGGCGTGGGACGCCGACCCGAAGATGCCGTATGCCAACTATCAGGCCCTTGGCGCGTATATCCTCTTCTTCGTTTCCACAATCGCGCTTAGCCGACCGTACTTTGTCCAGGTCGTGCGCCGCGCTCTCGGGAAGAAGTCGGAGCAGGACGATACGGATGAGCCTCTGCGATACCGATGGGTTTTTATCAACATCGGGCTAGGCATGGTGCTCCTGGGCGCGTTCGCGATGATCATCGGGATGTCATGGTGGGTTGCGCCGATCTTCCTGTTCTTGTATTTTGCCATCGCCCTGGCGATAACGCGAATGCGTGCCGAGATGGGGACGCCTGTCCACGACCTGCATTTTACCGGGCCGGACTGGACCCTCGCGGACCTCCTCGGACCCAAGATGCTCGGCCCGAACAATCTGGCGGCGTTCAGTATGCTGTTCTGGTTCAACCGCGCGTACCGCTGCCACCCGATGCCCGTGCAGCTTGAGGCGCTGAAAATGGCCGAGCAGACCGGTCCGCGTCGCGAGATGCGCGTCTGGGTCGGAGCGCTGATGCTTGCGGGCGCAGTCGGCTTCGTGTCGGCGTTTTGGGCCATCCTGCACATGACCTATATTCACGGCTTTCCTCGCTTCGGGTCGGAGAGCTGGAATCGGTATGAAAGCTGGCTGAATGTGCCCAAAGCGCCTAACGGGAACGTCGCCATCGCGGTCGGCGTCGGGTTCCTGTTCGCCGCATTCCTGCAGGTTGTGCGCACCACAGGCATCTGGTGGCCGTTCCACCCACTGGCGTATGCGGTAAGCGGATCCTGGGAGATGAACCTACTCTGGTTCCCGTTGCTGCTCGCGTGGATTGTAAAGACCGTCCTGCTACGTTACGGAGGAGTGCGGCTGTACGGTCAAGCTCTGCCGCTCTTCTACGGCCTCATCCTGGGCCAGTTCATCCCCGGCAGCCTGCTAAACATCTGGGGCCTGCTCACCGACAACCTCACCTACCAATTCTGGCAATAGAATATTTGTTCGTAAAATATGGCCTAATAATAATATGCGTGCTATAATATAACTGTAAATCCATTTTGCACCTTGACAACGCGCACCAGCGCTTTATAGCCTAGCGACGCCCACCAGGGCCGCCGTCACCCTCGCGCGAGGGCCCGCCGATGGTAACGCACTCTGCCCGCCAAGCCGCAGTCGGACAACATAAACCCCACGCGTGGGGTGGGGCGGCACGCACCGGGGGTAATCCGGCCCACAGTTTTGCATGCAAAAAAGCGAATCGCTACGCCGATTTTGCATGCAAAACGCAGCCGTTAGAGTACGTGGCGGGCCAAGCCGTAGTCGGACATCATAAACCCCACGGAGTGGGGTGGGGCGGCACGCACCGGGGTATTAGAATCGCGTTGCGCAACGCAAAACGCGCAAAACGGTCACGAACCCGGCCCGCCAAGCCGTAGTCGGTGACTTCGCTTCCTAGCGCAACAACATAAACCCTACGGAGTGGGGTGGGGCGGCACGCACCGGGGGGGGGGCCCCCTGCTTGACTTAATCACTGCCGTGGGCTATCATACGGCTCGGTGAGCGAGAGTGGCGACGTAGTCAGGAGACCGTTCGCCGAATTACTAATCTTTATTCAGCCGCCGTTGTGCGGCCAGGAGAGCCTTTTGTCCAATAGTCTTTTGCTTGATTCGGAACCCATCGCAGCGGTAGACGTCGCCCCGTCTATCGATCAGTGGCGAGCACTTTACAAGGCCGCTCAGGCCTTTCGCGCTATCTCGCCGTGGAGCTTTATGTCGGAGAAGGAGTTCTTTGGCGTCGTCGATCCGGCCACGGGCAAAACCTGGTACTTGAGCGTCCGCGGCGAAGAGCAGGAGCCGTTCGGCCTCATCGCGTTCAACGGACCCGCTGCCCTCGCGATTGTAGAGAAGCTCAATGCGGGGCTTGCTGACGAATCTGTTGAAACGCTGCTGGCATACGCAGACACTATTCCCGAGCACGATTACCTGATCGCCGCATTTGGCGCACGCACTGAACTTCGTGATAAGGATCTCGACATTGTCCAGACTCTCAAGATGAAGTTCCACGGTGCCCGCGACTGGCCCGTTTTCCGCTCAGTGCAGCGCAACTCCGTGGACTGGTTCATCGACGCCGACGAGGCCCACGTCCTCACCCTCGCACTTGTGCAGGCGCTCGACGTTTCTCGTCGAAGGCGTAGCCAGCCCGCGCTAGTCGCAGCCGAAGGGGACACGCTCCTCGTCCGTGCCACGGTCAACGGAGCCTGGGCCGACGAGCGCCGTGCCCGCGAAGCCGTGCCCGCATCGCAGCCGCTAAAGCCGGGGACGCTGGACGTCGCTATGCTGGCCCACATCAAAGCGCTGCCGGAGAGCGATGTGACCGCCGAGATGAGCTACCATTGGGGCGAGCAGTTCGAAGGCGCGGACAACTCGCGCCAATACTTCGTGCGCAGCGCCATGATGGTCAACGCCCAAACCGGCGACCTACTGAGCTTGACCCCTCTGCCGCGCTTCGATTTCGAAAACGAGCTCGTGAACGCGATTGCCGTTGCCTGTCTCGGGCTCGACAAGCGTCCGGCAAAGGTGGTTGTCGCGCAGTCCGACCTCGCGGCCGCTATCGCGCCCGTCGCCGCCGAGCTTGGCATCGCCGTCGAGGAAGCGCAGAAGGTCGAGAAGGTGAACGAACTCCGCAAGCAGGGCGGGCTGCACGCTATCAACGCGCTTACCAGACAGTAGCGCAAAAGCGTCCGCCGCACGGCGGATTTGACGGTGATTGTGAATGCCTGTTTCAGGTATAATACAACCACTTCGTGGCTTGATGCAGACCGTGCTGTGTCCGCAATGCGCTCGATGTGCCGAAGACCGCCTCCTGGCAGAGGCCCTTGGCGCAACGGGAAAGGGACTTGGATATGCCTTTACAGGGCACCTTAACACTGATCGTTTGTCTTATTGGAATCGCGATACCACTCACGCTGCTTATCCGTAGCGTCCAGATGAGTCCGCGAGTCCCAACCGCTTGCCCGCGCTGCGACGCCGACGTTTCGCCAACCGCGACCAAATGTCCAAAATGCGGGACCGTCGTCCCCGACCAGGACCAGGCTCTCTAGTTGAATGGCTCGTAACTGACCCGCAGTTAGAAGCCACGCTCCTTATCGCCGCAAACCGAATCAACCGTAACGCGCCGGCGCTGATGCCCTCAAAAAGCATGAGCGCCGGTGTGTGTATTGTGTCCCAAATAATTTACTCAGATCTGGTTTAGAACGTTTGAAAACTGGGAAATGAGTAAATTACAGTCTTCTTGCCATCCGCACTCTAGTTGGTTTGGCGACACCCCGTGGTTGTTGTAAGTTTGACGGTGGAGGCCCGGAGTAGTGTCCGGGAGAGCCTGATGAAGCAGTTGATCTTGTCTGGACTTGCTTGTGGTCTGGTCGTGTTCGGCGCTGGCGGCAGCAGCGTCGCCGCGAAGACCACGCGACCTGCCTCGAACCATTCGCTCACGCTGCCTGTCGGCAAGCCGCCTTCCACGCGACCCGCCACGCGCATCACGCCGTGCCCGCCCGACGACACCGGTAACAGCCTGCTGCTGCACACCCTCCAGCTAGACTCAGACCCGGAAGAGGAAGCGCCATTGGTCGACTTCACGCCGCAACTCTGCTAGATCCAATAACGTAAGGCCAAATTCGACCCGATTGGTTAGTTAATGGCCTGACAGGGGTAATCCTGAACCCAATACGCCGAGAGCGTCCCAATGGCGGGAAGCTAGCGTCACGATTTTGTGGTTTCAGGAGCACCTCCATGCACATTCGAATTGGTTATGATATCGTCGTTAATGTCCCAGTGCCGACTCCGGCGCTGCTTATGTTAAGCGTCCGGCCAGAGCGAGCCAGAGATATGATTGCGCCGGACACGTTGGCGGTGGACCCCAGTTTGCCGGTCCACGAGTTCGTTGACACCTTTGGAAACCGATGCGCCCGCCTGACGCTGCCCGAAGGCAGTACCAGGCTCTACGCAAATGCCATCGTCAAAGACAGCGGCCTCCTCGACGAGGTCGACTGGTTAGCGCCACAGGTTGGCATCGCCAACCTCCCCGATGATGCCCTGCAGTTTCTGCTTTCCAGCCGCTACTGTGAGGTTGACGAGATGATCCCCATCGCCTGGGACCTGTTCGGCTACACGCAGCCAGGGTGGGGCAGGGTGCAGGCCATCTGCAACTGGGTGAACCAGCACGTAGCGTTCGATTACGCCAAGGCGCGCCCAACCAAGACCGCGCTGAACGTCTACACGGAGCGCGTCGGGGTGTGCCGCGACTTCACCCACCTGGCCGTCACCTTTTGCCGGGCGATGAACATACCGGCGCGCTACTGTAACGGCTACCTCGGGGACATTGGCATCGCGCCGGTGGACCTGCCAATGGATTTCAACGCGTGGTTCGAGGTCTACCTTGGCGGCCGCTGGTATACGTTCGACGCCCGACACAATGAGCCGAGGATCGGTCGCGTGCTCATAGCGCGGGGCCGCGACGCTGCCGACATCCCGATGATCACAACCTACGGGAGCCAGACACTGGAGCGATTTGTGGTCCACACGGAAGAGATGCCGGAAGCCAACATCCCGTTATTTAAGCCCTTGGCTTCTGTGAGCTAGTAGTTCTCCCAGTTCTTTCGTATCAGAGTAGCCTTCGGATGTGGAACAACCTACCGGAGGCCCTCATGCAGGTTTACCCGTTGCCGTACCCGCGGCGCGTTCTATTTACCGAGTTCCCAGTCCACGATACAGTACCAGTTCTTTCGCTCGCCGGTGCCCGAGGCGAGACGGTTATGGGCGTGGTGGCTCTGCGACTCGAGCATCCCGTACAGCGTACCGAGGGAGTTGTCGCAGACATCACGGACCTCGACTGTCTCGACCACCTCAAAGTGCAGATCGCAATGCCGGTGCCCGTGCGGTTCCCGACTCCCGATCAGGCGTTGCCGGGAGGCAAGTTCGAGCCAACAGACCGCGAGTGCGACTACCCATGCTGTCTACCTGATCCTCTCATGCCGGGCCAACTCACCGAGAACCTCGCTCCGAGAGCAACGTACAGCCTGTGGGTAACGGTCAAGATCAGCCGCACCGCGACTGCGGGCGACTTCAAAGGAGTCCTGTCGATCAAGGTCGGGAAGATGCGCACGACCACACCGGTCACCCTGCGCGTCTGGGACTTCGACTTGCCAGAGCAGCCGACCCTTTCGAGCGTCAACTGGCTCTACACCAACCAGATAGCGGCTCACGACGGGCTGCGCCACCTGAGCGAGCCTTGGTGGGCTGCAATGGAGGAGATCGCCCGGAACATGGGTGAACACCACCACGACAGTGTCTACACTGCCGCGCTGACGCCGCCGAACGCGCCTCCAGCGCACGAGCAGGCACAGTTGGTGCGCATCTCGCATGACGCCGACGATCGCTATCGGTTCGACTTCCGCCATCTTGACCGATGGGTTGACCTGTTCCGACGGCACGGCGTCAACAAACTGCACTTGTCGCACCTGGCATCGCCGTGGGGTGCGCTGCAATCCAACGGCGTTTGGATTGACGGCAAGTACTTCCCACCTGAGCCCATTGAGAGCAGCCGGTTTCAGGATCTGCTGAGGTTCTGGCTGCCGTCGCTACAGTCGTGGGCCGATAATCGCAAGCTGACCGGCCGCGTGTACCAGTACCTATCCGAAGAACCGACCGCGCATTCGTATCAGGATTATGCCAAGCTGCTCGAATGGATGCGGACGCTAGCGCCGCGTCTGATCTGGACGGACACCATCACTGAGCCGGGCTACGCCGCCATGCTGGACGTGCCCGTGCCGCGTATCGACATCCTGGAAGCCGTGAGGTCGAAGGTGTCCGGGCCGTTTTGGACTTACTGCGCCGACCAACCGACGGGCCGTTACACAAATCGCTTCATCGACACGCCTTTGTCTGTGCTACGCCTCGGCTACTGGCAGTGCTTCACTCAAGGCGCGACCGGCATACTGCATGGTGGCTACAACTGCTGGCACGACCCGTACTCCGAGACGCGCTCGGACCCGTTCTCGCAGACACATGACGGCACATCGCCTGCGGGCGACGGGTTTATCGTCTATCCTCGCATGGATGGCCAGTTCATTGCCGACGACCCGCTCCTTCGAGATTCGGTGCGACACGAGATGATGCGTCAGGGTCTCCAAGATCACGCCCTCTTTACGCTGCTTGCAGAGCGTGCGGAAGAGTCACCTGATGCTCAAGCGCTTCTCGACCGCCTACACGGCGAGATCGCTGGCTCGCTGAAGTCCGAGTTTCGCGATGGCGGCCAGATGGAAGCGTTCCGGCGAGAAGTTGGCGACCTCCTCAGCCAGAAGCGGTAGCTTCCGGGGCCTCAAGGTGCAATAATAATGGTACCAAAGCGTCCAGAAGGGACGCTCCCTGGAGAGGTACCGAAGATATTGCAGATTGAAGCATCCTTGACGGTGACGCTGCCGTTTACACTCGACTTCTGCGCCGAAGGGCCGAATGTGCCGCCGCTGACGGCGACTATTGACGGTGTCGACATCGCGATCAACTTCCCCCCATCGATGTCCGACGGCGCCGATGGCCAGAGTTTTTACCCGAGCGGCTGGGCTTGGTGGAAGGGGCATGCGCTCCTCGTCGACCTCGCTCGCGTTGTAACGGCCGATGACCTTGACTCGGTCGAGGATGTGCGCAAGGTGTTTGGCGACGTTGCCGACGAGGCACTGCGTCGCTTCCTGAACGCTTACCGCGTACGCTTGACCCGCCCCGATGTTCACCCCGTGCGTATCGATAGGATGAATGTCCAGCTGGTGCTCATCGGCGACGACGGCTCAACCGAGGCGCTGCCCGAACCGGTCTCGGCGTTCTTCTACAACCAGATGCCACACGAAGCGCCGCTGAACAGCTCCCTCAACTCCACTAATATCACTGCGCTTGAGGCCGATGTGCGCGACGGTAATGAGCCATCGTTGGCCAGCCAACTCGCGCTAGACGCTGCCTGGCTGGAGTCTCTGGGCGAGGTAAAACGGGCTGAAGCCCTCCGGAGGACCCTATGAAGTCACTGATCCAGAAGGCGATTTCTCGCCGCGATTTGACGTCCGAAGAGGCCGCCGACGGCATGACGCAGATCATGGAAGGCACCGCGACACCATCGCAGATTGCCGCGCTGGCCGTTGCGTTGCGCATGAAGGGCGAAACGGTCGAAGAGATCACTGGTTTTGCCAAAGTGATGCGCGACTTCGCCATTCAGGTGCCCGTTAAGACCGATAAGGTGATCGTCGACACATGCGGTACGGGTGGCGATTCGCTCAAGACCTTCAACATCTCGACCACGGCTGCTATCGTTGTGGCAGCTACGGGGCTTGTCGCTGTCGCCAAGCATGGCAACCGCGCGGCCACATCGAAATGCGGCAGCGCCGATGTGCTCGAGGCGCTTGGAGTCAAGCTTGAGTTGCCGCCGCAGCAGATCGGGCGATGCGTGGAAGACGTTGGCATTGGCTTCCTCTACGCGCGTCAGATGCACCCAGCGCTCAAATTCGCCGCGCTCCCTCGCGCCGAGATTGGCACGCGGACATTCTTCAATATCCTAGGCCCCCTCACAAATCCTGCAGGCGCCAAAGTGCAGTTGATCGGCGTGAACGATCCCAGCCTCTGCGATCTACTGGCGCGGGTTCTGCGAAACCTAGGCAGCGAGCGAGCCATTATGGTGCACGGTGTCCACGGCCTCGACGAATTGTCGACTCTGGGTGAGACGCAGATCAGCGAACTCAAAGATGGGTTTATCAACTCGTATGTCCTTGACGCCGACGCTGAACTCGGGCTTCCGCAGGTCTCGGTGGAGTCGTTAGCCGCTGGTGAGAATGCTGCCGAGAACGCCGCTATCGTCCAGGCGATTCTCAACGGCACGGATACCGGCCCGAAGCTCGACATTGTAGCTCTGAATGCGGCAGGCGTACTAAGCGTCGCCGGTGTTGTGGCGAACCTTGCCGAAGGGCTAGACGTAGCTCGCACCACTATCGCATCTGGGGCTGCGAGCGTGACGCTGAATCGTCTCGTCCAGTTCACGAATGCCGCGTAGGCGAGGAGCCAACGCCGTGTCCTATTTCGGTGCCACCGGACGCCAAAATCGATGCCAACACAAATGAATGTAATCGTCGTCGGTGCCGGAGCGGCGGGACTGATCGCGGCTAAGCGCGCGGCGGAGGCGGGGGCGCGGGTGACGCTGGTTGAGAAGAACCGGCGTCCTGGGATGAAGATCCTAATTTCCGGTGGCGGGAAGTGCAATCTGACGCATGACGGCTCGATGGAAGAGCTTCGAGCCACGTTCCGCACCAACGAGGCGCGCTTCTTGAAGCCCTCGTTCTACCGCTATTCCAACACCTCGTTTCTCGATATCATGCACGCCAACGGTATCCAGACATACGTGCGGCCCGACGGGCGCATCTTCCCCGTTGAGCCCGCGAACGCGCGCGATGTCGTGAACGCTATCGAAACGTCGGTGCGCGCCGCGGGGGCGTCTTTCTCCATGAACCAACCGGTCAGCGGACTCGTGGTCGAGCACGGGCGCGTCACCGGTATCCGCGTCGATGGCCGCATACGCTCAGCTGATCGCGTGATTGTTGCCGTAGGCGGGTCATCGTATCCCGCGACCGGCACGACAGGCGACGGGTGGCGATGGTGCGCGGATGCGGGACACACAATTGTGCCTCTTCGGGCCGCACTCGCGCCGATCTACCTGGAGCGATTTGAGGCTGAATGGTCTGGCATAGCCCTGCGCGATGTCATTCTCCGGGCCCGCACCGGTCCAGGTGGCAAGGAGTATGCCCGGTGGCGGGGCGATCTCCTATTTACACATAAGGGCATCTCGGGCCCTTGTACCCTGGGTATCTCCCGCGAAGTGGCGGAGCGGATGGCCGCAGGCATTCCTGGTGGCGGCATTATCGAGATCGACCTTGTTCCGGATAAGTCGTTCGAAACGCTGCAAGCTGAACTGCGCACCGAACTGCTCAACACGCCCCGCAAGACAGTCGCGACCATTGTCGACCGCGTGCTCCCCGAACGCCTCCGTATGCCGTTCGTCAACGATGTCGGAGTCGACCCTGCAACGCGCGGTGCGCACCTGCCAGCAAAGACGCTCAATCGTCTGGTCACTACTCTGAAAGGCTGGTCGCTCGGTCCGGCGCGCACGGTTCCGATGGAACGCGGCGAGGTGGTTGCGGGCGGGGTAAGCCTCGACGAAGTCGACCCGCAAACTATGGAGTCGCGCCTTATTAAAGGACTGTATCTTTGCGGAGAGGTACTCGATATCGCTGGGCCCGTGGGCGGATACAATCTGCAGGCGGCGTGGAGCACAGGCTATGTTGCAGGCGAGGCGGCGGCGAAGGAGTAGGTGGGGTGGGAGTGTTAGGATGGCTCCGCCGCCCCTACGCCCGGAGCGTCGCATTACTGATGAATGAGTATCCCAGCGTCCATGTTGCTCAGCGGGAAACGAAGTCCAAGAAAGCACCACAGGACCCGAGTGCACACTCGGAAGGGGTGAATAGCTAGAACTCCGATCCGAGCAACATATGCACATAAGAGTGTCGTAAATAGGGGCTCATGCTATTTTACACATTTATGTACGGGAGACGCTCACATGAAACACGCAACTATCATTGATATCGCTCGGCATTGTGGGACGGATACTGGGACTGTTTCGCGCATCCTTGCCGGCAAGGCCGCGGCGTATAGAATAAGCAAGAAACGTGCGGAATTGGTGGAGCGGACCGCAACGGAACTTGGCTACGTTCCCAATGCATCCGCGCAAGCGTTCCGTACAGGACGATTCGGTTGCGCGGCTATGCTTATGAGCGACGATGTTCGCTGCAGCTATATCACGCCTCACATGATCTATGGCATCGACGATGCACTTGCGGAGCGTGATATGCACCTGGTCGTTTCAAAGGTTATGGCGGTCCTTCCAGACGCAGAATCGGGGATACCGCGCATTTTGCGTAAATCAATGGTAGACGGCGTCCTGATCAATTACACACACCAAGTGCCCGAATACCTTGTAGATAGAATCGCGGAGCGTCACCTTCCGATGGTTTGGTTGAATACGCGTCGTGATACTAATGCGGTGTATATGGATAATGTCGACGGTGCTCGTAAATTAACAGAGCATCTCGTGTCACTTGGACATACACGGATCGACTACATTGACCCGTACGAGGCTCCGATAGAGGACGAGCACCACAGTCGGCGCGACAGAGTTGAAGGGTATACGGTGGCGATGCACGCAGCGGGCCTATCCCCGCGCATCTGGAGGCCGACTGGAATGCCAGGCTATAGGCAGGAAGCGGAGCCGTTGGTAAAGGAAGTACTCAACCGACCAGACCGACCGACCGCGATTATAAGCTACTGGTTCAACTGTGTCCCGACGATTTTTCGTGAAGCTGCTAGCCTGGGATTGCGAGTGCCGGAGGATCTCTCCGTAACGACGTTCGGCCCGGAGCGAATGGAAGGTCTCGACCTTCGCGTCAGTGCGATGCTGGAGCAAACGTACCACCTTGGCACTGCCAGCGTTGAGATGTTATGTCAGATCATCGATGGGCAGAACGAGGCACCTCCCTCTCGCATGCTCCCATTTATGCATTTGGATTGCGGCACAACAACAATCGCGCCTCCAAAACGCTCCTAACGTGCCAGGTTGTGGCATCCTCGTAACCGCATTTGTCCGTGCATGCCGTTGTCTACGATACTGCTCACTCCACGCAACGTCATATTGCTCTTCGCAGCTGTGTACGCCTTCTGTGATTGCCAAAACCCCCCTTTCTCGGTTGACGGCCGCCTGCTCCCCTGCTAGCCCATAATATGTTTATCTCGGCTATTGACTGGGATATTAGAGTATGATATACTCATGTACATACGTCTGTTTTTTTACAATAGTGCAGGACGAGAACTCATTGTCGCATATTTGAGGAAGTTCGGACGCATAAGACTTTAGCTTAGTTTTTATCGCAACTGAAGTTATACAGAGCGCTAAATCCAGAATCAACTGACTTAGGCTGTTTGAGTTCGGGACTAGCGATATTCACGTTGGTAAATTGAAAGGTTTCAACGTCATGCCGAGTGCATCGAGGACGCCTCGCCGGGGTGGCTTCTCGTATCGGATTATGCTTGTAGGAGCGATTGCCGCGTCACTGGCAACGCAGGGGCTTGCGGCCGCTTCGGGCGTCGGTCCGTGGGTGCCTAAGGCGTGTGAAACCAAGTCGATTATAATTGTTGACATCGCCAAGGAGCGGTCGGCTGCTCAATCCGGGCACGAGGCCGAGGTGAACGACGCTTATCTGTCAATTGTAGCCGCGCAAGGTATCGTGAACCAGTCGTCTGGCGATAAGGTGTACCTGGTAAACGGTCCTGCGGGGTTCGAAAGCGGTGGCGCCTGGAGCGCTCCTCCGATTGACAAGTGGGCACTTGAAGATGGCCTGCTTCCCGTTCCGTCAAAGAGCGTTGCCCTCGATACAGCAAAGCCATGGCCAGCGTTGAGTTATCTTGTTGACCACTATCGCACTAAAATCAATGGGGCGATCCTCATTCCCGAACTCCACCCGCGCCTGACCCCGACAGAGCGTGCTCAGATTGCGGCGGCGGTCACGATGGCTGGCGTCACCGATGCCCTCCCCGTAACGCCGCGAGTGCTTCAGCAATTAACGAGCGAGGGGATCAACCTGAAGGTCGTGGAAGACGTTCGATCTTTGCCGACACCGGTCGCGGCTTTTCTTTGGGAGAAGAGCCGATTTCTGGACAAGACAAACCGGAAAGCGCCAGCAGTTCTTAACAACACCGATGTCTCGTTTGGTCGCGAGAACATTGACTACTTGATTGCGACCAAAACGTTCTGCCACACTCTGAGCGGCTACGATCACTACTACTACGTAAGCGATCTTATGCGTGCCTACAAGCCTGCCAGTCCTGTGCTTGGACAGACTGAATATCATCCAGAGCTGAAAGCGTACACCCATCTCGGATACTGTTACATTATCTTTATGGGATCGAATTTCAGTGTCCATAGCGGGTTCACAGTACCACAAAGCAAATTTCCAACGGTTCGACGTCCGCGCGCCCTTCCCATCGATCCGAACGGAGCCTACATTTCGTTTTACGTCACCGATGGGGACAGCTACTGGATAAACGGCCATGCACACTGGCTGCAGCAACGAGTCTTCGCCGCTGAATTCGGCCAGTCGCCGATAGGCTGGAGCCTTTCGACCACAGCTTACGACGTATTCCCAATGCTCTGTGCTAGGCGCGCACGACAGGTAGGATCGATGGACGGCCGGTATGAGATTATAGCGAATCCGTACGACGGCATCTTCCCTGAAGGCGCCGAGGCGAAGGCGGAATTCTGTGCGCATTTTCGCAACTATATCGATAAAACCAACCACTTGTTTGACACTCTGAACACATTCGGCTGGTGGACTGACCCGCAAGTGTCACAGTCCGGCGCCTCGTTCTCGTTGCTGGGTTACGGCGGTCATGCAGGCGGCAATGATGTCCTGTGGTTCCCGATCAATGGCGGGGATGCGTCGGCCCAAGTCTTTACCGGTACCACGCAGGACGGATGCAACGCAGATGAGATGTATGATGCACTGAAGCGATCTGTGGACAAAGCGGAAGCGACTAAGCCTGTTTTTGCCACAATCTGCGCTGGCACGGGCGCTGTAGGATTTAAGGCTGGCGTTGTAACACCGGGATCCAACAATACGTCGGCGTGGGCAAAGTCGGTTATGGATCGTGCAGTCACGGCCAAGTACGGAGGGCGCAACTACTATTTTGCCTTGCCGAAGGACATTGGAGCCACTTGGAGGAACCGCAACGTCTGGACGACAGGTGCTAAGGCGACCGCGAGTTCGGCGCGAGAAGGGTGCCCACCGGAGAACGCATTCGACGGTGAAGGCGACCTTTCTTGGTCGCCCGCGCCCGGCTCCGAGAACAATGCCTGGATCGGCGTTGATCTTGGATCGCCTCGGCAGATTGACGAGATCATTCTCGATTGGGGCAAGGCGTACCCCTCGCGTGCGGTAGTGTCCGTGGTAGACGAACAGGGGCGCACGGTGAAGGTGGCGTCGGTGAACGTGACCGGCGGTTTGCAGGAGATACCGATAGTGCCCGTGAGCGCTCGAAAGGTACTCGTGACTTGCCAGGCCGATGCTGGCAAGCGGTATGACCTGAGGCAGCTAAAAGCCCTGCATGTAGACCGCGACTATCTAACTAAAGCAATATTAACTGCCCAAGACTCGATGAGTAAGCGTGTTGTTGGCACATCCCCTGGAAACAACACTAAGCTGGAGTTGGATTCATATCGTAAGCTGATCGACGAGGCGCTTGCCGTCTCCAGATCTGAGAGCACGACGCAGCGCAAAGTTGACTTGGTAACGGAGCAAGTTGCCCGGGGCGTCCGATCCATTGGCGAAGCGGCGATCGCGGATCCGACAAAGGTTTTAAAGACCGCGAAGAATCTTGACGCGCTCGTGGCGAATTCCAAATGGAATGTCGGACCTTTGCCGACTCAATTCAACAAGGACGCGGCTTTGGCGGCGGTCGCTTGCGCATCGGATGTGCAAAAGGGCATAGGGGCGTCGAGTGGCATTATCACGAAGGCTGAGGCAAAAGCGTATTCTGAGCGCCTCGAATGGGCGACCGCAGCGTTTCTGACAAGCAGGCAAGACGATATCGATCCGGCATCGAAACAAAACATCGCGAAAGGCAAGCCCGTCACAGCTTCGGGCACAGCGCCAGGGTTTGAAGCGTCGAGGCTAACCGACGGATTGGGGAGCAAAACCTGGAAGTCGGTCGACAAATCGTCGATTGTTACGTTGTGTGTCGACCTCAAAGATGTTCACAACATCGGGCTCATCGAAATGCGGCAGCCGATCAGTTGGGCAAAGGATTTTGTGATCGAAGGGTCTGTCGATAATACAACGTGGAAGACGCTGTATGCGACAAAGGATGGTGTTGGCGGCAATGCACCGCTCCTCCTTGATCACGCGCCGGCAAGATATCTCAAGTTCACGCTGAATAAGACAGCGTGGGGCGAGTTCATCCTATCTCAGATCGTTGTTCTCGAAGATCCTGGTCAGTGACAATCGGCTTTCGACTCAGAAATGAGCTATGAAGGGACACTAGCATGAGGCAGTTACATTCGCGCCGACTGCAATCATTGGCTGTATGCGCAACAGTACTAGCGGCCATCCAATCTGTGCCAGCATCTGCATTGGCGGATCCGGCTCAAACGCAAACGTCAAGCCTGTGCCAGAACCCTGGATTTGAGCAGGTAGACAACAAGAACTCCGCACTGGCGGCAAACTGGCATGGAATGGGAACGCGCGCAGCAGGGAAGGCGCGTACCGGCTCGTATGCGCTAAAGTTCGACGGTGCAGGCATCAGCACGGGGCGAGCGCTCAGCGAGGAGAGCTTTATTGCGCCTGAGACAGTGAAGGCAGGGCAGACGTTGCGCGTTTCCGGATGGGCTATGGCTGAAGCTGCGTTGCCACCAGGAAGCATTGGTTTGATCCAACTTGATGTTTCGGACAGCTCATGGCAGCATATCACAACTGCAAAGGCGGTTGTACTAACCTCGGTTGCAGCGCCTGGGAAGTGGATTACTTCGGCTGGCACGCTTAAGGTGCCGGTAGAATTCGATAGGACATGGCACGCTAAGGTGACGTTTAGTGTTTGGTCGCCCAAGAACGACAGCGCCCCCGCGGTGGCCTACTTCGATGATATTTCCGTAGAACCGGTGCCTTAAGAAAGCTGATAATCGTCCTATTGACACCTCGCCATAACCATGATAAACTGATAGTGGTACATACGTCTGTTTTTTTGATACGTAGGCATGCAACACACTTTGAAAAGAGAATTAACAATGACTAGACTAAAGGGTTTTACACTTATCGAGCTGCTCGTTGTAATCGCTATTATTTCTATACTAGCAGCGATACTTTTCCCCATATTTGCGACAGCGCGTGAAAAAGCGCGTGGGACGGCCTGTGCCAACAACATGAAGCAGATGTCCCTGGGGCTTTTGCAATATGTTCAGGACTACGACGAGATGTTCCCGGTGGACTACTATCCTGCGTGCCCAACATACACCAGTGGATGTCCTGGCAAAGACCCTTGGGGGAATCAATGGTACTACGTCAACTGGGCCAATGAGATCTATCCTTACATAAAGACAACGAACCTTTTCATGTGTCCGTCCGAACCAGGGACTGGGTTTGGCAACGGATGGAACTCGGGCAACTATCACGAGACTAACTACGCGCTGAACAGGCGACTTTCGTACACGATTACATCGAACGCAACCTACTTCGCCGCATCATCGTACACGAACCAATCCCAGTTGTCATGGCCGTCAAGCACTTTCATGCTTATTGAAGCGCCGAACGGCCAGGCGGGACATATAACCGTCGACGAGGGTAATGGATTGGGGTCCGGTACCACAGCAGGAAATCCTAACCGGGGTAACGTCTACTCCTTGATTTCGTACCTGACCAATGACGGGGGCGCCCCCGGGCACTTGGCTGGTGCGACACTGGCGCGGCACAACGGCGGAGCAAACTACGCATTTTGCGACGGTCACATCAAATGGCTCAACCCGGTAACGCTCGGCTACACCGGCAACATCGTTGCAAGCGGTGTATGGGACACCCCTACTGGACGCGCGATTCCAGTTGCTTTTGGATTGAACGGCACGGGCGGTACTCAGGCGACAATTGACGGAACGAAGCCGACATTTTGCCGTCGCATTGAGGATGCGATCAATTGCGGCCAAAGCTGCAGCAACTACACGCCGTAGATAATGCTCGCCCAGTCGCTGGACGCAACTACTTGGTCGGCACCCGTTATTCTGACAAGGGTTGCGGGTGCCATGGCCCCTCATTTTTCACTCACCCGCAGGCGGTGCACAGCTTAACACAGCACACCCAAGAGTGACCCCAAAGAGATTGAAAACAGCACAATGGCGGAAACACCGCCATGAGTATCGCCCCACTCTGCTTCATGACGTTCACCACGAGGAGAATAGATATGTTCGCTACAAAGCGCAGTTGCGCACTTGTCGCAACCGGAATTATGCTTGCTTGTCTGCTAATTACCCCGGTCGGCCACGCCGCCCAGCCTATTAGCCCGTGGCTCCCCAAGACGGTTGCTACCAAGTCGATCTGCATCGTCGACCTGAGCAAAGAGCGCAACCTTACCGTTACTGGCCACGCGAATGAGGTGAACGATGTGTACTTAAGCATCGTCGCTCTCCAGGGCATCGTTAACCAGGAACGCAACGAAAAGGTTTACCTGACGAACGGGCCGTCGAGTTTCGGCGACCAGGGTGGTTGGAGCACGGATGCAACCGACAAGATGGCGCTTGAGGACGGCCTCCTTCCCGTGCCGCAGCGCACAGCTCTACTCGATACCTCGAAGCGTTGGCCAGCGCTGAGCTTTCTCCTGGCGAAATATGGGGCGCGGATTAAAGGCGTCGTCATCATTCCCAAGTACGATAGCAGAATGTCACAAACAGCTGGAGCGCAGATCGCTGCTGCGATTACAATGGCCGGGGTTGAACGCGCGCTGCCAGTGACTCAGGATGTCCTGGATCAGCTCAAAGCTGAAGGATTTCGTTTGCAGGTTCTCGAGGATACTCGCAACCTCAAAAGCCCAGTGGCGGCTTGCCGGTGGTCGAAGGAGCGCTTTTTTAGCAAAACAAACCGAGTGGCGGCTGGCATCCTTGGTGGCGCCGGATCGATATTCAGCCGCACGCGACTCGATTACTTTATAGCAACACGTACATTCTGCTACGATCTGAGCGGGTACGGCAACTATTACTACGTCCGTGACTTTATGAAAGCGTACGCGCCCGGCAGCGCCCTGCTCGGCGATGGCGAATATCATCCCGAACTCAACGCTTACACTCACATGGGAATGTGCCACATCATCTTTCTAGGCGAAAACTTCAGCGTGCACAGCGGGTTCACGGTTCCCAAATCGGAAATGCCGAAGGTTCGACCACCGAAAGCCCTTCCGATTGATCCGAAGGGGGCGTACATCTCGTTTTTCGTTACCGACGGTGACAGCTCCTGGATTAACAATTACAGTAACTGGATTCAGCAGCGACTGCGCCCCGATCTGTTCAAGCGCATTCCGATGGCGTGGAGCTTTTCGAATTCATTGGTCGACGCTTTCCCGCAGCTGTGCGTTCATCGGGCCAATCAGGTCCGCGAACTCGACGGCATCTATGAAATCGTTGCGTCGCCCTATGACGGCATCCACCCAGAAGGGCAGGCCGCGCAAGATAACTTTTGCGCGCACTACCGCTCACATATAGCCCAGACCGGCAACCTTTTCAGTACGATTAACACGTTCGGTTGGTGGACCGATCCGCAGGTCAACAGCGTCGGCGAGAATGGCGTGCTGCTGGGCTACGGCGGACGTGAGGGCGGCAACGACATCCTCTGGGCACCAGTCAATGGCGGAGATGTGGTCACTCAGGTGTTCTCTGGCGCCACACAGGGCGGCTGCAACGCCGACGAGATGCTGGCCGCTACTAAGCGTGCCGTTGACCATGGCCAAGATGGGAAGCCAGTCTTTGCGACCATATGCGCAGGTACCGGCGTCGTTCACCTAATATCTCCAATGAAGCAAAAGGACGGCGAAAACGATCCTCTTGCGTGGGCGGAGTCTGTCATGAACCAGACAGCGCCAACTCACTATGGCGGACGTAATTACTATTACGCGCTACCAAAAGACGTGCTGGAGACCTGGAAATACCGCAACGCCTGGACCATTGGAGCTAACGCTAAGGCTAGCTCATCGGCTGTCGGCCATGGCCCCGAAAAGGCGGTGGATGGGCAAGCGGAAGATTACTGGCAGCCTGCCTCAGGCAGCAGGAACCAGCTTACCATCGAGTTCCCTGCCGCGAAGCCTATCGGCGAGGTGATCGTCAAGTGGGGCCGAGTTCGGCCAGCTTCGTTCGCGATCAAGGTACTGGACGACCAGTCGAAGTGGGTCCAGATTCCAACTAGCAGCATTGCGCAGGATGTGCTGGAGATCGGCTTCCCCGAGCTCGTGGCGCGCAGTATCGTGATTGAATGCCAGGCTAAAGCCGGTTCTCAACCGCAACTCCGCCAACTGACGGCGCTAAGCGTTGATCGGTCGCTTCTGGAAGCCGCGATATTGAAGGCGCGCCCCGACGTCGACAAGGGTGTTGTCGGAACAGCTTCCGGTAACTATCCCGCGCCCGTCATGGACAAAATTCGCAAGTCCCTGGCCAGCGCCGACGCAGCCATGAAGGCTCTGTCAGTCACCCAGCGCCAGATAGACACTCTGACCGAAGACGTATCGCGAGCCAAAAGGGTCTTCGACGGGGGACGGCTAGCGGACACCTCCGCCGTCGAGAAGGCGGCGGACGATCTCGATCACCTGCTCAGGTTATCCAAGTGGGATGTTGGCACCGACGCCAGTCAGTTCGGTGCGGATGCGGCGGACGAAGCCGCCCGTGAGGTCGCTTCTGTTCGACAGGCGTTGAAAGATGCAACAGGCAGCCTCAGCGCCTCGGAATCGAAAGAGCTGTTAAGCCGCCTCGAATGGGCGCAAGTCGCCTATCTTACGACACCGACAGCGGACATTGAATCCAGTGATCCTCTTAACCTCGCTATCGGTAAGCCCGTCACTACTACCGAAACACATGCCAGTTACAAGGCATCGGCGCTCACAGATGGCAACGGTAACACGCTCTGGAGGTCGGCAGGCAATACGGGACCAGCAACCTTGACCGTCGATTTGCAGCAGCCCGCCACGGTGGCGTTGATTGAGATGAGGCAACCGAAAACTTGGGCGTCGGAGTTTTCCATCGAAGCATCGACTGACGGGACGATCTGGACGACCATTCACAAGACAAAAGCAGGCACAGGCGGGAACGCGCCGATATTTGTGGAGCCTGTTGTAACGCGTTTCCTCCGATTCAACCTCAAGAAGACAGGTTGGGGCGAGTATATCGTATCTGACCTCGTCGTCCGAGCTCCTGTGCCTGCGAAGCTGGGACAGCCGTAAAATATTGCCGTCAACTTTGACTGGTTGTAAAGCAAGGAAAACCCGATGCTTAGCGCAATGACGAAATTGGATTTGGTAGCCAAGAGCCACTGCTCATGCATGGCGATTGTAACTACGTTCACAATCGGACGGGTAAACCACTGCTTTGTCGGCTTACTCGCCCTCATTCTGACCGTGTGTCCCGCATCGGCCATGTCGCGCCAGCGCATCAGCCTGGATGAAGGCTGGCGATTCCAGATGGGCGATACTGCATCAAGTCCAGGAGATTCGTCTAGGGTACTCGACGGATGGCGTTGGACGCCGTCTGCTGACGGCGTTGCTTCGGCCCCAAAATTCGCCGCGCCGGGAACCGACCTATCGGCACCGGTGTGGAACGACATACCGAAGAGCGGTGACCTGTTTGTTGGTCGCGTCGGATTCGCATGGGTGAGAATGACCCTGCCTAACCTTCCGGAGAAGGAGCGGGCCATTCGGTTCGCGTCGGTCGACGACAACGCCGATGTCTACCTAAATGGCGTCAAACTCGCCCACCACGAGGGATGGAATGAGCCCTTTACCGTCGGGCTCGATAAGGCGTGGAAGCAGGGTGGACCAAACGAGCTTGCCGTGCTTATCGAGAACACAGCTAGCCGGGGCGGCATAGGTGGCGTATCAGCTGTGCATCTCGTTACCGGGCTGGCACCGGTGGCGGCTCGCGATTACGATGATCGATCATGGCGAACCGTTCACCTGCCGCACGATTACGTTGTCGAAGGACCAATCAATAACGCGACTGATGCCTGGCATGGCGGTTACTCGCTCTGGCCAGCGTGGTACCGCAAGACGTTTACCGTTCCACGATCCGAGGCGGGGGCAGCGGTCTGGATCGATTTCGACGGCATCTATCGCGACGGGCAAATTTACCTCAACGGTCAGGAAGTCGGAAAGGCGCAGTCAGGATATACGACGTACCGCTTTGACATTTCAAAACTCGTCAAGTACGGTGCCGCGAACGTGCTCGCTGTACGGGTTAACCCTGTAGGGCGCGAGGGGTGGTGGTACGAAGGCGGCGGCATATACCGACACGTTTGGTTGAACATCGCGTCGCCAGTCCATGTTGAGCCGTGGGGAGCGTTCGTCAAATCCGACCTTCCCGAGCCGGTCTCGGGTTTGGGCCCTGCGTCTGCGAACCTTGCGATCTCGACCAACATTGTGAATCAGGCGATGTCGGGCAAAACCGTCAGCGTTGAATCTGTCGTCTTCGACGCCACCGGGAAAGCCGTCGCGAAGATTTCTTCGACACAACCGTGCGCTCCCGGTACTATCGCAGTAAATCAAAGCGCCAGTCTGCCAAAGCCCACTCTCTGGTCGCTTGAAAATCCGTACCTATACACGCTCCAATCCACTGTGAGTGTGGACAGCAAATTGGTCGACCAGGTCAAGACTCCGTTTGGAGTTCGCACGATCAGGTTCGATAAGGACAAGGGTTTCTTCCTGAACGGAAAGCCGGTCAAGATCAAAGGATTCTGCAACCATCAGGACTTCGCTGGAGTTGGCATTGCCGTCCCCGACAACCTGGAATTTTGGCGTGTTGCGAAACTCAAGGCGATGGGAGCGAACGCGTGGCGAATGTCGCACAATCCGCCGACAGAATCGCTTCTCGATGCGTGCGATAGGCTCGGCATGCTGGTCATGGACGAGGTCCGCCACATGGGTGACGCCACCGGCGAGAAGAGCAGCCTGAGCACGCCCTACTCCGACTTGTCGGAATTGAAGTCGATGATCCTTCGAGACAGGAACCACCCGTCTATCGTCATATGGTCTATGGGCAACGAAGAAACAGCCATCCAGGGTAACTCTCACGGCGCTGATATTTTCAAGGCGATGAGCGCCCTCGTTCGTCAATACGATACGTCACGGCCAATCTCATGCGCAGTAAATGCGGGCTTTTTGGAACCGGAAGGGATTGGAGCGGTAACCCCGCTGATGGGCATCAATTACTCTTACGGCACATATGACAAGTACCGTGCACTCCATCCCGACGTGCCGCAATACGCGAGCGAAACGGCTAGCGTTTGCACCACCCGTGGCGAGTACCTAGACAGCAAGTCGAAAAACTTCTGTTCAAATTACGATTTGCCAGAGCGCACTTGGATACCAGTGGCTGACCGCGATTTCGTTGCGGGCAGCTTTATTTGGACAGGCTTCGACTACAAGGGCGAACCCGTTCCGTACCATTGGCCCAATGTTCACAGCAACTTTGGTGTGCTCGACATGTGCGGCTTCGCCAAAGACAGCTACTATTACTACGCGTCTTGGTGGAAAACGGAGCCTATTGTTCACATAATGCCGCATTGGAACTGGCCAGGCAAAGAGGGCCAGGCCATTCGGGTTGTAGCGTTTAGCAACTGTGAGACGATTGAGCTGTTCGTAAACGGCGTCAGTCAGGGCTCAAAAGCAATGCCGCGCAATGGCCACGTCGAGTGGTCTGTACCGTATCAGACTGGTGCCGTCGAAGCGCGCGGAGCGAACGGCGGAAAAATAGTTGCGACCGATATCGTGGAGACTACGGGATCACCGGCAGCGCTTCGCCTCATGGCGGAAAACGTGGTCTTTACCGGCAATGGCGAAGACGTTGTGCCAATTGAGCTCGATGTGCTCGACGCCAAGGGCCGGATTGTGCCGGATGCTTCAAATCGCATCGAGTTCACGATTACAGGTCCCGCGGAAATAGCCGGAACCGGAAACGGCGATCCAACCAACCACGAGGCCGACACCGGCCGCATACGGAGCGCATTCAATGGCAAGGCGATGGTGATCATACGCGCGGGAAGCGTAGCTGGGCCTGTGACAGTAACCGCTACATCGTCAGGATTGGCGCCTACGACTCTTCGATTGACGCAAATTGCTGGGCAAGTCACATTTACGAAAGACTAGGTTATGAAAACAAGCACTACATCGTCTGACGATAGCACCGATCCTCTCACTCCTGTGGAGATCAAGGGCAGCTTTTTGATCGATCCTCAGCCCATCGGCACCACGGCGAAATATTTAGGTGTCTGTCTGGAAGTTCTGGAAGATGCCGACCGGACAAATCTCTGGGATTGGCTGGCAGATTCTGGAGCCAATATGGTTCGATTGCTCCATCCAGACAAGGACGTACGGCTCAAACCAGCGGCTCCTGAGGATTATCTGGGTATCGAGAGCAAGGGTGATTTTGAAACGTTCCGTGCGCATTTGCTGGCCGACCCAGAGGCCAATGTCCCGTGGCAGCGTTACCGTTTCGACCAGCGATTACCGTGGGTTGGCGTTCCCGATGATGGCGTTCGGCGCATTACCGCTTGTGGTGTTGCGCCGATTGTGCCCATGGCTTACACGCCGAGCTACTATTCGCGGCCTCTGCTCAAGTCTTACGGCAACCATATCCCGGCACCGGATGAGGCGATTGATTGGAACGCCGCCGCAGCCGCATACGAATACTATCTGGCTAACATCTACCGGTACGCGAGCCGCAACGGCACGACCCACTTCATGATGCTCAACGAGCCTGATGGCAAGGACAAGCAACTGGTTCAGCAGAGCGGCGTGCTCGCGCGGTTGGCGCGAATGGCTCTGGACGACGCGGGGGCGAAACTGTCAGACAGACGCGTCGCCGCAGGGCTTCGCCTTTCGGGGCCGGCGTGCCATTTTGCCTGGGAGGACTACTGGCCGTATGTCGAACAGTACTGCGATTTTGTAGACTTTCACTTCTATGACCCCGACCCTGATATGTTCAGGCGTCAGGCGGCGCGCATGGCAATCCGCGCGCGTTCAGGTGGTAAAAAGCTTGCCTTCACCGAGTTCAATCGTATCGGCGGACCCGTACAGCCCGATCAGGCCCTTTTCTGCCTGAGGCCATCGCTTCAGTTCGGAGCGCTTGTCATGTCGATGTTGTCCGCGAGCCAGGCGGGCGATGCAGGGTGCGAAATGGCACTGGCATACCAGTTTCAGTTCCCGGCGACGCATCGAAGCTTCAAGAGCCTTGTCTATGGCGACATGAACCTTGTTGATTGGACGGGCCAGGACAGCGCCTTGAATTCGAAATCGGATGACTGCTACCCAACCTTCGAGCAGCTGCAGATTCGCATGGCGACACCGGGCTACCATGTTTTCAAAATGCTTGCGCGATGCACACCTGGGGCGGGGGATATCGATTCATATGAGGTACTCGCCGTCGGGGAAAGCGCCAACGGCTTTTGCCACGTTCACGATTCGAGCATTCGCCACAATGTCTTCAAAATGCTGTCGCCGGAAAAGTACTATTCGCTGAACGGCTCTGGTCCAGATCTGCGTACACTGGTGGTGCGTACGCCCGAGGGGCTCATCATAACGGTTCTCAATCCCGGTCTAACCGCCGCCAAGGCCACGGGGTTCAATCTGGAACTGTTGCCGGATAAGTACGCGACGGCTGTTGTGCGTGAGACATCACTCTTGCTGCGCGACAGGGCTGTACGCCAGGTCACGGTGAGCGGCCCGGAAATTGTCGTGGACCTTCCGCCGGAATCGCTGACGCAGATCATCATCACCAAAGACGACCTGGCGCAGGTGACAGAACTCAGGCTGGAGGAACAAACGTACACTCCTGGAACGGCAAAGAAGCTCGGGCTACTTGAGACCACCCGCCTGCGCGCTCTCGGCAAATTGGATGGTCACTGGATTGACTTAACAGACCTAAACGTTAATTGGGCTAGCTCTGCGCCGGAACTGGTGAATGTCTATCAGGGGGGCCTGGTCCAACGTGTGCACGAAACGCAGAGCGACGTTACGATCAATGCGCAGACCCTCAACGGAATCGGCGCGGCCCCCATTGTCGTGCCTCCAGTTTCGAACAGGTGACAATGATCGATTAAAGATGTCAGCCTGACGTGCTATCTTGACGTAGATCCGCGACTAGCGAGTATCGGACTATTGTCAGCGCGAGCCATTTTAGCCAGGTTGTATAACGGGTCGGAGGGAGGGCATGGGGCGGCCAATAAGTAGCTGCCCCAGCCAACTAATGCTCCACTGTCAGCGCAGACGCTAAATTTGTATGCTCTTGTCATTTGCATTATACAGATATCTGTATCAGGATGGTAAAGTAAGCTTACGAAGCAATAGACGAACAGGCCAAAGAATGACAACTAACCCGATAACTGGCTGGGGGATCCGTTTTGCGAGAGCGGCGGCAGTAGCATTACTTTTGGCGCTCCCAGCAGGTTCTGAGGGAGACTGGACGAGGCACCAGCGAATGCGGCGACGCTAACGTGGATGCTGCCAAGCGACCTCGACCGTCCGCTCTACGAAGGCATCATACGAGACTTCCAGCGTGATCATTCAGATATCAAGGTAAACCCCCTATGGGTGACTCCAGGTCAGTACCAGGAGCTGCGAACGCTACTCGCGGCCAATCAGGCACCGGATCTGTTCCGGTGCGGAGATGTTTGGGTCGCAAACCTTCTCCCGTTTCTACGCGATGCGACTCCAATGGTCAAGCGGGATGCGCGCGAAATGGATGTCGATTCCGATCCCGATACTGAGCTTGCGATATTCTAAGGAATGAGGGCGGCCATAGGCATCCGGATCGCCCGCACCTCGCCGTCTTCGGCGGACCAAAAAGAGCCCGCGCGGCTTTGGAGCGCCTCTCCCAACTTCTCACCCGCCCGCTATCGCCCCCACGACCAGGAACGGCTCCTCACCCGATACCACTGCTGCCGGAAGCGGCGCGTCAATGTCGTCGTTCGATAGGTCTTCCGAGCACGCGAAGAAGCGGACGAAGGCGCGGCGCTTCTTGGTGGCGTGATCGCGGATGGTGCCCCGAAGCTGCGGGTAACTTGCTTCGAGGGCATCCAGGACGGAACGCTGCGTGATGGGGGCGGCGACGTTCAGGGCAACGTCGCCGTCCACTTTCGCCAGGTTTCGCAGGTGTGCGGGTAGTGCGACGACGATCATGGGAGCGTCTGCACCTCGACCGAGTAGACTGCGGGTAGATCGTGGACAATGGCTTTCCACGTATCACCGCCGTCTGGCGAGCCGTATACCTGGCCTCCCGTAGTGCCGAAGTATACGCCGCTGGATGGCAGCGAGTCGACAGCCATGGCATCGCGAAGGACGTTCACGTAGCAGTCGCTTTGTGGGAGTCCGTTGGTGAGGGCTTCCCATTCATTGCCGCCGGTCTTGCTGCGGAAAACCTGGAGTTTGCCGTCGATCGGGAAGTGCTCGGAGTCGCTCTTGATGGGGACGACATAGATGGTTTCCGGCTCGTGCGCGTGAACGTCGATAGGGAAGCCAAAGTCGGTTGGGAGATTGCCGCTGACTTCGGTCCACAGTTCGCCACCGTTGTCGCTACGCATGATATCCCAATGTTTCTGCATGAAGAGCGTGTCGGGTTTGCTAGGGTGAATGGCGATGCGGTGGACGCAGTGTCCGACTTCGGCTGTGGGATCCGGCATGAAGTTGGACACGAGCCCCTTGTTGATCGGACGCCACGTTTCGCCACAATCGTCGCTGCGGAAGCAGCCAGCGGCGGAAATAGCGACATAGATTCGGCCAGCATGGATAGGGTCCTGGATGATGGTGTGGACAGCCATTCCTCCTGCGCCGGGTTGCCAGCGTGGACCGGATTCGTGCTCGCGCAGCCCCGCGAGCTCGGTCCAGGTCTTGCCGCCGTCGGTGCTTTTGAATATCGCGGCATCTTCGACGCCAGCGTATACGGTGTCAACATCGGTGAGCGACGGTTCGAGGTGCCATACGCGCTTGAACTCCCAGGGGTGCTGGGTGCCGTCGTACCATAGGTGAGTGCCTGCGGTGCCTTTGTAGGTAAACTCGTTGCCCATGGGCTCCCAAGTTTTGCCGCCGTCATCCGAGCGCTGGATAAGCTGCCCGAACCAGCCGCTGGACTGTGACGCGTAGATGCGGTTCGGGTCCACAGGGGAGCCCTTGAGATGGTACATCTCCCAGCCCGCGAAATGGGGTTCGCTGACGTCCCACTTTTCGCGCGCCTCATCCGATGTGAGCACAAACGCGCCCTTTTTCGTTCCCACTAGCACTCGCACTCCGCTCATGGTGATCTCCTTGGTTAGTTAACGTGCGCCTCGGCTGGCGCGGTTGGTGTTGTTGCCGGTTTCGCCGCAAGCAAGGGGGCGAAGCTCTCGCGATACTGTGAGTAGGCCAGGAACCACAGCACTGCGGTAACGATTGCCACTGGGAGGCCGTTCGGCTCAATGGTAATGTGAAAAGCCAGGATGTTGTAGATGATGCCCGCCAGGATGGTCAGCGCAAGCGGCACATACCGATTGACGAGCAGCAGAATGCCTGAGAGTGCTTGAACCGCATCGACGAAGTAGACCCAGTGCGACGTGAAGAACACATGGGTGAAGTCGCTTGCTAGACCTGGCGGCGCTTCTGGCATATTAAATGGAAAGACAAGGGCTACGAATACTGTGAGGCCCGACATCGTGAACATGAGGCCTAGCAGTATACGCGCGATATGAGCAGCAATTTTCATGGCAGTATGTCTCCCGGTGAATTGGGGCGACTTTTGGCCGCCCCTCGGTTCGCTATGCCTCGTCGTAAGCTTTTTGAATCTCCGCGATATCGAGCTTGACCATGCTCTCCATTGCCTGCATTGCAGCTTGGGACTTAGCAGGGTTGTCACTGAATAGCAAGCCCATCAGCATGCTGGGCGTGATCTGCCACGTGACACCGAACTTATCAGTGACCCATCCGCAGGCCATCGTTTCGCCGCCATCGGTGAGCTTGTCCCAGTATCGGTCAATCTGTTCTTGCGTGTCGCAGGTGATCATGAACGAGACCGCTGGTGTGAGCTTGAAGTGCGAGCCGCCGTTAAGTCCTACAAACGACAGGCCATTGATCTCGAATTCGGCGGTAAGCACCGAGCCTTCAACGGCTCGGTCCGTTTTGCCGTAGTGTGTGATGTTTCCGAGCTTAGCGCCGTCGAACGTCTCTGCGTAGAATCGAGCTGCGTCTTCGGCCGTTCCGTCGAACCATATGAATGGTGTAGGGGTTGCCATATCAGGATGCCTTTCGCATGGTACTCGTGGCGCTCCGTACAGACTGGAGCGCCACGAGGTAATGATCGAGTCGGATACTACATCTGCTTTTCGCAGTTGATCATCCACGGAATGCCGAATCGGTCAACGAGCATCGCGAAACGCTGGGCCCAGAAAGTCTCTTCGATCGCCATGATAATATTTGCCCCATCGGAGAGAGCCGCGTAGATGCGCTCGGCTTCTTCGGGCGTTTTGGCCGAGATGGAAGTGAAATTACCGGTCGAAGGCGCTGTGAATCGGTCCGGGGGAGCGTCGGATCCCATGAGGGCGCTTTCGCCTGTACACATGGAGATGTGCATGATTTTGCTAGCCATATCTGCTCCGCATTGGTTGTCCGCAGGAGCTTGGCTGTAGGTCATTTTGAACTTGATCTCGCCGCCGAAAGTCGTTGCATAGAGGTTGAACGCCTCTTCGCAGTTGCCATTGAACATGAGGTATGGACTGATTTGCATTTTGCACTCCTAGTTGTGTGTAGATACATATTGGTCGTTCAGGAAACCCTGAAATCGACAGCCGATGCGTCCGAGTTTTGGTGTTATCTCATCGGTTTGTTGTGAATGGATGCGCGTCATCCCTCGGGAAGGCCGGTCAATTCGACGACCGGGCGTACCTCAACGGTTCCGCGCCGTGCGCCGGGGATACGACCGGCAACGTTGATGGCATCGTCGAGGTTGTTGGCGTCGATTAGGAAGTAGCCGCCGAGTTGCTCGTGCGTTTCGGCGAAGGGACCATCGGTAACGAGTCGTTTGCCGTCGCGAACTCTCACCGTGGTGGCGGTGGAGACAGGGTGAAGAGGAGACGCGCCGAGATACTGGCCGCTTTCCTTCAACTCGTGAGTAAGTTGAACGGACTCGTCGTAGCACTTTTCGCGAAAGCAGTCGTCTATGGCACGCTCATCGAGATAGACCAGCAGCATGTACTTCATCGCTAAACTCCTCCCCAGATGCCGCTTTGGTGTGCGGTTTCAAACAGTAGTCGAATGGCACCGAGGCAAATCGACAAATGCGGGCAAAATATTCTGACTATTTTATAGGAATTGTTCCATTCCGTAAAGCGTCATAAATTCGTTGGATGAAACCTACGGCTCCGAAGAGCTTGAAAGTAGCCTTTTAGGCACTCGGAGTGTGTCGTCCCGGCGATGTTTGTAGCTCCCAGAGGCGCTTCTCTACGAAACGGCGCTCCGAGTCCTGGTTGATCAGGGCCAGGGCGGCGTTATAGCTGGAGAGTGCCGCGTCGTTGTCTCCAGTTCGTCGGCAGAGTTCTGCTCGGGCTGAATGGGCAAGATAGTAGTCCTTAAGCTCACCGCGAGCGAAAATGATGTCGATCAGGTCGATGCCTGCTTGGGGACCGTCACGCATTGCGATGGCGACGGCGCGGTTGAGCTCAATAACCGGTGATGGTTCGAGGCGCAAGAGCACATCGTAGAGCGCGGCGATTTGCGGCCAGTCGGTAGCGGAGGCGTCGGGTGCTTCGGCGTGGAGCGCGGCGATTGCGGCCTGGATGGTGTAGGGTCCAAACCGGCGTGACAGGAGCGACTGTTCGACGAGCGGTGTTCCTTCGGCGATCAATTCATGATCCCAACGTGATCGGTCCTGTTGGTCGAGCAGTATTGGCTCGCCAGTGGGAGAGATTCTTGCTTGCCTGCGGGATTCGTGGAGGAGCATGAGCGCCAACAGTCCTTGCGCTTCTGGTTCGGGCAGCAGGTCGCACAGCAGGCGCGCGAGTCGAATGGCTTCGGAGCTGAGGTCAGCGCGGGTCAGTGATGCGCCCGATGACGCGGAGTATCCTTCGTTGAAGACAAGGTAGACGACTTGCAGGACGGCGTCGAGACGCTCCGACAGCTGATCGCGCTCCGGGACCTTGAACGGAATGCCTGCAGTGCGGATCTTGTTCTTGGCGCGCACAATGCGCTGCGCGATGGTTGGCACAGTCGCCAGGAACGCGTGGGCTATCTCTTCGGTCGTCAGCCCGCACACTTCGCGGAGTGTGAGTGCTACTTGCGCATCGCGCGTGATGGCCGGGTGGCAGCACGTGAAAATAAGGCGCAGGCGATCGTCTTCGACATCGTCGGCATCGTCGAGCAGCTGCGCGGGATCGGTGGCGGCAGGCTGCGCGGTGTCCGCGATATCGGGAAGCGCCGCTTCGAATCGAGAACTGCGGCGTAATGTATCGACAGCCTTGAAGCGCCCTGCCGAAACGAGCCACGCTCGCGGGTTCGCCGGAACACCGGTCCGTGGCCACTGTTCAAGTGCAGCCCGGAAAGCGTCATGCAGTGCATCTTCGGCAAGGTCGAAATCGCCGAGAAGCCTGATAAGCGTCGCGAGGACACGTCTGGATTCGGCACGGTAGATGCCATCCACAAGCGCGCGGACTTTGTCTGGGGCATCTGCGGTTGTGCGAGCCGAGTACGTCATATCGAAATAGGGGTGGTTGCGGCGTTTCTAACGCGCGTATCGCTCTGCGGCTGCTGCACGGGCTTTGGCCGCCTCGACTTCGCGATCACGCGGCGGAGCGGTTGTTTCGAGAGCGTCGAGAAAGCGTGTTGATGCCGCAGCTATTTCAGCCACGGCGGACTCGAATGCGGCTTCGTTAGCCTTGGATGGCTTATTGAAGCCGCTTATCTTGCGGACGAATTGGAGGGCTGCCGAGTGGATTTCGTCTGCCGTTACCGGCGGTTCAAAATTGTAGAGCGTTCTAATATTTCTACACATGTCTCTTACCAGCGCCTTTTGGACATCGGCGGGTCGTGGATGATTGTGAACCTCGATATAGCTACGATATAAGATACTCAATCAGAACAAAGATTCGTTCTTTATTAGTTCGAGTATTTCAAAAAACTTTACTTTTTCGCCGGGAGACTGAACGCGATACACCAGTTGTAGAGCGGGTAGGGCTTACCTATAAGCTCATCAAGCTTCTCGTCGGGCCGCTGGATGCCGTTGGCTTCGTCGTACACGTAGACGTCCTTGCTAAGCGTCGGGTCGCTGTCTCGCAGGTCGCCGTTGCCGTCGTGCCGCGCCTTGTCGGCGTAGCGTACCGTGACTTCTCCTACCGTATCGCGACCGACAGTGAGTTCGACAATCGTACTCAGGACGATTCGCGCACCGATGATGGGGACGACTCCCTGATCGTCGAGAACCGTGAACCCACGGTCGCCGAAGAGCGGGTACTTCTTCCTTCCGATATACGGCGATTCAAATACGAGGGGCGGTTCCGGAACGAAGAAGTCTATCGAGATTGTGCGGTCCTTCTGCGCAACAGAGCGCGGCGCGAGTGGTTGCCAGAGGTGACGCTCCACGATCACTTTGTTGAGCACCTTGCCAAATGCCGCGCCCATCCACCGATAACCGTTGGCGGTGAGATGGCCGCCGTAGTCCACGAAAGGGTAGGCGGGGGTTGCGAGGTAGCAGCCTGGTGTTTCCTGCGTCAATTCCCACTGCGCCATGCCGATGGCGAGGCCGTTGACGTCATTGGAATACGAGCCGCCTGTTTGATAGGTGACAAACGCCGGGATCTGCTTCTGGGCGGCGGTGCCAGTGACGGCGTCGGCTATGAAATCCTCGCGAAGCTTGAGAAGTTTGGCTTTGTATTCGCCCTTGGTGGAGACAGCGTCGGGCGTTGGAGGGTAGTTCGACTCGCCTTGTACCCAGCACAATGCCGTCACTCCGTAGGTCTTGCCGAGGTCGGCAGCCGCCTTCTTGGCCGCAGTGACCGCACCCACTAGACGCGGGTAGTACGGCTTCGGTGCGCCTTTCGAGAGCGCTTCCACGGTTCGACCCGAGACACCGACGCTGCTGCCGACTATCGTCTTGGAGGAGTTTGGCGGAAAGTTATTGGCCAAATACCGGAAGTAGTTGACGGCGCCGACGACCGGCTGCTCATCGCCTGGGCCAGCGACAAGCGGCGAAAAGACAGTCGGGTTGTCGAGGTTGTATGTGACGCTGTTTCCTACCATGACCGTGCCCGCCGTTGGCGTGGTGGTGATTGCGATGTGGCTATCCGCGCCGACCGAGAGGCTTTGGCCGTCGACGATGACGTGGTTGTAATCGAACGTCAGTCCGACGACATCTTTGTTGACCGCACCCTTGAGTGCTTTGCTCGCCACTAGGTTAGCGGTGTCCCGCTTGCCGTAAGTTGCGGCATCGTCCGCAAGCGGCGTGGGACTGTCGCTACGTACGGAAGGTGTGGGAAATGCAATTGTGAATACGACGGCGGCGATCAGCGTGGCTTTTCGAGTGAGTGCGGGCATATTAATCTCCGGTGACGTGAATGCAGCTGGACACATTAGGCAGGTTGCCGTGAAGCGATCGGCGGAACTGTATCGTTCGCGATGGCACCTGCAATTCCCTTGTTTTGTTGCAATTATTTCACCTTGCGGGACGCTGTATGCTTGTCGTCGTACGCGTACGCAGGCACGCAAGCCCGCCGAAGCGGGCTTGCATATTGGTGAAGTACCTACAGTTCGGCAATGTAAGCGTCGAGGTTGTCGAACGTGCCGCCGAAGCCTTGCTGCATGGAGCTGTGCATGGATGCGAACAGTTCGCGCTCGGCTGCGGTGGTATTGATGGGGGCACCACGCAGGGTCATCGTTGTCTTGCCGTCAGTTTCGGTAAACGTCAAAACATTGAGCACTTCCAGCGGCCAATCGTTGCTGAAAGGGGCGCGTGCGGTGTTTCCGTCGGCATCTGAGAAGGAGCTGAGAAAGACGAGGCGGGACGGCGGGGTGACTTCCCGGTAGACGAACTTGCCCCACATCTCGTTGCTGTCGGTCTTCATATGGTAGTGGTACACGCCGCCGGGACGTAGTTCGAGCTTCTTCGTGATGCATTCGAAGCCCTTCGGTCCCCACCATTTTGCAAGGTGATTGGGGTCGGTCCAAAGCGTGAAGACAAGGTCGCGGGGGGCGTTGACCGTCCGTGTGACCGTAAAGGTGATGTCGGACGAACTCGAAAGCTCCTCCTGGAAGCGGTCGAGGGTCTGGTTCATTCCTTCGTGTGCCGCGTGCTTTTCGGCCACCATGTCGCGAATCTCGGCACTTGGGAACAGTGCGGTCATCGTGAGCCTGGTTTTGCCGTCCTCGTTTGTAAAGGTGACCGTGGTGCGGAAACCGTCGCCGGTATCTGCGTCGATGTGATCGTAAACGAGGCGGGCGGGCGATTCCACTTCAATGTAGTGAATTTCGTCATTGTAGTCGACGCCATCGGGACCGTGCATGACAAATTTCCATGAGCCGCCGACACGAACGTCGATGGACTTCGTTGTTGTCGTGAAGCCGCGCGGACCCCACCAGTTGGAAATATGCGCTGGATCAGTCCATGTCGCGAAAACTGTTTCAGGCGACGCGTCGAAGAGGCGCGTCCCGGTAATTTCGCGGTCGGCGGTCGGTGATGTGTTGGTTGTTTGGCTCATAGTGGCTCCCCATTCTGCCTGGCTTGAAGTTCTTTCAGGTACTCGTCCAGCCGATCAAAGCTGCCTTCCCAGAAGGTTCGGTATTGCTCGACCCAGTCCGCAATTTCGTGCAAAGGCTTGGCTTCCAGACGGCACGGCCGCCACTGAGCTTGGCGACCGCGCGAGATCAGGCCAGCGCTCTCAAGCACCTTTAGGTGCTTGGTGACGGCGGGGGGGCTGATCGCGAACGGCTCTGAGAGCTCCTTGACCGACATTTCTCCCAGCGCGAGCCTCGTGAGAATGGCGCGTCGAGTGGGGTCGGCCAGAGCGGAAAATGTAAGGCTGAGTTGATCTGTGGACATGTTGGTACATCGAAAGGTTAATTAACTGACTGGTGAATTATAGATGAGATATAGTGGCGTGTCAATAGTTTTAGATAATAATTATTAAATAGGGGCGTCAAGCGCTGGCAACGTCCAGCCTCTTCCCGCTCAGTCATGGCAATCACGATCATATGAACTTTTTAAATTATCATATTGACATTTTATATTGATTGTGAGATACTTGCAGTGAAGATGAATTACCCAAAGAGGTCATCCGCCAACCTTGACAATGTGCTTCTATAACTATTCGTGTAGCCGTGACCGCAACGCATAATAGACCCTGATTCGCATATTATGCGTGACGATTTCGAAAAAATATGCCTGTTATCCACTCATTTTATAGCTCCCACGAGGGAAATGCATACCCGCCTCTTTTTTTATGATTATGCAGCGGGCAGGGAGTGTTCGAGGTGCTGTAATGGCGCCGCGTGGCTACGTCGTCGAATGGCCAGGCTGGATTTGGAGGCTGCGGGATGTGTACTCCATGAGCTCGATGGCGTTCCCGTCGGGGTCGCTTGTCCACGCTTGCAGAGAGTTATCCATGCCGGTCCGGATCTCGGTAACCTTCACGCCGCGCGATTCTAGGGTCGCCTTGAGGTCGGCGAGTGCTGTCACTTCGAAGCAGAAGTGGGCATATTGGTTGCCGGTAACAAGGTTCTCGGGCGAACCGCCCCATTGCTTGTGCTTGAGAACGCGGTCGAAGACTTCGATGAAGCTCGAATCGCCGCAGTCGAAGTAGTAGCCGAATATTTCGTCATCGCTAGTCTTGAACGTGATCTTGACTGGCAGCTTAAGGGTTTCGGAGTAGAACTGCTTCATTTTTTCAAGCTGGTCGGTATTGAAACACAGGTGCGCGATTCGTCGAATCATAGTGGAGTCTCCAGTAGGGGCTGGCCCCCAGATCGCCTTGGTCGGGCTGCTGGGGGCCGCGCGGTGCTGATGGTTATTCTACCCGCGCGTCACTTTGGCGGGGCCGGGGCGGCTGGCGCAGGGGTAGGCGTCGGCACCGGGACTGGCGCTGCGGGGTCGTAGGCGGGCAGGTTCTGGAGATCGTCGCGCTGCCAGACGCGGACGTAGTCGATCTGGAACGTATCGGGCAGTTTCGCGTCCTCGACGTAGCCGTTCGTTCCCCATCCGCCGATGGGCATGGTAAACATGATGTACTCAGGTGTGACGCCGACGCGGTCGTTCTTCCACGTGCCCGCGAGCCTGCCGTTGACGTAATACGTGACCTTGCCCGGTTCCCACAGGAGACCCGACGTAATGAAACCGTCCTTGTCGGGCTGGAACCAGATGTGTTCGGTCCCAGTGGCTTTGTGCAGCTTGGCGTACCCGTCCCAGTGCATGGCGATGTTGTAGTGGTACGGCCCGAAGCGAGTCAGGTACTCCATGATGTCGTACTCCATGCCGCCATTTTTGGTGTCCTGTCGCTTCCACCATTCGCCAGCGGCTTTCCCGCGATCGGGCATGAGCCAGAATGCGGGCCACATGCCCATGGCAGTTGGCAGCTTCATTCGCGCCTCAAAGTAGCCGTATCGCTGAGCGAACTTATCGAAGGTGGTGACAACCGACGAGACGTATTTGCGTTCGTTCAGTTTGGGATCGTCATATTTTGGCGGGACTGCGGGCTTTTCGACTTTGATCTTCATCATGCCGTTTTCGACGTAAGCGTTTGCCGCGACGTTGACCGAACCAGAATCCCAGATACTGGCACCGGGCTTCTCTGGAACCACCCACAGCTTGGGGTTGAGCGTGGCGCCGTCGAAATTGTCTTCGAAGGTTTTCGTCCACGAACCCGTGACCGGAGGCCGCTGCCCAAGCCATGCCGGGACGGGTGGAGCGGGGGAGACGGAGAGCACGACTTTGCGCAGGGTGATGGTCTGGCCGACGCCGGTAGCGTCGCTGACGACCGTGAACCCGGTGACGCGGTCGCAGGCGAATGTCGGTAGCGCTGCTTTGTCGTCGGGGTTCCAAACGGTGCCGGTGTCGAACGGTATCACCACGACCTTGGTCGCGCCGGGAGCTACGGTAACGTCGCCAACCACGCTGTTCTTAGTGTTCGAAGCATACGCGTTGTCCACGCGACAGAACGCGTGAACGGGTTGGGTTCCAGGATTCGTAACGGTGAATTCGGCCTGGTTGCCCATGCTCAGGTCCCAAAGCGACGCTTCGGGGGCCTTGAACGAGACGCCGGCGTTCTTGCCTGGGGTGGGGGCGGCGAATGTAACGGTTGCGCCGATTGGTGTCACATTGGTTGTCGCGAGCGGCGAGTCTACTCGTGCTGCGGGGAACGGTGTGGTGAAATCGATGATCGTACCGGGTAGCGGGCGGAGTTTCTCGATATGTCCAGCAGGTTTCTCGCCAGGCGTTCCTGTGGCGAATACCTTGTCTATCCGAAAGGTAAGATCGGCCTTCGGCTTGTTCGAGAATAGGAGCATCTGCACGACTTTGCTCGGGTCGAGCGCATAGCCGACGTTGCCCCAAGAGTAGCCGAAGACGACCTTGATCGTGCCAGTCTTTCCAGGAGGAATGCCGAGGCGATCCATGTTCCACGGACTGCCGTGCCAGTCACCGGGGTTGTCGATGCGGATGAACAGCGAGAGCGGCTCTGTGGAAGTGTTTGTCACCACGGCATCGATTTCGCCGTACTTCGTGAGGTCCCACGGGGTGCCATCGGACTTGAGTACAACTCCAGGCGAGCCGTGCGCTGCGGGCGATAGGGTGACCTCAAGCGCTTTGCCTGTGGGGCCGTCGACGATTTTGAACGCCGATCCGTCCTTGGAGTTCGGCGCGATGCGACTTTCGACGCCAGCGGCTCCAAAATCGATAAGCGGTTTTTCGTCGGCGAACGCTCGCGGCGCTGCGGCGATGCTATACGCGATGGTGCAGGCGGCTGCAGTGGCTAGAATGCGAAATGGTATCAATGACTTGTCTCCTGTGAAGGCTTCTACTTACTGCTGTAGCGCCTAACATACATTTCGTTCGCTGTCGCACGCGCGGCGGCGATCAGTTCAGGGTACGGCGTGTCGGTGACACTCACGAATCCGATGTTGCCGTTTTCCCCGTCCATGCTTCGGCCCAAGAGCGGCTCATCCGTGTACTGGAACCAATGCGTGCCCACGAAACGCGGGTCGTCGAGGGCGGATCGAACGTAGTTGCGATATGCTTCACCGCGTTTCGTCTGGCTGCTGACCTGGATGAGACCAGCCTGGAACATTCCTCGGTCGAGGGCGCCGAAGTGGAACTCCCCTATGAGGATTGGAGCGTCGACGCCGTCGATAATGTTCCATTGCTTTTGGTCGATGCCCATCGTGTACGTATCGAAGCTCACTACATCACACACTGCGGCGCACGCTTTGACGATCTCGGGTGTGCGGCCCGCGAACTTGCAGCCCAGGTACATGTGGTTGGGGTCGGCTTTCTTGAGACCGTCGCGGACTGCGGAGAAATACTTGAGGGCGTATGCAGACTCAAACTCGCTGAAGTCGGTCTGCTGGTCGGTTGTGTAGGTGGACTTCGCCTTGAACGATGGGCTAAGATCGTCCCACGACGCCAGCGTTGTGCCCCAGGCGGTGTTTAGCTTCGCGACATCTACGTACTTGGCTTTAAGCTTCTCGACAAGCGCCTGCTTCGCGGGGGACTTGTCAAGCGCCATCTTGAGCGTCGACAATGGGACCGAGTAGTGGCTGGGAGTCGGAGTGTCGCCGTTACCCCACGGCTGTTCGTTCGACACGAAATAGCCGATGCAGTACGGATCGTCCTTTGCTTTCGCCGCCTGCCCTGTCGTGGCCGCGGTCACGGCATCGGTGAACTTGGGGTCGTAGGGATCATCGAGCGGCCCGCCACCGGTGGCGATGGTGGCGTGTCCTCCACCGGGCCAAATGGTGCACGTGTAGGCGACTTTGCCGTTGGCGTTGAGATCCCAGGTCGAGAATGCACCGATGGTGTTGATCCCCCATGAAGGGAGGCGGGAAAGAGTGACCGCTTTCCACGCGCTGAGGGAGTCGACGCCGTACTTGCGCTCGAGGTTAGCGCCGTAGAAGTTGACGGCATCTGCTTCGCGGACGGGGCCGGAGTATATCTGCGTGGTGTGCTTGATGTACTTCGACAGCAGGGGATCGGTAGCAGGGGCGACAGTGTACATTGCGTCGCGTCCGGTGATGTTGCTTGCGGCGGATGGGCCAACCGTGGTGATACCCGTCGAAAAGAAGAGGCGGCCATCGGGGTCAACGAGTGACCACTTGCCTTTGTACTTCTCGGTTCTGAAGAAGCCAGTCGCTTTCAACGTTGGCCCAGCTGCCCAGCCGCCATACTTGTCCCAGGCGGCAGGCCACGGGTTTGCCTTAAGGTCAGCGGCTTCGGCGACACGTTGGGCTACGAAGTCAGCCTGGGCGAGCACTTTTCCCGGCCACGTTTGCCGGGTGTATTGGCCATATTCGTCAACGAGTTTGGTGAGGTCCTGCTTCTCGCCGGGAACAGTTCGGAAGTTGTCCACGATCAGAGCCTTGTTCTCGGTAGGGCGGACCATAAAGACCTGGAATTCGGTGATGTGGCCGATATTGAAGCCGCCTGCGCCGCCTGACCCAACGCTCGCTGCGGTCCCGGTGGCGGGAAGGCCAGCCATACCGACAGACGCGGGGTCAACTCCGAAAGGGATCATGAAATTCTTCGTCACGCCGGGGTCGATGACGGAGTTGCCGCTGCGGCTGCCCGCGCCGTCGTCGATGCGGGTGTAGAACGCGACAGGCTGGGCCATCGGATTGGTGACGTCGAACTGTATCCCGCTGTATCCCCTCAGGTCGAGCGGCTGTGCGTACTTGAACACGACACACGGGTAGACGGCAGGCTGAAACTCCATCTTAAGGGCTTTTATGCCGTCGGTGGCGCCTGTTTTGTCCACGACGGCCGCTGTAGCGTTGGTGCCGGTCGGCGTCGCCGCGTCGGCGCTCCCTTCGAAGCTCAGCAGCAGTTTGCTTTCAGGCTTCAATGCGATGGGGGCGACGGGTGGCACGAGGCGCATGTTGTCGAAGATCAGCACCCTCGGTATGGCTGGCTTTACGACGAAGATGTTGAACTGGACAATGTGCGACGGGGCAAACGGCGTACCTGGAGCCGGTCCGGTGTTGCGCATGAGCGTATAGCCCGCGAGCCCGCTCATGTCGCCCGCGTTGAGGTCTGCATTGAACGGCATAAGGTACGTGACCGTTTTGCCAGGAAGGACTCGCCCTGCGCCTGTTCGGCTGTGCGTTGAGCCGTCGGAGTTCGGCGCATCGTCGATTCGCAAAGCGAAGGAAATGGGTTCAGCCCCGGGGTTGGTGACGTCGAAGGCAATTCCTCCGCCAGCGTGCCAGTCGTATGGCGTCGCAGGGTGGAACGTGACTCCGGGATAAGACGCGGGTGGGTTGAATGTCACCTGGAGCGCTTGTGCGCCGATGGTCGCGCCTGTCGCCGTTAGCTGTCCATCGGCGTGGTTATAGTTGGCGGCGGCAAGGTCGGTATCGGCCTCGAATGAGGTGATTGATATCGTTTGGGCGTCGGGGTCTGCGCCAAAACTAGGGAATGGCGATCCAACAAACAAGGCGGTGGCGAGGAGAAAACGGGTGTTCATTGCTCTGACTTTCTTGAGCTTGACGGAGCCGCCCTAGGCCCGGTGACGGATGCTTGGGCGGAACAATGCGGTGACCGTTCCTACGGTCGTTTGGGCACTACTGAACCGAGAATGTCACGGCATAGCTGTTGCTTACACCGAGCTGAGAGGTGGTCACGGGCGTTTTCGTTGCGGAGCAGCCTGAGGCGAATTGGTCGCAGGAGGACACTTTGGTCCACTGAAGATACTTGACGTGACCATCGGCGACAAGATACATGTTGCCTGAGTCGCCAGGTGCGTTGAACACGTGCCGATGGGTGGCGACGGGCACGTCATAGTAAGCGACGCCGTTCGCGCCAGCGCCTGCGAAGCTCGTGTATCGATTGTCCACGGTATCTAGAGGGCCGTATCCTGTTTGAACTGCGGCGATAGGGAATTGAAGCAGGCTCGTCTTGTTAATTGTCGAACCATTGCCTCCATCGCCTTGCACGCCCGTGGTGCTGTAGATTTGTGAGCCCTCGTAGAGGAGAACGGTGCTTGCGACCGCGCCAAAAGCACTCATTGGACACGGTTGCGCGCTCGCGGTACTCGTTGCCTTGTAGCCGCCGATGCCCTGGTTAGCGGGAGCATATGCGCCGTTTGGAAACGAACCTTCGGTATACGAAACGATAGGAAGCGAGAGGGTGCCGAGTTTTTTGGGCTGGGCGACGTCATCTGGACAGACATAGGAGGCCGCTGATTTGACGTAAGGGTAAATCTGAGCAGCCCATCCGTACCCGTTAAGCGCTACGGTCGCTGACCCGTTCGACGACCACGAGATTGCCGACGAAGCAGGGAAGTACTCGTCGTAATCCTGAACATATTGCAGATAAGCCAATCCGAGCTGCTTAAGGTTTGACGTGCAGGTCGTTTGGCGCGCCTTTTCGCGAGCCGTCGCGAACACGGGGAAAAGTATAGCTGCGAGTATAGCTATGATAGCTATAACTACGAGAAGCTCGATCAAAGTGAAGCCGCGTCGCCTGTTCGTTTCAGCCGCGTTTCCATTATAAGTGAAATCAGACATCTCAGGTCTCCTTCAATTTACGTATTGCACAGGGCTCCGTGTATAAAATCTCACGAGCCATCGCAAATTAAGCTAATTTAGATGACATTGTATTGTATCGTTTAAGCGTTTAAACGATCACTAAAACCTAACGCCGCAAGCGAGATCTACTACGCTGGCCCCGCCGTTGACTGCCGCATTACGAGGGTCGGCGCCAACAATACTGGTTTGGCGGCGTCCTCGTGAACGCCTGTCTTTATCATTTCGATCAATAGCTTCGTCGCTTCCATTCCGATCTCGTGGAACGGCTGGCGAATGGTCGTCAGGTTGGGCGTTACATTGACGCACGCACCGATATCGTCGAACCCTACCACGGAAAGCTGGCCCGGAACGTCGACGCCGATCGACTTGGCTGCCTCGATGACACCGATACCCATAATGTCGTTACCGGCAAATATTGCTGTGGGCGGCTCGGTCAAGCCGAGTAGCTGAATAGTCTGACCGGTCATCAAAGTTCCGCTGAAGTCCGACTGGAGAACAAACTCGTCACGCACCGGAATGGCTGCGTGCTTCATGGCGTCGAGGTAGCCCTGCAAACGTGGTTTGTACGATGCGAGGTAATCGTTACCGGTGAGGTACGCAATGCGTCGATGGCCCAGCTTTATCAGATGCTCGGTCGCCATCCTTGCGCCAGCGTAGTTGTCGACGTCCACCATCGGCACCGCTGACGGTCCTTCGGCAGATACGGCAACGGTTGGCACTCCAAGACCGTGCAGGCTGTCGAGGATATCGGATTCGAGCCGTGGGCCTATGACCAGGACGCCGTCAGTTCGTCCGTCGCGCAGACGTGGCGCGGAAATGGACGAGCCCATCCATGGCTCCGTGAAAAGCGTGATGTTCAGGCCATTGCTTTGCGCCTGCGTGACCACGCCTTGCAGAATAGCCGATACGTATGTGTGGCTCAAGAACTCGACGGCATCAATTGCGCCCAGCGAGACGCCGAGCGTGTGAAGGCGCTTGCTCGACAGACCCCGTGCGACCGCGCTGGGATGGTAACGCATTTCGCGAATAGCTGTTTGCACACGGAGCCGGGTATCGTCGCGCAGGACTCGCTTGCCGTTGATAACATACGAGACCGTCGCTTCGCTGACACCGCAAGCCGCAGCGATATCTTTAATTGTTGGCGGCTTATTGCCTAAGGTTCTCATACGTTACTTTGCTGGTTTAAGCGCTTAAACGATGCAATAACCAAACTGACTGGTCGGTTCAAGCGGGGTATCTTCTGAAACAAGTATACAAGCAACCCTAAAGACTGTCAATAACAAACTTGAAATTGATGTGCGGGAATTTTGGTTGGTGAGATGATTAGGCAATCTTGACGCACAAAGTCCCGATCCGCAATAAAGGACGCGGATCGGGACTTTGTAACTTAGCGGAGAATGTAGATCGGCTCGTTGCCGACGGCTAGCGTGTCCGTCGATGGCAGCGGATTGCCGATGGCGTCTAGCAGTTTCGCGCCCTTCGGGACTTTGATCGCGTGGTTGGCACCGTCATAGCTCCATACAACATCGACCTTAGCGGTTGGGCTGTGCGTGAATGTATAGCAATCGACCCCTGTAACTGGCTCAGTTCTCGCTGAGCACGGATCGCCGTCCACGAGGGCGGCGAGGACTGCTTGAGCTGCAATAACGGGCTTGATGGTGCGGTCATGCTCAAGGCCGATGAGGCCCGATTCGCCGTACAGAGGGTCGCTGTGCAGGGAGTAATAGAACAGGCGCTTCACTCCATATCCGATCTCGGTCACATTGAACCGGACAGCCTTGGCATACTGAATCCGAGTTTCCGATTCGCTGCCGACGGGCCAGTAGAGTGACTGGACACCCTCCATTGGCGCCTCTTCGGTAACCCATCGGGGAGTCACCTTCCCGTAGAGCTTTTCGAACCCATCGTAAACCGCAGCATCGGTCGCGGCAGGCGATTTTGGCCCGCCGTACAGAGATGCGTAGTAATCATGAAACGAGAATTCATCGTACACGCTTGATCCGCCCGCCGCTTTCATAGCGGGATCGGTGAACGCTTCCCGGCTGCGGGCGGTGTCGATACCGATGATCGTTGCCGCCGGGTTGGCGGCTTTGGCTGCAACGTAGGCTAATTTCAAAAGCTTACCGTAAGTCTCTGGCGTCCCAGGTGAGAACTGGCGGCCCCACGGTTCGTTCCAAACTTCCCAGGTGTCGATACGACCCTTGTACCGCGTGGCGAGTTTTTCGACATAGCTCGTCCATTCGTCTTCAGCGTTTGGCGTGTCGACTGCGTTATAGTTGGCAAAGTAGCCATTTCGTGCTCTTGGCGTGACGCTCGCCCACACTGGCCCGCCGTCGAACATTCCAAGGACAGCCAGACCCGATTTAAGTGCGGCGTCGACGCCTTCGTCGTGAAACTCAAACTTGCCTGGAGCAGTTTCAACGGTTGGCCATTTGGTTACCCAGGTGGCATCGTGGATACGGCACCAGCGCGAACCGATAGCGCGGGAGAGCTGGAAGAACTCATTGGCGAGTGGGATATGCGCTCCGAAGTACGACTGCTCAGGTTTTAGTTCGCGGGGCCGTGGCAGCCGCGAAAACACCTGTTGGACGGCCTGCGATATGGGCTTACCATCGGCTGCGAAAAGCTGCGCGGTCACTTTGAACATGCCGCGCGGGTGCGCCGGATCGGGGGCGATTTTGATAGCGGCCGCCGACGCGGGCGCCGTCGGTAGCGTGGTCAGCTTCCCGTACATGTCCAAGCATGACAAGTGAATGGTCGCGCTTACGGGGACATTTGCAGCGGCGACGCCGAGTATCGCTGGTTCCCCGTCGAAAAAGATGCCACCTGGTCGATTTACCGACAGCACCAATTCGGGGCTGGGGGCAGTAAACGCCATCGCGCCCTCGGAAAGCGATGCGCCGTCGATCCAGATCGTGCCGGGCCGCGACGTTGTAGACGTGACAATGATGCGCGTTGCTTCACCGAACGGGAGCGTTGTGGTGAGCGTTGCCTGCTGCCATTCCTTTGTGAGGCGGAGTGATGTCTTGTCGGTTGAGCCAAGCAATGTAAGTGCAGCTCCGCTGCCCTCAACGTCTGACTTAGCCCATACTGTTGCAGTGTGCGCACGGCCAAAGTTGTACGTCACCAGCGGTGAGCCGAACGTTGCTACAGCTCCGCAGGGCAGGGTGATCTTCACGGATTGCTTCTGGTCGGCAGCGGTTGTAGCATCGACGACGGCGCGCGGATCGGTCATTTCGAAGGCGTTCATTTGCGATGGACCGCCGAGTCTAGCGCGAACGCTCCATCCGCCACCAAACCCTGCTTCGAACGACCCGTCAGGCAGCATGTTGCCGACCTTTGCTGGGGCGTCGCTCGCGGACGAGGTGACATCGGTGAGAGACGCGTCGTCGATCAGCAGCGTCGACCCGATAGGCGGGTAGATCATGATGCTGTCTTTTGTGGTGTCTCCGGGCAGCGCCTGCACGGTGAGCTTGTGCCATTCACCGTCACAGGTCACAGTTTTCTGACCATAGGTTTTATACGGCGGGCCAGCCTGCCGCAATGCCATTCCTGCTTGAGCGCCACTCTGCCCCTTCACCCACATGGTGAATATGTAGATGTGATTGGCGACAAGCGGGACGAACTGCTGCATTTGAGCGCCGCCGCTGCGGACCTGCTTGACGGTAACCGATTGCGCTGACGACCCTCCGTGGACACCACTCTTCACTTCGGCGTATTCAATATCCACGTCGGCCCAGCTCGAGTTGTCATTCCAGCCATTGGCGACAGCGCCAGTTATGCTGCCTTTACCCCGTGTTGGTGCCAGCGGCGTATACGGCCCTTCGAAGCCGGGGTTCGTCACCATCTCGGCGGGAGCATCGGCGGCGCGGAGCGGTGAGGGCGCCAGCAGCGAGAAAGACGCCGTGAGTATGGCTGCTGCGATTTGAAAGGCTGATTTGGTCATGTCGTTCCTTAGGTTCCGAAGATAGCATAATGGCAGGCTGCTGCTCGCAGCCTGCCGATTGAGGGAAATATCCAGGGTCGTGGTTTGCGCTTAGTCTGCGTCGGTGATCGTCCACGGTCCTTTTGCTGCGCAGATGGACCCAGTTCCGAACGTTTGCGCTGGCTGAAGCCATTTGACATGCGAGTCGGCGTAGAGATAGTTCCAGCCTCCCGAATGTCGCGGGACGCCGGGCATCGCTGTGTCCTGACCGTTCATCGCAGTCGCACAAGGCGGCGATGCCACAGTGATCGGGGTTCGCACGAACGATCCAGAGTTGTTTCCGAGGACATTCGCTGTCAGCGGGCATTCGACGAGCAGAAAAGTTGTAGTCGGCGCGGGCACCTTCGCCAGGGCAAGGCATCCCATATTGACTCCACCGCACCCGGTGGTTGTTCCCGCCATCCCGAGGCCCGAGCCATAGGGATCACCCATGCTGTATGATCGCGCGGGCCACGATGTCACGGTGCGTACGACGGCATCGTCGGGACAATGAAAGACTGTCGGATCCGTGCCACCGGCGGTAGATACCTTGGTGCCGATATATGGCTGTATGCACAAATCCCAGGCAGTCGTTGCACTCCACGTTATCGGCAAGACCTCATCGTAATCCTGACAGTACTGGGTAAAGCCGATTCCGAGCTGCCTCAAGTTACTGGCGCATGATGTTTGCCGCGCCTTCTCACGAGCCGTTGCAAACACCGGGAAGAGTATAGCTGCGAGTATAGCTATAATAGCTATAACTACTAATAGCTCGATAAGAGTGAATCCAGCGCGGCGCCGGACGGCATTCTTTGGAGCGACAAAATACTGCTGGTACATACTCTTATTCCTTTCTTGTACCCCACACAGCTAAATTCTGTCCTAACTCGCCACATATCCGGACTATCGGATGGCGAACGTGGCTGCGTACTGCTTCGGGTTTGAGCAATCGACTGTTGGCGCGTAGTTGTTTTTGTTCGCAGGGCAGGTGGCGTAGTTGTTGAAGCCGCTAACGATCACATCAGCACCCGCTGCGACTTGCGACGGAATAAACCACTTGGCGTGATTGTCTGCGAGCAAGAAGTTGGCACCGCCAGAGTGTGTGCCGTCCACGCTTGTATAATAGGAAGTCGTGGCGGTAATCGCAGGAGCTGCGCAACTGTTGCCGGGGCAAACGTTGGCCATCACGCCGGTCGCGTATTTGATGCACGTCGCGCAACTGACGTGTGGCGCGCCGGATCCACTGTTAGCGCCGCTCAGGGAGTTGCCGCTAGTGGCGTCGAGACCGTTCCCTGCTGGCGACGAACCTGCATCCGTCGGGATGGACCACGCTGCGATGCTGGCGTTACAGTTGACGAGTTCGAACAGAAGGACCGAACGCGATGGCGACGTCATCTGCGCGATGTTCGTTGGGATGGGATTGCGCGGCGCCGCTGTGTAACCGACGAGGTTTGAGTTTACAGCGTACGATATGAGGTCGTTGGGGCCGGAGTCGTTGGGGCAAATATAGGTCTGGGTGCTTCGCACGTAGGGATAGATCTGACCCGCCCATCCAATACCCGTCGCGAAACTTTTACCCGCAGGCGCCATTTCGTCGTAATCCTGTTCATACGACGTGTAGGCAATTCCAAGCTGCTTCAAGTTCGATAGGCAGGCCGTTTGGCGTGCCTTTTCGCGGGCAGTGGCAAATACCGGGAAAAGTATAGCAGCTAGTATACTTATGATTGCAATAACGACTAAAAGCTCGATAAGCGTGAATGCTGATCGTCGTGATAGTCGCTGAACCGTGTTTTCGGCATATAGAGTTTTCAATATATTTACCTTGTCCGTTCATATGAACGGTATCTTTTACAGAGCTCGCGTGCTACCGCGGACAATAAGATCCGTCACCGGGATAGCCACCCGGCATTCGTTGATTGGCTCGTCCTGTATGATTCGCAACAGTGTTCGCACTGCGACGCTGCCAACTTCTTTGGCAGGGATCGACACCGTGGTAAGTCTTGGTTCCGATAGGACACCGTCGATGCTGTTATCCACGCCGATTACAGACAAGTCATGCGGAACTGAAAAGCCCATCGACGCGGCGATTTCTATAACTGCCAGTGCCAGCGCGTCGTTAGCACAGAAAAACGCTGTTGGCGGGCATGGCAGCGCCATAATGCGTTGAAGATAGGTCCGAATTGCGGCCCGAGATTTATCGTCGCTGACCCAGCTGAGGGCAGGGACGAGTAATTCGGAATCGTACGCGTTATGCTCGCCCATCCACTTGATATATCCATCGCGCCGGGCCAACGCGGACATTGCAGGCTGTCCGGCGTACGGGTTGGTATCCATGGGAATGACGGGGCCAAGAATATGGCCGATACGACGATGCCCCATGTTCCAAAGGTGCGTTAGGGCGAGGTCTACGGTTTGGTATTCGTCGACATAAACCATGCCGCAGCCGTCCTGCAGGCTTTCCATTGGGGCCAGCACGACGATTGGCATGTTCGCGGCGGCAATTTGGTGCGGGCGATCATCAGGGTTACTCGGAGCGAGAATAAGACCGTCAATTCTCCCGTCAAGATACGAGTCAACCGAAGGGCCATGGCGAACGACTGCAGGATAGTAGATCTGCGAGTAGCCAGCAGCGTCGGTTTCGAGATCGATCCCGCTCCAGAGGCGCTCGCCGTAGGAGTTGATATGAATCGACCGGCCCACCGAAATCCCAATCGTCATAGTCTGGCGGGTTCGAAGGCTTCGCGAGAGCGAGTTCGGTGTGTAGCGCAAATGCTCGATGGCTTCGCGAATGCGCGCCGCAGTTTCGGGCGAGCATTTGTCTTCGCGCCCGCTGGCGAAGTAGGAGACGGTTGCCGCGGAAACGCAGGCCCTCTCTGCCACCTCTCTGATTGTTGATTTCTGATGTCGTCGCATTTGTTTAGCTGTAAGTTAAAGCATTAACCATGTTGGTGAATGCATTAACTATATCACGACACTGAGAACTTGTCAATACGGTATTTTAGCAATTTTCTGATTCTATTTTCAGAATCATTTCAACGCATAAAAAGCCGCGCTGCCTTGGGTATGCAAGGCAGCGCGGCTTCTGGATCTACTATTTTCGCCAACTTAGCGACAGTGGCGGAGGTGGGCCAACGAACTTGTGGTCACCTGCCGGGTTCTCCACTGAGTTCGTTTCCTGTATCCACCGAAGCACATTGGGCCCGTTTCGGTGGACGAGACCGGTAACATCCAGAGTATGCAGAATATCGGGGCAAGCTACGATCTGGTCGTTAAGCACTAACCAACGTAGCGGAGCGGGGGATTCCAGAAAGAGGCGCTGTGCTGGCCATGAGGTAGGAAGCGTGAACGTTGTTTCCAGATACTTGCCGGTTACTGTTTTGCCGGGGACGATATCGGTGAATACTCCAATGTCTGTTGCGACTTTCCAGCTATCGAGCGTGATGGTCTTGGCTGGCTGCGGGGAGGCTTGCAGGAGGAACGTCCCGCTAACGCCTGCGGGGCGACGGCGCGGATCGCTGCCTTTCAGGTGCCCGTCGACTTCGAGCGCGATGGTGACCGTGCCGCTCTTTGCGAACTCGGTGACGTCTACCACGAAGGATCCGTTGTTCCAGCGCGGGAGCGTTGTAGAAGGCTGTGCAGTTCCGTGGATCCAGAGTTTACCTTGCTCTTTGATACCCCAGAACCAGTACGGGCAGTCAAATGTCAGGTTTACGCGCTGCGATCGCCATGTGGCGGGCAGCTTGACTGTTCTGCGGAAGCGAACCACGGAGTCCTCCGGGATGCCAAGCTTGGCGAATGTCGCCGGCGCGGCTGAGGTCCACGCGCGGTCATCGAAGGTCGGCGAAGTCCACGAGTCACTTGCGTCACTGTTTGCGGACATCTTCCATGCGTCGTTCAGCGGGATGGTGTCGGGTGCTTGCTGGGCTGCGGTAGGGAGCGCCTTCGCCGATACCGGGGCGAGGGCTGGCCACTGCCGCTCCTGAACGCCAAGCCAGTAAATCGCAGCCCGCTCGATATCAGGGCGCGGCGATGCATAGACGCGGCACTCCATGGGAAGCAGCGGCGTTGCAGGAAGCGTGAAGCCATCGGCGCTGCTCTGAGCAAGCACCGCCGGGTGTCCCAGTGACGACAGATCGCGAAGGTCGGCGGCTGCGCCTCTAATCTTAATGTCTGCCGCGACAGCTGGCTGGCTCTTGTTCGTGTTAATTCGCGCCACGGGATACAGGTCGTATACGCCGTTCTTGCTGCGCCATCGTTCAGCCCAGACCTCCTGATTGAGGCTCGGCGAACCGGAGACCCAGCTTTCGCGAGGGACGCCAAGGGACGCGAGGAACTCGTCGAAGTACCCGCTCACGGTATCGCGGCTGACCCAGTGCCCATTCGTATCCTGAGCCGACCGCCAAAAGCTTGAGCCGATGGTCACCACGGTGCCCTTCCCGATTTTTCGGGTGGCGATTGCGATATTGCCCGCGGCTTGCGGGATTCCGGCCCAAGTCGCGATCACTTTGATATCTGGCACAATGGCAGCTTGCGCCAACGGAGTTCCTGCGGAGTTGTTCTTGAGCCAATCAAGGGCGACGCCGCCGGACTTGAGCTCGCGACCGCGCAGCGACGGCCACAGTGACTCGTCGGCAGTGAACGAGATATTGCCAAACGGTGCTGATGGGTTCTTCACGGCAAGCCCCGTGAGGCGACTGATCGGCCACACATTCGCGGTATCAGGCGTATGCATACCGGTCACATTGGTTGCGACGAATGTTCCGCCTTGCCTGACGTATCGCTCGATCGCGTCCACGTCGGCCGACGTGAGGACCGCAGTGCCATCATCGATGATCACCTTGAATGTGTTAGCTCGTCCGGCGGCGAAATCGGGCAGGTCGACGTAGTCTGCGGTACGCCCAACGGCCTGAGCTTCGCCGCGCGCCATATCCCACGACCACGGCGCCTGGAACCCAAGGCGGGTTGATCGTAGAGATCGCAGGACAGCGATGCCAGGCGTGGGCATGTCCATCTTGCCGATACAGCGCATCATTTCACGGTTGTCAGCTATCCACTTGGCCATTTCCGGCTTTCGGTATTGGTCAACATGGAACACTTCATCGACCATGCTGTTGCCAAGCATCAGATAGAACGTCAGGTGCTGGCGAAGGTCCTCAGGCGTCCCCGCTGGCCCGCCCGGCTCGCTGCTTACGGGGATACCGCGCCACGTGACATATCTCGGCATCCATGGTCCCCAGCAAGCGCCTCCTTGACCAGTGTCGTGCGGGTAGGCGCCGTATTTGGAGCACAGGTCCGGTATGCGGTCCATGACATTCCATGGCGCCATAAGCTTGATGGGGCGATCCGGGTCGCCAGCGCGTATCGCCATCAGGTTGTTCTCGACGGAGCGCAACTTGTACGCGACGGTGAAGTCGATGGCGTCGTACCATAGCTGGTTGAGAGCACGGTTGGATGACGGATACGCCCACCGGCCCGATTCGCTTGCGAAGATGTACGAAAGCGGCCCGCGAGCGCGAACGACGATCTGGTTTTCGCCAACTTTGGCCGAGTCTCCAAGCGTGAGGCATTGGTCCTGGTCGGGCCATAGTGGGTGCTCGACGGTTTCGTCTTTGAGCTGATGACCGTTGACGTACACCGCGATTGCGAGAGGCCGCGAAAGAGCGTGCCACCCCGCCCGTGCGATATGGATGGCCTTAAAGCGCGCTAGCTGGTCGGCGGTCAGCGTGAACGATCGCCGCAGCCAGTAGCCTGGCGCATTGCCAGCATCGTTGGCGTATTCGAGAAGCATCGGGTCGTTGCTTCGCACGGCTGCCCAGTCGGACGGTGCTCCGGTGTCGAACCAGCGCGCGTCGGTGCCAGCGGATGACTTGTCGGCGTGTCCTTCCCAGGTGCCCGCTAGGTCGAGCGACGCTTTGGCCAAGCCAGTGAAGTCCTTGAGCGATGGTACGGCCACATCTGCCCATGATTTGTATGCGTTTGGGTTGTCACGGTATCGCTTGCTAGCTTGAACGAGCGTGAGTCCGAGGTCTTTTCGCAAGTAATCGTGCCACGCGTCGGTCGTCGACTCCATGCCAGCATACCGGGACAACTCGACCAGTGTTTGCCCGCCCAATTCGGCGACTCCGTGATGGCCAGAGAAGTAAGGATCTTCGGCAGATTTCGCGGCTACTCGGCGGCGCAGGTCCAGCACATAGGGGTCGGTCGCCGGAGCAGGAACGAAGGCGTCATAGACCCCGAGTCGTGCACTGTGCATGTCGGGGTAGGGAACGGCGCCGTCGGCCGGGCGGACATAGGGCAGCGGACTGCGGTTCCAGAGCATGGGCGGTTGCATCGGCATGGTCCAACACAAGAGTGAGCGGTACGGCACCTTGTGCTTGTTGGCCATCGCGCCGTACCAGTCCAGCACATTCGAGTCGAGGACCCCAGGCGCTATGAGGCGCGTTTCCTCGACACCAGACGCGACACAGCCAGTGAACTGGTTCTCGCCGAGCCATGCGAAATCGGCGTTGACGTCCTTGGGCAGCACGCCGCCGCCAAGGAACCAAAAGCCCATCGCCGCGTTGTCCATGCAGTCCAGCCACGGCGGATACGCGGCGTCCGGAACCGGTTTCCACGCGGATGCGCCAGCACTCTTTGCCAGCGCAGCGAGGTCCGTCTGCGAGCGCGCGCACAGCACCTCGCACGCCGATCCGTGGACGCCGACGAGCCAATAGGCGATCCTATCCAGCACGACGATCGTTCCGGGGAGGTTGGTGTCGGCGACTGGCTTGATATCGCCAAACCCGCGTAGGTCAGCGATGAACTTCGAGCCGCATAGGGTGGCGTGTTTTGGGTCCGTCGCGGTGAATGTCACCCAGGATGATCGAGTTGCGGCGTATTCGCGCGTGGTTGTTTGCAGCGTTCCGAACCCGCGAAGGGCGACGGTTTTAGTGCTGGTTGCGGCAACAGCGTAGGCGCAACTGAGTGCGCTGGCGGCGACGACAAGCGCCGTAAGTGATCGGCTATTCATGGCGGGACCTCAGAGTGTGGAGTGCGTGACAGTGGACATCGAACGGAGCGAACTCGCAACGGAATATTTCGCCACATGATATATGATCATGCAGTTATTTTTAATGATCGTATAATATCATGACTGCGGCTGACTGTCAAGCGCAGTCTAGGGCATATCTGTTGCCTCATTACAAAACAACCCCGCGTTACCGATGGCGACGCGGGGTTGACGGTGATTGGGTTTGAGCTGGAATATCTACTTGTAGCTGAACGTCGCTTGAATCCCAGTATTGAACTCACCGGGACTGTCTGCCCACCAATGGTGGGCTCGAGGGAGCGTTGGCGGCTCTGAATCCAGCTACCGCGCCATCTCGGCCCGGACAGACGCGCCGTCGAGCGCGCCGACCTGCATCCACATCGCCCAACCTAGCGAGCCCGGCGCCACTTTGGCGGCGAGGCGGTTGCGCCCGGCGTGCAGCGGAGCTTCGATAGTGAACTCACCCGGGGTAGGAGCCCCGCGAGATCCGGTGGCGTTGGAGTCGAAGAGTGGTTTGCCATTCAGCCACAGGTACATGGCGTAGTCGACGCCGCAACGGATGCGCACGACGCAGTCTTTGGACGCCACCAGATCTGTCATCGCATACGCAATTTGATCGCTTGCGAATCCGAGTGTGCTGCTCAAGCGTAGCTCGCCGTCTACGGCGTGCACGGTGCGCCATGCGATCGGCTGGCCGCCATCGGTGAACGACGCGCCCTGGACCCACGATGCCTCCGGTTGGCGCGGCTGGTAGAACGATGCGCCTTTGTAGCCGCCCGGGTTGGCGAACGGCCCAGCGACCAGCCATGTGTCGACTGGCTTATAGGCGACTGCGCTGGCGCTTCCTCCGTCCTGCGACGTGGCGGCATCAGCGCTTCCGGGCAGCGGGTATTCAAGATCAGGGAACGAGCGGACCGGCGCACTGACGCTGTCAAGCGCAATTGCAGTCACTTCGTACGGCGCGAGCGACAGTTCCACCCCCCGCGACCAAGCGGCTCCGTCGCGCACGGGCAGCGCTTTACGGTTCGCAAGGTCAAAGGCACGCACCGTCCCCGTAAGCCCTGGCGTTGTCACGGTAGTTTTGACCTCTCCCGCCGACTGGTTGTGGAGAAGCACATAGCGAGTCGCTCCCGCAGAAAGAGTTGCCGTGACCACTCCGCCGGTCGCTGTCGCCTGCGGCACAACGCCCAGCGATGCCAGGAGCGCCGTCATCGCCTTAACCGTTGCCGGGTCGGCATAGTTCGGTGCGCCACCGATCAAGACTACATTGCCCGCGCCAAGCTTCCACGACGCGACGGCGACGTCGCCATTGCGGAACGAAGCCAGCGTGCGCGCGCCATCTGGAAGATCGGCCAACGTTGCCACGTTGAAAAGGTCCAATGTCTGCCCGGCCAGCGCTCCTTCGAAGCTGGCTGGCGCTAAACCGTTGGCGAAGGATGGCCCGCCTGCCTTCCTGTATCCAAGCGCAGTTATGAGGTAGGAGAGCTCATCCGGCGCGCCGGGCGTGTAACGACCAGACAGCGCATGAGTGATCAACGTCCCGCCAGCACGAACATAGCGCACCATCGCATCCGCTGCCTCACGGGCGAGAACAAGGTCGGCGTTATCGAGTACCACACCGATTTCGCGAGGGTCCAGCTTGTGACCGTCGCGCATGAAGCTGCGGTCGGTATAAAGATCAGCGGTCAGTCCTGAATTGTGAGCGAACTTGTAGCTGTCAATTGGGGCGGAATTGATTCGGACGCGCGAAAGGTTGCACTGAACGACCGACACCGACTGAAGCACGCCGAGCCGCTTCCCGAAGGGCTTCGCGTCCGACAACTCGCGCGCCACCGGTCCGAGCTTGGCGAACGACGGGTAGTAACCGAATGGACGCCCGCCGATCCAGCAATACCCTTTCGCGCCGTATTTGAGTACGTTGAACATTCCCTGCTGGTGGTTCGGGATGCTCGCCGGAGTCCCAGCCGTCTCGCATGTATGCGTCACGCCCCATTCGCGGGTATAGGTACCGACCAGCGGGGCGGCTGTGTAGCCTTCGTAGCACGTGTTGTGAATCGATGCGCCATACTTGCGAGCGATTCGAGCGCCAGCATCGTAGTCGTTTGCGATCTGACCCGTCGCACCCTGGTCGCCGCCGTACATGAGCTCGATCATCTTACTGGGATCGTTTGCGCGCACAGTTCGGCACACTTCGTCCCACATATTCTCCACCGTCCAGCAGCGGAAGTTCTGGAAATCCCACCAGATCGGTCGCAAGTCGACGCCGCCCGCGTAGACCGGCTGCTTGAGGTCATCCCATGTTGCTAGGAGCGTGCCGTATCGATGCGACGCCTGCGGCAGCGTTAGGTGCAGTGTGTCGCGTACATAGCCGCGGAACGCCGCCTGCGACCACGGCGAGTAGTCGTAAAGGCCATCTGTCTTGCGCGATGGTCGGTAGAAGAAGCCATCGTTCCAACCGCCGGGGATAAACTGGTATCCCACGATTGTCTCGTTCGCTTTGTAGCGCTGCGTGACCGCGGCAATCAGCTTCATGTACTCCGGTCGGCCCGTGGGCGCATAGTACGACAGCGCGAATATCTCGCCTGGCTTCCCGGTTTGATCCAGCATCGCCTCGGATTTGAGCCAGCGCGGAAAGCTCTTTTCGTCGGTTATGAAGATCACCTCGGCACGCAAATGCGCCTGTTTCGCGCCTGCGACGGCGCTGTCAATAGGGCTGAAATCATAGACTCCAGGAGCGGTTTCAATGCGCCCCCAGGAAACGAAAAGGTTGACAAAGTTGCCGCCGTTCTGGCGAAGTTCTGCGAGCGTGTCGACACTGGCGTAGCCAGCGATATCCGCGCCCCACGCCATATTCCCTTTGCCGAGATACTCGCGGGGCCCTGGCAGCGCTGCTGAGCCTGTCGTTACAGCGAACGAGGCGCTACGCACTGTTGCCACGTCGCCGCCGACGCGCAAATCTGCGACTGCCTCGTAATTGCCCACCGGGATTCGCGTCGCCGCCAGCACGATTTCCTTCGTTTCTCCTCCTGGAAGGGTGAAAGTCATCGGCTTTGCGAGCGGGATGCTAGATGCGCCCGTCAGGCGCACGCCTTCCACGGTCACAGTCTGCGATGCGCTGGGATCATAATTGTGCACGGTGACTGTCAAATTCAGCTTGTCGCCAGCGCCGATGACGTAGCTGCTCGGCGTTAGCGATGCACCCACAAGGCCCTGTGCGCTCACATTGCCGCCGCTTTGCCCATCGAATGGCACCTTGGCCGCCAGTTGCCCCTGGGCAGGGTAGAAACTCCAGTACACGAGTCCGCTCGCGTCCACGATGCGGATATTACGGTAGCTGGCCTTGTAAAAGCCGGTACGCTGCGGGGTGAACTCAGCGGAGAGCAACGCTAGCTGAAACGGCTTTCCGGCAGCGCTCTCTAGGGAGAATCGCCTGCGCCACCATTTCCCTACCGCCTCCGGTACGCTGTTCGCCGCATGCACGGACACACCGTTCTGGTCCACCGTGCCCCGCGTGTCTCGAAGCGTCAGCCATGTGCGCGGGACCGACTCAAGGTCGAATCCGCCCGATGTGCCCACCGAGTCCGGGTCGATACGCATGTCATACTGCAGGTAAGCGCCATCGGGAATAATCTGCGGCCGGTCATATCGGAGGATGACGGCGCCGTTTAGCGACGGCACGCCGACCGCCTTTACTTCTGCGGTGATTGTGATCTCGCGAAGATCGTCGGTCAACGCTCGTGGCGCTGGTGTCACGCCCGATGTGCCCCAAGGGCGGTCAACGATCAGCTTCGCTCCAGGCATGAGGATGGGAGACAATGAAATGAACGGCTTTGGCTTTGCCGCTATCGAATTCACAACCGCCATGTTACGAACCGCAGCGGTGATCTCGCTGGGATCGAACACCATAGGGCTCGACGAAGCGTCGCCGATACGCACATTACGCACGTGGGCCTCGTAGAAACCCGCGACGCTTGGCTGGAGTTCGCGGGAGAAGAACTTGACGCGGGCGAATGTTTTGCCCGCGTACGCCGAAAGGTCGAACGACCGCAAATACCACGCCCCGATATGCTTCGCCTGGGCCGCATCGCCGCGCACCATCTCGCCTCCCTGGTCCACGGCCGAATGATCGTCGCGCAACCCGTCCAGCGTGCCGCCGTCAAGTTCTATACCGCCATTTCGCCCAACGCTCTCGCGTGGGATGAAGACTTCGTACGACAACACGGCGTGTGGCGTCAGGGTGCGCGGGGTGTCCAACGACTTAAGCGTCCACATGGTGTACGCTATCGGCCCAGGATTGACGACGCTCGCCTTGAGCACCGTCTCCGCAGGCGGCAAGTCGGCGGCGTTTACGTTGCATAGGGAGAGCGAGAATAACGCGGAAATGATCAGCATCAGCGCGGCGATTGGGGTGGGTCTGCGAGTCATCGGGGTTTACATTTCTTGATGATAGTATCGGCAACCAGCGCCAGCGTTACGTAGGGCTACTCCGGCAATCATGGGCCCCCGAATTATCGAATATTCTTTACTTATCCGCACAAAATACGATGTGGGAAAACCCATCTATAGCCTGCCACCGTCCTATGGGTCGGAGACCCAATCTCCAATTACTAGGAGCCTGTCCCGGAATTATCCGGCTAAAGTGGCGATGCTTATAGACTATCAGCGCGTAAGTTCGCCACCTTGTTAAATGCCGTCGACTTTTTAGTTTGCGGTGTCCAAATCTGGGCTTTTCACGCCCGTATTAGACG